>NZ_STGE01000055.1 GCF_005222675.1 Mycolicibacterium sp. CR10 | reverse complement strand
GTCGACGAAGATGACGTGGCCGACGGTTTCGAGGATGCGGTCGTCGCGCTGCAGGTCCCAGGTGTATTCCTGGATCGGGGATCCCTGGCGGATGCCGACGACGCTGGCGTCACTCAGCGGGCTGCTGCTCTGCCGGTTGACGATGACCCGGTTGCCCTGGTCTTCGAGTTGGGCGATGGTCTGCTGGGCGTCGCCGGTGCCGGAGGGGGCGGCGGCGGCGGGGGCGGCCAGTCCGAGGACGGCGGCAGAGAGTGCGGCGGCGGCGGTGGCGGCGAGGGTGATGTTCTTCATGATGGTTGCTCTTCCCTGTGTCGGGTCGGAGCCGTGGAGCGAGTCGCGCGGTTCTGACTTTTTTGGTGGTTCTTGGTGGTTCTGATGGCTTAAACCGGCAGGTCAGGGGTTTAATTCCGCTGGCAGAATATGCACGCTCTGTGGCAGAAAATTACAGATCGACGTAGGCGACGGCGGGGAACTCGATCGTCGACATCCACAGCTTGCCCGCCGATTCGACGACCCCGGTGACCGCGCCGAACTCGGGGTGCGTCGTCCGGACGCCGCCCACCGCGACACCGGTGTCCGGGTCGAAGGCCACCACCCAGATCTCTGGCTCCACCTTCGGTTGGAGCGCGGCCGGAAGCCGCCAGACCAGCTGGCGGATCCACGGCGGTTTCGGCATCAGGGCTTCGGCCTTGGGATTGGCCGCGGTCACCATCGCGGTCCAGATCCGACCGTCGGAACCCGTCGAGATGTTGTCCGGCATGCAGGGCAGGTGCACCGCGAGCGGGGTGACGCTTCCGGCCTGCGGTCCCGTCAGCCAGTACTTGGACAGCCTGCGCGCCAGGGTCTCGGCGAACACCAGGGCCGAGCCGTCGGCGGTGACCGTCACCCCGTTGGCGAAATACAGGCCGTCGACGACGGTGGTGACGGTGCCATCGGTGGCGAGGCGGAACAGCCCCCCGCGGCCGCGCGCCTCGAGGACCGCCCCGAGAAAGTGTTCAAAGTGAAAAGCGCTTGTCGACTCGGTGAAATAGATTGTGCCGTCGGCGGTTTCGGTGACATTCGAGCAGAATTTCAGCGGCCTGCCCTCGACGTTCTGTACCAGGGAAGTCAGTTCACCGGTGTCCGGATTCAGAGCGAGCAGGCCTCGGTAGCTGTCGCAGATCAGCACGCGACCGTCGCGGGCGACGTGCAACCCGAGCGGTCGCCCTCCGGTGTTCGCGACGACGGACTGCTCGGTGCCGTCGGGGGAGATCCGCACGATGCGCCCGTCGATCAGGCCAGTCCAGAGCCGGCCGTCCGCGTCGACGACGATGTCCTCCGGACCGTCGCCGGGCACCGTGACGACCGTGACGGGCCGTGCCGGCTGCTCGGGCAAGGAGTCGATGGGCGGCGGGGTCCAGCGAACCGGGTCGATCGGCGGCTTACGCGTCTTCTTCTTCGACGGGGTCACATCCCCGAGTCTCGCCGGAATTGCATTCCACGCGGCCTTTTCTCGCGATTTGGCGCGTGGCCCTCTTTGCCACGCTCGTTGTGAGTCAGTTCGAGTGAGCGCGAAGGGGTTGGGTTGTGTCGATCAGTGCAGGGTT
>NZ_STGE01000054.1 GCF_005222675.1 Mycolicibacterium sp. CR10 | reverse complement strand
TTATCTGTAACTAAGACCAAGAACTGAGCTGCCCAACTGTTCAGGACGAGCGCTACATGTGTACGCAGTGGAAGGACGAGTCGGATCGGGCTGCACATGTGTAGGACGTGGGTGGGTTTGTCATGCCCTTGACCCCGCACTCATCAGTCCAGTCGTTGGGTCTCATGCCGACCTCGCATGGCGGTATCACCGCCGGAATTGCCCATGGGTCGGCCAATCACGCCACGTTGACGGCGAGATAATAATTTGCCGTGGGCGGCGACTCCTGTGCTGGAAACGCAGATGGCAGTCGTATAGCCTCAGCGAGGCGCAGGAGTTGCCGTAGCTGGGAAGCGTCTCGATGTAGCCCGCGCTCAGCCCCGGGAGGTACTGGTGCCGCTGCGGCAAGGCTGAACGGGGGATTGGGGTGCGTGGGGATCTTCGGAGCTTTCGGGTGTTTGGTCGGCTTGTTGGTGAATGGTGGCGAGAACCGGTCGACTACTCCGCGTACGTGCAGTATTTCGCCAAGCGGTCTATGGCCGGCGCTATTCGGGTGATGATCGGCGCCGGCATCGGCCTGATTTCGATCATCACCGTGGCCGCGTTGTTGCCTGCGGCCGAGCCCGCGTTGACGACACCGAAAGTTGTCGTCATCGTTTTCGCAGTCGTGAACTCCTTCTGGGCGGTGATGTGGTGTGTTCGCCCGTGGCCGACGCGTCGGCAGTCACGAGCGTTCATCGTCACCTCAGATGTCGGTATCGCTGCTGTGGCTCTGACCGGATCGAGTTGGCTCATGGGCCTTTTCGCCCTGAACTGCTTTGCGTTGATATCGGTCTATCTGATGTTCTTCGACGGGCCTAAAGCGCTGACGCTGCACACCATCTTCATCCTCGCGACAACGGTGGCGTTTATCGCGCTGGCAAGCGCGGACCACGCCCTCGGCGGAGCTGTCGCCGGCAGGATCCTCGGGGCCGTGGTCCCGGTGATTGCGACACCGCTGGGGATACAGTTCGGTATCCGCACGCTACGCAATGACGCCAACGAGTCCGCAATCGATCCGTTGACTGGTTTGTTGAATCGTCGCGGCCTTCACTTGCACTTCGGTGATCTGCTTGCCTCCGGTGCAGCGGCGAGCGGGGACGCGGTGGTGGTGATTGTTGTCGACCTTGACCGGTTCAAGGAGGTCAACGACACCTACGGCCACACTGTCGGTGACCGTGTGTTGGTGCGATGCGCCCGGTTGATCACGGCGGCCGCCGGAGGGCGGGCCTTGATCGCTCGCGTGGGCGGCGAGGAGTTCGCCGTCGTCGATATCGCCGTTCCTGGCTGTGGCGCACAGAACGCTGAGGCGATCAGGCGTGCGATCGCGGCGGGAGGCTCGCCGGACGTCACTGCCAGCGTGGGGGTCACTAGCGCCGAGCACACCCAGTTCATCGTTGCCAACGAGCGCCCGCAGCTGGTGCTCGACACGCTTATTGCGCGCGCTGACCACGCGATGTTCCACGCGAAACGCAACGGGGGCAACGCAACCCATCAGGTTGAGTGAATCTCTTTGTCCGTGGGCTACTTAGGTTCAATTCGCGTGATTGAATCGCCACCACCACGGGTGATGCGGTGGGCGGTGGGTGTGGTGTTGAACCAGCGTTTGCAGGATCGGGTGAGCACGCTTTGTTCGGAGTAGCCGAGTTGGTTGCATATTTGGTGCAGGCTCAGCTCGGTATCGAGCAGGAGCCGGTGGGCGGTGTCGCGGCGGGATTGGTCGACGAGTCGAGCGAAGGTGGTGCCTTCGGCGGCCAGTCGGCGTTGCAGCGTTTTGGGGTGCAGTCCGAATTGGCGGGCGGCCACCTCGGCGGTGAGGTTCCCGGTAGGGAGCAGTTGGCGGATGACGCTGCACACGGTGCCCGAAAGGCCGCGGGCGGGGTTGTCAAGGGTGGTGGATAGGTAGTTCAGGGCGAGTTGGTGGGCGAGCGGGTCGTGGCTTAGTGGTTGTTGCAGGTCGGCCGCGCGCATCGTGAATCCTGTGGTCGGTTCGTTGAACTGGGGTGGGCAGCCGAAGTAGCGGCGGTAATCGGATCTGGTGCCCAGCGGTGGATGGGGTAGGTGCACTGCCACGGGCCGGTAGGTGGTGCCCAGGAATAGGTGCAGGACTCGCAGGGTGACACCGAGGGCCAGTTCGACTGCCTGGGCGTGTGGGGGTGTCGGGTTGAGTGTGAAGTCGAATTCGAACCGGCTCAGTTCGGGATCGGGATGGGCGCTGATACGGGTGGTGATCCCGGGACTGTAGGCGCTCATGTAGGTGTCGAGGATCGTGAAGGCGTCAGCGACGGTGGCAGCGGTGCGGGCGGCGACGCCAACCGGGCCGAGGATGTCGATGTTCTGTCGTATTGCGAGTTGGCGGCCGAAGTCGGCCATGTTGAGGATGGTGGCGGCGTCTTCGACCGCGGCGATGGCGTTGCGCAGCGGGATGAATCGATCGCGATGTCCGAGGTCGTCGGGGTCGAGGTTGGCCAGTGCCAGCACGGCATCAGGGTCGCCACCATAGGCGGTGACCAGCGAGGTGAAGCCGGTCAGCGACGACCCCCGGATCAAATGCATGTCCACTACAGTCAATAAGTTGTCCATAAATGTCAAGACAAGGAGGGTGGTGGGCAGCAAAGATGGTCGCGGCCCGGTTCGGCACCAATGGTGCCATGGGCGGCCGGTCCGTGGTGATCGACGCGCCAGCGGTGTGTGACGTTCGGAGGCAAGGGGATGTGGTTGAGGATTCACGGTTCGCGGCGGCGTTGGTCGAATATCGTTGCGGTGGTGGCGTTGTCGGCAGCGATAGCGGCGTGCACTGGTGGCGAGGGATCGTCTGAGTCGGCCGAGGATACGGGTGAGGTGAGTGTGCAGCAGATTCGTGAGATCGCTAAGCAGGCCTACATTTATGGGTATCCGA
This sequence comes from Mycolicibacterium sp. CR10, assembly GCF_005222675.1. GTDB lineage: Bacteria > Actinomycetota > Actinomycetes > Mycobacteriales > Mycobacteriaceae > Mycobacterium. The sequence goes on along the minus strand of NZ_STGE01000054.1, from coordinate 12,390 downwards.
TGGTCGACAACTACCGGGTGCAGTACGCGTATTTCGTCGACGAGCACAGCCCACAGTTTGTGGGGCCGTGGAATCGTCTGCATTCCGATGCCCGGGTGTACACCCCGGCCGATACCACCATTCAGACCCCCAACTCCGACACCCCGTATTCCACGCTCGGTGCGGACCTGCGGGCTGAGCCGCTGGTGCTGACTCTGCCGCCAATCGAGAAGGACCGCTATTACTCGATCCAGTTCATCGACGCCTACACCTACAACTTCGCCTATGTGGGCAGCCGCACCACAGGCAACGGGGGCGGCACTTTCTTGCTGGCCGGTCCCGGCTGGAGCGGTGAAAAGCCCGCGGGCATCGATGAGGTGATCCGGTCGGATTCCGAATTCGCGTTCGCGTTGTATCGCACCCAGTTGTTCGGGCCCGATGACATCGACAATGTGAAGATGGTCCAGGCCGGCTACACGATGGAACCGTTGTCGGCATTTCTGGGCCAACAGGCTCCGCAGGCGGCACCGACGGTTGAGTTCCCGGTCCCGCTGAGCGCCGAGCAGCAACGCACGTCCTCGAAGTTCTTCGAGACGCTGGATTTCATCCTGCGTTATGTGCCGGTGCTGGATTCCGAGAAGGAACTGCGCACCAAGTTCGCGTCCATCGGGATCGGCGCAGACAGTGATCTGACCATCGATAGCCTTAGCCCGGAGAAACGCGACGCGTTCGAGGGCGCGATCACCGACGCGTGGAAGGAATTCGACGGGTTGCAGGCCAAGATCGACGCCGGCAAGGTCAGCTCCAATGACCTGTTCGGCACGCGTCAGATGCTCGGCGACAACTATCTGTACCGGATGGCCGGCGCGGTCAACGGAATCTACGGCAACACCGCGGCCGAATCGATCTACCCGATGTTCCCCAACGACGCCGACGGGCAGCCACTCGATGGCGCCAACACCTACATCTACCGGTTCGCACCGGGCCAGTTGCCACCGGTGCGCGCGTTCTGGTCGCTGACGATGTATCGGATGCCCGAGAGCTTGCTGGTGGCCAACCCGATCAATCGCTACCTGATCAACTCGCCGATGCTGGCCAGTCTCAAGCAGGACCCGGACGGGGGTTACACCATCTACGTGCAGCACGAGTCGCCCGGTGCGGACAGGGAGTCCAATTGGCTACCCGCGCCGGAGGGCTCGTTTCGCCTCGTCGAACGCCTCTACTGGCCCGAGCAGGCCGCGCTCGACGGCACCTGGCATGCACCCAAACCCCAGAAGACCTGACGACAACCAGGCAGTATGTGGCGTCAATGTAAGGCGAACCAACACAGGGACCGACATCGATGTCGACTCCTCATGCTTTTGCTTTTCGCGGTGATTGATTGGAGGTCACACGACCATGCCCGGGATTGCTGAGCTGGCAATGGGTGCCGCGCCGATCGCCGGCGGTGTGTTGCTGGGTGCGGTGGCCGGAAACGTGAAAGGCCCCGACATCCGTGCGGGAATCCTCGCCGATTTCGATCTGCTGGACCGAATTCCCGCTGAGCAGGCCGACCGGCGCGCGGCGATGTCGCAGATGATCGGCCAGCGCATCGACACGCTGGTCGAGGCCGGTGAACGCAGCCGTCAACTGCGCAACGCCGCGGCGTCCTATCAGGGCAACTGGCGCGACATTGTCGTGTTCGTCTGCGCGGTGCTGTTCACCATCGTGTGGTGGCACGTCAACCATCACCGCAGCAACTGGCTACCGGTGTTTGTCATGTTGATCGTGCTGTCGGTGATCACCGGGATCTATGCCGTACGAGGTGTCGGCCGCGTCCTGACTCAACTGTCGCGCCGCACCGGCAGTACGTCACGGCACCTGGCACCGTAGCGAACTCAGCAAACGGCCTGACCTTATGGACGGCAGAATGGATTACCCCGCCAAGCAGACACCGTGGACAGGTGCGCGCGACGGTACTGGTGACAGCCACCACCCGAAACAAAACAACGAAGGAGTCGCGGAGTATGAGCGAACAAGACGTGGTGAACAGAACGCATCTACCGATTCCGAGTAAGACCCGTACCGGGTTGATCACCTACGACGCGAAGGACCCGGACTGCGCGTTTCCGCCGATCGAGCCGCTGCGGCCACCGGCGGGCGCACCGAATGTGCTGTTGATCCTGCTCGACGATGTGGGTTTCGGCGCGTCGAGCGCGTTCGGCGGGCCATGTCAGACACCGGTCGCCGAACGGCTGGCCGCCGGCGGGCTGAAATACAATCGCTTCCACACCACCGCACTATGCTCGCCGACCCGCCAGGCGCTGCTGACCGGACGCAATCACCATTCCGCCGGTATGGGCGGGATTACTGAGATCGCCACCGGCGCACCGGGGTACAGTTCGGTACTGCCGAATACTATGTCGCCGATCGCGCGGACGCTGAAGCTCAACGGATACAACACCGCCCAGTTCGGCAAGTGCCACGAGGTGCCGGTGTGGCAGACCAGCCCGGTCGGGCCGTTCGACGCGTGGCCGTCGGCAGGCGGAGGTTTCGAGTACTTCTACGGGTTCATCGGCGGCGAGGCGAACCAGTGGTACCCCAGCCTGTATGAAGGCACCACACCGGTGGAGGTCGACCGCACCCCCGAAGAGGGCTACCACTTCATGGAAGACATGACCGACAAGGCGATCGCCTGGATCGGCCAGCAGAAGGCGCTGGCCCCCGACACACCCTTCTTCACCTATTTCGCACCCGGGGCCACCCATGCCCCGCACCACGTGCCCCAAGAGTGGGCCGACAAGTACAAGGGCCGCTTCGATGACGGCTGGGACAAGCTGCGTGAGCAGACTTTCGACCGGCAAAAGGAACTCGGCGTGATTCCGCCGGACTGCGAGCTCACCGCACGGCATCCCGAGATCCCCGCGTGGGAGGACATGCCCGAGGACCTCAAACCGGTCCTGCGCCGCCAGATGGAGGTCTACGCAGGATTTTTGGAGTACACCGACCACCACGTGGGCCGGTTGGTCGACAGCCTCGAGCGCCTCGGCGTGCTGGACGACACCCTGGTGTTCTACATCGTCGGCGACAACGGCGCCTCCGCGGAGGGCACGCTCAACGGCACCTACAACGAGATGCTGAATTTCAACGGCATGGCCGCGATCGAGACCCCGGAGTTCCTCACCAGCAAGATCAACGATCTCGGGGGCCCGGACTCCTACAACCACTACGCAGTCGGCTGGGCACACGCGATGGACACCCCCTATCAATGGACCAAGCAGGTGGCCTCACACTGGGGCGGGACCCGCAACGGCACCATCGTGCACTGGCCCAAGGGCATCACCGCGAAGGCCGAAGTCCGTAGCCAGTTCCATCACGTCATCGATGTCGCGCCGACGATCCTGGAGGCCGCTGGCATACCGGAGCCGGTGTTCGTCAACGGCATCCAGCAACACCCCATCGAGGGCACCAGCATGCTGTACTCGTTCAACGACGGGCAAGCACCCGACCGGCACGAAACTCAGTACTTCGAGATGTTCGGAAACCGCGGCATCTACCACAAGGGCTGGACCGCGGTCACCAAGCACAAGACGCCCTGGCTGCTGATGGGCGAACAGACGGTCGCCTTCGACGATGACGTGTGGGAACTATATGACACCAGCCAGGATTGGAGTCAGGCCAAGAATCTGGCCGAGGAGTTGCCCGAGAAGCTTCACGAACTGCAGCGGTTGTGGTTGATCGAAGCCACCCGCTACAACGTGCTGCCCCTCGACGACGACACCGCGCGGCGGCTGAATTCCGACCTGGCCGGGCGCCCCCAACTCATCACGGGCAACACCCAAGTGCTATTTGCGGGCATGGGCCGGTTGTCGGAGAACTGCGTCCTCAACGTCAAGAACAAATCGCACTCGGTGACCGCCGAGATTGTGGTGCCCGACGTCGGCGCCGAAGGGGTGATCGTGGCTCAGGGCGCCAGCATCGGCGGCTGGAGCCTGTACGCCGCGGGCGGCAAGCTCAAGTACTGCTACAACCTCGGCGGGATCACCCACTTCTACGCCGAATCCACCGAGGCGCTGCCCGCGGGTGAGCATCAGGTGCGCATGGAGTTCGCTTACGCCGGTGGCGGTCTGGGCAAGGGAGGCGACGTCACGCTCTACATCGACGGCGAGAAAGCCGGCGAAGGGCGCGTCGAGGCCACCCTGGCCAACGTGTTCTCCGCCGACGACGGCTGCGACGTCGGGGTGGACACCGGCTCCCCCGTCTCACCCGACTACCCACCGGGCCGCAACGCCTTCAATGGTCGTGTCAAAGGCGTGCAGCTGGCCATCGCCGACGCCGCAGAGGCCGACAATCATCTCGTCTCACCAGCAGATGCGATCCGGATCGCGCTGGCCCGCCAATGACCCCGACCCGAACCGACGAAAGGAAATCACCGATGAGGCTGACACTGAACCGACTCAGGGGCGCCGGAGCGCTCGCGCTTACCGCCGGTGCGCTTCTCGGTGGTGCGGTGGCAGCTGCGGACCCGGCGTCGGATCCGGCCCGCCCACCCCATTGTTCTGCCGCCGATATGGCCGGCATCGCGTCCGGGGTCGCGGCGGCCACCTCGGCCTACCTGTTCACCCACCCCGAGCTGAACGAATTCTTCACCGACCTGCACGGCCAGCCCCACGAGGAGGTGCCCGAATCCACCAGGGCCTACTTCGACGCCCATCCGCAGGAGCACGCAGAGCTGCAGGGTATCCGCCAGCCGCTCGTCGATTTCCGCAACCGCTGCGGATACGGCACCCCGAACGCGTTCGAAGGGCAACAATCGTGAACAGATCCCGTCGGTCGATCCGGGCCCGCGCCATGACGGTGGCGCTCGCGTTCTTGACGTTGCCCGGCGTCATCGTGTTGGCCGCGCCGGCCGGTACTGCCCTTGCCGACGTCTGCGCCAGCGCCGGGCGCCGGATCTCAGTGGGGGGATGTGTCAACATCGCCGACGCGGTCGCACCCTACGTCCCGCCACCGGCCTACTACGCCCCGCTGCCCGAAGACCCGCCACCACCGCCGCCGCCACCGCCTGGCTCGAATGTCAGCGGCTGCATCGGCTACAACGGACGATGGGTCTCCGCCGGGGGCTGCAACTGACCTCGAAGATGGCCACGGCAAATCCCACTCCCACGGACCAGCATGGGAAACCGGACCGCGAGGCCGTAGTCCCCACGACAGCATCGGCCCGGCTCAGGTCGAATCCCCCGGGGTCGTGCAAGCCGTAGGCAAAGGGCGATACAGGTTTGAGTGAGGCGACCTTTCCTGGCGCGGAACCCGGCCAAAGACGTATCGAGCGATGTGGGTGGTGTCGCGCCGCACGAGGGGGGTTCGCCCGGCGCGACACCGGCCAGATGGCATGTCCCGTCCCTGAGGCTAGTCCGGCCGTCCAGGACGCCGCGTTGATGAGGCGCTAACGACTAACCGGATCGGCGGTACCGGTCTTGCGCTGCGTGCGGCCCAGGGCCGGTTCGCTCGCCGGCGGCGGGCGCCTGTTGTTGCGACGCAGGCGCGATGACCTCGGTGAGAAGCTGACGCAGACGTGGTTCGGCACCCTGTCCGTGGTAGCAGTCCAGCCAGCTGGCGGTGGTGGCCACCAGGTCGTGGTTGAGAGGAATGGCGTTGCGTGCGATGGCGGTGATCAGGGCCTCGATCGCGGCGAACGTCTCGCCGATACCCAGTGTGATGTAGATGCGGTCGGCGTCGACTCTGCTGAGGTACGGGCGCGCGTTGGCGGCCAATTCCCAGGCCAAGGCGGCATCATCGGGTGCCTGACGCACCGGCGTTTTGCGCGGCGTGGACACCCGGCCTCCCTTTCGCCGACGGTCTGGTCTATCCCGTACCTACGGTAGCGGGTGGGCAGGCCGGGCGCGCGGTACTCGACCCGGGTACCGCGCCGACCAGGGACACCGCATGGGGCAACGCCGATCTGTTTGCCTACCATTCACTTTCCGTACGATTCACTGGCCGCCAGCGTGACCGAGGTGCGCCGGCCGGCGCACGGGTGATCGCACCTGCATTGGCAATCAAGCGCGACACACGTGCACCGGCTCCCGCGCCCGCATCACCCCATGCGTCACTATCGTCACTGTGGTCACAGTGAAGGAACACGCTCTCCGACCCACACGGACCGACGGCAGCCGTGCCAGTCATCGGGACTCGGGGCGGCAGGCTCGCACCGAGATCCAGGTCCAAGCATCGCGCGACACGCATGATATCCGCAGTTCAGGACCACTTATACATGTATAATTTGAGGATGCTAAGCAATGAAACATTGCCGACCCGACACACGGCGCGCCTCCGAAAGGGTGTAGGAAAAACCGTGCAGTATTTCCGCCATGGTGGTTCCGGTGGAGCTGGCGAGACAGCTCGTGGCCCTGCACCGTCTCGCGTTGGCGAGACTGCTCGGCGAGATCGGCGTGGCATTCGACGCGTCGCTGGCGCGGTGGTTCCGCGTATTCCCCGACCCGATGCAGATTCAGGGCGGGACGTTGTGTCAGGACGTACGCAGCCACGTGCTGGCGATGAACGGCATCGACGCGCAGAGCACGAAGGCCCCGACGCCGCGACTGGCGCCAGAGGGTGCCTCCTGCGGACCGGGGTCGACGTTGCGGATGTCGACGGGCCCGAGTTCGTCGGTGCGCATCGGCGATGCGGGGATGGCGTGGGCGCGGGTGCGTCACATCAGCCCGCAACGGGCCGCCGATATCGGTGCGCTGCTCCCGCAGTCGATGCCGCAGTCCAAGCCGGGCAAGCAGATGGCGCTCGACGCCGGCGAGCCCGAGGATCAGCGGGTGTTCGGCCCGGCGGGGATCGGCGACGATTACGAGCTGGTTGTGTACTGGTGGGAGACCCCGGGCCGGTTGTCGGTGGGTGGTGGCATTTTGGCGGTGGTGGCCGATCTGGACACCAACGAGGAGCGGATTCTGGGGTTCGAGCCGTTACCGCTGGCGATTCGGCCGAAGACCGTTGCCGAGCAGCAGAGCGCGGCCGAGGGCGACGACGAGGATGTGCGCGAGGACTTCGAGGAATTCTTGCCCAGAACTGCTCCCGAGACCGGGGAAGCCGAGGCGTAGACGATGAGCTGGTACCGGCCGGGCGCGTGTGGGGACGAGGTGGTCGGTGATGGCGTCGGTAGAGGTGTTCGGCACACGGGTCCGCCAGGCCCGGGTGCTGCGGCGACTGTCAGGCACCGCGGTGATGGATCATCTGGGTTGGCGCTCTCCGCGCCAGACGCGGTTGGAGCAGTCCGAGACCGCGGTCCTCGACGGCGCCGATTTCGATCGGCTGGCGGCGTTGTTGCGTTTCCCGCCAACATTTTTCACGACCGCACCGGCGTCGCGGGTGACGGCGCGGGATCTGTTGTTCCGGGCGCCCAAGTCCACCACGGTCACCGAGAAGGAGTACTTGGCGGTGTTCGCCAACGTCGTCGGTGATCTGCTCGGGCAGCTCAATGCGGTGGCCAAGCTGCCCCCGGTGCTGCTGGAGCCGTTACCGGCGGGCACCGATGTGGTGACTGCGGCCGCGCAGGCGCGGCGCTGGCTGGGGGTGGCGCCAGGGGTGCCGATCAAGTCGCTGACCTACGAGCTGGAAGCTGCCGGGGTGCCGGTGGTGATGCGGATGAAGCACTCACGCTCCACCGGAGTGGTGGACTGGGACACCGATGAGGACGGGCCGGCCGGGTTGTTGACCGAGAAGCATCTGGGTTGCTCGGCGCGGACCGGGGAGTATCGGGAACGGCCGCTGGTGTTGTTGCGGGCGTTGGATTCTTGGGAGCGCACCCGCTGGACAGTCGCCCACGAGATCGGGCACTTGTTGTTGCACCGCTACGGCGATGTCAGCGATGACCAGGAGCGCGAAGCCTCCCGGTTCGCCTCAGAACTGTTGGCGCCAGCCGAAGTGCTCGCCAAAGAGGTGCCGCCGGTTCCCACGCTCAGCGATCTGGTCGATGCGAAGGTGAAGTGGCGTATTTCCCTGGGGGCGTTGATCATTCACCTTCGCGAGTCGAAGCTGATCGATGAGGTCCGCGCCGATACGTTGCAGCGCCAGCTCTACACGCGGATCAACTCCGAGACCGGGCACACCTGGGGCAAGACCGAACCGGGCTGGAATGCCCGCACACCGGAGCGGCCCCGGCTGCTGCGCCGGTGGATGGAGGAATGCTACGGCTCGGTCAGCGTGGAGGCCTTGGCCGCCCACGACCTGATCTACCCCACAGACTTGTTGGCCGACATCCTGGCCGGCCAGCGCGACGCTCCCGCCAAGGTTGCCGCGGCCCCGAACACCGCTTCGACGGTGCTCGATGAGGAGGCGGTCCTGGACCGCGGGGACACGGTGGTGCAGCTACGCCGGCCTCGCCGGCAGGCCTAACAGGGAATTGCGGGGGCGGATCGGGGATGGCACGGACACAACGGATCGCGCTGACCGGCGCCCCGGACACCTACACCGTGCTGGGCCCCGATCACCTGCCGATCGAGGCAGCCGAGGAGTACCTGCAGTTCCTGCGCGATGACGGGTCCTCACCGAACACCGTGAAGGCGTATGCGGCCGGCCTGGCGGCGTGGTGGACGGTGCTCGAACACACCGGCACCGACTGGCAGGACATCAGTACGAGCCTGTTCGGGCAGTTTCTGGCCTACCTGCGCACCGGGGACCTGCCGGGCACCGCCCGGATCGGCGCACCGGAGGTTTGGCTGGGCACTGCGAGCACCCAGCTGCGGGCCGCGGCGGTGCTGGCGTTCTACCGCTACCACGCAGACGCGAACGGGTTGGCCGGCCCGTATCAGCGACTGTTCACCAGCCGCGGCAAGCGATCACGGTCACGGTATATCCCGATGCTGGCCGGCGTGGGCCGCCCACCACGGTCCAAGGACCGGCCCATCTACACGGTGCGCGGCGGCAACAAGTCCGCCACTCCGGTGCTGCTGCCCACCCAAGTTGCTGCGATCCTTGATGGCTGTGCCACCCAGACCGGACAGGACTGGTCGGGGCCGCCCTCAGGGCTGCGGGACCGGCTGTTGTTCGCGGTGCTCGCCGAGACCGGGATGCGACTGGGTGAAGCGCTGTCGCTGCGGCACCACGATTTTCATATCGGCGCCGGCGGGACACCGTTCATCGACGTGGCCGCCCGACAAGACCATCCGCGCGGGGCCCGCGGCAAGACGCTACTGGCCCGGCGCATCTACATCGGTGACGATCTGGAGGCACTGTATTCGACCTACGTGTGGCACCTGGTCGACCAGGGCGCCGATCTGGACGTGCCCGACCTGGACACTCACTTCGTGTTCGTCAATCTCACCCACGGGCAGCGTTTCCGGCCCATGCGTGCCGAAACCGTCTACGCCAAAATCGATTCGGTGACCAAACGTGCCGGCGGGGTGCTGCCCGATCGGTGGTCACCGCACTGGCTGCGCCACACCCACGCCACCGCGCTGCTGCTCTCCGGGGCCCCGCCGCATGTGGTGATGCGCCGCCTGGGCCACGCCGATATCCAGACCACGCTCTCGACCTACGGATGGGTCACCGAGGACGCCGAGATGCGCACCCTGGCCCAATGGCGCAGCTACGTCGCTGGCTGGAAAGGGCTGCACCATGACCACACCGACTGACCCGCCCGCACCCACGCCGGTCCTCGCCCCCGCACTGGGGTCATGGGCGACTCAATGGGCACAGGTCCCCGAGGCGTGGCGTCGGCCGGTCTATGCGATCTACAGCACTCCGTTTGATCAGGTGTTTCTGCGCAACCAGTTCTACCTGCAAGCACACCGCGCCGGAGCCGCCCACGATTTCACCCCCGACGCCCCTACTCGGTTCGGCGACGAGATCGCCTGGTGGGTCTGGGTGTGCTGGGACCAGCAGCTTCGCAAGATCGAACCCTCCCTGCTGGCCTGGCTGACCCGCACCCTGCCGGCCGCGATCGCCGAACACCGCACCTGCACCGGAAGGGCACCGGCCAGCATCGCCGACCTGGACCCCAATGCCGTGCTCCGCCAGGCGGTCCTGACCTTTCAGCGCCGCAACATGCGGCTCCCGTCGGCGGGATCGCGGCGCAACATCCGCCATGTCATCGAGCATCTGCACCTGTGGGTATCGGTGCGCTGCACCGATACCCCGTGGTGGGAGCACGATATCTGGGATCTGCGCACCGACCCGCGGATCCCGCGCCGCGACCACGAACCCCGCCACGACACCGCCGTGCGGCTGCGCGATATCGAGCCGGCGTGGCTGCGCGAAGGGCTGCGGTTCTGGCTGCGCAGCGCGTTGACCTACGACCTGCTGGTGTGGTCCTCGGCCGCCGACCGGGCCCGCAACCTGGGCTCGCAGCTGGGCCGGTTCGCCCACGACTACGGCCATCACGATGATCCGCTGATCAGCACCGATCCCGATCAGCTGCGCACCGTGTTCCTCGACTATCTCGGGTATCTGCGTTCCCCGGCCGCGGCCAGCCAGTCTGAGCGCCTCACACCGGATACCGTGGCCACCCTGCAAGCCCAAACCCAGGCGTTCTACACCTTCATGCACGACAACGCCGCCGATGCGGCGACCGCGACGGCCAACCCCCGCTGGCGCGATATTACGCTGACCCACACCGCGCTGTGGTCACCGCTGCACGCGCCCAAACAGCGGCGCCGCGAACGCGAGCTCACCTGGTATGCCACCGCCGACCTGCAGCGCATGCTCACCTATCTCGACGTCCTGGCAGCCCCCGCCGGGCGCAAGGTGGTGCTGACCAAAGCCGACGGCACGATCACCGTCGCCGCCGGCCTCGGTGACCCCCAGGCCGCACGGATCTGGCTGCTGCAGGCCCTGACCGGGCGCCGGGCGTCGGAAATCCTGATGCTCGACCATGATCCGCTGCAGGCCATCCCGGGCCTGGAACGCCCCACCGACGGCGACCCGGACACGTTCGTGGCCCGGCTGCGCTACCAGCAGACCAAAGTCGATGACGTCATTCCCACCATCCTCGTTGAGCAGGCCATCGTTGACATCATCACCGAGCAGCAGAGCTGGCTGAAGGCGACATATCCCGACCTGGCGCCCCGATACCTGTTCCTCGGCGTGAAGAATCAGCACCGCGGTCAGCAGCCCCGCTCCTACAACACCTACCGCACAGCGCTGGCCAAGCTCGACGACTGCCACGATCTCACCGACAGCGCCGGCCGACGACTGCGCTTCACCCAGACCCATCGGTTGCGCCACACCCGGGCCACCGAGCTGCTCAACGATGGCGTTCCGTTCCACGTGGTGCAGCGCTATCTCGGTCATAAAAGCCCTGAGATGACGGCCCGTTACGCGGCCACCTTGGCGGCCACCGCCGAGGCAGAGTTCCTCAAGCACAAGAAGATCGGCGCCCACGGCACCGATATCTCGATCAGCCCCAGCGACATCTATGAGATGACGCAGCTCGGTGCCCGCACCGACCGGATCCTGCCCAACGGGGTCTGTCTGCTCCCGCCGCTCAAACAGTGCGACAAGGGCAATGCTTGTCTGGGCTGCGGTCATTTCGCCACCGATGCCACCCACCTCGATGAGCTGCGTCAGCAGCACGCCGCGACCGAGGCGCTGCTGGCCGCCCGCCGTGACCAGTATCGCCGGCGCAGCGGACGTGAACTCGGTGAGGACAACATCTGGGTGATCGAACGCCGCCGTGAACTGCGATCACTGGAAGCGATCATCGAACGCCTGTCGGCCACCGGAGCCGAAGAGGCGGTATCCGGTGCCGGCACCGGGGCGGGGAAGCGACTGCCGCTGCTGCAAATCCAAACCCGCGGCGCCCACCAGTCAGCCCTCGACAAAGCCCAGCAACCCCGCACCACGGATCAATGACCGCTGCCCGCTCCACCGCCGGACTCAGAAAAGCCAGCACCAAAAGCCGCAACGACGCCCGCCGCAAAATCAAGAAGGCGCTACGCGAAATGCAGCGCGCCGGAATGAATATCAACCCCCACGCAGTCGCCCGCCACGCAGGGGTCGCCCGCAAAACGATCTACAACCACACCGACCTCTTCGACCAAATCCGCGCTGCCTCCGCTACACCACGGCCCCAGATCGCCGACCCTGAACCGACAGCATCAAACTCCCGTTCGCCAGTCGATGCTGCGTTGCGCCAACAACTACGCACCCAGAAACGCCAGTACGACGACTATATCGCCGCCCTCAAATCAGAAATCAGAGACCTTCAACAACAGCTCGCCGCAGCCCACGGCGAGATCCACCGTCTACGCGGCAACGGCAACAGCGGCTGATGAGCCATACCAATCGAATCGCATGGGGTACCCCCAAAAACGGGCTCGCTCGTCAGTTACACCGTTACAGATAACACTGTGTTTCTCGTAGATCCCGCGCATTCAAACGCACCTCGGTAACTGTCTTACACACAGCTATTACTGTTACAGATAA
>NZ_STGE01000053.1 GCF_005222675.1 Mycolicibacterium sp. CR10 | reverse complement strand
CCCTCAATCAGTCGGCTACGACACGCCGGTACCGCTGATCAGGTCCGACTCGTACACCACTCTGCTGGACGCAACCTCTCTTTGACCGCTTTGGACATATCTCCGTACAGATCGGAATGATTGGTCACCGTTTGGGCCGTGCGGTAGGAGCGCTCGCACATCGCTTCGATCATTTGGCCTGAATTGGAAGAACCAAGATCATCGGCGCTACGGCGGATCCCGCCCGCCGATGTGCTGAGCTCGGCACTCTTTTCTTGGAGGCCGTTTGCGGTTTCCGACCAAGCTTCCGGTGAGGTGCGGGGCCACACCGAGCCCACGATGCGCGGCGAGTACGGCCGCGACGGCATCGATGCAGTCGTCCCTACCGCTGCCATAACTCAACCCCCTGATCAAGGCAGGTTGTAAGAGGTCCGCCGAGTGCGCCGATGCTGTCCGTCCACAACGCCCGATCAGCATCGTCTTCAGGTCCGGGCCGCAATCCATCGACAAAGAGCCGCATATCGTCGACGTAGCGCTGCAGCGTACGAGTTAGATACCGCGGCGGCTCGGCGTGCGCGTCGAGCACCTCCTGTGCACGAGAGACCCAATCCTGAGTTATCTCAACAAAATTCGGGATTCCCGCGTTGCGCTCCGGAGAGCCGGGCTCCCCTAGCTCTACAAAGTCATTCTTATTTCCCGAACTTTCCTTGATCAGCGGTGCGATCGCTTCGCACAATGCCCGATCATTCGAATCGGTGGTCGCAACACTTGTCGCTGGCGGCTCTACTTTCTGCTCGGGTTCACGGGTTAACCCAAGGACCGCGACGATGAGAGCGGCGGTAGACAGCAGTACTGCGACTACCGCCAGCCACAGCGGAAACCTTGAGCTTCTACGTGGTGGAGGAGGCACCGGCGGCACATGGAAAGGCCCGGGCTGGGGCGGTCCTGAGCTCGGGTGCATTCTCCAAGCCTAAAACCGGCCAGTGACGTCGCCGTACACAAAATGGCGGCCTCTATATCGGCAGTCCTTGCGACACTACCGATTTAGTGCATCAGGGCCGCTCACGCCGCCAAGCGGCGTCGAGAACCTCGGAGTCGTTAACGTCGTTGGCTGCGTCGGCGGCGCGCCGCAAGTCGTCGACAGTCATGGTGTGTGGACTGAGCGAAGCGGGGCAGGGCTGGTCCATCTGCTCGCGAATGGCGGCCACGCGAGCTGCACGTTGCGGGTCCGCTAGCAGTCTGGACAAGCGTGCACTGCCACGATCTTGGGTGGTCACAATCATCCTTCCTAAAAACGGACCCCTTCCCCCCGGCCGGGTGGTCCCTTCCGAACATCATCCCGAACTCTCGCCTGTCTCGTTTCTAGAGAAACGAGGTCGATCAGTTCTTGTCTCAGGTGGAGGTGTGTAGCGGCGATCTAGGGCCGGTGGCAAGTTCGGCGGCGGGTGATGCGGATCGGTGGAGATGACTAGGTGTCATTGCTGGTTTGGGCGTGACGACCGGCGGTGGGCGCGGTGCTGAGCGCGGCGGTGGCGGCTAGGGCAGTAGCGAATACCAGTAGCGCAGGGGTCAAGGTGGCCGCGGCGGCGAGGGCGCCGACGAGTAGTGGCCCACCGGCATCTCCGAGTTCGCGGCCCACTTCGGCAGAGCCCATGGTTTGGCCGAGCCGTTCAGCGGGAGTGGACGCGGCCAGAGAGGCGAACCCGATCGGGGTGACGACGCCTACGCCAATGCCGATCAGTACGGCAGCGCTGGCCAGGCCCATGATTCCTGGTATCACCACCGCCGCGCACCCGGCGGCAGCGAGCAGTAGGCCGGTTGACAACCCGGTGCGGTCCCCGATGCGCCCGTCATCGCGAGCGCGCCCAACCCCGGGCTGAACTACGGCGGTCGCCGCTGCCAACACCGAGACGACCGCTCCGGTGAGAAGTGGGCTGAGGCCGCGGCTGGCGCCGATGACGGGGAGGAAGCCAACACCGACCGATAATGCGGCGGTGGCCGCGGCTAGTGCGAGGGTCGGGCGCAGAAAGCCCGGGCTGGCGAGTCGGCGGCCCAGGTCGAGTACCGTCTGGCGGACCCGCGGCAACGGTGCCACCCCCGGCACCATCAGCAGCGCCCACGCTGCGACCGCCGTTCCTAGTGTGGCGAGCGTGGCGAAGAGCAGGGTGTAGCCGCCCCAGGTGATGAGCACCCCTCCCAATACCGGTCCCAGGGTGTAGCCAAGTCCTTTCCAGGCACCGTAGCGACCGAAGCCGCGGCCTTGCTGCCCCGGCGCGGTTAGCCGCGACACCAATACCCCGGCGGCAGGTGAGAATGCTGCTGCGGCGGCGCCCTGAGCGAATCGGGTCACGCCCAACCAGGCAGGATCTCCAGCGATGACGAAGGCAGCGGATGCCGCGGCGAAGGCGAGCAGTCCGCCGAGCAGAACTGGGCGGGCGCCAATGCGATCGGCCAACGATCCGAATACCGGTTTGAGGATGACTTCGGCTCCGTCGTAGATGGCCAGCAGCAGGCCCAGGGTGAGCAGCGATGTGTATGGCCCGTCGATATAGCCGCCCAAGGTGGCGGCAATGCTGTGAGCGCCGAATGCGGTGACGAATCCCGCCGCGTACAAAGGCAACAACTGAGTTCGGGTCCCCCCGAGGCCTGTATCGGCAGAGTTGGGCGTACTCATGCCGGTGACAGTGGGTTTGTGCCGGCGGTGGCGAGTGTCATAGCTGGTGCAACGCGGTGAAAACCCGCTCGGTGTAGTCGGCGAGGCGTTCGATGCAATGCTTGAGCTGCTGGTTGGCCTCGGTCACCTCGGGGGCGCCGAATACATCACGCGCGGTCAGTTCGCGGTGCCATCGACGCAGTCGCTCTAGGCTGTGTTCTTCTTCTTCGAGCTCAGCGATCGTGAACTTGGCGATTCGAATCTCTTTGTCGATTTCGGCGTCGAAATTGGCGCAGTCGGAGATGAACTCAGCCCACTCCTCGCTCCGTTCAGCGGTGAACAAGGCTTCCAGACGCGCAGCGTCGGATTCATTGCGTCCGGACGCGGCCAGCACCGTCACCTCGCCGTCACCGCGTTCAGCTAGCTCTTCGGTTCGGGCGATTCCATCGGCGAATACCGGGGCATCGGGCACCGCCCATACCCCCTGCCCCAACAGGGTGGCCCCAGCGCGCCGCAGCTCGCGCCACACCGCGACTCGGTGCCGCGAAGGCTCCGCAGGCATTCGTACCACCAGAACCAACCATCGGACCGATGTCTCTGCCACATCTAAAAATGTATCAGCGGTTACATTCGGGCGGCGACCACACCCCCGGGTCGCATTAACGCCGGTCTCAGTTCAAAAAGAAACGAGGCCGATCACATCCTGTCTCATCTGGAGTCCCCGTCCCTTTGACGCCGGAGCGGCCCGGCCAGGCCCTGCCACCAGACTCGATCACGCCCATCACGGAGCCTCGCTGAGGATGTGACAGATGCGGGCGTCGGTGCAGTTCAAAGGATTCAGCGTCCGGCTGCGGTGAAGGAGTCGACGCAGTTCTGTTGCTAGCGATGCCAGCTCTTGTTGGCGCTGTGTTATGTCGTCGAGCTTGCCGCTGAGTAGCGCGTGTACGTGCTCGCAGGGTGCCGTTCCGTGGTCACGAAGGTCCACGATGCTGGCGATATCGTCCAGGGTCAGTCCGGCGGCTTGTCCGGCGCGGATGAAGTGCAGTCGGGTGATCGCAGTGCGGTCGTAGCGCCGGTAGCCATTGGTGCCGCGGCGAGGTGCTGGCAGTAGTCCGCGTCGTTCGTAGAAACGGATGGTCTGCGGCGATAGATCCACGGATCGTGCCAGCTCTCCGATCAGCATCCTCGCCACACTAATCCTTGACCTTGTACTGCACTGCAATGTTTAGCGTGACCTCATGACTTGCAAACGTGTGCACCGAGGGGCCGGTTGCGGTGCGATCACCCAGGTGGGGCGATGACTGCCCGCTTCGATTTGATCGTGATCGGTGCCGGCATGGCCGGTATCGCCGCCGCCAATAAGTGCGCCGCCCAGGGCTGGCGCGTGGCGATCGTCGACGCGTTGCCCTACGGCGGTACCTGCGCGCTGCGCGGATGCGACCCGAAAAAGATCCTGCGCCGTGGCGCCGAAATCATCGACGCTTCCCAACTGATGCGCGGAAAAGGTATCGACGATGGCCAGATCCGCATCAACTGGACCGATCTGATGCGCCACAAACGGGGCTTCACCGATCCGGCACCAGCGAACATGGAAAACGACCTACGTCGCCACGGCGTCCAAACACTGCATGGTCAGGCCCAGTTCGTAGACGCCCATCAGATCAGCATCGGAAACGACTCCCACCACACAGACCGGGTCTTGATTGCTACTGGAGCGCGGCCCCGACCGCTGCAGTTCCACGGAAACGAACACCTCATCGACAGCACCGAGTTCCTCGAATTGGAGGTTTTGCCACCGCGAATCGTGTTCGTTGGGGGCGGTTACATTTCTTTCGAGTTCGCCCACATCGCCGCCCGGGCGGGCAGCCACCCGATCATCCTCGATCACGGTCCGCGCCCACTGAAGGGGTTCGACCCCGATCTAGTCGACCTGTTGATCGCCGGCGGCGACGTTGCCGGAGTTCACGTGCAGCCGTCCACCACGGTCACCGCTGTACGTGCGACGGCGTCCGGATACCAAGTCCAGGTCGATCAGGATGGAACTCTTACCACCATCGATACAGACTTGGTGGTTCACGGCGCCGGACGCGTCCCCGAGCTGGCCGAACTCGACCTCGACCGTGCTGGCATCGCGTGGTGTGAGCGAGGAATCAGTGTGGAGCCGTACCTGCAAAGCACCACACACCCCGGCGTCTACGCCGCCGGGGATGCCGCAGACACCGCCGGCCCCCCGTTGACGCCCGTGGCCGTCATCGAAGGCAAAGTAGCCGCCTCCAACATGCTCAAAGACGCCAGCACCGTGCCCGACTACACGGGTATCCCGTCGGCTGTATTCACGATCCCCGAACTGGCGCGCGTTGGGTTGCTCGAAACAGAAGCCCGCGACCTGGGATTGAAGATCGACGTGCGCTACACCGACGCCAGCACCTGGTATTCGAGCTACCGCCTCGGCGAAGATACCGCCGCAGCCAAGATCCTCGTCAATAAGGACGACGACCGAATCGTGGGCGCACACCTGCTCGGACCGGACTACACCGAACACGCCAACATCGTGGCCCTGGCCATCAAACTAGGCCTCACCACACGCCAGCTCAAGACAACCACCGCGGCGTACCCCACCCTGGGCTCCGACCTCGGCTCGATGCTCTAAGCGGCCGCTATTGAGCCCACGCCCGACGGAAGACGAAAAGCGACGTCCCATGCTGTCTCGTTTCTAAAGATTCAAGATCGATCAGATCCTGTCTCATATGTGCCGAAGCCCCTGCAACCGTGATCTACCCGTTCACTGGGCCGCCGGGGCGACTGCACCCGGGCGTCAGCATCCGACCCGCCCTCGAATCATTGGTAATGATAGATATCATCGCTGTGTGACGATGAATAAGGAGGGTGCCTGCCTCACCGGCAGCACCGCGACAAACTCTTCGAACCTGGATGCCGCGGTGGCGCTGTTTCACAGCCTCTCTGATCCTGCCCGGCTGGCGATCGTCGGCCGCCTGGCCGAGGGGGAGGCACGTGTGGTCGACCTGACCGGAAAGCTGGGATTGGCGCAATCCACCGTCTCTGCCCATGTCGCCTGTTTGCGGGACTGCGGTCTGGTCACCGGCCGCCCCGAGGGCCGACAGATGTTTTACTCGCTGACGCACCCGGAACTGTTGGATGTATTGGCCTCAGCGGAGACGCTGCTGGCCGCCACCGGCACCACCGTTGCGCTGTGCCCCAATTACGGAACCCGCGCCCGCACGGGCGCGACAATCGACTCCAAGGAGTCCCTCCGATGAGCGACGCTTGGGACTGCAGTCCCACCGAACCGGCCGTGCCGGCTAGCTCGCACGTAAGCAGCACCGCAGTCACGGATGGCGGCGCATGATCCTGTCGTCAGTCCTGCCCGCGATCGGGCTATTCATCGTCACCAACATCGACGACATCATCGTGCTGTCGCTGTTCTTCGCCCGCGGCGCCGGGCAACGCGGAACCACGGCCCGGATCACCGCGGGGCAGTACCTGGGATTCGCGGGGATTCTGGGTGCGGCCGTGCTGGTGACGCTGGGTGCCGGAGCGTTCCTTCCCCCAAGCGTCATCCCGTACTTCGGCCTCATTCCCCTGGCTCTGGGACTGTGGGCGGCGTGGGAAGCCTGGCGAGGCGACGACGACGACGATGACGACGAGGCAAGGGTCGCGGGTAAGAACGTCGGTGTCTTGACCGTTGCTGCAGTCACCTTCGCCAACGGCGGCGACAACATCGGCGTCTACGTTCCAGTCTTCCTCAGCGCGGGCACTGGGGCCGTGGTGGCCTACTGCGTCGTCTTCCTCGTGCTCGTCGCGGTCCTGGTGGCCGCCGCCAAATTCGTCGCCACCCGCCGGCCGATCGCCGAGGTACTCGAACGCTGGGAACACGTATTGTTCCCGATCGTTTTGATAGGCCTCGGCATTTTCATTCTGGTCAGCGGCCTCGCCGTTTAAGTAGGCAGCGCAAGCCAGCCGCTCAAGCCTGATCTGGGACGCCGATGTACTGAACGTATTGAACATCTGTCTCGTATCTAGAGAAACGAGACAGCCTCCTGTGCACCACCGCCCCACTGGCGTAATGCCAGGTCGCGCTGTCTCATTTCCTGTCTCACACCGCGTGTCTCAGATCCTCGATGTCGGAGGACAATGAGACGGTAGCGGTGTGACAACGATTCTTGGGTACGCCCGCGTGAGCACCGCCGGCCAGGACCTCGATGGGCAGCTGGCCGCACTGGCGGCTCAGGGCGTCGAGTGCGGCCGGATTTTCACCGACAAGCTCTCGGGCGCGGTGAATACCGACCGGCCCGGCTTGGTGGCCCTGCTGCACTACGCCCGAGAGGGGGACACGGTGGTGGTCGCCGCCATCGATCGACTCGGCCGTTCTGTCGCTGAGGTCACCCGCACCATCGCGGATCTTGGCGAGCGACGAATCCTGTTGCGCGCCTTGCGCGAAGGCATCGACACCGGCACACCGACCGGCCGTGCCGTGGCCGCCATCATGGCCACCTTGGCTGAACTGGAGCTCGAACTCGGCCGCGAGCGCCGCGCCGCCTCACGTGAATCACGGCGGTCCCGCAGCCTGCCGGCGACCAAGCCATCGAAGCTCAGCGCCGATCGCCAAGAGCAGCTACGGCGGCTGGCGGCCACGGGCGAACCGGTCGCCGAGCTTGCGGCGGCGTTCGGCATAGGCCGCGCGACCGCATACCGGTATCTCGCAGCGAGCCGTGAGTAATCACGCATGAATACATACATTATTACTTACATGTAATCCTACATGTAGACATGATTGTTGCTGGGCGGTAGGCTTCTGCTATGACTATTTCCGCAGATGAACGGTGCGAAATCGTGGCGATCGCACTGCAAAAAGGCGGTGTCGGCAAGACGACCACCACCATCAACCTCGCTGCAAACCTCGCAGCGATGGGGTTGCGAGTTCTCGTCGTCGACATGGACCAGCAGGCCCACAGCACGAAGGGTCTCGGCATTGAACTCGGCGACGACGATGCCTCGATGTACGAGGTACTGCACCCGGATAGGGCCATGCGCGTCCCGCTGGCGAAGGTCATCCGGCCGAGCCAGTTCGGAATCGATGTCGCGCCTGGTCACCTCGCCCTCAAAGAGCTCGAGCGCACCGGCCTCGGATCAGGTGGCCAGCTGCGCCTAGCGCGCCAACTCGACGACACCGAGGGCTACGACTTCGTGCTGATGGACTGCCCACCGGCGCTGGGGGAGTTAACGACGGCGGCGCTAGCGGCCGCCGATTACGTCTTGGCGGTCCTCAAAGCCGGACCTGATGAAGTCGACGGCCTGGTCGAACTCGGCAACGCCGTCCTCGATATTCAGGAGACACTCAACCCGGACGTGGAAATCCGGTATGTGCTCCTGGCTGACTTCGACGGTAATCCAAAGGCCAGCAAGGACGTTCGCGCACAGCTACGCGCCGACTGGGGCGAGTGGGACGCCGGCGGCGCATACCTAGGCGAAATTCCACACACCGTGCGTGTCGTGGAAGCCAAGGGCAAACGCGTGCCCGTTCACGTGCACGCCCCGACCAGCACAGCGGCAGTGGCATACCGAGAGATCGCCGAACGCATCGCGGCCAGGAGGCAAGCAGCATGAACGCAGCAGCGAAACCCACCGGTCTCCAGGTCGGCTCCACCCGGCCCTTGTCGCGCGCCGAACGGCGGGCAGAAGCCGCCCGAGTCAAAGCCCAAGAAGCACCCGCCGCACCGGCAGCAGCACTCAGCCCGCCGCCGCAGGACAACGACGTTCCGCCAGTCCCGGCCGCGACCCCCGAGCAGGAAAACGAGCCAAACGAGGCCGTCGAGCCGCTGCCAGTACGGCTGAAAGCCCGCCAACGGAAAGCGAAAAACCCCTTCGCCACGCAGCTGCACTCAGGAACCCTGGCGCGGCTCGAATGGATCAAGGCCCGCGGATACGTCATCACCGACACAGTCGATGAGGCGATCAATGTCTACCTCGATAACGCCGGCATCCCCAGGCCAGATCACAACGACCGCATGCCCGGCTGAATCAGGTGCCGTGCCCTTCCTCGCCGCCATTGCGGTGAACGTGGTGGTG
>NZ_STGE01000052.1 GCF_005222675.1 Mycolicibacterium sp. CR10 | reverse complement strand
TAGTTCGGCCGGTACTTCATCGTGCGGAATTCCGATTCGGAGAACGGATTGTCGTTGCTGACCCGCGGCCGGTTGTGGGTTTGGCCGATCTCGAGACCGGCCAGGAGATCTTTGAGGGCCGACGAACGCATCGCCGGCCCGGAATCGGCGTGCACGACCGCGGGTAGTCCGTGTTCGGCGAACGCCGCCTCGAACATCGCCACGGCGAGGTCGTCGCACTCGCGTTCCTCCACTCGCCAGCCCACGATCTTGCGGGAGTAGATGTCGATGATCGAGTACGCCTTGAACGCCACACCTCGCCACGGGGTGCGTAGGTCGGTGATGTCCCAACTCCAGATCTGCTGCGGGCCGGTCGCTTTGAGCACCGGCGCCGGACGCGGCGCCCGGTTCGTCGAGCGTGTCGGGGTGACCGGGCGCGCACCTTGATCGTCGATCGCGGCCGCTATCCGCCACCAGGAACGCCGCGAGGCCAGCATCACCCCCGCATCCCAGGTCGAGGCGAACGAGTGGTCCACCGACACCCCCGCCAGCCAACCGGCGAGGATCTCGTCTCTGATCGCCGCGCGGTCGGCCTCGCCGATGCGGGCGGGGTACGCCCGATCCCGTTGCGGCAACGGCGCGCTGACCGGCGGGCGCGGGTTAAACCGGTAGTACCAGGTCGACCGCGACAAATCGATCATCGACAGCGCCCGACGTTGCGAGTCGATCGCCGCGGTCAGCTCGGTGACGAGTCCGTTCTCGGCGTCGATGAATCGTCGAGATCGTGGATCGTCGGGGCTGCGTCGGGCTCGTGCGCGTTCATCTCGTGCAAGAGCCCGATAGCTTTTCCCAAGGCCTCGTTGGTCGCCTCGAGCTCACCGACCCGTGCGCGCAGACGAGCCAGTTCGGCCTCATCGCGGGCCTGCCTGGCCGCATCAACCTTGGCCAACGCGTTGCGCAATGCCGGGGGAACTGTCATCTCTCCACCTTCTCGCGGAATCAAGCCGCGGTCGAGGTCACCACTAAACACCGCGGCCTGCCACCGTCTGAACTGACCGCCTGACACCCCCTGAGCAGCAAGCCACGGCCCCTTACACCCATGAGGCACCCGCTGATACTCGACAACGAACTCACGAATCTCGGCGATACTGAACCCTGCACTGATCGACACAACCCA
>NZ_STGE01000051.1 GCF_005222675.1 Mycolicibacterium sp. CR10 | reverse complement strand
TGAGTGTGGTCACCTGACTTGGCCCCACTTTGGCCGTTGTTCTTCACGAATGTTGGCCCCACCGGGGTGGTGATCACGGCTGGCCGGGTGGGGCGGTGTGTCGTCACCAATGTTGGCCCCACCCTCGTTCAGATCGTTCCTGTCGTCCGTCGTTCCTGGCGGTCGCGGTCAGGGAGGGTCGGTCAGGATGCGGTCACGCGTGGAGTTGTTCGAGAAGATCAGGAGGGATCGGCGGGTTGAGGGCCTGTCGATCCGCGAGTTGGCAGACCGGCACGGAACGCATCGTCGGACGGTGCGCCAAGCCCTTGATGACGCGGTACCGCCGCCGCGCAAGGCCTATCCGGCGCGTCCGCGTCCGGCGATCGATCCGTGGGTGACGGTGATCGACGCCTGGCTGCGCGCTGATCATCAGGCGCCGCGCAAGCAGCGCCATACCGCGCGGCGGATCTGGCAGCGTCTGGTCGCCGAGCACGGGGCGACGTGCTCGGAGGTGACGGTGTCGCGCTACGTCGCGCTGCGCCGAGCGCAGCTCGGACTGGTCGAGAATGAGGTATCGGTGCCGCAGACCCATGAGGCGGGCGCCGAAGCCGAGGTCGATTTCGGTGAGTTCTTCGCCACGATCGCCGGGCTGGTGGTGAAGTGCTGGATGTTCGTGATGCGATTGTCGCACTCGGGCAAAGCCTTTCACATCGCGTTCGCCACCCAGGCCCAGGAGGCGTTCCTGGAGGGCCACGTGCTGGCCTTCGAGCATTTCGGTGGGGTGCCGGGGCGGATCCGTTACGACAACCTCAAACCCGCCGTGGTGCGGGTGCTCAAGGGCCGCGATCGGGCCGAGTCCGAGCGGTTCATCGCCCTGCGCAGCCATTATGGGTTCGACTCGTTCTTCTGCCGCCCGGGCCTGGAAGGCGCCCATGAGAAGGGTGGGGTGGAGGGTGAGATCGGACGTTTCCGGCGCCGCCACCTCGTCCCGGTCCCGGCGGTGGCCTCACTGGCCGAACTCAACGCTCTGATCGCCGCGGCCGACTGTCTTGACGAGGACCGGGTGATCACCGGGCGTCCGATCACCGTCGGTGCGGCGTTCGCCGCCGAGCATGACTCGTTGATGGGGCTGCCGGCCGAGGCGTTCGACTGCGCCCGTTTGCTGACCGCCCGTGTCGACAATCGTGCCAGAGTGTCTGTGCGGCAGTGTTTTTACTCCGTGCCGGCACGTTACGCCGGGCGACGGCTGCCGGTCCGTTTGAGCGCTCGCGGCGTCGAGGTCTACGACGGGCCGCGGATCGTGGCGCGTCATGACCGGGCGGTCGGACGCTACGTCGAGGTGTTGTGCCTGGATCACTACCTGGAGGTGCTGGCGAGCAAGCCTGGTGCGCTGCCCGGAGCGACCGCGCTGGCCCAGGCCAAGGCGCGCGGGGTGTTTACCGCCAGCCACCAGGCCTACTGGGACGCTGCTCGCACCGCCCGCGGTGACGCCGCCGGAACCCGCGCCCTGATCATCGTCTTGTTGGCGCACCGCACGATGGCCGCCGCGGCGTTGATCGCCGCGATGGACCGGGCCGTGGCCTCGGGATGCCTGGACCCCGAGGCGGTGCTCATCGACGCCCGCCGCGCTACGACGGCGATCGCACCGGTGGTCCCGATCGGTGCGCTGGCCCGCTACGACCGGCCCGCTCCGTCGTTGACCGATTACGACGACCTGCTGACCGGAAGCGAATCATGACCACGACAACCACCACCGGCAACGGGGCCACCGATGCCGCCGCGCAGGCCTCGATCGGGGTTGCGGCCCGCGAGTTGCACCTGCCGACGGTGCGCACCGAGGCCGCTCGGTTGGCCGAGATCGCCGCACGGCAACGTCACACCCATCTGCGCTATCTGGCCGAAGTCCTGGCCGCTGAGGTCGACGACCGTACCGAACGACGCCGCGCTCGCCGCGTGAACGAGGCCAAGTTCCCCAGAGTGAAACGGTTGGCGGAGTTCAACATCGACGCCGTCCCCGGTATCGCACCCGCAACGCTGGGGCAGCTCGCCGCCGGGCACTACATGGACGCCGGCGAGCCCGTCGTGCTGCTCGGCGACTCCGGCACCGGCAAAACTCACCTCCTCATCGGGCTCGGCCTGGCAGCGTGCGAACAGGGCCGCCGAGTCCGCTACGTCACCACCGCCCAGTTGGTCAACGAACTCGTCGAAGCCGCCGACGAACGTGTCCTCTCCCGCGTCGTTGCCCGCTACGGGCGCTTGGAGCTGCTCTGCCTCGATGAACTCGGATACGTCCAAATCGACTCCCGCGGAGCGGAATTGCTGTTTCAGATCATCACCGAACGCGAAGAACGCGCCTCGGTGGCGATCGCGACCAATCTCCCGTTCAGTGAGTGGGGCACCGTGTTCCCCGACCCTCGCCTGGTCGCCGCGATCGTCGACCGCATCACCTTCAACGCCCACATCATCGAGACCGGCACCAAGTCCTACCGACTACGCACCAGCAAGACGACCAACCGCACCAAACGCACCACCTGATACACGGTGGGGCCACAATTCACGACGGCAGTGGGGCCAGATCACTTGACGAAACGCA
>NZ_STGE01000050.1 GCF_005222675.1 Mycolicibacterium sp. CR10 | reverse complement strand
ACCCCCACCACCACCACGCACAAGAGCGGCCAGTACGAGGAAGGGCATCCGCGAGAACGATCACACCTGGTCAGGCCGTGTTGAGTGGGGCGTGCACCCATGCCAGTTAGCGTCTCTGCCCATGCGAGTAGGTGTGTACATCGACGGATTCAATCTCTACTACGGCGGTCGCGGGCTGTGCGGGAAGGGCACCCCCGGGTGGCGGTGGCTCGACGTGCGTGCGCTGGCCACGCGGCTGGTGACCGCCCACTCGGTCTGGACAGGGGCCACGATTGAGCGGGTGGTCTACTGCACGGCGGTGATCTCTGGTGCCGACAACCCGGTGGGCAACCGTGAGCAGGACGCGTACCTGAGGGCGCTGCAGCGGTCCCACACCGCCGATCGCGTCGAACTGGGCAACTACGTGCACCGGGTGGCGCGGGCTCCGCTAGCCACACCGGACCGCAACGGCCGCCCGCTCCTGGCCCACCCTGGCGGGCCGCTCATGATCAAGGACGGCACCGGCCAGGACGACCCCGCCGCTGTGTTCATGGTGTCCACAGCCCGCCGCGAGGAAAAAGGCTCAGACGTCAATGTCGCCGCACATCTGCTGCTCGACATCCTGGAACAACGCATTGACGCGGCCGTGATGATCAGCAATGACAGCGATCTGAAATTTCCGGTTCAGACGGCGCGCGATCGGGTGCCAGTGGGGACAGTCAACCCGTCGCGCAGCCACACCGCGGGCAAGCTGCGCGGCTCACCGGCTGACGGGGTGGGTAATCACTGGTGGTACCAGCTCACCGCCGCCGACTTTCAGGCCTGCCAGCTCCCCGACCCCGTTGCCGGGGTGCAAAAGCCGCCGCCCTGGTGACATACCCGACAAGGGAGGGGAATTGCGTGGACACAACCTGCGTTGCATAATTGCGTCATACCACCCGGCCCTACTGGGGCCGGGTTTTTTCATGTCCTTCCTTTCGTCACCTCACAGTTTGGGATGAACGTGAGGCAGCCGCTCGCTGCAGGGAGGGGGGTCAGGGCAGTGCAGGGCGCTAAACTCAAACTTCCGAAGTCACGAACTAAGAAGGTGCCCGGAAAGTGGCGACAAAGGACACCAACCCCAGCTCGTCACGTTCAGGCGATGCCATCACGCCGGGTGAATGGGTCCGCTACGACCAGCTTGAGCGAAAAGAAACCCGTCTGCGCCCTGATCAGTACAACTCACTGAGCGAGCTCAGCCGTGGCCTCAACCGCCAACGTCACGGCCGCGGCGAGCGGATCACCGAAAACACCCTCATCAGAGTGGCGATCGACCTCCTACTCAAGCGAGAAGCAGAGCTGGCCGGCACCACCGAAGCCGAACTGCGCGCGTCACTCGGGCTCTAAAAGGTCCCGCCTACCGACCCTCACCCGCGCATCACTTGCCCAGCACATACAAACTCTGTAAGTTTGGGATTATCCAGGCAGGTTTGGCCGTGGCAGTCTGATTTGGCCCCAGGGGGACGGCTTGATTTGGCCCCGGTCGGGTGGTCGCGGGGTGTTGTTGTGACGGCCTGATTTGGCCCCACTTCGGTGACACGCCGTGTCGGTTATGACGGCTTGATTTGGCCCCACCTCAGCGTGGTCGGTGTCCGGATGGTCCGGATTACCGGTCGCGGAGGTCAGGCGTGCGAAGGGTGTCACGGGTGCAGCAGTTCGAGGCGATCCGGCGGGATCACCGGGTCGAGGGGCTTTCGATCCGGGGGTTGGCTGACAAGCACGGGGTGCATCGGCGCACGGTGCGCCAGGCGTTGGCCTCGGCGGTGCCGCCGGCGCGTAAGACCGCGGCGCGGGTGGCCCCTCGGTTGGAGCCGTTCAAGGCGGCGATCGACGCCATGTTGCTCAGCGATCTGGATGCCCCGAAGAAGCAACGCCATACTGCGCGGCGAGTGTTAGCCCGGCTGGTCGATGAGCATGGCGCACAGGGCTTGTCGTATTCGACGGTGCGTGATCATGTCCGCAAACGCCGCCCGCAGATCCTGGCCGATGCGGGTCGGCCCCTGGAGTTGGGGTATGTGCCCCAGACCTATGAGCCCGGCGCTCAGGCCGAGGTCGACTTCCACGACCTGTGGGTGATCCTGGCCGGAGTCAAGACCAAGACCACGTTGTTCACGATGCGGTTGTCCTACTCGGGGCGAGCAGCACACCGGGCCTCGATCACCGCCGGGCAGGAGGCGTTCCTGGAAGGCCACGAATACGCCTTCGCCCGGTTCGGCGGTGTACCGACCGACAAGATCCGCTACGACAACCTCAACAGCGCGGTCACGGCGGTCCTGTTCGGGCGATCCCGCCAGGAGAACGACCGCTGGATCGCGTTTCGCTCCCACTACGGGTTCGAGGCCTGGTACTGCCAGCCCGGCCACGAGGGCAGCCACGAGAAGGGCGGGGTTGAGGGCGAAGGCGGGCGTTTCCGCCGCAACCATTGCGTGCCGATGCCGGTGGTGGCCTCCATCGACGAACTCAACGCTGTGCTGGCCGCCGCTGATGAGGCCGATGACGCTCGCCGGGTCGGCAACCGGTCGACCAGCGTGGCCCAGGACTTCGCGGTGGAGAAAACCCTGCTGGGTCCGTTGCCCAGAGAGCCGTTCGATACCGCCCTGAGCCTGACCCCGCGGGTGGACCGCTACGCCCAGATCATGGTGCGCTGCAACCAGTACTCGGTGCCGGCCCGGTTCATCGGTCATCGGCTGCGGGTCAAGCTGTCGGCCTCCACGGTCACCGCCTATGACCGCAACCAGGTGGTGGCCCGCCACCAGCGGGCCATCGGTAAGGGCGCCAAAGTTCTTGACCTGGACCACTATCTGGAAATCCTGCTGCGCAAACCCGGCGCCCTGCCTGGAGCGACCGCGCTGGCCCAGGCCCGGGCGGCCAGGGTGTTCACTGCCACCCACGACCGGTTCTGGGCTGCGGCCCGCAGAGCCCACGGCGACGCCGCCGGGACCCGCGCCCTGGTCGAGGTGCTGCTGCTGCATCGCCGCTTGGACCACGCCGACGTACTGGTCGGGATCACCGCGGCCCTGGCCGTGGGTTCGGTCAACCCCGACGTCGTGGCCCTGGAAGCCCGCAAGGCCGCCGAGCACCGCGGCAGGACACCCAGCCCACACAACGATCAGGACACCGACGTGGTTGTCGATCTCATCCGGCGTCGCGCCGAGTTGCCCGCTGACACCCGGGCGCTGCCTTGCCTGGACAAATACGACGCCCTGCTCGGAAAGGAAAGCTCATGACCGCACGCCACGGCATGACCGAGTCGGCCGCGACCGCCGCCATCGACCAAGGCTGCCGCGTGCTGCGCCTGCCCACCATTCGTGAGCGCTTCGCCGAGATCGCCGCCACCGCCGAACGCGAACACCACACCTACCTGGGGTTCCTCGCTGAACTGGTCATCGCCGAATGCGACGACCGCGACCACCGCCGTGCCGAACGCCGCACCCGTGACGCCGGGTTTCCCCGCCCGAAACGGTTGGAGGACTTCTCTTTTGAAGCTAACCCCGCGATCAACCCGGCCCTCATCGGTCAACTCGCCAGCTGCCACTGGGTCAAGGCCGGCTACCCGCTCTGCCTGATCGGCGACTCCGGCACCGGCAAGAGCCACCTGCTCATCGGCCTCGGCACCCGCGCCGCCGAATCCGGCTACCGCGTCCGCTACACCCTGGCCAGCAAGCTGGTCAACGAACTCGTTGAAGCCGCCGACGACAAACACCTCACCAAACTCATCACCCGCTACGGCCGCGTCGACCTGCTGCTCATCGATGAACTGGGATACCTGCAGCTCGACCGACGCGGCGCCGAGTTGCTGTTCCAGGTACTCACCGAGCGAGAGGAACGCTCCGCGATCGCGATCGCCTCCAACGAGCCCTTCTCGGCCTGGACCAAGACCTTCACCGACCCCCGACTCTGCGCAGCCATCGTCGACCGTCTCACCTTCGCCGGCCAGATCATCGAAACCGGCAGCCACTCCTACCGACTGGCCCACGCCCGAACCACCCAGCCCCCCAAACCAGCCGGAGCCAAATCGAGCCGTCCTAGTGGGGCCAAGTCAAGTTGACATTGCCACAGGTTCGCGCCGAGAGGGGAACGCCATGCTCGACGACCTTCTCGCTGCGCGGGCAGCTATAGCGATCTGCGAGCGCCTTCTCGACAATCCGGACGACCTCGATGCCCTCGACGCCGCGCGCCAACTCATCGACGACAACATGCCCTGGGTGAAGCTGGGTCGCCAGCTAGTGGATTCAGCACCCGACTGCTAGTGGATTCAGCACCCGACTGACCGGGGGATTGCGCTTGATCTACGAAAACTCCCCGGGCGTCGGCGTGTCGCCGGTTTTCGCAACCATTCTCGATGCCAGGGTGTGCGTATGGCCCGTCCAAGCAAAGGTGACCGTGCGTATCACATGGTGAAATTCCATCCGGCCGTGTTACAGCGTCTCGTCGATAAGGCCACCGACGCTGGCGTGTCCTCGGTGTCGCAATATGGCGCTGACGTTCTTGCTGCGCATGTCGGGATGCCTGAGCATGTCCGGGAACTGAACCAAACACCGATCAGTGCTGCCCGCAAGATCGATCCTCTTCACGGCGACACCCGAGGCCGCTGCATGATCCGTCCTCACCGCGAGGTTTCTGAGCGGCTTATCCGCCAAGCGCCGGACCACAAAGTCTCGCCGTATATCGCCGACATCCTCGCTGTGCACGTTGGGCTCCCCGAATACGCCCGCCTCATTGACCATGAGGAGGTTTTGCCGCTGGCGATGTGAAACCCAAGCCCGGCAGATTTCCTTTGTCCTGACTGCGGCAGCCGGGCAAGACGTGACAAATCCATAGGTTTGCGGACCCACCGCTAATACGACGAAGGCCCCCGTAGGGGCCTTGTCTGAGGGTCCGAACCGAGTTGGCGCTCGGTTCCGGGTCCGCACCCGTTGCCCCTGAAAGGGACGTGTCTCGTGGACTCGTCTCACGGTAGCGCATGTGCTGCGTCTCGACCAGATTCGCCGCGCATCTGGCGTACAAACCGTGACCAACACACCGCCGGCGAACGTTGCCGCCGGCCCATTACCCCCACACCGTCGACGTATCGCGGGTGTACCCCGACCGTGCGCCGCCGCGGTGTTATCCGCACCACCGGCACCGCCGAGGTGTTGGCGATCCGCCGCGGTCGCCGGCTCTCGGGCCGGGACATGCCGGCACCGAGTGTGTTCGTCGGCCTGGAGCTCGATGCTGACGCCTATGCCGGTGTGCCGTGCTGGAGCGGAGGCCCCTCCTACTGGGCGCACACCACCGTCGCGGTGGCCTACGAGCTGCGCTACGCCACCGAGGTGCAGCCCTCGATGTGCAACGGCGGGATCGGGAAAAAGACGCTCATCGTGATCGCTGCGGCCATGGCGCGCTACGCCGACTGGAGCACCGGCCGCAACTGCCGACCCACCAATGACCAATTGGCTGCCGCCACCGGATTCTGTGAGCGCACCATCCAGCGGGCCCACGAGTGCCTTCGCCTGCTCGGCGTGGCCACCGAGGTTCTGCGCGGCCGCCAACGCACATACACCGAGCGCATGGCGTCCTGGCGGATGGGCGACCGGCACCGTGGCTGGGCTTCGGTGTGGGCGCTGCACGACAACCCCCAGATCAACCGAGTAATCCACAGCTTGTCACCCCATCTGGAACGGTCCCCAGTAACCACCACCTCCCCCTGTTTTAGAGATCCGGTTACTACCCGCACGGGCGCACGCGCCCGGCACCACGGCGCTGCGCGCCGCCGAGCACCCGACGAGCAGGGGCGCCGGCTGGCCTCCAGATGGCGCGCTGACCCGGATACTCCGCCGTGGGCACGGATGTACACCACCGGCAGCTGGGCAGGGATGCTGGCCGCGCCGGCGGCCGCCGGCTGGACACCGGCTGACCTGACCGCGTTGGTGGCCGACTGGCTCGGCACCGGACATTGGATTCCCGACGCGCCGGCCCGGCCGATCGCCCTGCTGGGAACGCTGCTGGCCTGGCACACCAGCCACAACAGCCTGAGCGACCGACCCGCCGCGCTCGACGAAGCCCGGGAAGCTCAGGCGCGTGCCGCCGAACAAGCGCGCGCCGCGGCCGCCAAACAGGCCCGCCGTGAACACGCTGAAGGTCGAGAACGCGGGAAAGCCGCCGCCACCGGGCCGGGCCGCGCCGCGGCGTTTGAGGCGCTGGCGGTTGCGCGGCAACGCGCCGTACACCGGCGCACCACCGTGGCCACCGCCGAACAAGCCGCCCGAGACGAGCTCATCACCCCCGCACACCGCGCTCGCCGCGCTGCGCTAACGACTTCTACCGAAGCGAGCCGTGCGGTCGTCTCACGCTCGCCGCTACCCGATCCAGCTGTTTGCTCCCCGAACATTGATTAGGAATCTGGCTCGGGGCCTTCGCTACTGAGTCGGCACGTCGAGCCATGCGATATCGCGCCCCATCGCCGGGGGTAAATCGCCGTCCACAAGCCAAGCGAGGACCCGTTCTGACACGCCGCTGTCGCGGCGCACCAACAGCTCTAGCAGCCGCCTCTCCACGCTCACCCCCACATCATCCCACCCACACCAGCCCTCTCAACTCCATCTCCACTGCCACCTCTCCGCAACTCCCTCGCCGCCCATCACCAGCCTCCACAGCAGCCAACGCCTCACCCGGCCACTCCCTCCCCCTTCCACACAATTACAGCACGGCACATTGGCACAAGTTGTGCAATACTCGGCTTCGGGCGCTGGCGCGCCCGAACCCCGGCCGCCTGGCGGCGGCCTGTCCGGCTTGGTGAGGTGGTCTGGTGGCGGTGCGACCGTGCTGACGATCTCGCGGTTGTCGCGCTGGAGCATCGGCTACTACAACGACACCGCCAATCAGGCCCGCCAGGCCTCGATGGACCGCCAAGCCGCCGGCGGCGGCCTGGGCGAGTACTACTCCGAAGGCGACACCCGGGTCCCGACGTGGATCGTCGTTGGGGACAAGAGCGCGGTCGGTGAGGCCACCGGATTGAACGGCGCTGCGCTCGATGGCGGGTTTGCTGACACTGAGACCGCGGCGCGGTGGCTCGATGATGGGGTGACCCCGAACGGGGAGGCCGGCCGGGCGTTCGGGACCAAAGGGGTGCACGGGTTTGACCTGATGTTCGCCGCGCCCAAGAGTGTGTCGCTGCTGCGGTCGCTGACCGATGACGTGGCCGAGAAGGTCATGCAGAACGCCCACGTCAAAGCCGTCGAAGCCGCGATGACCTACTTGCATGAGCATGCCGGATACACGCGGGTGCACAACGCGGTCACGGGAACGAAAGATCTGCAGCGGCTGCCCGGGCTGGTGGCCATCGCCTACCAGCATGAAACGAGCCGCTGCGGGGACCCGCACCTGCACACCCATGTCATCGTGCCGAACCGCCAGGCCCGGGCTGATGGTCGGCTGGTGTCGATCGACTCCAAGTCGCTGTATCACGAAGCCAAGGCCGCCGGGATCATCTACCAGGCAACGCTGCGCCACGAGCTGCACGCCGAGCGCGGCTTCGAATGGCAGCCCGTCGATGAACATTCCGGCATGGCCGAAATCGCCGGGGTGACCAAGGACAGCATCAAGGCGTGGTCGCAGCGGTCGACCCGACTGCGGGAATGGGCCAACGACAACCTCGTCGTCGTCGACGGCGAACCCACCGCGGCGCAGTTGGCCACGGCGCAGAAAGCCACCCGACCCACCAAACCCGAGCAACTCGCCTGGGAAGAACTCAAAGCGACGTGGCGCGCCGACGCGCGCGGTCTCCACCTTGACCGCGACGCGCACTTCGCCGCACGCGATGCGCGGCGCGCACAAGCGCACATTTCCGGACGAGCGCGCATCGCCGCCGCGCTTGCGCACATCGACAAGGCCGCGTTCACCCGCGCCGATGTCGTCGAGCTGATCGGCGCGGTCATGCCCTATGGCGAAGATCCTGGTCAGGGTCGGGATGTCCGGGCGCGCATCGAGGACCTCGCCGCGCGCATCGGTCTGCGGGTGAGCGCACCGCGCACCGCACATGAGCGCGAAGGACACGAGAAATACACCCTCACCGCGATCCTCAACGAGGAGATGCGCGCCCTGGACGCTGCCAGCGCCACCGATGGCCATGCGCGCTTGGATGTGCGCTCGAGCGAGCTGGCCGCGCTGTCACCGGATCAGGCGCGCGCGGTGACCGCGATCGGGACGTCGCAGTGGTTGGTCAATCCGCTCTCCGCACCCGCCGGCGCCGGAAAAACCCACTCCCTGCAAGCCCTGCGCACCGCCGCCCACCGCGCCCACAAAGAGGTACTGGTGCTCGCCCCGACCGGGACCGCGGTCGATCAAGCACTCGCTGACGGTGCCGGCGACCACGGCATGACCCTCGACAAAGCGCTGCACCAGCTCGACACCGGCACCCTGGCCCTCGATCAGCGCACCGTGGTGATCGTCGATGAGGCGTCCATGGTCGCCACCCCCAAGCTGCGCCAACTGCTGGAGACCACCACCACTGCCCGCGCGAAAACCGTGCTTGTCGGGGACCCCTACCAACTCGCCCCGGTCAAAGCCCGCGGCGGCATGTTCGACCAACTCTGTGCCGAGCTGCCCTGGACTCAGCGCCTCTCGCAGGTGTGGCGCATGCACGACCCGGCCGAACGCGACGCCTCCCTGGCGATCCGCAACGGGCGCGGTAACCGGCTCCGCAGAGCGGTCGGCTGGTACCGCAGCCACGACCGTCTGCACACCGGCGATCAGGTCAGCATGGCCGCCGACGCCTTGACGGCCTACCTCGATGACCGCGCCGCCGGGAAAAACACCCTGCTCGTCTGCGATACCTGGGACATCGCTGATGCCCTCAACCAGCGCCTCCACGACACCCTCACCACCGAGGGACCCACCGCGCAGGTGGCCCGCGACCAAACGGTGCGGGTCGGCGACATCATCGTCAGCCGCGACAACGACCCCACCATCACCGTCCACCCCGGCCCCCACCACCGTGAGGGCCAGACGGTCGATCAGGTGCGCAACGGCAACCGGTGGCGCGTGGCCGGCATCGACGAAAAGACCAACCGCGTCGCCGCCGAACGGCTCACCGACAAAGCCCGAGTCCTATTCGAGGGCGACTACCTACGCCAGCATGTCCACCTTGGATATGCCGTCACCGTCCACGCTGCCCAAGGTGTCACCGTCGACACCGCCCACACCGTGCTCGGTGAAAACGCCTCCCGCACCCAGGCCTACGTCGGGCTCAGCCGCGGCCGCCAGACCAACCACGCCTACCTCTACACCCGATTCAGCGGCGAAGCCGACCACGAACACAGCGCCCCCCATACCGGCATGCACGTGGCCCGCCGCGGCACCAAACACACTGCCGCGCACGCCCTTCAGATGATCCTGGCCAACGACGACCGCCCCCGCACCATGCACGTCGAAGCCGAACACACCGCCCGCGAACACCTCCCCGACATCATCGGCCAGGTCCTCGACCGCCACGCGCAACGCCGCGGGACTTGGCGGGCCGCCTGGCACGAGCACACCCGTACCCAGCGGAGTCGCGAACAGGCCTACGAGCGTTTGCGCGCCGGACTGGAACACGGCGCCGAACAGTCACGCGGCCGCGGCCGCGGTCGTGGCCGTGACGTCGACGGCCTCGAACTTTGATTTCAGCCTTATGCTCAGACGCCTACGCGGTGAGCCAGAGCAGTCCGTGCTTCGCTCACAATTAGAGCCGTCTGCCATGTTTGCAGCGGCCCGTCTTGGGTCCACCCCGCGACGCTGCGCAAGGCAGGCCAGGTGATCGCCTTGACCATGGCGTAGCCGGGCCGCCCGGCGGCTTCGAGTTCGTCCAGTGCGGCACGCACGGACGCCGCCCACCGCGGCGCCAGCCACCCCGGAAGTCCCGCTACAGCGCCGCCGCGCGCATGTTCGGTGGCCGCAGTGAACTGAACTGAGGTGGTGACGTCAGCCATGATTTCGGCGGCTATCCGAGCTGTTGCTATGCCTTTCGCTGTGGCCCCGGCGACCCGTTCCAGCACCCCGTAGCTGTCTGGGCCTTCCCACACCAGCGCGGCTGTGGCGGCAGCGATTGTCGCCTCAGCGGCTACCTCTAACGGATTCCACTGGTTGACTGACACGTCTGCATTCATCGAACACCGCCATCCTCGTGGCCAACCCAGAGTTGGCGTTCTGCGGCGATGTGGTGGGCCAGATAGACCACCTCGCGGTGATCGGGGGCGCCGTGGCGCCATAACAGCAGCAGCTCGGCGAGCCGGGCCAGATTGTGCTGCACTCGCGCGTACGACGACGCCTCCGTGTCGGCGCCGATCCGGCCGGGTCGCTGACCCGAGCTGTCGGTGATCGCCATCGGTAGCACGGCACTAGCGAGTTCGTCCCACTGCGATTCGGTGATGGCGGTGCCGCGGTCGAGGTGGGTGGCGATTTCGCGCAGCAGCGGGGGAATCGGCAGTGTCAGGAGTTCACCGGCCTGGGTGAATGTGACGTGCGCAGTTTGTCTGGTGATGGCCAGTGATTCGCGCACGTCGACCGGGGTTGCGGTGTTCAGCTGCGCGTAGGCGGCCGGATTGAGAGCCTGTAAGCGGTGTAACCGGGTCTCATCCAACGGCGGCTGCGCCACGCCCCCGCCCAGGGGGCTATCGGTGGGCACGGGGCAGTCGGCATAGTGCGGCACCCCAGCGGCCCGGGCTGGCTGTGCTGAGCCGCCGAAACCCGTCGATACCGCCACCGCCCACAGCTCAATATTCGGGTCCAGCGCGGTCACCGACTGGGCGTAGGCCACCATGGTCTGCGCCGGGTTGATCCAACCGAACCAGCGACGCCGAAAAGCGTTGTCCAAACCCGAATCTGAGAACAGCGACTCCACCCCTTTGGGCAGATGAACCCCCGCCGGGATGAACCCCGCGCCCTCGCCGGAGGTCACCACGGTCAGGGTTCTCGATGGGGTTTTGAACACCCCCACACACCAGTCGATGGTGCCGTACTGGCGAGAAGCCTTCATCAGCTCCTCGACCAGCGTGCACGCGTCGTCGAGCAGCGGATCGGGGGCAGCCGATTTCGCCCCCGCCATTGCACCCGCTGCCGCCGCGGCACCTCCCGACGCCACTACTCCAGGAGGCAGCGGTGTTCCCGGCCCACCCGCAGCCGACGACGCCGGAGCCGCCGGTACACCAGGCGGGGCCGACGCAGACGCCGCAGACACTTGGCGCGGCGCAATGTCGGAATTAAACGGCGGCAAAGGGCCAGCGGGCGCAGGTGCCGGTGACATCGTCGGTGTCCCCACCGGCCCAGCTGGTGCCGCTAATCCGCCCGCAGCCGCTGGCGGCGCGCTCTGCGCCACCGGACCGCCGCCAGCCGGCACCGATGGTGCACCCCCAGCACTCGGAGACCCATACGCACCAGCCGTCGAACTCGCCGGTTGCGCGGGCGGTGGGGTCACAGGCGGCGGCAACACCGAGCCACCACCCGCCAGGCCCGCGTTGAATCCCCGCGAAAAATCAGAAGAAGGCGTCGGCGTCCCCGCACTCGCCGCAGACGGCAGACCAGCGCCCGACGACGTCGGCGACAACCCCGCCGCTGCAGCCGGATTCAACCCGCCAGAACCTAACCCGCCAGCACCGCTCGCCGGGGAGACAGAACCAGCCCCCGACAAACCGCCCGCCCCCGGCATCTTCAACCCGCCGCCGCTACTACCCGTAGACGACAGCCCACCACCAGCGGGTGTCATCGGCGCAGGCATTGGCGTCGGTGTTCCGGTTGCCGTGTAAGCGTTTTCGAGTGAACTGGGATCGGGGGGACTCGGTGCGCCGGTACCTTCTGTGCTCGGCGTAGTAGCTGGGTTCCCCTTACTTCCGCTCTGCTCATTTGATTCGGCGTTGCCGCCGGGGGGTGTCTCGCGGCTGACGCCGTCAGATCCAGATTCGACATCCGAGGGGTCCGGTGGTGATTGCTCTTCCGTTCCGTAGCCGAGGGATTGTGCGTCATTCGTCCCGTAGTTGGTGGGTCGAGTACCGGGCGGTGTACCTGTGGGCGTGCCGTCAGTCATAGTTTCGGCGTCGCCGGATTCGCCTTGTTGACTCAGCGCCTGCAGCGCAGGACCATCCCCGCTGCTGCCGGCTGCGCCGCTCGAATTGCCACCGATGTGTGCAGCCTGCTCGGCAATAGCCGCAGCAGTATCGGAGGCCACCCCGAGTGCTTCGCCTGCGGCGGCGTTGATGATGGCTTCGATCGCAGCATGAAGTGCCACCGCCGCGGCGCCAGCTCCCAAAAAGGAAGCTTCTGCCGCGAACTGCTGCTTGAGTCGGTCAATCTCCTCGTGAGCGTTACGGTCGATCGCGTCGAGTCGCTCGCGGCCATGCCAGATCAGCTCGGCGGTCTCTTTGGGTCAAGTCCAGGGACGTGGTGTACGACGTCGTCGTGTGATTCTTCGAGGTGATGGTTCAGGCGGTCAGTGCCGCGG
>NZ_STGE01000049.1 GCF_005222675.1 Mycolicibacterium sp. CR10 | reverse complement strand
CGATCCGCGCACGCTGGCCCAGCGCCGTGCCGATGCGGTGGGCGCGGTGGGGGCGGGGTCGTTGGTGTTGGCGTGTGGCTGCGACAACCCGGATTGCGCCGCGCGCGGGGTCGATGATGGGCGGGCTTCGAGTGTGTCGATCCATGTGTTCGCCGAACGGGGGTCGGTGGACGGGGCGCCCGATCCCGGGCTGCACGGCCAGGAACCGCCCACCACCGCCCACCCATGGACCCCACCCCCACCCGAAACCCGGACCCCCGCGCCCGCCCCCGCGACTGCGGCTGAGGCGGCGCCTGCGCACACGCCTGGGCCTGTCCCCGAGACTCGGCCGGCCCCCGCGATCGCGGCGGCGCCTGGGTCTGAGCCCGCGCCCCCGTCTGAGCCTGAGCCTGAGCCTGATACCCGGCCCGCGGCTGCGTCCGCGCGGCAGACCCGACCGGCCCCCGCGACCGTGCCCGAGTTCGCGACCGCGACCGCGACCGCGCCCGGGCCCGCCTCCGCGCCTGCCCCCGCGGCTAAGCCTGCTCCCGTGACCGCCCAGCCGCGGACGGCGGGGGTGATCCCGGGGATGGGTAATGCGATTGTGCCCGCGGCGTTGTTGGCTGATCTGGTCGCCCGCGGCGCGAAGGTCCGCTTTGTCGGGGGACCTGAGGATGTGGCGGCCGTCGAGGGGTATCGGCCCTCGGCGGCGCTGGACCGGTTCGTGCGGGCTCGGGATCTGACCTGCCGGATGCCGGGCTGTGACCGACCCGCGATGCACGCCGATATCGACCACACCCGGCCCTATCCGTACGGGCCCACTCATCCGTCGAACACGAAGTGTTACTGCAGGTTTCATCATTTGTTAAAGACTTTCTGGCCGGGCTGGACCGATCGCCAGGAGCCCGACGGCACGGTGCATGTCAGCACCCCGACCGGGCGGACCTACACCACCAAACCGTTCTCGGCGTTGCTGTTTCCCGGTTGGAACACCACCACCGCACCCTTGCAGGACGCGCCGCTACCGCCGCCGCCCACTGCGGGACGCGGCGCCAAGATGCCCACCCGCACCCGCAGCCGCGAGCAGTCCCGCGAGTACCGCATCACCCAGCAGCGGCGCCTCAACGCGATCCAACGCGAACTCGACCACGCCGCCGCCCAAGCCGCCGCCGCCGAACGCCAAGCCCGCCGCGACAAGACCCGCGACGAGTCCCGCCGCGCATTAGAACAGCAGAGAACCCACGACGATGACCGGTACTACCCGGTGCGCCCACCCGGATACCAGCCCGACTACGGCAACGACCCCCCACCCTTCTGAGGTGATGGATGAGGGCCGCCTGCCTCCCACGCGGCCAGGGCGCCGACCGCCGCCCAATCCAGATCGGCGCCGCCGCCGGCGAGCAGCGTGAGGAAACGGTCGCGCAGGAGGCTGGCGATCGGCAGCGGCACCTCGAGCTGTTCACCGGCGGCAAGCACCAGTCGAACGTCCTTGAGGCCGAGGTGTGCGGCGAAGCCAGCGGGTTCGAACTCGTCACGGGCGAGCAGTCCGCCGTAGGTTTTGTACACCGGCGCATCGAACAGGGTCGAGGTCAGGATCTCCAGATACGACTGCTTGTCGACGCCGGCCTTACCGACCAACGCCATTGCCTCGCCAAGGGATTCGATCACCGAGCCGATCAGGAAGTTGCCAGACAGCTTCACCAGGTTGGCGACCTTCGGCTCCTCCGACACCACGAACGTGCGCTGGCCGATCGCGTCGAACACCGGCTGAAGCGGGCCGAGTTTGTCGGTGGCGCCCGCGGCGACGACGAACAGCTTGGCCGCTGCGGCGGCCTCAGGCCTGCCGAACACCGGCGCCGACACGAAGCCCTGCCCGGCCTCGATGTGGGCATCGGTGAGCCGGCCCGCCAATGCGACGCTGACCGTGCTTGACGACACGTGCGTCGCCCCGGGCCGCAGCGACGCGAGTATGCCGGGGGAATCCGAGTCGCCGAATGTCACCGCCTCCACGGCCGCATCGTCGGCGAGCATCGAGACGACGATGTCGGCGTCACACGCCGCGGCCACCGTGGCAGCCGGCGCCGCACCACGCTCGACCAGCGCGGCCACCTTATCGGGCGATCGGTTGTACGCGGTGACCTCGTGGCCCGCCGCCAGCAGATTGGCGGCCATGCCCGAACCCATGTTGCCCAAGCCAATGAACCCGATTCTCATGACTCCACCATGCCGCAGACGAACGCGGCGAGCGTGCGCTGGTGGCGGGAAAGCCGTGCGAAGTCCGCCATGGGCGCACGCGCGTCGACGGAATCGGGCTAGGAGCCCCGGGTCTTCTCAGCCGCGAGCTTCACCGCGTTGACGATGCCCTGGTAGCCGGTGCAGCGGCAGAAGTTGCCCGACAGCCCCTCGCGGATCTCCCCGTCGGTGGGCGACGGGTTGTCCCGCAGCATTGCGGTGATGCTCGTGACGAATCCCGGTGTGCAGAAACCGCATTGGAGCCCATGGCATTCACGCATCGCGGCCTGCACGGGGGAGAGCTCGCCGTCCTCGCCGGCCATGCCTTCGACCGTGGTGACCTCTTGGCCGTCCACCTGAACCGCGAAGATCAGACACGACCGGACGGCTTGGCCGTCCAGCAGCACCGTGCACGCTCCACACGCGCCGTGCTCACAACCCAGGTGGGTGCCGGTCAGCCCGCACTTCTCGCGCAGGAAGTCCGCCAGGGTCAGACGTGGCTCGACGGTGCTGCCGTAGCGTCGCCCGTTGACCGAGACATCGACCGGTAGTTCATGCATTGAGGGCCTCCGTGGTTGCCTCGCTCCAGGCCCGCGCCACCATCTCGGCGCCGACGCGGATGCGGTAGGGCGCCGTGCCCTGAAGGTCGGCGGGAACGTCTTCGAGCGCGGACACGGCCAGTCGGCCCAGTTCCTCGGCGGTGATGTCGCTGACGGCCCGGCCGACGACCGCATCCTCGGCGGGAGTGCCCC
This sequence comes from Mycolicibacterium sp. CR10, assembly GCF_005222675.1. Lineage (GTDB taxonomy): Bacteria > Actinomycetota > Actinomycetes > Mycobacteriales > Mycobacteriaceae > Mycobacterium. Next base: position 163,518 of record NZ_STGE01000049.1, on the reverse strand, counting down.
GCTCCGGCGTCGACCCCAAGCCGAGCAGGCCGATCCCGCAGCGCCTCACCTTGTCGTCACCGTCGAGTTCGACGGCGACCGTCGCGCCCGCGATCGCGAAATCACCGTGCCGCCTTGCGAACTCCTGCACCGAGAACCCGCAGCGCCCCGACCACACCGGGAAGGCGACGGCGGTCACGATCTCATCCGAGGTCAGCGCGGTCTCCCAGAGCCCCGTAAAGAAGCCTGCCGCCGGAATCTGCCTGCGCCCCCGCGGTGACGCGGCCTCGATGGTGGCGTCGAGCGCCAGCGCGACCGCGGCGTATTCGGCGGCAGGGTCGGCGTGCGCGATCGCGCCTCCCAGCGTGCCGCGGGTGCGGATCTGGAAGTGCCCGATGTGCGGGGTGGACAGGGTCAGCAGCGGAACCGATTCCGCCACTTCGTCATCCATGCCCACGAGTGCGTGCGGAGTGCCCGCGCCGATCCACACCTGCTGACCGCGGAGGTCGATGTTGCGCAGCTCGTCTACCCGGGAGATGTCGATGAGGTTCTCGAAGTGGGTGAGGCGCATCGCCAGCATCGGCACCAGGCTCTGCCCGCCGGCGAGGATCTTCGCGTCGTCGCCGTACTCGCCGAGCAGTGTCACCGCGTCCGTGACCGTGTCGGGGCGGTGATAGGCGAACGGCGCCGCTTTCACGACCGGCCCTTCACGCCAGCAGCCGCAGGAGGGCGGCCTGCAGGTCGTCGGCGAGTATCCCGGCCGGGGTGGCCGCCCGGCGCCCGCGGCGCCCGAGCAGGAAGCCGACGACACCGGCAACGGCAGCGGCGGCGAACACCGGTGCGAAGCGCTTGGCCATCGGGACGGCGACCACCTTGAGCAGATCGACCGAGTCGTCGGCATCAGGTACTGCAGTCAAGGGAGCGGCCGTGGGCGCTGAGCCGACGAGCAATTCGGCCTCGAGGCTTCGGGCGAACTGCGCGATCAGATTGCCCGACACGTCCGCCAGCACCCCACGCCCGAACTGTGCCGCCTTACCGGAAATCGCGAGGTCGGTGACGATATCCACGTGGGTGGAGTCGCCCTCGCCCTTTAGCTGCGCGGTGACGGTGGCCGCGGCGGTGCCGTTACCCCGCGTCTCCTTGCCCTCGGCCTTGAGCACGATGCGCCGGTTCGTCGCATCCTTCTCCACATACGACGCAACGCCTTTGTAGGACACCGTGATCGGGCCGACCTTGACCTTGACGGCGCCGTTGAACTCGTCGCCGTCCACCGACAGCAGGGTGGCGCCGGGCAGGCAGGGTGCGACGCGTTCGACGTCGGTGAACACCTCCCAGACCGTCGCGGCCGGAACCGCGACCCGGAATTCGTTGTTCAGTTCCACGTCAGTGGTCCTTCCCTGGCGCGGCCTGCGCCTGCTCGATGAGGTCGACGATCGTGGCGGGGCTCGCGGGCAGCTGGGTGACCGTCACCCCGAGGGGGGCAAGTGCGTCGTTGATCGCGTTGATGACCGCAGGCGGCGAGCCGATGGCCCCGCCCTCGCCCGCACCCTTGTATCCGCCGACGCCGGGGCCGGGGATCTCGACGTGGCCGAACTCGATGGGGGGCACCTCGGTGGCCGTCGGCAGCAGATAGTCCACGAACGTCGAGGCAACCGGATTGCCCGCCTCGTCGTAGGCGAGGTGCTCGAGCAGCGCGCCGCCGATGCCCTGCACGGTGCCGCCCGCGACCTGGCCCTCGACCACGTTCGGGTTGATCATCGGCCCGACGTCCTCGCTGACGATGTAGCGGGTCAAGGCGACATGCCCCGTCACCACGTCGACCTCGCACGTGCAGACGTGAGTTGCGTTGGCCCAGTGGATCATCGCCTGCGAGTTGAACCGTGCGGTGGCTTCCAGGGTCGGCGAGACGCCGCCCAGCTGGGCGGGCTCGTAGTAGGAGCGGAACGCGATGTCGGCGAAGCTCACGCTCTTCGAACGATCGCTTCGCGCGCTGGCCCGGGACTCGGCGAGCTCGACGTCGGAGTCGTCGACGCCGAGGATCTGGGCGGCGATCGCGATGATCTGCCCGCGCAGGATGGTGCCCGCCTCGTTGACGGCGCCGGCGGTCATCGGCCCGCTGCGGCTGCCCTGGGTCCCTGCGCCGTACGGCGTCACGGCGGTGTCGCCCTGGATCGCGGACACGTCCTCGATGTCGGCGCCCAGCGCATCGGCGGTGAGCTGCACGACGGTCGTCTCGATGCTGTTGCCCGCGGACCCGCCGTTGACGTAGACGTTGATCTTTCCGGTCGACTCCATCCGGATGGTGGCACCCTCGGTCGCGAGGTGTCCGGTTGCCGCTCCGGTGGGCTCGATGTAGGCCGAGAAGCCGAGCCCGAGGTAGCGGCCCTCGGCCAGCGCGTCGGCCTGCTCCTTGCGGAAGCCCTCGTGGTCGAGGATCTTCACGGCCTGTTCGAACGTGTCGGCCGGCGCGCAGTTGTCGTAGGGCATGCCATTGGGGTTGAAGAACGGCATCTCGTCACCGCGCAGGATGTTGATCCGCCTCAGCTCGACGGGGTCCATGCCGATCTTGCGTGCCGCACAGTCGAGAAGCATTTCCCGCGTGAGGGTTTCGTACTGCCAGGGACCACGATAGGCGTGCAGGCCCGGGGTGTTGGAGAACACCGTCTTGTAGTTGAAGCTGGCCTTGGGCACCCGGTATGGCCCGGGGAAGAACATGCCGATTGCCGCGGTGGTGAGCACCGGGTACGGCGTGGGGTAGGAGCCGACGTCCTGGACGAAGTCGATGTCGGCGGCCAGGATCTTGCCGTCTGCGTCGAAGGCCATCCGGACCTTGCCGTCGACGTGGCGGGACTGACCCGCCGACATCAGGTTCTCCCGCCGGTCCTCGATCCACTTCAGTGCGGACGGCACCTTGCGGGCGGCCAGCAGGATGCACATGTCCTCGCGCATCGGCACCACCTTCTGGCCGAAGGCGCCGCCGGTGTCGCGCATGATCACCCGGACACCCTGGGCCGGGATCCCGAGGAGCCGTGCCGCGAACGCGCGCAATTCGTGCGGCGTCTGCGTCGACGCCCAGACGGTGAGCTCCGCGGTGGCGGAGGTCCATTCGGCGACCATGCCGCGGGTCTCCATCGGCACCGGGACATACATCTGCTGATAGATGTGTTCTTCCACCACATGGGCCGCGGCAGCGAAGAGTTCCTCGTCGGGCGGCATGCCGCCCATGCCGCCCGCGACGTTGTCGGGGTAGGCCTCGTGGACGACGACCTCAGAGTCCTGATACGTACGGAAGTCCGCCAGCGCCGGCAGCGGGTCGTAGTCGACGTCGACCAGGTCGACGGCATCCTCGGCGACATAGCGGCTGTCGGCGATGACGAGGGCGACGGGATCGCCGACGAACTTCACCTCACCCTCGGCCAGCGGCGGACGCGGGGTGTCGGGGATGTCCTTGCCTGCGACCGCGTGCCAGGCCTCCCTGACGAGCGGGTTGATGTCCTCGGCCGTGAACACGGCGTGCACGCCGGGCAGCGCCAGCGCCTCCGAGGTGTGGATGCCGCTGATCGTCGCGCGCGCGAACGGGCTGCGGACGAAGCAGGCGTGCAACATGCCGGGACGCTGAACATCGTCGACGAATGTGCCGTGACCAGTGAGGAGCCTGCTGTCCTCGACGCGAGGAACCCTGGCGCCGGCATAGCGGGTCGTGACGGATTGCGCGGTGTCGGTCACGTCGAATCACACTCCTGAAGGCTTGAAGAGTGACGTTATCGCATCCGAGAGCGACATTTCCACCCTGTTTGTCTCACGGGGTGTCTGACGGCTGGTGGTGGATGCGTCCGCCCACGTCCGTCAGCGGCTTACCGCCGCCGCCCCACCGACGGGCGATGATCTCGGCGGCGATCGACACCGCGGTCTCCTCGGGCGTGCGGGCACCGAGGTCGAGGCCGATGGGGCTGGCCAGCCGGCCCAACTCGGTATCCGTCAGCCCCGCCTCACGCAACCTGCGCATCCGGTCGTGGTGGGTGCGGCGAGAGCCCATCACACCGATGTAGCCGACCTGCGGCAGCCGCAACGCGACCTCCAGGACGGGTACGTCGAACTTGGGGTCATGGGTGAGCACACAGATCGCGGTGCGGCCGTCGATCTCGCCCTGGTCGGCGAGTGCGGCGAGGTGGCGGTCAGGCCATTCGACGACGACGTCATCAGCGGCGGGGAATCGCGCCGCGGTCGCGAACACCGGACGGGCGTCGCACACCGTGACCCGGTATCCGAGGAACGCGCCCTGCCTGGCGAGCGCGGCCGCGAAATCGATGGCGCCGAACACCAGCATCCGCGGGCGAGGCGCGTGGCTGGCGACGAAGACCTCCATGCCCGCGTCCTGTCGCTCGCCGTCGGGACCGTAGGACAGCACCGCCGACGTGCCCGCAGCGAGCAGGCCGCGTGCGTCGTCGGCCACCGCGTCGTCGGCGCGCGTCGAACCCAGCGATCCTTGCGCCGAATCCGTCCCGACGATCAGCCGCAGGCCGACCCGGGTCGAATCGGGATGGTCGATGATGGTCGCGACCGCGACTGCGCGATGGGCGGCGATGTCCTCAGCGACCGAGCTCAACTGCGGAAAGGTGGTGCGCGACACCGCTTCGGTGAACACCTCGATGGTGCCGCCGCACGTCAGGCCGACCGCGAAGGCATCGTCGTCGCTGACCCCGTAGCTCTGCAGCTCGGGACGACCGGTGGCCACGACATCGTTGGAGATCTCGTAGACGGCGGCCTCGACGCAACCTCCGGATACCGAACCCGCGACGCTGCCGTCCGGGGAGACCACCATCGCGGCTCCGGCCGGGCGCGGCGCGGACTTCATGGTGCGCACCACGGTCGACAGCCCCGCGGTGCCGCCGGCCCGCCAGGCCGCCAGCAACTCCTCGAGGACGTCCCGCACGAGCGCAGTGTATGCCTACAGTGCACTGATGGGCGCTCAGCACAGGATTGTCGCGTTGTGGGGCTTGGTCATTGGGATCGCGGCCGCAACAACCCCGGGGGCCGGGGCGTCGCCCGTCCCGCCGGTGTCCGAGGCGGCACGCGCGGCGGGATTCGTCGACGTGCGCAGCCTGATCCCCGACGCGGTGATCGACCTGCGCTACGCGACGCCGGACAACTTCGTCGGCGTACCGCTGTATCCCGCCGGTGCCCGCTGCCTCGTGCACGAGGAACTGGCGCCGGGACTCGTCACCGCCGCGAACCTGGTGCGCCAAGGTGGCGAACGGCTCGTCTTCTGGGACTGCTACCGGCCGCACGAGGTGCAGGTGGCGATGTTCGAGGCAGTGCCCAACCCGGCCTGGGTCGCGCGGCCGGGCACGTACGCCCGCAGCCACGAGACGGGACGGTCGGTGGACGTGACGCTGGCAGGCCCGGGTGGTCTGGTGGACATGGGGACCGGATTCGACGACTTCTCGCCACGCAGCCATGCCGACGCGACCGAGGGCGTCAGCGAAGCGGCGCAGGCCAACAGGGCGCGGCTCCGCGACGCGATGACCGCGGGTGGCTTGACCGTGTACACCGGGGAGTGGTGGCACTTCGACGGACCCGGCGCCGGAGTGGATCGGCAAATTCTCGATGTGCCAGTCGTTTAGGTGCTTCGATAGGGCGTATGCGGAGGGTGATCGCCGCGGCCCTGGTTGTGGCCGCTGCGTTGACGGGGTGCAGTCGGGGGGAGGAGCCCAACTCCCTGTTCGACGACGCCGGTTACCACGTGCGTGACGACACCGTCTACTACCTGAACCCGTTCCCCGGCAAGGCTTTTAAGATCGACGCGGCCGACCCGTCGAACTTCCGGGTGTTCGACCGGACCTATGCACGGGACAACGAGCGTGTGTTCATCAACGGCCATCTGCTGCAGGGAGCACTTGCCGGGTCTTTCCAGCTGCTGGACCGCCCCGGCTTTTCGAAAGACGCCGATCGGGTGTATCAGCACGATCACCCGATCAGCACGGACCCCGACAACTTCGAATTGCTCGACAGTGGCCTGGCCAAGGACAGCACAGGCGTCTACTGGTCCGACGGCAGCGTGCTCTCCGACGATCCGGATAACTTCGCCATCATCTCCGACGTCAACCACTATCTGTTCGCCGAGGACAGGTCACGCGTCTACGTGAACGGCAAGCCGATCACCGACGCATCTCCTGCGACGTTCCGGGTGTTGCAGGGCGCGTACGCCCGCGACGAGGACAGTGCGTTCTACTTCGACACGTCGATCCCCGGCGCCGACGTGGCGACGTTCCGCCCGCTGCAAGGGCCGTATGCCATTGACTCCCAACGTGCTTACTGGATGGGCAGGATGATCGTCGGTGCCGATCCGGCGACCTTCGAGGTGCTGAACTCCAACTTCGAGTGCTCCGCCGATGAGACCCGGGCGTTCTACCGGGGGACGGTGATCGCGAACGCCGACCCCGCGACGTTCCCAGCGGGGCGGATGGCCACGGGATGTTCGGAGACGTCGATCTCTTTCGGCGAGTGAGGCTCTAGATCTTGGTGAGGTCGGTCTTCATCAGCATGACGTTGTACTCCGACCACAGCGACAGGTTCCAGTAGAGATCGGAACCGGTTCCCGCCGTCGACGGTGACCACGGGTGCAGCATCGGTGCGTAGATGCCGCCGTTCTGCTGGGCCATCAGCACATTGGCCTCCGACCAGGCACCTCCGGGTGTATCGGAAGTGCGCATCACGATGTTGTTGAACTGGTCGCCGTAGAGCACGATGTACTTCTTCAGGTATTCGTTGTACTGGACCGACATCTCGCTGACGGTGTTGCCGGGTTTCGTTGCGCCGCACGCTCCGCCGGACTTACCGATGACGGCTGAAGCCGAGGACGGGCTGCCCTTGACCCACTTCGCCGCGGTGGTCCCGAACCAGCCGGAGGAGCCCTTCTTGTAGTACTCGTACTTGGACACATTGAGGATGTCGTCGTTGGCGACGCGCGCCAGATACGCCGCACCCTGCCGACCGTTCGGAGTGCCGTAGACGTAGACGTAGCCGTCGTCGCCCTTGACGAACGCCGACTGCTGAAAGTTGCGGTGACCGCTGAAAGCCGAGTTGTAGCGCACGCTTTCGCGCGCGACGGTGAAGTTCTCGCCGTTGTCGGTGGAGTATGCGATCGCCGAGTAGTTCGTGTTCCACTGTCCAGCCGAGCCCCACTTGGAGACCGACATGAAGCTGACGTACTGGATCGTGCCGAACGGAGTCTCGTCGGTCACCTCGGTAGGCAGCGAGACGCCGGCGGTCGGAATGAGGGTCACCGAATTGGGCAGCCACGACGGGCGGTTGATGATCGGGCGGGCCTCGTCCGGCTGCGACAACGGCGCGCCACCGAACATGTTGCCGTTGAACCATTCTCCGTCCGGAATGGTCATGCCGTCGGAGAGGTCATGATCGGAGCTGCGGAACAGCGTGTTGTAGATCCACCGGCCCTTCATGTTCGCCTCGCCGAAGGTGTCGCCGACGGCGATCAGCACCTGGTGTTCGTCCCAGGGGGTTTCCGGGTCGTCGACCATGCCGTTGTCCCACATGACGCCGACGTCGGTCCCGTGCACGGAGTAGCGGTTCAGCGTGTTCGCCAACGTCCACTGCTCTTCGGTCAGGCCGTAGACGTACTTACCCGTCACCCAGCTCACGAAGTTCGTCGACGGGCTGACCTGCGGGTTGAAGGGGGCGTAGGGCACCACCACGGCGGCAGCGGCGGCGGCCATGGGAGCGTCGTCGGCCGTCAGGGCCAGGCTGGTGGGTGCCGCCATGGCAGACCGTGCCACGGTGGCCGGGGTGCGGGCGACGAACAGGTTCTCGAGCTCGCGACGCGCGAACGACATCAGCGCCCAGAGGAACGGCGGCTGAGGGGCTTCGCCGGGGTCCGAGGCGGCTCGCTGCTTGGCCCAGTCCAGCATGCTGTTCACGACGTTGACGACCGCGGTGATGAGGTTCGGCTTCGGGGTCGGTGTCGGGGTCGACAGCAGGGCCGCGACCCTCGGCGACACCGTCATCGGGGTCGTCGCGGCGAGCGTGCTCGCGTCGGCGAACACCGCGACCGCCTTGGGCTTCGTCGGAGGCACTCCGGGGTCGTCGGCTTTCGCGGTCGTCTTCTCGGTGGTGACTTTCTCGGTCGCGGTCTTCTCGGTCGCGGTCTTCGACGGGGGGCGCGTTGTGTCGGAAGGCCTCGACGGGGTCGACGGGGTGTCGTCCGCCGGCTCCCCGGGTTCCTCGGCGCCGGGTTCCGGCTCGACCTCTGCGTCAGGGTCCGTCTCTGTGTCAGGGTCGGTGTCTGCGTCCGGGTCTGTCTCGGTGCCGGGATCCGCCTCGGTGTCGGGGTCGACGGCGTCCTCGTCGTCCGGATCGACTGCTTCGTCGTCGCCCGGATCGACTGCGTCTTTGTCGTCCTCGTCGTCCGGATCGGGCTCGGCCTCTGGCTCCGGCGCATCGTCGGCGGTGTCGGCTTTGTCGGTGGTGTCGCTGTCCGAGGTTGCCGACGTCGGCGACTTCGACGGCGTCGAATCGGTCTCATCAGCCCAGGCCACGCCGTGTCCAGTGAAGACGGCCGACCCGACGCCCAACGCGACGGCGAGACCGCCAACCCGACCCACGTACGCTGCGGCACCCATGAAACCCCTTAGTCCAGCCGAATAGACCCCCGTCGTCGTGGCCATTCAATCGCATCGGCGTGGGGGCGAGTAGCAAAAGGTTAAATCGCTACCGCAATCGTTTCGTTACCGTGACCATGGGGATTTCGTGGAGGTCCAACGCCGCAGCAAAGGGATTGCAGACTCCTACTCCAGGGTTTCCAGGGCCTTCTCGTAGAGGGCGACCGCCTCGGCAATGCCGTCCCCGAGCCAGGCGTCGACGATCCCGACCTGGTCGGCGACGAGTTGGACACGACTGAGCCACACCTCGAATTCGTGGTCTCGGCGCAGCGCGTCGATCTGTTCGTTGGAGCCCTGGAGCAGGAAGAAGCCGCCGAGTTCGATGTTCTGCGGCTTGAGTACGACCCGGTCGAATCGTTCGATCCGTCCCTGGTCCTGAAGACCCGACAGATAGCCCTCTGTCTCGATGAGGAGATTCAGTGCGTTGCGCTCACGGCCACGCGTCGGCACACCCCACGCGACCCACAGTCCTGCTTCGGCCATGTCGCAGACGCTACTGGACCTCTGCTCAGAGTCCGCCGCACTCCGACGGACCGAAGATGACGTTCCACGGCGGGCAGTGCGCCGGCCGGGGCGGCAGTGGTGGGGGCGGACCCACGGGAGGAGGTGGGGAATCCGCCCACATGTAGCTGTCCAGCGGATTTCCGTTGACGTCGACCATCGGAACGTTTCCGGTGCCGAACGGGACGGTGTAGAAGGTGTGGCAGGCGTTCATGTCCCAGCCCAACCCGTGCGACGGCAACGGTTGGCCCGGGCACCAGGTGTATCCGGGCCCCTGGGCGCTCGCGACCCTTGAGCCCAGACCCAAGCCCGTCACGGCGACGCCGCCGGCAAGCAGCGTCCCGGCGACGATGCGCTTCGCCATGTGAGTGGTGTTCATGTCGTGTTCCCCTCGTTCGTGTTCGTCCCTCGAGTACAGGCGGTCGGGGTGGCTACCGATCCCAAACACTCGGGCGACCTAGAGGAATCTTCGACCCGATGGAGGCCGGGGTACCGCGTAGTGGACTACTCGACTTTCTGTCCAGCTGCGGGGTCGCCGGGCAGCGGGTACCGAGCCTGGTGCTGACGCCCCTCCTAGCCTCGAGGCTAGGAAACCCTGCCCCGTCGGCAGGGGGAAACTGGTATCGCCGGCGATTACGCACGGACGGCGCGATCACGACCATTTGAGTCATGACCACGTACCTGCACAACGGCGATCGCGCGACGAGGCCGCGATTCCGCGATGTGGCAGGAATCCGTCTCGCCGACGACCTCGACTCGCTGTCCCGCGACGAGATCGACGCCACCCAACAGCACAACCTGTGGGCCACCCTCCACGCCGCGCGCCAGTCCAGCGGCGTGTGGCGGCGCTTCCCCGGGCTCGCGGCGTTCAACGCCGAGGCCACGGTCGACGACCTTGCGGCGCTGCCCCTTCTGTCAGCCGAGGAGCTGGCGGCGGGCTGCCCACCCGATTCGGCCGACCTCGTCTTCGATCCGCGCAATCCCGGCCTGGTGCTGCGATCGAGCGGGACCGCCAGTCGGCCGAAAATCCTATATCACTCATGGGATTTCACCGACCGGGTCCAACATCTGGGCGCTCGTGGCGTCCGGGCGGCCTTGGAGACACCCCCGAGGCGGGTGGCCAACTGCCTGTTCCCCGGGGACTTGAACGGAGCGTTCCTGTTCGTCCAGGACATCGCGCGGTCGCTGCCTGCTCTTGCCTTCGCGATCGGTGAGTACACCGCGCCCGCCGACGCCGCGGCGATCATCGACGCGCACGGCATCGACACGTTGGCGGCGTCACCGGCCTACGGTGCAGAGCTGTTGGCAGAAGCCCGAGACGGGCTGCCGCTGCGGAACTTCCTGTTCATCGGCGAGTCGTTGGGCGCCGAGCGGGAGCGCATCGTGCGCTCGGCCGCACCGGATCTCGCCGTGCGGTCGCTGGCCTACTCGACATCGGAGACCGGGCCGCTGGGGTACCAGTGTCGCCGCCAGACGGGCGCGGTGCACCACCTCCACGAGGACGCCAACATGGTGGAGGTCGTCGACGAGGCCGGCAGGCCGGTTCCTCCCGGAACACCCGGTGAACTCGTCGTCACACCCCTGACGACATCGGGGATGGCGTTGTTCCGCTACCGACTCGGCGATCGCGGCCAGCTGCTGACCGGCACGTGCGGCTGCGGCAGCGCCGTCCGATCGGTCCTGCTCCTCGGCCGCATGCCGAACTCGATGACGGTCGACACGATCACGTTCTCCAGCGACCACCTGATGGAGGCGTTGGGTCTCCTGGGCGTGTCCAGGCCGGTCGACTGCCAGTTCCAGGTCCTGTGGGAGGGCCACCGCTACCGGGTGCGCCTGCTCCTGTCGCCGGCCACCCCGGAAGAGATCACCACCGACGCCGTCCGAACCGTCCTGCGCGGTGCCCATGAACTGCACGAGGTGATCGTGAGCCCACGGTGCCTGGATTTCGAGGTGCAACGCACGGTCACCGGTCAGTTCGCGCGTACGCAGCGGGGCAAGACGCCGCTTCTCTATCAGCACGGAATCAGTTGATGACACAGCCAATGTCGAGAAGGAGAGATCGAGCCATGACAGAACTCGCAGACCGGGCGGCAGCCCGGCAGAAGGCGGAACCAGACACGCTCGAGATGCTGCGCGCCGACCTGGATCGCATCGACGCGGAGATGCTCGCTGCCCTCGGGGCCCGCGTGGCCGTGTGCCGGAGCATCGCCGTCTACAAGCGCCGCCACGGGGTGCCGATGATGCAACCCCACCGGATCGGTGTGGTCCAGCAGCGGGCGGCACGGTTCGCCGAGGCCAATGGCCTGGACCTCACCTTCATGGAGCAGCTGTACGACCTGATCATCGGGGAGACGTGCCGCATCGAGGACCTGATCATCGGCCCCTCGAATACCGCCGAGCGGTCGGACGGGAGCGCGGCCTGATGCGCGTGATCCTGGTCGACAACTACGACTCGTTCACCTACAACCTCTACCAGTTTATCGGCGAGGTGTGCGGACAACCGCCGACCGTCGTCCGCAACGACACCCCCTGGGCGGAGCTGCGTTTCGACGAATTCGATGCCGCCGTCATCTCACCCGGCCCTGGCCGTCCCGACAACGAGCGCGACTTCGGGGTGAGTGCCCGCGTGATCCTCGACAGCGGTCTGCCGGTACTCGGCGTCTGCCTCGGCCACCAGGGCCTGTGCCACCTCTTCGGCGGTGAGGTTGTCAACGCACCCGAACCCATGCACGGACGCATCTCGGCGGTCCGACACACCGGCGTCGACCTCTTCGCGGGCATTCCCTCGCCGTTCGACGTCGTGCGCTATCACTCGCTGGCGGCCACCTCACTTCCCGACGATCTCGAGGCGGTGGCGTGGACCGACGACGGCGTGGTGATGGGGGTACGCCACCGGCGACTCCCATTGTGGGGAGTGCAGTTTCATCCCGAATCGATCAGCAGCACCCACGGCCATGAACTGCTGGCCAACTTCTTCACTCTCGCCGCGGACCACTCGGCGTCCGCCGTCGCCCCCACGGCGGACGCCGAGCCGCAGCAGCCCCGCTACGACCTGCACGTGCACCACGTCGATGCTCACCCGGAGGCGCTGGGGGCCTACACATCGCTGTTCGCCGAAGGCTCCCTTGGCTTCTGGCTCGACAGCAGCTCAGTGGTCGAAGGATTGTCGCGCTTCTCGATCATGGGTAACGGAGACGGTCCGCTCGCCGAGCACGTCACCTACTCCGTCGCCGACGGCGAGGTTGTAGTCCGGCGGGCCGACGACACCACCGAACGGGTGCGCCAGCCGTTCTTCGACTACCTCGACGAGCAGCTGCGCAGCCGGGAGGTGCCGGCGGCGGGCCTGCCGTTCGACTTCAACCTCGGCTATGTCGGGTATCTGGGCTACGAGCTGAAGGCGGAGACCGGGGGCTCCGGCGCGCACCGCGCCGACACGCCCGACGCCGCACTGCTTTTCGCCGACCGGGCACTCGTCCTCGACCACGGGACACGGACCAGTTACCTTCTCGCTCTGTCGATCCCGAACGATGCGGCCAGCGCTGCCGACGCCGAGGCCTGGCTGGCGACCACCGCGGAGGCGCTGAGTGCCCTGCCTGCCGCCCCCACCGATCCGGCCCCAGCGCCGACGCTGTCGGGCCCCGCCATGACCGATTCCGACATCGGCATGAACGTCGAGCTCCGGCATGACCGTGCCGCATATCTCAAGCGGATCGACGAGTGCTTCGACGAGATCACCGCCGGTGAGTCCTACGAGATCTGCCTGACCAACATGGTCACCGTCCACACCCAGATCGACGTGCTGCCGACCTTCGGCCACCTTCGCCGCGTCAGCCCGGTCCCGTTCGGGGCGCTCCTGGACTTCGGCGACGTGGCGGTTCTCAGCGCCTCCCCCGAGCGGTTCCTCTCGATCGACCGGTACGGGGCCGTCGAGGCCAAGCCGATCAAGGGAACTCGGCCCCGTGGCCGCGATGCCGTCGAAGACCGCGCCATCCGCGACGAGTTGCGCGCCAACCCGAAGGACCGCTGCGAGAACCTGATGATCGTCGACCTACTCCGCAACGACCTCAACACGGTCTGCTCGGTGGGATCGGTGCACGTGCCGACGCTGTTCGACGTCGAGACCTACACGGCGGTGCACCAACTCGTCTCCACGATCCGGGGCTCGCTTGCCCCGGGCCGGTCGGCCGTCGACTGCATCCGCGCCGCGTTCCCCGGAGGCTCGATGACGGGTGCCCCCAAGGTCCGCACGATGGAGATCATCGACCGCCTGGAGCAGGGGCCCCGCGGCGTGTATTCCGGTGCGCTCGGCTGGTTTTCACTATCCGGCGCGAGCGACCTGTCCATCGTGATCCGAACCCTGGTGGTCGACGCCGGGCGGGTGACGTTCGGCGTCGGTGGCGCCATCGTCGCCCTCTCCGATCCGGACGAGGAGTTCGACGAGACCGTGGTCAAGTCCCGGGCGATGATGACCGCCCTGGCGGCCGGCGCCCGGCAGGAGGCTCCGAAGTGAGCGGCGCACCGACCCTCGGCCGCGTCGTCGTCGCCGGCGGCTCCGGAGCAGTGGGGTCACTGTTCGCCGAGAGCCTGCAGGACTCGGGCAACGACGTCGTCATCGTCGACCGCGACATCCCCGGGCCCGCCCACCGCGTCACGCGCTTCGTCCGGGGCGACATCAGCGACCCCGGCGCGGAGGTGGCCGACGTCGTCCGAACAGCCGACGTCGTCCTGCTGGCCGTACCGGAACCGGTGGCGCTGGCCGCCATCGGCAGGCTCGTCGGAACGCTGCGGCCCGACGCCCTCATCGTCGACACGCTGTCGGTGAAGACCACGGTGGTCCCCGCCCTGCGTGCCGCCGCCCTGATCGCCGGGGAGGCGGAGGCGCTGAGCCTCAACCCGATGTTCGCGCCTTCCCTGGGCTTCGCCGGTCACCCGGTGGCCTCGGTGGTGGTGCGCGACGGCCAGCGCGGGCGCGCGCTGCACGACCTGATCGGGCAGTGGGGCGCCCGCGTGGTCACCGTGACCGCCGACCAGCACGACCGCGTGGCGGCCGCCGCCCAGGTTCTCACCCACGCCGCCGTGATCGCCTTCGGCGCCGCCCTGGCCGAATTAGACGTCGACATCGCCGATCTCGACCGGATGGGCCCGCCGCCGCACACCGCGCTGTTGTCCCTGCTGGCGCGCATCGCGTCGGGCACACCCGAGGTGTATTGGGACGTCCAGGCAGCCAACCCCTACGCCCCGGCGGCCCGCCGCGCGCTGTCGCGCGGGGTGTCGCAGTTGACCGCCGTCGTCGAGGACGGCGACAGCGCGGCCTTCGGCGACCTGCTCGACCGGCTCTGCGGGGTGTTCGGCCCCCTGCGCGGCGCCTACCGCGAACGCAGCGCACAAGCGTTGCGCGCCATGACCACCGATCTCACAAAGGAGACAGTCACATGACCAGTTTGATGGAAACGCCGGTCGGCCAACCCAACTGGGTTGCATCCCGGGTCAGCAAGACCTCGGACTCGCTCGACAGGGCCTTCGCGGAGGGCCTGACCGGGCACGTCATCACCGCGCGCAACGGCAAGCGGGTCCAGCTGACCGACGGCAGCGATGCCGTGGAGTTCGTCTCGTGCTCCTACCTCGGCCTGGAGACGCACCCCGAATTGATCGCCGCGGCGACGGAGGCGCTGCGCGTGTTCGGGCTGCACTTCTCCACCTCGCGCAACCGGGGGCGGCCGCCGTACCTGGGCGATCTGGAGGACCTTCTGTCCGTCGTGTACGGCGGCGCGCAGGTGGCTGCGTTCACCTCGGTGAGCAACGTCCATCTGGGCCTGCTGCCGTTGCTCGGCGCCGGCGCTCTGCCCAGCTACCCCGTGGCCGACGCGGGCGTGGCGTTCCTCGTCGAAAAGACGGCGCACGCCTCCATCCAGGTGATCCGCGGGGTGCTTGAGCAGATCGGGCCGACGCGGCGCTTCGACATGACCGACCCCGCAGCGCTTCCCGCCGCGGTCCGCGAGGCCGCGGCCACCGGTAGGACACCGATCGTGCTGGTCGACGGCGTCGGGTCGATGGGCGGCCTGATCGACGTCGCCTCGATGCTGGCCACCCTCGAGCCGTTCGGCGGGCATCTGTACGTGGACGACGCCCACGGAACCTCGATCGAGGGCCCGCTCGGCGCCGGGTATGCGTTCGAAGCCCTCGGCGGGACGCTGCCGCCGCACGTCGTCCTCGCCGGTTCGCTGTCGAAGGCCTTCGGCGGCGCAGGCGGTTTCGCGGTGGTGCCGAGCGACGAGGACATGCGGGTGCTCCGAAAGTTCGCCAACCCGTTGGTGTTCGGGCACTCGATCATGCTTCCGATGCTGGCGGCGAACGTCGCCGCCGCCCGGTTGCACGTCGACGGCCGGGTGGCGGAGCTGCAGACGCGGCTGTGGCGCAACGCCGCCGAATTCGACCGGTTGACCGCCGGGTCTCTGGTCAACTCCGGATTGCGCTCGCCGGTGCGGGGCGCGCTGTTCGACACCGAAGAAGAGGCGTTCGCCGCCGCCCGCCGGTTGAAGGCTGCCGGTGTGCTGATCCTGCCCGCCTTCTACCCCACGGTCGCCAGGGGCACCGGACTGATGCGCTTCGCGGTGTCCGCCCTGCACCAGCAGAGCGACCTCGAGACAGCCGCCCGCGCACTCGGGCTCACTCCCTGAAATCCCCTCCCATCCGATCACGCTCAACCACAAGGAGTTTGAAGAATGTCCATTTCGACCCATGCGCTTTTGTCAGCAGAAGAACGTTCGCGACTGGCGGCGATACCCGAGCTCGGCGGGGGCAACCTGCTGGCGACGGCCATGGCCGTGCATCCCGATCCGCACATCCCGTTCATCCGCACCGGCCGGCCGGTGACCAACACGGCGGGGGAGGAGCAGACGGAGTTCACGCTCGCCCAGATCGATGCGCTCGCCCAGAGCTGGTCGGTCTGGTACCACCACCAGGGTGTCGGCCCGCGTGACCGCGTGGCGCTCTACATGGACGACACGTTCGCCTACACGATCCACCTCAACGCCCTCGCCCAGGTGGGCGCCATCGGAGTGCTCATCAACAGCAAGGCATCGCCGGCGCTGGCGCTCGGCCTGTGCGGGCGCACGACCCCGGTGGGGATCTACACCGACCGTTCCCGCCTCGCGACGATCACCGACGGCATCGGATCGCTGGACGGTCTGCGGTGGGTTGAGCTCGCCGACGACCTGCCCGCCCCGCCCCCGGCTGCGCTGCCCGACGCGTGGCGCTTCACGCACGCGCCGGAGGACCCGGTGTCGATCATGCACTCGTCGGGCACCACGGGAATTCCGAAGGCGGTGACCCAGACCCACGCGTCCAGTGTCGCCGGGCCCCGCTTCCGCCTGCAGAACTACACCGAGCCCGCCCACGAGCGGATGATGACCGCCCAGCCGCAGTCGCATCTCGGGTGCATCGTGTACACCGCCTACTCGATCCTCGCAGGCACGCCGCTGGTGGCGCTCTACGATCCGAGCGGCGAGGAGCTCGCAGCAGCCGTGCGCCGGCACCAGCCTAAAGGGGTGATGGCATTCGCCCACGCCTATGCTGAGCTGGCCGCCCTCGAAACACTCAGCGGCACCGTCGATTCGGTGGACTACTGGGTCAACATGGGAGACGCCATCCACGAGGCCCACATCGGGGCGATCCTGGCCAAGCGCAGCCCGGACCAGGAGCCCGCCACCTTCTACGACCGGTTCGGCACCACCGAGCTCGGTTGGGGTCTGGTGGTTCAGCCCCGGACGCTGTCCTCGGAGCGCTCGGACCGGCGCGTCGGCAAGCCCGATGCGGTCGCCGAGGTTGCGGCGCTGCGGGCCGACGGCAGCAGGGCGCCGGTCGGCGAGGTGGGATTCTTCGGAGCCAAGGGCCCGTCCATCACCGCCGGCTACTGGAACGATTCGGATACCACGTATCGCTCGAAGCTCGGCGGCTACTGGCTGACAGGCGATCTGGTGTACCAGGACGTGGACGGCAACTACTTCGTGGTGGACCGGACGAAGGACGCCATCGAGACCGCCGAGGGCACCGGCTACTCGGTGCTCATGGAAGAGGTGTTGCTCAGTGAGATCAGCGCCATCACCGACGTCGCCGTCGTCGCCGGTCGCCAAGGGCAGCGGGTGGTTCCGGTGGCCGTCATCAAAACCGTCATCGCCGATTCGCCGGCCGAGAGGCTGCTGGCCGAGGCCAACGAGGTGCTGGAGAAGGCGGGCCATCCGCGCATCGCCGTGCTGGACGTCGCCCGGACGCCGGACGACTTCCCCGTCGGCGTGACAGGCAAGGTGCTGAAGCGCGAACTACGGGACAAGTACCGCGACCTCGGCGGCATCACCGTGGGCACGTGCCCCGAGAACCGCGCCGTCGCCGCCTTCCTGATTGAACCGCTCGACAGCGCGGTCGCGTGATGATCAGGAACTGGCTGTCGACCCTGGTGCCCGAGCCCGGCGCACGTCGGCGCCTGGGCCTGGCCACCGGGATCTACAACATCGGCACCGGCATGTTCATGACGTCGTCGGTCCTGTATTTCACCGAGGGACTGGGACTTTCAGTCACCGAGGTCGGTCTGTGGTTGGCGGTGGCCGGACTGATCGGTCTCTTCGGCGGCGTTCCGATGGGGCACCTCGCCGACCGCCGCGGCCCCCGCGGGGTCGCGGTCCTGAGCCTGATCGTGCTGGCGTTGACGATGGCGGGCTACGTCTTCGTGACCAGCATCGCGATGTTCGTCGCGGTGACGGTGGTGGAGATGCTGGCGACCTCGGCGTCGCGAGCCTCGCGCGGCGGGCTGATCCGCCGCGTCGGAGGCGAGGGCGCGGCCGCGTACCGCTCGCAGCTTCGGGCCATCGAGAACGCCGGCGTCGGCGTCGGAGCGGTCCTCGGCGGGGTCGCGCTGCAGCTGGATACCCTCGCTGCCTTCCAGGCGCTGTTCCTCGTGAACGCCGCGACCTTCCTGATCGGGGCCTGGGTGTGCGCCAGGCTCCCGCAGTTCGCGCCGATGCCGGCTCCGCCCGGATCTCGGCGCTGGGTGGCGTTGCGGGACAAACCCTTCATCGCGTACACGGTCCTCAACGGGGTGATGAGCCTGCAGTACGCGGTCATCACGTTCGCCCTGCCGCTGTGGATCGCGACGGAGACGAGCGCGCCCCGCTGGATGGTCGGCGCCGTGTTGCTGGTCAACACGTTGGGGGTGGTGGCGCTGCAGGTGTGGGTCGGCCGGAAGGTCCGGACCGTCCACCAGGGCGGCGCCGCCATGCGGGTCGCCGGCTTCGTCTTCCTGGTCGCCTGCGTAGGCGTGGCGGTGGCGGCCGACCTGCCGGCGTGGGCCGCGGTCGCGGTCCTGCTGGCGGCGGTGGCCGTGCACTCGGTGGGCGAGATGTGCCACGCGGCAGCGGTATTCGCGCTGAGCTTCGAGCTGGCGCCGGCCCATGCGCAGAGCGAGTACGTCGGCCTTCAGGACATGGGCCTGGGCGCCGCGTTCGCGGTGGCGCCCGCGGTCCTCGGTGCCCTGTGCCTGGGAGTCGGCCAGGTCGGCTGGCTGGTGCTCGGCGGGCTGTTCGTCGCGGCGGGAATGGCCACCGTGCCGGTGGTCCGATGGGCCGTCCGCACCCGGCCCGACCAGGGTCCGCAACTGTCCATCGATTTCCTGTACGAGCTACCAGAAAGGGACGCAGCATGATTGAGCGTCAACGGGCGCCCCGCGCCTTCATCCTGACCGGCGCGTTGTCCGTCGTCTGCTGGGATCCCGTCTACATCGAGGATCTGCGCAGGCGGGGCCTGACCGTCCTGGTGATCACCGCCGCCTGCTGGCGTGGATACGCGGAGGCCCACCGTGACGATCCGGCCCACCCCGCCTCCGCGATCGACGAGATCGCCTTCGTCGACGGGTCGGTCGAGAGCGAGGGCTCGTTCCTGCCCGGGGTCATCGAGCACGCCGAACGCTGGCGGCAGTGCTACGACGTTGTTGGCATCTACGCCGTGGGCGAGACGCTGGTCGAGCCGACCGGTCTGGTCGCCGACTACTTCAACCTGCCGTTCCCGGGGTTGCGGGCGGCACGCGCCTGCCGCAACAAGTACCTCCAGCGGTGGTACCTGCCCGATCTCAGCCCGGCATCGGCACTGATCCCACCCGAGGGGCGCGGGTCCATCGACGCTGGACGCATCGGGTTCCCCGCGGTGGTCAAACCGGCCACCAGGCACTCCAGCCTGGGTGTCCGCACGGTGTACGACGGCGCCGAGTTGGCCGCGCAGTTGGAGGACTACTCGCCGCAGGAGACCATCCTTGTGGAGCAGAAGATCACCGGTCAGGAGTACTCGGTGGAAAGCCTGATCCAGGACGGCAAGTCGCTGTTCACCTCGGTCACGCGCAAGGAGACGACGGATCCCGACACTGGGCACGACTCCCAGTATTTCGTCGAGATGGCCCACACCATCCCTGCCCCACGGGGCGACGAGTGGGACGCCGTGCAGCGGGCCAACGACGCGATGCTCGACCGGCTGGGCGTCGAGAACGGCATCACGCACTCCGAGTGGCGGATCGACGAGCGCGGGGAAGCCCGCCTGATGGAGGTCGCTGCCCGCACCCCCGGCGACGGGATCATGGTGCTGTACCGCCTGGCGACGGGCCGGCGGATGGAGCCCGAGATCCTGCGGATCGCACTCGGAGAGGCCGCCGACTATCCGGAGGCGCGACGCCACGCACGGCAGGTGTACCTCGGACACCGGCCCGGGATTCTGGGCGACGTGGAGGTCGACTGGCCCGGCGTCGACGTCCACTGGATCGAGGACGGTGCTCCCCGGCCCGACATCCCCGCCCTCCCCGCTGCGGCCCCGGCGGCGCTGCGCGCCGTGCACGTGCTCAAGGACCGCGGCGCGGAGTTGGGCCCCATCCGGTGCTCCGACGACCGGGCCGTCACCTTCTTCATCGACGCCCCCACGATCGCCGAGCTCGACGAGATCGAGCAACGCGTCCGCCGTGCCGTGACGATCCTGACTGAAACCTAAGCACCGCAGCACTGTCCAGCGCCCGCATGCCACCCGGCATACGGGCGTTGCCATGTCGTCGACCGCTGTGAACGAACCCGGGTGCTTACCCCATGGATAGGAAAACCTCCCCATCGACGGGTGGAATCTGGCATCGCCGGCGATTACGCCGGCACTGCCCGATCACGACCATAGGAGTCATGACTAATCCAGACACTCTGCTCGTGTTCGCCGAGGACATCTCCCGCGCCGGCGTCGAGGGGTGGATCACCCACCTGGAATCCGCCGGCGCGCCCACCGAGATGTACCGGCTCGGAGGCACTCTCGTCCTGTCGGTCCCCGATGTGGACCTGCTGCACCACGCGGGTCCGGAGCTCCCCGCGCCGACCTACCAGGTGCCGAGGACCGGTGATGTCTGGTTGGGGTGCAAAGAACTTCGCCCCAGCGGAACCAAGGTCTTCTTGGGGCCGACCACGATCGGGGACGGTTCGGTCGCGGTGATCGCCGGCCCGTGCGCGGTCGAATCGTCGGAGCAGACGATGGCCACCGCGGCCGTCGTCGCCGAACACGGCGCGGTCGGCCTGCGGGGCGGCGTGTTCAAGCCGCGCACGTCACCCCATTCCTTCCAGGGTGTCCAGTGGGACGGCCTGGACCTGCTGGCGGAGGCCAGGGAGCGCACCGGTCTTCCCGTCGTCACCGAGGTGGTCGACCCGGAGCACGTCAAGCGGCTGGCCGCGGTGGTCGACGGATTGCAGATCGGTGCCAGGAACATGCAGAACTTCGCGCTGCTGACCGCGGTGGGCCAGAGCGGTCTTCCGGTGGTGCTCAAGCGCGGCTTCGGCTGCACCGTCGAGGAAACCCTCGCCGCGGCCGAGTATCTGCTGCTGGAGGGCAATGACCAGGTGGTGCTCTGCGAGCGCGGTATCCGCACGTTCGAGCCGTCGGCGCGCTTCACGCTGGACCTCACCGCGGTCGCGCTGTGGAAGCAACGCACGCACCTTCCGGTCATGGTCGATCCCAGCCATTCCGGCGGCAAGCCGGAACTGGTGGAACCGCTGTCGCTGGCCGCGGTGGCGGCGGGCGCGGATGCGTTGATCATCGATGTCCACGTGGCGCCGGAGCAGGCGTTGTGCGATGGCAAGCAGGCGCTTCGCCCACAACAGTTCGCCGACTTGATGATTCGGCTCGCCCCGCTGGCGGCCGGACTCGGCCGCCACATGAGCGGCGCGTAGGTCAGGGTCTGCGGTGCACACTGAGAAGCTACAGCTGGCGATCGTCGGGCTCGGCCCACGCGGTCTGTCGGTGGCGGAACGCCTCGGCGCGAATGCCGACTCGCTTGTCCCGCAGGGACGCAACGTCGTCATCCACATCATCGACCCGCATGTGTTCGAGGGCGGGCAGGTGTGGCGAAGCACGCAGGATCGGGTGCTGTTGATGAACACCGTCGCCTGCCAGGTGACCGTGTTCGTGGACGACACCGTCGACTGCGACGGGCCGGTGGTGGCGGGGCCGAGCCTCTACGAGTGGGCCCGGTCGATCGCTCTGGTCGGTAGGCCGAACGTGCCGGAGGTCGTTCGGGCCGAAGCCGTCGCACTCGGACCGGACGACTATCCGTCTCGGGCGTTCTACGGGAGCTACCTGCAGTGGGCGCGCCGCCGCATCATGCGAACCGCGCCCCCGGCCGTCGGCTTCGCGCTGCACCAGGCGACCGCGGTCGACGTTCGTGACACCTCGGGCGGCCTGCAGGAAGTGGTCCTGGACACCGGGGAGACGATCGGCGATCTGCATGCCGTGGTGCTCGCGCTCGGTCACATGCCGCACCACCTCGGCGAGTCCGAGACGGCCCTGAGTGCGTTCGCGGACCGGAACGGCCTGCGCTACATCGCGCCCAGCAACCCGGCTGACGTACCGCTGGGCGCCATCCCCGCGGGCGATCCGGTGATCCTGCGCGGACTCGGCCTCAACTTCTTCGACTACATGGCGCTGTTCACCCTCGGTCGGGGCGGCACGTTCGTGCGGGGGTCCGGCACCCACTCAGACACCCTGACCTACCTTCCGTCGGGACGGGAACCGCTGCTGGTGGCGGGATCTCGGCGCGGTGTGCCCTACCACGCCCGCGGCAAGAACGAGAAGGGGTCGTTCGGCAGGCATACGCCCCGGTACGTGACCGCCGAGGTGATCGAGCGACTACGGGCCCGCGCCGACGCCGGGGCGCCCGCGGACTTCCGCCGCGACATCTGGCCGCTGATCGACCGGGAAGTCCGCACGGTCTACTACTCGACCCTGGTGCGGGAGAATCAATGCGCCTGTGATGCAGAGGAATTCACCGCACTGTTCGAGGCAGCGGATCCCGCACCGGCACCGATCTTCGGTGACCCGTTGGCCATCGAGGAAAGCGACGCTCAGCGTCTCGTGCTCGAGAAGTTCGACATCGATCCCGAACAGGCGTGGGACTGGCGCAAGATCGCCGCGCCCTTCGCCGCCGACGACCTCTCCTCGACTCACCGGTTCCGCAGCTGGCTGCGGTCCTATCTGGATCTCGAAGTCCACGAGGCCGGCAAGGGGAACGTGTCCGGCCCCCGCAAGGCCGCCCTGGACGTGCTGCGCGACCTGCGCAACGAGATCCGGTTGCTCGTCGACCACGGTGGCCTGTCGGGCGACTCCTACCGGGACGAGCTCCAGCGCTGGTACATGCCGTTGAACGCGCACCTGTCGATCGGGCCGCCGGCGGAACGCATCGAGCAGTTCGGGGCCCTCATGGATGCCGGCGTGCTGGAGGTGCTCGGCCCGGATGTGCGCGTCGAATGCTCGGACGGTCGCTTCGTCGCATCGTCGGGAGCCTGTCCGGACCTCACCGTGGCGGCCGCAACGCTGATCGAGGCACGGCTGCCGGAAACCGACGTGCACCGAACCACCGACCCGCTGCTGCGGACGCTGCTGGGCCGCGGTGAGTGCCAGCCGTACCGCATCCCGATCCGCGGCGGTGGTCACTACGTCGCCGGTGGTGTCGCCGTCACCCGGCGGCCGTACCGGCTGCTCGATGCGCAGGATCGCCCGCACCCGCGTCGGTTCGCGTTCGGCGTGCCCACCGAGTCGGTGCACTGGGTGACCGCGGCGGGCATCCGCCCCGGCGTCAACTCCGTGATCCTCGGCGACGCGGACGCCATCGCCCGGTCCTGTCTGAACCTCGCCGCCGAACACGGGCGAGCCCAACTGAGCGAGAGGTCGGCATGACGGACTACGGAATTCTGGCGCCCGCATGGGCGGCGACGGGCGCGGCCGACCTGGTCGACGACGACGCGTTGCTGACCGCGATGCTCGCCACGGAAGTGGCTCTGGCCGAGGCGCAGGCCGAACTGGGCGTGATTCCCGCGGGCGCGGCGGTGGCCATCAGGGCCGCCGCCGTGCCTGCAACCATCGACCTCGCGGCGGTGGCCGCCGGGGTGCGCGAGACCGCCAACCCCGTCGTGGCGTTCGTCGAGCAGTTCACCGCCGCGGTCCGGTCGGTTGATCCGTCCGCCGCCGAGTACGTGCACCGCGGTAGCACCAGCCAGGACATCCTGGACACGGCGCTGGCCCTGCTGTGCGCGGCGACGCTGGACCGCATCGAAGACGATCTGCTGGCGTGTGCCGAAAGCCTTGCAGAGCAGGTCTATCGGCACCGCGACACCCCGATGGCAGGGCGCACCCTGACCCAGCACGCCGTGCCGATCACCTTCGGGCTGAAGGCGGCCACATGGCTGCATTTGGTGCTCGACGCGGTGGCGCGGGTGCGCCGCAGCCGCGCGGCGCTGCCAGTCTCGATGGGCGGCGCCGCGGGCACGCTCGCGGCCTATCACCAATATGCCTTGGAGACAGCCGATCCCGTCGATGCGACGCTGCGCCTGCCGGCATTGGTGGCCCAGCGCCTCGGGCTGGCCGCGCCGACGCTGCCCTGGCACGGGATCCGGACACCGCTTGCCGACGTCGCCGCGAGCCTGATGATCACCACCGGCGCGCTCGGCAAGATGGCCGCCGACGTCCTGGTGCTCAGCCGGACCGAGATCGGTGAGGTCACCGAGGAGCAGGCGCCGGGGCGGGGTGCGTCCTCGGCCATGCCGCAGAAGCACAACCCGGTCTACTCGACGCTGGTCGCGACCGCCGCCCGGCAGCTGCCACCGATCGCCCTCGTGTTGTTCGGTTCCATGGCGGTCGAGGACGAGCGGTCCTCGGGCGGGTGGCATGCCGAGTGGCAACCGCTGCGGGAGTGCCTGCGCATCGGTGCCGGGGCCGCCGCCAACGCCGCGCGGCTTGCGGCGTCGCTTCGGGTCTCACCCGAGGCGATGGCCGCGAACCTGCGGCTGACCCGCGGCGCCATCGTCTCCGAGCGCGTCAACGCGGTGCTGGCGCCGTTGCTCGGCAAGGCGACCGCCAAACGGCTACTGGCGGAGGTGACCGCGGCGGCCGAGCGGGACGGAGCCGACGTCGCCGACCTGCTTGCCTCCCCCCTGGACGAAGCACTGGAGGACGCCGGGGTAGCCGGCCCCGACGTGCCCGGGCTGTTCGATCCCTCCGGCTACACCGGGATGTCCGGCCCGCTGGTCGACGGGGTGCTCGCACGGTGGGCCGATGTTCGAACGGGGAACTCGCATGACTGAGGGTGCCGCGCTGGAGTTCACCACGCATCGTGGGCAGCCGCTGCCCGCCGAGCGGCGGGCAGAACTGCTTGCGCTGCCCGGGCTGGGTGACACCTTCTCCGATCACATGGTGACCGTGCGGTGGCGTGCCGACGTGGGCTGGCACGACGCCGCGGTCAGGCCGCTCGCCGCATTCTCATTGCATCCGGCCACCATGGCACTGCACTACGGCCAGACGATCTTCGAGGGCATGAAGGCGTTCTGGCGCCCGGACGGTCAGCGGGCCTTGTTCCGGCCCGCCGACCATGCCCGCCGGTTCAACCGCTCGGCGCGTCGGCTGGCGATGCCGACGCTGCCCGAGGCGGACTTCGTCGCGGCGCTGGAGGCGCTGCTGCGGGTAGACCGCGGCTGGGTGCCACCCACCCGCGGACACAGCTTCTACCTGCGGCCGTTCATGATCGCGGCGGAAGCACAGTTGGGCCTGCGCGCCGCCGAGGAGTACCTGTTCGCCGTGATCGGTACCCCGGCGCGGCCGTCGTCGGTGGAGCCCAAGCCCATGCGGTTGTGGGCCGCCCCCGAGTACGTTCGCGCGGCGCCGGGCGGAACCGGTGCGGTCAAGTGCGGCGGCAACTACGGCGGGTCCCACATCGCGCAGCGCCAGGCCGCGGCCCATGACTGCGATCAGGTGGTATGGCTGGACGCGCGGGAGCGCCGGTACATCGAGGAAGCGGGCGGTTCCAACCTGTTCTTCGTGGAGTCGACCACCGAAGGCCCCCGCCTCCGCACGCCTCCGCTGAGTGGAACCCTGTTGGCCGGTATCACCCGGGATTCGATCCTGCAGTTGGCTCGACGGCTCGGCTACCCGGTCGTGGAGGAGCCGCTCACGCTCGACGCGTGGGAACAGAGGTGCCGAGACGGCCGCATCACCGAGACGTTCGCCTGCGGCACCGCCCTGGCGGTCGTCCCGGTGGGGCATGTGTCCTGCGCGCAGCGCGACTGGTCGGTCGGGGACGGCACTACCGGGCCGGTCACGTCGCGCCTGATGCAGGCAATGCTCGACATCCACTGCGGCCAGACTCCGGACGAATTCGGATGGATGCGGCTCGTCGACACCGACAGTCAGGCCTAGGCCTCGTGCTGTGCCCGGTTGCGAATCACCCTCTCGAGCGCCCGAATGTCCGACTCTGTCTGCCGCGCAAGCCAATACGCGAGGACGAACCCGGCAATGCCCCCGATGCACAGCACCCTGATCGGCACGATGACTCTGGCGATCTCAGGGGCGCTCAGGAAGCTCACGGCCACCACGCTGAGCAACGGAACGGCCGCTGCGATCGCCAGATAGCGTGACAGTCGGCGGCTGAGGGCGCACAGCTGGTCGGCCTCCCCCGGATTCGTCTGCCCGTAGGCGACGAGTTCCGGGTAGACGCTGCGCACGATGTAGAAGGTCAGCAGAAAGAACGGATACGCCAGGGCGATCGCGCCGCAGGCCGTGAGTGACCCGATGAAATGGATCGCCGACCTGCCGGGCATCCCACCGGCGGCGTACTGCAGGGTGAGCGCGAATGTCACCCCGGCCAGCAACCAGCAGCTGATCACGACGAACACCACCCGGTCACTGACGACCAGACAGTCATGACGTGCGCGGGCCAGGGCTTCTGCAGGCGGTGCCGGCCCACGCCGCAGGCGCCGCGGAACCAGGATGACGCACCGGCACCAATAGATGAGCAGCGCGATGCCCAGCGGCCAGACGGTTAGGTTCAGCAGCGCGGTGACCAGCATGAACCGGTCCTGACCCTGCTCGGACAGCGTGCTCACGATGAGCAGCTGGTTGTGCTGGATGTTGTACGCGGCGGCCACCAGGTTGGGAATCATGACGGCCAGGATCGCAATCGGCAGGAAGAACGGCCGCAGCCGCAGCCGCCAACTTCGCGCCGGCGGATCCACCAGGTCACGAGCCTGCGGATCAAGGCACAGCTGCAGTTGCTCGGCGAGTTCGGCGCCGGATGCCCAACGCTGATCACGATCAGCGCTCAACGCCTTCAGCAGAACTCGGCGCAGCGCGGCAGGGCAATCCGCGGGTAGCGCGTCGAGTGCGGCCGGCGAGACGCCCTGTTCGCGGGTGATCAGCATCAGCTCGAGTGCCGTGGCGTCGGCGACCGATCCGCCCGAGCGTGCCCGGGCGGCTTGTGCCGCGGAATCATCGAAAGGTTTCACCCCGGTCAGCAATTCCCACAGCACGACCGCGAGCGAGTAGATATCGCTGCGGGTATCGAGGTCTGCCGCATCCTGCATGTGCCCGGGCCGACACGCCATCAGCTGCTCGGGGGACATATAGGACAGTGAACCGCCGAAGTAGGCGAACGGGCTTGCGCCGGAGACGTTGCGGGCGAAACTGATGTTGAAGTCCGCGAGTTTGGGCGTGCCATCGGGTGCGAGCAGTACGTTCGCGAGTTTGATGTCGCGGTGCAGGACGCCTCGCGACGTCGCATAGTGCAACGCGTCGGCCAGGCGCTTCCCCAGCCACGCGACGGTCTCGGGCCAGGAGAGAGTCGCCAGCTCAGCGCGCGTCGGCGAATCGGCGGGCCGGGTTTCGCCGCGCGACTCCAGTGTGCTGTCCACGGCGTCGAGCAATGCCTGACCGGACTCGGGCGGCTGCCCCGCACGGCGGATCGCCTGAAGGAGCTCGAGCAGCGTTCCGCCGGGCAGATACTGCATGTACAGCAGCCGCCAGTCGCGATCGCGGAGAATCCGTTGGTCGAAGACCCGGACGATGTAGTCGTGATCGAGCTGGGCGAGGGTCTGGGGTTCGGTGCCGCTGTTGGCGGAGATCTTGACCGCCACCAGTCGTTGCAGCGATCGTTGCCGGGCCAGGAAAACCCGCGCGAACACGCCGCTGCCGAGTTCCACGAGCAAATCGAAGTCGTCGAGCCGCTGGCCGACCTCGATGTCGGTGAGGCTGTCGGACGGGCTGGTGACAGACAGCGCCGAGTTGAGTGTTCCTGAGGCGTCCCGTGTTTCGTCTGCGGTGGCGGCCGACGTCCGAGTCTGAGTGAATTCACCCGGGTGGTTGGCAGTCGGCTCTGTCATGGAAACCTCGTTCCAGGTCCCCTCGATCCTAACGGTTGGGATACCTGTGGCCTGGGCTTTTCTTGTGGTGACGCCAGCGCGAGCGGCGCCGAAATCATCGCACCGGGCGTTTCCGGGCCGACGAAGCAATACGCTGTCGTCATGCCTTCCCACCTGGAGATCTGGAAGCCGTCAGGACGGGAGCTGGTCATGTTGGGTGAGGAACGCGTGACCATCGGCAAGTCGTCGACCAATCGTGTGGCGTTCGATCATGACTCGACCGTGTCGCGAGTGCACGCCGTCTTGGAGAAACTGGGGGCCGCCTGGTCGATACGGGATGTGGGGAGTCGCAACGGCACCTACCTCAACGGAGAGAAGATCACGGCCGAACGGGTCCTGCGTTCGGGGGACGAGTTACGGATCGGGAAGTCGCGGTTGGTTTTCTGGGAGGCAAGGGACGGTGATGAAGCGCCCGGCGACGAGACGATTTCCGTCGCACCCACCCAGCTCCCGCCGCGCCTGACCCGGCGCGAACTCGAGGTCCTGGTGGTGCTGTGCCGCCCGCTGGTTTCCGACGACCCATTCCCTCAGGCGCCGTCGGTCCGGCAGATGGCACAGGAACTTTTCGTCACCGAGGCGGCCGTCAAACAGCATCTGCAGAATCTGTACGACAAGTTCGCGATTCCGCCTGAGGGTGAGCGCCGGACACGGTTGGCGAATGAGGCCACCCGGCGTGGCGCTGTCACCCTCGCGATGCTGCGCGACAACGGATCTCAGGAAAGCTGAGGGCGGTTCAGCGTGTCGCTGACAGCTTCGGCAGGTTGCCGAGGTTGATCTTGGGTCCCACATTCGACGGGCCGGTGTTTCCGCCCGAGCTCGCCGGCGCGGTGGTGACGACGATCGTCCCGCCCCTGCAGCTCACGATCTTGCCGTCGACGAAGACATCCTGGCCCTCGTCGATCGGGACGTCGTAGCCGTCGTTGTCCGTGTAGGTGCACCCACCGCTTTCGCTGTTGCCGTTGACGGGCAGCGCGGAGGCGGTCGCGGGGGCCAGGGCGACAACGGCCAGGGCGCCGACGATCGTCGCCGCGTACTTGATGCCGGTCAGCGTGCGGGGTGATGTGGTCATTGTGGGGATGTCCTCTCGTGGGTTGTTGAGAAGAAATGATCCCGATCTGCAGGCGTCGCGGTAATCGCTGAGAAGCCAGACTTCCGGCCGGGGAGGGAAGGTTTCGCTATCCACGAGGTAAGCCTCTCCACCGCCATGATCGGGCGAAGTGCAGTAGTGCACTACTGCACCCGGTCGGCGCAACCCGAGCCAGGATCCCACCATGGGCAGCGCCAGGTACATCGGTCGTATCGGAGGGTTGGCTGTCGCGCTGGGAGTCGGGCTGGCGGTTGCGGCTTCGCCGGGGATTGCGTGGGCCGACGATCCCGGCTCCGCGAGTTCGGAGAACGCCGGTTCGGTGGGCGCTCCCGATACCGATGGACCCGCGGAATCCGAGGGCACCCGGCTAGGCCGTGAGGTTGACGATTCCACGGACGAGGAGTCGGGCACCGACGACACGGCCGAGCCTGAGTCCGAGGCCGTCGTCGACTCGGCTGCCGAGGACAACGAGGCGTCGGACACTGCGGGGGAGTCTGACCGACCACGCAACAGGAAGCCACGATGGGCGCGCGCAGCGACTGACGCCGATTCGGATACCAAGGCCCCGGCACCTTTGGGCTTGGAAGCCCCGGTGCGGCAACGCGCGGTGGTTGATCGTGCGTTGGAACAGCCGGCCGCACCGCGGTCCGCTGCGACGGTCAGCACCAGCCCGTCCGCGCCGCCGCCCCCTGATGTCATTGCCCACCAGGAGGTCTCGGTAATTCCGGCGGAATCGACACCTCCGACATCGATGAGGCGGATGACGGTCGCCTTGCCGGCTACGGGTTCGGGTCCGTCGGTCACCGATGGCCCGCTATTGCCGGTCGACGCGCCGGTGGAATGGGCGTTGGCGGCCTGGGGAACCCGCCAGCGCCCCGCTGCGCTCACCGGCGGAAGTGTGGAGAACGGGCAGACTCTCGCCGCCACGACGGCGGCGGAGTCTGTTCCCGGCCAGCCGATAGGTATTCCAGATCCGGTGACCGGGGTGGTGACCGGCACGGTGGTCGCCACCGATCCCGAAAGCGACGCCCTGACGTTCACCCTGGCCACTGAGCCCGACGGCGGAAAGGTCGAACTGAACGCGCAGACGGGCGCTTACACCTATACCCCGACCCAGGCGACGCGCTTGGCTGCCGGCGCGACGACGGCGACCGACACCGACACCTTCAATGTCTCCGTCGGTGACGGACAGCAGACCAGCACCGCGGTGGTGACGGTGTACATCGCGCCTGCCCGGTTGGACACCAAGCCACCGATCGCGGTGGGTACCCGGCCCTCGGCGATGGCGGTGACCTCGGATGGCCGGATGTTCGTCGCCAACACCGGCGGCAACACCGTGTCGGTGATCAACACCGTGACCGGTCAACGTGTCGACGCCAACTCGAGCATCTTCTCCAAGGACATCGCGGTGGGCTCGGCGCCGGGGGCGTTGGCGCTGAGCGCCGATGGCTTGCGGTTGTACGTGGCCAACGCCGGCGACCGCTCGGTGTCGGTGATCGACACCGCCACTTACAAGCGCATCGACGCCAACCCGAGCATCTTCTCGACGCGGATCGCGGTGGGCGCTTCGTCCAGCGCGCTCGTGTCCGTCGGCAATCGGCTGTATGTGGCCAACCGTGGCAGTAACACCGTGTCGGTGATCGACACCACCACCAACAAGCTGGTCGACATCAACCCCAATGTCTCAGGAAATCAAGCCATCTCGGTGGGTTCGGCGCCCAGCGCGCTGGTGGCCGTCGGCAATCGGCTGTATGTGGCCAACCGCAGCAGCAACTCGGTGTCGGTGATCGATACCGCCACCAACAGCGTCACGACCACCATTGCCGTGGGCGCCCAGCCGTCGAGCCTCGCCCTCGGCACCAACGGCCGCCTGTATGTGGTCAACACCGGCAGCGGCACGGTCTCGGTGATCAATACCGGCACCAATGCCCTTGCGCCCTTTGACTCCAACGGTCTTGGGGCCAACCCCATGCCGGTGGGCTCCTCACCCAGTTCGGTGGCGCTGAGCCCCCTCGGTGATCTGGCCTATGTCGTCAACGGCGACGACGCCATCTCGGTGATCGACACCGAGGCATCCAGGGTGATCCGCACCGTGGCGTTCGACTCCGACCCTGCCGGCGACCACGTCGTCACGGTCAGCCCCAACGGCACCGTCTACGTCACCGATGCCGCCGACCGCATCGTGCGGGTACTGGCCATCACCCCCGGCAGCGGTGCATCCGTCGCGCGAACCGAGGTAGACCTCATCGGCGACAACGTCTCCCTCACCGGCTACGTGAATGGAAAGGTGTTCACCCCCGACGGCACCCGCGTTGTCATCACCACGGACGCGACCAACTACGATACTGGCGGCGGCGCAACAAAAGTGGCGGTCATCAACACCTCCACGGCCAAACAGATCGGCACCACTCTCATCCTCGCCAGCGGCGAAAGTGGCACACCCCTGCTGAACGCCGACGGCACCCGCGCCATCATCACCATCAGAGGCTGGACGACCCAAGTGGTGGTGATCGACACGACCACGGGTGCCCAGGTCGGCAACACCTTCACCCTCGCCGGAGAAGTCGGATTTCCGACGGTGTTGGGCGCTGACGGTTCCCGCGCCCTGATCACCACCGCGTCCAGCGATCTGGTCACCGGCGGCACTCGTCTGGCGGTACTCGACACCAAGACCGGCGCCCAGATCGGCACCACCGTGACCATGCCCGGGTACCAGTCGGCGACGTGGAGCGCCGATGCAACCCATGTCCTGGTGACCACCCAGGACGGAGACTGGGACACGGGATTCACGACCCGCGTCGCCGTGGTCGACGCCACTTCCTCCTACCAAACCGGCACCATCCTCACGCTCGCCGGCCGCCTACTCGGCTCACCGCTGTTCAGCGCGAAGGGCACCCGTGCGCTCGTCGTCACCGACGCTGCCGCCTCCACCTCGGTGGCGGTGCTGAACCCCGTCACCGGAATTCAGGTGGGCACCACCTTGACCCTCACGGGAACGCAGTCCGTTGTGATGAGCGCCGACGCGGGCCGCGCCCTCATTGTCACCGGCGTCGACGACTCCGTCACCCCAGCCTCCACCTTGGTCACGATCGTGGACGCCGCCACCGGCGAACAGGTCGGGTCTACCGTCACCCTCGCCGGCGCGCGGTCTGGCTCTGCCATGAGCGCCGGTGCCGGCCGTGCGCTGATCACCACATACACCGCCGACGGCTACACCGTCCTCAACTCCCAGGTGACCGTGATCGACACCACCACTGGCGCCAAGACTGGTACGACCCTCACTGTCGCCGGCGACCTGGGCGGCGCACCACTATTGAGTGCCGACGGCACCCGCGCACTGATCACCGACAACGCTGGCACCGCGGTAATCCTCAACACCACCACGGGCGCCCAAGCCGGTCCTGCCCTCAGCCTGCCCGGACGGCCGGCAGCCTTCCAGATCGCCGGCGCCGACGGCACCCGCGCACTCGTCACCGCCGTAAAGAGCAGCTACGACAGAATCGAATACACCACCCTGGTGACCGTGTACAACACCACGACCGGCGCTCAGGTCGGCACCACGGTGGCGATTCCCGGATCCGGCGCACCGCTGGTGACCGGAGACGGCGCGCGCGCCGCGATCAGCACAGCCGTCTACGACCGGGGCGCCCTGTTCTGGGTCGACCCCGACTCCACCCGGGTAGCGGTAATCGATACCACCACGGGTAAACAGATCGGCACCACCCTCGCCCTGTCAGGCGCCCTCTACGGTGCACAGCTGCTGAGCGCCGACAGCACCCGGGCGCTGATCACCACGTCCCCATGGAATCCAGTCACCTACACAGGCACCTCCCGGATGGTGGTCGTCGACATGACCACGGGCAGACAAGCCGGCGGCACGCTGAGCATCGGTGGCGGAGCAGACTACGAACCACTCTTCAGCGCCGACGGCACCCGTGTCGTGTTCACCACGAACAGGCTCATCAACGTTCCCTACTCGTCGCCCAGTGACACGGCTACCAGGGTGGCGATTCTCAGAATTACCTAGGGCGTTGCTCCCCGTCAGGAGTGGACTGCCGGCCTTTCGCCTACCAGGTCGAGTGCGATGTCGACGATCATGTCTTCCTGACCGCCGACCATTCCGCGCTTGCCGGCTTCGAGAAGCAATGTCCGTGCGTCCACGTGATAGCGCTGTGCAGCGACCTCCGCGTGGCGCAGAAAGCTCGAATAGACCCCCGCATAGCCGAGCGTGAGGGTCTCCCGATCGACGCGAACCGGGCGGTCCTGCAGGGGCCGGACCAGATCGTCGGCGGCATCCTGCAGGGCGAAGAGATCACAACCGTGGTCCCACCCCATCCTGTCGGCTGCGGCGATGAACACCTCGAGGGGCGCGTTCCCGGCGCCGGCGCCCATGCCTGCCAGCGAGGCATCGACGCGGTCGCAGCCATGCTCCACCGCGACAATGGAATTCGCCACACCCAGGGACAGATTGTGGTGCGCATGGATACCCGTTTCCGTTTCAGGCTTCAGCACCTGCTTGAAGGCGTCGATGCGCTCGGCCACCTCGGTCATCGTCATCGCACCGCCGGAGTCCACCACGTAGACGCAGGTGGCGCCATAGCTCTCCATCAGCTTGGCCTGTTGAGCCAGCGCCGTCGGGTCGACCATGTGGCTCATCATCAGAAACCCGACGGCATCCATATCGAAATCCCTTGCCGCAGCGAGGTGTTGGGCTGCGATGTCGGCTTCGGTGCAGTGCGTGGCCACCCGGACAACGCCGGCACCCGCGCGGTGTGCGGCCTTCAGGTTGGTCACGCTAGCGATGCCGGGAAGCAGCAGGGTCGCGACGCGGGCGCGGGTGACGACGCCGGCGACAGCTTCGATCCACTCGAGGTCTGTGTGGGCGCCGAAGCCGTAGATGCAGCTCGACCCGGCAAGTCCGTCTCCGTGGGCGACCTCGATCGAGTCGACGCCGGCCGCATCGAGCGCGGCGGCGATCTCGGTCACCTGGGCGGTCGTGTACTGGTGACGGACGGCGTGCATGCCGTCGCGCAGCGTGACATCGCTGATGTAGAGCTTCCGCGTCATCGTTGGGCTCCAGTCTTCGAATTCTCATGTGCCGCGATGCGTTCTGCGGTTGTCAACGCCGCCGACGTCATGATGTCGAGGTTTCCGGCGTAGGCGGGTAGGTAGTGCGCCGCACCGGTGACCTCGAGCATGACGGTGACCCGGGTGCCGACGAACTTGCCGGTCTCGGGGATGTGTAAGGGGTTGCCGCGGCCGAACGACTCGAACTGGACCGCCTGTTTGAGACGGTAGCCCGGGACGTAGGCGCTCACCTGAGCGACCATTTGTCGGATCGCGGCGTCGATGGCGCGGTGATCGCAGTCGCCTTCGACGAGGCAGTACACGGTGTTGCGCATTATGACCGGCGGGTCGGCCGGGTTCAGGATCATCATGGCCTTGGCTCGCTGGGCGCCGCCGACCTCCACCAGGGCCTGTGCGGTGATCTCGATGAATTCGTCGATGTTGGCGCGCGTCCCCGGGCCGGCCGACTTCGAGGAAATCGAGGAGACGATCTCGGCGTAGGCAACGAACGCGGCCTCGCCGACGGCAGCGACGATCGGCACCGTGGCCTGACCGCCGCAGGTGACCATGTTCAGGTTCTGTGCATCGAGGTGGTCGTCCAGATTGACCACCGGCACGCAGAACGGGCCGATAGAAGCAGGGGTGAGATCGAGCACGCGTACGCCGGTGGGTTCCAGTGTGGCCCAGTTCGCGCGGTGCGCTCCCGCGGCCGTGGCATCGAAGACCAGCCTGATCTCGTCGAAGTTCGGCAAGGCGAGTAGACCGTCGACGCCGTCCGCCGTCGTCGAGATGCCCAGCCGTGTCGCGCGGGCAAGCCCGTCGGAAGCCCGGTCGATTCCGGCCATCGCACCCATGCTCAATGTCGTTGAACCGCGAAGGATTTTGATCATCAGATCGGTGCCGATGTTGCCCGAGCCGATGATGGCCACCGGCCATGCTGGAGTGGATGTCATTGGGTCGTCTCTTCCTGGGATAACCGCTGTGCGGCGTCGTAGAGCATCTGGGCGTGCAGGCCGAACATCGCCGTCAGGTCCACCGCGTCGCCGTTGATCTCCTTGGCGATGAACAGACCGTCGGCTCCGGCCAGCGCGTATTGCGTCAGTTGGTGAACGGCGGCCGCGCTGAGATCGGGTGCGAACTCACGGATGGTCTCCGCGATCTGGCGAGACGCCTGCTCGCGCACGTCGAGGAACATCGAGCGGGCGCGGGGTTCGACGGGTCTGCGTTCCAGCGCCAGCATCAACCCGAGCCGCATGAAGTCCGGGGTGTCCAGCATCG
The DNA here is from genome assembly GCF_005222675.1 of Mycolicibacterium sp. CR10. Lineage (GTDB taxonomy): Bacteria > Actinomycetota > Actinomycetes > Mycobacteriales > Mycobacteriaceae > Mycobacterium. The sequence goes on along the minus strand of NZ_STGE01000049.1, from coordinate 128,188 downwards.
CCTTGGCGACCTGCCTGGCCAGCATCGCGAACCGGTCGCGGTCGCTGTCGCCGTCGGGCAACTGCCACGCAAGCAACCACTGGGCGAAGCTGCGCTCGATCACCGCGGCGATCAGGTCGTCCTTGTCCTTGAAGTGCCAGTAGATGGAACTGGCAGGCAGGCCGCACTTGGCGCTGACGAGGGCGATGGAGGTGCCCTCGTATCCGCGTTCGCTGGCAATTTCGGCAGTCGCATCCAGGATCCGGCTGCGGGATTCCTCACCGTTGGCGCGGCGGCGACGTGTCTTGCGCTCCTCGGGCACTGGCGACTCTCCTCGGTGATTGGGTCTTGACTCTTGTTCGATCATCAGCTTACCGTAGTGATCACTACAGGAACAAGTCTTCGTCGGTATCTCTCAGAAACGAGGTCTCCGTGACCACATCGACCTATGACGTCGCCATCATCGGCTACGGGCCCACAGGCGCGACAGCGGCCAATATTCTGGGCCAGCTGGGCCTGAAAGTGGTTGTCATCGAACGCGATCCGGACATTTACGGCCGCGCGCGGGCGATCTCGACCGACGAGGAAGTGATGCGGATCTGGCAACGGGTCGGACTTGCCGAGCGATTGGCGGGCGACATGCTGCCCGATCGGCCACTGCAGTTCGTAGACTCGCGCGGTGAAGCATTCATCGAACTGAAGACGCCGTCGCACGGTTGCGGGCATCCGTCCCAGCAGTTCCTGTACCAGCCGGCGGTGGACACCGTGCTGAGGGAAGGTGTCGACCGCTTTCATAACGTCGACGTGCTGTTGTCCCACGAATGTCTGCGCGTGGCGGCCACTCCCGACGATGTCGAGCTGATGCTGGCCGACCTCAAGACCGACTCGTTCCTGCGGGTTCGCGCGTCCTACGTCATTGCCGCAGACGGGGGATCGAGCCCGACCCGCGGCCAACTCGGCGTCGGCTACACGGGGCGCACCTACGGGGAGCGCTGGGTCGTCATCGACACCAAGGTGCTCGAGGAATGGCCGGGGCATGACAGCCTGCGCTTCCACTGCGACCCTGCGTGCCCGACCGTCGACTGCCCCACCCCGCTGGGGCACCACCGCTGGGAATACCCCGCCCGCAGCGACGCCGCGGACGCTGACCTGATCAGCGACGCGGCCGTCTGGCGCATTCTGCGCGGCCAGGGCATCACCGAGAAAAACGTCCGGATCCTGCGCGCGGTGATCTACCGGCATCACGTCCGCATCGCCGACCGGTGGCGGGTGGGCCGGGTGTTCCTGGCCGGCGACGCGGCCCACGCCATGCCGCCCTGGATCGGTCAGGGCATGTCGGCCGGGGTCCGCGACGCCGCCAACCTGTGCTGGAAGATCGCCGCGGTGCTCGACGGGTCGGCATCGGACGCGCTTCTGGATACATATCAGGCCGAACGGCTGCCGCACCTGCGCGAGGTGACCAAGCGGGCCGTGCGGGTCGGCAGGATTATCACCGAACCGCGTCCGCCGCTGGCCGCCCTGCGCAACAGTGTCATGCGTGCGCTGATGAAGATCCCCCGTCTGCCCGCAAAACTGCACGCCACCATGTGGATCCCCGAGGCCCGGTACCGGGACGGCTACCTGAGCGGCAGCGCGCCCGCAACCGGCTGGCAACTGCCGCAACCCTGGCTGATCGACGAGAAGGGCGTCGGCGTCCGCCTCGACGATGCCCTGCGGGGGCAGTGGACGCTGTTGCGCACCGGTGCCGCGCCGGCCGGTTCCCAGGCGTGGATGGCGCTGGGCATCAACAGCGTTCGTCTCATCGGGCCGCAGGGGTACCCCGCGCCGGACACCCTGGTCGACGGTGGACGCACCCTCGTCGACTGGCTGGCGGCCAAGGGTGCCGAAGCGGTCATCGTGCGGCCCGACGGATTCGTCTATGCGGCAGCAGGTCCCGGCCAGTTGCTGCCTCCACCGCCATCCGATCTTCGCCTCTTTGGCAAGAGCCAACAGCCGCAGGGAGTTTCATCATGACCACCGCAACACTCACCGAAGCCGTCGTCACCATCGGCGGCCGGGAGATCTTCTACGCCGAGGCCGGTAGTGGTCCGGCGGTGCTGCTGCTGCACGGCGGCGGCCCCGGCGCGTCCGGAGTCTCGAACTTCTCGCGCAACATCGATGCGCTGGCACGAGACTTCCGCGTCGTCGTTCCCGACCTTCCTGGTTATGGGCGGTCGGCCAAGGGAGTGGACGGCAGTGACCCGTTCGGATTCCTGGCCAACAGCATTCGTGGATTGATGAACGAACTGGGCATCGGCGCCGCTCATCTGGTCGGCAACTCCTACGGCGGTGCGTGTGCGTTGCGGCTGGCGCTGGACACCCCCGACCGCGTCGAGAAACTGGTGCTGATGGGTCCCGGAGGTATCGGCACCACCCGGGCGCTGCCGACCGAGGGGCTCGGAAAGCTTTTCGACTACTACAGCGGCCAAGGGCCGTCGCGGGAGAAGTTGGAGACCTTCATCCGTGAGTACCTGGTGTTCGACGGCGACGCGGTGGACGACAGCGTGATTGAGTCACGGTACCTGTCGAGCATCGACCCCGAGGTGGTCGCGAGCCCACCTCTGCGCCGGCCCTCGGGGCCGATGGCGTTGCGCACGCTGTGGCGCATGGATCTCACGCGGGACCGCCGGCTCGCCCGGCTCGCGACGCCCACTCTGGTGGTCTGGGGTGCCGCCGACCGGGTCAACCGCCCCGCCGGCGGGCAGATGTTGGCCCGGATCATGCCCCACTGTGATCTGCTGCTGGCCGCGAACGCCGGGCACTGGGTGCAGTGGGAGCGGGCGGACTTCTTCAACGACGTCGCCCGCGCCTTCCTGATCGGGAATCCCCAATGACACGTTCGATTTTCGGCAGCGTCCACCTCGGGTACGTGGTGATCGAGAGCAACCGGTTCGCCGATTGGCGCCGATTCGGCGAGGACGCGATCGGCATGCACTGCGACGAACTCGACAGCGACACCATCCGTTTCCGGCTCGACGACCACCAGTGCCGGTTCCTGCTGCGCCGCGGGCCCGCCGAGGATGTCACTGCGATCGGCTGGCACCTCGACGACCATGGCGCCGTGGATGAGGTGATCGCCCGCGTCACCGCCCGCGGCCTGCCGGTCGTCGAGGGAACCGCCGAGGAGGCAGCGCTTCGCGGGGTCGAGCGGCTGCTGCGATTCCCCGGTCCCAAGGGTCTGGTCCAGGAGGTGTTCACCACCGCCTCGACCAGTCCCGTTCCGCTGCGAATCCGGCACCGCGGGTTCGTCACCGGTCCGGGCGGCATCGGCCACGTGGCCGTCACATCGACCAAACCCGATGCGCTGCAGGCGTATTTCGACATGGCGTTCGATGCGAGGCTGTCGGACTTCATCGACGAGACCATCAGTGGAATGAAGATGAAGATCCGCTTCCTCCGGGTCAATGAACGGCATCACTCGGTGGCGATCGCGAACGTCCGCAGGCTGCCGATCGATCCGATCCGTACCCGGGTGCAGCACCTCAACATTCAGGTCGCGGAGCTCGACGACATGGTGGACGCGTACCAGCGCGTCGGGGCCCTCGGCTTCGAGATGGCACTCGGTATCGGCCAGCACACCAACGACCGCGAACTGTCCTTCTACGCCAAGACCCCATCGGGTTTCGAGTGGGAGCTCGGCTGGAATCCGATCGTCGTCGACGAGGCGACCTGGGAACCCACCACCCATCAGGGCATCAGCATCTGGGGCCACACCCGCACCGGCGCGACGATCGTCGAGAAGCTGGCCCAGTTCAAGACCGCCGCGGCGTCGTTGACCCGGCAGCACGACGCCTTGATCGGCTCGCGATAGGGCGCGGTCAGAAGGACTTGCCGTCGGCGTACCGCTGCCGACGGTAGTGACGCCCCTTGCCACGGTTGCGACTTTTGTACGTTGGCAGCTGCGAGTCGCAGTTCGGACAGATGAGCCGAAGATTCTCCCGTCTATTGTTCGTCGGGTCTCCGTCGATGTGGTCCACCACGAATGCGAGGGGCAGGCCCAGCCACACGCTGGCTGCGCCGCAGATCGCGCAGCAGTCCGACTGGGCGGCGGCGAGGTACTGCCGTATGTAATGACCGCGGCTGCTGCCGACCCACGCCTCGCCGGATTCGAGCCAGCGTTGCGTCCCCGTGTCGCGCCGCACCAACGCCTGACATGCGTTGCTGCAGTAGACCTTCTGACTGCGCTTGGATAGCGGGTTACCACAGCCGCGACACTGCCTCATGCCGGGGACGTTACGACGGGCCTCCGACAAGCAGCGGTCGCCGGATCGTGGAGCCTCCTATCGGGATTGAACCGATGACATTCCGCTTACAAGGCGGATGCTCTACCACTGAGCTAAGGAGGCTGGAACGCGGCTAGCTTATCGGCTCACTCGTCGACGTCGATAACCCGCTGCGAGGTCGCCGGCCGGTTGATCGGACGGCTCCGCGGACGACGTCCGGGAAACGGGATCCGGTCGGCGATGTTGCTCAGCGGATTGACGACCTGACTGAGCACGATCACGGCCTCCCGCAGGGCCTCGATGGTCGGCTCTAGCGCTTCGAGTCCGGGAGTAAGGCGGTTCAGGGTGTCCGCGACCGTGGCGAGTTGCTCGAGTGGGCCGTTGCGCGCCGTCAGCGTGTCGATGACGCCGCCCTCGGCGAACAGCCGGTCGGCCACGCCGTCCTCGGCCAACAACCGGTCGACCAATCCCTCTTCGGCCAGCAGTTGGTCCACCAAACCGCCCGGTTCGATGGCGCGCATCAGCCCGCCGTCGTCCTGCGTCAGCCGGTCGAGTGCGCCGCCCTCTGCCGTCAGCCGGTCGACCACGCCACCGGGCTTCAGCAGCCGGTCCAGCGCGCCGCCGGGCGCGAGCGCCCGCCCCAGTGGCTGGTCCTCGTCCATCAGGCTTGCCAGCCGGTTCGCCCGGTCGACGGCGTCCTGCACACCCAGCATCTGCGCCACCGACGGTGGCGCCGGCCTTGCTCCGCTCGTGGACTCACCGAGCGTGCGGTAGGCGACGTCGATGCCGCCCTTGGCCACGCCGATGCCCGCGTCGGCGACAGCCAGACCGAGCCGTACCGGTGTGAACGCGAGATCCGTCAGGGCTTTGCCGAGGTTCATTCAGCCAGTCTAAGGACACGATCGGCCCAAACTCACAGGAAGTGCACAGCGACTGGGCAGCGAATTTCCAAGCCGCGTGGTGAAGATTGAGGAGCATGGCCATGCCCCTTGCGGAAAACGTCCCCGAAGCACGCGTGCTGGTGGTCGACGACGAGGTCAACATCGTCGAGTTGCTCTCGGTGAGTCTGAAGTTCCAGGGCTTCGAGGTGCACACGGCGTCCAATGGCGCCGCTGCGCTCGATAAAGCCCGTGAAGTGCGGCCCGACGCCGTCATCCTCGACGTCATGATGCCCGGTATGGACGGTTTCGGGTTGCTGCGACGCCTCAGGGCCGACGGCATCGACGCCCCCGCCCTGTTCCTGACCGCCCGTGACACCCTGCAGGACAAGATCGCCGGCCTGACGCTCGGCGGCGATGATTACGTGACCAAGCCGTTCAGCCTCGAAGAGGTAGTGGCGCGGTTGCGCGTGATCCTGCGCCGCACCGGTCGTGGCCACGAGGAGCCCCGCGCGTCGCGGCTGACGTTCGCCGACATCGAGCTCGACGAAGACACCCACGAGGTGTGGAAGGCCGGCGAGCCGGTCTCGCTGTCGCCGACCGAGTTCACCCTGCTGCGGTACTTCATCATCAACGCGGGCACGGTGTTGTCCAAGCCGAAGATCCTCGACCACGTGTGGCGCTACGACTTCGGCGGTGACGTGAACGTCGTCGAGTCCTACGTCTCCTACCTGCGCCGCAAGATCGACACCGGCGACAAGCGCCTGCTGCACACGCTGCGCGGGGTTGGCTACGTCCTGCGCGAGCCGCGATGAGCGCTTGCGCGAAGAGCCGAAAAGCTGCGATGAGCGCTTGCGCGAAGAGCCGAAAAGCTGCGATCAGCGCGTGCGCGAAGAGCCGACAATAGAGGCGTGGCCGGACAGATCAGGCAGCGAATAGGGCGTGGGGTTCCGCTTCGGGTAGGGCTGGTGGCTGCCACGCTGGTGCTGGTGGCCTGTGGGCTGCTCGCCTCGGGCATCGCGGTCACCACGATCCTTCAGCACAGCCTCATGAACAGGGTCGATGACACTCTGCTCGACGCGTCACGGGGCTGGGCTCAGGTGCCCCGCCGGCTGCCCATCACCCCGGTGGAGAGCCCCAATCCCGCGCGTCCCCCGTCGGATTTCTACGTCCGCGGCATCGATCCGGACGGACACATCTGGATGGCGGTCAACGACCGCGTGGCCGAACCGGCGTTGCCCGCGGACAATGACGTCGGACCCGAACCCGTCACGCTCGGGTCGGTCGATCACTCCGACGTCCAGTGGCGCGCGATGACCGTGCGGGGGGTGCGGGGCGAGCTCACCACGGTGGCCATCGATCTCTCGGACGTGAAGTCGACGATGCGGTCGCTGGAGTACGCCCAATTGGGGATCGGGCTCGCTGTCCTGTTGGTCCTCGGAATCGCCGGCTATGCCGTCGTGCATCGCAGCCTGCGCCCGTTGGCGGAGGTCGAGCAGACGGCCGCCGCGATCGCCGCCGGTCAGCTCGACCGTCGCGTACCCGAGCGTGACCCGCGCACCGAGGTCGGCCGATTGTCGTTGGCGCTCAACGGAATGCTCGCCCAGATTCAGCGTGCCATGGCGTCCTCGGAATCGTCGGCGGAGCAGGCCCGTACCTCCGAGGAGAGGATGCGCCGGTTCATCACCGACGCCAGCCACGAGCTGCGGACCCCATTGACGACGATTCGCGGGTTCGCGGAACTATACCGGCAGGGTGCGGCCCGCGATGTCGAGATGTTGATGAGCCGCATCGAGAGTGAATCGCGCCGGATGGGGCTGCTCGTCGAGGATCTGCTGCTGTTGGCCCGGCTCGACGCGCAGCGTCCCCTCGAACAGCATCGGGTCGACCTGCTCGCGCTCGCCACCGATGCGGTGCACGACGCCCAGTCGATCGCCCCGCAGCGCCAGATTCGCATGGAGGTCTTCGACGGACCGGGCACCCCGGAGGTGCTCGGTGACGAGGCCAGGTTGCGTCAGGTGCTGAGCAACCTGGTGTCCAATGCCCTGCAGCACACCCCGGAGAACGCCGGCGTCACCGTGCGAGTGGGCACCGACGCCGACAGCACCGTGCTGGAGGTGTGCGACGAGGGGCCGGGGATGGCGCCCGAGGACGCCCAGCGCATCTTCGAGCGGTTCTACCGCGCCGACTCGTCCCGGGCGCGTGCCAGCGGCGGCACCGGGCTCGGCCTGTCCATCGTCGACTCGTTGGTGTACGCGCACGGAGGCAAGGTCAGCGTGACCACGGCACCCGGGCACGGCTGCCGCTTCCGGGTGACTCTGCCGCGCTACACGGACGCGGCGATCCCGGTCAGGTCAGCGCAGCCAGCGCTGCCTTGATCTTCGACTGCGCCTCGTCGAGTGACTGCGGTGACGGGTTGCGGTCGACGTTCGCGAAGCCGAAGTCGGACAGGTCGCGCGCGGGGAAGACGTGCACGTGCAGGTGCGGCACCTCGAGGCCGGCGATGATGACTCCCGAGCGTTCCGCGCCGAAGGCCTGGCACACCGCCTTGCCGATCAGCTGCGCAACCTCCATGACCCTGCCGAACACCGCAGGCTCGATGTCCTGCCAGTTGTCGATCTCGGCACGCGGCACCACGAGCGTGTGGCCCGGCGTCATGGGCTCGATCGTCAGGAACGCCACGATGTCGTCGTCCTCGTAGACGAATCGGCCGGGGATCTCGCCGTTGATGATCTTGGTGAAGACGGTCGCCATGCTTCCAGCATTCCATCTAGTGAAGTGACACGGGGGTTGGGTCGACGGCGTAGACCTGAATGGCGGCCGACTTTCCCTTCAGGGCATGGAATCCGCGGTCGATCAGCACGGGTGGCGGAGTGACCAATGCGTCGACACACTGCTGGGTGAGCAGAATGGTGTCGCCCGTCGTCTTGGTCAGTTGCTCGACGCGGGACGCGACGTTCGTCGTATCGCCGATCAATGCGAACTCCAGATGGCTTCCCCCGCCGACGGTCCCCGCGATCGCCACGCCGGTGTTGATCCCGATACCGATGCGCACCTCGCCGCCGAAGCGATCAGCCACCAGACGATCGATCAGCACAGCAGCGGACATCGCGGCGTCGGCGTGGTCGGCGAGGTCATTGGGCGCGCCGAACACCGCCATGGCGCCGTCGCCGAGGAATTTGTTGACATGCCCGCCCGCCTCGACAACGGCGGGCACCACGATCTCGAACAGCGCGTTCAGGCGCGCGACGGTGTCCTCGGCGGTGTTGGCCTCGGCGAACGAGGTGAAGTCGCGGACGTCGATGAACATCACGCTCACCTCGCGGCGTTCACCGGTGAAGACGTCGTTTCCTTGTTCGAGCAGCCGTGCCGACAGGGCCGGGTCGACATAGGTTCCGAATGCCACCTGAAGTCGTTGGCGCTCAGCCAAACCCGCCTGCATCCGGTTGAACGATGCCGCAAGCGCCCCGAGGTCGTCGTCCTGAACCACCGGCAGCCGCTGGCTGAAATCTCCGGCCGCGACACGCTCGGTGCCGCGGGCGAGGTCGCGGATGGGTAGAAACGACTGCGAGGATGCCGCGCCGACGGTGATCGGAATCGCGAAGCCGACCGTCATGGCAGCCCCGACCACGACGGCGAGCACGGGTTCCGCACTGGCGCGCAGGATCACCGCTCCCAATATCGCGCCTGACATGGCGTTCCCGAACACGGCCGCGAGCATGGCAATGTTCGACCAGGTGGCAAAGGTCGGCCGGGAGCGGGGGAGGGAATCACCGATTCCGCTGTCACCGGCGATCGCACTCCTGACCGGTCGCATCGTCCCCTCCAGGAAACTGCGCGCACCGACCAGCTGGGCGCCTGCTCCGACGGCGACACCCAGGATCGCCCATTGCACCAGCCGCGACGTGCTTGCCCCGGCGATCATCCCAACTCCGACCGCGGTCACGCCCATCAAGACACCGGTGTCCGCCACCGTTCGCGTGACAGTAAGCCGAGCCCAGCTGTAGGTGGCTTCCAGTGCGCTCCCCGGATCGACTTCGTCGCCGGCGGCCCACCGCTCGACGACACGGATACCGCCCAGGCCGGGAAGAATGTTCACGAACGTCATCAGCGGCACCGCGACCGCGACGATCACGACGGCTTCGACGTAGCGCCCCGACTCCTCGAAAGCGACGATGGCAAACGCCGAAACAAGGAAGACCGCCACGCCGATGCTGCATGCGACGGCGTAGATCGCCCAGGAGTACCTAGTCGCGTACCGCTCCCACGTCCACTGCCAGATGCGGTCCATGCCGGGAGATTAGACGGTCGGGCCACCTCCTCATCCGAGTTTCGGGGGCGACGTCGGTCGAACATCTTTCTCGAATCTGCCCATGCCCGCCGACGCAGGGGCCACTCGTCGATAGCCTGGCCCAATGCTGGGATTAATGCAGGACCGGCCGTTGATGATCTCGTCCCTGATCGAGCACGCGGCGGCGTTTCACTCCGACACCGAGATCGTGTCGCGGCTTCCCGAGGGACACGTCCGGCGTGCGACGTGGTCCCAGATCGGTGACGCGTCCAAGCAGGTGGCCAACGCGCTCGCCGAACTCGGCATCGAGCAGGGGGACCGGGTCGGAACGCTGGCATGGAACAGCGACCGACATCTTGCGCTGTACTTCGGCGTGTCCGGCTCGGGCGCCGTCATGCACACCGTCAACCCGCGGCTGTTCCCCGACCAGATCAGCTACATCATCAACCACGCCGAGGACCAGGTGCTGTTCTTCGACATCACCTTCGCACCGTTGGTGAGTCAGTTGGCGCCCGAGCTGAGCACCGTGCGCACCTTCGTCGTCATGACCGACCGCGAGCACATGCCCGACATCCCCGGGATCGCTGCCGATCGCCTGCTGTGCTGGGACGAGTTCATCGGCTCGCAGTCCACCCACTACGACTGGCCCGAGTTCGACGAGCGCAGCGCGTCGTCACTGTGCTACACCTCGGGCACCACCGGAAACCCGAAAGGTGTTCTCTACTCGCATCGTTCGACGATGCTGCACACGCTGATGACAGCTGCGCGCGATGCCATCGACATCCACAGTGGGTCGGTGATCCTGTTGGTGGTGCCCATGTTCCACGCCAACGCGTGGGGGACGCCGTACACCGCGGCGATGGTCGGCGCCAAACTCGTGATGCCCGGACCGCACCTCGACGGCGAGTCCGTGTACCAGCTGATGAAATCCGAAGGCGTCAACCAATCCCAGGGTGTGCCGACGGTGTGGATGATGCTGTTCTCGTATCTGGATGAGCATCCCGAGATCGACCCGCACGAACTCGGCCTGCGGTATGCCGGCACCGGCGGGGCGGCATTGCCGCTGTCGATGATCGAACGGTTCGAACGGGATTTCGGCGCCCAGGCGTTCCAGGGCTGGGGGATGACCGAGACCAGCCCGCTGTGTGTAATCGGCAGGCCGCTGCCCAAGCACGCCGGGTTGGACGCCGCCGAGATCGCCCAGATCAAGTTGAAGCAGGGCCGGGGCGTCTGCGGCGTGGAGCTCAAGATCGTCGACGACGACGGCAATCGATTGCCCTGGGACGGTAAGGCTTTCGGCGAGGTGTGGGTGCGGGGCCCGTGGATCGCCAGCGGCTACTTCAGGGGCGAGGGTGGCGACAAGCTCGACGCCGAGGGCTATTTCCCCACCGGGGACGTCGCCACCATCGACCCCGACGGGTACCTGCAGTTGGTCGACCGGGCTAAAGACGTCATCAAGTCCGGTGGGGAGTGGGTCAGTTCGATCGACCTGGAGAACGCCGCCATGGGGCACCCGGCCGTCGCCGAGGCGGCCGTCATCGGGGTGCCGCATCCGAAATGGCAGGAACGGCCGGTGCTCCTTGCCGTCCTTCGCAAGGGGCACAGCGCGACCCGGGAGGAGCTGTTGGAGTATCTGTCCGGTGAGGTCGTGAAGTGGTGGCTGCCCGACGATGTCATCTTCGTCGACGAGTTACCGCATACCGCGACCGGCAAGGTACTCAAGATCGAGTTGCGCAAGCAGTACCGCGATCACACCCTGCCCGAGGTCGCTAACTGACTCTCGACACCGCAGCAGCGATCTCCTCGACCTTCCACGGCGGCGTGTCGTGGTGGTCCCGGTAGGCCACGATACTGGGAGTTTGCCGGTCGAATTTGCCGACGAAACCGCCTGCGGCGATGAAGATCTGGCCCGTCACGTCCTTGGCGAGGTCGCTGACAAGGTAGGCGTATGTCGGTGCCACGTACTCCGGTGGTGCCGCGTCGAGGGCGCCCTGCATGCTGACCTCGTCGAGCAGCCCCCGACGGTTGAGGTCGGCGATGTGGCGCTCGTAGTCCGACCCGGTCGACAGCCGGGTCCTCGCCCCGGGGCAGACGACGTTCGCGCGCACCCCCTGATCCTTGAGCTCGGCGGCGATCGCCATCGTCAGGCCATTCACCGCGCCCTTGCCCGCGGGGTACCCGGTGCCGCCGTAGTCGCCGAGGAAGGCGAACGAGCTGGTGTTCACGATCGCCCCGCCGCCTTGCGCGACCATCCGGGGCGCTGCCGCCCGGCACGTCTCGAACGTCGTGAGCAGATGCGCGTCGAGCAGGTCCCGGAAGAGCTCACTGGTGACCGTCAGGATCGACTCTGCGCCAAGGGCGCCGGTGCCCGCACAGTTGACCAGGATGTCGATGCTGCCGAACTCGCCGATGCACGTGTCGACCAGCGCGTCGGCGACCGAAGGATCCGCAGGCGAGCCGGAATGCGCAACAGCGCCGGGAATGTGTTGTGCCGCTTGCGCAGCCGCCGATTCGTCGCGGCCGTTGACCACGACGCCGGCTCCTTGGGAGGCGAGCAGCTCGGCAACCGAGAGGCCCACCCCGCGGGTGCCGCCGACGACTACCGCGCCACGACCCGCCAGCGGTCCGGTTGAGGCCGGCCTAATCCGCCTTCTCCGAGAACGTCATCGCATCCATGTTCCAATAGCCGCGCAGGTTGGTGATCAGCCCGGCGTCGTCGACGCGGTAGGTGAACACGCCCCGCACGGTCGCCACGAAACCGTTGGGGAACGTGGTCTCCAACACCAGGATGTAGGCGATCTCCGTCGGAGTGCTCGACGGGAACGTCTCCTCGCAGGTGACGCGCAGCTGGTTTGGGCCGATATTGGCGTCATAGAAGGCCGCGAGGGCCTCCTTGCCGCGCACGCCGGTGCCGTCGGGGTTGGTGACGGACTCGCCGATCGGGTCCTCGACGAGGATGTCGTCGGACATCAGCGCAAGCCAGCCCTCCCGGTCACCGGATTGCACACATCGCCAAGAATTCTGCGACGCCGCGACGACCGGCGCCAGGTCCACCGTCTCCGTCATGCCGATCTACCGATCGGCGTCGGTGTAGCGGATGACGCCACGGATGTTCCTGCCCTCGAGCATGTCCTTGTAGCCCTCGTTGATCTGCTCCAGCTTGTACTGCCGGGTGACCATGTCGTCGAGGTTGAGCCGGCCCGCCTTGTACATCGACAGCAGCAACGGGATGTCGTGGTGCGGGTTTCCGCCACCGAAGATGGTGCCCTGCAGGTTCTTCTGCATCAGGGTCAGCATCGCGAGGTTGAGCGTGACCGACGTCTCCATCATGTTGGCGACGGCGGTGACGACGCAGGTGCCGCCCTTGGCGGTCATGTTGAGGTAGGTGTCGATGTCCTCACCCTTGAGCTCACCGGTGGTGATGATGGTCTTGCTCGCCATCTGACCGTGGGTGACCTCCGCGATGCCCATCATCGCCGAGGCGAGGTCGGGGTAGGCGTGGGTGGCACCGAACTTGAGCGCCTGATCGCGCTTCCACTCGATCGGGTCGATCGCGAAGATGTTGCGGGCGCCGGCGATCGCCGCACCCTGCAGCGCGCCCATGCCGACGCCGCCGATTCCGGCGATCGCGACATCGTCGCCCGGTTGGACGTCCGCGCTGCGCACCGCGGAGCCGTAGCCGGTGGTGACGCCGCAGCCGACGAGGCAGGCCACCTCGAACGGGACGGACGGGTCGATCTTCACGACGGAGCTCTTGTGGACCACCATGTACGGGCTGAACGTGCCCAGCAGCGTCATCGGGATGACGGGCTTGCCGTTGGCGGTCACCCGGTGGGTTCCGTCGGACACGGCGGTTCCGGTGAGAAGCAGCGCACCCAGGTCGCACAGGTTGCGCTTGCCGCTCTGACATGTCGGACACTCGCCACACGACGGGATGAACGACAGCACGACGTGGTCACCGACCGCGACGTTCTCCACACCGGGACCGATTTCGGTCACGATGCCCGCGCCTTCGTGGCCGCCCAGAACCGGGAAACCGGCCATCGGAATGTCGCCGGTAACCAGGTGGTGGTCGGAATGGCACATCCCGGACGCTTCCATCTGGATCTTGACCTCGTCCTTGACGGGATCACCGATTTCGATCTCCTCGATCGTCCACGGCTGGTTGAAATCCCAGATCAGAGCGCCTTTGGTCTTCATCTCTCCTGCTTTCGACTATGCCCCTACGTAAAGACTAGAGGCTCTAGTTAGCCACATCACATACCCCCCAAGCAACCGCTTGGGTGGGAGCTACCAGATGGGAGTGGGGGCCTCGCCGAGCGGGTAGTAACCGGGCAGCTTCTCGCCGGCGAGGGAGCGCTCGATGCGCTTCTGCATGGTCGGCGTCAGGTCGCCCGACTCGATCAACTTCATGAACGCCTTCTGCACATGCCCGAAGTCGAAGAAGTCCCGCTGCCACTCGATCAGCAGCTGATCGTTGAGCCGAAACCAACTGCCGCCGATGCCGTAGATCTCGTCCCGGCTACCGTCGCTCTTGTTGGCGATCTGCTTCCAGAAGCCGACGATCTCGTTCTGCTTCTCGTCGATCAGGGTCTTCTGGTACTCGTAGACCCAGTTTTCCAGGCCCTCCATCTCCAGGCCCAGCGCCACGTCGCGGATCTGCTCGCGACCGACACACATGACGTCTTCCTTCGGGCCGATGTTCCAGCCGTAGGTGGCGTCTTCGGTGTAGAAGTCGGCCATCGGCTTCCAGTCGCCGGCCGCCTCGGCATCGCGGTTGGCCTTCAGCCAGCGCTCGACCCAGTCCTCAAGTTGTTCACGTGTTGCCACATTCAATCCTTATCTGTGATGAAAATTGCTTGGGTAGGGCACATCTCGGCAGCGCGCTCGACGTCTTCGCGCAGCTCGTCGGGGGGTTCGTGGTCCAGGATCTCGACCGTGCCGCGCTTGGGCACCTTAAAGACGTCCGGGGCCTCCAGCTCGCACATCGCGTGGCCCTGGCACAGGTCGTCATCGACCTCTACGCGGTAGCAACCCAACGGACTATCCCTTGACTCGCCTGCGGTACCGCACCCTCGCCGGGCGGGCCAGTTGGACGACCATCTTGGAGTGGTCGTTGCGGTAGCTCTCCGGCGGCTGCGCCATCTCGAATTCATACTCGCGCAACAGCACCGAGAAGATCGCCTTGATCTGCATCTGAGCGAACGCCGCTCCCACACAGCGGTGCTTGCCCGCCCCGAACGGGATCCAGGTCCACCTGTTGATCAGGTCTTCCTGCCGCGGCTTCTCATAACGGTCGGGGTCGAAGGCGTCCGGATTCGGGAAGTCCTCAGCGATGCGATTGGAGATGGCCGGCGAGGCCGCCACCATCTGACCCTTGTGGATCGGGTAGCCCGCCACCTCGAACTCGTCCTGCGCGACCCGCATCAGGATGATCAAGGGCGGATGCAGGCGCAGGGTCTCCTTGAGCGCATTGTCGATCTTCGGAATCTGGCGCAGCGCATGGAAACTCACCTCCTGGCCGTCGGCGTAGAGCTCGTCGAGTTCCTGCTGTACCTGGGCGTAGAAGTCGGGGTGGCGCAGCAATTCGATGAGCGTCCACGACGAGGTGCCCGAGCTGGTGTGGTGGCCGGCGAACATCAGCGAGATGAACATGCCGGTGACTTCGTTGGCCGAGAACCGGGGGTTGCCGTCCTCGTCCTTGATGGACACCAACACGTCGAGCATGTCGCGGTCGGCTTTGTCCTTGGGCGGGTTGGCGATCCGGCCCACCATCACGTCCTGGACGAGTTCGACGAGACCGGCGCGGGCCTCATCGCGGATGCGGAAGCTCTCGATCGGCAGATACGGGTCGACGTAGCACAGCGGATCGGTGCCGCGCTCGAGCAGGTGGTAGTAGTTGGCGAACCGCGAGTCGAGCTGGTTGCGGAACTTCAACCCGATCAGGCAGGCCGTCGAGGTGTAGATCGTCAGCTCGGCGAAGAACTCCAGTAGATCAATCTCGCCGCTCTCGCCCCACCCCTCGATCATCCGCTTGACTTCGTTTTCGATGGTGGCGGCGTGGCCCTTCATCTGCTCACCGCGCAGGGCGGAGTTGTGGAGCATCTCCGCTCGGCGCTCGGGATCGGCGTCGAACACCACGCCCTCGCCGAAGATCGGTGTCATGAACGGATAGGCCTCGGCCTGGTTGAGATCGCTGTCGGAGGACCGGAAGAAGAACTCATTGGCTTCCGCGCCCGAGAGCAGCACCACCTGCTTGTCGGCGAGCTGGAACCAGCCGGCATCCCCACATTCGTCGCGGACCCGCTGCATCAGGCCGATCGGATCGGTGCGGAACTCCTCGAGGTGGCCGTGCTCCTCTTCGCCGCCGGAAACCCGTTGCACCTCTTGGGTAATGGTCATTGCAGGTTCTCCTCGTTCAGGATCAGCTTCTGTCGCTCTGCCGGGGCGGTGTTCAGCGGAGCCTCGGGCTGGAGCTCCATGTTGGCGATGAAGCCGCCCCGCGGGGTCTCGGCGACAAACGTGATGGCGCGCGCGAGGTCGGCGGCCCGCAGGAAGTAGTCGTGGCGCGCCTGACCCCATTTGGCCCAGTCCTCGAGGGCGGGGCCGATCAGTTCGGCGGGCAGGCTCCAACCCATCCCGGTCTTGGTGGGGCCCGGGTGCACGATCGAGGCGCGCACGCCGGTGCCTTCGAGTTCCATCTGGAAGTTGTTCACCATCGCCACCAGAGCGGCCTTGGCGGCGCCGTAGGCACCCATGTGGGGCCGTTGACGCAGAGCCACATCGGAACCCACGAAAATCAGGTCGCCGCGCTGGCGCTCGATCATCCCGGGCAGTACCGCAGCGGCCACCCGGTTGGCGCCGATCAGGTGGATCTGGATCTGCGACTCGAACTGCTCGGTGCTGATCGCGTCGAGCTTGCCGAAATACGTATCACCGGCTCCGGCGACCAGCACCTCGATCTCGCCCAGTTCGGAGGTGGTCTGCTCGACGCAGGCCTTGACCGAGTCGGGATCGGTGACGTCCAGGTGCACCGCGAGGGCTTCGCCGCCGTCGGCGCGAATCTGATCAACGAGCTCCCGGCACTTGTCCACCCGCCGTGCGCCCAGTGCGACCGGAAAGCCATGGGCGGCAAGGTCGATGGCAGTTGCGGCACCAATCCCGGAGGAGGCGCCGGCCACCAGCGCGGGCCGGCGGTCGGGCAGAGGTTCGAAGCGAGGCATCTAGCGGGCCTTTACGGTGATCGGAAGGTGGGCGAATCCGCGAACATTGCTGGAGTGGACGCGGACGGCGCTGGCCTCGTCGGCCTCGTATCCGCGGATTCGCTTGAACAACTCGGCCAGTGCGACACGGGCTTCCATCCGCGCGAGGTGCGCACCGAGACAGAAGTGTGCGCCGCTGCCGAAACTCTGTAATTTGGAACCGATATCCCGGCCGATGAGGTAGTCGTCCGGGTTCTCGAACGCCCGCTCGTCACGGTGGGCCGATCCCGGAAGCAGCAGCAGTACATCCCCTTCGGGGATGGTGGTGTCGTAGAGCGTCAGCTCGCCCGACACGAGTCGAGCCAGGATCTGGCTGGACGTGTCGTAACGCAGCGTCTCCTCGACCCACAACGGGATTCGGCTCAGGTCGTCATAGAGGGGCGCGATCTGGTCGGGGTTCTTGTGACCCCAGAAGGCGGCATTGGCAAGGAGTTTGGTCGTGGTCTCATTGCCGGCGATCACCATCAGGAACATGAAGCCGATGATCTCGTCGTCGGTGAGCCGATCCCCATCGATCTCGGCCTCGAGCAGCGCCGACGTGAGATCGTCGGTGAGTTTCTTGCGGCGCTCGGCGACCATGTCCTGGTAGTAGACGATCAGGTTGAGGGAGGCCTCGATGGCCGCCGCGGGGACGTCGTTGACGCCGTCCTCGCGGTGCATCACCCCGTCGGCCCACGCGCGAACCTGGTCGCGGTCGGCCACCGGCACGCCCATCAGTTCGGAGATGACGTCCATCGGCAGCTTGCCTGCGAATTCGGCTACGTAATCAACGGTCGAGCCGGCAGCCGCCCTCTCGAGCATGACATCGAGATGCTGCTCTGCGATCTCGGTGACCCTGGGCTCCAGTTCCCGGATTCGGCGGGGAGTGAAGCCCTTTGACACCAGCGTGCGCAGCCTGAGGTGAGCGGGGTCGTCCATGGCGAGGAAGGACATGGTCTTCGATGCGTGTGGCCCCCGGGAGATGGGGTCGAGTGATACGCCCTCGCGGTTGGACAGCGTGGTGCTGTTGCGGAAGCCCTGCAGCACGTCACGGTGCCGCGACAACGCCCAGAATCCGAGTTCCGGGTTGTGGTAGAGCGGGGCCTCGTCGCGCAGCCGCTTGTAGTACGGGTACGGGTCCTCGTGGAAGTCGTAGTCGTAGGGGTCCAGCTTCACATCGCTGATGGTCATCTTTTCTCTCCGGCACGGTAGGTCATCGGTCCTCCCCGACGATGAGGCCGACCACGTAGCTCAGGCGGTCGGCGATCTGGTGGTAGGTGAACGCGCCGCTGCCGGCGTTGACCAGCGCGCCGAAGAACGTCATCTCCAAGGCGGCCAGGGTGCGGGGATCCCCGTCGGGGCCGACGGCTGCGCGGATGCGGCGATGGATCTCGGCGCCGATCCGCTCCCGCACCGCGCGCACGGCGGTGTCGTTGCCCGACAGCAGCGCCGTCGTGCATGCCGCGGCGACTTCCGGATCGTCGGCGATCATCAGTGCCATGCTGCGCAGCGTCTTCTCCACCCGGACGGTCTTGGTGTCGTTGACATCGGTGAAGTAGTCGACCTGCTGCATGAGGTCCAGGTAGACCTCGGCGATCAGATGGTTCTTGGACGAGAAGTAGGTATATGCGGTCGCCGGGGCGACCTTGGCCCGCGCGGCGACCGCCCTTACCGTCAGATCTGCGTAGGAAGACTCGCGCAGCATCTCGACGCCGGCGGCGAGGACCTTGCGAAAGGTCTCTTCCTGGCGGCGGTTTCTGGGCGGTTGCTGCGACGGATCGACAATCGCCGCAGCGGCTTCGCTGGACACATGTCCAAGTTATCGGAAACTGTCGCCTGTAGGCAAGCGCTGCCGATAAGTCGCTGTTCAGACGCCATTAATGATGCGCGGGCAAGGATCGACCTTGCCTCGCGCGCCAGTCGGAGGCTATGGTTCGACGAAACGGATTCGGACAGTTGTCCAGCAATGAGAAACGGGAGTTCGGATGGCAATCCTGGCCGATCGCGAGAGTCTGCTGTTCATCGACGGAAAGCTCGTCGAGGGCAGCTCGGGCACGTTTGCCACGATCAACCCCGCCACCGAGGAAACCCTCGGTGTCGCCGCCGACGCGTCGGCGGCCGACATGGATGCCGCGATCGGCGCGGCGCGGCGCGCCTTCGACGAGACCGACTGGGCCACCGACGTCGCACTGCGGGTGCGGTGTCTCCGTCAGCTCCAACAGGTCATGCGCGACCACGTCGAGGAGCTACGCGAGCTGACCATCGCCGAGGTCGGCGCGCCACGGATGCTGACGTCGATGGCGCAGCTCGAGGGCCCGATCGAGGACCTGAGTTTCGGTGCGGACACCGCGGAATCGTTCCCGTGGACAACCGACCTCGGCATTGCGTCGCCCATGGGTATGAAGAGCCGGCGCACGATCGTCCGGGAGGCTATCGGCGTCGTCGGCGCCATCACGCCATGGAACTTCCCCCACCAGATCAACCTCGCGAAGATCGGCCCGGCGCTGGCCGCCGGAAACACCGTGGTGCTCAAACCCGCGCCGGATACGCCCTGGGCCGCAGCAATACTCGGCGAACTGATCCTCGAGAACACCGACATCCCCGCGGGCGTCGTCAACATCGTCACCTCCAGCGACCATGGCGTCGGCGCCCTGCTGTCGAAGGACCCGCGCGTCGACATGGTGTCGTTCACGGGGTCGACGAACACCGGCCGGGCCGTGATGTCCGATGGCGCGGCCACGCTCAAGAAGGTATTCCTGGAACTCGGCGGCAAGTCGGCGTTTCTGGTGCTCGATGACGCGGACCTCGCAGGCGCCTGCTCGATGTCGGCCTTCACCGCGTCGATGCACGCCGGGCAGGGATGTGCGATCACCACACGACTGGTGGTGCCCCGGGAGCGTTACGACGAGGCCGTTGAGGCGGCCGCCGCGACCATGGCCGGGCTCAAGCCGGGGGATCCGAACGATCCGGGCACCATCTGCGGGCCGGTGATCTCGGCGCGCCAGCGTGATCGCATCCAGGGTTACCTCGACTCGGCAATCGCCGAGGGGGGCCGATTCGCTTGTGGGGGAGGAAGTCCCGCCGATCGTGACGCCGGGTTCTTCATCGAGCCGACCGTCATCGCCGGACTGGACAACAACGCCAAGGTCGCGCGTGAGGAGATCTTCGGTCCGGTGCTCACGGTGATCGCCCACGACGGTGATGACGACGCGGTGCGGATCGCCAACGATTCGCCGTACGGACTGTCCGGGACGGTGTTCTCGGCAGACGAGGAGCGCGCCGCCGGTATCGCCGCGCGGATGCGGGTCGGCACCGTCAACATCAACGGCGGGGTCTGGTACTCGGCGGACATGCCTTTCGGGGGATACAAGCAATCCGGCATCGGCCGGGAGATGGGGCTCGCCGGTTTCGAGGAATACCTCGAGACCAAAGCGATTGCCACGGCAGCGAACTAAGGAGACATGAGTGGGGCTCTACGGAGATCAGTTCAAGGAGAAGGTCGCCATCGTCACCGGCGCCGGAGGCGGCATCGGCCAGGCGTACGCCGAGGCGCTCGCCCGTGAGGGTGCGGCGGTGGTTGTCGCCGACATCAACACCGAGGGCGCGCAGAAGGTCGCCGACGGGATCAAGGGCGAGGGCGGCAACGCACTGGCGGTGCGCGTCGACGTATCCGACCCTGATTCAGCCAAAGAAATGGCGGCGCAGACCCTTTCGGAGTTCGGCGGCATCGACTACCTGGTCAATAACGCCGCGATCTTCGGTGGGATGAAGCTGGACTTCCTGATCACCGTCGACTGGGACTACTACAAGAAGTTCATGAGCGTGAACATGGACGGCGCGCTGGTGTGCACCCGCGCGGTGTACCGCAAGATGGCCAAGCGCGGAGGCGGCGCGATCGTCAACCAGTCCTCAACCGCGGCGTGGTTGTACTCGAACTTCTACGGGCTCGCCAAGGTCGGCATCAACGGCCTGACCCAGCAGCTGGCCACCGAGCTCGGCGGCCAGAACATCCGGGTCAACGCGATCGCACCCGGGCCCATCGACACCGAGGCCAACCGGACCACCACCCCGCAGGAGATGGTCGCCGACATCGTCAAGGGAATTCCGTTGTCGCGCATGGGCGAGGTAGACGACCTGACCGGGATGTGCCTGTTCCTGCTGTCGGATCAGGCCAAGTGGGTGACCGGGCAGATCTTCAACGTCGACGGCGGACAGATCATCCGATGAGCGAGTTGAAGCTCGGCTACATCGGGCTCGGCAACCAAGGCTTGCCGATGGCCAAGCGGCTCGTCGATTGGCCCGGCGGGCTGGTCGTGTTCGACGTTCGAACCGAGGCGATGACCCCGCTGGCGGAGCTGGGAGCCACGTTGGCGGACAGCGTCGCCGATGTTGCTGAAGCCGACGTCATCAGCGTCACCGTGCTCACCGATGCGCAGGTGCGCGACGTGGTCGGCGAACTCGCCGCGCACGCCGGCCCCGGCACCGTCATCGCCATTCACTCCACGATCGAGCCCGGCACGGCGGGCGAGCTGGCGGAGCAGCTGCGCCCCAAAGGGATTCACATCGTCGATGCTCCCGTCAGCGGTGGCGCCGGAGCAGCCGACAAAGGTGAGCTGGCTGTTATGGTCGGCGCCGACGAAGAGGCCTATGCCCTGGTCAAGCCGGTGTTCAAGAAGTGGGCCTCGATGGTGGTCCGTGCCGGCGAGCCGGGAGCGGGAACCCGGATGAAGCTGGCCCGCAACATGTTGACCTTCATCGGGTTCGCCGCCGCCTGCGAGGCGCAGAAGTTGGCGGAGGCCGCGGGTATCGACCTGCAGAAGCTGGGGCGGGTGGTGCGGCACAGCGACGCCCAGAGTGGCGGGCCCGGCGCGATCATGGTCCGCGACGACACCGCACCATTGCAGCCCGACCACTTTGTGTACGACATGTTCGTCCACACCCGCGGATTGGCCGAAAAGGACCTGAAGCTGGCACTCGGGCTCGGCGAGGCGACGGGCGTGGAGCTGCCGCTGGCCGAGATAGCGTTGCGCGACCTGGCCGCCGGACTCGGCGTGCCGCACACGACTTCGACGACGAAGGGCTAGCCGCATGGACGAGTTGCGCCGCAAGGGTCTCGAGAAGATGAACGAGGTCTACGGGTGGGAGATGACGGACATGCCCGGCGACTACTTCGCCCTGACAGCTGACCATCTGTTCGGCACGATCTGGACCAGGCCCGGGCTCTCGATGCGGGACAAGCGGATGATGACCCTGACGTGCGTCACCGCGCTGGGGATCTCGGAGCTGGCGGAGATTCAGGTCAACGCGGCGCTGAGCAACGAAGAGTTCACCGTCGACGAACTCAAGGAGATGGCGATCTTCCTGACGCACTATCTCGGGTTTCCGCTGGGGTCCAAATTCGACGGGGTGGTCACCAAGGTCGCGGGCCAACGCAAGAAGGCGGCCGAACGTGGGGCCGCTGAGGATAAAAAGGGGAACGTCAACGCGGCGTTGAAGATGCACTCGGGAAGCAAGCTCGATGAGAAGTAGGTACGCCGCGCTGTCGCGCGAGGAGCTCGCCACGCTGGTTCCCGAGTTGCTGTTGATCGGGCAGCTCATCGACCGGTCCGGAATGGCGCATTGCATCAGCGCCTGGGGTCGCGACGAGATGCTGCAGATCGCCATCGAGGAGTGGGCGGCGTCCAGCCCGCTCTACACCAAGCGGATGCAGAAGGCGCTCAAGTACGAGGGCATCGACATCTTCACCCTCTTCAAGGGCCTGCAACTCGACATCGGTGCCCCGCCGCAGTTCATGGACTTCCGTTACACGGTGCACGACAGGTGGCACGGAGAGTTCCACCTCGATCACTGCGGCGCGCTGCTCGACGTCGAGCCGATGGGCGAGGACTACGTCAAAGGCATGTGTCACGACATCGAAGATCCCACCTTCGACGCGACGGCTCTGGCCACCAACCGCAAGGCTCAGGTTCGGCCGATCCACCGGCCGCCGAGGACGCCGTCCGACCAGCACCCGCACTGCCGGTGGACGGTGATCATCGACGAGTCCTACCCGGAGGTGCCATTCATCCCCGCGATGGACATCGTCGCGGCGACACATGCGCACGCATGCGAGCTCGACACGATCGATCCGAACGACGAAGGCATGGCGGACTATTCGGGACCGCTGCTGGCCGATGTCGACTTCGGCGCCTTCTCGCATTCGGCGCTGGTCCGGATCGCGGACGAGGTGTGCCTGCAGATGCATCTGCTGGTCAAGTCGTTCACGATCGCGGTGGAGGCACGCGCCAAAGATGATGTGGCGCTCGCGCAGTCGGTTCGCACCAAGCAGCTGATCGGTATCGCGGGGGTGGCGGCGGAACGAATTCACAAGGCGCTGAAGCTGTCCACCGACATCAAGGGCGCGCTGCGGGTACTCGAACTGCATCCGCTGCTGAACCCGGCCGCCTACGTGTACGCCGATGTCGACCCCGAATTCGTGCACGTGCGGCGCTCACCCGCGTACGAGGACGACTCCTGGATCACCCTGGTCTCACCGGCCGCGGACCTGCCGCTGCAGGCGATCGTGCAGGCGGTCGATCCCCACCTGCGCGCCGAGGTCTCCGGCACCGAGTCGGATTGGACCGTAAGGGTGATCGAGACCGACACCGCAGCCAAGAAGCTGTCCGAGGTCGCGGTGACCGAGTTCAGCGGCGGCGCGTCGTGGGTGTTCGAGGACCGGAAGTCGTTGCCGCTCACCGTGGTGTGAGCCAGTCGCTAGCTCGCCGAGCGTACGGTTTGTGACGGATTTCGGCGGTTCTACGTCAGAAAGCGTACTTTCGGCGCTGCCTGAGGCTCGGCGGCGCTGCCTGAGGCTCGGCGGCGCTGCCTGAGGCTCAGCGGCGCTGCCTGAGGCTCGGCGGCGCTGCCTGAGGCTCGGCGGCGCCAGCTCAGGACAGCGCGCTGCCCACCCACCGGCTCAGGTAGGCGCGTAACTCGTCACCGCGCCGCGGCGGTCGGCCGGGGTCGATGACGAATGACTGGATGATCCGCAGCAGATGCTCGGCCAGTTCGTCGAGATCCGAGTGGCCGTAACCTGCTGCCGCCCAATCGACGTCGAGGCGCTCCACCATGTCCCGGCCGAACCGCAGGGCGATGTCGGAGGTGACAGATTCGACGTGCGTCGCGCCGCCGGGCACCATCAGCAGCCCGATGTACTTCTCCCGCGGCAGCCATTCGAGCGCGGTCGCCACAGCTTCGGTGACCGCCTTGGCCGGCTCATGCACCCCGGCCATGTGTGCGGTCATCCGGTCGAGGAAGCCGTCCACGGCGTGCACCGCACCGGCGACCAGGAGCGCCTCGGTGCTGGAGAAGTAGCGGTACACGGTCTGGCGGGTGACGCCCACGGTGCGCGCTACATCGGAGATGCTGAAGTCGGCTCCGTGGTCCTCGATCGCCTTGCCCGCGGCGTCGAGGATCCTGGCGATCGCCTCCTCGTTCGAGGCAGGCTTGGCTCCTGACCAACCATGGGTGCGCACGAGGGAACCTTAGGCCACCCCGCGCGTCGGCTACCGGTAGGCGACCTGCAGATCCTTGACGCCGTTGATCCAGCCCGACCGCAGCCGCTGCGGCTCGGCCAGCTTGGAGATGTCGGGGACCTGGTCGGCGAGCTCGTTGAAGATCAACTTGATCTCCATGCGCGCCAGGTTGGCGCCGATGCAGAAGTGCGCGCCGTTGCCACCGAATGCCAGGTGGGGGTTGGGGTTTCGCTGGATGTCGAACTCGAAGGGCCGGTCGAAGACGTCTTCGTCGAAGTTCGCGGAACTGTAGAACAGCCCGACGCGCTGGCCCTCGGCGACCGTCGCGCCGCCGATCTCGACGTCGCGCAGGGCGGTGCGCTGGAAACAATGCACGGGCGTGGCCCAGCGGATGATCTCCTCGACCGCGGTGTCGGGACGCTCGCGCGTGAACAGCTCCCACTGCCCGGGGTTGTCGAAGAACGCGTTCATGCCGTGGGTCATCGCATTGCGGGTGGTCTCGTTGCCGGCCACCGCGAGCAGGATGACGAAGAACGCGAACTCGACGTCGCCCATGGCCTCGCCGTCCAGGTCTGCCTGGATGAGTCGGGTGACGATGTCGTCGGCCGGGCAGCGGCGGCGCTCCTCGGCCATGGTGTACGCGTACCCCATCAGCTCCGCATTGGCCGTCGTCGGATCGGAGTCGAAGTCGGGGTCGTCGGTGTTCATGATCGAGTTGGTCCAGTGAAACAGCTTCTCGCGATCCGCCTCCGGCACCCCGATGAGATCGGCGATGGCCTGCAGCGGCAGGCTCATCGCGACGTCGTCGACGAAGTTGCCGGAGTCCTTCTCGGCGGCGGTGCGCACGATGTCGCGGGCGGCGACAGCCAGCTTCTGCTCCAGCGTCGCGATCGATCGGGGAGTGAACAGCCGCGACACGATCTTGCGCAGTCGGGTGTGCTCGGGTGCGTCGTGGTTGATCAGCAGGGCCTTGGTCAGGTCGAGTTGCTCGGCGGTGACGCCATCGGGCAGCCGCATCACCGCCCCTTTGCGGTTCGTGGACCACAGCGCGCTGTCGCGCGAGATCGCCTTGATGTCCGCGTGCCTGCTGATCACCCAGTAGCCGCCGTCATCGAAGATCGACTCGTCCTGCGCGTTCCACCACACCGGCGCGGTCTTGCGCAGTTCGGCGAACTCGGTGACGGGAATGCCCTTGAGCAGGACGTCCGGGTCGGTGAAGTCATACCCCGGGGGCAGGAGCGAAGCGACTCGGGGGGAGTTGGAGCCCGGGGGCAGGAAGGGGCAGCTCGGGAGCTCGTTGTGCGTAGCGGTCATGTCGATACCCCTCCATGTGACGAACAGCACTTTCACTAGACCATACACGGCACGATCAAAGTGTATGGCCGACTGTCGGGCCCGTGCGTGCCCGATGCCATTAAGGTGGGCATCTGTGCACGTCCTGGTGGTCGGATCCGGAGCCCGCGAACACGCGCTGCTGCTTGCGCTGCGCCGAGACCCGGAGGTCGACGCGCTCTCCGTGGCGCCGGGCAACGCGGGTACCGCGGCCCTCGCGGACCAATACGACATCGACGTGACGTCCGGCGAGGCCGTCGTGACGCTGGCCCGCCGCATCGGCGCCGACCTGGTGATCATCGGCCCGGAGGTGCCCCTGGTGCTCGGCGTCGCCGACGCGGTGCGCGCGGCCGGAATCGCCTGCTTCGGGCCCACCAGGGATGCGGCGCGTATCGAGGGCTCGAAGTCGTTCGCCAAAGACGTGATGACCGCCGCCGGCGTCCGGACCGCCACCAGCGAGATCGTCGACAACCCCGCCCACCTCGACGCCGCGCTGGACCGATTCGGCCCCCCGCGTGGCGATCAGGCCTGGGTGGTTAAGGACGACGGACTGGCCGCGGGCAAGGGGGTGGTGGTCACCGCCGACCGCGACGCCGCCCGAGCGCACGCCGCCAGCCTGCTCGACGCCGGCCATCCGGTGCTGCTCGAGTCGTTCCTCGACGGGCCCGAGGTGTCACTGTTCTGCGTCGTCGACGGACAGACGGTGGTGCCGCTGCTGCCTGCGCAGGACTTCAAACGGGTCGGGGACGGCGACAGTGGCCCCAACACCGGCGGAATGGGCGCCTACACGCCGCTGCCGTGGCTATCCGACGAGATGACCAAACGCATCGTCGACGAGGTCGTGAAACCCGTTGCCGCCGAACTGGTCGCGCGGGGCAGCTCGTTCTCCGGCCTGCTCTACGCCGGCCTGGCGATCACCTCCAACGGTCCTGCCGTCGTCGAATTCAACTGCCGCTTCGGCGATCCCGAGACGCAGGCGGTGCTCGCGTTGCTGGAGTCCCCGCTGGGCCAGCTGCTGCGTGCCGCCGCCACGGGTGAGCTCGCCGGGCAACCACCGCTACGGTGGCGCGACGGCTCGGCCGTCACCGTCGTCGTCGCCGCCGAGAACTACCCGGGCCGCCCCCGCGTCGGTGACGTGATCCACGGCGCGGAAGTCGACGGGGTGCTGCACGCCGGCACCTCCCGTCGCGACGACGGCGCCATCGTGTCCTCCGGCGGCCGTGTGCTGTCGGTGGTGGGCACCGGTCCGGACCTGGCCGCCGCGCGCGAGGACGCGTACCGGCGGATCGGCTCGATCAGGTTGCCGGGCAGCCACTTTCGCTCTGACATCGGTCTGGCTGCGGCGGAGGGGCGGATCTCGCTCCCCTAGGGACGATCAGGCTCAGGCCGTCAGGATCGGTGCCATCCAGCTCAGCTCGCCGGTCAGTTGCGACGACCAGAACGCCGAGTCGTGCCCGCCGGGGGAGAAACCGCCGGCCGGCGACGCGGGGAGTTGGGCGATGAACTGCTGCGTCGCCGAGTAGAACGGATCGTCGTTTCCACAGTCGATGCGCAGCGGGATCGATCCAAGGGCGGGTAGCCCCCACACGCTGTTGGCTTCGTAGTCCGCGGCGCCGTCGAACGCCCCGGGCGCTGCCGCCCCCGGCGACGTCCACAGCGCGGGGCTGACGGCGACGATCGCGGCGGTGCGGCCGGCGCCCAGCCGAGACCCGAGCAGCATGGCGCCGTATCCGCCCATCGACCATCCGAGAAAACCCACTCGGGACGTATCGAGGCCCTGCTCGGCCAGCAGCGGGATGAACTCGTCGAGCACCATCGCGCCGGAGTCGTCGCCGGAGGCACGCCGGTGCCAGTAGCCGTTGCCCCCGTCGACCGCGGCGAGCGCGAACGGCGGAAGGCCGGCCGCCACCGCGTCCGCCAGGAACTGTTCGGCGCCCATTGACATCACCGTCTGCGCGCTGGAGTCCTTTCCATGGAGCAGGATGACCGGCCGCAGCGGTGCCGTCTGGCCGGGAGGGCGGGCGATGATCCAGTTCGTCATGGCGCCGCCGCGGGCGGCCGACGCGAAGGAACCGGCCGTGGAGGTGGGCGCCGGGACGGGTGGTGCCTGCGGTGCCGGCGGTGCCGCTGCGGCCACTGAAGTGCCTAAAGTGGCCAGCCCGGCGGCCGCGACGCTGGTGCGGAGGCCGATCTGCAGGAGCGCGCGGCGGTTGACTGCTGACATGCGCGCCATCATGCCACCGAGATGCCTGGGTAAAGGCTGGTGATTAGCCGAAAGCCCGATGCCGCATCCCCGTGACTGGCACGATGCTAGAGGTGACGGCAGCAGTCACTCCTAAGGGAGAACGTAGGCGGTATGCGCTGGTCAGCGCCGCTGCCGACCTTCTCTGCGAAGGGGGCTTCGATGCTGTCCGGCACCGTGCCGTCGCGCGCCGGGCCGGACTCCCGCTGGCGTCGACGACCTACTACTTCTCCTCCCTCGAAGACCTCATCGCCAAGGCGGTCGAGCATGTCGGAACCAGGGAGTCGGCGGAGTTGCGAGACCGGGTCGCCACGCTGTCGCGCCGGCGGCGCGGGGCGGAATCAATCGCCGACGTCCTGGTGGATCTGTTGGTCGGCGAGAGTCCCGAACGCGTCACCGAACAACTGATCTCGCGGTACGAGCGGTACATCGCCTGCGCGCGCCAACCCGGCCTGCGGGACATCCAGCGGCGAATTCTGCAGCAGCGCACCGACGCGGTGGTCGAGGTCGTCGAACGTTCCGGCAGATCGGTGCGCGCCGAACTACTCACCGCCCTGGTGTGCGCGGTGGACGGCGCGGTGGTGGCCGCGCTGGTCGGCGACGGCGACGGTCCGCGGGCGAACGCGAGGTCCACACTGATCGATGTGCTCGATGTGCTCGCACCGTTCGACTGACACGTTTGTAATCGCCGCTTCCTGGTTACATCGGTGTGGATGACGATCTCCAGGACTCTGACCACTGCTGCCGACGCCGTGCTCGATCGGTCGGTGGTCCTGGGCTACACCAAGCTGGGTTCCGGGATCCGGCGGCTGTGGTGGCCCGCCGATCCGCCGGCCAAGGCGATGGCGGGCAAGCGCGTCGTCGTGACCGGCGCGACCGCAGGCATCGGCGAGGCGATGGCGGAGTCCTTTGCCCGGCTGGGCGCGACGGTGCACCTGTTGGGGCGCAACGAGGAGAAGGTCAGGCACAGCGCCGGCGCGATCCGGGGCAGGGTGTCGGGCGCGGTCATCATCGAAGAGGTGTGTGACGTCTCCGATCTCGACGCCGTGCGCACGTGGACCGCCGACCTGTCCGGCCGCATCGATGCGCTGCACGGCCTGGTGCACAACGCGGGGGTGATGCCCAAGGAACGCATCGAGACCGCCCAGGGACACGAGACGCAGCTGGCGTGCCATGTGCTCGGCCCGCAGGTGATGACCGAGGAGCTGCTGCCGCTGTTGACGAATGCCCACGGCGCGTCGGTGGTCTTCATGTCATCGGGCGGTATGTACACCACTCCGTTGAGCGCCGATGACCTCGAGTCGGTCCACGGCGAGTACGACGGCGTTCGGGTCTACGCCCGCACCAAGCGGATGCAGGTGGTGCTCGCCGCGCAATGGGCCCGGCGCCTCGAGGGCACCGGCATCCGCGTCGAGAGCACCCACCCGGGGTGGGTCGAAACCCCCGGCGTCGCAGAGGCTTTGCCCACATTCCGACGTCTCACCAAACCGCTGCTGCGCGACGTCGCCGACGGCGCCGACACCGCGGTGTGGTTGGTCGCCACCCGGCCCGAATCCGGGGGTGAACACTTCTGGCACGACCGGGCCCAGCGGCCAACGACGTTCGGCTGGCAGCGCCCCGAGGACCCGGCGACCGTCGCCCGGTTCCTCGACGAAGTTTCCCGGTTGACTCAGCACGATCGGGTCGACTGATCGATGATGGGTGATTCCAGCGAGCAGTCAGGGGAGGCGCGATGACGGAGTCCGTCAGCGGGACGGTCAGTGAGAAAGAGCCCGAACTCAGGCGGGTGATGGGCCCCGGGCTGCTGCTGCTGTTCATCGTCGGCGACATCCTGGGCACCGGCGTGTACGCGCTGCTCGGTGACGTGGCCGCCGAAGTTGGTGGGGCGGCATGGCTTCCGTTCCTCGTCGCCTTCGCCATCGCCACCATCACCGCGTTCAGCTATCTCGAGCTCGTCACCAAGTATCCGCAGGCCGCAGGGGCGGCGCTCTACGCGCACAAGGCTTTCGGCATCCACTTCGTCACCTTCCTGGTGGCGTTCATCGTCATGTGTTCCGGAATCACCTCGGCGTCAACGGCTTCCAGGGCCTTCGCGGCGAACTTCTTCGAGGGCGTGGATTACGACGCGCCGAAACTCACCGTGGCCCTGCTGGCATTGGCGTTCATGGCGGCACTTGCGGCAATCAACTACCGCGGCGTCGGAGAGAGCGTGAAGCTCAACGTCGTCCTGACCATCATCGAGATCACCGGTCTGGTGGTGGTGATCATGGTCGGCTTCTGGGCCTTCACCGGCGGCGGAGATGTCGACTTCTCGCGGGTCGTCGCGTTCGAGACCGGCGAGGAGAAGAGCACGTTCATGGCGGTCACGGCGGCCACGTCGCTGGCGTTCTTCGCGATGGTCGGCTTCGAGGACTCGGTGAACATGGCCGAGGAGACCAAGGACCCCGCCAAGACGTTCCCCAAGATCCTGTTGGGCGGTCTGTCGATCGCCGGCGTGGTGTACGTCATGGTGTCCATCGTGGCGGTGGCACTGGTGCCGGTCGGCACGCTGGAGGAGAGCGACACCCCGCTCGTCGAGGTGGTCAAGGCGGGGGCTCCGGGCCTGCCGATCGACGACATCCTGCCGTTCATGACGATGTTCGCCGTGTCGAACACCGCGCTGATCAACATGCTGATGGCCAGCCGGCTGATCTACGGCATGGCCCGCCAGCGGGTGCTGCCGCCGGTCCTGGGCAAGGTGCACCCCACTCGTCGTTCGCCGTGGGTGGCGATCATCTTCACCACGGTGATCGCCTTCGGCCTGATCGTCTACGTGTCGGCGTTCGCCAGCAGCAGTGCGATTTCGCTGCTGGGCGGCACCACGTCGCTGCTGCTGCTGGCCGTGTTCGCGGTGGTGAATGTCGCGGTGCTGGTGCTGCGGCGCGACGTGGTCAACGCCGGCGGGCACTTCAAGACCCCGACCGCGCTGCCGGTGATCGGCTTCCTGGCGTCGCTGTATCTGGTCACCCCGCTGTCCGGGCGACCATCCCAGCAGTACATCGTGGCAGGCGGGTTGGTCGTCCTCGGCGTGGTGTTGTTCTTCATCACCCAGGCGATCAACAAGCAGATGGGCATCAGCGACGCCCACATCACCGACCCGACACAACTCGGCAACGCGCCCGACTAGGAGCCGGTGAGGTTCATCGCATGGAGCTTCTTCTGAGCGGTGCCGTATGAGCCGAGTTGATACACGGAGGCTCCCTCCGGGGCAAAGCTGAACTCCGCGAAAGGCTCTGCGAGCATGGCGTCGAGGTAGACCTGTGTGGCGACACCGATGGTGACGTGCGGGTTGAACTTCGCGCCAGTGGAGTCGGGCACGAAGGTAGCGACGTAGTCAATCAACGATTCTTGGATGTCACGTCCGTTCTCGGCGCTGGCGAATGCCGCGGCGGTACCGGTCTTCTCCGTGTACGGCGCTACCGCTTCGATCAGGCGCTGCTGTAGCCCCAGAAGATTGTCGGTGGGCTTGATGGTTATGCCGGCGAGGCCGTCGGGGGGCGTGGGGATGTAGTAGTACTTGAACGCGTCGAGCCGCCATGTCGTCAGCTTCTCGCTGGCGAGAATCTTGTCGGCGGCGGCGTAGACCTCGTCGAGGTCGGCGGTGCGGACGAATCTCTGCAGCATCGTGATGTGCGGGTGATGGACCTCGTCGAGGGCGAAGCCTGACGGGTAGACGCTTCTCAGTCGGTCATTCGCTAGGCCCGCTCGCGCGAGCATCGTACCGTCCGGTTCCAACGCGATGTCGATGGCTGTGAGTGAGTCGTCCG
Source organism: Mycolicibacterium sp. CR10 (assembly GCF_005222675.1). Lineage (GTDB taxonomy): Bacteria > Actinomycetota > Actinomycetes > Mycobacteriales > Mycobacteriaceae > Mycobacterium. Next base: position 96,643 of record NZ_STGE01000049.1, on the reverse strand, counting down.
CTGCAGGGGCGCTGCCGTCACTGCATCCGGCGAGCGCAAAGAGCAGGAGCAGAGTAAGACCGTGACCACCGAGGCGGAACATTAGGCGACACTAGGCTCTTAGCGGCGGAGACTTGTGGAGATCTCGACAATGCCATCTTGTGTTCCAGAACATTGACGGTGCGCACCCTCATCTGGACCAGTCCCACCGCCCACATGTACACCACACGTCCAGGCAGCCGAATGCTGTTCTGTGGGTTGCGAAAAACCACCGACACCCCGCGGGACAAGAACCCACTCAGCCCCGAAGCGCCGCCGACCGCGGAGCCACGATGCCCTGCCGTTGAACATCGCCGAACAAAACCGGCCACCACCATTCTGGGTCGCTCATCTCTCGGCTAGTCGCGCGAACCTGTTCTCCAGCAACTCGATTCGGTCGGCGTTGCCTTCCAGCTGTAGGTACCGAGTGCCGAAAACCGCGAGCAGCACGTCGTCCAGGCGGCGCACTGCGCCAGCCGGGTAGCGATATCCCATCGCGTCGTTGACCGCGGTCGTGTCGATGCGGTTGAGGACGGCGTCGACACCCTCGACGGAGTCGATGCCCAGCTCCAGCAGCAGCCCGGCGATCCAGGCATAGTGCTCGGTCCGTGACCACCCGGCGTCGGGGAACCGGTTGCCCAGATAGGTCGCCAGCACCGGCGTCGGGATCCGGGGGTCGCTGGTGGTCTGCGGGGCGCGTTCCGAGGGCACCGTAGACCGCAGTCGTTCGCGGATCGCCGTGAACTCGCGGTCGGCCAGCTCGAGCAGACCGGCGGCCAACGTGAATCGCCGATCCAGATCGGGCGCGTCCTCCTCGGGAACCGAGCCCTTGTACCGGACGTCGTGTTCGAACTCGGCCCAGGCGTGCTGCAGGATGGTGCGCACCTGGACCGACGCGGGCTGCTGTTCGCCCTCGACGCCCACCAGCAGATGCCTGCTGGCATAACCCCACCGACCCTCGCTGGCCGTCTCCACGCCCATGTCCCGGTCGTCGAGCAGTCGCATCTCCTCGCCGAGGAGATTGGCGACCGCGGTGACATCGTCGCGCAGGTAGGTGATCACCCGAAGCCCGATCTGGTCGGTCAGCTCGGAGAGCGGATCGGTGTAGAGGCGGCGACCGTCGACGGTGCGGTCGGCCTTCGCGGCGAACGACGCCACCGTCTTGGTGCGGGCGGTGACGCTGAGGTAGTTGATGCCCGCATCGTCGAGCAGACCCGTCACCACGGTCAGGTAGCGGCCGGTCGACTCCTCGAGCGACGGCCGGCGTTGGGCATAAACCACGATGGCGTCGTGGATCGCGCCCGGCGTCGGCTCCGGCGGTGCCGGCACCAGATCTGACGGCAGCGTCGGCGTGACGATGCAGCCGGTCGCGCCGTCGCCGTAAAACGTGACGTCGGTCGGTCGCCGCGCCGCGAACATCGCCACGTAGGCGCACATCACCGCGTCCACCGGATCCTCGACCCGGCGCAACTCGCTCTTGCGTTCGGCGGTCTCGGCCAGGTTCCGCAGGTTCGCCCAGTCCTCGCTGTCGGTGACGCGCAACGGCGGGTCGGCCTGGGCCAGCCCCTCGATGTGCTCCATCAACCGCAGCAACTCCGCACGCAGCTGCGCGACGCTGCGGCCCGGCTTGGCCTTGTACTTCAAAGTGCGGCCCAGCCGGAACAGCGCCACCGTCGCCGCATGCGGATACACCTCGATCGCGCGCCGCGGCGACGACGAGTGAGGATCGATGTCGAGGCCGAGCGTCTCGGCCAGCCGCGCGGCGCGAGGGACGTCGGCGAACTCGGGCTTACCGGTGTTGGAGGGGTGCGCACCGGCCTGGAATCGCGCGAAGTCGGCGTTGAGGGCCCGCTCGGCCGGTCGTTGACCCGTCGGATTGTCGACCACCAGCGGCGCATCGAAGCCCACCAGGCAGTCGCCCTCGACGAACGGCGCGATCGCGGCGCGGATGCTGGCGTCGTCGGTGGCCGCCGCGGCGTACACGAGCCTTCCGGTCTCGTCGACGACCGCGACGCCGGTGGGCTTGCGTTGGCCCCAGGCCAGGTCCAGTCCGACGAAGTTCACGCGTCTACTGTGCCCTAAGGATCGGCGCCCTTCTGCCCGATAGGCTCTGTATTCGTGAGCATCCCGAACGTATTGGCCAATCGCTATGCCAGCGACGAAATGGTGGCGATCTGGTCGCCGCAGGCCAAGATCGTCACCGAGCGGCGATTGTGGCTGGCGGTGTTGCAGGCCCAGTCCGAACTCGGGATCGAGGTTTCCGACGCGGTGCTCGGCGACTACCAACGGGTGCTCGAGGACGTCGACCTGGAATCGATCGCTGCGCGGGAACGGGTGCTGCGACACGACGTGAAAGCCCGCATCGAGGAATTCAACGCGCTGGCCGGCCACGAGCACGTGCACAAGGGCATGACCAGCCGGGACCTGACCGAGAACGTCGAGCAGCTGCAGATCGTGCGGTCGCTGCGGCTGGTGCACGCCCACGGCATCGCGGTCGTCGCCCGCCTCGCCGAGCGCGCCGCGCTCTACCGCGACCTCGTCATGGCGGGCCGCAGCCACAACGTCGCCGCGCAGGCCACCACTCTCGGCAAGCGTTTCGCGTCGGCAGCCGAGGAGATGCTGGTCGCCCTGCAGCGGGTCGGAGAGCTCATCGATCGCTACCCACTGCGCGGCATCAAGGGGCCGATGGGCACCTCGCAGGACATGCTCGACCTGTTCGACGGAGACACCGAGCGCCTGGCCGAATTGGAGACGCGAGTCGCGCAGTTTCTCGGCTTCACCGAGATCCTCACCAGCGTCGGGCAGGTCTATCCCCGGTCGCTGGACCACGACGTGGTGTCCGCCCTCGTGCAGCTCGGCGCGGGACCGTCGTCCCTGGCACACACCATCCGGCTGATGGCAGGCCATGAACTGGTGACCGAGGGCTTCGCGCCGGGTCAGGTCGGCTCGTCGGCGATGCCGCACAAGATGAACACCCGGTCGTGCGAGCGGGTGAACGGTCTGCAGGTGGTGCTGCGCGGATATGCCTCCATGGCAGCCGAACTCGCGGGTGCGCAGTGGAACGAGGGCGACGTGTTCTGCTCGGTGGTGCGACGGGTCGCACTGCCGGATGCGTTCTTCGCGCTCGACGGCCAGACCGAGACCTTCCTCACCGTGCTCGACGAATTCGGCGCCTACCCCGCAGTGATCCAGCGCGAGCTCGACCGCTACCTGCCGTTCCTGGCCACCACCCGAATCCTGATCGCGGCCGTACGGGCCGGGGTGGGCAGGGAGACTGCCCACGAGGTCATCAAGGAGCACGCGGTCGCGGTGGCGCTGGCGATGCGCGAGCGCGGCGCAGAGCCCGACCTGCTCGACCGGATCGCCGGCGATCCCCGGCTGCCGCTCGACCGGGTCGCTGTCGATGACGCGCTGGCCGACAAGCAGGCCTTCACCGGGGCGGCCGGGGACCAGATCGACAGGGTGGTCGCCGCGGTCGACGACCTGCTCGGCCGCTATCCCGATGCCGCCAAGTACACGTCGGGCGCGATTTTGTGAACTCGCCCGTTCGGGCAGCAGGAGCCTTACACCAGATCGACTTCACCGATCTGGACAACTTCGCCGACGGTTTCCCGCACGACCTGTTCGCACTACACCGCCGCGACGCGCCGGTGTACTGGCACGAACCCACCGAGCACACCCCCGACGGCGAAGGTTTCTGGTCGGTCGCTACCCACGCGGAAACCCTTGCGGTGTTGCGTGATCCGCAGACCTACTCGTCGGTGACCGGCGGCGACCGGCCATTCGGCGGCACCCTCCTGCAGGACCTGTCCATCTCCGGCCAACTGCTGAACATGATGGACGACCCGAGGCACTCCGCCGGACGCCGGCTGGTGAGCTCGGGGCTGACGCCGCGGATGATCCATCGCGTCGAGGACGATCTGCGCGACCGGGCGCGGCGGCTGCTCGATGAGGTGCGCCTTGCCGAGCCGTGTGACTTCGTCACCGACGTGGCCGCCGAGGTGCCCATGCAGATGATCTGCATCCTGTTGGGAGTGCCCGAATCCGAACGGCATTGGCTGTTCGAGGCGATAGAGCCCAGCTTCGACTTCGGCGGCTCGCGCACGGCGGCCATCACCCGGCTCTCGGTCGAGGAAGCCGGGTCGCGAATGTACAACTACGGCCAGGAGCTCATCGCCGCGAAGCGGGCGCGGCCCACCGACGACATGCTGTCGGTGGTGGTCAACTCCGACGATCCCGAGCTGTCGGACATCGAGAGCTACCTGTTCTTCAACCTGCTGTTCAGCGCCGGCGCCGAGACCACCCGCAACGCAATCGCCGGGGGACTGCTCGCGCTGGCCGAGAATCCCGAATCGTTCGAGGCGCTGCGTGCGGACCCGCAGCTGCTGCCGACGGCCATCGAGGAGATGGTCCGGTGGACGTCGCCGTCACCGTCGAAGCGTCGCACCGCGACCCGGCCCGCCACGCTGGGCGGACACTCGATCGAACCCGGTCAGAAGGTGCTGGTATGGGAAGGCTCGGCCAACCGTGACGCGGCCGCGTTCGCCGACGCTGACCGCTTCGACATCACACGTAAACCGAATCCCCACTTGGGTTTCGGTCAGGGCGTGCACTACTGCCTTGGCGCGAACCTGGCGCGGCTGGAACTGCGGGTGCTGTTCGAGGAAATGCTCGGTCGCTTCACGTCGGTGCAGCTCGCGCAGCCGGTGGAGTGGACGCGCAGCAATCGGCACACCGGCATCCGGCACCTGGTGGTCGAGTTCGCGGGTTGAACCGCCTACCCTGGAGCCACATGGACTCTGGACAACCCGACATAAGGGCCTCGGATGCCGACCGCGCCGCAGTGACGCGGATTCTGGAGGATGCCGTGGGGCAGGGCATGCTCTCGCTCGACGAGTACACCGAGCGGGTCGACGTCGTGCTGGCAGCGCGGACCCGCCGTGATCTGGACACCGTCATCGTCGACCTACCGCATGTACGTCGCGAACCAGCCGTGCCCGCGCAGCCCGAGGTGCACCGTAGTTGGATGTCCAGCATCTCGCGAAAGGGGCAGTGGACGGTGCCGCCACGGCTGCGCCTCGCCACCCGGATGTGTTCGACCACACTCGATTTCACGTCGGCGGTGCTCCATAGCCCGCTGGTGCACATCGATATTGACGACTTCTTCAGCTCGACCGAGCTGATCTTGCCCGACGGCGCCACCGCGGATCTGGACGGTGTGGACAACTTCGCGGCGTCGACCGAGGTGAAGGTGACTACGAGCCCGCCGTCGCACCGTCTGCACGTGGTGGTGCGGGGACGGGTGCGGTTCGGTTCGCTCACCGCGCGGCACCCGTTCGGCACCACGCTGAAGCGACTGCTGCACTGAGCGCGCGGCTTGCTCCGCCGGAATTGCATTCCACGCGCGAGAACGCGAGTGCCGGCCGCATGGAATGCAATTCCGGCGGGATCAGTTCGCGCGTTTGAGGCCCGCGGCGCGGATGCCGGATGCCCGCAGCTCGAGCGCAGCGAGCCCACGGATGGCGACCGGATCCTGGTCGCGCCACGCACCCACCGGATCGGCGCTGATCGCTGCTAGTTTGGGCAACGGACGATTGGCCAGCGCCCGCAGCGCGAGAAGCTGCTCGCCCGCCACCGTGGAGGCCAGCGCTACCGCCGTCCACTTGCGCCGGATGAAGCGCACCCGCAGGAACAGCCACGGCATCATCAGCGCCAGAATCGGTGGCGCGGCGACGGCCAGGGCGAGCAGCCACGCCAACCAACCCGCCGTCACTCCCAGGGTCGCGCCGGCACCGGCGATCTCGCGGGCGGCGTTACCCGCTCCCGACAGCGGCTTGGCGAGCGCATCGCCGATCAACGGGATGCCGTCGGCGCTGTTGCCCGCCGAGTCGAGATTGCCCGCCACACCGTTGGCGCCGCTTTCGACCTGGTAGCCGAACTCGGCGATGGCCGCCACCGCGGCGTGCACCGCCATGCCGACCCACACCCAGATGGCTGTCCAGGTGATCACGACGATGTCGCTGAACAGCTGCCGCAGCAGCCGAGCGGGCGTTGTGGCATAGGGGACCCACCGCGAAGTCATGTGATCGATCACAGCACACAGGCGGCTTCTGCAGGACCGATAGGCTGAGCCGATGCGCCCCGCTCTGTCCGACTACCAGCATCTGGCCAGCGGCAAGGTTCGCGAGCTGTACCGCGTGGACGACGGGCACCTGTTGTTCGTCGCCTCCGATCGGATCTCGGCCTACGACTACATCCTGGATTCCGCGATACCCGACAAGGGTCGCGTGCTGACGGCGATGAGCGTGTTCTTCTTCGACCTCGTGGACTCGCCCAACCATCTGGCGGGCCCGCCCGACGACGAGCGCATCCCGTCGGAGGTGCTCGGGCGGGCGCTGGTGGTCGAGCAGCTGGAGATGCTCCCGGTGGAGGCGGTGGCCCGCGGCTACCTGACCGGCTCGGGGTTGATCGACTACCAGCAGACGGGCATGGTGTGCGGGGTCCCGCTGCCGTCCGGACTGGTGGAGGCCAGCAGGTTCGACGAACCGCTGTTCACCCCGGCGAGCAAGGCCGAGCTGGGGCAGCACGACGAGAACATCACCTTCGACGACGTCGTCGAGTTGGTGGGCGCCGAGCGGGCAGACCAGCTGCGCGAACGCACCCTGGCGACCTACGTCCAGGGGGCCGAGCACGCCCTGACCAAGGGAATCATCGTCGCCGACACCAAGTTCGAGTTCGGGGTGGACGGCAGCGGCGAGCTCAAGCTGGCCGACGAGGTCTTCACCCCCGACTCGTCGCGCTACTGGCGCGCCGACGACTACACCGAAGGTGTGGTGCAGAACAGTTTCGACAAACAGTTCGTCCGTAACTGGCTGACCGGCCCCGAGTCGGGGTGGGACCGCCACGGCGACAAACCCCCGCCCCCGCTACCCGCGGCGATCGCCGAGGCGACCAGGGCGCGTTACATCGAGGCCTATGAACGGATTTCGGGCCTGAAATTCGACGACTGGATCGGAGAGTCCGCGTGAAGCCACCGATCGCCAAGCGAGTGGAGCACCGGCGCGAGCACCACGGCGACGTGTTCAACGACCCCTACGAGTGGCTGCGGGACAAGTCCAACCAGGAGGTCATCGATCACCTCGAAGCCGAGAACACCTACACCGAGAGTGTGACCGCGGATCTGGAGTCCCTGCGGCAGAGCATCTTCGACGAGATCAAGGCCAGGACCAAGGAGACGGATCTCTCGGTGCCGACCCGGCGCGGCGATTGGTGGTACTACGGCCGGAGCTTCCAGGGAAAGCAGTACGGCGTGCAATGCCGTTGCCCCGTCACCGACCGCCATGACTGGACACCCCCCCAGTTCGATGAGAACACCGAGATTCCGGGCGAGCAGGTGCTGCTGGACGAGAACATCGAGGCGCAGGGCCACGACTTCTTCTCCCTGGGCGCGGCCACCGTCAGCGTGGACGGAAACATCCTGGCGTATTCGGTGGACGTCAAGGGTGACGAACGGTACACGTTGCGGTTCAAGGATTTACGGACCGGTCGACGCTACGAGGACGAGATCGTCGGGATCGGCGCGGGCGCCACCTGGGCCGCCGACAATCACACCGTCTACTACGTCACCGTGGACGACGCCTGGCGCCCCGACACCGTGTGGCGGCACCGCCTGGGAGCCGGCCTGGCGGCCGAACGGGTGTATCACGAACCCGACGAACGGTTCTGGGTGGCCGTCGGCCGCACCCGGAGCAACAAATACGTCATCATCGCCGCCGGAAGCGCGGTGACCTCGGAGTTGCTCTACGGGGATGCGGCCGATCCGCAGGCCGAGTTCGCCAGCGTGTGGCCGCGCCGCGACAGCGTCGAATATTCGGTCGATCACGCCGTCGTCGGCGGCGAGGACCGGTTCCTCATCCTGCACAACGACGGGGCGGAGAACTTCACCCTGGTGGAGGCGCCGGTCAGCGATCCGCTGGCGGTGCGGACCCTGATCGCGCATCGTGGCGATGTCCGACTGGACTCCGTCGACGCGTTCGACAGCCACCTGGTGGTCAGCTACCGCAGCGATGCGCTGCCGCGAATCCAGCTGTGGCCCATCGAGGGAGCGGAGTACGGCCAAGCCGAAGACGTCACGTTCGACTCGGAGCTGATGTCGGTCGGGCTGTCGGCCAACCCGAACTGGAAGGCGCCCAAGCTGCGGATCGGCGCGACGTCGTTCGTCACCCCGGTGCGGATCTACGACCTCGACCTTGCCACCGGCGAGCGGACGCTGCTGCGCGAACAACCGGTGCTGGGTGACTACCGTCCGCAGGACTATGTCGAGCGACGGGACTGGGCGGTCGCACCCGATGGCGCGCGCGTCCCGATCTCGATCATCCACCGGGCAGGCCTGCAGTACCCGGCCCCGGTGCTGCTGTACGGCTACGGTGCCTACGAGTCGTGTGAAGACCCGCGATTCTCGATTGCGCGGCTGTCGCTGCTCGACCGCGGGATGGTGTTTGCGATCGCCCACGTGCGCGGCGGCGGCGAACTCGGCAGGCCGTGGTACGAGCACGGCAAGATGCTGGAGAAGCGCAACACATTCACCGATTTCATCTCGGTGGCAACACATCTGGTCGGCACCGACGTCACCCGGCCGGAGAATCTGGTGGCCTACGGCGGAAGCGCCGGCGGCCTGTTGATGGGCGCGGTGGCCAACCTGGCGCCCGACCTGTTCGCCGGCATCCTGGCCGCGGTGCCCTTCGTGGACCCCCTGACGACGATCCTGGATCCGTCGCTGCCGCTGACCGTCACCGAGTGGGACGAGTGGGGCAATCCGCTCGAGGACCCCGAGGTGTACCGGTACATGAAGTCCTACTCGCCGTACGAGAACGTCGAAGCCAAAACCTATCCGGCGATCCTGGCGATGACCTCGCTCAACGACACCAGGGTGTACTACGTGGAGCCGGCGAAATGGGTTGCCGCGCTGCGTCATGCACAGGTCGATCCGGCGAAAGACGCCGCCAAGGTGCTGCTCAAGACGGAGATGAACGCCGGGCACGGCGGCATCAGCGGCCGCTACGAGCGTTGGAAGGAGGCGGCGTTCCAGTACGCCTGGTTACTGGATGCCGCCAAAGCAACGACGACGGTCGGGCCATCGTGACCCCGTGGGTCCCGGCTGCCTCGTCGAGTCGCGCAGGGGCGGCCTGCCAGCCGATGATCTAGGCGGTGTCAAGATATGTGGCTAGGATGATCGCCATGAGCAGGGGCACCTATCACCATGGCGACCTGAAGTCCGTGATCCTCGAGCAGGCCGCGCAATTGGTGGCCGAGCGCGGCGCGGACGGTGTCTCACTGCGTGAATTGGCCCGCGCCGCAGGCGTTTCCCACGCAGCGCCAGCACATCATTTCGTGGATCGGCGTGGGCTGTTCACCGCGCTGGCGGCACAGGGCTGGCGACTGCTCGCCACCGCGCTCGCGCAGGCGCGGCCTGAATTCGGCGACGCCGCACTGGCGTACGTGCGGTTCGCGGTCGACCATCCCGGCCACTACGAGGTGATGTTCGACCGCTCGCTGGTGAACCCGGAGGACGCCGAGCTGATCGCCGCCCAGGACGCTGCGGGCGCCGAGCTGGCGACCGGCGTCGGCACGCTGGATGATGCGCGCGCCACAGAGGATCCGCAGGCGGCCGCGCTGGCCGCCTGGTCACTGGTGCACGGATTCGCGATGCTCTGGCTCAACGAGGCGATCGACACCGATTCCGACCCTGTGGCCACCGCGCAGCGGGTGGCCCGGATGCTGTTCACGAAGTGAGCCGGCGGTACCGTCGGCTCCATGACCGAGACCGCTCTGCCTGACATCGCCCTGACCACCCTGGACGGCCGGTCCACCACGCTCGCCGAGTTGGCCGAAGGCGCTGCGCTGGTGGTGAACGTCGCCTCCAAGTGCGGCCTGACGCCGCAGTACAGCGCGCTGGAGAAGCTGGCGAAGGACTACGGCGGCCGCGGCCTGACGGTGATCGGTGTGCCGTGCAACCAGTTCATGGGGCAGGAGCCCGGCAGCGCCGAGGAGATCCAGACGTTCTGCTCGACGACCTACGGGGTGACCTTCCCGCTGCTGGCCAAGACCGAGGTCAACGGCCCCGGCAGGCACCCGCTCTATGCCGAGCTGACCAAGACCGCCGACGCGCAGGGCGAAGCCGGTGACGTGCAGTGGAACTTCGAGAAGTTCCTCCTCGCCCCGGGTGCCACCGAGGTCACGAGGTTCCGGCCCCGCACCGAACCCGACGCCCCCGAGGTGATCGCTGCGATCGAAGCCGTCTTACCGCGCTAGCCGAAACGACACCTGCGGTCGGCGAGTTGTTGGCCATCAGGACACCTGACGTTGCGACACTGCGGGCGTGGCAGGACAACTGATCGTGTCGATCTCCGGGATCAGCGACCGCACGCTCGACGACGTCGCCGCATTTCGGACTCGACTCGAAGACCGCGGTGTCCCCGCGTCGTATCTGGTGGCACCCCGTCTGAAGGGCGGCTACCGCCTCGACCGCGACGCGACGACGGTGGACTGGCTGATCGAGCAGCGCGTCGAGGGCGATGCGATCGTGCTGCACGGCTTCGACGAGGCCGCGACCAAGCAGCGACGGGGCGAGTTCGCGACACTGCCCGCGCACGAGGCCAACCTTCGGGTGATGGCCGCCGACCGGGTACTCGAACACCTCGGCCTGCGAACCCGGCTGTTCGCCGCCCCGGGCTGGAACGTCTCCCATGGCGCATCGATGATTCTGCCCCGCAATGGATTTCGCGTTCTGGCCGGTCTCAGCGGCGTCACCGACCTGGTCCGCCAGGCCACGGTACGTTCGCGGGTCCTCGGCATCGGGGAAGGTTTCCTTGCCGAGCCCTGGTGGTGTCGCACGCTGGTTCTGTCCGCCGAGCGCACCGCACGGCGCGGCGGCGTCGTCCGGGTGGCCGTGGCGGCCCGCCACCTACGCCGTCCCGGCCCCCGGCAGGCCATGCTCGACGCCGTCGATCTCGCGTTGATGCACTCGTGCGAGCCCACAGTCTACGAATGGCAGACCCGTCCTGCGCTTACTGACGCCGCGTAATGGCCGCCCGTCGTAGATTGAGCTCATGGCTGACGCTGATGTCATCGTGGTGGGCGCGGGTCTGGCGGGCCTGGTGGCCGCTTGCGAGTTGGTCGAACGCGGCCGCCGCGTTCTGATCATCGACCAGGAGAACGAGGCCAACATCGGTGGCCAGGCGTTCTGGTCGTTCGGAGGCCTGTTCTTCGTCGACAGTCCCGAACAACGACGGCTGGGGATTCGCGACAGCCACGAGCTGGCACTGCAGGACTGGCTCGGCACCGCGGGATTCGACCGCCCCGAGGATCACTGGCCCCGGCAGTGGGCCCACGCCTACGTCGACTTCGCCGCAGGGGAGAAGCGCAGTTGGTTGCGTGAGCGCGGGCTGCAGACGTTCGCTCTGGTGGGCTGGGCCGAGCGCGGTGGCTACGACGCGCGTGGGCACGGGAACTCGGTGCCGCGCTTCCATATCACCTGGGGGACGGGGCCGGCCCTCGTCGATATCTTCGCGCGCAGGCTGACCGGACCGCTGGTGCTCTTCGCTCACCGGCACCGCGTCGACGAAATCCTCGTCGAGGACGGGTCGGTGGTCGGGGTCCGCGGTGCGGTGCTGGAACCGTCCACCGCCCCGCGGGGAGCCCCGTCATCACGAAAGGTGCTGGGAGATTTCGAATTCCGAGCCCAGGCGGTCGTTGTGGCCAGCGGTGGAATCGGAGGCAACCACGACCTGGTCCGCAAGAATTGGCCGGCACGCATGGGCCGGGTTCCCGAGCAGCTGCTCAGTGGGGTGCCGGCCCATGTGGACGGCCGGATGCTGGGGATTTCGGCGGCCGCGGGCGGAAACATCATCAACAGCGACCGGATGTGGCACTACGTCGAGGGCATCACCAACTACGACCCGATCTGGCCGCTGCACGGCATCCGGATCCTTCCGGGGCCGTCGTCGCTGTGGCTGGACGCCACCGGCAGGCGCCTGCCGGCACCGCTGTACCCGGGCTTCGACACCCTCGGCACGTTGGAATACATCGCCAAGACGGGCCACGACTACACGTGGTTCCTGCTCAATTCGCGGATCATCGACAAAGAATTCGGCCTTTCGGGCCAGGAGCAGAACCCAGATCTGACGAATCGCAGCGTGCGTGCGGTGCTGGAGCGCGGCCGCAACGGTCCGGCGCCCGTCCACGCGTTCGTCGACAAGGGGGTCGACTTCGTTTCCGCCGACTCGCTGCGCGACCTGGTCTCGGCGATGAATGCCGTGCCCGACGTCGAACCGCTGGATTTCGCCGTCGTCGAGGCAGAGGTCACCGCGAGGGACCGGGAGGTGGTCAACCGGTTCACCAAGGACAGCCAGATCACCGCGATCCGCGCGGCGCGCAGATACCTGGCGGACCGTGTCAGCCGCGTGGTCGCCCCGCACCGGCTGACCGACCCGAAGGCCGGACCGCTGATCGCGGTGAAGCTGCACATCCTCACGCGAAAGTCATTGGGAGGCCTGGAAACCGACCTCGAGTCGCGGGTGCTGCGCGGTGACGGGTCCGTGCTGCCCGGTCTGTACGCCGCCGGTGAGGCGGCCGGGTTCGGCGGCGGCGGGGTGCACGGCTACCGTTCGCTGGAGGGGACCTTCCTCGGCGGGTGCGTGTTCTCCGGCCGGGCGGCAGGGCGCGCCGCCGCCCGCGACGTCGGCTAGACCGCAGACACCTCGCGCGGCAGGTCGATCGTCGTCGTCACCGACACCATCTGCGGCGTCGGCGGCGCCGACGAGAAACCGAACCGCACCGGAGGATCGAGATCGGCGACCCCGCCGAGATCCACACCGCCGAACCTGCCCCGCACGGCACTGATGCGCCTGGTCCGGCGCACACCGTAATACTCCCGGCGGCCGTTACCCGCGCTGCCCGCGGTCTGGACCCCCGAGACCAGGCGTGACGCAATAGGATTGATGCCACGCAGCCACCACGGTGCGCGCGACAGCGGTGCGGGAACCATGCGCAGCAGCCAGTCGAACGGTGCCGGGCCACCCAGTTCGCCTGTCACCTCGAGTCCCGGCGCGGTGACCGTGAACCCGTCCGCGGTGTGGTGCACTGCGACCGGACCGATCTCACGCCGGTCGAACGTGTAGGTGGCGGAGACGAATTCGGCCACCTGTTCGCTGGGGGCCAGCAGGGTGCGTTGGCCGTCCGCCGTTTCCACCATGACGTCGGCGAAGTGGCCGAACGGCGATTCCAGCCACGATCCCACGACCATTCGCACCCCGGCGCGGGTACCGAACCCCGCGATGTGACCGGTGAACACCAGCCGGGTCACGAGAACTCGGTGCCGTTCTCCTCGTCGAGCACCTGGAAGTCGGTGTCGGTCAGTTCGGACAGCCGCCCATAGTAGATGCCGCGGGCCTCCTTCGCGACGATGCCCTGATGGATCGGCACCGCGTGCGTCGGCGCCACGGCACGCAGGTAGTCCACCGCCTCGGAGATCTTCATCCACGGGGCCGCGGCGGGCGCGGCCAGCACCTCGACAGGCTCGCCGGGAACGAACAGGGCGTCGCCGGGATGCATCAGCCGGGCGGGGTGCCCACCATCGCCGATCAGATATGAAATGTTGTCGATGACAGGGATATCCGGGTGGATCACCGCGTGCCGGCCGCCGACGCCGCGCACCGTCAGGTGCCCGATGGACAGCTCGTCGCCGACGTGGACCGCCTGCCACGGAGCTCCCAGCTCAGCGGCCGTCTGCGGGTCGGCGTAGAGCGCGGCCTGGGGGTTGGCCTCCAGCAGAGCCGGCAGCCGCTCCCTGTCGGCATGGTCGGGATGCTGATGGGTGATCAGGATCGCCGACAGGCCGGTGATGCCCTCGAAGCCGTGCGAGAAGTTGCCCGGGTCGAACAACACGGTGGTGTCGCTCGGGCCGTCGCTAAAGCTCGCCAGGAGGCACGAATGTCCGAAATGTGTGAGCTGCATACCTATAGTGTGGCGCGCAGGGGGTAGGTGTACGTGAGATTGATGCTCGCGGTGGCGCTGACCATGTGCGGACTGGTGTTCACGCCGGGCGCCGCACGGTCCGTGCCGGGATTCTGTCCGCCCATCTGTGATGCCGTCCCCGATTCCGCGTGGATCGAATCGAGTTCCCTTCCCTTGTTCCCGGTGTACCACTGGCCGAGCCTGCCCGGTGTGGCGGTCACCGCCGCCCGGCCCCGCTTCGAGCTCGACGCGTGGTGCGCGGTTCCTGCCGCAGTCGGCGATCCGCGGGACTACTCGGTGGCGGCCCGCGCCGTGGTGCCCAACCCGGCAGGACAGTGGAACCTGTGGGTCCAGGTGATGCACTGGCGCGGCGATACCGTGACAGGCGGGCGCTTGGCGCTGGAAACGCTGGAGAAGGCCCGGATCGCGCTGGCGAACTGCCACCTGACCGCGCCCCAGATCTCGCCGTCGATCACCACCAGCGACGCGCAGCGTTTCGCGGCGGTGGTCAGCGACCCGGGCAGCCGGGCCATGCATGCCTATCTGCTCGCCGATCCCGGCAACAGCACGCTGGTCGAGGTGGTGCTGTGGACGACGCTGCCCGCACAGGTCGAATGGCCGGCCGTTTCGGACGCCCAGGTGTTCGACGCGATGGCCGGGCCGCTGTGCGCCGCCTACCTCGGGTCGTGCCGGTGAAACCGCACCGCAGTCGTCGCAGGTAGAGTGACGCCGTGGCAAAAGTGGTGGTGCACGTCATGCCGAAGACCGAGATCCTCGACCCTCAGGGGCAGGCGATCGTGGGTGCCCTCGGCCGTCTCGGCTTCAACGGCGTCTCAGATGTACGACAGGGCAAGCGATTCGAGCTCGAGGTCGATGACGGCATCGATGACGAGAAGCTCGCCGAGATCGCGGAATCGCTTCTGGCCAACACCGTGATCGAGGACTGGACCGTCAGCCGGGAGGACGGGCAATGACCACCCGTGTGGGTGTCATCACGTTCCCGGGCACCCTCGACGACGTCGACGCCGCGCGAGCGGTGCGGCTGGCAGGCGCCGAATCGGTAAGTCTGTGGCACGCCGACGCCGACCTCAAGGGGGTCGACGCCGTGGTGGTTCCCGGCGGGTTCTCCTATGGCGACTACCTGCGCTGCGGAGCAATCGCACGCTTCGCGCCGGTGATGGGCGAGGTTGTCGCCGCCGCCGGGCGCGGGATGCCGGTACTGGGCATCTGCAACGGTTTTCAGGTGCTCTGCGAAGCAGGCCTGCTGCCCGGCGCGCTGACCCGCAACGCGGGCCTGCACTTCGTGTGCCGCGACGTCTGGCTGGAGGTCGCGTCCAACTCGACCGCGTGGACGTCGCGCTACGAGCAGGGTGCCGACCTGCTGGTGCCGCTGAAGTCCGGCGAGGGCCGCTACGTTGCGAGCGAGGACCTGCTCGACGAACTCGAGGGTGAGAATCGGGTGGTGTTCCGGTACCGCGGCGACAACCCGAACGGCTCGATGCGCTCTATCGCGGGCGTCAGCTCGGCCAACGGCCGCGTCGTCGGCCTGATGCCGCATCCCGAGCACGCCACGGAGGCCCTGACCGGCCCGTCCGACGACGGGCTCGGGCTGTTCTACTCCGCGCTGGATACGGTGCTGGCGGCGTAGCCCGCACCCGGTTCAGGCGCTCAGCGCGACCGACGCCTCGGCGGTGTAGCAGAGGAACGTCAGCGTCTCCTGCAGGTACAGCTGCACGCTGTCGGCGTCATGCGACAGGTAGCCGATCGACACGTCGGTGCCCAGCTGCAGGTCGAAATCTCCACCGCGGGTGGACAACACGAACGCGCCGTCGATCGCGGGCGCCCAGATGATGTCGCCGTCCACCAGACGGTTGATGTGCTCGCGGATCGGATACCCGTGCGCCGTCGACTCGCTGACCTGGGTGTAGACATCGGCGGACAGCAACACCGAGTACGGTCCGTCGACGCCCGCCAGTCGCAGCTCCGACAGCGCCTGGGCGATCACGTCGGGAATCTCGCGTGGATCCTCCGGCAACGCCAGCGCCGGATTGGAGCTGCACTTGCGGATGCCGCCGATGTGCGCGGCTTCGTACCCCTCGAAGATCGCCCGATCCTCCACGAAGGCAAGCTTTTTGGCCGCCTCCTTGACCGGGTCCCAGTCCGAGTCCTGCGATCCGCGCTCGACGTCGTCGACGTCGACCCGGCTGACGGTGAACGGCACCCGCAGCCGCACCAGCGGCCGGGCGTCACGCAAGTGGGCGAGAACCCCGTCACCGGGCGCGGCTACGTCGAGCAGATGACCCGTGCTCACCGCGGCGGTCACCGGACCGCCGGGCTCACTGACGTCGACCACCCGGCGACCGGCGATATGGCGCTTGAACGTGCGTGTCGCCTCCTGCTCGATCTCCGACCACGCGACGTCGGTGATCGGCGCGAGTTCGCGATACAGGTTGTTCATTGCGGTTGTCCTTTCAGACTGCCGATGGCCAGAGAGCCGTTGTAAACGGTTGATGTAGAGGGGGTTTCGGGTGGTTGTGGATCACCGGCCGTCGACGGCAGCGACGGCAGCGGCGGCGGGTCATCGAGGAAGTCGATGGTCGGCACGAAGAACATCGTTCCCGTCTTCGCCGTCGAGAAGTCCAGGATCCTGTCGGTGTTCCCGGGCGGATCGCCGATGAACATGTTGCTCAGCATCTTCTCGGTGACGGCGGGGTCGCCGGCGTAGGCGATGTAGTACGTGCCTGACTCTCCGTTACCGAGCGTGCCGAACGGCATGTTGGCCCGGACGATCTGCAGGTCGTTGCCGTCGTCGTCGGTCAGCGTATTCAGCGCCACGTGCGAGTTGGCCGGCTTGACCGCGTCGTCGAGCTCGATGTCCTCGAGCTTGGTCCGGCCGATGACGAGTTCCTGCTCGGTGACGCTGAGCGCATTCCACGCGTCCATGTCGTGGGTGTAGCGCTGCACGTGCACATAGCTCGCCGTGGCGAAGTCGGGGTCGCTCTCGCCGATCTGGACCGCGGCGACGGCGTCGGGCCCGTCGGGGTTCTCGGTGCCGTCGACGAAGCCCAGCAGATCGCGCTGCTCGAAGAACTTGAATCCGTGCACCTCGTCGACCACGGTGACGGCGCCCGCCATCGACGCCAGCACCCGGCCGCCGAGCTCGAAACACACATCCAGCGATCCGCCCCTGATGTGCAGCAGCAGATCGCCGGGGGTGGCCGGTGCGTGATGTCGGGCGCCTGTCAGCTCAATGAACTCGTGGAGCTCGGCCGGCCGCGGACCCGAGAACAACCGGTCCCACGCGCTCGACCCGATACCGGCCACCAGGTTCAGCCGCGCGTCGGGAACCCGGAATCCGACCGCCCGGACCAGGCCGCTCAGCCCGGACAGTGCGTCGTGCACCACTGATTCGCCCCCCTCGCCGATGGTCGCCACGAGGAAGATCGCCGCCGGGCTCAACGGCGTCAAGATGGGCTGGGGGCGAGACACATCTGGACCCTAGCGTCAAGATCAACGAGTTGACCCTTCAAGATGGAAAGATGCCAGCCAGCCCCCAGGGCCTCTGCGAGTTCATCGACGCGTCGCCGTCGCCATTCCATGTGTGCCGCACCGCCGCTGATCGCCTGCTGGCCGCCGGGTTCACCGAACTGTCCGAGAGCGACGCGTGGCCCGCCTCGGGCGACCACTTCGTGGTGCGGGCCGGGTCATTGATCGCGTGGCGGTCCACGAGCGAGCCGGGGTTGCCTTTCCGGGTCGTCGGCGCTCACACCGACAGCCCGAACCTGCGGGTCAAGCAGCACCCGGACCGGTTCGTCGCGGGGTGGCAGGTGGTAGCGCTGCAACCCTATGGCGGTGCATGGCTGAACTCATGGTTGGACCGAGACCTGGGAATCAGTGGCCGGCTCTCGGTGCGGTCCGGCGGGCAGGAGCGAAGCGACTCGGGGAGGGGTGCCGGCCACACCGTGGAGCACGACCTCGTCCGGATCGATGACCCGATCCTGCGGGTGCCGCAGCTGGCGATTCACCTGTCCGAGGACCGCAAGGGCGTCGAGCTGAACCCGCAACGGCACGTCAACGCCGTCTGGGGTGTCGGCAGCGGCGCCCGGTCCTTCCTGGCCTACGTGGCCGAGCGGGCCGGCGTCGACGTCGACGACGTGCTGGGCTTCGACCTGATGACGCACGACATCAACCCGTCGCGGCTGGCCGGCGTCGACGGCGAATTACTCAGCGCGCCACGGCTGGACAACCAGGCGACGTGCTACGCGGGGCTGGAGGCGTTCCTGGCCGCCGACCCGGCCGCCGGGGGGCACGTGGTGCCGGTGCTGGTGCTGTTCGACCACGAGGAGGTCGGGTCCCAGTCCGACCACGGCGCCCAGTCCGGCCTGCTGCTGACGGTGCTGGAGCGGATCACGCTGGCCGAGGGCGGCGGCCGGGAGGACTTCCTGCGCCGGCTGCCGGCGTCGATGGTCGCCTCCGGGGACATGGCACACGCCACTCATCCGAACTATCCGGAACGACACGAGCCGGGCCACCTCATCGAGGTCAACGCGGGTCCAGTGCTCAAGGTCCAGCCCAACCTGCGCTACGCCACCGACGGTCGCACCGCCGCGGCGTTCGCGCTGGCGTGCGAGCAGGCAGGCGTGCCGCTGCAGCGGTACGAGCACCGCGCCGACCTTCCATGCGGATCGACGATCGGGCCGATGACGGCGGCGGCGACCGGAATCCCGACCGTCGACGTCGGAGCGGCTCAGCTGGCGATGCACTCGGCACGCGAAGTGATGGGCGCGTCCGATGTGGCCGCCTATGCGGCGGCACTTCACGCTTTCTTGTCACCCGGCTGTTTTAGGGTCGGGGCATGTCACTGAAAGTGGAGATGATCACGTTCGATTGTGTGGATCCCGACGGGCTCGCCGACTGGTGGGCCAAGGCTGCGGGTGGAGATGTGAACGCCGTCGCGCCAGGCGAATTCGTCATGGTCACCAGCGAGGGACGCCCAGCGCTCGGCTTCCAGCGGGTGCCCGACCCGACACCCGGCAAGAACAAGGTGCACCTGGACTTCCACTCCGCTGACAAGGAGGCCGAGGTGGCCCGCCTCGTCGGTCTGGGCGCGCGCGAGACCGGCCGGCACAGCTTCGGCGCCGAGTTCCAGTGGGTGGTGCTGGCCGACCCGGAGGGCAACGCCTTCTGCGTCGCCGGGGGATGACGGCTCGCGCGTGGCGACTCGAAAGGCTTTGCGGCCGTTCGTCGCGGTCGTGCTGCTGTGCGCCGCGTGTGCCGGGCAGGCCGACGCCCCTGAGTCGCTCGACCGGGCAGCGCTGAGCCAGGCATTGCTGGACGACGCCGCGGCCGACGATGAGCCCGGATGCTCCGCTGCCGTGGGGATCGAGGGCGAGGTGGTCTGGACCGGGGTCCGCGGCGTTGCCGACCTGTCCACCGGTGCCGGCCTCACCCCCGACACCCCCTTCGACATCGCCTCGGTGTCAAAGCAGTTCACCGCGACCGCGGTCCTGCTACTGGTCCAGGACGACCGTCTCACCATCGACGACACGCTGGCCCAGCACGTCGCCGGATTGCCTGGGTGGGCCGAGAAGGTTTCCGTCGCGCAGCTGATGCACCAGACGAGCGGCATCCCCGACTACATCGGGCTCCTCGAGGACGCGGGCTACGGCTACTCGGATCGCACTACCAACGCCGACGCGATGCGGGTGCTGGCGAAAGTGCAAGAGCTCGACTTCGATCCGGGCGAACGGTTTGAGTACTCCAACTCCAACTACCTGCTGCTCGGCGAGATCGCGCAGCGGGTCACTTCACAACCGCTGGCGACGGTCCTGGCCGCCGAGATCTTCGTGCCGCTCGGGTTGGCAATGGTGCTGGATCCGATCGGGACGGTCTCCGGCGAAGCGGTGCCATACGAGTGGAGCGGTGGCGAGTACGTGCCGTCGCGGTCCGGTTGGGAGCAGGTCGGCGACGGCTCGATCAAGACCACGCCGAGCCAGCTGGTCCGATGGGCCGACAACTACCGGACCGGAGCGTTGGGCGGCCGGCGGCTGCTCGACGCGCAACTTGCCGGTGCGGTGGACACCGACGAGGGCACCGGCGACCGCTATGGCGCGGGGATCAACGTCTACGCCGACGGCACACTCGGTCACGACGGGTCATGGGCCGGCTTCGTCTCGGACTTCGGGATAAGTGCGGATCGCCGGGCGGCCGTGGCCGTGAGCTGCAACACCGACGCGCAGGACCCCACGGCCATTGCCGCCGCGCTGGGCGAACTGTGGGAGTGACATTTCCGGGCACCCACTAAACTGGCTCCGTGACGTCTGGGTTGACCCAAGAAGTAGACACCGTCGAGCGGGCCGCAGCTACTCCCGACCACCCCCAACCCTTCCGTGAGCTGGGCCTCAAGGACGACGAGTACGACCGAATCCGCGAGATCCTCGGTCGTCGGCCCACCGACGCCGAGCTCGCGATGTACTCGGTGATGTGGAGCGAGCACTGCTCCTACAAGTCATCGAAGGTCCATCTTCGCTACTTCGGGGAGACCACCACCGAAAAGATGCGCACGGCGATGCTCGCGGGCATCGGGGAGAACGCCGGGGTTGTCGACATCGGTGACGGCTGGGCGGCCACCTTCAAGGTGGAATCCCACAACCACCCGTCCTACATTGAGCCCTACCAAGGTGCCGCCACGGGTGTCGGCGGCATCGTCCGCGACATCATGGCGATGGGCGCCCGGCCGGTGGCCGTGATGGATCAGCTGCGGTGCGGCGCTGCCGACGCGCCCGACACCCGACGCGTCCTCGACGGCGTGGTGCGCGGCGTCGGGGGATACGGGAACTCACTGGGGCTGCCGAACATCGGTGGTGAAACGGTGTTCGATGCCAGTTATGCGGGCAACCCGCTGGTGAACGCGCTGTGTGTCGGCGTGCTGCGCAAAGAGGATCTGCACCTGGCGTTCGCGTCCGGAACCGGCAACAAGATCATCCTGTTCGGCGCCCGCACCGGTCTCGACGGGATCGGCGGGGTGTCGGTGCTGGCCTCGGAGACCTTCGGCGGTGACGAAGGCGGTGCGGGCCGCAAGAAGCTGCCCTCGGTCCAGGTCGGGGACCCGTTCACCGAGAAGGTGCTCATCGAGTGCTGCCTCGAGCTCTACGCGGCCGATCTCGTGGTCGGCATTCAGGACTTGGGTGGTGCCGGATTATCCTGTGCCACATCTGAACTCGCTTCCGCCGGCGATGGCGGCATGAGGGTCGAGCTGGACACCGTGCCGCTGCGGGCAACCAACATGACGCCGGCCGAGATCCTGTCCAGCGAGTCCCAGGAACGCATGTGCGCGGTCGTCACCCCGGACAACGTCGACGCCTTCCTGGCGGTGTGCCGCAAGTGGGACGTGCTGGCCACCGTCATCGGCGAAGTCACCGACGGTGATCGCCTCGAGATCACCTGGCACGGCGAGACCGTCGTCGACGTCCCACCGCGCACCGTTGCGCACGAGGGTCCGGTGTACGAGCGGCCCGTCGAGCGCCCCGACAGCCAGGACGCGCTCAACGCCGATACCTCGGCATCGCTGCCGCGGCCATCCAGCGGCGACGACCTGCGCAAGACGCTGCTCGCCATGGTCGGCAGCCCGCACCTGTGCAGTCGCGCCTTCATCACCGAGCAGTACGACCGCTACGTGCGCGGAAACACGGTGCTGGCCGAGAACGCCGACGGCGGCGTGCTGCGCGTCGACGAAGAGACCGGCCGCGGCATCGCGATCTCCACCGATGCGTCGGGCCGGTACACGGCGCTGGATCCCTACGCCGGTGCCCAGCTCGCCCTGGCCGAGGCCTACCGCAACGTCGCCGTCACCGGAGCCACCCCCATCGCGGTGACCAACTGCCTGAACTTCGGTTCACCGGAGGATCCCGGCGTGATGTGGCAGTTCTCGCAGGCGGTCCGCGGACTGGCCGATGGCGCCGCGACACTCGGCATTCCGGTCACGGGCGGAAACGTCAGCTTCTACAACCAGACCGGGACCACGGCGATCCTGCCGACCCCGGTCGTCGGCATCCTCGGGGTCATCGACGATGTCAAGCGTCGCATCCCCACCGGGTTCGGCCATGAGCCCGGCGAGACGCTGATCCTGCTCGGTGACACCCGCGACGAGTTCGACGGCTCGATCTGGGCCCAGGTCACTGCCGACCACCTCGGCGGCCTGCCGCCGGCGGTGGACCTGGAGCGGGAACGGCTGCTGGCCGACGTGCTGACCGCCGCATCGCGTGACGGCCTGGTGTCGGCCGCCCACGACCTGTCCGAGGGTGGGCTGATCCAGGCGGTGGTCGAGGCGGCACTGGCTGGCGAAACCGGTTGCCGCATCGTGCTTCCCGAATCGGCCGATCCCTTCGTCACGCTCTTCAGCGAGTCGGCGGGACGGGTGCTCGTCGCGGTTCCGCGCACCGAGGAGAGCCGGTTCACCGCGATGTGCCAGGCGCGCGGACTGCCCGCCACCCGGATCGGCGTCGTCGACGACGGGCCCGAGGGTGGCGCCGCGGCCGTCGAGGTGCAGGGCCAGTTCACGGTGACCCTGGAGGAGTTGCGGCGCACGTCGGAGGGCGTGCTGCCCGGGTTGTTCGGGTGACCTCGCAGACCCGCGAGAGAAGTTCCCTCTACCTCTGGGCCTGGAATCTGCTCCGCCTGGACTTCACCGGTATCGGTTTCGGTGCGCTGTTCTTCTGTCTGTCGCTGACGCCGTCGTTGCTGCCCAGGGACTGGCTGTTCGCCGGGCTGATCGGTGGAGTCAACGCCGCGATCGGCTACGGCATCGGGGTGTTCGTGTCCAGGATGGTCCGCCGCTTCCTACTGGCGGGTCGACCGTGGTGGCCACCGTCGCTGGGGGTGTCCTCGGCTATGAAGTCGGCCACCGTGGTGTTGTCTTTCGCGGCGTGCGTGCTGATGGTGATCCCGGCCGCTGCGTGGCAGCGCCAGGTTTCCGCGTTGATGGGCACGGAAGGTCCCAGCACGACGAGCTATCTGCGGACCCTCGTGGTCGCGGCGCTCGTCGGCGGGGTGTGTGTCGCGGTGGCCCGGGTGCTCCTGGACATCATCAAGATGATGGCTCGCTTCGGAATTCGCCGCTGGCGACTGTCCGACGAGGTGGCGTTGTTCATCGGCACCGCGATCGTCGTGGTGCTCGTGATCACGTTGGTCAACGGTGTGTTGCTGCGTGGCTTCCTCGCCGGGGCGAACCGGGTATTCCAACCGCAGAACACCACCACCAGGGAAGGTGTGGTCCAACCCCAAGAGTCCGAGAGGTCAGGAAGCCCAACGTCTTTCGCGTCATGGGACTCATTGGGATATCAGGGCCGCAGCTTCGTCGCCGGCGGCCCTGACGCCGCCGAGCTGACCCGGATCAACGGGCGGCCCGCCCAGGAGCCGATCCGTGTCTACGTCGGTCTGCAGACCGCCGACACCGACGAAGCCCGAATGGCCGTGCTACTCAGCGAACTCGAACGCAGCGGTGCCTTCGAGCGCGAGGTGCTCGTCATCGCCCCGACCACCGGGACGGGATGGATCAACCCGATCGCGGCCAGGTCGCTGGAGCTGATGTACAACGGCGACTCCGCAATCGTGGGATCGCAGTATTCGTATCTGCCCAGCTGGATCTCGTTTCTCGGCGATCAGCAGAAGTCGATGGACTCGGGCGCGATGATGATCGACGCGATCCACCAACGATGGGCCCAATTGCCGCCGGACCAGCGCCCGCGGTTGGTGCTCTATGGCGAAAGCCTGGGCTCGATGGCCGGTCAGGGCGCCTTCGAATGGCTGCCCGATATCGCCGACAAGGGGTTTTCTTCGGTGCTGTGGGTGGGCCCGCCGAACGCCAGCCCGCTCTGGCACAAGGTCACGGTGCGTCGTGACCCCGGCACCCCTGAGGTGGAGCCGCGCTACGACAACGGCCGGATCGTGCGCTTCTCGCAGGGCAGCAGCACGGGGGAGATCGCCGGGGACACCGCGCCGCCGTGGGACGGCACGAGAGTGCTGTTCCTGCAGCACGCCTCGGATCCGATCGTCTGGTGGTCGCAGGACCTGCTGTTCACCCGGCCCGACTGGCTCGCCGAACCGCCGGGGCGCGACCGGACGGCGTTGATGCGCTGGTACCCGATCATCACGTTCTGGCAGGTCGCCGCCGACATGACGAACGCGGCGTCGGCGCCGGGTGGGCACGGGCACAACTATGGCGACTACATCCTCGACGGTTGGGCCGGGGTGGCGCCTCCGCAGGGCTGGACACCCGCCGACACCGAGCGGATCCGCGTCGCCCTGCGCGAGACCGAATCCGCCGACGGCGCCTAGTGCTGTCCGATAAGGGGCGAACGGCTGCGCTGGCCGCGGTGCTCCTCGCGTGGAGCACCGTTACGCCGCGGATCCCGGCGCGGTGGCACCCGGTCCCGCACGCGGCGTTCGGCACCGCAGCGGCGGTATCGGCCCGGGCCTCGCTGGGGCTGAGACCACCCACGCTGTGGTCCGGCCTGCGTTGGGGCGCTGCGGCGGCCGCACCCGTGGTGCTCGCGGTGGCCGTTGCAACGGCGATCCCGCCGGTCCGCTCCGGCATGGCCGGGCGCGTGCTGCCCGCACCGACCGGTCGCTGGCTGTTGCTGCGGATCCCGTTCGGCACGGTGTGGTCCGAGGAAGCGGCCTTCCGCGCGGCGTTGGGCACGGTCGCGACACGCGCGTTCGGTGCCACCGGTGGTCCGTTGGTCGCGGCGGCGACGTTCGGGCTGTCACACGTGCCCGACGCCCGCGCGACGGGCGAGTCGGTACCCGCCACGGTGGCGGTCACCGGCGCTGCCGGCTGGATCTTCGCGTGGCTCTATGCGAAGTCGGGCAGTCTGGCCGCGCCGATGCTGGCGCACCTCGCGATCAATGAGGCAGGAGCGATTGCCGCTCTGGCCGTTCAGCGTCGAAGTTCCGGACGTGAGCGACCAACTGGTGCGGTTCGGTTGTCTGGTCGTCGATCCCGAAACTGATCACCCGGCGCGGGGTGATGCGGATGATGGCACCGTCGAGCTCATCGCCGTTGGGTTCCCGCGGCGCCTCGTCGAGCACCGCCTGTTCAGCGGTGCCGCGGATCTCCAGGCAGCGCACCCGCCACGGATCGCGGGAGGGGATGTCGTCGACGACGAACGCCACCTTGTCATTTCGCGCGATATTGCGGTACTTGCGGCTGCGCGACATCTGATAGCCGGCGATGTCGATGGTGCCGAGCTCCTCGTTGAATGTGAAGCCGACCGGACTGTTCTGGGGGGTGCCGTCGGGCTGGATGGTGGCGAGCCTGCCCACATCGGCGTGCTTCAGGAACGCGATTTCGAACGATGTAAAGGTCATGCGGCCCAACGTAGAACCTCAATGATCGTTGAGGTCAAGGGTTACGGATTGATGGTGAGCTCACCGACCTGCCGACCCCAGACGTAGTCGATGTACATCGGCTGGCCGAGCTCCATGTGGTTGTACGGTGCCAGGCTGTATCCGGTGTCCATCACCAGATAGGGCATCGGCCACAGGTCGCGGGTCACCTTCTGCCAGCACCCCGGACGCCCCTCCGGGCCTCCCTTGGCGTTCACCCGCGGCAGGTTGTCGGGATAGATGAAGGGGTTCCCCGCGCCGAGCACGGTGCCCGCGGAGCGCAGGGAAAAGCCGTTGTCACCGCCCAGAACGCGGGCGATCTCGGGTCCGACCTCGGCATAGTTGCGGATCGTGCACAGGATCATGCCGCGGTAGTCGTCGAGCAGTTTCGACGTGGGGATCAGATCGGCGGCGCCGCGGACGAGATACGGGCCCGCCTGCTCGAAGGTGTCGGTGGCGTCATCGGCGAAACCCAGCGCGGCCATCAGTGCCGCGTCGATGTCGTCGCGGTGGTCGTTGAGCGTGCGCGCCGTCGTGACGGCGCGGTCCAGGCCCTCGAACAGATCCGGCGACGCGTCGGCGTACACGTCGGTCAGCACCGCGACCTGCTCGATGTCATAACGCAGTGCAGGCATCCTGGGGTTCAGGTCGCCGAGTATCTGGTTGCCGTCGGTCAACGATTCGCCGAACCGGTCGCCCAGCCCGGCCAGCGCCTGGGCGGCGGCGCTCAGCGTCTGGTTCAACTTCACCGGGTCCACCTGTTCGGCGATCGCGGTGACGGTTTCGAACACGGTGTTGAACTCGGTCGTCACCCCGGCGACATCGATCAAGTCGCCCTGCGAAACACGTTGCGCAACAGGGTTTTCCGGTGAACTGAAGGACACGTACTTGTTGCCGAACACCGTCGTCGCACGGATCTCGGCGACCACGTTGGCAGGAATGAACCGCAGGTAGTCGGGTTCGACATCGAGCGTCACCGTCGCCATGGGGGTGTCGTCGCGCTCGACCGGCGAGATCCCAGCCACCCGGCCGATCTCGACCCCGTTGTAGGTGACCTTGGCACCCGGTTCCACCACCAGACCTGCCCGCGGCGACAGCAGCGTCAACTCCGTCGTGGACCTGAACTGCCCACGGAACTGCAGGAAGAGTAAGGAGCCGGCGACGACGATGATCGCCAGAAGGAACGCACCCGCGAGTTTGTACGGTGGGTCGTCGCGGCTGACAGACACTTTGAGACCCTAGATTATGGCCGCCCGCCGTAGTGCCGATCCGGTAAAGACCCGCGCCGCGGTGGCGGCGGTGGTCGACTGGCTGCGCGACGACGCCGCGCCGGCCCCGGCCCGCGCCGAACTCGCCGAAGCCGTGCGGGCCACCGCCAGAACCCTGGCCGCGCTCGCGCCGGGAGCCACCGTCGAGGTGCGGGTGCCGCCCTTCGTTGCGGTGCAGTGCATCTCGGGCCCGCGACACACCCGGGGTAACCCACCCAACGTCGTCGAGGCTGACCCGCGCACCTGGCTGCTGCTGGCGACCGGGCTGCTGTCGCTCACCGAGGCCGTCGCGGCGGGCTCAGCGCAGATGTCGGGTTCGCGAGCCGGGGAGATCGCTGGAGTGCTGCCGCTGGTCGGGTTTCCCGATTGAGCGTCAACGGGTTTGGCTGGCCGGGAATCGCCGACCGACCGGTGAGTGTTGTTAGATCGGCCACGCCGACGCCTGATTCCGCGTTTCGCGGCCGTTGACCGTAGACTGGCCAGCGTCACCCACAGCCCCCAGGGAGCAGCCTGATCGTGACCGCCGAGCAGCCCGTGCAGGACATGCAGGACGAACACGAGCCGAAAGAAGAATGCGGCGTATTCGGGGTCTGGGCGCCCGGCGAGGAAGTGGCGAAGCTCACCTACTACGGCCTCTATGCCCTGCAACACAGGGGGCAGGAGGCCGCGGGCATCGCCGTTGCCGACGGCTCGCAGGTTCTGGTGTTCAAGGACCTCGGGCTTGTCAGCCAGGTTTTCGATGAGCAGACACTCGCGGCCATGCCGGGCCACGTCGCCGTCGGGCATTGCCGATACTCCACCACCGGCTCCACCACCTGGGAGAACGCGCAGCCGGTGTTCCGCAACACCGCCGCGGGCACCGGGGTGGCGCTGGGGCACAACGGCAACCTGGTCAACACCGCCGAGCTGACCACGCGCGCCCGCGATCAGGGCCTGATGGGCAACCGGGGCGATATCACCGCCACCACCGACTCCGACATCCTCGGCGCACTGCTCGCGCACGGCGCGGCGGACTCCACTCTCGAACAGGCAGCCCTCGAACTGCTCCCGACCGTCCGCGGTGCCTTCTGCCTGACCTTCATGGACGAGAACACGCTCTACGCGGCCCGCGACCCCTACGGAGTGCGGCCGCTGTCGCTGGGCCGGCTGGACCGGGGCTGGGTGGTGGCGTCGGAAACCGCCGCCCTCGACATCGTCGGCGCGGCGTTCGTCCGCGACATCGAGCCGGGCGAACTGCTCGCCATCGATGCCGACGGCGTGCGCTCCACCCGCTTCGCGAACCCGACGCCCAAGGGCTGCGTGTTCGAGTACGTCTACCTGGCCCGGCCGGACAGCACGCTGGCTGGCCGCTCGGTGCACGCCACCCGCGTCGAGATCGGCCGCAGGCTGGCCGCGGAGAGCCCGGTCGACGCAGACCTCGTCATCGGCGTCCCGGAGTCGGGCACACCGGCGGCCGTCGGCTACGCGCAGGGTTCAGGCATCCCCTACGGGCAGGGCCTGATGAAGAACGCGTATGTCGGTCGGACGTTCATCCAGCCGTCGCAGACCATCCGCCAGCTCGGTATCCGGCTGAAGCTCAACCCGCTCAAGGAAGTCATCCGGGGCAAGCGACTGATCGTTGTCGACGACTCGATCGTCCGCGGCAACACCCAGCGGGCGCTGATCCGGATGCTTCGGGAAGCTGGAGCGCTCGAGGTGCACGTGCGGATCGCGTCGCCGCCGGTCAAGTGGCCCTGCTTCTACGGAATCGACTTCGCCACGCCCGCCGAGCTGATCGCCAACGCGGCGAGCATCTCGGCCAACGAGGACGAGATGCTCGACGGAGTCCGGCGCGCGATCGGCGCCGACACGTTGGCCTACATCAGTCGCCAGGGCATGATCGCGGCGACAGAGCAGCCCGCAACGCGGCTGTGCTCTGCGTGTTTCGACGGCGACTACCCGATCGAGCTGCCGGGAGAGACCGCGCTTGGCAAGAACGTGATCGAGCACATGCTCGAGACCGCGGCGCGGACCGGTATCCCACTTACGGTGGACAACGACAACGCCTCGGCGCTGCGCAGACCCTGACCTACTGCGGGTCGATCGAGCTGAATCGCATCAGGTGGCGCCGGCCGTCGCGTGACGCGGTCCCGTCTTGCCGCAACGCCTCGGCGACCGAGTCGCGATAATTGGTCAGCCCGCCCTCTGGTGGCGGGATGACGGCGTCGATGTCGTGCTCGTGCATGACCGCGTCGTGCTCCAGCGATTCCACCAGCGGTCGGGCCAGGCCCGACGGGATGGGCGTCACCAGACCCACCCACCAGCTCGCGATCGTGGGGGTGAGGAACGGCAGCACGATGATCAAACGCCGCCGCAGACCTGCGACCTGGGCGTAACCCTGCATCGCATCGCCGTACTCCATGACGTCGGGACCTCCGATGTCCCAGGTGCGCGACGTGGGCACGGCCACGGTCGCGGCCTCGGCGAGATAGTGCAGGACATCGCCGATCGCAATCGGCTGGATGTCGTTGTGCACCCACTTCGGCGTCGTCATGGCGGGCAACCGGTCGGTGAGGTGACGCACCATCTCGAACGACGCGGATCCCGATCCGATGACGATGCCGGCCTGCAGGACGATGCTCTCGATGCCGGAATCGATCAGGATCTGCCCGACCTCGGTGCGTGACGCCAGGTGCCGCGACAGCGGAACATCCTCGGGATGCAGACCGCTCAAGTACACCAGCCGCCGGACACCGGCCTTCTGGGCAGCGGCGACCACGTTGCGTGCCGACTGCCTCTCCTCGGCGACGAAGTCCTTCGACGTGCCCATCGAGTGCACGAGGTAATAGACGACGTCGATGCCCTCGAACGCCGCCACCAGGGAATCCGGCTTGGTCAAATCACCCTGGACCACCTCGACGCGGTCCCGCCAGGGGGCGCCGGACAGTTTGTCCGGCGTTCGGGCCATCGCACGCACGTGATGGCCGCGCTCGAGCAGCACAGGTACCAGCCGGCCGCCGATGTAACCGGTAGCCCCGGTAACCAGACATCGCATGTGTTCAGCCACGACCCATCCCTCCAATAGCTACTCTGCTCTCGATTCGGAGCCGATGGACTGACGGAGTGCCCAAAAACTACGCGGTTGACTCCTTTACGGCCAGCCTGCGCCACTGAGGACGGTCCGATCAGCCACGATGCGCGCTGAACTCGCCCACAATGGCGGTGATGGCGTTTCATGGGTGGCCGATCGAAGCGGTCGAATTCTACGAAGGCCTCGAGGCCGACAACTCGAAGGTGTACTGGCAGGACCACAAGGCTGTCTACGAACGGTGCGTCAAGGCGCCGATGGAGGAATTGCTGGCCGAGTTGACCGACGAGTTCGGCGAGGGAAGGCTGTTCCGGCCCTACCGCGACATCCGGTTCAGCGCCGACAAGACCCCGTACAAAACGACCTGCGCGGCCCAACTGGGCGACGGATACGTGTCCTTCTCCGCCGACGGGCTGTCGGCGGGCAGCGGCCTGTACATGCCGGAGCCCGCGGCCCTGCAGCGGTTCCGTGCCGCGGTCGACGCCGACACCTCGGGTGCCGAACTGGCGGCGATCGTCGCGGCGCTCCACGATGCCGGCTACCAGACCATGGCTCACGACGTGCTCAAGACCGCGCCGAAGGGCTACCCCAAGGACCACCCCCGCATCGAACTGCTGCGTCACAAGGGCATGGCGATGATGAAGACCTGGCCGGTCGGAGCCTGGCTGGGCACCAAGAAGGCGAAGGAGCGTGTGATCACCACACTGCGGGCCGCCGAGCCGCTCAACGATTGGCTGGCCCGCCACGTCGGTGGATCACGCGAGTGACCGGCCCGTACCGACGTTCTGGTCGCCGACCGGTAGCCTTATGGCCGATGAGCGAGTCGCAGCGGGCGAATCAACCATGATCGAGCGTGCCGAACAACACGGCGTTTCCTATGCGTCGGCTGGGGTGGACATCGAAGCCGGTGACCGCGCGGTCGAACTCTTCAAGCCGCTGGCCAAAAAGGCCACCAGGCCCGAGGTACGCGGGGGGCTTGGCGGCTTCGCCGGGCTGTTCGCACTGCGCGGCGACTACCGCGAGCCGCTGCTGGCGTCCTCGACCGATGGGGTGGGCACCAAGCTGGCGGTCGCGCAGGCCATGGACAAGCACGACACGGTCGGCATCGACCTCGTCGCGATGGTGGTGGACGACCTCGTGGTGTGCGGTGCCGAGCCGCTGTTCCTGCAGGACTACATCGCGGTGGGACGGACGGTCCCCGAACGCGTCGCCGAACTCGTCTCGGGCATCGCAGACGGCTGCGTCATGGCCGGGTGCGCGCTACTCGGTGGTGAGACGGCCGAGCATCCCGGGCTGATGGCCCCCGATCACTACGACATCTCCGCCACCGGCGTCGGCGTCGTGGAGGCCGACGACGTCCTCGGCCCTGACCGGGTCAGGCCCGGGGACGTGGTCATCGCCATGGCGTCGACCGGGCTGCACTCCAACGGCTACTCGCTGGCCCGCCATGTGCTGCTCGACATCGACCACATGAACCTCGCCGGGCACGTCGAGGAATTCGGGCGCACCCTGGGCGAGGAACTGCTGGAGCCGACGCGCATCTACACCAAGGACTGCCTGGCGCTGGCCGCCGAAACCCAGGTGCGGACGTTCTGCCACGTCACCGGCGGTGGTCTCGCGGGCAACCTGGAGCGGGTGATTCCGCACGGGCTGGTCGCCGAATTGGATCGAGGCACCTGGACGCCCGCGCCGGTATTCGGCATGATCGCCCAGCGCGGCCGCATCGAGCGGGCCGAGATGGAGAAGACCTTCAACATGGGCGTCGGCATGGTCGCCGTGGTCGCGCCGGAGGACACTGATCGCGCGCTGGCCGTGCTGACGGCGCGGCACCTGCGGTGCTGGACCCTCGGAACCGTCAAAAAAGGCAAGAAAGACAGCTCACGAGCTGAGCTCGTGGGTCAACACCCCAGGTTCTGAGGGAGCGCGGGGGACTAGCGCCGCCAGTCGTCCTCGTCGGTCCAGCCGTCATCGGGCGGCACGTCACTGCTGCCGTTGAGGCGGTCGTCATCCGACGAGCCCGCCAGCTCACGCTGTAGTTGCGTGAAATCAGTCTGCGGTGAGCTGTATTTGAGCTCACGTGCAACCTTGGTCTGCTTTGCCTTAGCCCGGCCGCGGCCCATGGGGGAACCCCCTCGCGCAATAACGGAGCGGCCTAAAATCAGGCGGCTCCGATCTGAGTGTGTTTATTGTCCTGCCAACACTTTACCGTGCCCGCCGCCGTGCCGCTGGCAGGCCCTGTTAAGGGCCGGTCGTCGGAGCGTTCAGCTGTGCGCCGCCGCGCAGCCGTTCCACGGCCAGACGACCTGCTCCGACCCCATCGAGGGACGGCATCGAGTCCGGGTCGATCGCCGCCACCACCGCCGCGTCGCCGCCGGTGGTCAACGCCGTATCGGCCGGTAGGCCGCGTTTGACCAGGGCCAGCGCGATCACGCCTTCGTCGACATGGTCGACCACGGTGCCCAGCCGGCCCACCGTGCGGCCCCCGGCGAGCAGCTGGTCGCCGGGGGAAGGTCGGTCGCCGTCGACGTCCAGGTGCAGCAGCACGAGCATGCGTGGCGGTTTACCGAGGTTATGGACTCGCGCCACCGTTTCCTGGCCGCGGTAGCAGCCTTTGTCCAGATGCACGGCGGGCCCGATCCAGCCCACTTCGTGGGGGATGGTGCGCTCGTCGGTGTCGACGCCGAGACGGGGCCGGCGCTCCGCCACCCGATGGGCTTCGTAAGCCCACACGCCCGCAGGGCGCACGCCGGCCGCGATCAGCCGGTCCATGCGGCCGGCGGCCTGGGCCTTCGGTACCACCAGATCGACCTCGATGCCGGAGCCCGGTAACCGGCGCACGAAACCGCCCTCGGCCAAGGCCACCGCGGTCCCTTCGGCGGGCAATGCGGGCACGCCGAGCGCCTCGAGCACCGGCGTGTCGGCCAGGCGCGGTCCGAGCAGGGACAGCACGGCGAGATCGGCTGGCTCGACCGCCACGTCGGCCCAGAACACCATCCTGCGCAGGTACGTCAGCAGCGGCTCTCCGCGCCAGGGTTCGGTGTCGATCACGGTGGCACCGTCCAGTTGGGTCTGCAGCCAGTGATCTTCGACACGTCCCTGACCGTCGAGGCTCAAGTTCTGGGTCACCACGCCCTCGGGGAGCTCGCTGACATGCTGGGTGGTGAGGCTGTGCAGCCACGACTTGCGGTCGGCGCCGGTGAGCGACAGCACGGCCCGGTGTGACCGGTCGACCACGACCGCGCCTTCCGCAGCGGCCCGCTGCTCGCCGAGCGGGTCGCCGTAATGCCAGACGGCACCGGCGTCGGGACCGGTGGTGGGAGCCGGTACCCCGGAAGTGGTCGAAGGCATAGGTCAACTCTACGAGTAGAGCGCGCGCGGCCGGGGCTACGCTGATTTCCCATGTCCCCTCGACGAGGAGTTGTGGTCACTCTCGACGGGAAGCTGCACGATCCGCAGGCGCCGCTGCTTCACGCCGACGATCTGGCCGCTGTGCGCGGCGACGGGATCTTCGAGACACTGCTGGTCCGCGATCACCGACCGTGTCTGCTCGAGGCGCACCTCGCCCGGCTGGCACACTCCGCCAGGCTCGTCGATCTTCCCGCCCCGGATCTGCCTCGATGGCGCGCCGCGGTGTCGACCGCGGTCGAGCGCTGGCTCGCCGACGGCGGCGACGAGGGCGTGCTGCGGCTGGTGTACAGCCGGGGCAGGGAATCCGCGCTCACGGGAACCTCCTATGCCACGATCGGCCCGGTACCGGCCAGGGTCGCCGAGGTCCGAAGCAGCGGGCTGGCGGCCTTGACGCTCGAGCGCGGCCTGGCCGCCGATGGCGCCGACGCCATGCCGTGGCTGCTGGCTGGCGCGAAAACCCTGTCGTACGCAGTGAACATGGCTGCGCTGCGGCACGCGGAGCGGCAAGGGGCCGGCGACGTGATCTTTGTCAGCACCGACGGCCACATCCTCGAGGGGCCGCGGTCGACGGTGGTCATCGCCACCACCTCCGCCGACGGCCGGACATGCCTGCTGACCCCGCCGCCGTGGTATCCGATTCTGCGTGGAACCACACAGCAAGCGCTGTTCGAGGTCGCCAGGAACAAGGGCTACGACTGTGACTACCAGGCTCTTCGGCCAGCGGATTTGGTTGCTGCACAAGGTGTTTGGTTGGTATCGAGCATCACGCTGGCGGCCCGCGTGCACACCCTCGACGGCGCCGCGCTTGCGCCCGCGCCGTTGGCGGCGGAGATCTCCGGATTGATCGACGCGGCGATTCTCAGTGATCGCTGAGCGCTAAATCGGTTGTCGCGCTGCCGAAGCGGGAGTACGGTCGCCTTTACACAAGGAAGGAGGTGGTCCGAGAAATTGATTGACTTATGGACATGTGAGGTGGCTGCGAGCTAGCAGCGCCGGGGAAGCCGTTGACGCACTCCGCGCGCGCTGGCGAAATCCCCGCAGCCACCCGGCCCCCGAGCCTCTCGGTCTTGTCCGACCAGGAACAACGGCTCGGGGGCCGCTCCATGTCTGGAGCTGCACAATCGGCGGAATCTGCAAAGATTCAGCTATGCCGTCGCCGTCCATCGTGGGATGTAGGGCGGTGGTGGGCGCGGCCGCCGTGCTGACGTTGGTGGCGTGCGCCCCTGTGGCTGACCGCGTCGCGGAAGTCGATCCGCGAAAATGCACGAAGGACGCCCTGGGCACTCTGTACCCCGGCATCATCACGTTCGGCGCCGACCAACCGGTGTATCCGCCTTGGTACATCGGTGACGATCCCACCAACGGTGAGGGATTCGAATCCGCCCTTGCCTACGCCCTCGCCACGAAAATGGACTACACCCACGATGACGTGCGCTGGGTGCGGGTGCCCTTCAACACGGCGTTGTCGCCCGGTGCGAAGTCCTTCGACGCCAATCTCTCTCAGTTCTCCATCACCGATCAGCGCAAAGCCGCCGTCGATTTCTCATCGCCGTACCTCGACGTGACGCAGGCGGTGGTCACCGTTCGCACTTCGCCCGCGGCGGCCGTCACCTCCTTGGACGGCCTGCGCAGTCTGAGGCTGGGCGTCCAGGCCGGTACGACGAGCTACAGCGCCGCCACCTCTGTCGAAGGCGGGCAGGCCGTCGAGGTCTACACCACCACTGTCGACGCGAAGATGGCATTGGTCGACGGAGAGGTCGACGCTCTGGTCGCGGACCTGCACACCGCCTTCGCGTTGGCCAACGAGCTGCGTGACGGGGTGATGGTCGGGCAGTTCCCGGGCGCCGGCGAGGACGCGGAGCAGTTCGGCATCGTGCTCGATCACGACAGCAACCTGAGCGGATGCTTCTCCTGGGCGGTCGACTCGCTGCGCGACGATGGGACGCTGGACCGGTTGAAAACGCAGTGGTTGGCCGACGCCGGAAAGGCGCCCGTCCTGGGTTAGCCGGCCGGGCCCGGCGCCAGCGAGGCGCAGGCGACCATCGCTTCGTGCCACCTCGCCGGGTCAACGCCGGGCGGCGGGCCCGTCGTGGGGCCCGGTGGTGCGGGAATGCCGTGCTGGCCCAGACAGTAGGCCAACGAGCCGTGACCGACACTGGGAGCCACTGACGTCGACGTCGGTGCCCGCTCGGACCCGGGGGGAGCATCGGCTGGCGCCGAACAGGCCACCGCGGCGCCCGCGGCCATCAGGGTCGCGGCCAATCCCAGCCGACGCACTATCCGACGAATCTCGTCAACCGGGCGGACAGGTGGGGCACCAGGCCGCCGTCGGCGTCGACGCGCTCCTCTACGTACGCCAGATCGCCGCCTTCGACGATGCCGTAGAGCCGCTTGGCTCCACCGACGAGCATGCCGGACTTGCTGCGCGCCAGGGCGTCGGTGACAAGCTCCCACGACGACTGATTGAGCGGGCTGCCGTAGAACAACTCGATGTAGCCGGCGGAGTGCGCCAGCAGAAGTTCGATGGCCTGCGTTTCGGCTGGGTCGCCTGGATCGTTGACGAAACGCCAGTACCCGGTCTCGCGAAGATCTGGACCGTCGTACTCACCGTCGTCGGTCAATCGCCAGGAGCGGGCCTCCCAGTTGAGATAGTCACCGCCGTCGTGGGAGACGATGATCTGCTGGCCGAACCGGAAGTCGCCGTGGGCGCGATGACCTTCGCCCTCACCTCGCCAGACACCCACCAGCGGTAGCAACGCCAGCAGGGCGTCATTGAGGTTCTCGCCCTTGCGCAGATTGGCGGTGTCGGCGGGGAGCGGAAGGTCCTCGAACGACGGGATGTTGCGCGCGGCAGTCTGTCTGGCCCGCTCGGCGGCGACGGCGACCGCCTCATCACCGGACCGAATCCCGGGGTCGCTGCGCTCCTGCCCTCCGGACCGAATCCCGGGGTCGCTGCGCTCCTGCTCTCCGGAACTCACGACTCGTCAGTGATGAGCCGGTACAGCGCGTACAGCGCGAACCACGTGATCACCACGGTCGCCGCGACAAGCATGATCTCGAAGAACAGCACCACGGCACGGAGTCTAACCGCCGGGAAAAAAAGTTCTCCCGGCGGCTGTCGAACAGAGTGGTCAGGCTTGAAGGGTCAGCTGATTTTGTATTCGTACTCCGGGCAGAATGCGCCCGTGGCGGCGCCAATGAAGTAGCCGGCCTGATAGTCAGTCCAGTCGGTGACACTCGTCAGATCGGAGACCTCGGTCGCGAAGTCAGCGCCGTTGTCCCAGTCTTGACAGACGGCTTGGCCGGTCTCGATGACCTCGGGGGTTTTTTCGGCCGGCCATGTGATGCCACCGCCGGCGATCACCTGGAGGAAATCATCCTCCGGAGCCGCGAAAGCCGCGGGCGCGCTGACCAGAGCAACTGCTGCGAACGCCGCAGCCGCGGCGCAAGCGATCGTGATCTTCATGGTCGGTCCTAGTGATAGTGGTGACCCCGCGCCCAGCAGCGCGGGATCACCATATTTTCGCCGACAGCAGCTAATCGTGCAGCGTTTTCACAGCAAGATCAGAGCAACGCCCGGTGGCGTGCTTGTGAACTCAGGCGAGGCCCGATTGCCCGACTCCTCGCCGGCTCGTACCTCGCCGCCTTCGTCGTCAGGCGACCTTGACGTCGACCTCGTGGATACCGGCGCCGGAGGGCGCCACGCTGGCGTCGCCGTTGCCCGCGGGCGACAGCGCGCGCAGCGTCCAGGTACCGGGCGCGGCAAAGAACCGGAAGTCACCCGTGGCCGACGCGACGACCTCTGCGGTGAACTCGTCAGAGCTGTCCAGCAGGCGCACGAACGCGCCACCGACAGCCTGTCCCGAGCCATCGACGACACGGCCGGTGATGACCGTCTCCTTCTCGAGGTCGACGCTCGCGGGCAACGTCAGTCCCTGTTTCGGTGCAGAGCACATAATCAACTTCCCAACTCGATCGGGGCCCCCACCAGGGAGCCGTATTCGGTCCAACTGCCGTCGTAGTTCTTGACGTTCTTGTGCCCCAGCAGTTCCTGCAGCACGAACCAGGTGTGCGACGAGCGCTCACCGATGCGGCAGTACGCGATGGTCTCCTTCTCGCCGTCCAGGCCGGCCTCGGCATAGAGCTTGGCCAGGTCGTCGTCGGACTTGAAGGTGCCGTCCTCGTTGGCGGCCTTGCTCCACGGCACGTTGATGGCGCCCGGAATGTGGCCGGGGCGCTGGCTCTGCTCCTGCGGCAGATGCGCGGGCGCCAGGATTTTGCCGGAGAACTCGTCGGGGGAGCGGACGTCGACGAGGTTCTTGTCGCCGATCGCGGCGATGGCCTCGTCGCGGAATGCCCGGATGCTGTTGTCGGGGTCCTTCGCCGTGTAGCTCGTTCCGGGCCGGGTGACGGCCTCGGTGGACAGCGGACGGGCGTCGAGCTCCCACTTCTTACGGCCACCGTCGAGCAGTTTCACGTCTTCGTGGCCGTACAGCTTGAAGTACCAGTACGCATACGCGGCGAACCAGTTGTTGTTGCCGCCGTAGAGAACCACGGTGTCGTCATTGGCGATGCCGCGCTCAGACAGCAGCTTGGAGAACTGCTCGGCGTCGACGAAGTCGCGCTTGACCTGGTCCTGCAGATCGGTCTTCCAGTCCAGCTTGATCGCGCCGGGGATGTGCCCGGTGTCGTAGGCGCTGGTGTCCTCGTCGACCTCGACGAAGACGGTCTTCGGCGCCTCGAGATTGCTCTCGGCCCAGTCAGCTGTGACCAGGACGTCGGAGCGTGCCATGTAGGAGATCCTTTCGATTGCTTTGAGGGTGCTAAAGGGACTTCGGGCGAAACCGTGCGACGAGCGGATAGATCTGGCAGCCGAGGCAGATCCCGAAGGCTGCGTTGAGGAATGCCGCGACGAGTGCGAAGCCTGTCGCGACCAGACCCAGCACCGGAACGCCGCCGGCGAAGCCGAGGGCGCCGACGACCGCGAACAAGAGGCCGACCAACTGGGCGAACTTCAGCGGCGGGATGGGCTCACGCTCGGTGACGGGATCGAGTCGAGGTGCAACCAGCGTGCGGAACACCAGGCCGTACGGATGGTGCCGGGGGCCGAGCGTGGCGCCGATCGCGAAGACGACGGCCTGGACGCCGAGGATCACCGCCGCGACGGTGGCGCTTGCCGTCGACGCCAGCAGCGCGGCGACCAGAACAACCGTGGTCACCCAGGCGGCGAAGCGGGGTCCGCGCACATCCACCTGCGGCGGTGCCCCGGTGACCGGACCGGCATCTGTGATGTTCGACATGGTTCTGCTCCTGTTGTTTCGAGATGGCGGCTGGAAGCGGCAGGCCATGAAGGCCGCTCGCAGAGTGCGGCGCGAAAGCGGCGCGGCTACTCAGCAGCTACAACAACAACAGCAACAACCCGCGACGCGGCACAGATCAACTGCGCGACGCTTGGTGAGCGAGAGCTCGAGGCGGGCTGACACGCTGGACAGCTTACCCAATGAAAGGGTGATCAAGCCAACAGCGGTGCAAGGGCCGACCGCAGGTCAGCGGCCGTCGGCACCCCCGAGACGCGATAACGCACCTGACCGTCGGCATCGAAGATGAGCGTCGTCGGCAGCGACAGCACCGAAAGCTTGCGTGCCGCCTCCGGATTGGCGTCCAAGTCGATTTCCACGTGCGCCACAGCGGGCAGATCCGCACAGACCTGGCCGACCACCCGGCGCACACCCGCACACGGCCCGCACCAAGCCGCGCTGAAGTGCAGGATGGTCGGGCCTGTGGTCGACAACCCCAGTTCGCTGGGGTCGACGGCGGGATAGTCCGCTGCTCCCTTGACCAGCCCGGCGCGCAGCGTCAGCAGCCTGCCGATCACGAATGCCAGGCCGAAGGCGCCTATCAGCACGGCGATCACGGCGATCCACGAGGAGCTCATGACAGTCTGAACTCGTCGAGCCGGATCGTTACTCCCTCGGCGATGCCCTCGATGATCACATCGGAGCCGCGAGCGCCCTCGCTGGTGGGCGTGATGCCGAACGGCAGCTTCTGTCCGGGCAGGCTGGTGGAGAACGCCGCCAGCACCTCGGGAAGCTTGTCCTCGGGAACCTCCTGGTCGGCGGTTCCCGGTCCGGTCAGCACCCCGGTCGCCGACATCACCAGCGTGGTCGACGCGGGCCCGCCGATGGACAGGTCCACCGCGATGCTGACCTTCTTGTCGAAGCCGGCCTTCGTCGGGGTGCCGGTGTAGACCAGCCCGCGGTTGCTCGAGATCCCCGACTCCGTGGTTCCACCGGTCGAGTCGTTGGTCTCTCTGGTGCTCGCCTCGACCAAGAGATCCGGTATCCCCATGTACCGCCCGATGTGCGTGGAATCGATGATGATCCGGCTCTCCACCTTG
The DNA here is from genome assembly GCF_005222675.1 of Mycolicibacterium sp. CR10. Classification (GTDB taxonomy): domain Bacteria; phylum Actinomycetota; class Actinomycetes; order Mycobacteriales; family Mycobacteriaceae; genus Mycobacterium. The sequence continues at coordinate 57,087 of NZ_STGE01000049.1, read as the reverse complement.
CCCACCTCGAGCGTCGCATCCGGTGGGATCAGCCACGACGCCTCGGCCAGGTCGATCGAATGCAGCGTCGCCTCCAGAGACGCCCGCCCGACCACGTCGTGATCAACGCCACTGGCCTTGATCTCCACCTCGTCGTAATGGTCACGCATCGCCTGCGGCACAAAAGGGAACCCCAGGATTGCGACGGACGGGTCCCAGTTCAGGTTCGCGGCGGTCCGGACGCTTCTGGCCAGGCGGTATTCGGCGTAGATGGCTGCTCCGAAGTCGGTACCGACGACACCGACCACCAGGGCGGCCAGGGTCGCCAGGGCACCGATCACGAGCTTGCGCACCCCGACATTGTTGCCCACGCAGCGAGCAAATCAGGTTCGGCGAGGCTTACCTGCAGGTAGCGCGCTATCGTTAGTGAACCATCGGCCGGGTAACGGCCATATGTCAGGCATGAATCTGGGAAGTCACCGCGCGACAAGGTTGTCTCGGCGGTGTCCCGGCGAAGTGATCTCCACCGCTGTTGGAGGGCCAGTTGGATCTACTGCTACTGACGGTCGACCCACATCCCGAGTCGGTCCTGCCCTCGTTATCGCTGCTGGCGCACAACGTGCGCACCGCGCCGACCGAAGTGTCATCACTGCTCGAGGCAGGCACCGCGGATGTGGCGATCGTCGACGCGCGTACCGACCTGGCCGCTGCGCGCGGCCTGTGTCGCTTACTGGGGACGACCGGGTCGTCGGTTCCGGTGGTGGCTGTCGTCAATGAAGGCGGCCTGGTCGCCGTCAACGTCGAGTGGGGCCTGGACGAGATCCTGCTGCCCAGTACCGGCCCCGCCGAGATCGATGCCCGGCTGCGGCTCCTGGTGGGGCGGCGCGGCGGCGTGGCCAATCAGGAGAACCTCGGCAAGATCAGCCTGGGCGAACTCGTGATCGACGAAGGCACCTACACCGCCAGGCTGCGGGGCCGCCCACTTGACCTCACCTACAAGGAATTCGAGCTGCTGAAGTACCTGGCGCAGCATGCCGGCCGGGTGTTCACGCGGGCCCAGCTGCTTCAGGAGGTGTGGGGGTACGACTTCTTCGGCGGCACCCGCACCGTGGACGTGCACGTGCGGCGCCTGCGCGCCAAGCTCGGCACCGAGTACGAGTCGCTGATCGGGACCGTGCGCAACGTCGGGTACAAGGCTGTCCGGCCGGCCCGCGGTCGCGCGGCGGCATCAGGCTCGGAGCTTCCGGACGATCCGGACGACGACCCGTACGAAGACAGTGGCAGCCCGCTGCACGACGGCAACGTCCCCGAGGCGCTGGGTGACGCGCTGCGCAGTCAGTGACGTCTGAGGCATCCGGCACGACTAGCGGGCAGGAGCGCAGCGACCCGGGGATGATGTCGATCAGCTGGCACGCGCGTCTCACCGAGGACGAACAGCACCAGATTCGCGACCTCATCGGCGCGGCACGATCCATCGATGGCGTAGCCCCCGTTGGTGATCAAGTGCTGCGCGAGCTCGGTCAGGAACGCACCCGGCATCTCCTGGCCGTCGAGGACGCAGAGATCCGCGGCTATCTGAACCTGGTGCCGTCGGCCGCCGACACCCCGGCGATGGCCGAGGTGGTGGTCCATCCCAGTGCCCGGCGCCGCGGCATCGGCACGACGATGATCGGCACCGCGTTGCGCGAAGCGGGGCCGGGAGCGCGGATCTGGGCGCACGGCAACCTGGAGCCCGCCCGCGCCACCGCGTCGGCACTCGGTCTCGAGGTGGTACGGAAGCTGCTGCAGATGAAGCGTCCGCTGGCGGGTCTGCCCCCGACTCCGGTTGCCGAGGGGGTTCGGATGACCACCTACTCCGGACCGCAGGATGACGCCGAGCTGCTGCGGGTCAACAACGCCGCGTTCTCCTGGCACCCCGAGCAGGGCGGCTGGACCGAGGCCGATCTCGCCGAGCGCCGCTCGGAGCCGTGGTTCGACCCGGCGGGTCTGTTTCTCGCCTACGACGAGCAGACCGGTGCGCTGCTCGGATTCCATTGGACGAAACAGCATTCCGCGTCTCTGGGCGAGGTGTATGTCGTCGGAGTCGACCCGACGGCCCAGGGCCGGGGACTCGGCGCGGCGCTGACCATGGTCGGCCTGGAACATCTCGCGGCGCGGTTGTCCGCGGCCGAAGACGCGGCCGTCATGCTCTATGTCGAGTCCGACAACGCCGCCGCGGTGAAGACGTATCGACGGCTGGGTTTCGAGGTCTTTACCGTGGATGCGGCCTACGCGGCGGCTGTTTAGCCAACGACAGGGACGTCGAGCTCCGCGAGCAATGCCCGCACGCGGCGCTCGATCTCGTCGCGGATCGGCCGCACATCGTCGACGCCGCGGCCCGCCGGGTCGTCGAGCTTCCATTCCTCGTAGCGCAGGCCGGGGAACACCGGGCAGGCGTCGCCGCAACCCATCGTGATGATCACGTCGGCGGCCCGCACGATCTCATCGGTCCAGGGTTTGGGGTACTCGCGGGAGATGTCGATGCCGCGCTCGGCCATTGCCGCCACCGCAGCCGGGTTCACCTCCGCGCCCGGTTCGGAACCGCCCGACCATGCCACGGCGGCGTCGCCCGCCATCTGGGTGAAGAAGCCCATCGCCATCTGTGACCGTCCCGCGTTGTGGGTGCACAGGAACAACACCGTCGGCTTTCCGTCGTGGTGCTTGCCCTCCACCTTGGCCAAGGCCCGAAGCTGTTGCCGGGCAAAGCGTTCGGCCAGCAGGGGAAGGAAGTTCGGGACGCTGGCCCGCCCGGCGAAGTGGTCATACGACGAATGCAGGAAGCGCTCGATCGTGTCGATGTCGTGACTGCCGTCGAACTCCTTCTCCAAGTAGGCCCCGGCGGATTTCAGCGCCAGCTGCTGGTCGATGGACAGGTCGTGTCGCCCGTGCAGGTTGGCCTCGGGGACGAGGTTGTCGGTCATGGCGTACTCCTCGGTCAGGCGGACTTCAGTGTGGGCGCGAGGTGGTCGATCCGTTCGGTGAGGTCGCCGACCACGGCGTCAAAGGCCTCGGCGCGCTGGGTTCGGGCCGGGTCGGCGACCGACCAGTGCAAGCGGTTCAGCTCGGCGGGCAGTTCCTCGTGAGCGTTGTCGCACACCGCGATGACCAGATCGTCGGCCGCTAGCACGTCACCGAGGTAGCGCGGGGTGTGTGGGCGAAGGTGCAGCTTGTGGCGACGGGCAGCGGCCACCGCGCCCTGGTGGATGCGGGCCGCGGGATGTGTGCCGGCCGAGGTGGCGGGCAACTCACTCCGCCGGTTCCAGATCGCGGCGGCGAGTTGGCTGCGGGCCGAGTTCTGGGTGCAGACGAAAACCACCCGATGCGCTTGGCGTTCGACCGACGGCACCAACGTGTCGAGGGCGTGGCGGTTGAGCCTCAGATAGGTCCGTCGCCCATCGGCCTCGGAGCGGGTGGCGTCGACGACACCGGCCTTCCTGAGCACGCCCAGGTGGTGTGACAGCAGATTCGACTGCACTCCGAGAACGGCCTGCAGTTCGGAGGGAGAGGCGTCGGCCAGCAGCAGATGATCGACGATCGCCAGTCGCGCGGGGTCGGCGAGCGCGGCGAAGACGGCTGCCCGCCCCGCCGTGCCGGGATTTTGCTCAACGGACATTGACTCAACCAATACGGAGCTATCTGGGCGCCGTCAACCCCTGCTGCGGAATCGTCGCCTCACCCCCCTTCCCGGTTCATCTCCCGTTCACCATCCATAGGGCGTTGATTCACCGACAGCGCTTAGGTTCACAGCCGAGCAGCGACAGTTCTGCTCGACGCGACATGCGTTCTCTTCGTACCCGTATTTGAAGGAGCTTCGTGAAGGCCAAACGAACTGGTGCCGCGGTGAGCCTGCTGGCTGCCGGCACTCTGCTGCTGTCGGCTTGCGGCAGTGACAACAACACCGCATCTTCGGGATCGGGTGACACGGGTTCCGCACCGGCCGGGGATTGCGGCGGTAAGGAAGCGCTGAAGGCGAGTGGCTCGTCCGCGCAGGCCAACGCGATGACACGGTTCATCAACGCTTACGAGAAGGACTGCCCCGGGTTCACGCTGAACTACACCTCCAGCGGCTCCGGAGCGGGTGTCTCGGAGTTCCTCGGGGGCCAGACCGATTTCGGCGGCTCGGACTCTCCGCTGAACGCGGAGAAGGGTGAGGTCGATAAGGCCAAGGAGCGCTGCGGTGGCAGCGACGCATGGAATCTTCCCGCCGTATTCGGGCCGATCGCCATCACCTACAACCTCGAGGGCGTCGACGGCCTGGTGCTCGACGGACCGACGTTGGGCAAGATCTTCAACGGCACCGTCAAGACGTGGGATGCGCCGGAGATCGCGGCACTGAATGAGGGCGCCACCCTCCCGGCCACTCCGATCAACGTGATCTTCCGCAGCGACGAGTCGGGAACCACCGACAACTTCCAGAAGTACCTGGACGCCGCGTCCGACGGGGCGTGGGGCAAGGGCGCCGGCAAGTCGTTTGCCGGCGGCATCGGCGAGGGCGCCAAGGGTAACGAGGGCACCTCGGCAGCCATTGCGAGCACCCCGGGTTCCATCACCTACAACGAGTGGTCGTTCGCCAAGGCACAGAACCTCTCGATCGCCAAGATCATCACCTCGGCGGGGCCGGAGCCGGTCGAGTTGAGCACGGAGACGGCAGGCAAGGCCATCGACGGTGTGAAGTTCAAGGGCGAGGGCAACGACCTGGTCCTCGACACGACGTCGTTCTACATGCCCACAGAGCCGGGCTCGTACCCGATCATGCTCGCCGCGTACGAGATCGTCTGCTCGCAGTACCCGGATGCTGACGTGGCGACCGCGGTCAAGGCGTTCATGCACTCGGCGCTCGGGAACGGCCAGACCGGACTCGAGGAGAACGGCTACATCCCGATCCCCGAGGCGTTCAAGACCCGCCTGACCGAGGCTGTCGACGCCATCAACGCGACGACGTAGTCGTCATCGGCAGATGTCAGTGACACCAGATTCGACCGCTGTGGGCTCGTCGGCAAAGCCGACGGGCCCGCAGCGGGGCGGGGATAATCCCAAAATGCCCACCACATCCGGGAAGGGATCAGCGTTGAGGCAGGGCGACGGGCGTTGGGGCGACACCGTCTTCAAGTCCATCGCGGTAGCCGCAGGCGCGACGATCATCGGCGCCATCGCATTGATGGCGCTTTTCCTGATCGTCAAGGCGATCCCGTCGCTGCAGGCGAACCAGGCCAACTTCCTGTTCAGCACCGAGTTCATCACCAACGACTCGGACAACCTGCGCTTCGGTATCCGGGACCTGTTCATGGTGACGGTGCTCAGCTCGGTGTTCGCCCTGATCATCGCCGTACCTATCGCGATCGGCATCGCGGCGTTCCTGACGAACTACGCCCCGAAGCGGCTGGCGCGGCCGTTCGGCATGCTCGTCGACCTGTTGGCGGCCGTCCCGTCCATCGTCTTCGGGCTCTGGGGCATCTTCGTGCTCGCCCCGTGGCTGACACCGGTGGCGACCTTCCTCAACGAGAACCTGGGCTGGTTCTTCCTGTTCTCGCAGGGCAACGTGTCGCTCGCCGGCGGTGGAACCATCTTCACCGCGGGCATCGTGCTCGCGGTGATGATCCTGCCGATCATCACCTCGGTCACTCGCGAGGTCTTCGCGCTCACCCCCCGGGGCCACGTCGAGGCCGCCCAGGCTCTCGGCGCCACCAAATGGGAAGTCATTCGGATGACGGTGTTTCCCTACGGCCGCAGCGGGATGATCGCGGCGTCGATGCTCGGCCTGGGCCGCGCTCTCGGCGAGACCATCGCGATCCTGATCATCCTGCGGACCGCCGCGCAGGCGGGTAGCTGGTCGCTCTTTGACGGTGGGTACACGTTCGCGTCCAAAATCGCCTCGGCAGCAGCGGAGTTCAGCGCTCCGCTGCCGACGGGTGCGTACATCGCCGCAGGCTTCGTGCTCTTCGCGCTGACGTTCGTCGTCAACGCGCTGGCCCGGGCCGCGGCCGGCGGAAGGGTTAGCGGAGGATGACGGCCACACTCGACCAGCCGGTGAAGGCCCCGACCTTCCACCCCATCAGCGCCAGTCGCAAGTTCAAGAACCGTCTCGCGACAACACTGTTCACCGCATCCTTCGTGGTCGCGATGATCCCGTTGGTGTGGCTGATCTACACGGTGCTGGCCAAGGGCATCACCGCGATCACCTCATCGACATGGTGGACCAACTCTCTGGCAGGCGTACTCCCGGAAGAGATGGCCGGCGGTGTCTATCACGCGATCTACGGCACCCTCATCCAGGCGGCGATCGCCGCCGTACTCTCCGTGCCGTTGGGCGTCATGGCCGCGGTGTACCTGGTCGAATACGGTCGTGGCCGACTGGCCAAGGTCACCACGTTCATGGTCGACATCCTGGCCGGCGTGCCGTCGATCGTCGCTGCGCTCTTCATCTTCGCGCTGTGGATTGCGACCCTGGGATTCGAGCAGAGCGCCTTCGCCGTCTCGCTGGCATTGGTGCTGCTGATGCTGCCCGTCGTCGTGCGCAACACCGAGGAGATGCTGAAGCTCGTCCCCGACGAGTTGCGAGAAGCGTCCTACGCGTTGGGGATTCCGAAGTGGAAGACCATCGCGCGCGTCGTCGTGCCGACGGCGCTGCCCGGAATGATCAGCGGCATCCTGCTGGCGCTGGCCAGGGTGATGGGGGAGACGGCTCCGGTCCTGGTGTTGGTCGGCTACAGCCGATCCATCAACATGGATGCTTTCGAGGGCAACATGGCGTCGCTGCCCCTGCTGATCTACACCGAACTGGTGAACCCGGAAGCGGCTGGTGCGCTGCGGGTCTGGGGCGCCGCGCTGACCCTCATCCTGATCATCGCGGTGTTGTACCTCGGCGCTGCATTCATCAATCGATACCTGACGCGGAACAGAGTTTAGGAGCCTCATGGCCAAGCGGCTGGATCTCAAAGATCTCAACATCTACTACGGTTCCTTCCACGCCGTCGCCGACGTGGGTCTGTCTGTCACGCCGAGAAGCGTCACAGCATTCATCGGACCGTCGGGCTGCGGAAAATCAACGGTGCTGCGGACTCTCAACCGGATGCACGAGGTGCTGCCCGGCGCCCGGGTCGAAGGCTCGGTACTGCTCGACGGTGAGGACATCTACGCCGCGGGCATCGATCCGGTGAGTGTCCGCAAAACCATCGGCATGGTGTTCCAGCGGCCGAATCCGTTCCCCACCATGTCAATTCGCGACAACGTGGTAGCGGGTCTGAAGCTGCAGGGGACGCGCAACAAGAAGACCCTCGACGAGGTCGCCGAGAGGTCACTCAAGGGCGCCAACCTGTGGAATGAGGTCAAGGACCGCCTCGACAAGCCCGGCGGCGGTCTCTCCGGCGGTCAGCAGCAGCGGCTGTGCATTGCCCGCGCCATCGCGGTGCAGCCCGATGTCCTGTTGATGGATGAACCGTGCTCTGCGCTGGACCCGATCTCCACGCTGGCGATCGAGGACCTGATCTCGGAGCTCAAGCAGGACTACACGATCGTCATCGTGACGCACAACATGCAGCAGGCCGCGCGGGTCAGCGATCAGACGGCGTTCTTCAACCTCGAGGCCACCGGTAAGCCGGGCAAATTGGTCGAGATCGACGAGACCGAGAAGATCTTCTCCAACCCGACGCAGAAGGCGACCGAGGACTACATCTCCGGCCGATTCGGATAGCCGGCGAGGACAACGGCTCGCAACGACAACGGCCCTACCTCCCGCAAGGGGTGTAGGGCCGTTTCCGTCGGTTCGGTCAGCGGGGCGCGGAGATCTCTGCGTCGTCGGGGGTGTGGCCGGTGACCTGGAAGATCACGCGGCGGGCCACCTCGACCGCGTGGTCGGCGAAGCGCTCGTAAAAGCGGCCGAGCAACGTCACGTCGACGGCCGCCGCCACGCCGTGCTTCCAGTCGCGGTCCATCAGCACGGTGAACAGGTGGCGATGCAGATCGTCCATCGCGTCGTCCTCCTCGCGGATCCTGGCGGCTTTCTCCGGATCGCGGGTGACCAGCACTTCTTGCGCACTGAGGCCGAGTTCGACGGCGACGCGGCCCATTTCGGCGAAGTAACCGTTCACTTCTTCGGGTAGCGCGTGCTGGGGATGGCGGCGCCGGGCGATCTTGGCGACGTGCAGCGCCAGGGCGCCCATCCGGTCAATGTCGGCGACGATCTGGATCGAGCTGACGATGGCCCGCAGATCGCCGGCCACCGGGGCCTGCAGCGCGAGGAGAACAAAGGCGCTCTCCTCGGCGCGCACGCTCATAGCGGCGATCTGCTCATGGTCGGTGATGACTTGCTCGGCCAGCGCCAGATCGGCCTGAAGGAGGGCCTGGGTGGCCCGCTCCATGGCTTTCCCCGCCAGCCCGCACATCTCACCGAGCTGGTTGCTCAGGGCATCTAACTGCTCGTGGTACGCGGTTCGCATGCGGCCAGCCTACGGGCTGACCTGGCCGATCGTCACGAGCTGGGCGGTGAACGACAGGTGAATGCCACCTGCCCAAACAGTGTTCACTCGCACGTGGTGTCGGCGGCGTTGGTGACCGCCAGGTCCTCAGGAAGCTGCGTGGGCGTGCTGCTGGTACCGCGGATGACGTGAACCTGGACGGGCGAACCGCTCGGGGTCGGGGCTGCCACCGAGGCGAAATCGCTTCCCAGGACCACCTGGACCGTGTCACCCATCCCGGTGACGCGCTCGATGGTGGGCTCGTTGAACGACGAGGCCACGGTCGCTGCGGCCTCTTCGTTGCCAGGGGAGAAGAAGACTGTGGTCTGCGTCAGCGGCCCCGGGTAGTCGTCGGGGGTGGTGACGTTGAAGCCGTGCGCCTGCAGCGAGTCCGCTGCCGTGGCTCCGAGGCCGCTCTCGCTCGTCGAGTTCGACACCTGCACCGTGATGGCCTGGGGGTCGGTGGCGACGGCATCGACGACCTCGCCACCGTCGGAGTCTCCGCCGTGCGGAACGCCCGTAGGCGAATTAGCCAGTGACTCAGGCGTTCCGGGCACCGGTGTGTTGTCGGCGTTGCGTTCCTCGGGCAGCGGGTCATCGTTGATGATGGCGTCGAACAGTGCCTTCATGTCATCGGTGCGGGGCACCTCGTTGCCGTACTCGTCGGCGTACCCGACCGTGGGCACGGTCACAAACGTGATGCGCCCGGCGGATACACCCTGGACGCTCTGGCCGAGGTCCACCAGGTCCCTGGTGTCCACGTTGTCGACGTAGCTGTCGCCGATGAACATGTTGACCACGTTGTTCAGCTTGGACAGCGAGAAGAACGTCTCTTTCGAGATCAGCCCGCGCAACAGCGAGGACAGGAAGAGCTGCTGTCGTTTGATCCGGCCGTAGTCACCGTTGGTCTCGGTGGTCACCTGGCGTGCCCGGACGTAGTTCAGAGCTGTATGGCCATCGACCGTTTGGCGTCCGGCGACCGGCAACACAGTGCCGAGCTCATAGTCCTCGATCGGGGTGGTGCTGCACACCTCGACACCGCCGAGCGCATCGACCATCTTGGAGAAGCCGGCGAAATCGACCGCCATGAAGCGGTTGACGTGCAGGCCGGACAGCTTCTGGATCACCTTGACCAGACACTTGGGTCCGCCGACAGCGAAGGCCGAGTTGAGCTTGTACTCGGTGTAGACCTTTTCCATGCCGTACATCGGCGATTCTTCGTCGGTGATCGGACCGTACTCGCGGGTTTCGGGATTCCACGGCTCGCACTGCATGGGATCGATCTCGAGATCCCGGGGGAACGACACGGCGACCACACGTTCGCGATTGGCCGGGATGTTCACCAGCATCACCGTGTCCGAGCGGGCGCCCGCAGCGTCCTCGGTAGTGCCGGCACCCATCACGCTGTTGTCGCCGATGCGGCTGTCGGTACCGACGATGAGGAAGTTCTCGTCGCCGAACTGTGCATTGGGGTCGACGATGTCTCGGGAGTCAGGGTCGAGTGCGGAAACCCTGTTGAGCAGGTTGTTCTTTGCCGACTGCCACTGCCAGGCGCCACCGGTCAGCGCCAGTGCGAGCACCGCGATCACCGCCACCGCGACGCGCCCGACCAGCGCACTGCGGCGATGGCGGCGCTTCGTCGGGACATGCCGGTCGGTCGGCCGCGGACGGGCCAGGTCAGGGATCTCCGAGGCCGGGAGGACGGTCACCGGCAGGATCTCGGTGTCCGGGTCCTCCATCTCCGGATAGGGTTCCGGGTCCGGTTCCGGATCGGCGCGATGTCGCGTCGGCGCAGACGGCCGGGCGCCACCGTTGAGCTTGGCGATCAGATCAGCGACGGTGACCGTATCGGTGTTGCCGCCCGAATCCCGGGGTCGGTCATGGCCGTGTACGTCGTCGGACGCGTCATCGGAGGACTGTGCCTCCGTTGCGCGCTCCCACGGCGCGGCGCCTGGAAACGTCTGCCGCGATCGGGTAAGCCAGTCAGGGTCGGATGTGTCGCCAGTCCTGTCGGCGCCGCCGGGCAGGGGACGGCCAGGAGTGGCGGCTGAGCCCTCCAAGCCGCCATCACTCATGTCCTACCGGCCTCCGACTCTCACGGCGTTCGTGCGCGTCATTGCGCGTCGGCACCCAAAACTGCCGATTGCCTGACCATCTGTCTAAAGCACTCGCCCCGGCTCCGCCACCGGAGCCGTGAATTGAACACTCATCGTACTGAGACATCCTGAGAGACAGCTAGCCGAAAGCCGGTGTCAGTAATGTCTCAATGTCACCTTCAGCCGCCCGAGTGCATGACGTCGGCGCCGACAGGCACCGTGCAGTCATCCGGATCGTTGAGCCAGCCTTCCGGCAGCGTCACCGATCCCGGTGAGCCCTGACGCCCCCGCGGGCCGCCGGCCACCGGGGGGAACGGTACGTCGGGGTCCAACTGTTCGAGCAGGTCGTCGAGCTCAGAAATCGTCTTGACCAGCGCCATTGACCGACGAAGGTCCGCTCCTGCGGGGAATCCGTGCAGATACCAGCCGACATGCTTGCGGATGTCCCGCATTCCCTTGTCCTCTCCAAAATGTGCAGCCAGCAGCTCGCCGTGCCTGCGGATGATCTGCGCAACCTCACCGAGCGTCGGCGGCGTGGCCGGTGATACTCCGGTGAATGCTGCGGAGAGCTCTGCGAAAAGCCATGGCCGTCCCAGGCAGCCCCGGCCGATCACGACACCGTCACAGCCTGTCGCCGCCATCATGGCCAGCGCGTCTCGAGCGTCGAAGATATCACCGTTTCCGAGCACCGGAATGCCGCTGACGTGTGCTTTGAGCGCCGCGATCTGGTCCCAGTCGGCGGATCCGGAGTACCGCTGTGCAGCGGTGCGGGCGTGCAGGGCGACGGCTGCAGCCCCCTCCTCGGCCGCGATCCGTCCGGCGTCGAGGTGGGTGTGATGAGTGTCATCGATCCCGATCCGAAACTTCACGGTGACGGGAATTTCGGTGCCCTGGGTGGCGCGGACCGCGGCGGCGACGATCTCGCCGAACAGACGCCGCTTGTACGGCAGCGCGGCACCGCCGCCGCGCCGGGTGACCTTGGGGACCGGGCAGCCGAAGTTCATGTCGATGTGGTCGGCCAGGCCTTCATCGGCGATCATCTTGGCCGCCGCATAGGTGTTCTCGGGGTCGACGGTGTAGAGCTGCAGCGACCGCGGCGACTCCTCCGGCGCGAACGTCGTCATGTGCATCGTGACCGGGTGGCGCTCGACGAGGGCGCGGGCAGTGACCATCTCGCACACGTACAGACCGCTGACGGTTCCGGCGCGGGCCAGTTCCAGCTCCCGGCACAGCGTGCGGAACGCGACGTTGGTCACCCCGGCCATCGGCGCCAGGACGACCGGGCTGCGCAGCGCGAAAGGCCCGATCTTCACCTCGGGGGCAGGGGCGCAGCGACTCGGGGGACGCTGCGGCTCAGATCGGGCCGGTCGCGAATCAGTGATGGTCAACGTGCCGCGGAGGACCCGACCAGCTGAGCCTTGGCGGCCTTCTTCTCCGCCATCTGAGCCAGACGCTCTTCCCGACGCTGCTTGGCGACCTCGAACTTGTCGACAGCCTCCTGCAGCTCCTCGACCAGGACGCCGAGGTCGTCGCGCATCCGGGCGGACTCGCCGTTGAAGTCCTCGCGCTCGAAGATGCGCCACTTCTTGAGCACCGGCATCACGATGTCCTCGAGGTGGATCCGCGGGTCGTAGACACCACCGGAGGCGATGGTGACGGCCCTGCGGCGGAAGTCCGGGATGGTGTATCCGGGCATCTTGAAGTTGCGAAGCACCTTGTGCAGGGACTTCATCGCCTGGTTGGGGGCGATGTCGAAGCCGGCCTCGGACACGTCGCGGTAGAAGATCATGTGCAGGTTCTCGTCGGCCGACACACGCTGCAACAGCTGGTCGGCGATGGGCTCCTCGCAGGCCTTGCCGGTGTTGCGGTGTGAGACGCGGGTCGCCAGTTCCTGGAACGTCACGTAGATCACCGAGTCGAACAGGCTGTCGGCGAACAGGTCGGCCTCGATCTGGTCGTTCTGGCCGGGGCTGAAACCGCGGGTCATCTGCTCGATGCGCAGCTGCTCGAGTTCGACGGGGTCGACCGCGCGGGTGACGACGAGGTAGTCGCGCAGCGCGATGCCGTGCCGGTTCTCCTCGGCGGTCCAGCGGTTGACCCAGAAGCCCCACGGGCCGTCCATGCCGAAGTTCATCGCGATCTCGCGGTGGTAGGACGGCAGGTTGTCCTCGGTCAGCAGGTTCACGATCATCGCGACGCGCGCGACCTCGGAGAGCTTTGACTGCTCGGGATCCCAGTCCTGGCCGCCGAGCGCGTAGTAGTTCTTGCCGTCGGACCACGGGATGTAGTCGTGCGGGTTCCAGTCCTTGCGCATCCGCATGTGGCGATTGACGTTCTGCTCGACGACGGGCTCGAGCTCGGTCAGCAGTTGCAGGTCGGTCAGGTCTTTCGACACGACGCCTCCCATTTATCTGTACCTGTTGGTTGCACTCAATATATCTGTGTAATCCGGTGACATTCAAGTGAGCGCGCCAAGCGTCACACACCCGAGACCGAGGTGTCAGTAGTTCTTGGCGCCGCTGAGAAGCAGATCGACACAGTGGTCGATGAACTGCTCCCGTGTCGCGGCGAGCCTGCCGTCGAGGTACGCGGTGAACAGAGCGGTGAGTGCCCCGATCAGGCCGGTGGCAACCATCGCCTGCACGGTCGGGTCGGCAATCCGGGTCAGCCGTTCCTGCAATACCCCGATGAAGCTGGGAAACCATGCCGCCCCGGAGCGGGCCAGCACCGGTTCCGCCCCGGGTGCCAGCAGCAGGACCCGGCCGCGTGCGGGGTCGTCGACCATCAGCGCGACGAACCGTTCGACGGTGTCGCGCGGGCTTTCGGCCGACTGCATGAGGGTTGACATCGCTTTGGAGCAGACCTCGTCGTACACGGCGCCGACGAAGTCGTCGCGATCGGTGAAGCTCTCGTAGAAGTACCGCTCGGTCAGTCCGGTCGCCCGGCACACCGCTCGGACGGTCAGGGTCGGTCCGCCACGACTGCCCAGCAGGCCGATTCCCGCGGTGATCAGTTCGTGGCGCCGCAGTGCCTGACGGTCCTGCAGGGGCACGCCCGACCATCGGCCGCGTCGTTGACCGGACGGCACATCACTCCTAAGCTCCACTGACAACGTTCGTAGTCAGAATCGGGTTGGCGTCATCATGTGTTCAGGGAAGGTCACCAGTGACTCAAGATACGTCTGAGACGTGCCCCGTGACCAGCGGATCCGCACCGGATGCCACGGTGGTGGCGGCCGGCTGTCCCGTCACCGACGGCGGCTATGACGTCCCGCCGGAGGCGCTCGGCCCAGACTCGCTGACCTGGAAGTACTTCGGCCAGTGGACAGGCATGCTGCAGGGACCGTGGGCCGGCTCGATGCAGAACATGCACCCGCAACTGGGCGCCGCCGTCGAACAGCACTCGATTTTCTTCATCGAGCGGATGCCGAGGCTGTACCGGTCGGTGTATCCGATCGGGGGCGTGGTGTTCGACGGAGACCGTGCACCGCGAACCGGGGCCCAGGTCCGCGACTACCACATCGGCATCAAGGGGGTCGACGACCAAGGTCGTCGCTACAGCGCGCTGAACCCCGACGTCTTCTACTGGGCGCATGCGACGTTCTTCAAGTCAACGCTGCTCGCCGCCGAATGGGTCGGGGGCGGCCTGACCGAGGATCAGAAGCGCCAGCTGTTCGACGAGCACGTCCAGTGGTACCGGATGTACGGCATGAGCATGCGGCCGGTGCCGCAGACATGGGAGGCGTTCCAGGAGTACTGGGATCACATGTGCCGCAACGTGTTGGAGAACAACTGGGCCGCACGCACGGTGCTCGACCTGTCCACCATGACCAAGCACCCGTCGCTCGAGTGGATCCCCGACCGGGTGTGGCAGCTGAATCTCTTTGTGATGCAACGGTTCTTCAACTTCACCACCGTCGGACTGTTCGATCCTGCCGTGCGGGAGTTGATGGGGTACTCGTGGTCGCCGCGCCAGGAGCGGGCGCACCGGAGCTTCGGCAAGGCCATCTACCGGATCACCAGGCTGTTGCCCAAGCGCATGCTCATGCACCCGCGGAAGCGCTCGGCCTGGGATCGTGCGACGGGCCGGCTGCCCGCCGACTCGCCGCTGGTGGAGACGCCCGCACGCCACCTGCCGCCGGTCGAGTACCGCGATAATCCGCACTACTACAGCCCCAAGGTCTAGGCCGTCGAGACTGCATCAGCGGCGGACGCTACTCACACTTCCCAGCCCTCTGCGCAGACTCAACGTGGTTGGGTCCGCACCGCGCCGTCGAAATAGCGCAGCTGCCCCCGGCCCGGTACGTAGGGATCCGCATACCAGCCGGCCTGCACCGGCGGAAACCGGCCGAACGTCCCCCGCACGTCACCGGCCTGGCTGAGCCGGTGCTCGTAGTCGGCGCGGGCCCGCAGCCCGGCGTCGCGCACCGCCACGGCACGTCGGTGCCGGTGGAGGACGAGGAGGACGCCGACGGCGGCGGTGACCGCGAGCGCCTCGTACCACCCGTGCCACAGCCACCACGACGCTGTCGCGAGCACGACGACGCTCACCGCGGGGTGGCGGCGCCAGAACGGGCGGTGAACACGCTGGTAGAGCATCGCCGTGATCATACGAGTCGGCCCTGGACCGCCCGAATGTGCGGGCCGGGCGCCGCCGGAGTACCCGCGGCGCCCGCGCGTCAGGTTTGCTTTCGTGCCACAAGGGCTAGCTTGGAGTCATGCAGGCGCCGGAGGTTCTCGGTGGTCGCTACGAACTGGGGGGCGTACTCGGCCGCGGTGGCATGGCTGAGGTGCGCGACGGCTGGGACATGCGGTTGGGCCGCCCCGTTGCCGTCAAACTCCTCTACCCGTCGGTGAGCGCCGAACCCGACACCCGGCGTCGGTTCGCCACCGAGGCGCGTGCCGCGGCCGCTCTGAACCACCCGCACGTCGTGGCGGTGCACGACTCCGGAGTACACGCCGGCAGGCACTACATCGTGCTGGAGCGGCTCCCCGGCCAGAGCCTGGCCGACGCACTGGCCCGAGGCGGACCGCTGCCGACAGCGCATGTGCGCGCGATCATGCGGGACGTGCTGTCCGCGCTGGGCGCCGCGCACGCCCGCGGAGTGCTACACCGCGATATCAAGCCGGCGAACATCCTCTTCACGTCGATCGGCGGGGTGAAGATCGCCGACTTCGGGGTCGCCAAGAGCGCTGACACGCCGCAGACGCTGACCAACCGGATCTTCGGGACGATGGCCTACCTCCCTGCCGACCGGATCGCGGGTCGCCCGGCGACGGCCAGCGATGACCTGTACGCGCTCGGCGTCGTCGCCTACGAGGCGCTGACGGCGCGCCGGGCATACCCGCAAGCGAACCTCGGTGCGCTGGCCGACGCGATCTCGACGGGATATCTGACACCGCTGACCACACTGCGCCCGGACATCGACCCGGCGCTGGCCCTGACGATCGAGCGGTCGATGTCGCGCGACCCGCGATGGCGCTTCGGCACCGCCGAGCAGATGCGCGCGTCTTTGGATCCGCCGGCGCAGCGGACACGCCGCACCGGCAGGGTGCTGGCCGCGGTGGCCGTACTGGCTCTTGTCCTGCTCGCTGCGATGCTGGTTCTGGTGTAACCGGAGCCGAATTGACCTGCGGATACGGCGCCGGCGCGAGGGTTTGGACAGCTGCGATATAGCTTGGCTAACCGACGGGTACCGGTCGTATAACGTTCCGCGCGGCGGGTTCTTTTTTCACGATCAATGGTGTACTTTCCGGCGTTTCCGTTTATGGTGCTTTGCGTGGGTCGGCACTCATTTGCCAAGGAACGACGCCATCCGTCGGCGCTCGTGGCTTCCGTGCTGGCTCCGGCCGCTCTTTTCCTGGTCGTCAGGGGGGACGCCGGCCCGGTCGCCGAAGCCGCCGATGTAGCTCCCCTCGCAGAGAAGGCTCCCCCCGCCGCTGACGTCCCGCCGCAGCCGTGCTGCGTCGAGATCGTCGCGTCGCCGGCGAGCACGACGGACGCCGCCAGGACGATCGTCCAGGCGAGTGCGAACACCTCTCCGGTATCGCTGGTGTCCGCGTCGCGATGGCGCGTCGTCAGCCGCACCTTGCCTGCCGGCGTCGCGCCGGAGCGCGGCCTACAGGTCCGGACGATCCTGACCGCCCGCAGCATCAGCGCCGTCTTCCCCGAAATCAACCAGATCGGCGGGGTACGTCAGGACGCGTTGCGCTGGCACCCCAACGGCCTGGCCTTGGATGTGATGATCCCCAATCCGACCTCGGAAGCGGGCGTTGCGCTCGGAAACCAGATCGTCGCCTACGTCATGGCCAACGCGAAGCGCTTCGGGATCCAGGACGCAATCTGGCGGGGCGCGTACTACACGCCCGGTGGCGGTGCCCGGGCCGGCGGTTACGGCCACTACGACCACGTCCACGTCACGACCACCGGTGGCGGCTATCCGTCCGGTGACGAGCTGTACTTCCGCTGACACCCGGTCGACCGGCAGGGCTCAATCGGCTGGTCCCACCGGGAGGGGTCGCGGCGGCACGGGGCTGGACACCACGATGGACGTCACAGTTTGGCCGAATTGCAGAAATCGGTCCAGCACGTCCTCGAGGTCTTCGATTGTCGGAGCGTGCACTTTGACCAGCAGGCAATCTTCGCCGCTGATCCGGTGTCCCTCGCTCACGGTGGGTGAGTCGGAGATCAGCGCCGTCAACTTCGTCAGTTGCCCGGGACCGGGCCGAATGCGCACCCACGCGGCCACCGGTAGGCCGATCGCGGCTGGATCGACGTCCAAGCGGTAGCCGCGGATGACACCGGCTCGTTCCATACGCTGCACGCGTTCGGTGACCGCCGGAGACGACATTCCGACGCGGCGTCCCAACTCGGACATGGTCATCCGGGGGTCGCGGTGCAACTCATCGAGCAGGCGGCGATTTGTCGAGTCCAGCATCGCATCATCCTTAAAGTCTCACAGGCCCCTGCCCTTAATAGTGCAGGCATTTCGCCGAAACTGCCCTAGATCTGCCATTCATTGGTCGAACAGGCTGTTGAAGAATAACTTTCATGAATTCACCGGCAGGCCCCGGCCGCAGCAGAACTGGTTCCGGCCGCATCGTGCGCACCGTGGCCGGGCTCCCACCGACGTCCTACTTTCTGACCAGCGCGCTGTTTCACTACCTGGGTCCGTCGCTGGCTGTCCTGCTCTTCGTCCACGTGCCCGCGCTCGGTGTCGCCTGGCTGCGGATCGTCTCGGCGGCGGTCGTTTTTGCCCTGTGGCGCCGCCCGTGCCGGTTGTGGTCGCAGGCCGGATGGCCGCAGCGCAGGGTGTTCCTCGCGCTCGGTCTCATCCTGGCCGCGATGAACTCGCTGTTCTACCTCGCGGTGGAACGTCTCCCGCTCTCGACCGTCGGGGCCATCGAGTTCCTCGGCACGGTGATTCTGGCCGCCGTCGGAACCCGTACTCGTCGCAATGTCCTGGCGCTCGTCCTTGCCTTCGGCGGCGTGTTCGTGCTCACGAATGCGCGTCTGGAAGGCGAGCCACTCGGGTTCGTCTTCGCCTTCGCCAACTGTGTCGGATTCATGCTGTACGTCCTGCTCGGCCACCGGATCGCGAACACATCGATCGACGGGTCGGACACCTCCGCGGACACCTCGCCCATGAGCGGCATCGATCAACTGGGTCTGTCGATGCTCATCGCCGCCGCAGTGGCGACTCCTGTTGGCATCGCATACGCGGGCGAAGCGTTCGCCCATCCCGATTGGCTGCTCTGGGGGATCGGCGTAGGCCTGTGCTCCTCGGTCATTCCGTATGTGACCGACCAGCTCGCCATGGCCAGGCTCCGACGAGCAACCTTCGCGCTGATGCTCGCGATCCTGCCTGCGACGGCGACCGTCATCGGCTTCGTGGTCCTTCGCCAGGTCCCGACGGTGCAAGACCTCGTCGGGATCGCCCTCGTGGTCGTCGGGTTGGCAGTCCATCAGGAGCAGACGCCGTCAACCGTCGACAGCGATGCGTCTCTGGGCGGGTGCCCCCAGCAGGGCTCGAACCTGCGACCTGCGGATTAAAAGTCCGTAGCTCTACCAACTGAGCTATAGGGGCGTGCCGGTGGATGCGAAACCGGCTCTGCAAAGGATAGCGGCGCCCTGCTCGTTTGAGGATTTGGGTGCCGGTACCCTAAGCTATCGAAGCTCCCAACGGCATGAGCGTTGTGAGTACCCCGGAGAGATTCGGATTGGGCCCCCATCGTCTAGTGGCCTAGGACGCCGCCCTTTCACGGCGGTAGCACGGGTTCGAATCCCGTTGGGGGTACACGCAACGACCACTGCGGTGGGAGTGGCACACAGTAAGGCCCTGTGGCGCAGTTGGTTAGCGCGCCGCCCTGTCACGGCGGAGGTCGCGGGTTCGAGTCCCGTCAGGGTCGCCATTGCGGCGAGGCACTTCGTTCAGAAGTGCTCGGTGCCGTCCGGCCAGGTAGCTCAGTTGGTACGAGCGTCCGCCTGAAAAGCGGAAGGTCGCCGGTTCGATCCCGGCCCTGGCCACACAGTATCAATGCAGTTCAGGCGTTTTTTCGCGTGATGTGGGGCCGCAGGGCGGCCGACGTCGCGCCCCCGGATATGGCGACATCATCGAGTCGGGCAAGGACGCAGCGTCTCACAGCTGGTCAGCGAGATTGCCACGTTTCCGGGAGGTTGTGTCCTCCGTCGACGACGAGTACCGAGCCAGTGACGAACGACGCCGATTCGTGCGCCAGAAACAGCACGCATGAGGCGACCTCGTCGGGTGTACCGCTACGCCCCATCGGGCCCGCTGCCGCGGCTGCGGCCTCGAAGTCCAACTGGGAGCCCGTCGAGACATACCCTGGCGCAACGATGTTCGCGGTGATACCGGCCCCCACGACCTCCAACGCCAAGGCCTGTGTCAGGCCGACGAGTGCCGCCTTTGCCGCGGTGTAGGTCGACTGTCCCGGCATCGCGTTGACCGTTCCGGTGGTGGATCCCACCGAGACGATGCGGCCGTACCCGGCCGCGCGCATGACCGGGACCGCTGCCCGGCAGGCGAGGAATGCGGTGGTCAGATTGCGCGAGATGGCGGCATCCCAGTCGGCCAGGGAAAGGTCGGCGACATCGTCGTCGGCGTCCCAGCCGGACGACACCGACGTCATCCCCGCGTTGTTGACCAATATGTCGAGCCGCCCCCAACGTTGCAGCGCTGCTTCTACGAGGGTGTCGGCTGCGCCGTCAACGGTGAGGTCGGCGATCACTCCGACTGCTCCCGCGCCCAGTTCCGCGGCACGCTGGTGCACCCGCTCCGATGTCGCTCCCAGCACTACCCGGGCGCCTTCCTCGATCAACTGCCGGCACACGGCGGCGCCGATGCCGTCCGCTGACCCGGCACCGGTCACGATCGCCACCCGACCCTCGAAGCGTGCCATGAACGCCTACCCTCCCACTCTCGCCCCGACAAGTCGGTCGACGTCTGGTTCGATCCCGGCCTGGCCACATCGGCAGGCGACCCCACCTCACCCGGCGGACAGCAGCGCGGCGAGCTGTTCCTGCACCTGGTCCAAGGGCTCGATCGACCTACGGGCCATGGACATGATCACCGCACCCTCGATCGCCGCGATGATCAAGGCGGCCAACGACCGGCGTCGCTCCTCTGTCATGCCGGGGGCATCGACTGCCCCCGCGAGGATGTCCTGCCACGCCGCGAAAGTCTCGCCGGCGAGATCGGCGGCTTCCGGGGAATCGGCGCGGCCGAGGGTGGCGGCGGTGATGGGGCAGCCGTCCTCGAAGTCGCTGTCGATCAGGCTGCGTTTCCACAGCTCGACGAACTCCTCGAGCCCGCGGCGGGAGTCAGAACGCCCCGCGATGTCGCGAAGGTATGCCGACAGGCCGTCGCCCGCCTCGCGGGTCGCGGCGCAGACCAGACCCGCTTTCCCGTCCGGAAAGTTCAGATAGATCGACCGGCGGGCTACGCCGCTGTGCTCGAGGACGGCCGCGATGCCGGTACCGGCAACTCCGCCACGCCGGATGAGCGCGATGGTGCTCTGAATCAAGGCGTCGCGCACCGCCATCGCAACCCCCTCCGCAATCGCTTGCCACTAGACCGATCGGTATAGTAGCGTCAGACTATACCGATCCGTCTACCGAACCCTAGCGGCCCCGCCGCAGCATTGAGGAGAGATCCATGTCATCCACCGCGGTGCGGAAGTTTCGGCGGGAACGGCTTATCGGGCGCTACGTCGCCAATCCGATGATCCGGGCGCTGTCGCGCCTCGGTATCCGGACGACCTATGCGACCGAGCTGGAGACCGTGGGCGCCAAGACAGGGCTTCGCCGCGCGGTCCCGGTCTCGGCGGCCTTCGATGATCAGGGGGCGTGGGTCATCAGCCAGCACGGCATCCGATCGGGCTGGGCGCGCAACGTCGCCGCCAACCCCGCCGTGCGCATCCGGCAGGGCGGGCGATGGCGCACCGGCACCGCAGGGTTCATGCCGGATGACGACGTCGTCGCCCGCGGTCGCACGTTCGCGCCGAACCGCGCCCTCGCCCCGTTGGTATCGGCGACCTTTCGGGCTCTCCAGAGCGACCCGGTCTCGGTGCGGATCGACTTCACGGATGTCGGCCAGTCGTAGAGCTATCCTGACGCCGTGCGCGACGCCCCTCAGAGCCACTGCGCGGATGTCACTTCTTCGGGACTGCATGCATTGACCCGGTCCGTCGCCCTGTCCATCGCGCTCAGTTTGGCGGTGATGATCGCCCCCGCCGCCTACGGCCAACCCGAGAATCCGTTGATTCCGCTGGTCGACGCCGCCGCCCAGCGTCTGCAGGTCGCCGAACCCGTCGCCGCGTCCAAGTTGCTCGAGGGGGGACTCGTCCAGGATCCCGCTCGCGAGCAGCAGGTGCTCGACGCCGTGGCCGCCGCCGCGGAGGAGCGCAACATCGACCCGGCATACGTGACCAGCATCTTCCGCGACCAGATCGACGCCACCGTCGCCATCGAATACAGCCGACTGTCCCAGTGGAAGCTCGACCCGGGGTCGGCGCCACGGGACGCCCCCGACCTGTCGTCGTCCCGGGCCACCATCGACGGGCTCAACCAGACGATGGTCACCGAGATGGCCGACGAGTGGCAGGTGCTCCACTCGCCGACGTGCGTCGCCGATCTCGACGCCGCCAAGAACGCAGTGACGCAGGCTCACGCCTTGGACCCGCTGTACCGGCAGGCCGTGGACTTCGTCACCCGCAACTACTGCCGGTAGTCGTGGAATCATGTCGGTGACATGAAAAGCACCCCTGAGTCCGGCACCGTTGACGACAAGAACGACTTTCGTCTGCGACTGCTCGCCGCCCTCGAGGCGTCGATCGCCGAGGAGGGTTACGCCAAGACGACGGTCGCGGAGATCGTCCGCCGGGCCAAGACGTCTCGACGTACGTTCTATGAGCACTTCGACAGCAGGGAGGCGTGTTTCGTCGCGCTGCTGTCGGACGCCAACGCCGATCAGGTCAGGCAGATCTCGGACGCGGTCGACCCCAGCGCACCCTGGCAGAAGCAGGTCCGTCAGGCGATCGAGGCGTGGATCTCCTCCGGGGAGGCGCGTTCGGCGTTGATGCTGAGCTGGATTCGCGACGTGCCCGCGCTGGGTGCTGCCGCACGGGGATTGCAGCGCGATGCGATGGAGAGCTTCATCGACATGGTCGGCACACTCGGTGCCACCGACGAGTTCCGGGCCGCGGGCATCGGTCCGGTGTCGCGGCGGCGCATCATCATGCTCCTCGGCGGTCTGCGCGAACTCACCGCGATCACCGTGGAGGAGGGCGGTCAGATGGGCGACGTCACCGACGAGGCGGTCGACGCATCGATCGCGCTGCTGAGCCCGCACGAGGGCTGAGGCGGTAGCCCTCGATGACAGAAGCCACCACGGACCCCGTCCGGCTGCCGCCAGGCCCGGCCATCCCGAAATCTGTTGCGGCAGCGGGTTTCTTCACTATCCGGCGCAGAGCGCTGACGGCGATCGCCGCACGCTACGGGGACAGCTTCACCGTGGACCTGCCGATCTTCGGCAACACCACGGTGGTCAGTGACCCGGCCCTGGTGAAAGAGCTCTTCGCCACCGGCAGCGACCTGGTGGCCAGGGCGTCCAACCTCGGAACGGTGCTCGGTCCGGGGTCGACCTTCAGTCTCGACGGTGACGAGCACCGCGCGCGGCGCAAGCTGCTCGTACCTCCGTTCCACGGTAAGCGGATGGCCGACTACGAAGCGATCGTGGCGGACGAAGTGGCCCGCGAAACCGCGGATTGGCCTGAGGGACGCGAGTTCTCGACGCTGGAGCCGATGATGCGGATCACCCTGAACGCGATCCTGCGTGCTGTCTTCGGTGCGCAGGGGGCGGCACTGGAGGAGTTGCGCCGGCTGCTGCCCCCGATGGTGCCATTGGCGTCGCTGATGGTGGTGCTGCCGCAGGCCCTGCGCAAAGATCTGGGACCGTGGAGCCCGTGGGGCAGGGTGGCGCGCTCACGCGCCCGCTACAACGAGATCATCGCATCGCTGATCGCCGAAGCGCGCTCCGATCCGGGGTTCGACGGCCGCAAGGACGTGCTGGCGCTGTTGATGAGCGCCCGCTACGAGGACGGGTCAACCATCGACGACGACCACATCGCCGACGAGTTGTTGACGCTGCTGGCCGCGGGTCATGAAACCACCGCGACCACCTTGGCGTGGACAGTCGAGCGGCTGCGCAGGCATCCTGACCTGCTGTCGCGGCTCACCGCCGAGGTAGCGGCGGGCGGCACGGAACTGACACAGGCCACCATCTGGGAAGTGCAGCGCACCAGGCCTGTCGTGGAGGCGATGTTCCGGGTGACCAAGCAGCGAATCCGGCTGGGGGAGTGGGTCTTTCCCGAGGGGCACGGGGTGATGCCCAGCATCGTGCTGATGCACAACTCGCCGCGCCACTTCTCCGAACCTCAACTGTTCAATCCCGATCGGTTCGTCGGCGGATCACCCGACTCGCGCACCTGGATTCCCTTCGGTGGCGGCATCCGTCGCTGTATAGGTGCGGCGTTCGCCAACATGGAGATGACCGTTACTCTGCGAGAACTGTTGCGCGAGTTCGAGTTATCGACGACGAGTGCGCCCGGCGAACGGCGTCGGTCGCGGGGCATCGCGACGGCACCGCGACAGGGCGGGCGTGTTGTCGTCTACCGCCGCGGCCAGGCGTTGCCGCGGGCTCAGGCAAGCGCGGTCTCCCTCGCACGCTCGTAGAGCGTGGGATCATGAGCGCACACGATCATCAGATCGGGCTCCCCGCGCTCGTAGAGCTCGACGAGCCTGGAGTGGTTGTCGGTGACCTTTTTCCTATCGTAGGCAACCACTTTCTCGAAGGCGGTCAGCGCGGGTACCCGAGGGGCACCGTCGAGCGTGCCGTGTTGGTAGAAGGCGTCGCCGGAGTGCAGTATCCAGCGGTGACCCGCATCGACCGCAATGCAGGCGTGTCCGCGGGTGTGTCCGGGCAGTGACACCAGCACAAAGCCGGGAGCAATCTCGGAGAGTTCTTTGGCGGCCGCGAAGCCGCGCCACGCCTCGCCGTCGGGCTCGTGTTCGACGATCCTCGGACCATGCGCCCACTGGGCGGGTCGGAACCGTACCCGATCGTTGATCGCACGGGATCGCATGGCGCCGAGCACTTCTTGGGCCGTGACGTGAATCTTCGCCCCGGGAAAGTCGGCGATCCCGCCGATGTGATCAGCGTCGAAATGAGTCACGATGATGTGCTGGACGTCCGTACGCTCATATCCGAGCCGCTCTATCTGTCTGAGGGCTGTCTCCGCTTGGTCGAACGCCGGTCGGAAGAAGTGCCTTCGGATTTGCCCGAAGCGGCCCGGGTCAGCGCAATCGAGCGATCCGAATCCCGTGTCGACGAGCACCAGCCCGCTGTCGGACTCGACCAGCAGCACATGGCACACGAGTGCGCCCGCCCCCAGCGGCCGCATCGACCCGCAATTCAGATGATGAACCTTCACAAATCTCTCCCCCTGTTCAACAAGTCAAGGTGACACGCTACGGCCTGTCAAGAAGACCGTGCGGTACCTTACGCACATGGTCCGACCTGCCCAGACGGCCCGCAGCGAACGCACCAGAGACGCTCTGCGGCAGGCGGCGGTGGTGCGGTTCCTCGCACAGGGAGTGGAGGACACATCGGCGGAGCAGATCGCCGCCGATGCCGGCGTGTCATTGCGGACGTTCTACCGCCATTTCGCCTCCAAGCATGACCTGCTGTTCGCCGACTACGACGCGGGACTGCACTGGTTCCGGGCGGCGCTGGCGGCGCGCTCACCCGACGAGTCGATCATCGAGTCGGTGCAGTCGGCGATCATGGCGTCCCCGTACGACGGGTTCGCCGTCACCAAGATCGCCTCGATGCGCGCGCAGGAACTCGATCCCGGCCGCATCGTGCGCCACATCCGCCAGGTCGAGGCCGACTTCGCCGAGGCGATCGAGGCGCACCTGGCGGGTGCGGATCCACCGCAGCCCGGGACCGATGAACGGATGCGCATCACCGTCACCGCGCGGTGCATCGCGGCCGCGGTGTTCGGCGCGATGGAGGTCTGGATGCTCGGCGAGGACCGCTCGCTTCCGGAGTTGGATCGGCTGTGCCGGCACGCTCTGGAACTGCTGCGCACCGGCGTCGACGACCGGCTCTAAACCCCGCCGAAATGGCATTCCAGCAGGCGCCTTCTCGAACTTTCTCAGCCGGAATGCCATTTCGGCCGAGGGTAAGTTTCGTCAATATTGACAAAACCCGGGGATCCGTGTCAGCCTCAGCCGATGACGGACTTCGACGCGATCGTCGTGGGCGCGGGCCATAACGGCCTGACCGCCGCAGCGCTCATGCAGCAGGCCGGGCTGCGCACCCTGTGTCTGGATTTCAAGCTCTACGCCGGCGGGATGGCCTCCACGGTCGAGCTCTTCGATGGCTTCCGGTTCGAGATCGCCGGCTCCGTGCAGGTGCCCACCTCGGCGGTCGTGAGCCGCGCGCTCGGCCTCGACGATCTGCCCACCGTCGATCTCGAAGTCATGTCGGTGCAGCTGCGCGGGGTCGGCGACGATCCGGTCATCTACTACACCGACCCGATGAAGCTGCTGACCCACCTCAACGAGGTCCACGGGGCAGAAGCGGTGAACGGTATGGCCGGGCTGATGGCGTGGTGTCAGGCGCCGATCAAGGCGCTGGGCAGGTTCGACGCGGCACTGCCGCCGAAGACGCTCGACGAGATGTTTGCCTGTGCCACCAACGAATTCGAGCGGCAAGCGGTCAGCGACATCCTGTTCGGATCGGTGACCGACGTGCTCGACCGCTACCTTCCCGACCGTGAGAAACACGGCGCGCTGCGCGGCATGCTGTCGTTCCTGGCTGTCAACACCACCTACCGCGGACCCGCGACGCCGGGAAGCGCCGCCGCATTGGCGTTCGGACTGGCGGTGCCCGACGAGAACGCGACGCTGATCAAGAAGTTCCGCGGCGGAATGGGTGCGGTGACCGAGCATCTTCTGCAGATGTTCACCGCCGCCGGCGGCGAACTGCGGCTACGCAGCAAGGTCGACGAGATCGTTGTCACCGACGGTCGTGTCGCCGGCGTGCGACTGGAGGGCGGGTCGACGATCAGCGCGCCGGTGGTGGTCTCCGGCATCGCGCCGGACCTCACAGTGACCGGACTGGTCGATCCGAACGCGATACCACCCGATGTCCGGGAACGGTTCTCGCGCATCGATCATCGCGGAAGCTACCTGCAAATGCACTTCGCGCTGGACGGACCGCCCACGTTCGCCGCGCCGTACGAGGTGCTCAACGATCCCGAATACCAATCCGCCATCGGCATTTTCACCACCCCCGAAGAGTTGCAGCAGCAGTGGGAGGACTCCGGACGCGGTGTCGTTCCGGCCGATCCGGCCATCGCGCTGCAGATCCCGTCGGCCAACGACCCGGATCTGGCGCCGCCGGGCAAGCACGCCGTGTCGGCGTTCTCGCTCTGGTTCCCTCTCGAGGGACCCGCAAGCTACGGCGAGATGAAGGACGAGATGGGGCGTCGGGTGATCGAGAAGATCACCAGGCTGGCGCCCGACTTCGAGAGCCTGATCTTGCGCCACACCACGTTCACCCCGAAGCACATGGGCACGATGTTCGGGGCTCCCGGCGGTGACTACTGCCATGGGCTGATCCACCCGGAGCAGATGGGGCCCAACCGTCCCGGGCCGAAAGGCTATGCCGACCAACCACTTCCGGTCGACGGACTGTACCTGGGCAGCGCAGGGTGCCACGGTGGCCCGGGCATCACCTTCATCCCGGGGTACAACGCCGCCCAGCAGGTGCTCGCCGACCGCGGCTGACGTCAGGTCGCAGGGCCGCTGGGGGTGGCACCGCCCTCGTCCGACCAGTCGGCGCCCTCGTCGGAAGACCCCTTCGACGGGTCGCTCATGACATCGTCGTCGGCGTCGGCGGGTCCCGAATCGGACTCGGTGGTCTTGGGCTTGTCGTTCATCACGCTGGTGTAGTACCCAGTCGACGGCACGTTGACTCAGTCGCCGCGGGCCTGCAGTTGCGCCATCCAGTCGTCGGGCACCCGGCCCCGAGGTCCGGGAACCGTCTGATCGGCGGGCCGACTCTGCGGCGCCGCGAGCTCCGGGCCGTCGTAGTAGTCATCGGTCTCAAAATTCCAGAACCAGTCCTCGCCCGGCTCGAAAGACCGGATGATCGGGTGGCCGGACTCGCGCCAGTGCGCGGACGCGTGGCGCGCCGGTGAATCGTCGCAACAGCCGATGTGACCGCATGCGGTGCAGCGCCTCAGATGCACCCACCAGCCGCCGGCGGCGTCGCATTCGACACAGCCCGTGCCGCTCGGGGGAACCGTGGGATCGACCGCTGCGCTCACGACAGCCAGCCTACCCAGCAGAGTCGCTCCATCTCGATCCGAACGACTGTCTCGGTGGTCTATCGTCGCGCCATGGCAACCAAGGACTCCCGCGAGGTCGTGATCGAGGCAACACCTGAGCAGATCCTCGACGTCATCGCCGACGTCGAGGCGACCCCCACCTGGTCGCCGCAGTACCAGAAGGCCGAGGTTCTGGAGAGCTACGACAACGGCAGACCCAAGCGGGTCAAGATGACGGTCAAGGCCGCCGGCCTGACCGACGAGCAGGTGATCGAGTACACCTGGGCCGACGACAAAGTCACGTGGACGCTGATTTCTGCCAACCAGTTGAAGGCACAGGACGCCGGCTACACGCTGACACCCGAGGGCGGCAAGACCCGGGTGAAGTTCGACATCGCGATCGACCTGTCCGTGCCGATGCCCGGGTTCATCCTCAAGCGCACCATCAAAGGTGGCGTGGAGACCGCGACCGAAGGCCTGAAGAAACAGGTCCACAAGGTCATCAAGGGGTAACCCCCTCGATCATCCCCTTGGCGCGGGCGATGTGTCCCTCGAACCCAAGGGATTCCGCCATCTCGTGATACCGATTGGCCGAATCTCGGAAGGCAGTATCGCTGCCGTGCGCCCGGGCGATCAGCGCACGGAGTTGCAGCACCACGATGTCGCGTATCGCCCAACTTTCGTCGCGCCGTATGTTCGACAGTCGGTCGATCGCCTCTTGGGCTTCGGCCAGGTCGTCCTCGCCGCCACGCTCCAACAGCGTCTCCACCAACATGCCGGCGGTGCACACCTCCCAGCCGAGCCGCCCTTCCTGACGCAGCACATCCGCGGCTTTGCGCATCAGCGGGACTGCAGCATCGCTGTCGCCGCGCCTGGCTCTTTCCCGCGAAGCCAACATCTCGGCGACCGGGACCAGGGAGGGAGCCTGCACGGGCAGCCATTTGTCGCGGGCTTGCACCATCAGCTCCAGTCCGCGGTGCCGGTCAGCCCCGGACTCCCGATGCAGCAGTGCGGCACCCAAGGTGAACTTGGCCCCGCTCAGTGCGAAATCATTGCTGCCCATTTCGGCGGCGTGCACCGCCTCCTCGATCATGCGCAGCGCGGAGTCCTCTGCCCGAAGCACCCCGCTCCATATCCCCACGCCATAGGTCCAGGCGATGACGAGGGCGTGGGTCATCGGGTCGCTGCGTTGGGCCAATGTGACGGCAGCGTGAAGATCTTGCCGCCAACCCGGACGGCCCAGCCAGAATCGGGCGACGCCGCGAAATGTCTCCGCGATCGCCAGCGGTGACCCCACACCGAAGCCGGCACCCTTGGCAGGGTCGCCGTCAGCCAGGTCGATGACGGTCTGCGACCACCGCACGATCTCGCCGAATTCACCGCTGTTGAACCAATTGGCGAACCCGATGAACGCCAAACCGATGGTCAGCGTGGGGTCGCCGATCGACTCGAGCAGCGCCATCTGTTCGGACGCCAGCTGCGACCCCTCGCCGGGCCGCCCCGCATAGAGCAGTTCGGTGGCCAGCCCGGTCATGCCGATGGCCAGCGACACCTTGTCGCCGGCCGTGTTGCACAACGCCCGCAGTTCCGTGAAGCGACCCCTACTTTCTTGGACGGCTCGGGATTGAAAGTCGGTGGCGCACAGCATGGTGCGGGGTGCGATGCGCATCGACAGCTGGTCGGGTACGGTGCCGGGTAGGTTGTCGGCGATCCGGCACGCACGCTCCCAGCTGACCCGGGCGACGCCGATATCGCGGGTGGTTGACCACGCGCCTGCGCGCATGTTCCAGTCGTATGCGGGTTGAAGATCGCCGGCGGCATGCAGATGTTCGGCGATGAGAGCAGCCTTCTCGTCTACCGCACCGGGCGCCCGCTCTTGGATCGCCGCCGCCAAGCGCCGATGCCACTTCGCGCGTTCGGATTTCAGCTGAGATTCGTAGGCCACCGTGCGGATCAGCGCGTGTCGGAACGTGTAGTCGGGGCTGGGGCTGGGGCTGGGGCTGGGGCTGGGGGTGGACCGGACCTGATCGATCAACTCGACACTGACAAGCTCGTCGAAAACGGGATGGATCCCCAAGGCGGCCAGCAGCTCCGCCTCGAATCTGACCCCGATCACCGACGCCGCGTTCAAAGTCTGCTTGGCCGGCGCGCTCAGCTGATCGATGCGCGCGGCAATGGCCGCCTGCACCGTCGCCGGAACAGTCACCTCGGCGACGTCCGTGTAACACGTGTAGTGGCCGCGCTCGCCGGCCAGCACCCCGCGCTGGACGAACTCGCGCACCATCTCTTCGGCGAAGAACGGGTTGCCGGCGGCCCGGTCTGCGATTATCGCGGCCAGTTCGCGCACCGATGAATCCGGCCCCAGCAGTTCGGTCAGTAGTGCTGTGATATCCGAATCGCTCAGTGGAACAAGGGCTATCGTGTGTGCGCCGGGCACCTGCGTCAGCGCTCCCCGATATTCGGGGCGGGAAGTCATCAAGACGGTCACCTTGGTTTGCGGGATCACCGCCATGAGGTCGGCCAGCATCGACTCGCTTGGTGCGTCGATCCAGTGGACGTCCTCGACGATGTAGAGCGCGGGTTCGGTGCGCGCCAACGACGCCGTGTTGACCAGTGCGGCCAGTCGGCGACGCCGCGCATCCGCGTCGATCTGGGGCATCGGAACATCGGGGTCGGCGACGCCCAGCAGATCGTCGAGCAGCAGCAGATCCTGCTGGTTGGCATCGGGCACAACGGCCCGCAGTCGGGTGCGGGCGGATTCGTCGTCGAGGTCGGCCACGCCGGTGCCCGCTCGCAGCAGTCGAGTCACCACACCTAAGGGCATGTCACGAGCGTGTGATTCGCAGAAGGTCCAAAACACCTCGACCCCGCGATCGGCCGCCATCACCGCCGACTCCCGAGCGATGCGGCTCTTGCCGATACCCGGCGGTCCCGCCACGTGCACAACACCACCGCGACCGCCCATCGTGCGGTCCACATTCGCGTCTATCGCGGCCATCTCCCAGCGCCGTCCAACCAGGCCGGCCTCCGCACGGACGACCTGGCCCTGCCGAGGGCTGATCGCCAGCAGCCTGTGTGCGCGGACCGGTTCGTCGGCCCCCTTGATGTGCACCCATTCCGGTTCGGCCAGATCCACGATGTGCTCGACCAGTCGCGCGGTCGAATCCGACAGCATGACCTCGCCCGGGGGCGCCACCGACTCCATCCGCTGCGCAAACCCGACCGCCTCGCCCGTCGCGGCATACCCAAGCCCGATCTCACCGGCGATCACCCGACCCGAGTTCAGACCCACCCGCAACCGCAGCGCTATGCCGTCGCGTCGGTCTACCTCGGCCGCAAGCTGGTTTGCCTCCTCCTGGATGGCGAGCGCGGCGAGGCATCCGCGAAAAGCATGATCTTCCAGTGCAACTGGGGCGCCAAACAGTGCCATCACCCCGTCTCCGGTGTGCTCTACGGTCCCGCCGAATCGCACCACGACAGCTGCCGACCTTTCCACGAGTTCGGTCATGAGCTCGCGCAACCGCTCGATGTCCACCGCGGCGGCGAGCTCCATCGACCGCACCACGTCGGCGAACAGCACTGTCACCTGCCGGTACTTCGCCGTGTCGCCCGAAATCGCAGTCGGGGTGCCGCACTCATCGCAGAACTTGGCATTCTCGCGCAGCCCGGTACCGCATGATCGGCACTGCGTGCGTGCCTCCATCCGAGAACCGCCGATCCAGGGTTTTGAGTGCCCCAACGGGCCCAGGATAGGTCGCGATCCGGCTGCGGACGGCGTTATGTGCTGCGGCGTTCGGCCGATGTCCAGCGCTCGGGCCGACCGCGCTGAGTTACGTTTGCCACCGTGACCACCACAGGACCCCTGGCCGGGGTCAGGGTCGTCGAACTCGGCGGGATCGGCCCCGGGCCGCACACCGCGATGATGCTGGCCGATCTGGGCGCCGACGTGGTACGCGTCCGCCGTCCAGGCGGCCTGCAGATGCCCGCTGAGAACGTCGACCTGATGCACCGCGGCAAACGCGTCGTCGACCTCGATCTCAAAGTCGATCGCAGCGTCCTGCTGGACCTCGTGGGCAAGTCCGACGTGCTGATCGACGGATTCCGGCCGGGCACGTGCGAGCGACTCGGCATCGGGCCGAAGGACTGCGAGGCCGTGAACCCGAGGCTGATCTTCGCCCGGATCACCGGGTGGGGCCAGCACGGCCCGCTCGCGACGACCGCGGGTCACGACATCAACTACCTGTCGCAGACCGGGGCGTTGTCGGCCATCGGATACCGGGACAGGCCGCCGGTGGTGCCGCTGAACCTGGTCGCCGACTTCGGTGGCGGGTCGATGCTGGCGATGGTCGGCATCGTGGCCGCACTCTATGAGCGGGAACAGTCCGGCAGGGGACAGGTGATCGATGCGGCCATGGTCGACGGCGTCAGTCTGCTGTCCCAGATGGCGTGGACGATGAAGTCGATCGGCAGCCTCAAGGACGAGCGGGAGTCGTTCCTGCTCGACGGCGGAGCGCCGTTCTACCGCACCTATGAGACCGCTGACGGGAGGTACGTGGCGGTCGGTGCCATCGAGCCGCAGTTCTATGCGCAGCTGCTCGCCGGGCTCGGTCTGTCGGCTGACGCACTGCCATCCCAGATGGACCGATCGTCGTTTCCCGCCATGCACACACTGTTCGCCGAGAGGTTCGCTACCAAGACCCGTGACCAGTGGACCGCGGTGTTCGCCGGTAGCGACGCGTGCGTGACGCCGGTCCTGACCTGGAGCGAGGCAGCCCGCAGCGATCATCTTCGCGCCCGCGAAACCCTGGTGACCCGGCACGGCGCCGACCAGGCGGCCCCTGCGCCGCGGTTCTCCCGAACGCCACCGAACCCGGTGGGAGCGCCGCCGGAGGGGGCCACTCCTGTCGACCGGATCGACTGGTAGCCGACATTAGCTGCAGAATCCTTTGCGCGAGGCCGCTGACGTAGCTAGTATTTGCCAGTATGGCTGTGCGCGCGTCCAGTGAGATGGTGATCGAGGCTCCGCCTGCGGTGATCCTGGACGCGCTGGCCGACATCGAAGCGGTGACGTCGTGGTCGACCCTGCACAAGGATGCCGAGGTCATCGACCGCCACCCCGACGGCCGACCGCACCACGTCAAGGCGACCGTCAAGATCATGGGCCTCAACGACACCGAGCTCCTCGAGTACCACTGGGGCGAGGACTGGGTGGTGTGGGACGCGGAGCGGACGTCCCGGCAGCGCTGCCAGCACGGCGAGTACAACCTGACGGCGGTCGGTGAGGACAGGACGCGGGTCCGGTTCGACCTGATTCTCGATCTGGCCGCACCGTTCCCGGATTTCATGGTGAAGCGGGCGAAGAAGATGGTCCTCGACGTCGCGCTCGAGAACCTCCGTGAGCGCGTCATGCGTCCGGCGTCGCAGTAGGCCGGCCCAGCCTCATCCTCCCGGGGTGACTCCCGGAAGTCCGGCGACTAGGGCGTCGAGCTGCAGCTGGCCCGTCGAAGTAACGAAGTCGGCCGGGGCGGGATTGAGATCCCCTGGGGCGCTGTCGAACTGGAGCGTGACAAAGGCATTGCCCTCGGTGAACATCAGCACGGTGACGGCCTTGATGCCGTCGGGGGAGGTGCCGTCGACCAACACTCCGTTGCTGCCGATCGGTGACGGTACGGGCTCTCCGGTAACCGAGCTGCCGATCCCATCCCTGGCGGCAGCCAACACGTTCGCCGCTTCTATGGGGTCGGCGAGCAGCGCGATGGTGTCGCCGATGTTCGCCATGTTGTCTGCGGTGTGGTAGAGCGCGGCGACGCCGGTGATGCCGCTCGGGTTGAGTTGCGGTGGCTCCATGATGAATTCGACCGGGGCGTCCAGGTCAGCGGGATCCATCAGCAGGGTGCTGTAGTCGGCGGGGGCGATGTCCGGCGGGGACTCTTCGGAGGTCGCGCTCGCCTCGCTGCTCGTCGCCGCTGAGGTCGACGACGCCGACGACGAATCCCCCGACGTCGAGTCATCGGAACTTCCGCAGCCTGCGAGCAGAAGAGCGAACACCGCCGCGGCCGCGGTCAGCCGAACAACGTCGTACTGCATAACCTTCATGTTCACGTCTCCCCGACCTGGTATGTGAATGACGAACCGGCGCCGTTGGCCGCGCACTGGTGGTAGCACACCGCAATGGTGCGGCGCGCTGATTCGGCTGGAATCCAAGCCAACCCATCAGCGCAAGGGTTCGGCTCATTCGTGGTGAATTGGAATGCTGGCTGCCGGCGGGTAGTTGGCCAAAGGTATGCCGACAGGAGTAGTTCTCAATCGCAATCCGGCAGCGGCCAACGCGGTCGACGACGCCATCGCCCAGGCTCAGCGTGCCTACGACGCGGGGGTGCGTCAGCTCTGGATCGCCCAGCAGTTCGACCACGACGCGATCTCGCTCGCGGGTCTCATCGGCGCGGCCGTCCCAGGACTGGGCGTCGGCACCTCGGTCGTACCGCTGAACCCGCGTCACCCCCTGATCGTCGCGTCGCAGGCGCAGACGGCCCAGGCCGCCGCGCATGGCAACTTCAGCCTGGGCCTTGGTCTGGGCGCCCACGCACCTGAACGCGCCGCGTTCGGTCTGGCGTGGCCGAACACCATCGCGCGGCTGCGGGATCATCTGTCGATTCTGCGCTCGGTGTTCGACACCGGCTCGGTCGACTTCGGTGGCGAGGAGTTCACGGCGAGGCCTGCCTGGCCGGTCAGCCTCCCGGGTGGTGCGCCGGTACCGGTGTACGTGGCGGCCATGGGTCCCAAGGCATTACAGGTGACCGGCGAGCTCGCCGATGGCACTCTGCCGTACTTGGCGGGACCCAGAACCATTGCGGAGTTCATCGAACCCACGATCACCAAGGCGGCGGCCGATGCCGGCAGACCCAGGCCGCGGATCATCGCGATGGTGCCGGTGCGGATCGATGCCGATGCGCAGGCGGCGCGTGAGGCCGCCGAGGAACAACTCAGCTTCTACGCCACCATTCCGTCGTACCAGAAGGTGATCGCGCGGGAGGGTGTGCAGAGCCTGGCCGATCTCGCGGCGGTCGGCGATGCCCAAGCGGTGCGCCGCACGCTGCGGAGTTACCTCGATGCCGGCGCTACCGATGTGGTGCTCAGCCCGCTCGAGGCGGCGGGCCACGACGAGGCGCTCTGGGAGCTAGCGGCGGACCTGTAGCGTGTGCAGCCGCCGGATCGCCTCGTCGAGGGTGTCGTCGCGTTTGCAGAAAGCGAAGCGCACCAAATGATTCCACTGATCGGCGTGCTCGGCGGAGGTATCGCAGAATGCCGACATCGGAATGGCGGCCACTCCGGCACGCTCCGGGAGTTCCGCGCAGAATGACGTGCTGTCGTCATAGCCCAGTGGCCGCGGATCGGCACACAGGAAATAGGTCCCGAAGCTGTCGTGCACGTCGAATCCGATGTCGGTCAGGGCGGCACTTAACCGGTCGCGCCTGGACTGCAGCGAGTCACACAGCGCTGCCACCCAGGCATCCTCGGTGTTCAACGCCTGAGCCACCGCGGGCTGGAACGGCGCGCCGCCGACATAGCTCAGGTACTGCTTGGCCGCCCGGACACCGGCGATGAGTTCGCTTGGTCCGCAAGCCCATCCGATCTTCCAACCGGTCACGTTGAACATCTTGGCGGCACTGGAGATGGTGATGGTGCGTTCGGCCATGCCGGGGTAGTTGGCCAGCGGGAGATGGCGTCTACCGTCAAACACCAAGTGCTCGTAGACCTCGTCGGTGATCACCAACAGGTCGGCCGACACCGCGAGTTCGGCTAGCGCGCGCAGCTCGTCGTCGCTGGCGACCATGCCCGTGGGGTTGTGCGGGGAGTTGACGATGAGCGCCTTGGTCTTCGGCGTCACCGCTCGGCGCAGACCGTCGATGTCGATGGCGAAGCCCCGGCCGTCGGGCCGCATCGGCACGGCGCGCCGGTGACACCCGGCCATGGCGATCACCGGGGAGTACGAGTCGTAGAAGGGCTCGATCAACAACACCTCGGAGCCGGGTTCGACGAGCCCGATCACCGAGGCCGCGATGGCCTCGGTGGCGCCGACGGTGACGAGCACTTCGGTGTCCGGGTCGTACCGGGTGCCGTAGCGGCGCTGACGCTGATCGGCGATCGCCTGGCGCAGCGGCGCGATCCCCAGGCCGGGCGGGTACTGATTGACGCCTTCGGCGATGGCATTCTCGGCGATCTTGAGCATCGCCGCGGGGCCGTCCTCGTCGGGAAATCCCTGCCCGAGGTTGACCGCGCCGAGCCGGGCCGCCAGCGCGGAGGTCTCGGCGAAGATCGTCACCGCGTAGGGACGCAGGCGTTGTACCGTCACGACCCCGAAGCCTAGTTGCGACCGGTCTGCGAACGATTGCCCGGCTAGGCCAGGTCGGCGGGCCGCACCCGCAGCTTGGCGGCGATCCGGGCGAGCGCCTGCTGATCGGTTGCCGTCAGCGGGTCGAGGACCAGTTCCCGCACCGCGCGCACATGCAGGGGCGCGGCGGCGACGACGAGGCTGTAACCGACGTCGGTCAGGGCGGCGAGGGTGTAACGGCCGTCCTCCGGGTCGGGTGAGCGCGTCACCCAGCCGCGCTGCTCGAATCGCTTGACCACGTTGGACAATCGCGACAGCGAACCGTTGGCCAGGTAGGCCAGTTCACTCATCCGTATCCGGCGATCCGGGGCCTCCGAGATGTGACTGAGCGTCAGGTACTCGAAGAGGGTCAGATCCATCGGCCGCAGTGGCGCCTCCAGGCGCCCGGGTAGCAGCAGGATCAGCGAGATCAGCCCGGTCCAGGCCTCTTTCTCGTCCGGGGTCAGCCACAGCGCGTCGTGGGGCTCCGATGATGCGGTACCGGCCATAGCAGCACCCTAACGAGCCGCGCATGACTTTACGCGTGAAGTGATGACGTGTAGGGTTTACTTCAAGCGTGAAGTAACGACGAAAGGTGAGTCATGTCGAAGGTCGAGTTCTACGCCACCCCCGGATACGGCGAGATGTTCTTGTCCAGTCGCCACTACAACCAAGCCGTTCGCGTCGGCGACCGGGTCGAGATCTCCGGGCAGGGCGGCTGGGACGATGATCTCAACTTCCCGCAAGACCTCGAGGACGAGATCGCACGGGCCTTCGAGAATGTGGAACGGACCCTCGCAACAGCGGGTGCCACCTGGCATGACGTCATCGCGGTGAACTCGTATCACGTTCCTTTGGCGGCGGACTCGATCGGCGACGACCACACCACCTTCATGGTCGAGCAGTTGCGTAAGCACATGCCCGACCGGGCGCCGATCTGGACCGCGATCGGGGTCCCGTTACTCGCGGCGCCGAAGATGCGCGTCGAGATCCGGGTGACCGCCATCGTCGACGACCACAACTGAGGTCGCGTTCGTCAGACGGCGGACTCGGTGGCAGGCTCGGGCCAGGACGCCAACCGTTGGGCGACGGCCGCGGTGGAGTCCAGGAACTCCCGGAGAAGCGCGTCGGGGTCGGCCGCGGTCCGAACTGTCCGATAGGGCAGCACGAACTCGCCGAGATCTGTGTCAAAGTATGCGCCTGCCGGTGCGATGGCGGCGCTGTCGAACCCGTCCGGTTGGGGGTAGGCGTAGGAATAGAAGACTCCCTCGTCGGCACCACCGGGCCAGTATCCGGCGCTGGACACCTCGTCGCTGTAGGCCTCGGTCATCACCCAGTCGGGGCAGTTCGGCACACCACCGGGATGGGGGACGGCCGGTCGGCCGGAGAACCGGGTGACGGCCAAATCGAAAGCGCCCCAAAAGAAGTGCACCGGACTCGTCTTGCCGCGGAAATCGCCGCGGAATGCGTTGAACACCCGGTCCGCGCTCACCAGCGATGTCCAGAAATCGGTCATCGCCGCCGCGTCGTAGCTCGCGTGGGCGGTGTCTTCGGCAAACGGTATGGCCTCGACCACCTCGACCGGACTGGCGCTGATGGGCACCGCGATGTCGAGCTCGTCGAGATGCGCGCAGAACTCCGTGTAGAAGTCAGCGACCGATCGGGGCTCCAGCGCCATACTTCTCGACGAACCGTCGGTGACCCGGATGTGCAGACGGTGCTCCACGAAGTCGAAGCTGATGTCGAAACCCCGGTTCCGATGGGGCATCAGCGATGTGGTGAGGCCCCGGGCGTCGACGTAGAGCGGCACATGCCACCAGTGGTTGACGTGGGGGCTGGCCGCCATCCTGACCTTGCCGACGATCTGTGTCCACATGTGCACCGTGTCACGCGTGTCTTGCCAATCCGCGACCACCCGCGCGGGCCAGCCTCCAGCGGCATTCGTGTTGGGTTGTGTCATGAAGTCCAGTATTCCTGCCGAGGGCAAGTGCTCGGGAATGAATGCCGGGCGGGGCGCGCTCTACTGATGCGTGACGTTCAAACTCGCTGATGACTCCGCGCTGCTCAAGCCCATCCAGGTTGGTGATACTGCCGCGGAGAATCGAATCTTCATGGCGCCGTTGACAAGATCGCGAGCCGACGCGGACGGCACGCCGTCGCCGTTCGCGGCGCAGTACTACGCCCAGCGTGCGGAGGCGGGCCTCATCATCAGTGAGGCGACTGCCGTGTGCGAGCAGGCCAACGGTGCCTACATGAACACCCCGGGCATCTACACCGAACGGCATCAGGACAAGTGGGCGGAGATCGCCTCCGCGGTTCATGCTGCGGGCGGCGCGATGTTCGTCCAGCTCTGGCACGTCGGCCGGATGGCCCATCCCGATATCAGCGGCTTCGAAACCGTGGGTCCATCGCCCATCGCTGCCGACCTGCTGACCCACACCCCCACGGGAAAGCAGCCGTTGCCGGTGCCACGGGCATTACGGGTCGACGAGATCACGTCGATCGTCGACCAGTTCCGTGCTGCTGCGCGCCGGGCGGTCGATGCGGGAATGGATGGTGTGGAGATTCACGGGGCCAACGGCTATCTGCTGCACGAGTTCTCCTCGGATGTCGTCAACCGGCGCACCGACGTCTACGGTGGCTCACCTGAGAACCGGGCCAGGTTCACCGCGGAGGTGGTCGAGGCCGTCGCCGACGAGATCGGCGCCGGCCGGGTGGGTCTGCGGATCTCGCCGGGAAATACCGCCGGCGACATGCGCGAGGACGACAAGGTGAGCACCTACGAGGCGCTGATCGACCGTATCGCGCCCCTGGGGCTGGCGTACCTGCACCTTCTCATCGATCCCCACGATGACGCCTTCGGCACGCTGCGCGGGCGGTGGCCAGGGTCGGTGGTACTGAACACCGGGCGCGACCGCGACACCAGCTTCTGCCAACTCGAGGAACTCGCCGAGTGGGGCGTGATCAGTGCAGCGGCCGTCGGACGGGGGTTCCTGGCGAATCCGGACCTGATCGAGCGGCTGACGCAGGGCGCTGAGCTCAACGAACCGGACGCCGCGACGTTCTACGCGCCCGGACCCGCCGGCTACATCGACTACCCGACGCTGGCCGACTCCGAGCAACTGTCGGCCTAGAAGCAGGCCGGCTCGCCGAGTGCACGGATTCTGATGGAATTCGGCAAAAATCCGTCACAATCCGTACATTCGGCGGCCCGAGTGGGCGCTTCTGATCCACGAAACCCCCACGGGGACGAGCACCCAACCAACGGGTTGGGCGAGGCTGATAGGCTGCCGTTCAGAGGACTGTCCTCCCGCGGACCCATGCCTTCAGGGTCTGCACACCACATACCAATAGGAGTGGGACACCGATGTCCGAAGAAGCCTTCATCTATGAGGCCATCCGCACACCCCGCGGCAAGCAGCGAAACGGCTCGCTGAACGAGATCAAGCCCGTGAACCTGGTCGTCGGCCTGATCGACGAGATCCGCCAGCGCCATCCCGACCTGGACGAGACGATGATCAGCGACGTCATCCTCGGTGTCGTCTCGCCCGTCGGCGATCAGGGCGGCGATATCGCCCGCACCGCCGGACTGGTCGCGGGACTGCCCGAAACGACCGGCGGATTCCAGCTCAACCGGTTCTGTGCCTCCGGCCTCGAGGCCGTCAACCTGGCCGCCCAGAAGGTGCGGTCCGGCTGGGACGATCTGGTGATCGCCGGTGGCGTCGAGTCGATGAGCCGCGTTCCGATGGGCTCCGACGGCGGCGCCTGGGCCAGTGATCCGGAGACCAACTACCGCATCGGGTTCGTGCCCCAGGGCATCGGCGCCGACCTGATCGCGACGATCGAGGGCTTCTCCCGCGAGGACGTCGACCGTTACGCCGCGCGTTCCCAGGAGAAGGCGGCCGCAGCGTGGTCGGGCGGGTACTTCGCCAAGTCGGTGGTGCCGGTCAAGGACCAGAACGGACTCGTGGTCCTCGACCATGACGAGCACATGCGCCCCGAGTCGACGGTCGAGAGCCTCGGCAAGCTGAAGACCGCGTTCGACGGTGTCGGCGCGATGGGCGGATTCGACGACGTGGCGCTGCAGAAGTACCACTACATCGAGAAGATCAACCACGTTCACACCGGCGGCAACAGCTCGGGCATCGTCGACGGTGCCGCGCTGGTCCTGGTCGGTTCGGAGAGCGCGGGCAGCGCACAGAACCTGACCCCGCGCGCCCGCATCGTTGCCACTGCGACCAGTGGTGCGGATCCCGTCATCATGCTCACCGGCCCCACCCCGGCCACCCGCAAGGTGCTCGACCGCGCAGGCCTGACGGTCGACGACATCGACCTGTTCGAGCTCAACGAGGCGTTCGCGTCGGTGGTGCTGAAGTTCCAGAAGGACCTGAAGATCCCGGACGAGAAGCTCAACGTCAACGGTGGCGCCATCGCGATGGGCCACCCGCTGGGCGCCACCGGCGCCATGATCATGGGAACCATGGTCGACGAGCTCGAACGACGTAATGCGCGACGCGCGTTGGTCACGCTGTGTATCGGCGGCGGCATGGGTGTCGCGACCATCATCGAGAGGGTGTAAGACCATGGCAGAGAACACCATTCAGTGGGACAAGGATGCCGACGGCATCGTCACCCTGACGCTGGACGACCCGACCGGCTCGGCCAACGTGATGAACGAGCACTATCAGCAATCGATGGCCAAGGCCGTAGAAAAGCTTGTTGCGGAGAAGGATTCGGTCACCGGAGTCGTGATCACCAGTGCGAAGAAGACGTTCTTCGCCGGCGGTGACCTCAAGGGCATGATCAACCTCGGGCCCGGCGATGCGGCCGTGGCCTTCGAGATGGTCGAGGCCGTCAAAC
Source organism: Mycolicibacterium sp. CR10 (assembly GCF_005222675.1). Taxonomy (GTDB): domain Bacteria; phylum Actinomycetota; class Actinomycetes; order Mycobacteriales; family Mycobacteriaceae; genus Mycobacterium. The sequence continues at coordinate 16,373 of NZ_STGE01000049.1, read as the reverse complement.
GCGATCTGCGCGCCTTGGAGACCCTCGGCAAGCCCGTCGTCGCGGCCATCAACGGCGCCGCGCTCGGTGGCGGCCTGGAGATCGCGCTGGCGTGTCACCACCGCATCGCGGCCGACGTCAAGGGCAGCCAGCTCGGCCTGCCGGAAGTCACCCTGGGTCTGCTGCCCGGTGGCGGTGGCGTCACCCGCACCGTGCGGATGTTCGGCATCCAGAAGGCGTTCATGGAGATCCTGAGCCAAGGCACCCGGTTCAAGCCGGCGAAGGCGCTCGAGACTGGCCTGGTCGACGAATTGGTCGGCAGTGTCGAGGAATTGATTCCGGCGGCCAAGGCGTGGATCAAAGCCAACCCCGAGGCGCACACCCAGCCGTGGGATACCAAGGGCTACAAGATGCCCGGCGGCACCCCCGCTAGCCCGGCGCTGGCGGCGATCCTGCCGTCGTTCCCGGCGCTGCTGCGCAAGCAGCTCAAGGGTGCGCCGATGCCTGCGCCGCGGGCGATCCTGGACGCGGCCGTCGAGGGCGCGCAGGTGGACTTCGACACGGCCAGCCGCATCGAGAGCCGGTACTTCACCCAGCTCGTCACCGGCCAGGTCGCCAAGAACATGATCCAGGCGTTCTTCCTGGACCTGCAGTTCATCAACTCCGGAGGGTCGAGGCCCGAGGGTATCGGCAAGACGCCGATCACCAAGATCGGTGTGCTGGGCGCGGGCATGATGGGCGCGGGCATCGCCTACGTCTCGGCGAAGGCCGGCTTCGACGTGGTGCTCAAGGACGTCGAGATCGAGGCGGCGCAGCGGGGCAAGGGTTACTCGGAGAAGCTCGAGGCCAAGGCGCTGGAGCGGGGTAAGACCACGCAGGAGAAGAGTGACGCACTGCTGGCTCGCATCACGCCGACGGCCGACGCTGCGGACTTCAAGGGCGTCGACTTCGTCGTCGAGGCGGTGTTCGAGTCGGTTGAGTTGAAGCACAAGGTGTTCCAGGAGATCGAGGACATCGTCGAGCCCAACGCGCTGCTCGGGTCCAACACCTCGACGCTGCCGATCACCGGTCTCGCGGCCGGGGTGAAGCGCCAGGAGGACTTCATCGGGATCCATTTCTTCTCGCCGGTCGACAAGATGCCGCTCGTCGAGATCATCAAGGGCGAGAAGACCTCTGACGAGGCGCTGGCCCGGGTGTTCGACTACACGCTGGCTATCGGCAAGACGCCGATCGTCGTCAATGACAGCCGCGGTTTCTTCACCAGCCGTGTGATCGGCACCTTCGTCAACGAGGCACTGGCGATGCTGGGCGAGGGTGTCACCCCCGCGAGCATCGAGCAGGCGGGTTCGCAGGCCGGTTACCCGGCGCCGCCGCTGCAGCTGTCCGACGAGCTCAACCTCGAGCTGATGCACAAGATCGCGGTGGCGTCGCGTAAGGGAATCGAGGATGCGGGCGGCACCTACGAGCCGCACCCGGCCGAGGCGGTCGTCGAGAAGATGATCGAGATCGGGCGTCCGTCACGTCTGAAGGGTGCCGGCTTCTACGAGTATGCGGACGGCAAGCGTGTCGGTCTGTGGCCCGGCCTGAAGGAGACCTTCAACTCCGGCACCACCGAGCTGCCGTTGCAGGACATGATCGACCGCATGCTGTTCGCCGAGGCGATCGAGACGCAGAAGTGCATCGATGAGGGTGTGCTGATGACCACGGCCGACGCCAACATCGGCTCGATCATGGGCATCGGCTTCCCGCCCTACACCGGTGGCTCGGCGCAGTACATCGTCGGCTACGAGGGTGCGTTGGGGACGGGCAAGGCCGCCTTCGTCGCGCGCGCCAAGGAGCTGGCCGCCAAGTACGGCGACCGGTTCACCCCGCCGGATTCGCTGCTCTGAGCTAGTCCTTACGCTGAGTCCCCCGGAGCCACAACGGTTCCGGGGGATTCTGCATATTCGGGCAACCGCATCGCTTCCTAGAGGCGGGTCAGAGTCTTCGGGCGCCGAATGTACGTTTTCTGATGGATTCCGGGCCCGGAGCGTCAGAAAACGTACAGTCGACGCACCGGGTCAGCGGTCAACGCGTCGGGAGCTGATCGCGGTGATGACGCTCCAGCTCATCAGAGTGCCCAGCGCTATCGAGAACACCGCGCCGACGGCGGTGATCATCGCGGTGAACGCGGTGGGGCCGCCACCGGCGGCCGCGGCCGAGAGCGACTCGAAGCTCAGCGCGCCCGGCACCAGTGCCCAGAACGCGGCCAAGATCATCACCATCGCCGTCGGCGCGGTCTTGAGCTGTGCGGCGAGCAGCGTGAACGGCAGCACCAGCGCGGCACCTATCGCACCGGCATGTGCGGAGGACACGAACTGTTCCCCGAACTTCTGCCCCAGCAGCGCGACGGCCACGGCCAAGGTCAGCCACAACAGAGACCCTCGCGGCGCTGACAGGTAGATGAAGAGGCCGACCCCGATGACCCCGATGGCGACGTAGAACGACCAGGAACCGAGGGACGGGTCGGGCGGCTGGGTCGGCACCTGGCCGGCGACCGCCATTCCGAGGGCGACACCGAAGACCATCAGCATCAGTTGCACCACGCCGTAGATCAGCCGGCTCGACCCGGCGATGATCTCGGTGTCCGCCAGTTCCATCGCGGCGACGGTCAGTGCCAGCCCCGGCAGCACTGCGACGAGGGCCGGCGCAATCACCCGCACCACGCCGATGTTGGCGGCATCGGCGACGAACCAGGTGGCCAGGACGGTCACCGCGAACGCCGCCACGGTGGGCAGTATCGCGTTGAGCGACGGAAACAGCCGCGGCGCCAACACGATCAGGCCGACAACCAACCCTAAGAACGCATGCCCCCACAGCGAGCCGAGGGTGGGATTAATGATCATCCCGAATCCCAGGGTGGTGATCACATACCCGAGCACGGTGAGCACCGGATGAAAACGGTTGGGCATGGCGCGCGCCGCGGCGAGTTCGCGGATCGCGTCGGCCGGGGCGATCGCTCCGGCCACGGCGAGTCGTGCGATGTGATCGACGCGACCGGCAAGGTCGAGTTGGGTGGTGGGCCGGGTGGTGACGTCGATCTCGTAGCCCACCGTGTCGATCTGGATCAGCAGGATCGTCGGCAACACCACCACCCGGACATCGCAGGTGGTGTAACGCCGCGCCACTTTGAGCAGGCGTTTGCCCACCAGGTTGGTGGGCTGGACGACCTCGACCAGCGCTACCCCGAGGGCCCGCAGCATGGCCGCGACCTCGGCTTTGTCGTAGGTGTCCGGCGGCGCGAGTGCCGGTGGCATGTCGTCGCGCAGCGCCGACCACACCCGTCGCGCCTGATCCGTGAGTCCCATAGCGCACTGATTGTGTCGCAGTGCCGTGGTCTTCATGGCGGATCGGGCCGGCCGATTATCCGCCGGATCCGGCAGGACGCGGAAGCCCGCCGAGGGCAATGGGTTTCGGGGGTTAAACCCTCAGAACGCGCCCATGTCCGAGGACAGCCAGTGCTGCGGCCGCAGATAGATCGCCACGTGGTCGCCGAGATTGTTCCTGGCAAAGTCCAGATACTTCTCCGCCGCCTCTCCGGCCAGGTAGCGGTAGGTCATCTCGAGCATCTGTTCGTCGGTGCCGGGTTCGATCCGGCTGACGGCACCGTCGACGGCGACGTATCGCGTCGTGGGTTCGACGCGTTCGACCATCAACGAAAAGTGGCCTGCTGCCTCGATCAGCTGGGCTTTTCGTGATCCCGCGCCGGTAAGCACCCACGGCTCGCCGCCGGGTGCGTACTGGTACCAGATCGGCACGGTGAGTGGTCCACGCGCGTCGCCGGCATACACCGAGAGCGCCCCGATGTGCGGTTCGGCCAGGAACTGCTCGCGTTCATCCTTGTTGAGGGCCATGTCCCCAGGGTAGAGAATCGCCTCCGACGCGCGGCTGCGACGGCGGCACGCCGTGTGCGAGTCCGTTGGCGGTGTGTACTCCGGCGGCCAATTGCACGATCGGTCGAAAGATTCTGTTGCGCAATGATAGTGGACGAAGCACATATCGGCGGGTGGGTCGTTTGTACACCATGATTCCGATCGTGCCCGGCAACGGGTTCCGGCAACAGTGGCCCTAGTGCCCCTATTCGTTAACATAGTGACATGCATGCGGTAGCGATCCTCGCCTACGACGGAATGTCGGGATTCGAGTCCGGGATGGCCGCGGAGATCTTCGGGATGACCGAGCTGCCCGAGCTGTTCTCCGCCGGCATCGCGGAGCCGTGGTACTCGATGAAGGTGTGCTCGGAGTTGCCGGAGATCCGGATGCTCGGAGGGGCGACCGTGCGCACCTCGTACGGGCTGGAGGACTTGGCGGCCGCGGACACGGTGGTGATACCCAGTGTCCGCGACGTCACGACACCGCCGTCCCAGGAACTGGTCGACGCGCTCAGAGCGGCCGACGATCGTGGTGCGCGGCTGGTGTCGATCTGTTCAGGCGCGTTTGCGCTGGCAGCGGCCGGAGTCCTCGACGGCCGCTCGGCCACCACGCACTGGATCTACGCGGATCTGCTCCAGGAGCGGTATCCCGACATCGACGTCGACCCGGCGCCGCTCTACGTCGACGCCGGTCGTGTCCTCACCAGCGCCGGCTGCGCCGCAGGCCTGGACCTCTGCCTGCACATCGTGCGGTCGGACCACGGGATGCGCGTCGCCAACGATGTGGCGCGCCGCCTGGTCATCTCACCGCACCGGGCCGGCGGTCAGGCGCAGTACATCGACACACCGGTACCTGAGCCGACGGCCGACGGGCGGATCGCCGCAGGGATGGCCTGGGCACTCGAGCATCTCGACGCGCCGATCACCCTCGACGAGCTGGCTGCGAAGTCGACGATGTCGCGGCGCAGCTACCTAAGGCAGTTCGCGAAAGCGACCGGTACCACGCCGATCAAGTGGCTGATCGAACAGCGCATCCAGGCCAGCCTCGCGCTGCTGGAATCGTCCTCGCTGTCCATCGAACAGATCGCGACGCGCGTCGGGTTCGAATCACCCGTGACCTACCGGCACCACTTTGTCCGCCAGATGCGCACCACCCCCAGCGATTACCGAAGTTGTTTCACCGCGCGGGCGGGCTGAGGCTGTTCACTCGCGTGCCCGCACGCCACAATGGGCGGGTGACCGAGGGGTTTACCGAAAGCTTCACCGCAGGTCTGGCCGGCTACGGTGACGGGCCGTGCATCGAGTTCGAGGGGCGGTGGTATTCGGGCCATGAGGTGACGGCCTACGGCCAGGCGATCGCAGGCGCGCTGCATGCCTGCGGAGTCGACGACGACGCCCCGGTCGGCCTCGTGGTGCGAAACCGGCTTCAGCATGCCGCCGCGATCGTCGGGTTCCTGGCGTCCGGACGTGCCGTGTCAATGATCTACTCGTTCCAGTCGCCCGAGGCGATCGCCCGCGATGTGCAGCAGCTGGCGTTGTCGGCCATCGTCGCCGATCGTGAGGACTGGACCGAACCGGTGCGGGCCGCCGCTGAGCTCGCCGGCTCCGCCGGTCTGGCGATCTCGCTGGAGTCGCCCATTGTGGAGACCGTCGCCGGCCTGGAACGCCGAGACTCTTCGCGGGCTCACGCCGCCGCCGAACCCGGTGTCGCGCTGCAGATTCTGACCAGCGGCACCACCGGCCCGCCCAAGAGGCAGGCGATCAGGACCCACGTGTTGGAACGCACGGTGTTCAGCGTGACGGCGGGGGAGAAGGCGGATCCGGATTCGCCGCCGGAGTTCGCGTACTGGCAGTTCGGCGGCATCGGGGTGTGTCAGCTGATCGCGGGCGTGTACAACGGTCGGCGGATCGCGATGCTCGAGCGGTTCTCCGTCGACGCCTGGGTCGATGCGATCAAGCGCCATCGCGTGGCTCGCTCCGGCGTGCAGCCCGCGGTCATCCGCATGCTGCTCGACGCTGAGGTGCCCCGAAGTGATCTCGCATCGCTGGAGTTCCTGATCAGCGCATCCGGGCCGCTGGATCCGGAGACCCGCGACGAGTTCGAGCAGCGGTACGGGGTACCCATCAGGTTGGCGTACGGGGCAACCGAATTCGCAGGATCGCTGTGCGCGTGGACGCCCGAGGATCTGCGCGACTTCGGGCACACCAAGCGCAACAGCGTCGGCCGCGCGCTACCCGACACCGAGCTGCGCATCGTCGATCCGCAGACCGGCGCCGAACTCCCGGCCGGTCGTCAGGGGTTACTGGAAGCCAAGGTCGGCCCGCTCGGCCCGGACTGGATCCGCACCACCGATATCGCGGACGTCGACGCAGACGGCTTCGTCACCCTGCATGGCAGGGCTGACGGCGCCATCAACCGCGGTGGGTTCAAGGTCCTACCAGAGACCGTTCGGCGGGTGCTGATCTCGCATCCCAGTGTCCGCGACGCCTGTGTGGTCGGCGTGCCGGATGCCCGCCTCGGCCAGGTGCCGTTCGCCGCGGTCGAGATCGCCACTGGCGCGGTCGCGCCGTCCGATACGCAGCTCAAAGAGCTGGTACGGCAATCGCTTCCGGCATACAACGTGCCGGTTGCCTTCGCTGTGGTCGACGAGTTGCCGCGCAACCCGGCGCTGAAGGTCAGCTTGCCGGCCGTGGCCGCGTTGCACTCGGGCTGACCGTGAGCACCCGGTGGTGAGTTGCACGGGCGGTCCGGCATCCTGGGAATTTCGCAAATAAGATCCGGGCGTACCCTCGCCGTTTGGCCGCGCACCTCATACAGTGGAATCCCGTGCGCTTCGGACTCTTCATCCCGCAAGGTTGGCGACTCGATCTGGTGGATATCCCCACCGCAAACCAGTGGGAGGTGATGCGCGACCTCGCCACGTACGTCGATGACGGCGGAGTGTGGGATTCGTTGTGGGTCTACGACCACTTCCACACCGTCCCCATGCCGACGAACGAGGCCACCCACGAGGCGTGGTCGCTGATGGCCGCCTACGCGGCCAGCACCTCGCGGATCAAGCTCGGCCAGATGTGTACGGCGATGAGTTACCGCAACCCCGCCTATCTGGCCAAGGTCGCGGCCACGGCCGACATCATCTCCGGTGGCCGCGTCCAGATGGGTATCGGCGGCGGCTGGTACGAGCACGAGTGGCGCGCCTACGGGTACGGGTTCCCGTCGGCAGGCGTGCGGCTGGCGCGGCTCGACGAAGGCGTGCAGATCATGCGTGACGCGTGGCGGGACGGCGCCGTGACGCTCAACGGCAAGCACTACCAGGTCGACGGGGCGATTGTGGCGCCGAAACCGCTTCAGCAGGAAGGTATTCCGCTGTGGATCGCAGGTGGTGGCGAGAAGGTCACGCTGCGCATCGCGGCGAAGTACGCCCAGTACACCAACTTCACCTCCGAACCGGAGGGGTTCGCGCACAAGTCGGAGGTGCTTGCCGACCACTGTCGTGACGTCGGCACCGATTTCGGCGCGATTGTCCGCTCGGCGAACATCAACGCGGTGGTCGGCACCTCGGAGTCCGACGTCAAGGATCGGCTGGCCCGGGTGCGGTCCCGGATCAGTGGGCTCACCGGGGATGCGGCGGCCGACGCCATGCTGAACTCGATGAGTACGCCCCAGGCCGGCAGCGGCACCCCGGAACAACTCGTCGAGTCGATTCAGAAGCTTCGTGATCTCGGCTGTGAGTACGTGATCTGCTACTTCCCTGAGGCGGCCTACGACCGCTCAGGTATCGAGCTCTTCGAGCGGGAGGTCATCCCGGCGTTGTCGTGAGCCTCGCGATCAGTCTTTATGGCTCAGGACGTTGACGATGTTGCCTGAACCGTCGGCGAAGAAGAACCGCCGGACTCCCCACTCCTCGTCGGCGAGTGGATGCACGATCTCCAGGCCTGCGGCCACCGCTGCCGCATGTGCGGCGTCCACATCGTCGACCTCGACGGACACCGACGGGTTGACGGCTGCCGTCGCATCGTCGGTCAAGAGGCTGACCTGATGACGGCGATCCCGGTCGGCAAGCGTGGCGATCCAACCGTGATTCATCACCACCTCGAGGCCGAAGATGGCCTGGTAGGTCTCGACGGCGCTTCCGAGATCTCGGACCGACACGATGGGCACAACACGGTTGACGCTCATGCTCCGACGCTACTGGGCCCGAGTCGGCGTCATCGCTCTAGCAAACACCGATTGAGTGCGTAATCGCTGTGGTCGAAGTAGTCAGGCAGCTGAGATCCGGACCGGGCCGCAGCGGCAGCGCCGCCTTGCCGACAGTGGCGAGTCGACACCGTGAGGGATGCGAAGTGTGGTGTCAGGACAGCCGCCCAGTTGCGGTACTGCGCGAACCCGGATGCCATTACGCCACTGGGTGAAATATGGCATCCACTGTCACCACTTGGCAGTGATTCTTTTCGCTCAGACGAGAGCTCGGTATCCATTTTCGCCGCCAGGGTCTCAGCTTTTTTTCGCGGGCGGTTATTTGCTAGTAGTGCTGAATATGGCTGTGAAGTGCAAAATATTGCTCGGATGTTCCGTCCGACGGTAGCCATCTGTTTGATATTGAAAGCACAATGATCAAGATAGTGATCTGGGTCACGTTATTCACTTAGTCTCTCATTAGTGAGCGTGTTCAATGCTGCGGTGTGTTCGCTCAGCTAACCAATATCTCATGTGGTGCGGGCACGTTGGGGAGCGGAAATGACGCTTCGCATGTATGTGGTGGGTGCACGATGCGGCCCACGATCCCCGTTAAGCCAGGTGTACCTCCTTCCGTAGGGGCACGCACACAGTCAACCATGTGGGTGTTGCAGGCTGAGCAAACGGAGGACCCGGTATGTGCGCAACTCCCGCCCGTCATCGCGCTGCACGCCTGAGCGCGTCTGAGCCCAAGCGAGGATTCTGGGCACCGACGGATTCGGCTGGCGGAAGCCCGCAGAACGGGACGCCCAGGCATCAACGCAGAGATGTCCCGAAGTACCGCACTCCCATTGGCAGGGTCGGCGCGCTCGCCGTGTCACTGGGCGTCGGTCTTGCGGTGGCGAATTCAGCCGGACTGGCGCGTGCCGACATCGATCCGGATTCATCGGTCTCCTCCACCGGACCCGACTCCGACGACACCTCTGCCGAGTCGAGAGCCGACGCGCAACAGTCCTCGAACGAAAACGACGAAGAAGAATCGGACGACGAGGAGAAGGCTGAGGAATTAGACGCTGGGGAACTAGACGTTGAGGAACTGTCGGGGGACAACGACACACTCGTCGCGGCCGATGCCAACACCGACGAGCCGGCCGAGGAGCCGGGGCAGCAGAACCCTGAGGTTCCCGAGGCGGAACCCATGGAGGAGACACAACCTCCGTCGGCTGAGGAACAGACGGCGGATGGCATCCCGGCCGAGCCGATAGCCGAGCCCTCGACACCGGACAACCACCCCGGAGCGTCGGGTGAGGTTCCGGACGCGTCGAACGTGACCAGAAGTGACGACGAGGTGGCTCCTGAACCTCTGAGCGACGCAGCCGTCACCGACGGACTCGAACCGACGGCCGATCCTTCGCTCTTGATCTCCGCGAGAACTACCACAATGTCAACGGATCTGGCGCCTGATCCGACGGTGCCCGTCATGGCGACCGTCGCGCCTGCCGAGGACAGTGTTGAGACCGTTAATCTCGTCTCCGCGTTGGTGTCCACTGTCGTCTCGCCTTTCGCGGATCCCAACGCGCCTGCACCCACTCCGTGGTTCGACGCGTTGCTGGCGTGGGTGCGTCGCCAGATCGTCCACACGTTCTTCAACGAGTCGCCGGTGTGGGGGCCCATCGAAAGCACCCAGATCGTCACCGGCCAGGTCCTGATCGACCTTCACGACTACGACCCCAACGGCGACCCGCTGAGCTACACGATCATTCAGCCGACCAACGGGATCGTGATCCGGGATCCGCTCACCGGCGATTTCATCTACACACCGAAGATCCCCGTCACAGGCGCGCCTCTGGTCGACAGTTTCCAGGTTGTCATCAGCGACTCGGGCGAGCACCTCAAAGGCTTGATCGGTCTCATCCAGGGTGTGTTTCACAGCTTGTCCCGATGGATCGGACTTGCCGAACCCGACGACGTGACCGTCACGATTCCCGTCATCGCCACCCCCATAGTCGAGTTGCCCCCGGTAGTAGTGACGGTGCCGGCGGCACTGGGCACAACCGGGTCGCCCGTCACGGTCAGCCCGATTGTCGTGATCACCGATCTGGACTCCACTGAGTTGACCTCGGCCACAGTGACGATCACCGATGCGGCTGCCAGGCAGGTCCTGGGCTACGGCACCCTCCCGACCGGAATCTCGACAGCTGGCTTCGATGCAGAAACCGCGTCGGTGACGTTCACCGGCACCGCGTCGCTGGCCGCGTACCGACAGTTGTTGTCCTCGGTGACATTCACCTCGCCGGACATCGCGTTGACGTCGATTGTGTTCACGGTGACCGATTCTCAGGACAACAGCAGTGTTCCGGTGGCGACGATCGTCACGGTTCTGGGTCTCCCCGTAGCGGTGGCGCCGTTGGTGGTCACCGCACCGGTTGCGGCCGGTACGACCGGCACGCAGCTGACGGTGAGCCCCGTGGTGCTGATCACCGATCTGGATTCGACCCAGCTGTCATCGGCGACGGTGACGATCACCGACCCTGCTGCGGGACAGGTGCTGGGTTACGGGACGCTGCCCGCCGGAATCACCACGGTCGCGGGGGCGGGCTCGGTGACGTTCACCGGCACCGCCTCGCTGGCGGACTACCGACAGTTGTTGTCCTCGGTGACGTTCACCTCGCCCACGGCCGCTCTGACGTCGATTCTGTTCACCGTCACAGACATTGACGACAATGAGAGTCTGACGTCGGCGACGATCGTGACGGTCCTGGGTCTGCCCGCCGTGGTGGCGCCGTTGGTGGTGACCGTCCCTGTGGCCGCGGGCTTGACCGGTTCGGCGGTGACGGTGAGCCCGGTCGTGCTGATCACCGACCTGGACTCGCCGGAGCTGTCGTCGGCGACGGTGACGATCACCGACCCTGCTGCGGGACAGGTGCTGGGTTACGGGACGCTGCCCGCCGGAATCACCGCGGTCGCGGGGGCGGGCTCGGTGACGTTCACCGGCACCGCGTCGCTGGCGGCCTACCGCCAACTGCTGTCCTCGCTGACCCTGACCTCACCCACGGTGGGGATCTCCGCAATTCTGTTCGAGGTCACCGATTCTCAGGGCAACGTGAGCCTGCCCTCGGCCACGGCAGTCACGGTGTTGGGTATCCCGGTGGCTGTCGCGCCGCTCGTGGTGACCGCTCCGGTCGCTGTGGGTACGGCCGGTTCGGCGGTGACGGTGAGCCCGGTGGTGTTGATCACAGACCTGGATTCGCCCCAGTTGGCTTCGGCGACGGTGACGATCACCGATCCTTCACCGGGGCAGGTTCTCGGCTATGGCACGCTGCCTGGAGGGATCACGGCGGCGGCCGGTGCAGGCTCGGTGACCTTTACCGGCCTGGCATCGCTGGCGACCTACCGTCAGTTGCTCGGATCGGTCACGTTCACCTCGCCGGATGCGACCCTGACGTCGATTCTCTTCACCGTCACGGATTCCACAGGCCGCGAGAGTATTCCAGCGTCCACGGTGGTCACTGCGTTGAGTATCCCGGCGGTAATAGCGCCGTTGGTGGTGACCACCCCGGTGGCCGCGGGAACCGCCGGATCACCGATCACGGTCAGCCCGGTGGTACTCATCACCGACCTCGACTCCTCACAGTTGGGTTCGGCGACGGTGACGATCAGCGATCCGGCCGTTGGGCAAGTCTTGGGTTTCGGCTCGCTGCCGGGCGGCATCTCGACCACTGGATTCAATGCCGGTACATCGTCGGTGACGTTCACCGGTGCGGCGTCGCTGGCGACGTATCGCCAGTTGCTGTCGTCGGTGACGTTCACCTCGCCGGATGCGACGTTGGCGTCGATTCTGTTCACGGTCACGGATTCCACAGGTCGCGAGAGTATTCCAGCGTCCACGGTGGTCACTGTGTTGGGCGTGCCGGCAGCGGTGGCGCCGTTGGTGGTGACGGCCCCAGTGGCTGCGGGCACCGCCGGGTCGGCGGTGACGGTGAGCCCGGTGGTTTTGATCACCGATCTGGACTCAACTCAGTTGGGTTCGGCGACGGTGACGATCACCGATCCCTCACCCGGGCAGGTTCTCGGCTATGGCACGCTGCCTGGAGGGATCACCGCTGCCGCCGGTGCCGGCTCGGTGACCTTCACCGGACTGGCCTCGCTGGCGACCTACCGTCAGTTGCTGGGATCGGTGACGTTCACCTCGCCGGATGCGACGCTGACCTCAATCCTGTTCACGGTCACCGATCCCACCGGTCGTGAAAGCGCGCCGGCATCAACAGTCATCACGCTGCTCGCTGTTCCAGCCGTGGTGGCGCCGTTGGTGGTGACCGCTCCGGTGGCCGCGGGCACCGCCGGGTCGGCGGTTACGGTCAGCCCGGTGGTGGCCATCACCGATCTGGATTCGACCCAATTGTCCTCAGCCACCGTCACGATCGGCGATCCGGCCGCTGGCCAGCTTCTGGGCTACGGATCGCTGCCGGCCGGGGTGACCGCGTTGGAAGATGCGGGGTCGGTGACGTTCACCGGTGCGGCGTCGCTGGCGGCTTACCGGCAGTTGCTCGGATCGGTGACGTTCACCTCGCCGGACGCGGCGCTGACATCGATCTTGTTCACCGTCACTGACTCCTCCGGCGGTGAAAGCGCACCGGCGTCCACGGTGGTCACGGTCTTGGGGATTCCCGCCGCAGTAGCGCCGGTCGTAGCCACCTCGCTGGTCAATGTGTCTTATACAGCGGGCAATTCGGCGGTTACGGTGGATTCCGGTTTGAGGCTGCTCGATGTGGACTCGACGAACATGTCGGGTGCGGTGGTGTCCATCGTGGGTGGCCCGGTCGCAGGGGAGATACTGGGTTTCACGGCGCCGGGTGGCATCGGTGGCACTTATGTGGCCGGCACCGGCGTGCTGACGTTCACGGGCACCGCGTCATTGGCGGACTATCAGCAGGCACTGCGATCGGTGACATTCGCGTCAAGCGGGACCGCTGCGACTGCAATCAGGACCATCACGTTCACGGTCACCGACTCCCAAAACGTCACGAGCGCAACAAAATCGCTACCCCCCGCCGTTCAGGCGAATGCGGCCCCGATCCTCACACCCTCGGCGTTGGCAGGCGTGTACAGCCAGACACTCGCGGTTCTGTCGCTATCACTGATACCGGTGCCGCTGATCGTGGACTCGTCGTCCTATCTCCAGGGCGCGGTGATCAGGATCTCTGCGAATGCAGGTTCGAATGACTTCCTCGAGGTCAGCTCCAGTGCTGCTGCGGCAGCTTCGATCACCCTGTCGGGCAACAGCACAGGAGTGATCACGCTGAGCGGACAAGCCACGGTTGCCCAGTATCAGAGCGTGCTCAACTCACTGGAGTTCTCTGGCACTCTGTTGAACTTCAACACCCGCACCATCGAGTTCGTCACGACAGACCAGCAGGGTGCAACCAGTAACACCGCAACCCTGCAGCTGGTGGTCACCCTGATCTAGAGCTGGCCACCAACCGGGGTGCTTCGAGGTGGAGCGGGCACGGTCGCCGGCAGCCGCGGGCGCGTCCGGGCCCAGTCATTTTGGGAGAGATGATGAAATTTTCGCGAACCCGGATGCCGGTCGATGCCATCCCTTCGCTATGTCGGCAGGGGTCGATCGGATACCGGAGTTGACCGGTCGACAAGACCCGCAGAAGGACACTCCGAGCAACTTCTTCGTCGAAGTTGTCGGCAATGACAATTTGCCATGCTGCGCAGTAGATCCATCTGAAGTGCGGTGATTGTTTCAATTGTTGTGATCGGCAGTAGCTGGCTAATTGCTGAGGCAAAAAAGTTGGCCAACTTAGTGACCATCATCACGATCTTGATTTAAGCTCGCACGTGCTGAGTGTGCGCTGTAAGGATTCGTGCGCCCTCAGCAAACTTATGGGCGATCCAGACGTCGGGGAGCGGTGATGATGTTGCGTGTCAATGTGTGCGCATACGGCTGCGTGTGGTCCTCGGCAGTCTCAATGTCGCTCCTGATCTAACTTCGCGGGGCAAGACACCAAGGGGGGCACTGCAACGGAGGACGACGAATGTGTGCAACCCCTGCCCGCCACCGTGCCCAGCACAGGGATGACGCAGGCGCCGCGTGGCAGTTCTGGTCGGCCAGCGGCCTTGTCGACCGTGACGGGCAACGTGGTTCGGCGAAGCACGCACGCCACAGTCCCTCGAGATACGCCGCGCAGATCGGCCGAGTCGGCGCCCTCGCCGTTTCTCTCGGAATCGGCCTGGCGGTCGCCAACTCCTCAGGTGTCGCCTACGCGGACACGAATTCGGAATCCGGAGGAGACACCGGTTCGGTGTCATCGGATCCCGGTCCGTCACCCTCCGGTTCGTCCGAACCCTCGGATGACACGTCCGCGGATGCCGATGACGCAAACGAAGCCGATCCCGATGGCGCAGACGAAGCCGATCCCGTCGACGTGGATGACCCCGTCGCTGACGAAGACAACGACTCTGTCGAACCGGACGCCATCGAGGAAGAACTCGAGCCTGCGACTCCGGACCTCGAAGAGGACGACGAGACGCCGTCGCCGCCCCCCGACGTGCCGGCCGACGAACCGGCGGATCGCCCCTCCGGTGGTAACGACACGTCCAGTGCGCCTGCGCCGACCGACGATGCGTCCACAATCCGCGAATCCGACGAACTTGCCGAGCCTGTCGACGAATCGACGGTAGGCGGCGAAGAACGCGAAGAGGCGGCTCCGCAGACAGAGCTCGTATCGCTTGATGGGGTGACGACCGCCCGCACGGTGGCGCCGGTGTCGGACGTGCAGGAATCCGTCGAAACCATCAGCATGGTCTCGGCGCTGGTTTCCAATGTCGTTTCGCCGTTCGCGGACCCGGAGGCACCCGCACAGGCGCCGTGGTTCGACGCGTTGTTGGCGTGGGTGCGTCGGCAGATCAGCCACACGTTCTTCAACAAGACTCCGGTGCTGACGAAAGCTGTGGAGACAGAACAGATCCTCGCCAGCTACTGGATCACCCTGGACGCCGTGGACCCCAACGGTGACGTGCTGAAGTACGAGATCGTTCAGCCGCCCACTGGCGTTGTGATCAGGGAGCTGATCTCCGGAAAGTTCATCTACACGCCATTCCTGCCGCCTGTCGGCGATCCCCGCACAGACACCATTCAGATCATCGTCCGCGATTCCACGGAGCACCTGACCGGCGCGCTCGGCACGGTCCAGGAGGTGCTGCACTCGATTGCTCGCGCCTTGGGCCTTGCACAGCCCGATGACCTGGTCGTCAACATCGACGTGGTGGTCAACCCACTGGTCAAGTTGCCGCCGTTGGTGACGCCGATTTCGGGGCCGGGGTTCACTCTTGGTGGTGCTCCGGCGAAGGTGGTCTCGGCCGTCGACATTGTTGATGGGGATTCCGACTATCTGTCGAAGGCGGTGCTGGAGGTCACGGCGTTTGCCCAGGACGGAGACACGCTGGGTTACGTTGCGCCGGTAGATAATCCGATCGACGGTGTGGTCAGTGCTGACGGTAAGACGTTGACGTTGATCGGTCAGGGGACCAAGGCGCAGTACGAGGAAGCGCTCAAGGCGGTGACGTTCAGCGCGACCACGGGTGCGTTGCTGGTGCGCACCGTGACGATCTCGGTCACCGATGACCGTGAGGTGGAGAACATCGCTCCGGGGTTCGTCTTGGTGGGTGTCTTTCCGGCGATCCATCTGCCGCCGTTGGTGACGCCGATTTCGGGGCCGGGGTTCACTCTTGGTGGTGCTCCGGCGAAGGTGGTCTCGGCCGTCGACATTGTTGATGGGGATTCCGACTATCTGTCGAAGGCGGTGCTGGAGGTCACGGCGTTTGCCCAGGACGGAGACACGCTGGGTTACGTTGCGCCGGTAGATAATCCGATCGACGGTGTGGTCAGTGCTGACGGTAAGACGTTGACGTTGATCGGTCAGGGGACCAAGGCGCAGTACGAGGAAGCGCTCAAGGCGGTGACGTTCAGCGCGACCACGGGTGCGTTGCTGGTGCGCACCGTGACGATCTCGGTCACCGACGCTGACGGGGTGGCCAATATCGCCCCGGGGTTCGTCTTGGTGGGAGTGAAGTTCTCGGATGCGCCTACGGTGCTGACGGTGGGGACTCCGACCTTCACCTTGGGTGGGGGAGCGGTGAAGGTGTTGTCGTCGGCGACGATCGGGGATACGGATTCGTCGCATCTGTCGGGTGCGACGGTGAAGTTGACGACGCTGGCTCAGGGTGGTGACACTCTCGGCTTCGCGCCGATCGGTGGTGTTCCGATCTCCGGGTCCTGGGATGGCAACTCGAAGACC
>NZ_STGE01000048.1 GCF_005222675.1 Mycolicibacterium sp. CR10 | reverse complement strand
GCGTTGGAGGCGGTGACGTTCACTGCGACCGGTGGGGCGTTGCTGGTGCGGGGTGTGTCGATTTCGGTGACCGATGACACTGGCGTGGGCAGCATCATCCCGGGCGCGGCCCTGATCAACGTGAAGTTCTCGGATGCGCCGACGGTGCTGACGGTGGGGACGCCGACGTACACGCTAGGGACTTCGGCGGTGAAGGTGTTGTCGTCGGCCACGATTGGGGATACGGATTCGTCGCATCTGTCGGGCGCGACGGTGAAGTTGACGACGCTGGCCCAAAATGGTGACGCCCTGGCTTTCGCGCCGATCGGTGGTGTTCCGATCACGGCGACCTGGGATGCGGGCAACAAGACGTTGACGTTGTCGGGTGTGGCGACCAAGGCGCAGTACGAGCAGGCGTTGGAGGCGGTGACGTTCACTGCGACCGGTGGGGCGTTGCTGGTGCGGGGTGTGTCGATTTCGGTGACCGATGACTCCGGTGTCGGCAGCATCATCCCGGGAGCCGCCCTGATCAACGTGCGCGAGAACTCGGCGCCGATCTTGTTGATCGCCGGAGTGAGTTCCTACGACCTAAACGACCCGCCGATCAGGCCCCTGCAGTCGGTCACCATCACCGATGACTTGGACACCTTGTCCGGTGCCACGGTGAAGATCACGTTGTTCGTGAAGGACAACGACGTATTGGGGTACGTCCAGCCGGCCGGAAATCCGGTCACGGTGTCGTCGTGGGATCCGGGCTCACACACCCTGAAGCTGTCGGGGACAGGGACAGCGGCGCAGTACGAGCAAGCCCTCAAGGCGGTCACCTTCAGGACGAATCAGGGTGCGGTGACGACTCGGTCGATCACGATCTACGTGACTGACAACGCAGGAAAAGACAGCCTCACAGGTCTGGTGACCGTGTCGGTGTGGTTGTAACCGGCACGCCTGCTCGGGTCAGATCGCCGGCCCGAGCAGGTCGTCGGCGTCCTTGATCATGTAGCCGTAGCCCTGCTCGGCGAGGAACCGCTGCCGGTGTGCGGCGTACTCGGCGTCGAGGCTGTCGCGGGAGACCACCGAGTAGAAGATCGCGCCGCCGCCATCGGCCTTGGGTCGGAGCAGCCGCCCCAGCCGCTGGGCCTCCTCCTGGCGTGACCCGAATGTTCCGGAAACCTGCACGGCCACACTGGCTTCCGGTAGGTCGATGGAGAAGTTCGCGACCTTCGAAACCACCAGGGTGCGGATCTCGCCGCGGCGGAACGCGTCGTAGAGCGCCTCTCGCTCAGCCGTCTTGGTCGATCCCTGGATCACTGGGGCGTCGAGCTCGGCGCCGAGTTCATCGAGCTGATCGAGATACGCGCCGATCACCAGGGTGGGTTCGCTGGGGTGGCGCTCCAGGATCGACTTCACCACGGCAATCTTGGTGTGCGCCGTGGCGCACAGTTTGTAGCGTTCCTCGGGTTCGGCGGTCGCATAGAGCATGCGCTCGTTGTCGGTCATCGTGACGCGCACCTCGATGCATTCGGCGGGCGCGATCCAGCCCTGTGCCTCGATGTCCTTCCACGGTGCGTCATAACGTTTGGGCCCGATCAGCGAGAACACATCGCCTTCGCGGCCGTCTTCGCGAATCAGGGTGGCGGTCAGCCCGAGTCGTCGCCGTGACTGCAGATCGGCGGTCATCCGGAACACCGGCGCGGGCAGCAGGTGCACCTCGTCGTAGATGATGAGGCCCCAGTCGCGGCTGTCGAACAGCTCGAGGTGTTTGTATTCGCCCTTGGTGCGCCGGGTGATCACCTGATAGGTCGCGATCGTGACCGGCCGGATCTCCTTGCGCTCACCGGAGTACTCGCCGATTTCGTCTTCGGTCAGGGACGTCCGCGCCACCAGCTCACGCTTCCACTGCCGACCCGCCACGGTGTTGGTCACCAGGATCAGCGTGGTGGCCCCGGCCTTCGCCATGGCCGCGGCACCGACGATCGTCTTTCCGGCACCGCATGGAAGCACCACTACACCCGAGCCGCCCTGCCAGAAGGAGTCGGCAGCCATCTCCTGGTAGTCGCGCAGGTGCCAGCCATCCTGAGCGAGGCTGATCGGGTGCGCCTCGCCGTCGACGTAGCCGGCAAGATCTTCTGCAGGCCAACCGATCTTGAGCAGCATCTGCTTGACCCGGCCGCGCTCGCTGTTGTGGACGATGACGGTGTCGTCGTCCACACGTGCACCGAGCATCGGGGCGATCTTCTTGTGGCGCAGCACCTCCTCGAGCACTGCGCGGTCCAGGCTGACCAACATCAGCCCGTGAGCCGGATGCTTGACCAACTGCAGGCGGCCGTAGCGGGCCATGGTGTCGACGATGTCGACCAGCAGTGGCTGGGGTACTGCATAGCGGGAGAAGCTGACGAGGGCGTCGACCACCTGCTCGGCGTCGTGGCCGGCGGCGCGGGCGTTCCACAGCGCCAGCGGGGTGATCCGGAAGGTGTGGATGTGTTCGGGCGCTCGCTCCAGCTCGGCGAAGGGGGCGATCGCGGCGCGGGCCTCACTCGCCAGTTCATGGTCGACCTCGAGCAGCACCGTCTTGTCGGACTGCACGATCAACGGTCCGTCAGTCACGAGCAGTCCCGCTGTGGTTCTTGCTGAAAGTCACGACTGTCCATTATCCCGGTTTGTCTGGCAGACCCGGCATCGCGCGGTTCACGGCGCGCTGTCCGTGCACGGACGCGCCACTGGTGGCAAACGATGCTGGTGGAGGTGACACCGCCACCGGGCGTGCGTTCCTGATGTCATTCGGTATTGCGACACCCTGCACCTGCGGTCAACGAGCCGACGAATCTCAGGTTGATTTCCGTCTAAGTAAATTTTGCTAATTAGCGATACAGCGAGTTCAAAATTTGAGCATACGTTGCTAGTTGCTTGCGCAAGCAAGGAAAAGTGATGATAGTGTGATCTGCGTCATGATTTTGCCCTAGGATCCATAATTGGTAGTCAGCCGGTCTCGGCCAGCGAGCTCCTAGCTATTAATGGCACCACTTCGGTCGGGAGCGTAATGACGCGGCGGGCACTTTCGTGCAGACGGAACGGCACGGCTGTCTCCCCGCTGTTGGCACCAACCAGGGGGCACTGATCAATCCGGGGGGATTGCCAGGCGAACTTACGGAGGCCGTTCAATGAGTGCACAGCCAGCGCGCCATCGGGTCACAAACACCGATGCGATCGACGCCGCATCAGGGTTCTGGGCGGCGAAGGACCTCCTCGTCCGCGCCGAGTCGACCGGAGCGCCAAAACATGCGCGCAAGGTCGCCCCGCGGTACGCCGTCCACGTCGGGCGGGTAGGGGCGCTGGCCGTGTCTCTGGGCATCGGTTTCGCCATCGCGAATTCGGCCACCGCGGTCGCGTACGCCGAAACCGACTCGGACTCCGGGTCCAACCCGTCGGCGTCGCCGAATACGTCTGGCTCCGACGAGTCCGGTCAGGCATCGGACGATTCGAAGGACACGAAGTCGACAGGGGACGGCGACGGCGACGGCGATTCTGAGGATTCCGACGACGACGCCGAGGGCCCCGCGGACGAGGAGTCCGATCCCGACCCCGACGAAGCCGGAGAGGAAGCCGACGGGCCCGAGCATGCGGTGAGCCCTAGGGAGAACACCTCGCGTAAGCGCACGACCGCGGTTGTGCACTCCGTCGATACCGAAGTAGCCACCGTCGCCACCGTCGCCGCTGTCGCTGCCGACGAGGACACCGAAGTCGTCGGTCCGGCGAATGACGTCGATCAGCCCGAAACTCCGCCGGCGGAGGTGGCGCCAGCCCCCGAGGTGACGGCCACGTCGCTCCGTACTGATCAGGCGTCGCCGTCGGCTGAGGTTGTGCCGACTGCAGAAGCCACGGTCGAGGTGAACGTCGTCGGCGCCGTGGTATCGAAACTGGTTGCGCCGCTGGTGGATACAGACGCACCCGTGCAGTCCGCGGTGACCGACCCCGTGCTCGCCTGGATCCGCCGGCTGATCAGCCACACGTTCTTCAACAAAACCCCCGTCATCGACTCGATCGGCAAGACGTTCCTGCCCACCGGCCAGGTGATCATCGACGTCAATGCGACCGACCCCAACGGTGATCCGCTGACCTACGAGATCATCCAGCCCGACCCCAGCGTCGGCGTCGTCTTCCAGGTGCCGTTGACGAGTCAGTTCGTGTTCACGCCGCTGCTGCCTGTCCTCGGCCAGCCTCTCGGCGTGGACTTCTCCATCATCGTCAAAGATGATTCCGAACACCTGACGGGTGTCCTCGGGTCGATCCAAAGTCTGCTGCACAGCCTGTCTCGGGCATTCGGGCTCGCTCAGGCCGACAACAAGACCGTCGGTGTGGCCTTCGAGGTCCCACCCCTTGTTCAGTTCCCCCCGGCCGTATTGGCAGTGGGTGGTCTTCCGTACGTGCTCGGTGCCGATCCCGTCAAGCTTGTCTCGATCGCCGAGATCACCGACGCCGATACACCGACGCTGCAGGAAGCGCTGATCAGTGTCGGAGTAGGCCAGGTGGCTGGCGACAAGATGGGATACATTGCGCCCGAGGGTGTTTCGCTAGATCCGTCGTGGGTCAATGATCACACGCTGAAGCTGTCGGGGACGGCTTCGCTGGCCGACTATGAGAAGGCCCTGAAGGCCGTAACCTTCAGCACGGACAACTTGGGCCTCGTCGCCCGGATCGTCGGCATCACGCTCACCGACACCGACGGCGTGTCCACGCCGATTCCGATCCCGGTCACGGTGTTGGTGCTGCCCGGAATCGTGATCAAGGCGCCGCCGGTGCTGGTCGCAACGGCGCCCCTGCTGGGGTTCGAGCTGGGTGGCGCTCCAGCCAAGCTGATGACAATCGCTGAGATCACTGACGCTGATTCTCAGAACTTGAAGGAGGCTTTGGTCTACGTCGATATCGGTCGCCAGGTCGGCGACAAGCTGGGGTACATCGCGCCGGCCGGAGTCACACTGTCTGCCACCTGGATCAACGACTACACGTTGAAGCTGTCGGGTGACGCCCCGATCGCCGACTACGAAGCGGCCCTGAAGGGGATCACGTTCAGCGCGACCCAGTTGGGCCTCATCGCGCGGGAGGTGACCGTCTTGCTCACCGACGCCGACGACGTCAAGGGAGGCGGCTTGGTCGCTGCGGCCGTGCTTCCCGGAATCGTCATCGAGCTGCCCCTCACCGTGGTGCCGGTGCCGAACGCTCTTGTGCTCGTGCACACCACAGGAAAGCAGCCGTTGAAGTTGATGTCCTCGGTCGCCATCGCCAATGCCGACAACGGACAGCTGAAGGGTGCGACGGTCACCATCAGCCCGCTGGGCCGGCTCAGTGGCGACAGGCTGGTTTACAGCGGGACGGTCGGCTCGATCGCCGTGCAACAGACGAACGACCACACGTTGACACTGTCAGGTTTGGCGTCGGTGGCCGACTACCAGGCCGCGCTGACATCGATCGGGTTCAGCTCGAGCCAGGCGGGGTTGGCGCGGACGGTGTCGATCACCGTGACCGAAGAAGACGAAGACACCAACCCGCTTCCGGGTCTCGTCTCGGTGAGTTCGGTGCCGCCGGTGCGGCCGACGATCACGACGATCGGTCTGTCCGGTCTGTCGTTCCCCAACGTGGGCGACACCGTCAAGCCGATCACGTCGGCCACGATTCTGGACTTGGACTCCACGGTGCTGACGGGCGCGACCGTGAAGATCAGCGGCAACAGGACGACCGGGGACACGTTGGCCTTCACCCCGATCGCCGGGAACCCGATCACGGCAGCGCCCTACAACGCGAGCACGGGCGTTCTGACGCTGTCCGGCACGGCCACGGTCGCGCAGTACAAGCAGGCATTGGAGTCGGTGACCTTCAAGGCGACGCAATTTGGCGGCGGATTCTTGGCTCCTTTCGGCAATCGGACCCTCGAGATCAACATCACCGATGACTCCAATTTGACTGCCCTGCTTCCTGGTGTGGTGACCCTGCAGGTTTTCAGGATCCTCTAGGCAGGATCGGCGGACACCACCGACGTCACGCGGTGGATGGCGAACTCCCGGACCCTGCCCGACGCGGGGTCGTAGGCGGTGAGCTGTCCGCCGCGGATGTTGATCGGCGCCACCACACGCTGCGTCGCGACACCTGCGGGGTCGACGTAGCCGATCACCACCGACTCCTGGTGGTGGGCGGCATACTGCAACTCCGAGATCGCGGCTGCCGGATCCAGCCGCATGCCCGACGGTGTCGCCGCGACCTTGCGCAACACCGCCACGATCGCACCGAGGGTCTGATCCGTGGGCGCCAGGTTGTGCCGATACCCGCGACGACGTCCCGGAACGGGAACCCGCGAGCCACGGCTGCGCAGGTCCACGATCGCACCGGTCGAGTCCTCGGCGGCGGGGGCGAAGCCGGCGGCTCGCAGTGCGGCCAGGACATCGGCGATCGGAGCGTGCGACACCGCGACCGTCGGTGCGAGAAGGCGTAATTCGACCGACTCGGTTGCCGGTGCGGCCACCGCCTGGGCCAGCAGGGCGCCGTCCTCGCAGCGCACAAACGATGAGGCGATGCCGACGCGCAGTTGTCCGTGGCGGCGCGCGACATCGTCGATCATGTAGGTCAACGATTGCGGTACAGGCGTTTTCGAGTGCTTCGTGAACAGGGTGTGCAGATCGCCCGCGGTCTTCCCGGTGTCCAGTGCGCGTCTGACGGACCCTTCGGTGATGCGGTACACCATCGCCGCCCCTGCGGACTCCACTGTCGCGACAGCCGCCAATTGCTCGGCGAGTGCGCGCTCCAGCGGCCCGGGCACGATCACCGTCAGGTCGGCTTGCACGAGGAAGTGATCGATCGGTGCGGGCAGGACCTTGGCCATGGCGGCGATGACCGCGTCGTCGGGCTCACCCGCCAGCATCCGGCGAAGCGGGCTCGACAGGGCGCCGCGGCCGACGACGCCGACGGCGTGGGCCTCGGTGAGCAGATCGGTGACGGGTTCAGGCTGCAGTCGCGCCGACCACCGGGGCCGACGCCACACCATCGCCCGTGACGCACTCGGACCGTCGGCCCCCGACCCGGGCGGTAGATCGTCGAGCGTCTCGAGCAGCAGTCGCCGGTCGAGGGGGGCCGCAGTGGAGTAGAGCGAATCCGACAGTGCCGCATAGGGTTTGCCGTCAGGGTTGCGGCTCCCGATGAGACTGGGCCGACCGGGAAGATCCAGCCACGCCGACACGATCAGGTGCCATTTGACGGCTGTGGGGGATTCGATGAAGCGGTCGGCAGCGACGGTCGGTGCCCAGAACGGGCCCATCGCGTCGGGCGGATCGGGTTCGGGCATTCCCGGTGCGATCAGGCCGGCGGCCGCGGTGACCTCCAGGATCAACCCCAGGCGCCGTTCCTCGATACCCGTGAGCTTGGTCAGCCGCTTGACTTCCCGCACCCCGAGGCCGCCGCTGCGAAGCTCGGGAATAGGTGTGGCGCTGAGGGTCTCGACTACGAGCTCGACTTCGCGCAGCATATCGATCGCCGCTCCCGCGGCCACCGCGTCGACGTCGCGGGCGGTCGTCGATGACACCGTTGGGTCGGGTCTGCTCAGGCCGACAGGGCCCGGGGCTTCGTCACGCAGTGCCTGGCCGACCAGCCTGGGCAGAATGACGGTGTCAGTGTCGAGGGTGCGGAGCAGTCCTGCGGCAAGGAGGCGCTGGACCGGACGGTCGGACGGAGTCCCGGGTATGGCATCGCGGGTCCGGCCCACCGGAGAGCCTTCGAGCAGTTTGTCCAGCAGTTCGCGCGCAGGGGCGTCCAGCGTGTCGAGCGCCTCGGTGATCTCAGTTGCCGACAGTGCCGTGCTCTCCGCGGTGGCCTGCCCCGGATACCAGGGCAGGCCGGAGGCCGCCTCGGCGACCACCCGGAGTGCGTCGTCTCCCCACACCAGAGCGCGGTCGCGCAGATCCTCGAGAGCAGCGTCGACCGCGGGTCCATCGGCTCGTTCGCCCAGCAGTCGGGTCAACTCTGCGACGGTGACGGCCGATGTGTCGGCGTGCAGCGTGAGCAGCGCATCCAGCACGGCCAGGTGCAGGAAGTCGAGATCGTCGGTGGCGGCCTTCACCGACTGGCGTGACGCGGCGCGTGCCGCCAGCGCGGCGATCGTGCCCGGCGGGGGCTGGGTGAGGTCGGGCCGTAACCGCAGCAGCCGGATCAGCCGGTCGTCGTCCAACTCGGCCAACCAGGCGCCCAGCGGTACGCCCGCAGTGTTGGTGCTCATCGGGTTGTTCTGCACTTCATCGACGGTTGCTCACCCGAGGGCTCGTCGCTGCGCACGCATTGCTCATCGCTGACCAGCGTAAAGCAGCGTCCCGCCCTCGCCAGCCGACGATCGACCTGCCACAATGGCAACGTGGCTGATGAGAAACGGCAGAAAACCAAGTACGTCGATCCCGGGTGGCCGACGACCGACGCCGACGACCACGCGGTCAGCGAGCTCGCAGCAGACCGCACGGGTGCATTGTCGCCTTTCGGGGACGTCACCTTCCCACTGCCTGCCGACGAACTGCCGTTCATCCAATCGGCGACCGTCATCAACAGATAGCGGTGGCCTGACGTTGGGCGCTGAGCTCCCCGGCCTGTCCCACCTGGACGAAACGGGCGCCGCCCACATGGTCGACGTCACCGCCAAGGACGTCACCAAGCGGATCGCGGTGGCCGCGGGCACCGTGCACACCCGCGCCGACGTCGTCGCCATGATCAGCGCCAACGGGCTCCCCAAGGGTGACGCCCTGGCCACTGCCCGCGTCGCGGGCATCATGGCCGCCAAACGCACCAGCGAGCTGATTCCGCTGTGCCACCCGCTCGCGGTCACGGGGGTCGACATCGACTTCATCGTGGGCGGTGCCGACGCTCCTGCATCGGTCGGCATCACCGCGACGGTGCGCACGACAGACCGCACCGGTGTGGAGATGGAGGCGTTGACCGCGGTGAGCGTCGCTGCGTTGACGATCTACGACATGATCAAGGCGGTGGACCGCGCCGCCCATATCGACGGCATCCGTGTGGTGCGCAAAGAGGGCGGCAAGTCGGGCGCATGGGCCAGGTGACGTCGCGCTCAGGGGTGGTGATCATCGCGTCCACGCGGGCGTCGGCCGGTGTCTATGAGGACCGTTGCGGACCCGTCATCGCGGACTGGCTCAATGCCCGGGGGATCACCACGCCATCGCCGGTCGTGGTCGCAGATGGACTACCTGTCGAATCGGCCCTGCGAACCGCGCTGCGTGACAGCCCCGACGTCATCGTCACCTCCGGCGGGACGGGCATCTCTCCGACGGACTCGACGCCGGAGGCGACGGCCGCGGTGGTGGACTATCAGATCCCGGGCCTTGCCGATGCCATCAGGCGTGCCGGCCTGCCGCGCGTGCCCACCTCGGTGTTGTCGCGCGGGGTGTGCGGTGTCGTCGGCCGGACGCTGATCGTGAACCTGCCGGGATCCACCGGCGGCGTGAAGGACGGCCTGGGCGTGCTTGCCGATGTGCTCGAGCATGCGCTGGATCAACTCCGCGGAGAGGACCACTAGCGATGACCACTGTGGTGCGAGCCGCGCTGACCGATCAGCCCATCGATTCCGCCGAACACGAAGCGCTCGTCGGGCATCACGCGGCGGGCGCGGTGGTGGTGTTCGCCGGCGTCGTCCGCGATCACGATGGCGGACGGACGGTCACGCGACTGGACTACTCGTCGCATCCCACCGCCGAGCAGACCCTGGCCGAGGTCGTGGCGGGGGTGGCGGCAGACTGCCCGGGAGTTCGCGCCATCGCGGTCAGCCACCGCGTCGGCACACTGCACATCGGGGATGCCGCGCTGGTCGCCGCCGTCGCCGCCGACCACCGGCAGGCAGCGTTCGAGACGTGCGCACGCCTGGTGGACGACGTCAAAGCCCGGCTACCGGTGTGGAAGCACCAGTTCTTCGCCGACGGCACCGACGAGTGGGTGAACTCCGCTTAACGGCTTGGTCAGGCGGGTGGCAACACCGGGGCCGGCGCGGCCAATGGCGCCGCGGCAGGCAGAGGAGCCGGGGCGGGCAGCGGAGCGGCCAGCGGATCGACGCCATTGGGGACGGGCAGGCTCGGCGGCGGGCCGCCGGGGGTGTCCGGTGTGCTCAGCGGGCGCTGGGTGAGCGCCAGCAGGGCGTCCCTGCCGGTGATGTCCTGAGTCTGGATCGCGTGCCAGATCTCCTTCAGGTACGTCACGTTCGGGCTCTCGTTACCCACAAGGGCGGGATCGACAGTCGTGCCTGGAGGCAGGTTCTCAGGGCTCACCAGGTGCGGGACCGCCTCCGGGAGGGGCAGGTCACCGGTGATCGCCTGATTGGCCATGTCGTACGCCGGGGCGGGAACCGCCACACCTGCGAGCGGTGCGAGCGCGTCGACCGGTGCGGGCGCCGGAGCCGGGGGCAGCGGCGGAAGGGCGGGGGCGCCGGGGGCGGGCTGCAGCGGGGCGTCGGCGTGCAGTGACCACAGCTGGTGCTGGTCGACGGATGCGGGACTCTGGGCGACGTCCCAGTCGGCCACGGTGACGGCCGGCTCAGCGACGGGTGCGACGTTGGCAGCCAGCGCAGCCAGATCCGGCATCGGGGCCGGAGGCGGCGGGGCCGCGAACGGATCAACCGGCGCCTGCGGCAGCGGAGCCTGCGCCGACATCGCATCGAAAGGCGCCGCGGGAAGCGGCGCACCGGGCGGCGGCGGGGGAAGCAGTGGAGCAGCCGTCGGAGCCGGCGGCGGGGGAGGCAGCGGGGCGTCCATCGGCATCGGGGCCGGGGGCAGCGCCTCCGGCATCGGGGCGGGCGGAAGCGGAGCCGCGAGCGGGGCCGGGGGCAGCGGCTCCGGCATCGGGGCGGGCGGCGGCGCCTGAGGCAGTGGAGCCGACATCGCGTCGAACGGCGCGGGGGCCGGCGGAGGCGGCGGCGCGAAAGGATCGAGTGGCGGCGGCGGAGGCGGCAGCAGTCCGTTCAGGGCGATCGGGTCGACCGGCTGCGGCTGGTCATCGACCACGTTGCGTGGCGTCGAGGCGGAGAGCCCGGTGCCGCACGTCGGCCATGCACCCTTGCCCTGCGAGGCGAGGACGCGCTCTGCGACGGCGATCTGCTCTTCTTTGGTGGCGAGGTAGGCGGTCGGCGCGTACTCGCTGCCGCCATGCCCTGACCAGGTGCTCGGCGAGAACTGCAGGCCGCCGTGGTAGCCGTTGCCGGTGTTGATCGCCCAGTTGCCGCCGGATTCGCAGCTGGCGACGCGATCCCATTCGCCGTCGGTGGCTGCGCCTGCCTGACCGGCGAGCGCGATGGTGCCGCCGCCGATGACTGCGCCGGTGAAGGCGATCTTTGCGACGCTGACAGCCGATGAAGCGGGCCTACGATGCCGTCCACTCATAAGTGTGCGTGGTTCCTCTCTGAAGCGCCCGCGAGGTCAGCTGTCGGGTTCGGGCGGAAGAGGTCGCCCGGCCGTCGTCGTCGAAACAACGACGGCTTCACCCCAAGGAGCTGTGAACAGCTCCTGGTCCCTTATGTTCGGTGGACCGGTGGGTCCCCCGCCTCCATCCAGGTGTTTTCTCGTTGTCCCCGTGGCACCAACGGATGGAGCTCGGCGCAATTGGTGACACGGCGGGCCGACGGGTTTGGGGTCGACGGCTTGGTTCAAGACGGTAATGGGTAGGCAGATCCCCGTCACCTTGTGACTGTTGTGGCGTTTCGGCCTGCGGCAAATACTAATGAAACTCTAAAAAGCCAGCAAAGAGCGTTGTTCCTGCAGGTGCCGCACGCCGCTACCGCGCCGTAGCCATCTTGTGACCATTTCGTTATGTGACGTAAATCACGAAATACATCCCGGCGCTGACGGCAACTACCCGCCGGCGAACGGCGGAAGGACATCCAACGTCTGCGCATCGTCGAACTCAGTTTCCATGTCGCGCACCGCAACTCCATCGCGCAGATATGAGCACCGGGCGAGGACCGTGGATAGTCCGAAGTCCCGGGCGCTGAGGACGTCGATCAACTCGGCGACCGTGGTGCCCTCGCGAAGGTCGAACATCTCGGTCTCGGTGCCTGCCGCGGCGCGCGCTGCGGCGAAGTAGCGGACGGTGACCCGAATCCTGACATCTGCCGGCATCGCTTAACCCCCGATCGCGCTCATCGGACGATCAGGCTGGACGAAATCCGGGTCGTTGATGCCGTGACCGGCCGCTTTGGCCCACATCGCGGTCCGCCACGCGCCTTCGAGGGCGTCGTCGTCCGCGCCGTTGCGCAGCAGCGCGCGCAGATCGGTCTCCTCGCTCGCGAACAGGCAGTTGCGGACCTGGCCGTCGGCGGTCAGCCTCGTCCTGTCACACGCCGAACAGAAGGCCTGGGAGACCGACGCGATGACGCCGACCCTCCCGAGCACCTCAGTACTGCCCTGCGCCGAGGTGACCTGCCACAGTTCGGCGGGTGCCGAGCCCCGCGGCACCGGATCCGGCGTCAACGTGAAGTGCCGCCGCAGTGTCGTGAGGATGTCCGCGGCGCCGATGGCGCGGTCCCGCTGCCAGGTGTGGTCGGCGTCCAGCGGCATCTGCTCGATGATCCGCAGCTGATATCCGTGCTCGAGGCAGAAGCGCAGCAGCGCCACCGCGTCGTCGAGACCGGTCACCGGATCGAGTACCGCGTTGACCTTGACCGGGCTCAGGCCCGCGGCCTTGGCGGCGCGAAGCCCGGCGAGTACGTCGGCCAGCCGGTCTCGGCGGGTGATGGCCGCGAAGTGGGCGGCGTCGACCGTATCCAGCGACACGTTGATGCGGTCGAGGCCGGCCGTCTTGAGTGGGGCGGCGCGCCGCGCCAACCCGACGCCGTTGGTGGTCAGCGTGATCTCCGGACGGGGACGCAGGGCCGCCGTCGCCGCGACCACCTCCTCGAGGTGTGGCACCACCAGAGGCTCGCCACCGGTGAACCGAACGCTGGTGATGCCGAGCCGGGTCACGGCGATGCGAAGAAGGCGTGCGAGTTCGTCGGCGTTCAGCTTCTGATCGCCCGGCAACCAGTCGAGCCCCTCGGCGGGCATGCAATAGGTACAGCGCAGATTGCACAGATCGGTCAGCGAGACCCGCAGGTCGGTATGAATGCGGCCGAACGTATCGATCAGCGGGCCGTCGGCCGGGGCCGGCGACATCGCCGAAGAACCGGGCCGTCGCAGGGTCGGCACACCGAGTGCGACGGCTGTCACGGCGCGGCTCCGACGGGACTGTTGACGCCGTCAACCGGAACGATCTCCTTGCCGAGGGGCATCAACGACACGGGGATCAACTTGAGGTTGGCCAGAGCCAGCGGGATGCCGACGATCGTGATGGCCATCGCGGCCGCGCTGATGAGGTGACCGATCGCCAGCCAGATTCCGAAGAGGATGACCCAGATGATGTTGCCGATCAGCGCGCCCGGCCGGGTGCCGGGCTTGTCGACGATCGTGCGACCGAAAGGCCACAGCGCGTAGGACGCGATGCGCAGGGACGCGAACCCGAACGGGATCGTGATGATCAGGACGAAGCAGATCAGTGCCGCGAGCAGGTAACCGAGTGCGAGCCACAGGCCGCCGAAGATCAACCAGATGACATTGAGTAGTAGTCGCATTCTCTTCCTCCAGCGGTGACCTTCACCCTACCGACATAAGGGGATGCTGCAGGCGGTGGCACCCGAGTAGGATCTGCTCAGACGCGTCCCGGCGCATGCGGGGCGCTTTAGTTATGTACCCAACAGGTACAGGCCATTATTGGCTTTACGAGACAAGCGGGTGAGACCAGTGCCGACCGGCCGGGTGAAGTGGTACGACGTGGAGAAGGGCTTCGGGTTCCTCTCGCAAGAAGAGGGCGAGGACGTCTACGTGCGGTCCTCAGCGCTGCCCGCCGGTGTGGAGGGTCTGAAGGCGGGGCAGAAAGTCGAGTTCGGCGTGGCCGCGGGCCGTCGCGGGCCGCAGGCGCTGAGCCTGAAGCTGATCGACCCGCCGCCGAGCTTGAGCAAGACCAGGAGAGAAGCGTCGACGGTCGAGCACAAGCACACCCCGGACGAGTTGCACGGCATGGTCGAAGACATGATCACGCTCCTGGAGGGCGCGGTTCAGCCGGAGCTCCGCAAGGGTCGCTACCCGGATCGCAAGGTGGCCCGCCGAGTCTCCGAAGTGGTGAAGGCCGTCGCCCGCGAGCTCGACGCCTGAGCACTTCTGTCGTGACTGAGGCTGTGAGCGAGATCCACGCGAAAAGTCGCTCAGAAGTTCAGGTTCGGCGGGGGTAGGGATGCGCCGGCCTCGCGCAGCGCGCGCCAGACACGGACGACGATCGTCGTGGGTCGATCCCGCAGCATATCGGCGCTGACACGAATGATGCGCCAGCCCAGTGCCTCCAGTTCGGCCTGCCGGTCGATGTCGCGGGCGCGCTCGCCGGGGTCGGTCCAGTGTTGCTGCCCGTCGTACTCGACGCCGACCTTCCAGGTGTCCCAACCCATGTCGATGCGGCCGACGTGGTAGCCCTCCCGGTCGAACACATCGATCTGCGTGCGTTCCGGGGCCAGCCCGGCTTTGGTCAGACGGAGTCTCACGCGCGTCTCCTGGGGTGACTCGGCGCCGGGATCGGCCAGTTCAACGGCCTCGCGGAGACTGGCGACGCCACGCGCTCCGGGGTGACTTGCGGCAAGGGTGCGCACGTCGGCAGCGCTCACCCCGGTCGCCCGCATGAGCGCGTCCAATCGAATGACGGCCAACACCAATCCGTGCCGTCTCCCGAGGTCGAACGCCGTTCTCGCTGGACTGGTCACCGGGATCCCGCCTACGGCAGTGATTTCCCCGGCGGTGAGAGTGTCGCTGTGCAGCACGATGCCACTCGTTTTGTGTTGACTGGCCTGGTTCAATTCCGCGGGCAGCCGCGAGTCGATCCACCGTGACCCGTGCAGAGCCGCCGCGGACATGCCCGCCACGATGGCGCGTCGACTCGACCACAACCACGCGGCCTGTGCCTTGTCGACAGGCGTGAGCCGCACCCCCTTCGACACGTAGACATTGCGGTGCACCCGTTGGAATCGGGTGGCCAACTGGTAGCGGTTGAGAGTTCCGGCAGCCAGCGCATCCGTGCCGATGAATGGGCGCACGTACTTAGGACGCAGCACGTGAGTTCGCGGTTCCTGCTCGCCGAGACTGAGGCTGTGTGCGAGATCGCCGAGGAATCGCGCACATAACTTCAGGCTCGGCGGGTATGACTGAGCACATGAGCTACGTCGCCGACCCCTCGACCTCCAGTGGTGAGTTCGACCGCGACACCGACTACATCACCACCCGGATCACCGCGGACGGTCGGGACGGCTATCCGGTCGAGCCCGGTCGCTACCGTCTGGTCGTCGCCAGAGCGTGCCCCTGGGCGAATCGCACCATCATCGTCAGAAGGCTGCTCGGGCTGGAAGACGTTCTGTCCATTGGCTTCTGCGGCCCCACCCATGACGAGCGCAGCTGGATCTTCGATCTCGACCCGGGCGGTGTCGACCCGGTACTCGGCATCCACTACCTGCGGGACGCGTACAACAAGCGGGTGCCGGACTATCCGAAGGGCGTGACCGTTCCCGCGATCGTCGACATCCCGACGGGCGAAGTGGTGACCAACGATTTCGCCCAGATCACGCTGGACTTCTCGACCGAATGGACGGCCCACCACCGCGACGGCGCGCCACAGCTGTATCCCGAGCCGTTGCGCAGTGAGATCGACGAGGTGGCGCAGCGGGTCTACACCGAGGTCAACAACGGCGTCTACCGGTGCGGGTTCGCGGGCTCACAGCGGGCTTATGAAAAGGCCTACGACCGGTTGTTCACCGCACTGGACTGGCTGTCCGAGCGGCTGGCGGATCGGCGCTATCTGGTGGGGGACACCATCACCGAGGCCGACGTGCGACTGTTCACCACGCTGGCCCGGTTCGACCCCGTCTATCACGGTCACTTCAAGACCAACCGGAGCAAGCTCTCCGAGATGCCGGTGCTGTGGGCATACGCGCGTGATCTGTTCCAGACTCCGGGATTCGGCGACACCACCGATTTCGTCCAGATCAAGCAGCACTATTACATCGTCCATTCCGACATCAACCCGACAGGCGTGGTGCCCAAGGGCCCGGCTTTGGCGAACTGGCTGACACCGCATGGTCGGGAAGCTTTGGGGGGCAGGCCTTTCGGTGATGGAACACCGCCGGGGCCGACACCCGATGCCGAGCGCGTGCCCGTGGAGCACTCCGCCGGCTAGGGCCACACGGTGCGCACCGACCACTCGGCGTGCGGCACCGGAAACTCGTTGCCCTCTTCGTCGCGGACCAGCGTCGGCAGCTGCACAGCGATACCCGTGAGCCTGCCGCGTTGCGGGTCGAGGGTAGGGATCGTCACCGCAAGCCGGGTGTCGGGGCGGAACTCCTCGATCACGTCGTCGTCCTCGTAGGCCCGCAGCAGCACCCACGGTGCCGTCGAGATAGCCTGCGGCACCGACAGTTGGATGGGGAAGCCTCCCGTCACCGGCAGCTCGCCCTGCTCGCCGGGCACCGCGCAGTCGGTCGGATCCAGCACCTCGCAGAACCGGTACGGACCGACCCGCGTCAGGTTCCCGTGCGAGAACGCAGAGATCTCAGGAAGCTGCGGTGTGTGGTTCCGGGTCAGCCGCCACACCAGCACGCCCGTACCAGTCGACGCCACGAGCGCCACCGCCGCCAGAACGGCGACAACACGTTTCACTCGGGCGTCACCGCCGTCGCATCCGTCCGGACGCCTTCCTGCGCGGCGAGCACCGGACGGTTGCCACCCAACCCGGGGATCAACGACTCGCCGCGATAGCTGACGATCGTCTGGGCCAGTCCGAGAAGAAGTATGGCCGTGATCGTGGTGAAGCCCACCCACAGATCGGTGTAGATCAGAACCCCGGTGGCGCCGCCGATGACCCACGCCAACTGCAGCACCGACTCCGAGCGTCCGAACGCAGACGCCCGCGACTCCTCGGGCAGATCGTCCTGCAGCGAGGCGTCCAGCGACGCTTTGGCGATCGCGCTGGCGCCCGACGTGATCAGCGTGGCGCCCGCGGCGACCACCAGGTTGCCGGTCACTGCCGTTGCCAACGCCACCGCGGTGACGGCGATGGCGCAGCGCACCACCAGCCGTGCCGGATGACCCAGTGAGAGGCGTGCGGCCGTGAAGTTGCCCGCAAAATTGCCGATCGCCGCTGCGGCGCCGATCAGCCCCAGGATGCGGAGCTGTTCCCACCCCCCGGCGTCGTGCGCTTTGGCCACGAACGCCGGATACAGGAACAGAAACCCGACCATCACCTTGACGGTGCAGTTCCCCCATAGAGCGGTGATGATGTTGCGGCCCAACGGCTGCCGGGCCTTCTCGGCGGTGCTGTACGGCGTGTGCCCGCGGCGCAACTCGCCGGTGTTGCCGTGGTAGCTCAGGGTGGTCGGCACCTCACCCTCGGTGACCTCGACCCACTTCGGTATCCGCATCGCCAGCACCGCGCCTGCGACCGTCACCCCCACCACGACGTACAGCGCGCCTGGCATCTGGAAGAACTTGAACCCGTACTCGCTGGCCGCCGCGATGCCGCCGCCGACCATGGTGCCCCCCAACAACCCGAAGGTGGTCAGCCGCGAGTTCACCCGCACCAGGTCGATTGTCGGGGGGAGTACCCGGGGGGTGACGGCACTGCGAAGTACCGAAAAAGACTTGGACAGCACCATCATTCCAAGTGCGCACGGGTAGAGCACCCATGACGGGAAGCTTCCCGTGGCGCCGTCGTAGTTGGCGATGAGCACCAGGGCCAGCACCGTACGCAGAGCGAAGGAGGTGGCCAGCGCGACGCGCCTGCCGTGCTGCAGTCGGTCCAGGGCCGGCCCGATCAGCGGTGCGATCACCGCGAACGGCGCGATGGTGATGAGTAGGTACAGCGCGACCTTGCTCTTGCTCTCCCCGGTAGCGGCCGCGAAGAACAACGTGTTGGCCAGCGCGACCGCCATCGCGGCATCGACGGCGAAGTTCGCAACCACCGGCCAGGTCAGCGCGGTCAGCCCGGATTTGTCCGCTCCGTCGGCGGTGGCCGCCCGGTGCACGAGGTCGTACATCCTCGAGCCCATCTCGCGGCTGCGCTGCGCGGCGGCCCGCGTCACTGTCACCTTCTCGCCTGCGCCTGAGCCCAGCCGTCCCGAGGGTGGGTCGAACCGTGATGCGGATCCACTGTGGCGGGCGTTTTCGTCCAGCGGTGGCAGCCACCGGTTGGCGCTCTGGTTCGGCGGGGTGGAGCGCCCCGCGGTGCGGTGATCGGGGTCGTATCCCGGATCGCTGGGGTAATTGGCCATGCCGGGGTGTTCGCCCGCAGGTGGGCGCGGTGGGTAGTAGCGTTCACCGTGCTGACCGTCAGGGTCCCGGTGGTCACGCCGCGATCCGGTCACGAATCGATTCTCCCCCATGCCGGTGGCTGAGGGCGCGCAGGCGACCGGTGTGGCTAGACCTTGGAGCTGTCGGGCAAGATTGGAGGCGATGGACAGCATGACCGAACCCGATCAACAGTCCGAAACCGACTCAGCAGAGGACGTGGCTGCTGCTGCGCAGGATGCTGCCCAGATGCCCGCTGATCTCGCGGCGGTGCTGAAGGGGGCCGTCGCGGAGGCCCGAGCGGCGATCGTCGAGTTCAGCGGCGAAGACACGGTCGGTGAGTACCTCGGCGCCGGCTTCGAGGACCCGACGTCGGCGACACACCGCTTCCTGGCCGAGTTGCCCGGGTACCGGGGCTGGCAGTGGGCGGTCGTCGTCGCCGCATGTCCCGGAGCCGCATCCGCCACCATCAGCGAGGTTGTCCTGGTGCCGGGACCCACCGCACTACTCGCACCCCAGTGGGTGCCGTGGGATCAGCGGGTTCGCGCCGGAGATCTGGGGCCCGGCGACCTGCTGTCCCCGCCGGCCGACGATCCCCGCCTGGTGCCCGGGTACATGGACAGCGGTGACCCGGAGATGGATGAGGTCGCCGCGGAGATCGGGCTGGGACGTCGTCAGGTGCTGAGCCTGTGGGGTCGCGCCGACGCCGCTCAACGTTGGCACGACGGCGAGCACGGCCCGGGGTCGGCGATGGCCAGGGCGACGCGGCGGACGTGTCGCGACTGCGGTTTCTACGTGCCGCTCGGCGGCTCACTCGGGGTGATGTTCGGGGTGTGCGCGAACGAGTTCGCCTCCGACGGCCACGTCGTCGACGCCGAGTACGGGTGCGGCGCCCACTCCGACACCCCGGCGCCAGCCGGAACGGGGTCGCCGCTGTATGACCCCTTCGACGACGGTGTGCTGGATATGGTGGAGCAGAACACCGACAGTTAGCTCTCCGCGGCCGCCTTGATGCGGGTCAGCGACGCGTTCATGCCCTCGATCAGTTCCTGCTCGAAGTTGGGCGTGCCGCCCATCACGTTGTTCACCAGGAACGCCGACATCGCGGTGGTGCCGTTCTCGGCATGCCTGGTCTCGACCAGCCGGGTGCCCGCCTCGGTCGGCTCGAGTTCGTAGGTCCAGACGGTGTGATTCTCGTTGACCCGAAACGCCAGCTTCTTCTCGGGCAACAACTCGGTGATGCGACAGGTGGTAGGCCAGAACAGGTACCCCCGCCGGTTGACATTGACCGTGCGACCGCCCTGCTTGAGCCCACCGATCGGTTTCATCAGGCGGCACTGCGGGCTCCACTGCGGCATCTTGCTCAGGTCCGACACCAGCCCCCACACGGTGGACACCGGGGCGTTGATGTCGATCTGCGCTTGCAACACGGGCGCTGCCATTGCTCGTCTCCTTTTAGGTCAAGCCGCTCTGGGCACCGCGAGACCCGCGACGCACGGCGTGACGTTGCCACAGAAAAATCGATGTGCCAAGGACTCCGACTGCCAGCCCCGCCACGGCGATGGGCCGCCAGTCGTGCAGCGCGCTGACGGTGAACGCGAGCACTGCGGCGATCAGCCATCCGCAGGTGATCGCCACGATCACGGGCCACGGTGCGAGCAGCGCCGCAGGCAATGCGGGCGGCTGGGGAGGATCGTCGGTGCTCATTCCCTGAACGTAGTAGATCGCCGGCCTGAGACCACTAGGTAGTCTCGACGCCGTGAACGGCGACGAAAACGCGTGATGGCCAACGTCATTAACGTTGTGGATGTCGCCGACCCCTCAGATGCCCGGCTCGACGACTTTCGCGATCTCAACAGCGTCGACCGCAGGCCCGACCTTCCCACCGGCAAAGGGTTGGTGATCGCCGAAGGCGTACTGGTGGTGCAGCGCATGCTGGCCTCCCGGTTCCGGCCACGGGCGCTCCTCGGAACCGACCGACGGCTGGCCGAACTCGGCACCGACCTCGACGGCGTCGACGCGCCGTTCTATCGGGTGACCGCCGAGGTGATGGCGGACGTGGTGGGGTTCCATCTCAATCGAGGTGTGCTCGCGTCGGCGTCGCGCGCCGGGGAGCTGACGGTGCCGCAGGTGCTCGACGGCGCCACCACCGTCGCTGTTCTCGAGGGCGTGAATGACCACGAGAACCTCGGCTCCGTCTTCCGCAACGCCGCGGGGCTCGGCGTCGACGCTGTGGTCTTCGGCAGTGGGTGTGCCGATCCGCTGTACCGGCGGGCTGTGCGGGTGTCGATGGGACACGCGCTGCTGGTGCCCTTCGCCCGCGCAGAAGACTGGCCCGATGATCTGAAAATATTGCGCGAGAAAGGTTTTCGAGTGCTGGCGATGACACCCGATCCGGCGGCGCCGTCGCTTGCCGAGGCGATGACAGGGCTGGCGGGGCAGCGGGTGGCGATTTTGGTGGGGGCGGAGGGGCCGGGCCTTCGCGAGCACACCATGCGGTCGAGTGACGTGCGGGTGCGAATCCCGATGTCGCGCGGTACCGACTCGCTCAACGTCGCCACCGCCGCCGCGCTGGCCTTCTATGAGCGGGGCAGGCGGCCGGAAAATGTCGGTCCGGTGGCGCAGAAATGACGGACGATTCCACGCCGTGGGCCACCGGCTTGGCGGTGGCGGCGTTCGTCGCGGCCGTCATCGCTTCGGCGATCGTGGTGCTCAGCATCGGGTTGGCGCGGGTACATCCGCTGCTTGCCGTCGGCCTCAACCTGATCGCGGTCGGCGGGTTGGCTCCCACCGTGTGGGGTTGGCGCAAGCTTCCGGTCTGGCGGTGGTTCCTGCTGGGCTCGACCGTGGGCGTCGCTGGTGCGTGGATCGCGCTGCTAGCGCTGGCCGCCGCTGGAACGAACACCTAACAACACGTCTTCCCACGCCGGTACGGCGGGACGGGCCTTCTTCGGCCGCGGTGGCTTGGTCGCCGGAGGCGGTTCGGGTGCCTGGGTCGGCGCCGTCAACGGCATGTCCGGCTCCTCGAGCGCGAGTTGCGCCACCGGGGCGAGGGGCCGCAGCGGGCGGGCGAAACTCGGATCGATCAGTTCGCAGGCGGCTTCGTCGAACGCGGTGACGGTGCCACCGTGCGCGCCGGGGGCGAACCGGAAGTGCGCGACGTTGTCCGACAACCCCGCCTTCCATGCCATCTGCACGGTCCAGCGGCCGTCCTCGTTGCGCCAGGCGTCCCAGTTGGTGGAGTCGGGATCGAGTCCGCGCGCAACCAGCGCGGTGATCACCGTTTCCAGAAGGGTCAGCACGGACGGTCCGTCCGCCAGCACCGGGTGCGCCGCGGTGGCCAGTTCAGCGGCGCGGGCACGCTCCAGCAGCACCGGGTGGGCGAACCGCTCGACGCGGGAGATCGACGCACCGGCGGCCGCGGCGACCTGCTCGACCGATGCACCGGCGCGAATCTTGGCCTGAATGTCCTTGGGGCGCAACACGTTGGTCACCTCGACATCGAGCGTGGCTTGGTTTGAACCGACCTGGTCGCCGCGTACGGCGGCCTCGAGGCGCTCATCGCGACGCAGCACGAACTTCTCCGTGGAGTCGTCCGTCTCGCAGATGATTCGCCGGCTGTCGACGTCGAGCCCGACGACTTTGAGTTCCCGCATTGCGACCTCCTCCGGGCTGGCAGCGAGCCCGATACGGAGGTCACCCTACTGCGTTATCAGTCCGTAACCCGGGTGACACGCGGCAGTCGGCTAGAGCCGCTCGCTACCTTCTGTCGCGGCTAAAGCCGCTCGACCAACCAGTCGACGCACGCCGTCAACGCGCTGACGTCGTCGGGTTCCACGGCCGGGAACATGCCGACGCGCAGCTGGTTGCGGCCTAGCTTGCGGTACGGCTCGGTGTCGACGATGCCGTTGGCCCGCAGAATCTTGGCGACGGCGGCGGCATCGACATCGTCAGAGAAGTCGACGGTGCCCACGACCTGCGAGCGCAGCGTGGGATCGGTGACGAACGGGGTGGCGAACGAGGCCCCGTCGGCCCAGGAGTACAGGCGCGACGACGAGTCGGCGGTGCGCTTGGTGGCCCAGTCGAGACCGCCGTTGCCGAGCAGCCAGTCGATCTGCTCGGCGAGCAGCACCAGCGTCCCGATCGCGGGGGTGTTGTACGTCTGATTCTTGACGCTGTTGTCGATGGCGATCGGGAGCGACAGGAACTCCGGCACCCAGCGTCCCGCGCCGGCGATCGCCTCGACCCGGGCCAGTGCGGCGGGCGACATCAGCGCGATCCACAGGCCGCCGTCGCCGGCGAAGTTCTTCTGCGGCGCGAAGTAGTAGACGTCTGCGTCGGTGATGTTCACCGGCAGGCCGCCGGCTGCCGACGTCGCATCGATCGCGATCAGCGCATCGCCGGAGCCTTCGGGTCGCTCGACGGGGACCGCGACGCCGGTGGAGGTCTCGTTGTGCGCCCAGGCGATCAGGTCGACGGACGGGTCCGATACCGGTTTGGGTGCGCTGCCTGCGTCGGTCTTGACGACAATGGGGTCGCCGACGAACGGGTTCTTGGCGACGGCGGACGCGAACTTGGCGCTGAACTCGCCGTAGGTCAGGTGCAGCGAGCGCTTGTCGATCAGTCCGAACGCGGCGGCGTCCCAGAACGCGGTGGAGCCGCCGTTGCCGAGGATGACCTCGTAGCCGTCAGGCAGCGAGAACAGCTCCCGCAGACCGTCGCGGACGCGTCCGACGAGGTTCTTCACCGGAGCCTGACGGTGCGAGGTGCCGAACAGATCTCCCGCGGCGGCGAGCGCCTGCAGTTGCTCGGGTCGGACTTTGGACGGCCCGCAGCCGAAGCGGCCGTCGGTGGGCTTGAGGTTGTCGGGAATCGAGAGCGCAGCCATGGCTGTCAAGCCTAGTTCCGCCGCCACATTCACCGAGCGTGGGTCCTGTGCACGCGCACCCGCCCGGCCACGCCCAGGAAGCCCGCGGTCGACGCCGCGGCCATGCTGTGATCCAGGTCACATGTGATGGAGCTAACGCCGTGAGCCCACACTGCCAAAAACACCCTGTTCAATTCCTGGGACCATGGGTACTGTGTTTGGACAGCAAGCACGCAAATGTAAACCTCATGCGAGGTCTGGGAGGCTCAAGTATGGCTGTCAAGACCGCTAAGACGCCCATCATCCGGCGCTGGCGCAAGAACATGGACGTTCTCGACGACACCAACTACGTCGACATGCTGACCACACTGTCGGAAGGCTCCGTTCGGCGGAACTTCAATCCGTATACCGACATCGACTGGGATTCGCCCGAGTTCGCCGTCGTCGACAACGACGAGCGCTGGGTGCTACCGGCAACGGATCCGATCGGCAGGCATCCCTGGTACCAGTCGCAGCCAGTCGAGCGGCAGATCAAGATCGGGATGTGGCGCCAGGCGAACGTCGCGAAGGTGGGCCTGCATTTCGAGTCGATCCTGATCCGCGGCCTCATGGAGTACGCCTTCTGGACGCCCAACCGCTCGCCGGAGTATCGGTACTGCCTGCACGAGGCGGTCGAAGAGTGCAATCACACGATGATGTTCCAGGAGATGGTGAACCGGATCGGCGTCGACGTGCCCGGTATGCCGCGGCTGCTCAAGTGGATCCAGCCCGCCATCCCGTTGGTCGCAGGCCCGCTGCCCATTCCCTTCTGGTTCGGCATCCTCGCCGGCGAAGAACCCATCGATCACACCCAGAAGAGCGTGCTGCGCGAGGGTAAGGCCCTGCACCCGATCATGGAGCGCGTGATGGCCATCCACGTTGCCGAGGAGGCTCGGCACATCTCGTTCGCGCACGAGTATCTGCGCAAGCGGGTCCCGCACCTGCCGCGGCGGAAGCGCTTCTGGCTGTCGCTGTACGTGCCGGTGGTGATGCGGGTGCTGTGCTCGGCGATCATCGTTCCGCCG
Source organism: Mycolicibacterium sp. CR10 (assembly GCF_005222675.1). Taxonomy (GTDB): domain Bacteria; phylum Actinomycetota; class Actinomycetes; order Mycobacteriales; family Mycobacteriaceae; genus Mycobacterium. The sequence continues at coordinate 87,718 of NZ_STGE01000048.1, read as the reverse complement.
CGCGCGTTCTGGAAGGAATTCGACATCCCGCGCTCGGTCCGCAAGGACATCTTCTTCAAGTCGCCGGAGGCCAGGCTGATGCTCCGCGACATGTTCGGAGACGTCAGGATGCTGGCGCACGACACCGGACTGATGAACCCGCTGGCCAAGATCATATGGCGGATCTGCCGGATCAACGGTTCCCCCAGTCGCTATCGCAGCGAGCCGCAACGCCAGCACCTGGTGTCGGTCGCGTAGGGCGGGTACATGCCCCACGTCATCACCCAGTCGTGTTGCAGCGACGGGTCCTGTGTTTACGCATGTCCGGTGAACTGCATTCATCCGTCGCCGGATGAGCCGGGCTTCGCCACGGCGGAAATGCTCTACATCGACCCGGTCGCGTGCGTGGACTGCGGCGCCTGCGTGTCGGCCTGCCCGGTCGGCGCCATCGCCCCCGCGTCGAGACTCGAGCCAACGCAATTGCCCTTCATCGAGCTGAACGCCTCTTTCTATCCGAAGCGCGAGGGCAAGCTGCCGCCGACGTCCAAGCTGGCGCCCGTGCTCGAGGCGCCGATGGTGCACCCGCGCTCGGCGGGACCACTGCGGGTGGCGGTCGTGGGCTCGGGGCCGGCGGCCATGTATGCCGCCGACGAACTGCTGACCCAGCAGGGGGTCAGGGTCAACGTCTTCGAGAAGCTGCCGACGCCCTACGGCCTGGTGCGTGCCGGGGTTGCCCCCGACCACCAGAGCACCAAGAGGGTGACGAGGCTCTTTGATCGCATTGCCCAGAATCCCGGGTTTTCGCTGTACCTGAACGTCGACGTGGGATCGGATCTGACGCACGACGAACTGCTCGAGCATCACCACGCGGTGCTGTATGCGGTCGGTGCCCCCGACGATCGCCGCCTGGACGTGGATGGCATCGGGTTGCCCGGCACCGCCACCGCCACCGAGGTGGTCGCGTGGATCAACGGCCACCCCGAGTTCACTGATCTGCCAGTCGATCTCAGTGCTGAGCGGGTGCTGATAGTCGGCAACGGCAACGTCGCGCTGGATGTGGCGCGAATCCTGACCAGTGATCCGGATGCGCTGGCGCGCACCGACATCGCCGACCACGCGCTCGCCGCGCTGCGCGACTCTCAGGTGCAGGAGGTGGTGATCGCGGCCCGACGCGGACCGGCCGCCTCGGCGTTCACGCTGCCCGAACTCATCGGTCTGACGGCCTCCTGCGACGTGGTGCTCGACGTTGCCGATCATGATCTGGTGATCCGGGACCTCGCCGACGAGACCGATCCACTGACGCGCAACAAGCTCGAGGTCCTGACCAAGCTGGGCGATGCCACCTCGTCGGCGTCGCGGCCCAGGATCCGGCTCGCGTACGGCCTGACGCCGCAGCGGGTGCTCGGGGACACGAAGGCCACCGGCGTCGAGTTCTCGGTGACCGGTACCGACGAGCACCGCACGATTCCGGCGGGCCTGGTGTTGACGTCAATCGGGTACCGCGGCAAGCCGATTCGCAACCTGCCGTTCGACGAGGTGCGCGCGGTCGTTCCGAACGACGGTGGCCGCGTGATCGATGCCGGGACCTCTCGACCGGTGCGCGGCAGCTACGTCGCGGGTTGGATCAAGCGAGGCCCGACAGGCTTCATCGGGACCAACAAGTCCTGCGCTGCGCAGACGGTGCACAACCTAGTCGCCGACTACAACGACGGACGCCTTGCCGACCCGGCCCACAAAGTCGCCGCCCTGGAGCGGTTCGTGAGAGGCAGGCGGCCGGCAGTGATCGACGCCGACGGGTGGAAGGCGATCGACGACGCCGAGGTCGCCCGTGGCGGCGGACTGCGGCCCCGCGCCAAGTTCACCCGCGTTACCGACATGCTCGAAGCCGCGGCGACGGCACCGGTCCCGCCGGTGCACAAACGCCTGCTGGCCGGCCTGCGTCGCTAGCCGTCGCACGACGGCGCCCCAAAGTTTCGTCGTTTTTGCCAAAGTCGTCCCCGCGGCATTTGAGCGGCGGTATGCAGTGGGCATGAATGCTGCGCAGTTCGTCGGCCGTGTCGGAAGCCTCGCGGTGGCCCTTGGCGTCGGCGCCGCGGTCTTTACCGGCTCAGGTGTCGCCTGGGCGACGGAGGAATCGGAGGGCGGCCCGGCGGCTGCGGGCGCGTCGACCTCGGAGCCCTCCGAGGCGACGGATTCAGGCGCCGTCGAAGCTCCCGCGACCGAGCCAGATGAGACCGATGTAGTCCTCGACGAGACCGAAGTCCTCGACGAGACCGAAGTCCTCGGCGTGACCGACGTGACCGACGAAGACCTCGGCGAGACCGACGAACACCTCGACGAGACCGACGTGACCGGCGAAGACCTCGGCGAGACCGACGTGACCGACGAAGACCTCGACGAGGACTCCGAGGTGGTCGAGGAGCCGGACCGAGAAGGCGGCGTGCCGACCGGAACGGCCGATACCGACACCGTCGTCAACGCTGAGCGGTCGTCATCGCGCACGGCCACGGAGGTCAGCGACGAGTCAGTGCCCGCCCCCGGACAGGATCCGCCGGCCAGCGCGCAGCCGCTGGCTGAGAGCACCAATGAACCAGAGATGCACAGGGTCTCGGTCCAGACGCCGCAACCGGCCATGGTCACCACCACTGTTGCGCCGCCGAAGGTGCCGTCGTTGCGGCCCTGGCCGACCGCGTTCGATCTCGCCGGCGCGGTGACCTATGTGGTGGACCTGGTCGCGAGTTTCGTCGGCGCGTTTCTGCACCCGTTCGCGGCGGGACCGTACTCGCCGTCGGCGGACCCGGGGGAATGGGCGCTGCTGGCTTGGGTGCGGCGCGAGTTCTTCAACGAAACACCGAGTGCGGTGCAGGACCCGCTGCCGTACCAGCAGAGCCTCAACGATGAGGGCGACATCGTGGTGACGGGCAACGTCGGGGTCGAGGACGGTGACGGCGATCCCCTGACCTACACCCTGATCGGCAGGCCACACAACGGCGGCACGGTGGCGATCGACGAGGACGGCGACTTCGTCTACCGACCGATGAACGCGATGGCCGCGGTCGGCGGCACAGACTCTTTCACCGTGGCCGTCAGTGATGAGCAGGCCGGTCTTCACACCCACGGCCTATTCGGCCTGCTGCAGTTCGTGCCGATCATCGGCCAACTCCTATATCCGGGTGGCGGCCACGGGCTGACCCGCACCATCACCGTCACCGTCGACCCCGTCGCCGGCGTCGATCTGTCCCTCCCGGAGGACTTCCGTTGGGGGGTGGCGCACTCCGGGTTCCAGGCCGAGGGCGGCCCCGGGTCGCCGGTCGACACCCGATCCGACTGGTACCGGTGGGTGCACGACCCGATCAACCAGCTGCTGGGTCTGGTCAAGGGGGTGCCGGAAGACGGGCCGGGGGCCTATGTCTCCTACGCCGACGACGCGGTGCTGGCCCGCGACGAACTCGGGATGGACACCTTCCGGATGAGTGTCGAGTGGAGCCGAATCTTCCCGAATTCCACTGCTGCGGTGGATATCTCCGATGAGGGCGGTGGCGTCAGCCAGGCCGACCTGGAGGAGCTGGACCTGCTGGCCGACGAGGCCGAGGTGGCCCATTACCGGGCGGTGTTCGCGGCACTTCGGCAGGCCGGGCTGGATCCGATGGTCACCGTCAACCACTTCACGCTGCCGGTGTGGGTGCACGACCCGACCACCGCGCGGCCGCTGATCGCCCTGGGGCTGCCCGCGCCGGCGGCGGGGTGGTTGTCGTCGAGTACCCCCGTGGAGTTCGAGAAGTACGCGGCCTACGTCGCATGGAAGTACGGCGATCAGGTGGACAACTGGGCGACCATCAACGAGCCGTTCCCGCCGGTGCTGACCGAGTTCCTGGCGATCCCGGGGGTGGTGCCGAACTGGCCGCCCGGCCTGATTCGCCCGGACCTCGCATCGACGTTCGTGGTCAACCAGGCCATCGGTCACGTCGCCGCATACGACGCGATCCACCAGTGGGACTCCACCGCGGCCACGCTGGGGGGACCCGCCGCGTTCGTGGGATTCACCCACAACATGATCCCGGCGCGGCCGGCCAACCCGGTCAACTTGCTCGACGTGCAGGCGGCCGACGCCTGGAATCACTACTACAACCAGTGGTTCCCGAACGCGGTGATCGACGGCTGGGTCGACGCCGACTTCAACGGCATCAAGACCGCCAACGAGATCCACCCGGACATGGTCGGCAAGGTCGATTTCCTCGGCGTCCAGTACTACGGATCGCAGCCCATGGTCGGTTTCGGGGTGGCGCTGCTGAACGGTTTCCCGTTCCTGCGGGGCTTCCCCATCCGGTGCGCGGCCAGCGAGCCGACGTGCAGTGACTTCAACCAGCCGACTGACCCGGGAGGCTTCCGCGAGGTGCTCGAGGTCGCGGCGTCGTACGGGAAACCGTTGTGGGTCACCGAGAACGGGATCGCCGACGACGACGACTCGAAGCGGCCCTCCTACATCGTCAATCACGTGGCGGTGGTGCAGGACCTGGTTGCGCACGGGGCCGATATCCGCGGCTACACCTACTGGTCGTTCGTCGACAATCTCGAATGGGCGGGCGGCTACGACCTGCAATTCGGGCTGTACGGGTCAGACCCGACCACGCCGGAACTCGAACGCATCCCGAAGCCGGCGAGCATCGCGGCCTTGCGCGGGATCACCGAGGCGAACGGATTGCCGGTCCAGCTGTTGCAGACCTACGTCACCGGCTAATCCGCCCAGGCCTGAAGCACATTCGCGTAGGCGGTCGGTTGCACCGACAGTGCCCCCACGTACGGATGCTCCAGCGCGAAGATGAGATACATGACGAATCCCAGCAGGGCCGCCGACAGACCGACGGCCAGGGAGTGGACGACGAGATCGCGCGTTCCGAACAGGAACGTGAACGCCATCACGACGCCACCGCCGCCCAGCAGCAGGACCCAGAGCTCACCCGGGACGGACGCCTCGCCGGTCGAGACGCGCATCTTGCGGTGCGCGCTGAGGTCGTTCAACCGGACGATGGCGTGATCGAAGAAGGCGATCTCGTTGCGGGTCGCCGGTTGGACAGTGAGGTAGGTATCCCACACGCCGGCCAGTTCGTCGGATTGTTCCTCGATCGTCTCGCCGCGCTGCATCCGCGGGAACTCGTCCTCGATGACGTCCCTGGTGTAGGAGAGGAGGACTCGCTGCACCTCGCTCCGAGAATCTGCCGGCAGCGCCGAGGAGTCGCGCAGCAGGTCGGCGATCGCCGCGGCTTCCAGTCCGCTGGCGTCCTCGGCGTCCCCGAACTGTTCCCATACGACGACCACGACGAAGGCGACGAGCACGGCATAGAGGACGCCCGCGAGTTGGAAGACGGTGCCGGAGACTGCGTTGGCATTCTCGAGCCTGGTGTGGGAGACCACCTTGCGGAACACGATCAGCCCACCGACCGAGATCCCGACCACAACGACTATCCAGAGGAAACCGAGGATCGGTGCGGGAACCTGCAGAAGCCAGATCACAGTTCAACGACTCCGTCCCCCAGGCCCGCGCTGCGCGGGCGCCCCCATGGCGAGCTGAAGGGCCATTACACCGCGAAGCCGGCCCGCCGGGTGGCAAACACACCGGAGGGCGTGACGCTGTCCGCCGAATATCCCGGCGGCGGGCTAACTCTCGCCGCCTCCCATGCTGGCGACCATCTCGGCGAGGTCGACCTCGCGCACGGATTCGGCCAGCGACCACTGGTGTCCGAACGGATCTTTGACGACTCCGTACCGGTCGCCCCAGAACTGGTCCTCCAGGGGGCTGACGACGGTGGCACCGGCATCGATCGCCCGCGCAAAGCGGCCTTCGACGTCGGGTCCGTGCAGATGGATCGTCACCGAGGAGCCGCCCAGTGCGGCCGGCGTCGTCGACTTACCGTCGTTGAATTCGGGGAAGTCGTCGTTGAGGAACACCGGGGAGCCGTTGATCAGCGTGCAGGCGTGCATCAGCTTGCCGCCGGGGCCGGGAAGTCGCGTCTGCTCCTCGGCGCCGAACGCCTTGGCGTAGAAGTCGAGCGCCGCGGCGGCGTCGTCGACGATGAGGTGCGGCACCAGCATGGGTGCGTTGTTGAGATTTTCCTCGGCCATGTTTTCTCCTCAGTCAGATGTGGCTGCAAGGTACAGACCGGGCGCCGTCGTGAAAGTCATCGCTCAGACCACGGAGAATCTCGGTGGCAGGTCGTGGCGGCCGGTCAAAGCCAGCAGCACTGCGGCCCGGCACTCAGTGCAACGCCCGCCGAGCGAACACCGCACGCTGACCGGTGCCGGTCATGAGCGTTGGAGTAGGTCCCAGCCCTCGACCGACTCCGGGCTGCGCGGTGCGGGGCCGACGTAGATCGCCGACGGTCGCACCAGCTTGCCGAGCCGCTTCTGCTCGAGGATGTGGGCACACCAGCCCGCGGTGCGTCCACAGGTGAACATGGCGGGCATCATCCTGGGCGGCACCTGCGCGAAGTCGAGGATCACCGCGGCCCAGAACTCGACGTTGGTCTCGATCGCCCGGTCGGGGCGGCGTTCGCGCAGCTCGGTCAGCGCGGCCTGTTCGAGCGCGGCGGCCACCTCGTACCGCGGGGCCGCCAGCCGCTTCGCCGTCGCACGCAGCACCCGGGCGCGCGGATCCTCGGCCTGGTACACGCGGTGCCCGAAGCCCATCAGCTTCTCCTTGCGGTCCAGGATGCCCCTGACCACCGCTCGCGCGTCGCCGGTCCGCTCGGCCTCTTCGATCATCGGGATCACCCGCGCCGGGGCGCCGCCGTGCAGTGGTCCGCTCATCGCGCCGATCGCACCCGACAGCGCCGCTGCCACGTCGGCGCCCGTCGATGCGATGACGCGCGCGGTGAAGGTCGACGCATTCATGCCGTGCTCGGCGGCGCTGACCCAGTAGGCGTCGATGGCCTCGACATGCCGAGGATCGGGATCGCCCTGCCACCGCGTCATGAATCGCGCTGTGACGGTGTCACATCCGTCGACCGTGCGTTGGGGCACCGCGGGTTGGTAGATGCCACGCGCGGACTGGGCGACATAAGACAGCGCCATCACCGACGCCCGCGCCAACTGGTCGCGTGCGGTCTCGTCGTCGATGTCCAGCAGCGGTGGGTAGCCCCAGATCGGCGCCAGCATCGCCAGGCCTGCTTGAACGTCGACGCGCACGTCGCCGCTGTGGATCGGCAGCGGGAACGGTTCGGCGGGCGGCAGACCCTGTCCGAACCGGCCGTCGACCAGTAGTCCCCACACGTCACCGAAGGTGACACCGTCGGCGACCAGGTCCTCGATGTTCACGCCGCGGTAGCGCAACGCGCCGCCGTCCTTGTCCGGTTCGGCGATCTCGGTCTCGAACGCCACCACGCCCGCCAACCCGGGAGCGAAATCCTTCGGCACGGCTGTCATGCGCCGATTGTTGCACCCACGTCGGCGGGCCGACCAAACGGCACCGCGGGCGTAGCGTTGTCGCGTGGGCACTTCTGATGACCTGGCGCGGATGCGGGTGGAATACGGATCGGTGGAGAAGGACGGCAGTAGCGATCTCGACGCCGACTGGCTCGATGTCGGCTGGGTCGATCTGCTCAACAGCTGGTTGAACGAGGCCCAGCAGGCGGGTGTCGCCGAGCCTAACGCGATGGTCGTCGGCACCGTCGACGCCGACGGAAGGCCCGTCACGCGTGCCGTGTTGTGCAAGAGCGTGGACGAGTCCGGCATCAGTTTCTACACCAACTACGACTCCGACAAGGGCGAGCAGCTGGCCGCCAGCCCGTACGCGTCGGCGACCTTCCCGTGGTTCCTGCTGGGGCGCCAGGTCCACGTCCGCGGCCCGGTCACGAAGGTTTCTGCGGAGGCGACGGCCGACTATTGGTCCAAGCGGCCACGGGGGTCGCAGCTGGGCGCATGGGCGTCCTCGCAGAGCCGGCCGATCGCATCGCGCGCGGCGCTTCTGCAGCAGCTTGCCGACGTCACCGAGCGATTCGCCGACATCGACGACGTACCGGTGCCGCCGCACTGGGGTGGCTATCTGATCGCCCCCGAGTCCGTTGAGTTCTGGCAGGGCCGGGAGAACCGGGTGCACAACAGGATTCGGGTCAGCGGCTCGCTCGTCGAGCGCCTGCAGCCGTAGTCGGTCCCACCTCGGGGTGCTGACGCTGCCCCGAGCTTCCCGCGTTTGCCCGAGACCGGGTCCCCGACGCAGGCAGACCGTGACGATCCCCGGCAGGTTTACTTGCCTCGGCAACTGTCTGAAGGTGCCAGATTCATACTCAATTCATAGCCTGAGCGGTTAGCATCCGAACGTGGCTGAAGCAAGGGGGGCACCTGTCCTCGGTCTGCGCGAACGTAAGAAGCGCAGGACCCGTGCCACGTTGATCGACGCGGCAGTGGGCCTGTGTGATCGGCAGGGTTTCGACGGCACCACCGTCGACCAGATCGCCGCCATCGCCGACGTATCACCCCGGACGTTCAGCCGCTACTTCGCCACCAAGGACGCCATCGCGCTGGCGCTGGTCGACGAGGTGCTCGACATCGCGGCCAGGGAGCTGGCGCTGCAGCCGGTCGAGCTCGGAAACTTCGAGGCGTTGCGGCGCGCCTATTTGGCGATGGCGGAGCACACCAAGTTCGCCTCCGAGGGAGCGCTGTCCTCGAAGCGTCTGCTGCAGATCCTGCGGATCACGCTGTCCTCGGCAACGTTGCGGCAAGCTGCTGTGGAGTTCCGGGCCAGCGCCGTCGACGTCGTGTTGGCCGAGCGCATGGGGGTGAGTGTCAACAACCGGCGGGTCAAACTGGTGGCTGCGGTGTGGGGCGCGTTCGTGATCACCGCGCTGCAGCAGGTGGCGCTGGACATGGCCCATGCAACTACGGTCAGCATCGACGACGTCGTGGACGCCTTCGGGGCGACGTATGCCGAGTTCGCGGTCGAAGTCGCGGGTCTCAAAGAACCCGTCTGACCCCGCGTCTGCCCCCCGCGGGCGTGACTGCTGGAATGGGACTACCTTTTGTAGGCAGACTTAGAAGCTTTCCCGACAGACCCAGAGAGACGCGAAGGGATCCCAGTGGCCGATAACGCCGAAGCCGGGCAAGAGCATGCCACCCTGAAGTACCCGGGTGGCGAGCTCGAACTTGACATCGTCCAAGCCTCTGAGGGATCGGATGGCATCGCTCTGGGGTCGTTGCTGGCAAAGACCGGCTACACGACCTTCGACGGTGGCTTCGTCAACACGGCGTCCACCAAGAGCGCCATCACGTACATCGATGGCGACGCGGGCATCCTGCGGTACCGGGGCTACCCGATCGAGCAGCTGGCGGAGAAGTCGAATTTCATCGAGGTCAGCTACCTGCTGATCTTCGGGGAGCTGCCGACACCGGATCAGCTGGAGAAGTTCACCACCCAGATTCAGCGGCACACCCTGCTGCACGAGGACCTCAAGCGCTTCTTCGACGGTTTCCCGCGTAACGCCCATCCGATGCCGGTGCTGTCCAGCGCGGTCAACGCGCTGAGCGCCTACTACCAGGACTCGTTGGATCCGTTCGATCCCGGCCAGGTGGAGTTGTCGACCATCCGGCTGCTGGCCAAGCTGCCGACGATCGCGGCGTATGCGTACAAGAAGTCCGAGGGGCAGCCGTTCCTGTACCCGGACAACTCGCTGACCCTGGTCGAGAACTTCCTGCGGATGACGTTCGGGTTGCCGGCGGAGCCCTACGAGGTGGACCCGGAGATCGTGCGGGCCCTCGACATGTTGTTCATCCTGCACGCCGACCACGAGCAGAACTGCTCGACGTCCACAGTGCGGCTCGTCGGCTCGTCCCAGGCCAACCTGTTCACATCGGTATCCGGCGGTATCAATGCCCTCTGGGGTCCGCTGCACGGCGGAGCCAACCAGGCCGTTCTGGAGATGCTCACGAAGATCCGCGACGGTGACGACGACGTCGAGACATTCGTGAAGAAGGTCAAGGACCGCGAGGACGGCGTGAAGCTCATGGGCTTCGGGCACCGGGTCTACAAGAACTACGATCCGCGCGCCCGCATCGTCAAGGAGCAGGCCGACAAGATTCTCGGCAAGCTCGGCGTCAAGGACCCGCTGCTGGAGATCGCCAAGCAGCTCGAGGAGATCGCGCTGACCGACGACTTCTTCGTCGAGCGCAAGCTGTACCCGAACGTCGACTACTACACCGGCGTGATCTACCGGGCCATGGGCTTCCCGACGCGGATGTTCACCGTGTTGTTCGCCCTGGGCAGGCTGCCCGGGTGGATCGCCCACTGGCGGGAGATGCACGGCGAGCCGAACAAGATCGGCCGCCCACGCCAGATCTACACCGGCTACACCGAGCGCGACTACCTGGATTTCGACGCGCGCTAGTCCGTTCTTTCGCCGCGCGAGCGTGACGAAGTGCACCTTGCATCGTGAACAGTTGTAGTTTCACAATGGTTGTGTGAATGAAAGTGTCGTCGCTGCGATGACCTCGAGGCGCAAGACCGTCATCCTGGTCTCCTGCTGCCTGAGCCTGCTCATCGTGTCGATGGACGCCACCATCGTCAACGTCGCGATCCCGGCGATCCGCACCGATCTGCACGCCTCACCGGCACAGATGCAGTGGGTGGTGGATATCTACACCCTGGTGCTCGCGTCGCTGCTGATGCTCTCCGGGGCCACCGGCGATCGCTTCGGCCGCCGGCGGGTGTTCCAGATCGGGCTCACGCTGTTCGCCCTCGGGTCGCTGGCCTGCAGCCTGGCGCCGACGATCGATACGCTGATCGGAGCCCGATTCCTGCAGGGCATCGGCGGATCCATGCTCAATCCCGTTGCGCTGTCGATCATCTCGCAGATCTTCACGGGTCCGGTGGAGCGCGCCCGGGCGTTGGGCATCTGGGGCGGCGTGGTCGGCATCTCGATGTCTCTGGGCCCGATCGTCGGCGGCCTGCTCATCGATTCCATCGGCTGGCGGTCGGTGTTCTGGATCAACCTGCCCATCTGTGCGGCGGCAATCCTGCTCACCGCGTTGTTTGTGCCCGAGTCCAAGTCGGCGACCATGCGAAACGTCGACCCCATCGGCCAGGGATTGGCCGTGCTCTTTCTGTTCGGCATCGTCTACGCGCTCATCGAAGGGCCGGTGCTGGGCTGGACCAGCGCCCGCGTCATCGTCATCGCGGCGGTGGCCGTGGTCGCCTTCGGCGCGTTCCTGCGCTACGAATCCCGCCGCCACGATCCCTTCATCGATCTGAGGTTCTTCCGGAGCATCCCGTTCACCGCGGCCACCGTCACCGCGGTCAGCGCGTTCGCCGCGTGGGGCGCGTTCCTGTTCATGATGTCGCTCTACCTGCAGGCCGAGCGCGGCTACTCGGCGATGCACACCGGCCTCATCTATCTGCCGATTGCACTGGGGGCGTTGCTGTTCTCGCCATTGTCGGGACGCCTGGTGGGTCGCTTCGGCGCCCGGCCGTCCCTGGTGGCGGCAGGCACGTTGATCACCGCCGCGTCGGCCATGCTGACCTTCCTGACCGCGACGACGCCGGTGTGGGAGCTGTTGGTGGTCTTCACCGTGTTCGGTATCGGGTTCTCGATGGTCAACGCCCCGATCACGAATGCCGCGGTCAGCGGGATGCCGCTCGATCGGGCCGGTGCGGCGTCGGCGGTGACCTCGACCAGCCGCCAGGTCGGCGTCAGTATCGGTGTGGCACTGTGCGGTTCAGTTGCGGGTTCGGCGATGGCAACAGCGGGAACCGACTTCGCGACGGCCACGCGGCCGCTGTGGTTCATCTGCGTCGGCCTGGGTCTGGTGATCCTCGCGCTCGGTCTGTACGCGACATCCAGACGGGGACTGCGTTCGGCTGAGCTGCTGGTGCCGTTGATATCGGGATCAACCGCGGGGGAGCGAGCGCGTGTCCGATAGGGAGTCCGTCGATCGGTTATGGCGGGATCTCGCCGCGGTGGTGCACGACAACCGCGACGGCTGGAAGCGGGCGGTCGTTGAAAGATCCGGTCTTCCGTTCAGCAGGATCCGCATCCTCCAACGGCTGAGGCGAGGGCCGTTGTCGGTGAAGCAGGTCGCTGCGGCCGCGACCGTCGACGCGCCTGCGGCAACTGTCGCCATCAACGACCTGGAGGACCGTGGGCTCGTGAGGCGCCAGGTGGATCCGGCCAACCGCCGTTGCAAGGTGGTATCGCTGACCGATGCCGGCCTCGCCATGATCGCCGCGATCGACGCGGTCGACGATCCGGCACCCGAGGTCGTCACCGGACTCGACGAGGTCGACCTGGCCAACCTGCGGTCGATCGTCGACAAACTGATCGCGGACTAGCCCTGCAGCACCGCCATCGCCGCATTGTGTCCACCGAGGCCCGACACCGCGCCGCCACGTCGAGAACCCGATCCGCACAACAGAATCCGCTCGTGGGCCGTCTCGACACCCCAACGCTGTGCCGACGTCTCCAGCGGTTCGTCGTCCTCCGCGAACGGCCAGGACAGCGCGCCGTGGAAGATGTTGCCTGCTGTCATGCCCAGTGACTGCTCGAGGTCGAACGTGGTCTTGGCCTCGATGCAGAGCCGGCCCGCCGTATCCTCCATCAGCACGTCCTGAACCGGTTCGGCGAGAACAGAATTCAACGAGGTGAGCACCGCCGACGTCAGTGTGTCGCGCATCCGGTCAGGGGTCCCCGACGTCACCAGACTATGCGGTGTGTGCAGCCCGAACACCGTCAGCGTCTGCGCCCCCGCGGCCCGCAGCGAATCGGACAGGATCGTCGGGTCGGCCAGCGAGTGGCAGTAGATCTCGCACGGGAGTGGCTCGGGCACCGAGCCCGCGACCGCCTGACGATACGCCGAGTCGAGCTGGGTGAAGGTTTCGTTGATGTGGAATGTTCCGCCGAAAGCCTTTTCGGCAGTGACGGTTTGGTCGCGAAGCCGCGGCAGTCGCCGGAGCATCAGATTGACCTTGACCTGCGCTCCGGGCGCCAGTGTGGGCTCGTCTTCGCCCAGTAGTCGGGCCAGGACGACCGGCGTCACATTGGCCAGCACGTGATCGGCACTGACCCGGTGCTCAGCATCGCCGTGCCGGTAGCGCACTTCGCCGTCCGGATTTATCGCGTAAACGTCTGCACCGGTGACGATGTCGGCTCCAGCCCCTGTTGCGGCCGCCGCCAGGGCGCCGCTGACAGCGCCCATCCCGCCGATCGGTACGTCCCAGTCGCCGGTTCCGCCGCCGACCAGATGATAGAGGAAACAGACGTTCTGCCTGAGGGTTTCGTCGTCGACGCGGGCGAACGTGCCGATCAGTGCGTCGGTGGCCATCACGCCGCGGACCAGATCATTGCCCACCGACGCGGTGATGGCCTCGGCGATGGGGCGCTCGAAGATCGCCGTCCATGCGGCTTCGGCGTCGTCGCCGATCACGGCGCGGCGCAACTCGGAACGGGTGTGCAGCGGCTCGGTCATCGTCGGCCACAGCCGTGACGTCACGGTTCGGCAGCGTCGGTAGAAGTCGGCGAAGCCGGCCTCGTCGGCGTCCGCACCGACGGCGCCGAAGGTGGAGTCCGGACCGATCAGCAGCCCGGTCCGTCCACCATCGGAGGGGTTGGGCGTGTACGACGAATACCGGCGCCGTGACAATCTGATCCGCACGCCGAGGTCGTCGACGATTCTCTGCGGCAGCAGGCTCACCAAATAGGAGTAGCGCGACAGCCGCGCGTCGATGCCGTCAAACGCGTGCGCGGACACTGCCGCCCCGCCCACGTGGTCGAGGCGTTCGAGGACCTGCACGCGCCGGCCTGCCCTGGCGAGGTACGCGGCGGCGACCAGGCCGTTGTGCCCGCCGCCGACGATAACGACGTCCGTGCGCGCCACGTGCTGGGTCATGCCGCCGCCCGACATCTAGCCGATGTAGCCCTCGACCTCATCGGCGGGACGCACCTGCGCATCCTGCGGATCACCCCCGGTCTCGCGCAGCGCGCGCCGCTGCCGCAGCATGTCCCAGCACTGGTCGAGTTGCACCTCGAGCGCCTTGAGCCGTCGGTGCTCCTCGGTCTCGTCGATCTCGTGGTGCTGGAGCTTGGCGCGCAGGTCCTTCTCTTCGGCCACGAGCTCGTTGATGTCGGAGAGAATGTCTTGGTCTTTGGGCACGTACCCAGTGTGCACGACCGCCAGTAGGGTGAGCGTGTGAGTAAGAAACCCGAGATCGAATTCCCCGACGGCCCGCCCCCGAGCGAGCTGGTCATCACCGATCTGGTGGTGGGTGAGGGTGCTGAGGCCGTGCCCGGCGGCAACGTCGAGGTGCACTACGTCGGCGTGGAGTACGACACCCGCGAGGAGTTCGACAGTTCCTGGAACCGCAACGAGTCCATCGAGTTCCCGCTGCGCGGCCTGATCCAGGGGTGGCAGGACGGCATCCCTGGCATGAAGGTCGGCGGCCGCCGCAAGCTGGTGATCCCGCCGGCCCTGGCGTACGGCCCAGAAGGTGGCGGGCACCGGTTGTCCGGCAAGACGCTGATCTTCGTCATCGACTTACTGGACGCCAAGTAGCCCACCGCCGGAATTGCATTCCACGCGCGGCGCACTCGCGATTCTTCGCGGGGAATGCAATTCCGGCGAGTAGTCAGCGCGGGCCGGGGAGGCGCAGCAGCAGCCGCGCCCCGCCCAGCGGGCTGGCGTCCAAAGATGCGGTTCCGCCATGTAATTCGGCCTGCTGGGCGACCAGCGCGAGGCCGAGGCCCGAGCCGGAGTGCGACGCCGTGGACCCCCGCGAGAACCGCTCGAACACCACCGTGCGCTCCTCCTCGGGCACGCCGACGCCGTCATCGTCGATCGCGATCTCGACCCCGGCGCGGGAGCTGACCGCCGACAGCTGCACGCGGGTGGCCCCGCCGTGTTTCACCGCGTTGGCGATGGCGTTGTCGACCGCCAGGCGCAGGCCCGCGGGCAGCCCGAGAATGATCACCGTCGGTGCCGGGATCAGCGACACCTCGAGGTCGGGGTACACCCGCATGGCGTCGTGGGCGGCCCGGTCGAGAAGCTCGGTGATGTCGACGGGCACATGGTCGTCGGCGGTGGACAACTCGCCCTGCGCGAGACGCTCCAATGCCCCGAGGGTGGCCTCGATCCGGGTCTGTGTGCGGATGACGTCGTTGACGACTTCCTTGCGCTGATCCTCGGCCAGCTCCAGCGTCGAGAGCACCTCCAGGTTGGTGCGCATCGCGGTCAGAGGCGTCCGCAACTCGTGCGCGGACACCGATGCGAAGTCGCGTGCAGACGTCAGCGCGGACTTGGTGCGGTCCTGCTCTTTCCAGATGCGTTGCAGCATTCCGTTGACGGCGTCGGCGATCTCGACCGCCTCGGTGGCCCCGCGAACCTCGACATCAGGTGCCTCGTCGCCGGCGTCGATCTGACGGGTCTGTTGCGCCAACCGCTTGAGGGGTCGCACCGCGAACGCCGCGAGCAGCCAGCCGAGCACCGTCGCCGCCCCGACGGAGATCACGCAGATGATCAGCACCCGCCGGTGCAGGTTGTTGGTGTCGGCGATGGTCGCGTCGTATGTCGCGCCGACCGCCACCGTCATCGGTTCGGGAACCCGGATCTCGACGGTGCGGACCCGGTAGCGCACTCCGCCAACGTAGGTGTCGGCGTAGCCGGGCTCCAGCTGGGGCAGCACCACCTTCGAGTTCGAGGTCTCCTCGCCGTTGGCGGGGCGCACGGTGATGACGGCATCCTGATCGTTGGGCGACGTCGGGATCTCGTCGAGTCCGCGGGGCAGGAACGGGATCGCGAAGCCTGCGGCCTCGTCGAGACGGCGGTCGAGGCGTTCCTTGCGGTCGTTGGTGATGCCGACCCACACCACGGTGCCGACGATGACGACGACGATCGCCGCGCCGATCGCGGTGGCCAGCGCGACGCGGGTGCGCAGTGACGGCGTGCGCCGGAAGATCCGGGACAGCGCGATCATCAGAGTCTGTTCTTCGCGCAAGCTCTCACGGAAGCTACTGCTGCCTGAGAACGAATCCGACGCCGCGAACGGTGTGCAGCAGCCGCGGCGCCCCGTTGGCCTCGAGCTTGCGTCGCAGATAGCCGATGAAAACGTCGACGACGTTGGTGTCGGCGGCGAAGTCGTAACCCCACACCAACTCCAGCAGCTGAGCGCGGGACAGCACGGCGGTCTTGTGCTCGGCCAGCACTGCCAGCAGGTCGAACTCCCGCTTGGTCAGGTCGACGTCAACGCCGTCGACCCGCGCCCGCCTGCCGGGGATGTCGACCTCCAGTGGGCCGACGGCGATGGTCTCCGAAGAGAACGTCGCGGTGGACCCGCGCCTGCGCAGCAGCGCCTTGATCCGTGCCACCAACTCGGTCAGCACGAACGGCTTGACCAGGTAGTCGTCGGCTCCGGCCTCGAGTCCTGCGACTCGGTCGTCGACCGACGAGCGCGCCGAGAGCACACAGACCGGCACATCGTTGTCCATGGCGCGCAGTGCCGTCACCACCGAGACGCCGTCGAGCACCGGCATGTTGATGTCGAGCACGATCGCGTCGGGTCGGCTTTCGGTGGCGCTGCGCAACGCTTCGGCGCCGTCCACGGCGGTGAAGACATCGAACCCGGACAGCCGCAGTCCCCGCTCGAGCGAGGCGAGCACGTCGGGATCGTCATCGACCACGAGCACCCTGGGCGAACCCATACCACTATCCATGCACGCAATCTTGCCCGATGAACACGCTCACCTGCGGGATGCTGTGCCCGAGCGATCCGACGCGTTAATTGACGATTGCGCTACTTTTGGGCACCGGGTTTGCTAAGCCTTAATCGTGGCACTCAAATCGTCAGACACCGACGGGGTATTGGTGCCATCCCCGGCTCCGCAACCAGGGGCGAACTCCATCCCTGATCGGTGTCGTGCGCTGATCTCTCACCGCTGGTTCGAACTGGCCATCGTCGCGGTGATCGTGGTCAACGCCATCGTGCTCGGCATGGGGACCTATGCCGACGTCGCGAGCCAGTATGAGGGCCTGTTCAGCACGATCTACAACGTCATCCTCGGCATCTATGTCGTGGAGCTGTTGATCCGGCTGACCGCGTACCGGTGGAACCCGCGGGAGTTCGTCAAGGACGGCTGGAACGTCTTCGATTTCATCGTCGTCGTCGCCTCCTTCGTGCCGGCGCTGCGGGCGAACGCCATGTTGCTGCGGCTTGTTCGGCTGCTGCGCATCGTGCGCCTGGTGCGCTTTTTGCCGGATCTGCGGGTGCTTGTTTCCGCGGCGGGCAGGAGCGTGCCGGGGATCGCGTCGCTGGCGGCTGCGACGTTCGTGCTGATCTTCATCTACGGGATGCTGGGCTGGGTGTTGTTCTCCAGCCACGACCCGGCCGCCTACGGCAACGTCGGTCAGTCGATGCTGACGATGTTCGTCATGCTCACGCTGGAGAACTTCCCGGACAACGTCGCGATGGGCCAGCAGGTGTCGCAGTGGACGATCGTCTACTTCATCAGCTACGTGATGCTCGCCAGCTTCCTGATCTTCAACCTGTTCATCGGCATCGTGCTCAATGCCATGGAGGAGGCGCGGGCCGCCGACCACAAGGCGCACGAGAAGGATGATCTGCTGGTGCGGCTGCGGGCGGCGCGCACCGCGCTGGAGGAAGCCGAAGAGGAACTGGAGAAGACGCACCGCGACGACCGGTGATCCCTGACCTGGACCCGCCGGGAAGCCTTTGACCTCAGCCATTGTTGAGGTTCTACGGTGATTACATGAGTTTGGAAACGGTAGCCAGGCAGTCGCTGTACCGGCAGACCAATGCGCGCGGCGGCGACCTCAACTCGCTGGCAGACCGTGCGCTGCTCGGCCGGATCTGGCGGTTCGCCGGCCGGCATCATCGCAGACTGGCGGTGTTCCTGGTGGTCAGCGTGGTCAGCGCGGTGCTCACGGTCGCGACGCCACTGCTGGCCGGCCGGGTGGTCGACGAGATCACCGGCGCGGGCAGTTCCGCGATGGTGGTGACTCTCGCTGTCGTGATCGCGGCCGTCGCTCTCGCGGAGGCGGCCGTGGCGCTGTTCACTCGCTGGTTGTCCTCGACGATCGGGGAGGGACTGATCCTGGACCTGCGCACCGCGGTGTTCGACCACGTGCAGCGGATGCCGGTCGCATTCTTCACGCGGACCCGGACGGGCGCGCTCGTCAGCCGGCTGGGCAACGACGTGATGGGCGCTCAGCGGGCATTCTCCGACACGCTGTCGGGGGTGGTGGCCAACATCGTCACGCTGACGCTGACGCTCGTGGTGATGCTGGGTATCTCGTGGCAGATCACGCTGCTGTCACTGGCGCTGATGCCGCTGTTCCTGCTCCCCGCCCGGCGGATCGGCGCCACGATGGCACGGCTGTCGCGGGAGTCCGCCGCCCACAACGCGACGATGAACACCCAGATGACCGAGCGGTTCTCGGCGCCCGGGGCGACGCTGGTGAAGCTGTTCGGTGACACCGCCACCGAATCCCGCGAGTTCGGGGTTCGGGCCGGCCGGGTGCGCGACATCGGGGTGCGCACCGCGATGCTGCAGGCGACGTTCATGAACTCGCTGACGCTGATGTCGGCCCTGGCGCTGGCGTTGGTGTACGGGCTGGGCGGGGTGCTGGCGATCGGCGGGCAACTGGAGGCCGGCGCGATCGTGTCGCTGGCGCTGCTGCTGACCCGCCTCTACGCGCCGTTGACCGCGCTGGCCAACGCGCGCGTCGAGATCGCCAGTGCGCTGGTCAGTTTCGAGAGGGTGTTCGAGGTGCTGGATCTGGTCCCGCTGATCCGCGAGCGCCCGGGCGCCACCGTCGTTCCCGAAGGGCCCGTCACCGTGGAATTCGAGGACGTCCGGTTCTCGTATCCGGCGGCCGACAAAGTGTCGTTGGCCTCCCTGGAGGAGGTGGCCGAACTGGACGATCGTGGTGGCGATGAGGTGCTGCACGGCATGTCGTTCGTGGCGCGCCCCGGCCAGATGGTGGCGCTGGTGGGATCGTCGGGAGCGGGGAAGTCGACCATGGCGGCGCTGCTGGCGCGGCTGTACGACGTGGACTCCGGTGCGGTCCGGCTCAACGGCGTCGACGCGCGGCACCTGACGTTCGCGTCGCTCAAGGAGACCGTCGGCATGGTGACCCAGGACGGCCACCTGTTCCACGAGTCGATCCGATCCAACCTGCAGCTGGCCGCCCCGGCCGCCACCGACGCCGATCTGTGGGAGGCGCTCGGACGCGCCCGGCTCGCGGACGTCGTCGCCGACATGCCCGACGGGTTGGACACCGTGGTCGGTGAGCGCGGATACCGGCTCTCCGGCGGACAGCGGCAGCGGTTGACGATTGCTCGCCTGCTGCTGGGGAGCTCACGGGTGGTCGTGCTGGACGAAGCGACGGCGTCGCTGGATTCAGAGTCGGAGGCCGCGGTGCAGCAGGCTCTGGCCGAGGCCTTCGCGGGCCGGACGTCGATCGTCATCGCACACCGGCTGTCCACGGTGCGGGCGGCCGACGTGATCCTCGTCGTCGAGGACGGGCGCATCGTCGAGCGCGGTACGCACAAGCAACTGCTGGCCCGCGACGGCCGCTACACCGAGCTGTACCGCACGCAGTTCGGCAACGAGAAAGTCGCCGCATGACCTCCGCCGGAACGGCATTCCGGCAGGGCCGCTCTCGAACTTCCGCTGCCGGAATGCAATTCCGGCGGCGGTGTTAACCACTTGCCCACAATGGGAAGATGTACTAAATGACCAACTCTTCGAACGCGCTCCGCGCGGCGCCTGCGATTGCGCCGCCGCCCAGGCGTGCTCGATCGAGCTCGGACCTGTGGCGGATGCTGCCCTACCTGCTGCCCTACCGCGGGCGCTGGATCACGATGGTCGTCGTCGCCCTCACCAGCCTGGTCGCCACGATCGCGATCCCGTTGATGACCAAGGCCGTGATCGACGGGCCGGTGCGTCACCAGGACCAGCAGGGGCTGTGGGTTCTCGGCGCCGCCGCGATGGGGGTGGGCGTCGCCGAGGCGGTGTTCTGGTTCATCCGCCGCTGGCTGGTGGCCAGGGCGACTATGGGCGTGGAGGCCGACATCCGGAAGGATCTGTACGCGCGGCTCCAGATTCTGCCGATGTCGTTCCATGGCCGATGGCAGTCCGGCCAGCTCCTGTCGCGAATCATGAACGATCTGAGCACCATTCGCCGCTTCATGTCGTTCGGCCTGATCTTTCTGATGCTCAACGTCCTGCAGATCACCATCGTCACGATCATTCTGCTGGCGATGTACTGGCCGCTGGGCGTTGTCGTGCTGGTGTCTATCGTGCCGATCACGTTGACGGTGCTCCACTTTCAGCAGGAGTACACCCAGCTGTCCCGGCAGGCTCAGGACCAGGCAGGCCACGTCGCCACGCACGTCGAGGAATCTGCCCTCGGCCTTCGCGTCGTCAAGTCCTTCGGTCGCGAGGACTACGTCTACGACCGGTTCGACGAGCAACTCACCGATCTGTACGACACCCAGGTGCGCAGGGTTTCGGTGTCGGCGAAATTCTGGACCCTGCTCGAAGTCATACCGAACCTGACCCTGATCGTCGTCCTGGGCTTCGGCGCCTACGCCGCAGGCCACGGCTACGTGACCATGGGAACTCTGGTGGCGTTCATCACGATGATGCTGTCGCTGGTGTGGCCGATCGCGTCGCTGGGCTTTCTGCTGTCGATGACGCAGGAGTCGTACACGGCGGCCAACCGCATCGCCGAGATCTTCGATGCGCCACGCGATATCGTCGACGGGCCGCGTGACCAGACACCGCGTGGCGGGCGGCTCGAACTCGTCGACGTCGGGTTCAAGTTTCCCGACAGCGACGACACGGCGCCGTCCGGCGAGTCGGAGAAATGGGTTCTGCGGCACGTGAACCTCGTCGTCGAACCGGGGGAGACGCTCGCGCTCGTCGGCGCCACCGGGTCGGGCAAGTCGGCTTTGGTGGGGTTGTTGTCCCGGCTCTACGACGTCACCGAGGGGGAGATCCGCGTCGACGCGCAGGACATCCGCGAGTTGTCCCTTGACGCGCTGCGGCAGGCGATCGCCACCGCGTTCGAGGATCCGACGCTGTTCTCGATGTCGGTGGCCGAGAACCTCCGTCTGGGCCGTCCCGACGCGACGGAATCCGAACTCCGCCAAGCGATCGAGGTCGCCGCCGCGGAGTTCGTCTACGACCTGCCGTTCGGTCTGGACACCCGCATCGGCGAGCAGGGCATGAGCTTGTCAGGTGGTCAGCGCCAACGCCTTTCGCTTGCCCGCGCGATTCTCGCCACCCCGAGGATCCTGGTCCTCGACGACACGCTGTCCGCCCTCGACGTCCACACCGAGGCGGTGGTCGAGGAGGCGCTGCGCCGGGTGCTGCACGAAGTCACCGGCGTCGTGGTGGCTCACCGGGCGTCGACGGTACTGCTCGCCGACCGGGTCGCGCTGTTGGAGAACGGCACCATCACCCATGTGGGCACGCATGCCGAGATGCTCGCCGAGGTGCCCGGATACCGCTACCTGCTGGCCGCCGACGACGAGCTCGACGACGGCGCGGAGAGGGACTGCGCGTGGGAAGACGGCGATGAGCCGCATCCGCGAAGAGAAGAGTTCGACGACGGGCACGCGCGGCTGGAACATCAAATGTTGGAGAAGCGGTGATGACCTCCAACGAGCGCTCGCGCGGAGAGCAGATAAACACCGACTGGCGTGGCAAGTTCGATGAGCAGGGCGACCTGCCCATCGACGAGACGGTGCCGCGTCAGCGTGAGGCTCGCGCGCTGCTGGGTTCGCTGCTCCGGCCGTACCGCTGGCCCCTGGCCGCCCTGGCCGTCGTTGTCGTGGTGGAAAACCTTGCGCGGCTGTCGGTTCCGCTGCTCGTGCAAAAGGGCATCGACGACGGCATCCCGCCGCTGCTCGAGGGCCGTCCGGCGCACACCCTGCTGGCGATCGTCGGCGTGTTGTGCGGCGTGGTGGTGGTTCAGGCGACCAGTCGGATGTTCTTTCTGCGCCGGTCGGGGCGCATCGGTCAGAAGGTGTTGCTCGAACTGCGCCGTCGGGTCTTCCGCCATTTCGGCAAGCTGGACATCGCGTTTCACGACCGCTACACCTCGGGTCGGGTGGTGAGTCGATCCACCAACGACGTCGAGGCCATCCAGGACATGCTGGAGACCGGGTTCGACAGTTTGATCACCGCGGTGCTCACGCTGTTCGGCACCGCGGTGTTGCTGGTGGTGCTCGATGTCAAGCTCGGCCTGATGTGTCTGGCCGCGTTCCCGGTGCTGGTGCTGTTGGTCTGGTGGTTCCACAGGGAGTCGTCCAAGATCTACCGCGAGGTCCGCGAGATATCGGCACTGGTCATCGTGCAGTTCGTCGAGACGATGACGGGAATCAAGGCGGTGCAGGCGTATCGACGTGAGCCGCGCAATCAGGAGATCTTCGAGGACGTCGCCGACCGGTACCGGGTGATCAACGAGAAGACGTTCAAGCTCCTCGCGGTGTTCATGCCCAGCGTCAAGCTCGTCGGCAACCTCACCACCGGTGTCGTGTTGCTCTACGGCGGCTATCGGGTGTTGCACGGCGAGATGACGATCGGCACACTGGCGGCGTTCCTGCTCTATCTGCGGATGTTCTTCGAGCCGATGCAGGAAATCTCGCAGTTCTTCAACACTTTTCAGTCCGCGTCGTCGGCGCTGGAGAAGCTGGCCGGTGTGCTCGGCGAGAAACCGGGCATCGATGATCCGGCCGAGCCCGTGGCACTGGACACGGTGCGCGGCGAGATCGCGTTCCGCGATGTCGAATTCGAGTACGTGTCCGGCCGACCGGTGCTGCCCGGGCTCGACCTGGTGGTGCCCGCCGGCCAGACCGTCGCGCTGGTCGGCACCACGGGCGCAGGCAAGACGACGATCGCGAAGCTGGTCACCCGGTTCTACGATCCGGTGTCGGGATCGGTGACGCTCGACGGGACGGACCTGCGAGACGTGACACAGGCCGAACTGCGCCGCCACGTCGTCATGGTGACCCAGGAGAACTTCATGTTCGGCGGCTCGGTCGCCGACAACATCCGGTTCGGCCGACCGGGAGCCACCGACGAGGACGTCCGCGCCGCAGCTGAGGCGGTCGGCGCGCACACCTTCATCGAGGCGCTGCCCGAAGGGTATGACACCGACGTCGCCAAGAGAGGCGGCAGGCTTTCGGCGGGGCAGCGGCAGCTGGTCGCGTTCGCCCGCGCGTTCCTGGCCGACCCAGCCGTGCTGATCCTGGACGAGGCGACGTCGTCGCTCGACATCCCCAGCGAGCGGATGGTGCAGCGGGCGCTGGAGACGGTGCTCGCCGACCGCACCGCACTGGTGATCGCGCACCGGTTGTCGACGGTGCAGATCGCCGATCGGGTGCTGGTGCTCGAGCACGGCCGCATCGTCGAAGACGGCTCTCCGGAGGAGCTCACCTCCCGTGAGGGCGGACACTACGCCGCACTGCACAATTCGTGGGTGCAGTCGCTGGCCTGAATCCAGTCCTCATTTCGCCGAGCCTGCGGGGAGATCGCGATCTCGTCCCGGAACGCGATCTGTGCGCAGTTTCGGCTCGAAAACCTGGTTGGCTCTGTCCGATCACCGGTAGTCGTCGAAGAAGCTACCTACATCGTCGACGTAGAGGTCGGGTTGCTCGAAGGCGGCGAAGTGGCCGCCGCGCGGCATCGTCGTCCAGCGGGTGATGGTGTAGTTGGCCTCGCACCAGTGCCGCGGCGAGCGCAGGATCTCCAGGGGGAACGCCGCGACACCCGTGGGCAGCGTCACCGGATCACCACCGCCGAAGGCGCCGAAGCTCTCCCAGTACAGTCGGGCGGACGACGCGCCGGTGCCGGTGGCCCAGTACAGCATCACGTTGTCGAGGAGTTCGTCCTTGGTGAGGACGTTCTCGGGATGGCCGTCACAGTCCATCCACGACCAGAACTTCTCCACGATCCAGGCGAGCTGCCCGACCGGGGAGTCCACCAGGCCGTAGCCCAGCGTCTGCGGCCGGGTCGCCTGCTGCTTCGAGTAGCCCGAGTCCCATCTCTGGTAGTAGCCGAGGCGCTCGAGGGCGGCCGCCTCGTCGGGTGTCGGGTCTTGCAGGTTCTTCGGCGGTCGGCCGAACGGCATGTTGGTATGGATCGCCACGCAGTGACCACGGTTGCGGCCGATCTGGGTGGTGACCGCGGCACCCCAGTCGCCGCCCTGCGCGCCGTAGCGCTCGTACCCGAGGCGCACCATCAACGCATCCCAAGCCCCCGCGATGCGACCGACGCCCCAGCCGGTGGCGGTCGGCTTGCCGGAGAATCCGTAGCCGGGAAGGGACGGGCACACGATATCGAAACCGGCGTCGGTGAGCGGCTCGATCACTTTGTGGAATTCGACGATCGAGCCCGGCCACCCGTGGGTGATGATCAGCGGGAAGGCGTCCGCGCGCGTGGAGCGTTGACGGATGAAGTGGATGGGCAGGCCGTCGATGTCAGTGGTGAACTGGTCGAACCGGTTCAGTTCGGCTTCCCTTGCGCGCCAATCGTATTCGTTGGCCCAGTAGTCCGCGAGCTCCCGGGTGTAGGCCAACGGGATGCCCTGGCTCCAGTCGTCGACACATTCGGCCTCAGGCCACCGGGTGCGCTGCAGCCGGTCCTTGAGATCGGTGAGGACATCGTCGGGGACGGCGATTCGGAACGGCTGGATAGGTGCCATGGGTCATCCTGGCATGCCCAGTCGTCCACGCGTCACTACCGTCAGCACCAGCGCCCACACCACGCACGCGACCAGCACCCCGATCTGCACAGCCAGGGCTGCGGAATCCACCGAGATGACCCCCCGGTCGCCGAGAACCTGGAGATAGGTGGCCGTACCGTCGACCGAGCCGTGCAGCAGGATCGCGAGCAGCAGGCTGGCCCGCGTGTTGTTGGACAGCCAGGTGAAGATGAACGTCATCGCCGTCGTGGTCAGGGTGAAGATGCCGACGCCAGCCACCCCGTTCACCGCTCCGGCCGAAAACCACACGGGCACATACAGAAAGAAGTGCCAGCCACTCCACAGCAGGCCCAGAAGGAGCGAGGCGCGCAGCGGGCCGAACCGGTCCTGCATGCGGGGCAGCGCGAACCCGCGCCAGCCCGACTCCTCGAACAGTGGGCCGAAGACGAAATGTGCCAGATACGCGGCGGGGTAGAGAAGGAGTGCCGCGGGGGTGAGCGCGCGAAGGGCGTCGGAGCCGCCGAGGGCCGCCGTGACCGCCACCTGGCTGAGCGGGATGAGCAACACGGCGACGGCGTACCAGCGCAACCCGACGCGCCACAGGACGAGGCGACGCAGCAGCTGCCGGATTCCTGGTCGCCCGTCGAGCACTGCGGTCAGCAGGAACGCCGATCCCGTCACCCCGAACGCGATGCCGGGCAGGATCCACGGTGACGGCGTATGGGTCGTGGCCGAGAAGACCGGCACCCCGAGGATGAGTGCGGGTGTCCACAGCAGCCAGGAGACCGTGTAGGCGAGCACGAAGAACGACGTCAGTGGGTGGTCACGGACGATCTGCAGGACACCGGAAGGCGACACGAGACGAACGATTTCACAGCTCCCGGATAATCAGCAGTCGTGGGCACCCCGACTCTTGTCCTGATCGCCGTCACGACGCTGACGGCGTGTATCTCGCTGGGCGGTGCACTCTACGAGGCGCTCGTCGTCGATCCGTTCTGGCCGACGCGGCCGGGCATCATCCAGTCGCGCAACGGCGGCATCTCGCGGGTGCGGTTCTGGCTGCCGGTGCACACCGTATTCGAGGTGCTGCTCGTCGTGACGGTGGTGCTCACCTGGGGAGACAGTGAAATCGGGGTGCCGCTGCTGGTGGCGCTGGTCAGCCACGCGGTGATGAGAATCTGGTCGGCGTTCGACCTGGTTCCGAAGGCGGTGGAGTTCGAGCGGAAGGACCCCGCCGACGTGGACGAGGCGGCGGCGCGGCGGTGGATCCGGCGCAGCATGTTGCGGTTGCCCTTCAGCCTCGTGACGTGTGCCGGGATGCTTGCGGCCCTCGCCATCGGGTGAACCCGTCGTCTCTCAGGACAGCGCCGAACTGGCATTCCAGCAGGCGCTCTCTCGCACTTCCTCTGCCGGAATGCCATTTCGGCGGGGGTTACACCAGGCCGATGCGGCGGTAGCGCTCGAAGCGGGCGGCCTGTCGCGCCTCGTCGGGCTCGAGCGCGAGCCGCTGCAGCTCGTGGGCGATGGTGGCCGACAGTCGACTGATGAACGCCTCGGGCTCGTCGGCGGCATCGGGGCGCTCGGCCACGATCGCATCGACGATGCCGTTGCGTAACAGGTCAGCCGATCGGATGCCTTGTGCGGCAGCCAGTTCCGGGGCGTGGTCGACGTCGCGGAACACGATTGCGCTGGCCCCCTCGGGTGGTAGTGGCGCCAGCCAGCCGTGCAGCGCGGCCAGCACACGGTCGGCGGGCACCATCGCCAGCGCGGGCCCGCCGCTGCCCTGGCCGAGCAACACCGACACCGTTGGGGTGTTCAGCGTGACGAGTTCAGCCAGACACCGCGCGATCTCGCCGGCCAGCCCACCCTGTTCCGCTTCGGCGGACAGCGCCGGTCCCGCGGTGTCGATGACCAGGACGAGCGGCAGCCTCAGACCGGCGGCCAGCGCCATTCCGCGACGGGCCTCGCGCAGTGCGGCGGGGCCGACACGGAGGGCAGGAGCGGAGCGACCAGAGGATGAGCCCGAGCCGCCGACCACACGCTGCTGGCCCAGAACCACGGCGGGCTGGCCACCGAATCGCGCCAGCGCCAGAACGGTGGTCGCGGCCTCGCCGACGCCGGTCCCCGACAGCAGCACCCGCTCGGTGGTGCCGTGCCGTAACAGGTAGCCCACGCCGGGGCGGTCGGGACGACGTGACGCCTCCACCGACTCCCACGCGGGTATGTCGGGCAGCGGCTCGGGTTCGGGGGCCGGTGGCGGATCCCCGGGCGCGTCCGAGACGACCTTGAGTGTGCGGTCCAGGGTGGAGCGCAGCACCTCGAGGGGAACCACCGCGTCAATGACGCCGTGGCGTTGCAGGTTCTCGGCAGTCTGGACCCCGGCGGGGAACGGCTCCCCGTACAGGTGCTCGTAGACCCGTGGCCCGAGGAATCCGATGAGAGCGCCGGGCTCGGCGGCAGTGACGTGGCCCAGCGAGCCCCAGGAGGCGAACACCCCGCCGGTGGTGGGGTGCCGCAGATAGACGAGGTAAGGCAGGTGCGCCTGCTTGTGCAGTTCCACGGCGGCAGCAATCTTGACCATCTGCAGGAAGGCCACCGTGCCCTCCTGCATGCGGGTCCCGCCCGAACTCGGCGACGCCAGCAGAGGCAGGCCCTCGGCGGTGGCCCGCCGCACGGCCGCGGTGATGCGCTCGGCCGCCGCCACCCCGATCGACCCGGCGAGGAAGTCGAACTCGCACGCCACCAGCGCCACGCGGCGTCCGAAGACGCGGCCCTCACCCGTCAGCACGGCCTCGTCGAGACCGGTCAGGGCCTCGGCGTCCGCCAGTTCCTTGCGATAGGCATCCGTGGTGGCGACGTTCAGCGGTCGCCCGTCCCAGCTCAGGTAGGACCCTTCATCGAGCAACGCGTCACGCAGCGCCAGGGCGCCGATCCGGCTCACAGGGAAAGGGTAACTAGGGTGGACCCATGATTGGAGTGACCCGGGACGGCCACGTGATGACGCTCGAGATGCAGCGACCCGAGCGTCGCAACGCTCTCAACAGCGAACTCGTCGACAGTCTGAGGGAATCGATCGAGAAGGCCGCCGCCGAAGACGTCCATGCGATCGTCCTCACCGGCCAGGGCCACGTCTTCAGCTCGGGCGCGGATCTATCGGGGGGCCAGGGCGTCGCCGATGAGTTGCCGGACAAGGCCAGGGCGTTGAACCTGGCGATCGACTCCGCGCCGGTGCCGGTGATCGGCGCGATCAACGGCCCGGCGATCGGCGCCGGCGTCATCCTGTCGATGATCTGCGACCTGCGCGTGGTGGCGCCGGAGGCGTACTTCCAGTTCCCGGTCGCGAAGTACGGCATCGCCCTGGACAACTGGAGCATCCGCAGGCTGACCTCGCTGGTCGGGGCCGGCCGGGCGCGAGGCATGCTGCTGGCAGCCGAGCGGTTGACCTCAGACACCGCTCTGCAAACCGGCATGGCCAACAGGATCGGCACGCTGGCCGATGCCCAGGCGTGGGCGCAGGAAATCGCCGGGTTTGCCCCTCTTGCGCTGCAGCACGCCAAGCGGGTGCTCAACGACGACGGCGCCTACGAGGATCCGCGGCCGGCGCACCAGGAACTCTTCGACCGCGCGTGGGGCAGTCAGGACATCATCGAGGCGCAGGTGGCGCGCATCGAGAAGCGGCCGCCCCGGTTCAAGGGCGCCTGACATGGTGGTGCGGGCGGCGCTGCGATTCGGGTTCGGAACGGCCTCGTTGCTGGCCGGCGGATGGGCGCTGCGGGCGTTACACGGCACCCCGGCGGCGTTGGGCGCCACCCCGGCGGAGATCGCGTCGGTGGCGCACCGTTCACCGCACTACCACGACGGGGTGTTCAAGAACCTCGAGCCGTCGTCGTCCGGACTTCCCATGGATCGCGAACTGCAGCGCAAGCTGCTGCGCGACCTGGCCAACGCGGGCTCGCACGGCAAGCCGCCCGGTCCCATCCCGCTGGCCGATGAGCCGCCCGCGGACATCGCGCCGTCAGAAGCCGCGGCCCGATGGTACGGGCACTCCAGCGCGCTGATCGAGGTCGACGGTTACCGGGTGCTGGTCGACCCGGTCTGGAGCCAGCGCTGCTCACCGTCACGGGCGGTGGGTCCCCAGCGGATGCACGAGGCGCCGCTGCTGCTGGAATCGCTGCCCGCCGTCGACGCGGTGCTGATCAGCCACGACCACTACGACCACCTCGACATCGACACCACCATCGCGCTGGCCCACAGCCAGCGCGCGCCGTTCGTCGTGCCGCTGGGCATCGGCGCGCACCTGCGCAAGTGGGGCATTCCCGACAGCCGCATCGTCGAACTGGACTGGTACGAGAGCCACAGCATCGGCGAGCTGACGCTGACCTGCACACCGGCCCGTCATTTCTCCGGCCGGTTGTTTGCCCGTGACACCACGCTGTGGGCGTCCTGGGTGATCGCCGGGCCGGCGCACCGCGCGTTCTTCGGCGGGGACACCGGCTACACGAAGAGCTTCGCCGAGATCGGGGCCGAGCACGGCCCGTTCGACCTGACGCTGCTACCGATCGGCGCCTACCACCCGGCGTTCGCCGACATCCACATGAATCCCGAAGAAGCGGTGCGTGCACATCTCGACCTGACCGGCGACGACAGCGGCCTGCTGGTCCCCGTCCACTGGGCCACGTTCCGCCTGGCGCCGCATCCGTGGGCGGAGCCGGTCGAGCGACTGGTGGCGGCCGCCGAAGCCGAGCGTGTCCGCATCGCGGTGCCGATACCGGGGGCCCGCGTCGACGCCGAGTCGACATTCGAGCCGTGGTGGCAGATGTAGACCGTCCCGACGGGTTACGGTGCTGATCATGAACCCCACGGCCCGGGTGGCCGCGCTCGCGGTGGTGGTCGCGCTGTCGGCGGGTTGCGGTGCCGATCGGGGCGATCTTGGCGAGACCACGGCGTCCCCGTCGTCGTCATCGTCGGCAGCCCCGCCGTCCGCTGCGGTCCCGCCGCCCCTGGTGCCGGCAATGCCGCTCCCGGAGAACGCGGTGGAGAACGCGGTGGGTCGGCTGGACGCCATGGTCGAGGACCTGATGGCCAAGTCCGGTATTCCGGGCATGGCGGTCGCCGTCGTCCATGGCGGCAAGACCGTGTACTCCAAGGGCTTCGGTGTGAAGGACAACCGCGCGGGCAGTGTGTCGGACAACCCCGACAACAAGGTCAACCCCGACACGGTGTTCCAGCTGGCGTCGCTATCGAAGCCGCTGGCTGCCACCGTCGTCGCCCACCAGGTCGGTGAAGGCGCGCTCAGCTGGGACACGCCCCTCGTCGACAAGCTGCCCTGGTTCGCGCTGGCCGACCCCGGCGTCACGAAGATGGTCACCGTCGGCGACATGCTCTCGCACCGCTCCGGATTGCCCGACCACGCAGGCGATCTGCTGGAGGACCTCGGTTACGACAGACGCGTGGTGCTGGAGAAGCTGCGTGACTTTCCGCTCGACCCCTTCCGAATCTCCTACGCCTACACGAACTTCGGGTTTACCGCCGGTGCCGAGGCGGTCGCGGTGTCGGCAGGCAAGTCGTGGGAGGACCTCAGCCAGGACGCGCTGTATGGACCGCTGGGGATGACGTCGACCAGTTCCCGCCTCGACGAGTACCTGGCCCGGCCCGACCGTGCCGTCGGGCACATCCATATCGACGGGAAGTATCAGCCGGAATACGTCCGCGACCCGCAGGCCGAAGCGCCCGCCGGTGGTGTCAGCAGTTCGGTGAACGACGTGTCGAAGTGGCTGACCATGCTGCTCGCGAACGGAACCCACAACGGGAAACAGGTCGTCGACCCGAAGGCACTGCTGCCCGCGCTGACCCCGCAGAGCGTGTCGAGCCCCGCCTCCGAGCCCGCGATGCGCTCGGGCTTCTACGGCTTCGGCTTCAACGTCGGGACGACGTCGGGGGCGCGGCAGGAGCTCAGCCATTCTGGTGCATTCGAATTGGGTGCGGGGACCAACTTCGTCGCGTTGCCGTCGGCCGACGTGGCGATCGTCGCGCTCACCAACGCGACACCGTCGGGAGTGCCGGAGTCGCTGACGGCGCAGTTCGCCGACCTGGTTCAGTTCGGTGAGGTTCGCGAGGACTGGTGGGAGCTTTACCATCAGGCGTTCGTCGAGATGGAGCAGCCAGTGGGTTCGCTCGTCGGTCAGCGGCCGCCGGCCAACCCCGCTCCACCAGCGCCATTGGCGAGCTACGTCGGCCAGTACAGCAATACGTTCTGGGGTCCTGCCCGGGTGACCGAGACGGCCGATGGTCTGCAGCTCGCGCTCGGGCCGAAACTGGTCGTGCCGCTGAAGCATTGGGACGGTGACGTCTTCACGTTCTCCTTCGTCACCGAGAACTCACCGCCCGGCAGTATCTCGAAAGCGACCTTCGACGGCGACTGGCTGAGGCTGGAGTATTACGACGAGGATGGCAAAGGGACGTTCTCCCGATGAGCGACCCCACCACGACGACCTCGGTCGCTGCCGGTCTTTCCGACGCCGAGGTCGCCCAGCGCGTCGCCGAGGGCAAGACCAACGACGTGCCGACGCGGGCGGCGCGCAGCGTCTCGGAGATCGTCCGCGGCAATGTCTTCACCCGGATCAACGCCATCCTCGGTGTGCTGTTCATCATCGTGCTGTCGACGGGATCGGTGATCAACGGCGCGTTCGGTCTGTTGATCATCGCCAACAGTGCGATCGGCATCATCCAGGAGCTGCGTGCCAAGCAGACGCTGGACAAGCTGGCCATCGTCGGCCAGGCGAAACCGCTGGTGCGCAGGCAATCCGGCGCCGGCTCCGTGTCGATACCGCTGGCCCCCAGCGAGGTCGTGCTGGACGACGTGATCGAGCTGGGACCCGGTGATCAGATCGTCGTCGACGGCGAGATCCTCGAGGAGGCCAACCTCGAGGTCGACGAGTCGCTGCTCACCGGCGAAGCCGACCCGATCGCCAAGGACGCCGGCGATCACGTGATGTCGGGCAGCTTCGTGGTGGCGGGCAGTGGTGCCTA
The DNA here is from genome assembly GCF_005222675.1 of Mycolicibacterium sp. CR10. Lineage (GTDB taxonomy): Bacteria > Actinomycetota > Actinomycetes > Mycobacteriales > Mycobacteriaceae > Mycobacterium. The sequence goes on along the minus strand of NZ_STGE01000048.1, from coordinate 56,008 downwards.
TCGTGCTACCAAGGTCGGCCGGGAGGCCTACGCGGCCAAGCTCGCCGAGGAGGCCTCCAAGTTCACGCTGGTGAAATCCGAACTGCGCAGCGGCATCAACAAGATCCTGCAGTTCATCACCTATCTGCTGGTGCCCGCCGGGGCGTTGATCATCTACACCCAGCTGTTCACCACCGACGCGGGGTGGCGGGAATCGGTACTTCGGATGGTCGGCGCGCTCGTCCCGATGGTGCCCGAGGGATTGGTGCTGATGACGTCGATCGCCTTCGCGGTCGGCGTAATCCGGTTGGGCCGCAAACAATGTCTGGTCAACGAACTCCCGGCGATCGAGGGTCTCGCCCGGGTTGATGTGGTGTGTGCCGACAAGACGGGCACGCTGACCGAGAACGGAATGCGGGTCAGCGATCTGAAGGGGCTCGACGGCGACGGGCCAGGGACAGTCCCCGAGGTGCTGGCTCAGATGGCCGCCGACGATGCCCGCCCGAACGCAAGCATGGCCGCCATCGCGGAGGCCTACGACACGCCGCCGGGCTGGAGTGCGACCGCCGCGGCACCCTTCAAATCGGCTACCAAGTGGAGTGGCACCTCCTACGCCGAGCACGGCAACTGGGTGATCGGCGCTCCCGACGTGCTGCTGGATCCCGCGTCCCCGGTGGCAGAGGAGGCCGAGCAGATCGGCGCGCGAGGCCTGCGGGTGCTGCTGCTCGGTTCCAGCGACCGTCCCGTCGACGACCCCGACGCACCCGGCGCGGTGACTCCGGCCGCGCTGGTAGTGCTCGAGCAACGGGTCCGTCCCGATGCCCGTGACACCCTGGAATACTTTGCCTCGCAAAAGGTCTCGGTCAAGGTGATCTCGGGCGACAACGCCGTGTCGGTGGGTGCGGTTGCCGGGTCGCTCGGTTTGGAGGGCGAGACGATGGACGCCCGCAAGCTGCCGGATACGCCCGACGCGCTGGCCGACACCCTGGAGGAGTACACGACGTTCGGCAGGGTGCGCCCTGACCAGAAGCGCGCGATGGTGCACGCACTGCAGTCGCGCGGCCACACGGTGGCAATGACGGGCGACGGCGTCAACGACGTGTTGGCGCTCAAGGACGCCGACATCGGTGTCGCGATGGGCTCGGGCAGCTCCGCGTCGCGCGCGGTGGCGCAGATCGTGTTGCTGGACAACAAGTTCGCCACGTTGCCCTTTGTCGTCGGTGAGGGCAGGCGGGTGATCGGCAACATCGAACGCGTCTCGAACCTGTTCCTCACCAAGACCGTCTACTCGGTGCTGCTGGCGGTGCTCGTCGGGCTGGGCGGGCTGTCGGCGAAGATCTTTGGAACCGACCCCCTCCTGTTCCCGTTCCAGCCGATCCACGTGACGATCGCGGCCTGGTTCACCATCGGCATACCGGCGTTCGTCCTGTCGCTGGCTCCGAACAAGGAGCGCGCCCAACCCGGCTTCGTGCGGCGGGTGATGACCTCGGCGCTGCCGTCGGGACTGGCCGTCGGTATTGCGACCTTCACGTCGTACCTGTTGGCCTACCAGGGTCAGGATGCTTCCGAGGTCGAGCAGACGCAGGCGTCCACCGCGGCGCTGATCACGCTGTTGGTTGCGGCGGTGTGGGTGCTGGCCGTGGTGGCCCGTCCCTACGAATGGTGGCGGGTGGCACTGGTCGCGGTGTCGGGTCTGGCCTACGTGGTGATCTTCAGCATCCCGCTGGCGTGGAAGCTGTTCCTGCTGGACCCGACGAACATGGCGATCACGTCGACGGCGCTGATCATCGGACTGCTCGGAGCCGCCGTCGTCGAAGTCATCTGGTGGGTGCAGGGCCGGGTGCTGGGCGAACGCCGCAGGTTGTGGCGCGAGCCCGACCGGTAGGGTTGGGCCATGGGATTTCTGGACAAAGCCAAGGACCTGTTGGGCAAGAACGCCGACAAGGTCGACACCGTGATCAACAAGGCCGGCGACCTCGTCGACAAGAAGACACAGGGCAAGTACGCGTCGACGATCGACAAAGTCCAGGACGCCGCCAAGAAGGCCGTCCAGGACAACACCACCGCGGGCGGACAGGTTCCCCCAGGGCAGCAGTCCGGTCAGGTGCCGCCACCTCAGCCGCCGCCTGGATCCCCGCCGCAGCAGCAACCCCCGACGGCTCCGCCCATCTCGTAGGCGGACCTCGCCGCATGGCTAAGTTATCCGTTTCTATCGATGTGCCCTTACCGCCGGAAAAGGCGTGGGCGAGCGCGTCGGATCTGTCTCGGTACCGGGAGTGGCTCTCCATCCACCGGGTGTGGCGTTCGAAGCTGCCTGACACCATCGAAAAGGGCACGGTTCTCGACTCGATCGTCGAGGTCAAGGGCATGCCCAATCGGATGCGATGGACGGTCGTGCACTACAGGCCGCCGGAGGCGATGACGCTCAACGGCGACGGCAAGGGCGGCGTCAAGGTCAAGCTCATCGGCAAGGTCAAACCCCACACCGAGGATCCGGCCACATCGACGGTGACGTTCGACGTGCATCTGGGGGGACCGGCGCTGTTCGGGCCGATCGGCATGGTGGTCGCGGGTGCCTTGAAGTCCGACATCCGGGACTCGCTGGAGCGTTTCAAGTCGGTCTTCGCGCCCTCGTGACCGATGTGGCCGGCCGGTTGGCCACGGTGGTGCGCGACATCGCCGGCGTGGATCTGCCGGTGCGTGTCCGCGCGTGGGACGGCTCCGAGGCGGGGCCGGCTGACGGTCCCGTTCTGGTCCTGAGGTCGCGCCGCGCGTTGCGTCGGCTGATGTGGGCGCCCGGGGAGATGGGGTTGGCACGTTCCTACGTGACCGGCGACATCGACGTCGACGGCGACCTCGCCGACGGATTCCGCCAGGCGTGGCAGGCGGCCAGGGCTCAGCCGCCGACAACGTCATTGACGTTGCGGGACAAGGTCGGTGCGATCGTCGCCGCCGCGCGACTCGGTGCGATCGGACCGCCGCCCAGGGCGCCGGAATCGGAGGCCCGGCTGACCGGCCGGTTGCATACCAGGCTCCGGGACAGGGCCGCGATCGCCCACCACTACGACCTGTCCAACGAGTTTTACCAGCTGCTGCTCGACGAACACATGGCCTATTCGTCGGCCTATTTCGAACATGCTGATCAATCGCTGTACGACGCCCAGACCGCCAAGCTCGACCGCGTCTGCCGCAAGCTGGACCTGCAGCCGGGGCAGCGCCTGCTCGACGTCGGATGTGGTTGGGGATCAATGGTTCTGCACGCCGCGCAGCAGTACGGCGTGCACGCCACCGGGATCACCCTGTCTGCTCAGCAACGCGACTTCATCACCGAACGCATTGCGCGCCTCGGCCTGACCGATCGCGTCGAGGTGCGGCTGCAGGATTACCGGGAGGTGGACGCCGACGGGCAGTTCGACGCCGTCAGCTCCATCGAGATGGGCGAGCACGTCGGAGAGCAGAACTACGGAACCTACGCGGGCGTGATGTTCGGTGCGCTGAGGCCGGGCGGATCGCTGCTGCTACAGCAGATGTCGCGCCGCGCCGACGCCGCCCCGGGTGGCGGTGCGTTCATCGAGTCCTACATCGCCCCCGATATGCACATGAGGCCGCTCTGGCAGACGCTGAAGTACCTGCAGGACAGTGGTTTCGAGATCCGCGGCGTCGAGGCGATGCGGGAGCACTACGTGCGGACCGTCGACCGCTGGATCGAGACGTTCGAGGATCGCTACGACGAGTTCGTTGCCCTGGTCGGCGACGAGGTGGCGCGGGTGTGGCGGCTTTACCTGGTGGGCGGTGGGCTGGCCTTCGAAGAGGGCCGCATGGGTGTCGACCAGATCCTGGCGACGTCGCCCGCTTCCTGACCGCCGGAACGGTATTCCAGCAGGCCATCACTCGAAACTTCGCTGCTGGAATACCGTTCCGGCGGGGGTTCAGTGGCGGCGCCGGCGGCGGACGAGCTTGGCGAACTCCACGGTCGATCGCCGTAGCGACTCGAACTCCAGCGACACCAGCAGCGTGTCCACCATCGCGAACGGCAGCGTGGTGGCGACGGCGCCGCGGCCGTACTCGATGTGCCAGGAGCCGGGGTGGATGGTCAAGCCCCTGGCGCGGCCCCGCTCCAGACACGTGTGGTCGCCGGGAAGCAGCGGTGGCAGCGGCAGGGGGTCGTCGGACTCCAGGTCGTAGGAGTCGATCCGGCCCGCGATCAGGTACTTGTGGATGTCGACGTGCTTGTAGCGTCCCGAAAAGCCCTGTGTCCCGGTCGGAGACCCGAAGATCACGATGTACTCCCGCGGACTGAAGTAGAGGAATCGGACCTTCCCGAGGATGCCTCCGGCCTTGCTGCCCACCCACCTCCCGGGTGTGGGATCGATCAGGTCGGGGTACGCCGCGGACAGCAACTCGGTCGCCCGGGTGGTCAGCTCGCCGCCGTCGAGTGGGGTGCCGACGACCTGCGTCGCCACCGTGTGCAGGACGTCGGGGTCGATCTTGTAGGTCATGTGGTCGCCCTCGCCAGGATCCGGATCGGTAACTCAGGCAGCGTGCAGGTTGCCGACGGCCAGGTGATCTCCGGCGTGAATCCAGGTGCCAGCTCGAATTCAGTGATCCGGGAGAGCCATTCGCTGACGACGAGCCTGATCTCCATGCGCGCCAGGTGCGCGCCCAGACACCGGTGCGGCCCGCCGCCGAAACCCCAGTGCTTGTGCAGCTTGCCGTCCAGGACGAAGTCGTCACCGGACTGCGCGTCGCTGCCGTCGCGGTTGATGGCGCCGAGGCACAGGCGTACCTCGGAGCCGGCGGGCAGGGTCACGCCGCCGATGGTGACCGGCTGCGTGGTCACGCGCCCGACGATCGGAGCCGACGGCTCCAGCCTGATCATCTCCTCGACGAAAGCCGCTATGCCGTCAGGAGTTTCCCGTAGCGCACGCCGTAAGGCGGGGCGGCGGGCGAGCTCCAACATGGTGGCGCCGATCGCGGAGGTCACGGTGTCCAGGCCGGCGAGCACGAACACCAGGGACAGCCCCACGGCTTCGGTGTCGGTGAGACGTTCGTCGCCGTGCAGCAGGTCGGCGAGGATCCCGTCGCGAGGGTGCTCGCGCTGGATCCGCACCGCCTCGGTGAGGTAGGTGAACAACTCCACGGCCGGTGTCAGGTCGACGCTCTCGGGGTCTGTGGTCAGGCTGAACACGATGATGGCGTCTTTCCACCCGATCAGTCGCTCCCGGTCTTCGAGGGGCAGGCCGAAGAGCGTGAGAAACACCTGCGACGGATACGGGGTGGCCAGGTCGGCCATCACCTCGCATTCGTCGCGGCCGGCGATGCCGTCGATGATGTCGATGGCCTGCGCCTGCAGCGTTGGCAGCAGCGCGCCGAGCGTCTGCGGGCTGAAGTACTGGTGCAGGATTCGGCGGTAGCGCGTGTGCTCGGGAGGGTCGAAGCCCAGTGGTACCAGCGGCACCGGGCTGATCATGTCGTCATAGGCGATCCTCGACGAGAAGACGGCCGGGTCACGCAGTGCGGCAAGGACATCCTCGCGCCGGGTCAGATAGAACCAGCCCTCGCCGAACAGCACGGGTCCGAGGTCGCGCAGCGTGGCCCATCCGGCGCCGCGGTCGCGGGACATCGGCAGGTCGCCGTAGAGGATCTGTGGCAAGCCGAGGGAGTCGCAGGCGTCGGTCATGGCCGCACCAGACCACGTGGCCGGATCAGCCCGAGATCGAGATGGTTGAACCAGCCCGGCGCCGCGTCGCAGACGTCGGGTATCGCGTTGATGGCACCCATGGCCGTCCAGTCGTAGCCGGGGTGTGCCATCGTTCCGTCCTCCCTCTCGACTCCCTGGAGGATGAGTTCGGTGGGTGGATCGCCTTCGATGACGATGCGGTACCGGGTCTTTCCCATCTCCCAGGCCGGCTCGAGCTTGTCCGGGTCAGTCGTCGTGTAGAGCGCGTGAAACACGATGAGCGGCTTGCCCGCCACCCACGCCGTCCACTCATGACGCTGCGCTGCAACGGTTCCGCGGGGGATGGCGCCCTGCTCGTGGGGAATGTCCTCCGTTGCGGTGGCCGCCTGCACCTTGGCGGCCGTGACGTCGTCGATGCTCACGCCGAGGCCGTCGGCGATCATGTGCATCGACTGCGCGAAGAAGGGCAGACCCATGCCGAGGATCGTCGGTTCGGCGACGAACCTGTCCTTGTCCTTGCCGAACCCCATCCAGTCGATGTGGTCCACCGGAGCGTCTTTGAGGACGTGCACCACCTCGTAGACCGAGATCTTCTCGATCCTGCTCATCACACGTGCCAGCGTCAGCGGCAGGATGTCGCCGGCGTAGCCGGGATGGATGCCGCCGCCGTGGAACGAGGTGCCGCCGTCCGCGCACGCGGCGCGGATCTGTTGGCCCGCTTCGTGAAAGTCGGGTGACGGATGGAAGAAGCCGCTCGTGGTGACGACGTTCTTTCCCGACCGCAACAGTCGGCATACGGTGTCGACGTCCATGATGATCGGTGTGTAGAACACGCAGTCGGCATCCATGGCGACGATCGCGTCGATGTCGTCGGTCGCGACGACGCCGATCGGGGCGATGCCCGCGATCTCGCCGGCGTCCCTGCCGACCTTGTCCTCGGAGTGCACCAGAACGGCGACGAGGTCGTACACGGGGTTGTCGGCGAAATGCCGGACACCCACCTGTCCGACGTCGCCGGTCATCCACTGGATGACCCGGTAGGTCTTCTGCGGCATGGCGGCCTTTCAGTTCGTTGCGAGTACGCCCCGCGGAAGCAGCAGTGGCAGGTCGTTGTAGGTCGCGATGCCTGGCGGCGCCGCGATCACAGCGGGGATCGCGGTGATGGTTCGACGGGCGTCACCGTCATGGACTCGGCACTGCGCCTTGCTGTTCGGAGGCCTCTCGCGCCACACGCTCGTCATGGATTCGCACCAGCTCGCGGAAGCCGAGCCGGTTGTACTTCGGGACCGGCTGAATGCCCCACTCGTCCTGGGCGGTGTCCTTTCCCTCGGCGCCCTCCGGCGGCCCGAACGCCGGGTACGGCACCTTGCACTCCAGCGCGTCGTCGGAGTAGCGGACCTTGAGCAGCTCGCTACAGACCTCGGTGAGGCTTAGGGTCGGGTAGCCGTAGTAGATGGCCATGAACGGAAGCGTGAAGGCGCCCTCGATGACAAGCGCTACCAGGCACACCAGGACGGCGCGCTTGATCCACTTGTGCATCCGCGCGTAGTAGGGCGTGGTTCCGGGAGGGAGGTCGTCAATCTTCTCGTCCTCGGTGGGTGCGGTTGTCACAGTGCTGTCTCCTTAAAGCCGTTCAGTCCGAGAAGATTTCGCGATTGACGGTGTGCAGGTAGGGAATGGCGAGGAAGGGGGTGATGTAGAAGATGTCGTAGAGCCACCAGCCGATGACCGGGAACACCACGCCGGCGAATCGCACGTCGGCGTACATCGTCATGTTGAACACGTAGACACACCAGATGAGCACACCCATCCAGCAGGTGATGATCATCCACTGGTGGCCCCAGCGCTTCATCTGCAGGAACCCGATGGCCGCGGCGCATCGCATGGCGAAGACGGTGACGATCATGCCGAACACCATGGACTTCTCGCCCGGCCCGGCGGTGCCGCCGACCCACAGTTCGTTGTAGTGCCAGAAGTAGCCCGCGTCGAACATGTTGCCCCAGCCGATCATCAGCACGCGGTTGATCAGTGTGTGGTTGGCAACGAGGTCGAGCGCCCACCCGAGGCTGTTGAGCATGCCGTCGATCAGCACCAGGTAGCCGATGAGCGTGACGATCATCGGCCGCACCGAGTATCCGGCGCGCAGCGCTTGGCGTTGGAGCCAGACCCCGCGCATGAAGATCGGGAAACCGATGAGACCCGGTGCCCACATCCCCATCAGCGCCGCCCCGGCGATCATCCACTTGTCCGCGCGGCGCTGGGCCAGCCGCGACTGCTCGTGATGGTCGTCGAGGCCGACTGAAACGCCCTCCGGCTGCGGCGCCTTGCCGGCCGAAAAGCGGTTCAGAAGGGGGAGATTCACAGATACCACCAGCCCCTGGCGAACGACATGTAGAGCTGGATTCCGAACATCGTGAGCAGATACCCGTAGATCACGACCTGCAGGACGATGAGCGCTCTCTTGCGCTTCTTCTCCTTCTGATCCACCATGCGCGTGACTCCTTCCTAGCGAGTTGAGTTCGAACTGTCAGCGCAGACCAGACTGGCGACGGCGACTTCACGGAGGCCTTCGGTGATGGCGCCGTCGCCCGAGAGCGGCGCGAGGACACAGGCTTCGGCTGCCTCGAGTTCCGTAGCCCCAGCCGCGATCAGCTGGGCCGCGGTGACGAGGACGCGCGTCGAGGGCGGCTCGAAGTGGAAAGCCTCGTTTGCGGTCCGGATCGCCGTCGCGCAGCGCACGAGCCGCGCGGCTGCCTGAGGATCGATGTGCGCCTCGGCGACGATCACCTCGGCCTCCTGTTCGGGGGGCAGATACCGCATCGGCAGCGTCACGAAGCGCTGGCGGAAGGACGGTTTGAGCTCTTTGAGTGAGCTGCGGTAGGCCGGGTTGTAGGAGCACACCAGCATGAAGGTGTCCGGCGCGTGGACTACCTCACCGGCGCGGTCGAGGTAGAGCGCGCGACGGTGGTCGGTCAGCGAATGCAGAATGGCCAGCGAGTCGTGGCGGGCCTCGACGACTTCGTCGAGATAGCAGATCGCGCCGGCTTTGACCGCTCTGGTCAGGGGTCCGTCGGTCCATGTGACGTCGCCACCGGTGACCATGAACCGGCCGACGAGGTCGGAGCTGGTGAGGTCGTCATGGCAGCTGATGGTGACGACGGGCCGTCGCAGCAGCAGGCCCATGTGTTCGACCAGCCGTGTCTTGCCGCAACCCGTCGGGCCGGTGAGCATCACCGGCAGATGCTGCTGGTAGGCCTGCTCGAACAGCTGGATCTCGTTGCCGTTCGCGCGGTAGGTGTCACTCGTGTGCAAGGGGCCGGTCGTCATCTCTTCCTCGGGTGGCGGTCATACCGCGATCAGCTCGCGATGGACATGGGCGAGGACCCGGGGGAGGTCCTCGACGCGGCGGATTCGCTGAGATCGCCGCGGCCCGAACACTTCCGGGAGCGGATCGACCCGGGTCGGACCGACGCCGACGTAGTACATCGAGACGCCGGCGTCGTTGGCCTCCTCGACGGCGTGGGCAGCATCCGCCCATGCGTAGCGACCTTCGTAGCCTTCGTCGGAGATCAGGCCGTCGCCGATCACGATGAGGAGTCTGCGTTCCGAGGGTTGGGCGAGCAGCCGGCTCGTCATGTGCCGAAGCGGTGCACCCAGCCTTGTGTACCCACCCGTGGACAGGCCGAGCCCGCCCGGTGGCACGAATCGGCGGTCCTCGAAGTCCTTGAGGCAACTCACCTCCACGCGGTGCCGGGTGTTGCCGGTGAACGAGAAGATGCCGTGCCGCTCGCGGGCCTGTGTCATGGCGCGCGACAGCGCGTCGGCACACGCCAGTTCCAACCGGAAGATTCTGCCGCTGTGCACGCCCAACGATGAACTCCCGTCGAGGAGTAGCGCTGTCGTGACGTCGCGGTTCGCAGGCAGGAGATCGCGGAAGATGCGGGGCTCGATCGCCTTTCCGGTCATCAGGTCGACGTAGTGATCGACGTACTGGTCGACGTCGATGTCGGAGCCGTCCTCGAGGTGATTCTTCATCGCGCGGTGGGTGTGCTCCTCGAACCATTGGGTGAGGTCGGCGGACACCGGGCCCGGCGTCCGGTGGCGACTGCCGTGCGCTTGTTCGAGAACCGCGACGTGGTCGGCCATGAAGCTCTTCGTCCACGCGTTCCACTCGGGATACGGGATCCCCGGGCGGTGATCCGGCGTGATGTCGAGGTCGTTGTCCTGCGGTCGGCTCGGCGGGGGAAGGTTGGGATTGCGGACGCCACCGTCACCGCCAGCAGGTACCGAATGCGGTGCGGGGGTGCGCTTCTGCGTTGTCGTCCAGGGCAATCGACCGAAGCTGCGGCGCAGCTTGTCGGACAGGCCCTGCGGCGCGGTGTAGGCAGGCGGCAACCTGCCGAGCAATGGATCCAGGGCTAGCGGTTGTCCCGTGCGCGACAGCGCAATGGCGCGGTCGAGCATCTCGGGGGCATCCATGTCGGCTGCCGCCGGCTCGAGGTCGGGCAGCAGCCGCGCGATCTCCACGAGCAGTCCGGGCCAATTCTGCGCCACCCACCCCAGCGCGACGCCGGCTTCGATCAGGGTGAGCGCACTCAGCTCACGGCCCGAGAGCTCATGGAGCCGGCGGTGGGCAATCCGCTCCTTGGACGGTGAACACTGCAGCGCAACACCACACGTCAGGGTCCGGCGCGTCCAGTCGCGACGCGGCAGCGGGTACGGAACGTGAACGATGTCGAAGTCCGCGGTCACGCTGAAGCCTCGGTGCTGGCCGGTCACCAGGTCAGCGCCCGCGCGACGCTGTCCGCTCAGCGCGACAGCGGTCACGGCGCAGCTGCGCTCGATAGCCATCGCATGCGACTCGGATAGTTCGGACATCCTCGGATCCCTCAGAATGTGCCGAGGTTGGAGAACATCCAGTACCAGAACCAGATGATCAAACCCGTTCCGCCCCAGGCGGCGACGTATCGAAGGATCTCCCATACCCAGTCCATTTCAGACCTTCCTGTCGATGGATGCGCACCCGTTCGATCGAGTCATCGGACCTCCAGACCGCGTAGCGCCGTGGCCACCAGCTTGGCGAGCATGGTGTCGCGGGTACCGCCGGCATCCGTGGTGGTCAGCACCCCGTAGATCCCGAGCAGGAAGAACACCCCGCTGTAGAACGCATCGACCTCGGGATGCACGTCCCCGTCGCCGCGGGCTCGTTCGATCTCGCGGACCAGCAACACGATCACCGGATGGTCGGTCCACTCGTCCTTGGTGGGACGTGTCGGCGAGAAGTGCAGCGCAAGCAACTCTGTGAACAGCTTCGAACCCAGCCGCTGTTCGAGGCCCGTCACGAGACGAACCGCCTCGGCCAGCACGGTCTCCAGGCCGTGCCGTCCCTCGAGGAATGTGGCGAATTCCGCTGCCAGCCAGGCCTCCTCGCGACCCTCGATCTCGAGAAGCACGTGCTCCTTGCTGGGGAAGTGGAAGAAGAAGGTGCCATGTGCCACGCCCGCGGCGGCAACGATGGCGTGCACATCGGCCCCTGTCATCCCCGACTGCGTGAACTCTGCGATCGCCGCGTCGAGGATGCGCTCCCGCGTCTTAAGGCGGCGCAGCTCGCGCACCGACTGCTTGACCTCCGACGTCATAGTCCACTCTTTGTAAGTCAGTTACTGAGAGAAGTCAATGAGTTGAGTCAGTAATTAATCGGAGAAGATCTCCCTGTTGACCGAATGCAGGTACGGGATCGCGAGGAAGGGGGTGATGTAGAAGATGTCATAGAGCCACCAACCGACGACGGGCAGCACGACGCCGGCGAACCGGACATCGGCGTACATCGTCATGTTGAACACGTACAGGCACCAGATGAGCACACCCATCCAGCAGGTGATGATCATCCACTGGTGGCCCCAGCGCTTCATCTGCAGGAACCCGATGGCCGCGGCGATCCGCATCGTGAAGACGGTGAGGATCATGCCGACTTCCATGGCCTTCTCACCCGGCCCCGCGGCGCCGCCGAGCCAGAGCTCGTTGTAGTGCCAGAAGTAGCCGGCGTCGAACATGTTTCCCCACCCGTTCAACAGAACCCGGGCGAGCAGGGTGTGGTTGGCAACCAGGTCCAGAGCCCAGCCCACGGTGTTGATCGCGGCGTCGATGATGACCAGATAGCCCAGCAGGGTGACGAGCATGGGCCGCACCGTCAGACCGTCGCGTTGCGCCTTGCGCAGCAGCCAAACCCCCCGTAGGAACAGCGGAAGGCCGAAGATTCCCAGCGCGGCGGTGCCGATCAGCAAGCTGCCCGAGATGAGCCACTTGTCGGCCTGGCGCTGTGCCCGCCGGGAGGCCTCCATGTGCTCGTCGAGGCCGCTTCCCGAGACCCTCGGCGGCGCCGGTGCGCGGACGCGGCGGCGGCCCGTCCTCACCGTGGGCAGGTTCATGAAGGCTGACTATAGTCAATGAATGAGAGTAGTCAATCGGCTACCTGACCCCGATGCTCCGCAGCGTTCTGGCCGTGTAGTCGTCGAGCATCGCGCCCTGCTGGGGCCAGCCATGGGTGGTCGTCAGCAATGCATAGAGACCGAGGAGGAAGAAGACCGCGCTGTTGAAAGGCTGGACATCCGGATCGACCTGGCCGGCCGTCTGCGCGCGCTCGATCTCGCGGGCCACCTCGACGATCACCGGGTGGTATCGGCTCTCGTCCTCCGGTGGCCGGGTTTGTGAAAAATGCAGGGCAAGAAAATCTTTGAACAGCATCGCACCGAGTCGCCGCTCCAGCCCCATCACTAGGCGGATGGCTTCGCCCATGGTCGCCTGCAGGTCACGTTTGGACGCGGCGAAGCGGGTGAGTTGCTTGGCGATGCGCTCCTCTTCGCGGCGTTCCAGCTCCAACAGCACGTGTTCCTTCGTCGGGAAGTGGAAGAAGAACGTGCCGTGTGCCACGCCCGCGGCGGTCACGATCGCGCCGACGTCGGCCGCGGCGATGCCGGATCGTTTGAACTCGGCGATGGCGGCCCCCATCAGCCGCTCGCGCGTCTGGAGTCGCTTCGTCTCGCGTGCTGAAGGCTTGTCTACCAATGCCATTGGTCAAGACTACCGCGTGGGAGGCAGGTCCGGGGAGCGCAGTCCGTTGACTTCAGTCAATTCACGCCGTTAGATGGGCTGCACTTCACGAAAGAGGTTCGCCATGGCGCTGGAGCAGTTCCGCCTTGAGGGTCAGGTCGCGATCGTCACCGGGGCGGGCAAGGGCGTCGGTCAGGGCATCGCGCGAGTCCTGGCGGAGGCGGGCGCGACGGTCGTCGGCACCGCGCGCACCGAGTCGGACATCGTCGGCACCATCGAGGGGATCGAGAACGCCGGTGGAAAAGGCCTGGCGCTCGTGGCGGACGCGATGAGCCGCCCGGACGGGGAACGTGTGGTGGGAACCGCCATCGAGCGGTTCGGCCGCATCGACATTCTCGTCAACAACGTCGGCGGCTCGACGTACGCCCGGTTTCTCGACATCACCGACGACGATTTCCGGCACACCTTCGAGTGGTGCGTGACGTCCGCGTTCATCATGAGCCAGCTCGCCGCGCCGCACATGATCGAGGCCGGACGCGGGTCGATCATCAACATCTCCTCGGGCTCGGCCCGTTTCGGGATCCGGGCACTGACGGCGTACTGCGTGGCCAAGGGTGGCCTGGAGGCGCTGACCCGAGCGATGGCTCAGGAACTTGCGCCGAAGATCCGGGTTAACGCCATCGCCCTGGGTTCGTTCGCCACCGACGGTCTCCAGGGAAGCCTGGACATGATGCCGGGGTCGCGGGAGAAGATGGAGGAGTCGACGCCTCTGCATCGCCTCGGCGACGTCGAGGACCTCGGGCGGCTGTGCGTGTATCTGTCCACGCGGGATTGCTACGCCACCAACGCGATCTTCCACGTCGACGGGGGCATCGACGCGAACAACTCGCCGCTGCCGATTCCCGATTACTGAGTGAGGACGGATCTTCGAAGATGCGCAGAGTAGTCCAGTTCTCCACCGGCAACGTCGGGAAACACTCGTTGGCGGCGATCATCGGCCGACCCGATCTGGAGTTGGTCGGTGTGCACGCGGCCAGCCCCGAGAAGATCGGTCGCGATGCCGCCGAGTTGTGCGGGCGCAACGAGCCGACCGGCGTCATCGCCACCGATGACATCGACGCGTTGATCGCCCTCGATCCGGACTGCGTCGTCTACACGGCGCTGGGCGAGACCCGGCCGATGGAGGCCATCGAGCAGATGGCGAAGCTTCTCGCCGCCGGGATCAACGTTGTCGGCACGTCGATGGTGTGGCTGGTGACGCCGCATCAGGCCGACGACTGGCTGCGGGTGCCGCTGGAACAGGCGTGCGCGGCAGGTAACGCCTCGCTCTACGTCAACGGTATCGACCCCGGTTATTCGGGGGACACCGCGGTGCACGCGGCGCTGAGCCTGGTCACCCGTGCCGAGTCGGTCACCGTGCAGGAGATCTTCGACTACGGCAATTATGATGACTACGAATACACCGGTACCGCAATGGGTTTCGGTAGCACCCCCGAGGACGATTCACCGATGGCCTTCCAGCCGGGGGTCATCACGTCGCTGTTCGGCGGGCTGGTGCGCAATCTCGCAGACCACCTCGACGTGAAACTCGACGAGGTCCGTCAGCGGTACGAGCCGTGGTACACCACCGAGCGCATCGAGTGCGCGATGACGACGGTCGAGCCGGGCCAGTTGGCCGCGGCGCGGTTCGCGGTCGAAGGGGTGCGCGACGGTGTCCCCGTCATCACCGTGGAACACATCAACCGGCTGACGTCCGCGGCCGCCCCGCACTGGGAGTTTCCTCCCGACGGGCACCTCGGCGTTCACAAGGTGATGGTGGAAGGGGAGCCACGGGTGGAAGTGAGCACCCACCTGTCCCATCCGGTGCTCGACGTCACCGACGCCGGGTGCGTCTCCACCGCCGCTCGGGCGGTCAACGCGATCGACTGGGTCTGCCGCGCCCCCGCCGGCCTGGTCTCGGTCGAGGACATCCCGCCGACCGAAATGATTCGGGGGTTGATGTGGTGAGGTGAGGTCGCCTCGCCGCCGCACACCGACTCGCCTATCTGCGGGGCTAGCCGGGGGTCACGTCACGACCCAGCCGCGGATCACTGCTGGGCAGACGCGGTGACCGCATCGGCGATCGGGGTGTCACCGGAGATCACCTCGAACGTCTTCCCGACGGTGCCGGCTGTGTCGAGAACGGCGACGAGCACCGCCGCGACATCGTCGCGGGGGATGCTGTCGCGACCGGCCCTCTCGGCGGCGGTCACGAGCCCGGTCCCCGGATCGTCGGTGAGCAGACCTGGACGCACGATGGTCGCGTCGAGTCCCTCGCGCGCCCGAATATCGTTGTCGGCGGCACCTTTCGCGCGCAGATAGGCGGCGAAGACGGGATCACCGGTGCCGTCCGGCGCCTCGGGGTCGGCACCCATCGCCGAGATCATCACATAGCGACGCACTCCGGCCTGCTGTGCGGCATCGGCCAGCAGGATCGCCGCGTCCCGGTCGACGGTCTCCTTGCGCGCGACCCCGCTGCCCGGTCCGGCGCCGGCAGCGAAAACCACCGCATCCGCGCCCCGCAGGTGGGCCGCGACCGCCTCGGCGCCGGCCCGTTCGAGGTCCACCACGATCGCTTCAGCGCCGGACTTCTCCAAGTCTGCCGCGTGCGCGGGATTGCGAATCAGGCCCACTGCCGAATCCCCCCGCTGCGCGAGAAGGCGCTCCAGGGCGAGGGCGATCTTTCCGTGGCCGCCGGCGATCACGACGCGCATGCTGTCTGCCTCCTATTCCGCGAAAACCTGGGAGTCGTCCGCGAACGCCTTGAACTCGAGAGCATTCCCCGCCGGGTCGAGAAGAAACATCGTCCACTGCTCGCCCGGTTCACCGGCGAAGCGGACGTACGGCTCGATGACGAACTCGACCCCGGCGGCGCGCAGCCGGTCGCTCAGCGTGTGGAACTCCGGAATGGTCAGGATCAGCCCGAAATGCGGCACCGGAACGTCGTGTCCGTCGACCGGGTTGTGCACGGCCGCGATCCGCTCGGGCGCCAGGTGGGTGACGACCTGGTGGCCGTGCAGATTCCAATCCACCCAGGTGTCGGCGCTGCGTCCCTGTGGGAGGCCGAGGATGTCACCGTAGAACCGCCGGGCGGCCGCGAGGTCGTCCACCGGCATCGCGAGGTGAAAACGTGGGATCGGGGAGTCGAGCACGCTCATGACGCCATGCTACGGACGATCCCCCGGGCGCGATCTGCGCGTCCGGGGGACCCGATGTGAGAACTGCTAGGGGCAGGGCGAGGGCAGGAACAGTCCCCAGCACCATCCTGGTGGGATCGGCGGAGTGAAGCCCGGCGATACCGGAGGAGGCCCGGGCGGGTTCGCGCCCTCCCAGATGTTCTGGGCGACGTTGCCCTGGCCGTGGTAGACGAAGAAGTAGCTGTGGCAGACGTTGTTGTCCCAGATCACCGGGTTGTACTTGATGTTTCCGGTGGCGACCGGCGGATCCCCTGGGCACCAGGTGAAGGGGCCGGTCGGCGGAGTTCCTGCCGTTGCGGTACCGGCGGACATTCCGATGCCGGCCATCGCGACGCCGGCCGACATCAGCGCCCCGGCGATGATGCGCTGCGCAGTGTGCGTGGTCTTCATGGCTGAATCCTTCTGTCTGTGCGCCGCGGTGTCCGGCGTCATCGCCACAAGTACAGAAGTTCCGGCGGACTACCGATCCCAACTTCGGTCCCACCTGCGGGCGTCGGTTCTCGCAAACACGCCGTTCGCGCGCCTTATCGTGAGAACATCACGATTCCGGCAACGCCCTCATTCCTGTGGAGACTCCATGATTCGCGAATTGACCGCGGCTTCGGCAGCGCTGATCGCCCTCGGCGCTTGCCCGTTCGCTCCGCAGGCGAGTGCCGCCGACGGTGACCAGATCGTCCGAATCCAGGACGGAAAGATGCGGTGTCTGCTCAGCGCCGACTACGAGGGGCGCGGTCGCGCGATGGCGGTCTGCGGGCTGTCCGACGGAGCCCCGTTCGGTGCGTCGCCCATGACGACAGGGAAGTACCCGCAGCCGCTGAACCTGGTGTTCGCGCAGGGCACCGGCGAAACGTACTGGAACCTCGGAACGCTTCCCGCCTCCGCCGCCGGCGACGTCGTGCTGGGTGCCGGCCAGACCTACAGTGCCAACGGGTGGACGATCACGGAGGGGGAGAATCAAGCCGTGATCAGGAACGACCTCGTCGGTCACGGAATCATTGTGGACCCGGTGAGGTGGCGTGGGTTCTGACCTCACACCAGCCGGGCGCGCAACTCCCGCTTGAGAACCTTGCCGTAGCTGTTCTTCGGTAGCTCATCGACGAACTCGTAGCGCTTCGGACGCTTGAACCGCGCGATGCGCTCCAGCAGATGGGTGTCCAGGTCCCCGGCCGAGACTTGCCCGACGATGAACGCGACGACCACCTCGCCCCACTCGTCATCAGGGGCCCCCACCACCCCCGCCTCGACAACGGCGGGATGCTCCAGCAGAACCTCTTCGACCTCGCGGGGATAGATGTTGCTGCCGCCGCTGATGACGACGTCCTTGGATCTGTCACGAAGCGTCAGGAACCCGGCCGCGTCGAACGATCCCATGTCCCCGGTGCGCAACCAGCCGTCCTTCAGCGCCGCGGCCGTCGCCTCGGGGTTCTTCCAGTAGCCCGACATGACCACGTCACCGCGGCAGACGATTTCGCCGATCTGGCCGATGCCGGCCGGCGCGCCGTCAGGCCCGAGTACGGCGACGTCGACGCCCGTGCGCGCATAGCCGACCGAGCCGAGCACCGCGTCATCGGCCCAGCCGTCACCGGCGACGTGGTCGCTGCGGCGCAAGCCGGTGATGGTCATCGGCGCCTCGCCCTGCCCGTAGAGCTGGACAAAGATCGGCCCGAACGCGCCCATCGCCTTCTTGAGGCTGTCGACGTACATCGGGCCGCCGCCGTAGACGACGGTCTTGAGGTTGCGGGGCCGGTCCCGTCCCGTCTGCACCAGCCGCGCCACCATGGTGGGGGCCAGGAACGCGCTGCACCCGGGGTGATGGTGGCACAGGTCGAGGAACTCCGGCGGTTCGAAGGCCCCCGACGCGGGCACCACCTGGCGGGCGCCGCGCGCGACGTAGGGCGGCACGTACAACCCCGAACCGTGCGACATCGGGGCGCCGTGGATCAGGCTGCAGTTCTCGTCGGGCGCGTCGAAGTCCGCGAGGTGCGACACCGTCATCGCCATCAGGTTGCGGTGCGAGAGCATGGCGCCCTTGGAGCGGCCGGTGGTGCCGCTGGTGTAGAACAGCCAGGCCAGCGCGGCCGGATCCGTGTTTCTTGGTGCCTCCGATAGCGCTGCGGTGCAGCGGCTTTCGTATTCGCGGCTACCGATCGTGTCGATGGGCGCCGATGTCAGAGGGGCCAGCTCGGCAGCGATCTTCGGTGACGCGAAGATCTGCGCCACACCCGCGTCGGTGACGATCTGCTCCATCTCCCGCGCGTGCAGCTTGTAGTTGATGGGGATGACGACGCATTCGGCCGCCCAGATCGCGAACATCAGCTCGACGATCTCCGGCCTGTTCTCGCTGGCCACCCCGATCCGCGCACCGGTCCCGAGGCCGCGCAACGACGTGGCGAGCCGCAACGCCCGGTCCCGCAGCTGCGACCACGTATGTAACTGCCGCGCACCGTGATACACCGCGCCGCGATCGCCGTGACGCGCGGCGGTCTGGTCGAGCAGAGCGAACAGGTTCACTGCCGTCCGCTCATCGCGAGGGCGCTCATTGCCGAGCCACCCATTCCGAGCTGAGGGCGAAGTCCGACAGGTACTTCGTCGAACTCCAGCCGCCGTCGACGACGATGGTCTGCCCGTTGATGAAACTGCCGCCGTCCGAGCACAGGAACGCCACGGTGGCGGCGATGTCCTCGACCCTGCCGAGGCGTTGGTGTGGGGTCATCTCGGTGTTGATCTTGCGGAACCGCTCGTCCTCGAGGCGGGTGGCGACCATCGGGGTCAGGGTGACGCCGGGAGCCACTGCGTTGCAGCGGATGCCCTGGGCGCCGTACTGGCAGGCGATGTGGCCCGTCAGTGCCGTCAGACCGCCCTTGGCTGCCGAGTACGCGCCGCCGCGCAGGCCACCGACGACCGCGAAGGTCGAGGTCACGTTGATGATCGCCGATCCCGGCTGCATGTGGACGATGACGTCGCGCGCCAGCCGGAACGGCGCCCGCAGCATCAGGTTCAGGAAATGGTCCAGCGATTCGTCGTCGGTCTCGTGCAACGGTTTCGGGCTGCCCACGCCGGCGTTGTTGACCAGGAAGTCGATCCGCCCCCACCGCTCCAGAGCCGCGGCGACGATGCGTGCCGGTGCGTCGTCGGCGGTGAGGTCGGCGGCCACGGTGGCGATGCGCTCGGGGTCGCCGACCGCCTTCTCCAGGTCGGCGAGTCGGGCAGGGTCGCGGCCGGTTCCGAGCACCGCCATGCCCTGCGCGGCAAGCGTTGTGGCGCAGCCGAACCCGATGCCGCTGCTGGCTCCCGTGACGATCGCGACCTGCATGTCACACCCTGTCTCTCTGCGGCCCGGCGAGCTCAGCCTTGATCGTGTGCTTGAGGACCTTGCCCGCGTCGTTCTTCGGTAGGGCGTCGAAGAGCACCACCTGCTCGGGCACCTTGAATTTCGCGACGCCCTTGCTCACCAGGAATTCCCGCAACTCCGCGACGTCGGGTCCGGTGTCAGCCGCGGGGACGATGGCCGCACAGGCGCGCTCGCCGGTGCGGGTGTCGGGGATCCCAACGACCGCGATCTCGGCGATCTGTGGGTGGGTGACGAGAATGTCCTCGATCTCCTTGGGGGAGATGTTCTCACCGTTGCGGATGATGATGTCCTTCGCGCGGCCCGTCACCCGCAGAAAGCCGTCGTCGGTGAAGCTTCCCAGGTCGCCGGTGCGGAAATATCCTGCGGCATCGAAGGACTCGACATTGTCCTCCGGGTGGAGGTAGCCGATGAGCATCTGGGGTCCGCGGGCGCGGATCTCACCGTCGACGATGACGACATCGGCGATTCCGGGGCGCCCGTCGGTGTCAGCCGCGCGGTCGACGTCGTCGAGCGAGCCGACGGTGGTCACCGGCACCTCCGTCGAACCATAGACGCGGGTCACCAGCGCATGATCGAAATAGTCTGCGGCGCGACGGATCAGCGACGGCGGGACTGATGCGCCGCCACAGATGAACACTTTCAGGTCGGGCAGTCGGGTGCCCGCCCGCTGCGCCGCGGCGAGCAGTCCGTCGAGAAACGGTGTGGCCCCCGCCATATGAGTACACCGGTTCTCCAGTATCAGCGTCACTGCGGCGTCGGGATCCCAGCGCTGCATGAGCACCGTTTCACTCCCGAGCAGTAGTGGGCACTCGAATGCGTAGATGGACCCTCCGATGTGGGCGATCGGCGCCGGTACCAGGAATGTGTCTCCGGGGTCGATCTGCCAGTACCGACCGATCTGGGCGATCAGCGCATTGAGGGATTCATGGCTGTGGAGAACGCCTTTCGGACGGCCGGTGGTGCCGGAGGTGTACAGAATCATCCGGGTGTCGCGGGGGTTCAGCGGCGGCAGCGTCGCGGTCGCCGATTCGGCGAGCAGGTCGGAGAACGCGGTGTGCCGCCCGGGAGCGCCGCGCAGCACGACGACCTCGGGAGCCGACGGCATCGCATCGACCACCCGCTCGAGCATGGCGGCGTAGTCGTGTCCGGCGAACGACTCCGGGATGAACACCGCGCGGGTGTCGGCATCGGCGAGGATGAACGCGAGCTCATGGTCACGCAGCGAGGGCAGGATCGGGTTCACCACCATGCCGGCGAGCGTCGCGCCGAGGTAGATGACGTTGGCCTCGTGCCAGTTGGGCACCATGAAGGACACCACGCTGCCCACGGGCATCCGACTCACGAGCGCATGGGCCAGCGCCGTCGCCTGCTCGAACAGGCTCGCGCAGGTCAGAGCGAAGTCGCCGTCGCGCACCAGGATTCGGTCCGGCGTCACGCGCGCGGCGTCGCGCAGTGCGTCGGCCAGGGTCGTCGTGGTCACTCGGGCGCCTTGATCCGCCGCATGGTCATCGCATGACGGAATCGCGACGACGGGTGCGTGTTGATTGTGACCTGTGCGACCTCGCCGTCGGAGGTGGTGTAGCTGCGCTGCAACTGCAGCGCCGCGCTCCCCACGGCGATCCCGAGTCCGTCGGCGAGCTCCGGGGTGATCAGCACCGCGGAGATCTCCTGGTGCACCTCGACCACGCTCACCCCGAACAGGTCCTCGATCAGCGGGAAAATGGGCCCGGTGTGGCGGGGCAACAGCCGCCCGACCGCGGCGAACGTGCGGTTGATGTAGTACTCGGTCCGGCATATCGGCGTCGAATCCTGGTCGCCGCGGCGATATCCGCGTACCGCAAGCCATTCCGTGCCCGTCGGCAGCCCGGTGCGCGACGACAGCTCGGTGTCGATCGCGATCATGGCGGTGGACTCGATCGCAAACTGGGCACCCGCCGCGAATGCCAGCAGGTCGTTGATCGACATCACGTCCTGGGCGTAGGAATTCGTGTTCGGCCGCGGCACCACAAGCGTGCCGGCGCGCGGTCGCGATGCGACCAGGTTGTCGTCGCGCAGTCGTCGCAGCGCTTCGCGAACCGTGTAGCGGCTGACCGCGAACCGCTCGCACAGCTCGTGTTCGGTCGGCAGTTGCGAGCCCACCGGGTACACGCCGTCGACGATCTCCTTGCGCAACGTGCGCGCCACCTGCAGGTAGCGGTGATCGGCGGGTGTGACGGTCATGCCGGGCGCACCGCCAGCACGCTGCCGTCGCCGTCTGCGGAGACATAGAGCGTGCCGTCCGGGCCGGAGGTGATGCCGGCGAACGGTCCCTGCGGTCCCGAGAACGGCGGCATTCCGCGAAGCGGCTTGGGATCGACACCGGGGGGCGGCCCGACCGGGAGCCCCGAGGCAATGACGCGGCGGGCCGCCGAGGCCTCCGGGTTCAGGTCGAACGCGACGACCTCCTTGGCGCCTGCGTCGACGATGAACAGCGTGCCGTCGCGAACGTGAATTCCCTGTGGTTGTCGGAGACCGTCGACGACGGTGTCGACGCCCGAACCGGCCACCCGCACCACCCGGCCGGCGCCGGACTCGGCGATCAGGATGGCACCGTGCGCGTCGAACGCGACGCCGACCGGGTCCTTCAGACCCGAGGCGACCGTCTCCACCGTGGCGTCCGACCGCAGTGCATGCACCCGACCGGTGCCCTGCTCGGCGAACACGATCGTTCCGTCGGCACCGATCGCCACGCCGTAGAGCTGGTCGAAGTCGTTTGCCAGATAATCGGTTTCGCCGTCCGCCGGTCGGTAGCGGGCTACCTGGCCACCCGAGGTGGTCACCACGAACTCACCGTGGCCGGCGGTGGCGAGGCCCCGCAGGAAGCCGGGATAGCCCGGGGAGAACAGCATGCCGACCGTCTGCAGCACGCCGTCCGGCGTCACGACATAGAAGTACGTGCCATCGGCGACGTACAGGTTGCCGTCGACGCCGACGGCCAGGTCCAGTGGCCAATTCAAACCGCCCGGCAGCACCGTGGCGGTCTGCCCACCGCCGAGGATCTCGGTGATCTCCCCGGTGAAGTTGGACACGAACAGCCGGTCGCCGACGAAGGTGAGGTTGTCCAGTCCGGGGTTCAGCTGGGCCAGCACCGTCCTATCCCCGGTGCGCGGGTCGATGCGCAGCACCTGCCCGGTGGCCACCTGGGTGGACACGATGAACCCGTCGGCGTCGAACTTGACGGCGTCGGGCACACCGAGGTCTGCGGCCACGCGCTGCGGCTCACACGGTCCTTCGGTGGAGGGGTCCACCCGCCAGATCTCGTTGGCCGTCATCAGCGGGTAGTACAGCAGGCCGTCGGGACCGACCTCCATCGCGTTGGGGGACGGCAGGTTCTCCAGCAACACTCTCGGGGTTCCGCTGTCGCGGTCGAGTTCCATCAGGCGGCCACCGTCGCGGCACTCGTTGATGAACAGCCGGCCCTCGTGCACCGTGATGCCGTTGGCGCACGGCAGGTTGTCGCGGAGCACGCGCGTGCGGCCGTCGCGCTCGCGCACACTCACCCTGCCGTCCATCACCTCGGTGGCGTAGAGCGTGCCGTCCGGTGCGAACGCGACGTCGTCGGGGGCGGTGATGTCGCCGCCCTTGGCACTGATCGTCTCGACGGATCCGTTCGCCGGGTCCAGCGCACTGATCTGGCTGCCCGTCACCTGGGCGATGTAGACGCGGCCGTCGGGACCGGTGCGGAGGCCGTTCGCGCCGAACAACCGGCTCGGCGCAGTCACGCGCTCCAGGCGCCACCCCGTGGCGGCGCTCGGGTGCGGTGCGAGGTACCGGGCATCCATGAACGGCGACGTTAGCAAGGTGCCGTAGTCCAGACAATAGCGCTCTGGCTCCATGATCAGCTCTTGACGACCGGATAAGCGCTGCGGAATAGTGTTCTTCAATATGCAGAGTTCTATTATTTGTCCGGACAATTATGATGTCCGCTAACAGCCCGTTAAGCCTGGACAGCCGCATCGTGGTGGTGTCCGGCGCCGGCGGCGGTGGCATCGGAACGACGGTCACCCGCATGGCGGCCGAGGCGGGCGCCACCGTGGTCGCGGTCAGCCGGTCGCGCGACAACCTCGACGAACACGTCGCACCGTTGGCGGCAGCGGGGTTGTCGGTGGTGCCCGTGAGCGCCGACGCATCGACCGACGACGGCATCGCCGCGGTGATCGACGCGGTGCGCGGCATCGAGGGACGGTTGTACGGGTTGGTGAACATCGCCGGGGGTGCCGCCCCGGCGACCTGGATGCCGTCGACCCGGGTGAGCCGGGAGGACTGGCGCGCCCTGTTCGCCGCCAACCTGGAGACAGCGTTCTTCATGAGCCAGGCGGTTGCCAACGAGATCCGCGCCCAGGGCGGCCCCGGCTCCATCGTGTCGGTGTCCTCGATCAGTGGGCTGAACACGGCGCCGTTCCACATCGCCTACGGCACGGCCAAGGCCGCCGTGGTGGCGATGACACGCACGATGGCGGTCGAACTCGCACTGCACGACATCCGGGTCAACGCGGTGGCGCCCGGTGTCACCGAGACCGAAGCCTCGAGGACCTACGTCGACCCCGACCCCGCCCGTGACCGTCAGGCCATCGCGATGGGCCGGCGCGGCCGGCCCGAGGAACAGGCCGGCGCGATCCTGTTCCTGTTGTCGGACATGTCGAGCTACATCACCGGCCAGACACTGCTCGTCGACGGCGGGCTGAACCTCAAGTGGTCACACCTCGGCACCGACAACACCTCGCTGTTCCTGAAAGACGAATCCTTCCGCACCAGCATCAGCCAGTTATGAGGGAGATCGCATGACCGATCTGCAGACCAACTCAGACAGCCGCTCCGAGGTGGACCCCGCCGAGGAACTCGCCGACCCGGTGACCATCGGCGTCGAGGCCTACATCTCCGAGGAATACGCGCGCAATGAGCGAGACCGGTTGTGGCGCAAGGTCTGGCAGCAGGCCGGCCGGATCGAGGACATCCCTGATGTCGGTAGCTACCTGACCTACGACATCCTCGACGACTCCATCATCGTGGTGCGCACCGGGCCCGGGAACTCGGCCGCCGATTTCGCCGCTCACCACAACGTGTGCATGCACCGCGGCCGCAGACTGGTCGACACGCCGCCCGGCGCGAAGAACGCAGCCGGGCGGGCCCGCAAGTCGTTCGTCTGCGGCTTCCACGGCTGGACCTACGGCCTGGACGGCGCGTGCACCCACATCCGCGAGCAGGACGACTGGAAGGGCGCCCTGAACCCGGACAACACCCACCTTCGCGGCGTGAAGGTCGACACCTGGGGTGGCTGGGTGTGGATCAACATGGATCCCGATTGCGAACCGCTGGCGGACTACCTGTTTCCCGCGGCGAAGATCCTGGACCCGTTCGGGTTGGAGAACATGCGCTACAAGTGGCGCAAGTGGCTCAACTTCGACTGCAACTGGAAGGTCGCGCTGGAGGCCTTCAACGAGACCTACCACGTGTTCACCACCCACCCCGAGTTCAACAAGTTCGGTGAGTTCAAGGGGTGGGCCAAAGCGCAAGGCATTCACAGCAATATCGGCTACGACGCCCCCAAGGGCATGGACGAGACCAAGTCGAAGATCCGTCTCGGCACCGGCGATCCACGCATCTCCACCGCCGAGATGCAGATCTACACGATGGAAGAGACGAACGCGACCACCACCAACACGCTCGTCAACGCCGCCAAACGACTGGTCGACGAATTGCCCGAGGGCACCCCCGCCGACCAGGTGCTCCAGCACTGGTTGACCTCGGCCCGCAACGACGACGCGGCGCGGGGGGTCATCTGGCCCACCATCCCGGCGGACATCCTCGGTCAGAGTGGCACCGCGTGGCAGATCTTCCCGAACTTTCAAGTGGGCCAGGGACTCACCAGCGCGTTGTGTTACAGCGCGCGGCCCGACCCGAGTTATCACCCGGACAAGTGCATCTTCGAGGTGGCGGTCTTCGAGTTGTACCCGAAGGACGAGCAGCCCGTCACCGAGTGGGTGTACACCCCGGTCGGTGACCCCAACTGGCTTTCCGTTCTGCCGCAGGACTTCTCGAACATGGCGGCCGTGCAGCAGGGGATGAAGTCGCTCGGCTTTGCCGGCACGAGGCCCAACCCGTATCGCGAACGCAGCACGGTCAACCTGCACACGCAGCTTGCCAAGTACATGGGCACCGGCGCACCCCGACCGATCTGAGCGATTTCGGCGTAGTTCGTCACGCTGAGCGTGACCAAGTACGCCGAAATCCCTGGAAAGAGGACAACAGTGAAACCCTGCGGGCCCACCGATACACCCGACGACTTCGACATCGAAGCGCTGCGGGAGAAGTACGCACACGAGCGGGCGAAGCGACTGCGTCCTGAAGGTGCACGGCAGTATCTGGAGCTCAAGGACGACTTCGCGGAATTCTCCGAGATCGATCCCTACACGCCGGTCGCAGACCGTGACCCTGTCGTCGACAACGCCGAAGTCGTGATCCTCGGCGGGGGATTCGCCGGACTGCTGGCCGGGGCGTATCTGAAGAAGGCCGGCGTCGAGGGCGTGCGGGTGATCGAGATGGCCGGCGACTTCGGTGGCGTCTGGTACTGGAATCGCTTTCCCGGGATCCAGTGCGACAACGATGCGTACTGCTACATCCCGCTGCTCGAAGAGCTCGACTTCATGCCGTCGAAGAAGTTCGCCGACGGCGCCGAGATCTTCCAGCACTGCCGCAACATCGGCAAACATTTCGGCCTGTACGACGGTGCACTGTTCTCCACTCAGGTACGCGAAATGCGCTGGGAAGACTCAACCGAACGGTGGCGGATCAGCACCGACCGCGGTGACGACATCCGGGCGCGGTTCGTGGTGATGGCCCAGGGCTCGTACAACCGCCCGAAGCTGCCCGACATCGCAGGCATCAAGGACTTTGCGGGTCACGTCTTCCACTCCGCGCGCTGGGACTACGACTACACCGGCGGTGACGCCAGTGGTGGCCTGGACAAGCTGGCGGACAAGCGGGTGGCACTGGTCGGTACCGGCGCGACGGGCGTGCAGCTGGTTCCGCATCTGGGCCGGGATGCCAAGCAGCTGTTCGTGTTCCAGCGCACCCCGTCCTCGGTGGACGAGCGTCCGAACACCCCGACCGATCCGGAGTGGGCCGCCTCCCTGACGCCGGGCTGGCAGGAGGAGCGCAAGCGCAACTTCCACAATTGGTCACCGTTCGTCGGCGTGGTGTTCGGAGAGCCGGACCTGGTGTGCGACTTCTGGACCGAACTGGGACGCAACATGACCGCGCGCATCGCAGCCAGCGAGGACCCCGCATCGTTGAGCATCGAGCAGATCATGGCCATCCGGGAAGAGGAAGACTTCAAGATCATGGAGCGGCTGCGCCGCCGGATCGCCGGAATCGTCGATGATCCCGCCACGGCGGAGGCACTCAAGCCCTACTACCGGTTCATGTGCAAGCGTCCGTGCTCGAGCGAGAGCTATCTGCCCGCCTTCAATCGACCCAACGTCACGCTCGTCGACGTCGCGGAGTCCAAGGGTGTGGAACGATTGACGGAGAAGGGGATTGTCGCCGGCGGCGTCGAGTACGAGGTCGACTGCGTGATCTTTGCGAGCGGCTTCGAGATCTCCACCGAGATCAGCCGCCGGTATGCGATCGACGTCATCGAGGGCCGCGACGGGACGTCACTGTTCGACTACTGGCACGACAGCTACAAGACGCTGCACGGGATCACCGGTCGGGGCTTTCCCAACCTGTTCTTCACCGGCTTCATCCAGGGCGGAGTGTCCGCCAACACCACGGCGATGTTCGAGCAGCAGGCCAAACACATCGCCTATATTCTCGCCGAGGCGCAGAACCGCGGCGCGACCACCGTCGAGCCGAGCAAGGACGGCCAGGACGCCTGGGTCGGCACCATCAGGGAATTGGCGATCGACAACTCGGCATTCGAGCTGTCCTGCACCCCTGGCTATTACAACAACGAGGGTCGCGGTGGCGCGGAAGGCAACGGCTCGTTCCTCGGCGACTTCTACTCGCCCGGTTTCTACGCCTTCGAGGACCTGCTGGCCGAGTGGCGTGCCACCGGCGACCTCGACGGCCTGGAGTTGGGCACGTGAGGGCCGCATGGCTGACCTGAGGTTCGACGGCCGCGTCGCCGTCGTCACCGGGGCGGGCAGGGGCCTGGGGCGTTCCTACGCGCACCTGCTCGCCGCGCAGGGGGCCAAGGTGGTGGTCAACGATCCCGGCGGAACTCTGAGCGGTGACGACAACATCTCCCGCCCGCCACGCGGCGATATTTCCCGCCCACCACGCGGCGATCTTTCCCCCCCACCACCCGTCGCCGATGAGGCGCCCGCCGACCAGGTGGTGTCCGAGATCGTCGCCGCCGGAGGGCAAGCCGTCGCCAGCACCGACTCCGTCGCCACTGCCGACGGTGGCAGAGCGATCATCGACGCGGCCCTGGAGACGTTCGGTCGGATCGACATCCTGGTGCACAACGCCGGCATCGTCCGGAGGGGATCTCTTCGGGAGATGAGCTACGAAGACTTCGAAGCGGTCGTGGACGTCCATCTTCGGGGTGCCTTCCACGTGGTGCGCCCAGCGTTCCCGGTGATGTGCGACGCCGGCTACGGCCGCATCGTGTTGACCTCGTCGATCGGCGGTCTCTACGGCAACCACGATGTGGCGAACTATGCGGTGGCCAAGGCGGGCATTGTGGGTCTGTCCAACGTCGCTGCCATCGAGGGCGCGGCGCACGGTGTCATGAGCAACGTGATCGTGCCCGCCGCCGTGACCAGGATGGCGGAAGGTATCGACACCTCCGCCTATCCGCCGATGGGTACCGAGTTGGTGGCCCCGGTGGCTGCCTGGCTGTCCCACGAAAGCTGTTCCATCACAGGGGAGATGCTCATCGCGCTGGCCGGGCGGGTGGCGCGTGCGGTGGTCGCCGAGTCGCCGGGGGTTTACCGGAGCGCGTGGTCGATCGCCGACGTCGGCGCGCACATCGACGCCATCCGGGACATGACGAAGCCGCTGGTCTTCCCGGTGGTGCCGGACGGGCATTCCGACCACATCCGGTACAGCTTCGCGATGGCGCAGCGGGGCATGGTGGAGGTGGCCGGCCATGGCTGAGTCGACGGGGCCGCTGAGCGGGGTGCGGATCGTCGATCTCACCGCGATGGTGATGGGCCCCTATTGCACCCAGATCCTGGCGGACATGGGCGCCGAGGTCATCAAAATCGAACCGCCGGAGGGCGATAACACCCGTTACATCTCCGTCGGGCCGGTGTCGGGGATGAGCGGCGTCTTCGTCAACGTCAACCGAGGCAAGCGCAGCGTGGTGCTCGATCTACGGACCGACGCAGGCAAGGCAGCGGTGCGGGCCCTGATCGAACGTGCCGACGTGTTCATCCACTCGATGCGCGCCAAGGCGATCGCCAAGCTGGGATTCGATTACGACGCCGTCGCCGCGGTCAACCCGTCGATCGTCTACACCAACTGCTACGGATACGGCAGGCGCGGGCCCGAGCGTGACCGTCCCGCCTACGACGACACCATTCAGGCCGAGTGCGGCCTGCCCGCGGTGCAGGAGCAACTCACCGGCGAAGCGAATTTCGTCGGCACCATCATCGCCGACAAGGTCGCGGGATTGACCGCCGTCTACGCGACGATGATGGCGCTGTTCCACCGGGAGCGCACCGGCGAAGGGCAGGAGGTCGAGGTCGCGATGTTCGAGACCATGGCGTCCTTCATGCTGGTCGAACACGCCAACGGTGCGATGTTCGACCCGCCGCTCGGCCCGGCCGTGTACCCACGCACCGTGGCGCCGAACCGCAAGCCGTATCGCACCAAGGACGGCTACATCGCGGCGCTGATCTACAACGACAAACACTGGAACGCGTTCATCGACGCGGTGCGTCCGCCGTGGGCCTCTGACCTGTACACCACCCTGGAACTCCGGGCGCGCCAGATCGACACCGTGTACGGGCTGTTGGCCGAGACGATGACGGAGCGCACCACCGAGGAGTGGTTGGAGCTGTTCACCCGTCTGGAGATTCCGGCGGCGCCGCTGAATACGCCCGACGCGCTGTTCGACCATCCACACCTGAACGCCGTCGGGATGTTCGAGACCGTCGAGACGCCCCACGGGCCGGTGCGCTTTCCCGGTGTCCCGACGTGGTTCTCGCGCACGCCGGGCCGTGTCCGCGGTCCCGCGCCGGAGTTGGGCGGCCACACCGACGAGGTCCTCGCCGAACTGGGACTCGCTGCCACCGACGTCGAGTCCGCGGTCGGATCGGGGTAAGGCGGCGTGGAATTCGAGATGGGGCAGCAGGCCGCCGACCTTCGGGCGGACCTCCGCCGACTGGTGAGCGACACTGTGCCCGAACACTTCCTGGGTGCCTTCACCGACGACCCGGCAGACCTCGAGACGGCCCAGCGGTTCTGCCGCACGCTGGCCGAGCGCAATCTGCTGTGCATGGCGTGGCCCGAGGAGTTCGGGGGCCGCGGCGCGTCGGTCTGGGAGCAGACCGTGGTGCGCGAGGAGATGTGGGCACACCACGAACCGCGCGGCGCGCAGTACATGGGTGTCAACTGGGTCGGCCCGATCATCATGCGCCACGGCACCCCGGAGCAGCAGCGCCGACACCTGCCGCCGATCGCGAACGGCGACGTCATCTGGTGCCAGGGATTCTCCGAGCCCGAGGCGGGTTCCGACCTGGCGTCGCTGCGCACCACGGCCCGGCGTGCCGAGGACGGTTCGGCCGGCTGGCTGGTCAGCGGTCAGAAGATCTGGACCTCGTACGCCACCATGGCGCAGTGGTGCTTCCTGCTGGCACGGACGTCGCGCATCGGGGACGGTGCCACCCAGAAGAAGCAGCAGGGCCTGACGATCTTCCTTGTCCCCATGGATGATCCGGCCATCCAGGTACGCCCGATCCGCAGCATGATGGGGCCGCACCACCTCAACGAGGTGTTCTTCGACGACCTGCGGGTGACCGACGCCGACGTGCTGGGCACCGTCGATGCCGGCTGGTCGATCGTCCAGGACGTGATGTCGTTCGAGCGGGTCGGCATCGCCCGCTACGCCCGGTGTGAGCGACTGCTGGCGGCGGCACCCACGGTTCTGGGGGGCCGGTGGGACGGACTTTCCGACGAACTGCGGGCGCGCTGGGTGCGGATGCTGACGCACTGCAGGCGTGCCCGTCTGATGGCCTACCGGGTGGTCGCGTTGCAGAGCAGCGGGCAGATCCGGCCCGGCGACGCGGCGGCCTACCGGATCGCGGTGACCAAGCTCGACCAGGACAGCGCCGAAGTGCTGATGGACCTGGCCGCCGAGGTGCGCCACGACGATCTGCGCGCGGCCTGGTTCCTGGCCGAGGTCGACGACCACTGGAAGTACTCACAGGCCTCCACGGTGTCGTCCGGCAGCATCGAGATGCAGCGGATCCTGTTGTCCCGCGCGCTGTTGGCGGCCGCCCGATGATCCTCGATCTGGGCGACGACGCCAACGAGTTCGGCAGGCAGGCGCTGCGGGCGTTCGAGGCGGCCGGCGGCGATCAGCTGGTGCAGGAGGCCGAAGCCAAACCCTCCGAGCGGGAGTCGCTGGCAGGCCCGGTGCTGGCGGGCCTGGGGGCATGGGACCTGGACGTGCGCGGCGACGCCGACGAACGGGAAGCCGCCGCAGCGCTGTGCCGCAGCAGCGGCTACTGGGCGCTGCCCTATCCCGTCGCTGAGCGGCTGGCCCGGCCCGCAGGCCTGGATGTCGACGGCATGCTGGTGGTGGCGGGCCATCGGCCGTCGGGTCCGATAGCCGGCGTCGAATCACGTTGGGCTGCAGTCACCCTGGACGGTCACCGGAGCATGGCCACCGCCCACGGGGCTGTGGGAACGGCGTTTGTCACCGAGCTGGAGTTGTCCGCGGTCGACGAGCGGGGCGCGGGCGACGTCGCGCTCGCGTTGGTGCTGCCGTGCTGGACGCTGCTCGGCATGCTCGACCGGGCGCTCGAGCTGACCGTCGCCCACGTGAGCCTGCGCAAGCAGTTCGGCCAGGCGCTGGCGTCGTTTCAGGGCGTTCAGTTCCAGCTGACCGACGCCGAGGTGGAACGCAGCGGGGTGGACATCCTGGCCAAGCACGCCCTGTGGAGCGTCGGCGCAGGCCACCCCGAGGCGCTCGCGGATGCGCTGGCGCTGCGGATGGCCGCGCTGGAGGCGGCCGAGGTGGTGTTCCGGGTCTGTCACCAGTTGCACGGCGCCGTCGGGTTCTGCGACGAGACCACCCTGTCGTGGTTGTCGCGCTACAGCCAACCGCTGCGCAGGCTTCCCCTCGGCCTGTCCGCCACCCGGAACGCGTTGACCGGCAACGTCGGTCGTCGCGGGCTCACAGGACTCTACTCATGACCGACCTGGACGCTTTCCGCGCCGAGGTCCGCGCCTGGTGCGCCGACCACATCCCCGCGGACTGGCGGCAGACCCAGACCGGGGTGGGCGAGGACGAGTTCGTGCGCTTCCAGAAGGCGTGGTTCGCCGAACTGCACGCCGCCGGATATGCGGTTCCGCACTGGCCCCGCGAATGGGGCGGTGGCATGTCGGTGCCCCAGCAGGTGGTGCTCTACCAGGAGTTGGCCGCACACGACGCACCGCGACTGGTGCTGGCCTTCGTCGGCATCCACCACGCCGCGTCGACACTGCTGGTCGCCGGCACCGAGGAGCAACGGCGCCGACACCTGCCTGCCATCCTGGACGGCGAGATCTGGGTGCAGGGATTCTCCGAACCCGAGGCCGGCTCCGACCTGGCCGCGCTGCGCACCACGGCGCGGCGCGTCGACGACGGCGACGGGCACTTCGTCGTCAACGGCCAGAAGCTCTGGGCCAGTGGCGGTATGCACGCCGACTGGTGTCTGCTGCTGGCCCGCACCGACCCGGACGCGCCGAAGCGGAAGGGGATCTCCTACTTCCTGCTCGATATGACGACACCGGGCGTCGAGGTGCGACCCATCCGCAACGCGATCGGCGACTCGCACTTCTGCGAGATCTTCCTCAACGACGTGAGAATTCCGCACACCAACTTGGTCGGCGCGGAGAATGCGGGCTGGCAGGTGGCTCAGGCGACGCTCGGCGCCGAGCGTGGCATGACCATGCTCGAATTGGCGGAACGGCTGGCCAACAACGGGTTCCGCGGGTTGGTCGACACCTCCGACGTCGGGGATCCGCTCGTGGCCGACCGCCTCGCCCAGCTCGAGACCGAGCTCACCGGTCTGCGCGGACTGTGCCGGAAGGTGGTCGAGGAAAACGAAGGCGGCAGCGCCGGGCCCGCCGACGCTTCCGTCGTCAAGCTCTACTACAGCGAGCTGCTGCAGCGGATGACCGACTTCGGAGCCGAGATCGGTGGGATGGCCGCCCAGACCGAGCTGTCCAAACCCGCCTCCAGCGGATGGGAGTCCGGCTCGTGGGTGCTCGATTTCATCGGGTCGTGGGAATGGACGATTCCGGGCGGCGCGAGCGAGATCCAGCGCACCATCATCGCCGAACGTGGACTCGGCCTGCCACGTGAGCCGAGTGTCGGCTGATGGCAACGGAGTGCCCGGATTTCGCCGAGTTCCACGACGAACTGCGATCGGTGGCCGCCGACATGCTGGCCAAGGACAGCGTCGTCGACTGGCCGGAAATCGTCGCGGCGGGCTGGTCCGGGCTCGAAGTGTCCGACGAACTCGGCGGCTCCGGCGCCACCTTCGCCGAGGCGGCGCTGATTTGTGAGGAGCTGGGGCGTGCTGCCGCGGCGACTAGCCATCTGGGCGGTGCGGTGCTCGCTGTCGGCGCGCTGAAGGCGGTGCAGCCCTGCGTCACCCGCGACCGCCTCCTGGCAGAAGTCGCGTCCGGCGGGCCGCGGATGGCGGTGGCGTTGGGAGACTTCACGATCGCGGCGGGCCGGCTGTCGGGCCGCGCCGAGTTCGTCCCGGACGCGGACGGCGCAGCGCAGCTGCTGGCGGTCACCCCGGCGGGTGTGGCGGTCGTGGATGCCGAAGCCGTGACGGTGGCGCCCCAGCCGGTTCTCGACGACACCCGGCGGCTCGCCACGGTCACTGCCGACCAGTCGCCGGCCGCCGAGGTGCTGCCCTTCGACGGCGACCCCGACACCCAGGTGGCCGCGCTGTGGGACCGGGCGGCGGTCGCGATCGCGTGTGACAGCCTCGGGTTGTCCGAGGCGATGCTTTCCGCCACAGTGGATTACGTCAAGTTGCGTCACCAGTTCGGCCGTCCGATCGGCTCCTTCCAGGCGGTCAAACACGCCTGCGCCGACATGATGGTCAGCATCGCGGTGTCCCGTCGGCTCGTCGACGCCGCGGTCCACGCCGTGGCCGGCGACCTGCCGGTCCGGGGCACGGCCGCCGCGATGGCCAAGTCGCACACCACCGCTGCCGGCGTACACATCGCCGGGAAGGCCATCCAGCTTCACGGCGGCATCGGCTACACGTGGGAGAGCGGCCTGCACGTGTACCTCAAACGGGCCACGCTCAACCGATCGTTCTATGGATCGCCTGCGGCGCACCGCCGCCGGCTGGCGCAACGTTACCTACAGAGATAACAAGGAGTTTCGCATGGGAGTTTCGGTCTACACACGAATCCTCGACCTGTTCGAGGCCGAGGGTGTCAATACGTTGTTCGGCATCCCCGACCCCAACTTCGTGCACATGTTCACCGAAGCCGACGCCCGCGGATGGTCGGTGGTGGCGCCCCACCACGAGCTGAGCGCCGGGTTCATGGCCGAGGCGGCCTCCCGGATGACCGGTAAACCCGGACTGTGCATCGGCACCCTCGGCCCCGGCGTCGCCAACATCGCCGGCGCCATGATGTGCGCACTCGTGGAGAACTCGCCGGTGATCTTCCTCGGCGGCCAGCGGGCCCGGATCACCGAGCGCAGGGTCCGGCGGGGCCGCATCCAGTTCGTCCAGCAGGAGGGGCTTTTCGCGCCCTCGGTCAAGTACAGCAGCTCCATCGAGTACGCCGATCAGACCGATGAGATCGTGCGCGAGGCCATCCGCCGGTCGATGTCGGGTACCCCGGGTCCGAGCTACATCGAGTTCCCGTCACACGTCATCCTCGAAGAACTCGACGTCCCGGACCCGCTGCCGCCACGCCGGTACCGTCTCGTCGATCAGGGTGCTGGCGGGCGCGAGGTCGCCGAGGCGGCGACGTTGATTCGCGACGCCACGAGCCCGATCCTGTTGGTGGGACACGGCGTTCATACCTCCCGCACCCAGCAGCAGGTCAAGGAACTGGCCGAGTTGATGGCCTGCCCGGTGATCCAGACCTCCGGCGGCACCTCGTTCATCCCGGGACTGCAGGAGCGCACCTTCCCCTATCTGTTCTCCCCGGCGGCGAACCAGGCGGTCGAGGAGTCCGATCTGTGTGTCGCGCTGGGTACCGAACTCGGTGAACCGATGCACTACGGCCGGACCCAGCATTGGGCCGGCAACAACGCGAACCGCAAATGGATCTACGTCGAGCAGGATCCGACCGCCATCGGCGTGAACCGGCCCGTCGACGTGGCGCTGGTCGGCGATCTGCGCGGCGTCGTGCCGCAGCTCGTCGAGGCGCTGCGGGACACGCCGCGCACACCGTCGGCCAATCTCGAGACCCTGGTGAAGGCCGACGCCGCCGAGCTTGCGCGGGTGGCCGAGGAGGCCCCGAGCGGCCGCACCCCGGTACACCCGGCGCGTTACGTGGTCGAGGCGACCAAGGCCTTCGATGAACTCGACGACGGCATCCTGGTGCGCGACGGCGGCGCCACCGTGATCTTCCAGTGGACCTACTCGCAGACCAAGCCGCGCGACGTCATCTGGAACCAGAACTTCGGCCACCTCGGGACCGGGCTGCCCTACGCCGTCGGCGCTTCGGTCGCCGAGGGTGGCACGCGGCCGGTCATGCTCTTGACCAGTGACTCGGCATTCCTGTTCCACATCGCGGAGCTGGAAACCGCGGCACGGCAGAACCTGCCGCTGGTCTGCGTCGTCGGCGTGGACCATCAGTGGGGACTCGAGGTGGGTGTCTACAAGCGCACGTTCGAGCAGCCGTCCCCGCAACCCGGCGTCCACTGGAGCAAAGACGTCCGGATGGACAAGATCGCCGAGGGCTTCGGCTGCCACGGTGAGTTCGTCGAGAAGGAAGAGGAGATCGGCCCGGCGATCGCGCGCGCGTACGCCAGTGGCAAAGTCGGTGTGGTGCATGTGTGCATCGACCCGACGGCGAACTCCGAGGAGATGCCCAAATACGACCGATTCCGCACCTGGTATGCAGAAGGCACCCAGTAGGCCGGCGATCTAGAGAAGAGTGGATGTCATGCGTGAATATCTGAAGTTCTACAT
Source organism: Mycolicibacterium sp. CR10 (assembly GCF_005222675.1). Taxonomy (GTDB): domain Bacteria; phylum Actinomycetota; class Actinomycetes; order Mycobacteriales; family Mycobacteriaceae; genus Mycobacterium. The sequence goes on along the minus strand of NZ_STGE01000048.1, from coordinate 20,338 downwards.
CAACGGCCAGTGGGTGGACCCCATCGAGAAGCGGTCCCTCGACGTCGACAACCCGACCACCGAGCAGGTCTCCGGACAGATCGCAATCGGCAGTGCCGCCGACGTCGACAAGGCGGTCGACGCCGCCCGCAAGGCGTTTGTCACGTGGTCGCAGTCGACCCGGGAGGAACGCCTCGAGGTCTTGGGCAACATCATGGCGGAGTACCAGAAGCGCGCTTCCGATCTGGCCGACGCCGTCAGCGAGGAGATGGGCGCGCCCGCGTCGCTGGCCGCAGGCCCCCAGGTCAATCTCGGCCTCGGACACCTGGCCACCGCGATCGACGTGCTGAAGAACTTCGAGTTCGAGGAGCAGCACGGCACCACCCTGGTGGTCAAGGAGCCGATCGGTGTCTGCGGGTTGATCACCCCGTGGAACTGGCCGATCAACCAGATCGCGTGCAAGGTGTACCCGGCCCTGGCCACCGGCTGCACCATGGTGCTCAAGCCGTCAGAGGTGGCGCCGTACTCCGCGCAGATATTCACCGAGATCATCGACGCCGCAGGCGTTCCCGCGGGCGTCTACAACCTCGTCTACGGTGACGGTCCCGGCGTCGGGGCGGCGTTGTCCAGTCATCCCGACATCGACATGGTGTCGTTCACCGGATCCACCCGTGCCGGCATCGACGTGGCCAAGAACGCGGCGCCGACGGTCAAGCGGGTGACCCAGGAGCTCGGCGGCAAGAGCCCCAACATCGTGCTCGACGACGACAACTTCGCCAAGAGCGTCGCCGCGGGGACGTCGGTGATGATGATGAACAGCGGCCAGAGCTGCAACGCGCCGTCCCGCATGCTGGTGCCCAACTCCCGAATGGACGAAGCCATCGCGGTCGCCGGTGCGACAGCCGGTGCGGTCAAGGTCGGCGACCCCGGCGAGAAAACCGCGATCGGCCCCGTCGCCTCCAAGGTGCAGTTCGACAAGATCCAGGGCCTGATCCAGAAGGGCATCGACGAGGGCGCCACCGTCGTCGTCGGCGGTCTGGGGCGTCCCGACGGCCTCGACGCCGGGTACTACGTCAGGCCGACCGTGTTCGCCAACGTCACCAACGACATGACGATTGCTCGGGAGGAGATCTTCGGGCCGGTGCTGTGCATCCTCGGCTACGACGATCTTGACCAGGCCCTCGAGATCGCCAACGACACGGACTACGGACTGGCCGGCTACGTCTCCGGGGCGGACCTGGACAAGGCCCGTTCGGTGGCGCGCCGCATCCGCGCCGGCTCGGTCGCGATCAACCACGGTTTCGACATGAGCGCGCCGTTCGGCGGTTACAAGCGCAGCGGCAACGGGCGCGAATGGGGTCAGTTCGCCTTCGACGAGTACCTGGAGACGAAAGCCGCGCTGGGCTACGCGCCGGCCTAGGCCGCGAATGTACGGTTTCTGACGGATCTGAAGCGAGATCCGTCAGAAACCGTACGTTCGGCACATCAGTCCAGCATCGCGGCGACGGCCTCGGCGGTGAGGCGGTGCCAGGTTGCGGCGTCACGGACCATGAAATGACCGGACTTCGGTAACCCGATCCAGCGGGCGTCGACGCCGCGGGATTGCGCCTGTGCACATTGCCTCCGGGACGACTCCGGATCGGTCCAGGTGTCGGTGGTGCCGTGCACCGCGACAAGACGGATATCGGGGTCGACGAGGTCCGCGTCGGCGGCGGGCCACCACGGTGCCAGCGCGACGACACCGACCACCTCGGGACGGCGGGCCAGATGAGCCGCGACCCTGCCTCCCATCGAGTGGCCGACCAGCACCACCCGAAGTGGGGTCGACGACGCGGCGCTGAGCGCGTCGAGGGCGGCGACGGCATCGGCGACCGGGTCTGCGCGGGGGCCGTTCCAGCCGCGAACCCGGTAGCGAAAGCGCCGCACATCGATTCCGCGCGGAAGCCGCCTGCGCAGCGCGAGCTGCAGCCAAACCATGCGCACGTTCGACAGGTGCCAGGGCCGCGACGGCTCGGAGCTGACCGCCTTCCCGCCGTGCAACAGCACCACCGCGGTTCGTGCGGCCACTCCCTGGCTCAATTCGTCGCTCTCTTCAACGCGTCCGGTTTGTGTACCGCGTCAGCGCCGCTCTTGTCGCTGCGAACCCGGTACTGCGGGTCGGCCTCCGACGCCCGGACGGTACGCCCGGCAGCGGTGGTGTCGGAGGTGATCTTCTCCACTACCGTGCCCTCGGCAGTGCTGCCGTGGCTCTGCCACGTGACCCTGTCGCCCTTCTGGAAATTATGGTGTTCCATGGAGGTGCGGATACCCGCGGGAACGCCGGTATCCGTGAATAAACGCTGACACAGCGGGTAATCCCGGCGAGAATTCGTTTGGGGTAAGGGTGACGATGACGAACACAACCAATCGGAAGTTCCCGGACATCGTGGTGACCGGGATGGCGATGACCACGGCGCTGGCGACCGATGCCGAGGGGACCTGGCAGGCGCTGCTCGACGGGCGCAGCGGCATCCGCACGCTCGAGGACTCGTTCGTTGAGCAGTTCGACCTGCCGATTCGCATCGGCGGGCATCTGCTGGAGACCTTCGACGACGAGTTGACTCCCGAAGAGCACTACGCGCTGTCCTATGTGCAGCGGATGGCCGTCGTACTCGGCAGGCGGGTATGGAAAGACGCCGGGTCACCCGAAGTCGACACGCGCAGGCTGGCGGTTTCGATCGGCACCGGCATGGGCGGCATCGAAGAACTGCTCTTCGCCTACGAACACATTCGGCAGGGAGAGCTCGACCAGGTCAACCCGACCGCGGTCCAGCAGTACGCACCCAGCGGCCCGTCGGCCGCGGTGGCGCTCGAACGCCACGCGCGTGCGGGCGTGCTGACGCCCGTATCGGCCTGCGCGTCGGGCTCGGAAGGTATCGCCCAGGCGTGGCGGCACATCGTGCTCGGCGAAGCCGACATCGCCATCTGCGGGGGTGTCGAAGCCAGGATCGAGGCGGTCCCGATCGCAGGGTTCGCCAAAATGCGCATCGTGCTGTCGAAGAACAACGACGACCCCGCCGGCGCGTGCAAACCTTTCGACCGGGACCGCGACGGGTTCGTCTTCGGCGAGGGCGGTGCGCTGATGGTGATCGAGACCGAGGAACATGCCAGGGCCCGCGGTGCGAGAATCCTGGGCCGGTTGATGGGCGCCAGCATCACCTCCGACGGATTCCACATGGTGGCGCCGGACCCGAACGGGAGCCGCGCGGGGTTCACGATGACCAGGGCGATGCAGCTCGCCGGGCTCGCGGTGACAGACATCGACCACGTCAACGCCCATGCCACCGGCACCACCGTCGGTGATGTGGCCGAGTCGGTCGCGATCAACAACGCTCTCGGCGACCACGCACCCGCGGTCTACGCACCCAAGGGTGCGCTCGGGCACTCGGTGGGGGCGGTCGGTGCGGTCGAATCGATACTGACGGTGCTGGCCCTGCGTGACGGCATCGTGCCCGCGACCCGCAACCTCAAGAATCTGGACCCGGAAGTTCACCTCGACGTCGTCGCGGGAAGCCCGCGGCCCGGCAACTATCAGTACGCGGTCAACAACTCGTTCGGGTTCGGCGGCCACAACGTGGCACTGGTGTTCGGACGCGCCTGAGCCGATGACCCCCGCCGGAATTACATTCCACGCGGGCCTCTCTCGCAGTTATCCGCACGGAATGCAATTCCGGCGGGTGCGGGGCTACGGCTTGACGAGGGTGAACTGCCCCAGTTCGCTGATGCCGCGCTGGAAGAAGTCGGCACAGCCGATCAGGTACTTCATGTACCGCTGGTAGACCTCTTCGGAGGTGGCGACCACCGCCTCGTCGTGGTGGGCCTCCAGCGCCTCGGCCCACTCGTTGAGGGTCCGCACATAATGCTCGTCGAGCAACTGCTTGTCACCGACCGTGAAGCCGGCTTCGCCGGACAGCCCGGTGATGTCGTCGTCGCACGGTATCGACCCGCCGGGGAAGATCTCCTTCGCGATGAACCGCATGAAGCGCAGGTCGGTCATCGTGATCGGGATGCCCATCTCGGGCCACCGCTTGAGCGGGTGACCGAGGATCGCCTGGATCACCATCCGGCCCCCGCTGGGCAGGATGCTGTAGCAGGCCTTGAAGAACGGTGCGTAGCGCTCCTGCGGGAACGCCTCGATCGCCTCGAGGCTGATGATGCGGTCGACGGGCTCGTCGAACTGCTCCCAGCCCTTGAGCATGACGCGGCGGGACCGCTCGGTGTCGATACCGTCGAGAAGCTCCTGGGCGTACTTGCACTGGTTCTTGCTGAGCGTCAGCCCGATGACGTTGACGTCGTGCTTCTCGACGGCGCGCTTGGTCACCGAACCCCAGCCGCAGCCGATGTCCAGCAGCGTCATTCCGGGCTGCAGATCCAGCTTGCCGAGGGCCAGATCGATCTTCGCCATCTGCGCTTCGGCCAGCGTCATGTCGTCACGCTCGTAAAACGCACAGCTGTAGGTCCGTGACGGATCCTGGAAGAGCCCGAAGAAATCGTCGGAGAGGTCGTAGTGCGCCTGCACCTCTTCGAAGTGCGGCTCCATGTCCCCGGCTGGTCCCGAGCCCTTTCCCGGCGGCTTGACCTTGCTCTCGACCATCGGCCGACCGACCTCCATCCGAAACAGCGGACCCTAGTTCCGTGCGATATCTCTATCCGGCTACGTGCGTGCCCACAAAATTACTACACCGCCGTCAGTTACTTTTTTCGCAGGTGAATTGGACGACGTCGGTGTATCCCTCGCGAAACAGATCGGCGCACCCGTCGAGGTACCTCAGGAAGCGCTCGTAGATCTCCTCGGACGTGATCGCGATGGCCTCGTCCTTCTTGGCTTCGAGATTCCTGGCCCAGGTGTCCAGCGTCTTGACGTAGTGCGGCTGGAGGTGCTGCTCACGGGTGACGGTGTAGCCGGCCCTGACCGCGTGGTCCTTGACCATCGACGCCAGCGGCAGACGGCCGCCGGGGTAGATCTCGTCCATGATGAACTTGATGAACCGCACCCGCGACATGGTCAGCGGCAGTCCCTTGGCCTTGATCTCCTCGTCCTCGGGGATGGTGATCGTGTGCAGCATCTGGACACCGTCGTCGGGCATCCAGTCGTAGGTCTTCTTGAAGTAGTCGTCGTACTTGTTGAAGCCGAAGTGCTCGAAGGCGCCGATCGAGACGATCCGGTCGACCCGGCCGTCGAAGTCCTCCCACGGTTGCAGGCGAACCTCCATGGTGCGGTCGGTCTGCGCATTGGCGAACCAGTGGTCCTCGATGTGCTGCTTCTGATTCTCCGACAGCGTCAGGCCGATGACGTTGACGTCGTATTTCTCGACCGCACGCATGATGGTCTTGCCCCACCCGCAGCCGATGTCGAGCAACGTCATTCCGGGTTCGAGGCCGAGCTTGCCCAGTGACAGGTCGATCTTGGCCAATTGGGCCTGTTCGAGCGTGTAGTCGTCCTTCTCGAAGTAGGCGCAGCTGTAGACCTGGTTGGGGTCCTGCCACAGCTTGAAAAAGTCGTTGGAGATGTCGTAGTGGAACTGGACTTCCTTTTTGTCCGACCCGCGTGTCTGGGATGCGGACTTGGACAACCACGCAGACTGCGCGGTCTCGTTCTGCTCCTCGCTAGAGGTTTTCGGCATCGAACCATCCTGTCTGCAAAACCATTGCGACGCCCCTGTCGGCGCGCTGTGTTCACTATTACCCGCCCACGTGCCGGAGAAAACGAGCGATTGTCCCGGCCGCGAAACACGTTAGCGGGTACGCCCCGAGTAGCCTGCTGCGCGTGGGCCAGCGGTACGAGTACGGTATCGATTTCGACCGCGTCGAGGCAATCGATGTCCACACCCACGTCGAGGTCGACGGCACGGTCACAAGCCCTACGACAATGTCCTCGTCACAGCCACCGGCAGATACTTCACAATGGAGCCAGGGGTACTTCGGCACCGACTGTCCCTACATCCAGATCGACCGGTGGCGCCGCGACTTCGACACCCTCGACGTCGATCCGGCGGTGCTGCCGCTGCTCTAACAGCAGAATGCGCTGCGCGTTCTGGGCGTCACGCGATGAGTTCTTCGAGCGGCCGCGGTCTGCTCATGTGACCGCACCTGCTATTCGAGGAGTATCGATGCCTATCCGCGCTACCGTCCCCAACGGCTCACCCACGTGGATCGACCTTGCCACCTCCGATCCGGAGCGTGCTCAGGACTTCTACGGCGCCGTGTTCGGCTGGACCTTCGAGTCCGCCGGCCCCGAGTACGGGGGGTACGTCAACGCCTTCTCCAGCGGCCGTCCGGTGGCCGGCCTGATGCACAACGACCCGCAGTGGAACGCTCCCGACGGCTGGACCACCTACTTCCACACCGCCGACGTCAAGGCGACCCTCGCCGGTGCTCTGGCGGCGGGCGCCGAGACGTGTGCCGAAGCCGCGGAGCCTATAGAGGTCAAGGACAAGGGGTGGATGGGTGTGCTGGCCGACCCGGCCGGCGCCTTCCTCGGGCTGTGGCAGCCCGGCGGGCACAACGGCTTCGAGGTCGTCGACGAGGACGGCGCGCCCGTCTTCTTTCAGCTGACCACCCGCGACCACGCAGGCTCGCTGGACTTCTACCGCCGGGTGTTCGGGTGGAACCTCGACACGGTGGCCGATACCGACGAGTTTCGCTACAGCACAGCCTCTTTCGATGGCGCCACGTTGCTGGGCGTGATGGACGGCGCGGCTTTCCTGCCGCAGGAGGTTCCGTCGAGGTGGGACTTCTACCTGGGCGCGGACGATGTCGACAAGACCATGCAGGTGATCGTCGACCACGGCGGAAGCGTGATCCGCGCCGCCGAGGACACGCCCTACGGACGGCTCGCGGCGGTGGCCGATCCGACGGGCGCCGGCTTCAACCTGTCGAGTCTGGAGTCGTAGGCCAAGATTGGGGTTATGCCCAGTAGCCCGAAAATCTACGTCAAGGCGTGCATCAACGGCGCCCGAACTCCGGACCAGCATCCGAACCTGCCCGTCACTCCCGAGCAGCTCGCAGCTGAAGCGGTGGCCGCACACGGAGCCGGCGCCAGGGCGGTGCACATGCATCCCAAGAGCGCCGACGGTGTCGACTCGCTCCTGGCCGGGGAGGTGGACGCCGCGGTGTCGGCGGTGCGCGAGGCGCTCCCGGGTCTGCCGCTGGGGGTGACGACGGGGTACTGGGCGCTTCCCGATGCGCAGCAGCGGCTGCGTGCCGTCGAGAGCTGGAGCGTGCTGCCCGACTTCGCGTCGCTGAACTGGCACGAGCCCGGTTCGCCCGACCTGGCCAAGCTGTTGCTCAGTCGCGGCCTCGGCGTGGAAGTCGGCATCTTCCACGCCGAGGCGGCGAATTCCTGGGCGGCCTCCGACATCGCGCCGCACTGCCTGCGGGTGATGATCGAACTGGGCGCCGATGGTGACACCGCGACAGCCGACGAACTGCTCGCGATGGTGGCGGCGGCGGGTTCGCCCGCACCGATCCTGCTGCACGGGCTCGACGAGAGTTGTTGGCCGCTACTGGAACACGCAGGGGTGAAGGGAGTGCAAACCCGCATCGGCATGGAGGACACCCTGTGCCTGCCCGACGGATCCACCGCCTCGGGAAACGCCGCCCTGGTGTCGGCCGCGGTCGAGCTGCTCAGTCGGTAGAAGCGCCCAGCTCGAAGTCGGCGAAATCGAACCCCGGCACCACCACGCAACTCACCAGACACGGTTGGTCGTCGCGGGGAAGGGCCCGCTGCCAACGCCCGGGAGGGACCAGGAACTGGGGGCTCTCGCCGGCCGAGATGTCCGCTCCCAGCAGATGAGTCGTGGCGGAGTCGTGCTCGGCGCCGACCTCCAGTAGCAGCGGCCCCCCGGAGTGGTATAGCCACAGTTCGGCGCTGCGCACCGTGTGCCATGCGGACTGCTGCCCCGGCATGAGGAGGAAAAGGATCGCGGTGCCGGCATTGCGACTGCCGGTGTAGCCCGTCGGGAGCGCCGACTCCGGGATCATCAGATCGCTGCGCCAGGTTTCCCGAAACCAGCCGCCCTCCGGATGTGGGGAGAGGTTCAGCCGACGCGCCCATTCCGGAAGATCGCTCATCGCCATCACCCTAGTAGTCCCCGAGTAGTCTTTGCCCATGGCTCGCCTGCGTCCCGGATGGCTGGTGGCGCTGTGTGCTCTGATCGTCGCGGTGAGCGCGTGGCTGCCCTGGCTGACGTCGACGGCAGACGGTGGCGGACGCGCGAATGCGATCGGCGGGATCGCCGGAACCATGTCGGTGCCGCCGCCCGGTTTCGGGGTCGGGCAGTTCGTCGTGCTGCTGGCGTCGTCACTGCTCATCGCAGGCGCAATGTCGGCGCGAGGCATCTCGGCACGCATGGCTTCGACGGTGGCGCTGGCGATTTCGGTGGTCCTCGTTGTGCTATCGGTGTGGTTCTACCGGCTCTATGTGTACCCTCCGGTGTCGGCCGGTTACGGGCTCTACGTCGGCGGTGCGGTCGCGTTGACCGCTGTGCTGCTGTCGGTATGGGCGATGCTGGCGGCATGGAGATCCTCGGTGCCGACCGGCCGATCATGAGCGGGTTCGTCGAGCCGGTGACGCTCACCGGAGATCGCTGGGTGATACTGGAACCGCTTGCACGCGAACATCTTCCCGAGATCGAGGCCGTCGCCGCCGATGGTGAGCTGGGCCGGCTGTGGTTCACCGGCGCGCCGAAGGCGGGTGTGGCCGGTGACTGGATCGAGACGCGCCTGGCGCTGCAACGGCCCGACACCGGGCTGACCTTCGTGGTGCGCGGGCGCGACGGGGCGCTACTCGGGTCGTCGAGCTACCTGAACGTGGACGGTCCCAATAGACGGCTGGAGATCGGCAACACCTGGTACGCCGCGTCGGCTCGGCGCTCCGGGGTCAACTCGGAGACCAAGCTCTTGATGCTGGGCCATGCATTCGATGAGTTGGGTTGTGTCGCAGTGGAGTTCCGTACGCACTTCTTCAATTCGACCAGCCGGGCTGCCATCGAGCGGCTCGGCGCGAAGTGCGATGGCATCCTGCGCAGCCACCAGGTCCTGCCCGACGGCTCGCGCCGTGACACCGTCGTCTACTCCATCTTGGACATCGAATGGCCCGCGGTGCGCAACAACCTGCGGTTCCGGCTGGCACGCAACACCTGAGCCCCCGAGTCTGCGGGCAGATCGCGATATCGAACCGATCCGCGATCTGCCCCCCGAGTCTGCGGGCAGATCGCGATATCGAACCGATCCGCGATCTGCCCGCAGAATCGATGAGCTATGACTAACCCGAGTCGACCGTGGTCGGCTGAATCGACCGCTGCGCTCCCGAGTGGGCGATGTCGATCTTGCGTGCCTTGGCGCGCTCGGCGAGCGGGATGGTCACGGTCAGCACGCCGTTCTCGTAGGTCGCCGAGATCGCCGCTGTGTCGACACCCTCGCCCAGCGACAACTGCCTGCGGTATGTGCCGAAGAACCGCTCGTTGGCCAGCCACTGCACCGAATCCTCCGAACGTGCGGTGCGGTGGGCTGAGATGGTGAGCGTGCCGTTGTCGACGTTCACGTCTACCGATCCCGGGTCGATTCCGGGCAGGTCGGCGGTCAACACATAGTGGTCGTCGATCTTGCACAGGTCCATCGGCATGAACCGTGGGATGCGATTTGATCCGGTCTGGCTGGTCAGCAGGCCCCGGGTCACGGAATCAAGGTCACTGAAGGGATCAAAACGAAGCACAGTAATCCACCTCCTATGTCATTCAGAGCCCACCACCCTGGCGGGCAGCCAATCACTGTGCACCGCCGAGATTAGCACTCTCAATGCGAGAGTGCCAGAGCACCTTTGGGAAAATTCGGTGATTTTTCCGGCGCACTCAGGCCGTGCCGCCGAGGTCGACGTCGTCGGTCGGAACCACGGTTGCGGTCCGCCCGGGCGCCGTCTGGAAGGACCAGTAGAGATTGGTGTGCGCGATGACGGACTCCACCGGCGGGGCGCCCCATTGCGTCTTGTCGCCCGCGGTGTGGGCGTCGCTGACCAAAGTGGTGTCGTACCCCCGGACAAAAGCGCCGTGCAGCGTGGACCGAACGCACGCGTCGGTCTCCGCGCCGGCGATCACCAGCCTGCCCACCTGTCGGTCGGCGAGCTCGCTTTCCAGGGTGGTGTCCTCGAAGGCATCGCCATGGTTCTTCTCGACCCGCGGTTCGTCGTCGCCGGGCGACAACTCCGCCACGATCTGCCAGCCGGGGCTGCCCTTGGTGAGTTCCTCGCTGTCGTGCTGCACCCAAAGCACTGGGACCTCTTCGCGGCGTGCGCGTTCGACGAGGGTGCCGATGTTCGCCACGACCGCGTCACGCTGATGCGCTCCGTCGACGACGGTGTTCTGGACGTCCACGACGAGAAGGGCGGTTCGGTGCCGATTCTGCAGAGTGGTCATGGAAGAAACGGTAGTCGCTAGACCGCTATGACCTGGTCACCGCGCAACGGCGCTGCGCACTGATCGCAGACGAGCCCGGGGCTGAACCGGCGGCCGCACCCGGTGTGGGTCAGGATCACCGCAGGCCCCTCGGGGTCGGGATACCAGCGCTGTGCCCATTGCAGCGCAGTCACCAGCACGGGAAAGAACGCACGGCCCTTTTCGGTCAACCGATACCGTCCGTCCGTGCCGACGAGGATCCCCTCGGCGGTGAACACCGAAAGCCGATCGGCGATCGTGCCGGGCGGGGCACCGAGCTGGGATTGGAAGTCGGTGAACCGCGCGACGCCGACGAACGCGGCTACCAGCAGTGCGAACGCCCATCGGTCGCCGATCACACTCATGGTCTGTGGGAACAGCAATCCGGCGCCCCTGCGGCGGTCACCCGAACGCCGGCGGTTCGTGGTGGACGGAATGGAGCGCACCCATGATCCGCTCGGTCCCCATTGCGCCACAACGTCTTTCTCGCTCGCCACCGCGCTGCATCCGGTGCAGGTCACCTGCGGGGCGAAATCGGCACCGCACACCTGGTGGCGCATGCCGGGCAACTCCTGGGAATGGTCGGGGACCCAGCGGCGCTCCCACTCCCAGATCGAGGTCAACATCGGCCACAGCGAGCGACTCTTCGCCGTGACCAGATACTCCGATCGCGGTGGGTTGCTCTGGTACTGACGGCGGTTCAGCAGTTCGTCGGCGGCCAGCGATTGCAGCCGCCCGGTGAGTACCGTGTTCGAGATGGGAAGCGCGACGGCGAAGTCGCTGTAGCGGCGGACCCCCAGCAGTGCCTGCTGGACGATCAGTAGTGTCCATTCGTCGCCCAGCAGCCCCAGCATCCGGGCTACGGCGTTGGGAGGCGGCGCCAACTACAGACCTATTGCGGCGGCCGCGCTGTCGGTCTCCCGCCACCGACGAAGCGCGGCTCCCGGCGCCCACGTCGCGTGCGTACCACTTGAGATCCGTTCTGGCAAAAGAATTTTGCACACAGGTCCGTCTCCCACCCTGGCGGCGTCGAAGACCAGGCAGTAGGACGCGTCGGCGGTCATGTCGGTGGTCAGCGTGACGAGGTAGCCGTCGTCTTCGGCGTCGCTTCCCGACCGGGGCGCCATCGCCGTCTCGCTGCCGTACACACCGTCGCCGAATCCGAACCGTTCCTCCGAGCCCGTCTCTAGGTCGTGGCGCACGAGGCCGTCGAACATGAACCAGCCGGGCTTGCCGGTGGCCGCGTACGTGTAACGGTAGGGACGTCCGGCGTAACCGGAGTTGATCATGCCGAATTCGGTGATGCTGTCCGACAATTGCTCTTCGCGTACCTGGCCGGTGACCAGATTGAAGCGCCACCGGTGCAGTCGGGTCTGCATCCGGTCCATCGCCAGGAACCGGAATCGACGCTGCCACTTGTCGCCGAGACCGTCGTCGGCCGGTTCCGGATCGCCCTGGAAGAACCCGTCCAGCACGATCTCGTCGCCGTCCTCGTAGGCATTGGGGAAATGCAGCACGTAGGTGGGGTCTGCCTCGAACCACATGATCTGCGTGGCGTCCCCACGCCGCGGGATCACCGCGAATCGGGTGGGTATGTCGCGGTGGAAGCGCGGCAGATGGAGGTTGTGTTCGAGCAGGGCGGGATCCCAGAACAGCGGAAAGTCGTTGAGTATCACGTAATTCTCGGTGAACGCCATGTCATGCGGCAGCCGCGGACCCGGCAACTCGACGTCGACGGTGTGCACGAGTTCACCGGCGTCGCTGACCACGCCGTAGCGCATGTAGGGGGCTTGCTTGCTGTAGCTGAAGTACAGCATTTCGCCGGTACGGTCGTCGACCTTCGGGTGGGCGGACACTCCCCAGTCGGACGGGAACGCGCCGCGCCAGTCCTCCTTGCCGAGGTCGTTGCCGGTGCAGGGGTCGGTCCGGTAGAGATCACCGCACTGGTAGTGGCTTGTCAGTGCGGTGCCGCGGTGCACGATGACGTCGGTGGACGACGCGTCCTTCATCAGAGTTCTTGCGCCCCAGCCGTAGTCGCGGCGGGCGAGGTCCACCGGTTCGGCGATGCCCGGCCACAGCGGTCCGCCTTCGGCGTTCTCCTCGAGAAATCCGTCGGTGCGAACGAACCGGTTGCGGTAGAACGCCTTTCCGTCCCGGAACCCGACGATGTGCAGCATGCCGTCGCCGTCGAACGGATGGTAGTTCTTCAGCGCGGGGTGCAACGGGTTCTCGGTGTTGCGCAGGTACACACCGTCGAGGTCGCGGGGCAGTTCACCTTCGACGACTGTCAGGTCGTCGGCGTCCCACTCGGTGGTCTGCGGCCGCCACGGACCGGTGCGGTAGGGATGATCGTCCTGCTCGGGGAGCGTGGACAGGAATTTGCCGACGACCTCTGGATGGGTGCCGATGCTCATGGTGCACTCCCGACGACGAAGCTGACAGTGGTGGCGGTGCTGCCACCGAAGTTGAGTGTTGCGAACGTCGTTGCGCCGTCCACCTGGTAGTCGCCCGCGGTGTCGCTGACCTGTCGCGCGGCGTCGAGCAGCATCCGCACGCCGGAGGCGCCGACGGGGTGACCGCCGCCGATCAGCCCGCCACTGGGGTTGATGGGCAGCCGGCCACCGATCTCGATCTCGCCGTTCTCGATCGCTTTCCACGATTCGCCCGGACCGGTCAGCCCGATGTGGTCGATTGCGAGGTATTCGCTGGGCGTGAAACAGTCGTGCACCTCGAACCCGTCGACAGCGTCGAGGGTGACGTGCGCGCGGTCGAAGGCGTCCATGACCGCACCGCGGACATGGGGCAGTACGTACTTCTCGTCGGAGTCGTGCCGTGAGCGGTCGAGCTTCTGTCTCAGGCCCAGACCCACGGTGCGGTGCCCCCAGCCCTCGATTCTGCCCAGGGGTCGCGCCGTCGGGTGGTCACGCAACCAGTCGTCGCTGACCAGCACGACGCCTGCACCGCCGTCGGTGATCTGGCTGCAGTCGAAGCGACGTAGCCGGCCGTCGATGACCGGGTTCTGCACATCGTCGTCGGTGAGGGGTTCGGGGACATCCCAGTTGCGCGTCTGGGCGTTGCCGTTGGCGCGGGCGTTGGCGAAGTTGAGCGCGGCGATGGCCCGCAAGTGGGTCTCGTCGAGACCGTACCGGAGGTCGTATTCGGCGGCGACGTTCTCGAACATGTGCGGCCACATGAACTTCGCGTCCTGGCCCTCATGACCCGTCCACGCGGCTGCGCCGAGAATCGTCGCCGCGGTGTCACCCGGCACGGTCCTCTCGAGTTCGATGCCGGTGACAAGTGCCGTGCGATACGCCCCGGAACGCAGATCGGCGACCGCGGCCAGGAGTGCGACGCTGCCCGACGCGCAGGCCGCCTCGTGGCGGGTGGCCGGGGTGCCCCACAGACCGTCGTTCACCGTGGCCGGCATTGCTCCCAGGTGGCCCTGGTGGGCGAACAGTTCCCCGAAGGCGTTGGCGACGTGGATGACGTCGATGTCGGTGGCGTCCAGCCCGGCCGCGCTGAGGGTTGCGTCGACCACTTCGGAGGTCAGCTCGGCGAAACCGCGGCCCTCGCGGTCGAAGTTGCGTGCGAAATCGCTCTGGTAGCCACCGAGAATCCACACGTGTGGAGCGCCCATGGACGGCACGTTACTACAACTAACGGAGTGACTGAAGGGGGACGGCCCCGCCGGCTGTTTTCTTAACCGACGAGACCTGACAGAGGTGACGGTCGACCGTCGCATCTGTCTCGGGGTTGCATGCCCGAATACCGGCAGGACCAACCCTTTGTGTACGACGGGTGCCAGATAGGGAAGTCTGGAGAGTATGAAGGAATCGCCGAACCACGAACTGGCGCACAGAATGGCCGAACTGGCCCGGGTGGTGGCCCTGGCGCGAACCGTCGAGGACGTCCTGTCCGACGTCACCGCCGAGGTCAAAACGCTGATCGACGGGGTGGACACGGCGGGTGTTCTTCTCATCGGCAAGGGCGGCAGGTTCGAGTCCGTGGCCGGCACCTCCGAACTGCCGCAGCGGCTCGACGAGCTGCAGATGAAGTTCCGCGAGGGGCCCTGTGTGCAGGCCGCGCTCGATGACCTGATCGTGCGCACCGATGACTTCCGCACCGAACAGCGCTGGCCGTCGTACTCGGCGGCGGCCGTCGATCTCGGCGTGCTCAGCGGGCTGTCGTTCAAGCTGTACACCAGCGCTCAGACCGCGGGTGCGCTGAATCTGTTCTCCTTCAAAGAAAACGCGTTCGACGCGGAGGCGGAGACAATCGGCGCGGTGCTCGCCGCGCATGCGGCCGCCGCGATCCTTGCCAGCAGGCAGAGCGAGCAGTTGGAGTCGGCGCTGTCCACTCGGGACCAGATCGGGCAGGCCAAGGGCATCATCATGGAGCGCTACGACGTCGACGACATCGCGGCCTTCGAAATGTTGCGCAAGCTCTCACAGGACAGCAACACGCGCCTGACCGAAGTAGCCAAAAGGGTGATCGAGACCAGAGGTAAGTGACCCGGTCAGGGCCGCAGTACCACTGAACCGACCGCGGGCGCCCCTCCAGGTGTCGATGCTCGTCCGCCGCGTCCCGTAGCTGGCCGCGCTCACTTACGACGTCTTCCCGCTGCTGGGTGCGCGGACCCGGAGCGACTGGTGGAGTCGGCGACCGCTATCCGGCGGCCCACATGGCCGCGCTCGACTCTGAACGCTGACTGCGAGCCTTCGTGCGGGGTCGTCATCAAACGTTGACGACTGCGCGACGTGTTGTAAGAGCTCCCTGCTGGCGCAAATCCTGGCGTTTGCTGTATCTGCATCAGCAGTTGCTTTTTTCGGCCGATACCCCGGTCGGGACCGTTCGATGGTCAGCCGTTTTGGTTTGTTGAACAGGTATTAATCCACCTGCGAATTGTTGCGAGGTGAGGCACTCCGACCTATTGTTGGCCGAACGTGCCACATTTCAAAAGTTTGATGGCACAGTTACAGCGAACTCTGCTACGGCGGTGACCGCGACTGGACCTAAGGGGGGTCATGAGGCCAGCGATGTCCTTGAACCGGGGATTGAAGGCTGCTGCTCGTCAAGATCTTCCTGCGCAGTGGCGGCGCTCGCGTTCGGCGGGTTCGAGTCCCACGGCGTACGCGAAGTACATCGGCCGCGTGGGCGCACTGGCGATCGCGCTCGGCGTCGGCGGTGCGATCGCCTCTGCGCCGGGAGTGGCCTGGGCCGAGGAGTCATCAACAGCGTCCTCATCGGCATCGGATGAGTCATCGACGTCGGCATCGTCCGCGTCAAGCTCATCGTCGGCCGGGCCCGCGTCGAGGACGCCTTCCGAACACTCCACCGACGATGAATCAGGGGAGCGGGGCACCCGGACTTCGTCATCGGGTACCACCAGCGAGTCCGTGCGGGAAAGCCGGGAGGATGAGGCGGAGGCGCCCGATCTGGAGCAGGACACCACCCCTGAAGAAGACGTTGCTCGTCCGACACCCTCCACCAAGCGGAACGCGGACAGAAAGCAAGGCGCACCGCTGACTGCGCCGCGGCGAACGGTTGTCACCACCAAGAAGAATTCACAGACGGAACAGGTCGCCGCGCGGTCCGCGGAAGTCCCCGCGGTCAGGACCGAGGTCGGTGGCGGCAGCCCGCAAGGGCGGTCGTCTACCGTCACGCCAAGATCCGGCGAAACCGACGACCGCAACGACCAATCAGGTTCGGCCACAACCACTGCCACCGCGCCGCCTGCGCCCGCGCCGAGTCTGCGGGTGGTGGTGGATCTGATCGATGACGACGCCGAGCCGGTTTCTCCGGTTCCTGCGGGCCCGGATTCGTCAGTGCTGTGGTCCATGTTGGGGAGTGTGCGTCGATATTTCTCCGAGCGTTTGGCCGACCACATACTGGTTGCCGACTCAACGCAGACAACTCAAGGTCAACCACTCCTCCCCGCGTCAGCAGAGCCAGTCGAAGGAGTCAGTGCGCTTGCCGCAGAACTGGTGGCGCCGGCGGCGATTGAGGCCCCGACGACGTCGGTCTTCATCGGAGCCGGCACGAGAATCGGTGAGGCGAACAGGACCCTGTTGGTACCGATCGTCCGGACGGGCGATCTGACGGGGCTGACCACCATCGAGTATGGAATCACCCCCGATACCGCAACCGCCGGCGTGGACTTTATCGCCGAAAATGGCACCGTGACAATGGATGTCGGACAAAGCCGGGTCTTCGTCTCCGTGCAGATTCTCGATGATGGCCTGTCCGAGTCGACGGAGACATTCGTGGTCTCGATCGTCAACGTCGACGGTGCGACGCTGCTCTTTCCTCGGACGGCGCGGATAGACATCCTGGACGACGAGAACCCTGTCGTCGATCCGCCGTCGCCACCGCTGACGTCAAACTATGTCGTCACCGAGCAGGTCGTGGTCGACGGACTGGACGTCCCGCTGGCGGTTGAATTCGCACCGCAGAATCCGTCGCTGGCGTATGTCGCCGAAAAGGGCGGCGTCATCAAGGTGGTCAATCTTGCTGCCGGTACTCAGTCGACGTTTGTCGACATAAGTCCGAAGGTCAACAGCATCGCGGATCGCGGCCTGTTGGACATCGTGCTGCATCCGGATTTCGGTCAGCCTGTTCAACCAGGCCAGCCGGAGCACAACTACGTCTATGCGTTCTATGTCGTTGATCCCCCCGATACCGTGGGCAACCCCAACGCGAATGCGGGCCCGGACGGCGGCGGAAACCGATTCGCCTATCTGGTGCGCTTCACCGCTGACGTGGCGACCAACTACACGACGGCGGTTCCGGGCAGCGAAACCATTCTGCTCGGCGGCGTCGCTGTTCCGGGCGTTCCCGGCCTGCAACCACGGACGCTCGCCGACGTCAGCGGCGCCGGAGCATTCGACAGCACCAGCGACTTGAGCCTGCCGGAGTCCGGGTTCAACACCCAAACAGGCGAATACGTCGACAACTACATCAAGGTCGATTCGCTCAGTCATGCCGGCGGATCACTGGCGTTCGGACCCGACGGCGCTCTCTATGTCTCCATCGGCGACGGCACGTCGTTCGACGCAACGGACCCGCGCACTGTCAGCGTTCAGAAGATCGACAGCCTGTCCGGCAAGATCCTGCGCATCGACCCACTCACCGGCTTGGGGCTATCGGATAACCCGTTTGTCGAGCCAGGCGACGACCTCAGTGCCAACCGTGCCAAGGTCTACCAGTTGGGCCTCAGAAATCCGTTCGCCATCGGGTTCGCCGACGACGGGCGGCTCTTCATCTCGAATACAGGGTGGTTCAGTTGGGAAGAGATCGAGAGTGGTGGCGTCGGAGCGAATTTCGGTTGGCCGTATTTCGAAGGCGGCGATAACGGCGTCCTGCTGCCGGCACCGGGATATCAGGACCTCCCCAGTGACGTCGCTCGCGACTTTCCCAGCGCCGCCGAGTTTTATGCGGCGGTCGCCAGTGGTGCCATCACCATCGCGCCCGCCTACCGTGCGTTCGCGCACGACGAAAGCGTGCCGGGTTTCCAGCTCCAGGCCATCGTGGGCGTCCCGAGTGCGACCTACTCAGGGTCGCAGTACCCGGAGGAATTCCAGAACGACCTCTTCTTTGCCGACATCTCCGACGGCGAGGTGTACGTCATCGATGCCAACGACCGCAGCGATGTGAAGTTCCTGTACAGCACCCAAGCTCTCCCCGTCACCTTCAGCCAGGGGCCCGACGGATACGTCTACGTGGCGAATCTCAGTGGAACCATTACTCGATTGCTCATCGAGCCGAAAGCGCCGTCGAGTGTGGAGTTCGCCCCGCAGGGCAGTGCGAGTGTGGCTGGTGGGGTGTTCACGTTGACCACTGGTGCTGGGCAGGCGGGTACGGCGATGTCGACGGGGCGCCTTGATGTCGCGAAGGATTTCACGGTGGCGTTCGAGGTGAACCTGGGTGCCAACGATGGTGGTGCGGATGGGGCGGCGATCGTGTTCCATAACGATCCGCGTGGCGCTGCTGCTATCGGGTCGATCGGGGGTGGGTTGGCGGTCGCCGGTATTCAGAACGGGTTGGCGATCGAGTTCGACACCTACGACAACAACAACGATGGTGTGGCCAGTGCTGATATCGCCAGTGACCACACCAATTTCCGGGACACCGACGGCGGTTTCGCGACGGCGCCGGTGGCGTTGCCCAATATCGAGGACGGGGCCTGGCATCCGGTGGTGGTGTCCTGGAACGCGGCCACCAAGACGTTGAGTTACACCTTCGATGGCCAGGCGGTGGGAACCCCGTTGACCGGTGATCTCGCGACCCAGTATTTCGGTGGTTCGAACTTCGCCTACGTCGGTTTCGGTGCCAGCACCGGCGGGTTGAGCAACACCCAGAGCGTGCGCAACATCGCCGTCACCGCCACCCTGGAAAACCAAACCCCGGCCAACAACGCCCCCATCGCGGTCGGCGATGTGGCGACGACGTCCTCGGGCACGGCGGTCACCATCGACGTGCTCGACAACGACAGCGACCCCGACAACGATTCCCTCACCGTGACCGCGGTGTCGAACGTCGTGAACGGCACGGCGACAATCGGATTGGACAATACGGTCACGTTCGTTCCGGTCGCGGGCTTCAGTGGTTCCGGCGGGTTCACCTATACGGTCTCGGACGGAACGGCGGTGAGTTCGGCGCCGGTCAGTGTGACGGTGACGGCGCCCTCGAGTGTTCCGTTGACGGCGCAGGGCAGTGCGAGTGAGGCCGGTGGGGTGTTCACCTTGACCACCGGTGGTGGTCAGGCGGGTACGGCGATGTCGACGGGGCGCCTCGATGTCCGCGAGGACTTCACCCTCGCCTTCGAGGTGTATCTGGGTGCCAACGACGGTGGTGCGGACGGTGTGGCCGTGGTGTTCCACAACGATGCCCGCGGTCCGGCGGCGATCGGGTCGATCGGGGGCGGGTTGGCGGTCGCCGGTATTCAGAACGGGATCGCGATCGAGTTCGACACCTACGACAACAACAACGACGGCACCCCCAGCCCCGACATCGCCAGTGACCACACCAATTTCCGTGGTACCGGTACCGGCTTTGCCACCGCGCCGGTGGCGCTGCCCAATATCGAGGACGGGGCCTGGCATCCGGTGGTGGTCACCTGGAACGCGACCACCCAGACCCTGAGCTATACCTTCGACGGCCAGGCGAGGGGACTCCCGCTCACCGGGGACCTCGCGACCCAGTTCCTCGGGGGCTCGAACTTCGCCTATTACGGGTTCGGTGCCAGCACCGGCGGTTTGAGCAACACCCAGGGTGTGCGCAACATCGCCGTGACCGCCACCTTCGAAAACCAGGCACCGGGCAACAATGCCCCGATCGCGGTCGGCGATGTGGCGACGACGTCCTCCGGCACGGCGGTCACCATCGACGTCCTCGACAATGACAGCGATTCCGACAACGATCCTCTGGTCGTGACCGCGGTGTCGAACGTCGTGAACGGCACGGCGACAATCGGATTGGACAATACGGTCACGTTCGTCCCGGTCGCCGGCTTCAGTGGTTCCGGCGGGTTCACCTATACGATCTCGGACGGAGCGGCGGTGAGTTCGGCGCCGGTCAGCGTGACGGTAACCCCGCCGCCCGGTGCCGTCACGTTGGCTCCGTATGGGAGTGCGAGTGTGGCTGGTGGGGTGTTCACGTTGACTACTGGGGCGGGTCAGGCGGGTACGGCGATGTCGACGGGGCGCCTTGATGTCGCGAAGGATTTCACGGTGGCGTTCGAGGTGAATCTGGGTGCCAACGATGGTGGTGCGGATGGGGCGGCGATCGTGTTCCATAACGATGCGCGTGGCGCTGCTGCGGTGGGGTCCATCGGGGGTGGGTTGGCGGTCGCGGGTATTCAGAACGGGTTGGCGATCGAGTTCGACACCTAT
>NZ_STGE01000047.1 GCF_005222675.1 Mycolicibacterium sp. CR10 | reverse complement strand
ACGGCGCCGGTGGCGTTGCCCAATATCGAGGACGGGGCCTGGCATCCGGTGGTGGTGTCCTGGAACGCGGCCACCAAGTCATTGAGTTACACCTTCGATGGCCAGTCGGTGGGAACCCCGTTGACCGGTGATCTCGCGACCCAGTATTTCGGTGGGTCGAACTTCGCCTACGTCGGGTTCGGTGCCAGCACCGGCGGGTTGAGCAACACCCAGAGCGTGCGCAACATCGCCGTCACCGCCACCCTGGAAAACCAAACCCCGCAGGCCATTACGACCTGACGAGGCGATTCCTCTCGCGCCCGGCTGCGGGGCCGCTCACGGTTGCGGCACCTCCTGGCCCTTGGCGAGCACCGTGAGGCCGTCCTGCACGATGAAGCCACGCGCCTGGTCGGCCTCGGGGTCGACGCCGATCTCGGCGCCGGCAGGCACCGCGACGTTCTTGTCGATGATCGCATTGCGCACGACGGCCCCGGCGCCGATGGTAACTCCGTTGAGCAGCACGGAGTCCGAGACCACCGACCCGGACCCGACGCGACACGACGGGGAGAGCACGGACCGGCTGACTTTGCCGCCCGTGATCACCACGCCCGGCGAGAGGATCGAGTTGTAGGTCTTGATCGCCTTGCCGAGTTCGCCCTCGACCAGCTTCGCCGGAGGCAGCGCGCCATAGCTGGTGAAGATCGGCCAGGCGGAGTTGTACAGGTTGAACTCGGGTAGTGGTGCCACCAGATCCATATGGGCGTCGAAGTAGGACCGCATCGTCCCGACATCGCGCCAGTAGTCGCGGTCACGTTCATAAGACCCCGGCACGTCGTTGTTCTTGAAGTCGTAAACAGCAGACTCCGAGCGGTCGACGAACCACGGCACGATGTCGCCACCCATGTCGTGCTTGGAGGCATCCCCGGCTGCCGCGTCGCGGGTGACGGCGTCGCGCAGCGCATCGGCGCTGAAGACGTAGTTGCCCATCGACGCGAGCACCTCGTGGGGCGCATCGGGCAGCCCCTCCGGATCGGTCGGCTTCTCCAGGAAGGCCCTGATGTTCTGCGGTGACCTGGGGTCGACGTCGATGACGCCGAACTGGTCGGCGAGTTCGATCCGCTGCCGGATGGCGGCCACCGTGCAGCCGGCCCCGCTCTCGACGTGCTGCTGGACCATCTGCGCGAAGTCCATCCGATACACGTGATCGGCGCCCACCACGACGACGATGTCCGGGTCCTCGTCGTTGAGCAGGTTCAGTGATTGGTAGATCGCGTCCGCGCTACCGAGGTACCAGCGCTTGCCCACCCGCTGCTGGGCCGGCACCGGTGTCACGTAGTTGCCCAGCAGCGTCGACATCCGCCACGTGGTGGTGATGTGGCGGTCGAGGCTGTGGCTCTTGTACTGCGTCAGCACGACCACCTTGAGGTAGCCGGAGTTGACGACGTTGCTCAGGGCGAAGTCGATGAGGCGGTAGATACCGCCGAAGGGCACCGCGGGCTTCGCGCGGTCGGCGGTCAGCGGCATCAACCGCTTCCCCTCACCTCCGGCGAGCACGATTGCAATGACGTTCTTTCGGCCCGGTGTCACAGTCATGCTTCCAACTTATGTGATGCGTGTCACTGCGCGAGCGGTGAGGTCGGCGACATGCGGTGAGTGCCCCCGGCATGATTCGAACATGCGACACCGGCTTTAGGAGAGCCGTGCTCTATCCCCTGAGCTACGGGGGCGACAACGGCTGGGAGCTTACCCGGTTGGTCGGCGAGATCTCCCACGAGCGGCGACAGCCTAGTTATGGCAAAAATGTCAAAACTTCGGACACCCGCCGGTAGCGTGCCAGCCGTGGAGCTGAAATTGCAGCGCATCGGCGCCTGGTGTGGAACAGCGATGATCGTCCTTTTCAGTGTGTTCTTCTCCGGCATCGGCAAGCTCTGGCCGCCGTTGGGGCCCAAGGACTCCGCCGCCGAGGTCACCGACTTCCTCGTCACCGAGAACGTCTGGGTGCGCCTGGGCATCGCCGGCTCGATGTTGGTCGCCGCGCTCGCACTGCCGTTCCATGCGGCGATCGTGCTGCGGATCCGCCGGGTCGAGGGGCAGTTCGGCATGCTGTCGCTGACCCAGCTGCTGGCCGCCGCGGTGTTCACGCCCGCCTTCATCTTCTCGCTGATCGCCTTGGCCACTGCGGCATTCCGGCCTTCAGAACGCGGCGCCGAGATCACCCAGGCGTTCAACGACATGTTCTGGCTGTGGTTCATCGGCATCGTCGGCACGCTGGTCGTCCAGAACACCACGCTGGCCATCGCCTCGTTCATCGACACCACCGAACCCGCGACCTTCCCCCGGTGGTACGGCTACCTGAACATCTGGGTGATGATGCTCTCGCTGCCCGGCTGCGTCGTCGTGATGATGAACGACGGCCCGCTGGCGTGGAATGGCGTCTTCGCGTTCTACATCCCCGGCCTGGCGCTGGTGACGTGGATGATCGTGACCAGCGTCGTGATCTCGCGGTCGATCACGGCGCAGCAGGCTGCCGAGCGATACGCGGCCACCGCGCAGTGAGCGCGGGTGCGGCGGCGCCCCCGGACAGTCGTCGGATCCCCGGCGAGAGCGGCACGTGGGTCTTCCTGTTCGGCGACATGCTCGTCTTCGGCGCCTTCTTCGTCACGTTCCTCGTCGAACGGGCGGCGACGCCGGAGGCCCCCGGAACTTTCGACGCCGCCCGCACCACGCTGCACCTCGGTGTCGGCGTGCTCAACACGCTGGTGCTGCTCACGAGCTCGCTGTTCGTGGTGCTGGCACTGGGCGCGATGCGCACCGGCGCCGGGCAGATCGCCACCCGCGCCGTGGCTGCGGCGATGGTCTGCGGTGCGGTGTTCATCGCTCTCAAGGTGTTCGAGTACGTGTCGCTGGCCACCGCGGGACACGGGCCCGGAGCCAACCACTTCTACCTCTACTACTTCGTGCTGACCGGCCTGCACCTGTTCCACGTGACCGTGGGTATGGCTGCCCTGGCGTTCGTGATGACCCAGACCAGCCGCGCGGACCTCAGTCCCACGCGTACCGCGCTCGTCGAAGGGGCGGCTTGCTTCTGGCACCTCGTCGATCTGTTGTGGATCTTCCTGTTCGCACTGCTGTACCTGGTGAGCTGATGACGGTCCTCACCCTCCTGAAGAACCGGGCCGGCGCCAGCTGGCTGATTCTGGTCGTCGCCACCGTGGTGTCCTGGGCCATCGGCGCCGAACACGGCACCGGATCGATGGTGGCCGTCGTGGTGCTGGCGATCGCCGCGATCAAGGTGCGCCTGGTCGGGCTGGACTTCATGGAGCTCCGTCACGCACCGATCCCGCTGCGGGCCGCGTTCGAGATCTACTGCGTGGGCATGTGGGCGTTGCTGTCCGGGCTCTACCTGTGGCTCTGAGAGTCACTTCACCAGCGCGATCACCTTCGCGAACGCCTCGGCATGCCGGTCCTGCACGATGACGTAGCTGATGCCGTAGGTGTCGCGGTACCCGCGAATGCGGTCGGCGATCTCGTCGGTCGACCCCGAGAGCACTCCTGGGTGACGCAGCAGCTCCTCGTCGGTCAGGCCGGGCAGGAAGTGGCGCGGGATCGTCATGTCGGGCATCCCGGAGTCGTCGAGAGGCATGGCGGTGATGGCGACGTTGAGCTCCAGATCGTCGAACCGGTCACCGGCGGCCTCCCGGACGAAGGCGATCCGGTCGGCCAGCGGATCCTCGTCTGCCGTCGGTGCCCGGTCACCGCCCGTCAATCCGATGATGTCGGCCGAGCGCGCCGCGATCCGCAGCACCCGGTCGCCGTTGCCGGCGATCATGATCGGCACATCGGGCAGGTTCTCGGCCATGTACTCGACGGTGTCGCGCAGGTGGTCGACCCGCTCGCCGGCGCTGGGGAACGGGATCCCCGCGGCGTCGAACTCCTCCTTGACGTAGCCGGTACCCAGCCCGAGGTCGAACCGGCCGTCGGTCACATCGCGCAGCGCGGCCACGTCGCGTGCCAGCAGCGCAGGCCGGTAGAAGGCGGAGTTGATCACGAACGTGCCGACCCGCAGCGTCGACGTCGCCATCGCGATGGTCGTCATCACCGGGAACGGCGCCGGGCCGCCCAGATGATCGGGCACGTGCATGACGTCGAAGCCGAAATCCTCCGCCCGGCGCGCCGCGTTCTCAAGAGCAGTGCGCGAGGTGCCTCGCATGACGCCGACGCCGAACCGGAAATCCTTGGCCACAAAATCGATCGTAGGCAACAGGTTTGAGCGGGTTTCAGCTCGGGCATATGAGCCGGTGACTTCCTCACCAAGATCCGGCCCGTCGTTGAACTCTCCGACGGGCCGGATCAGTTTCCTGCCATGAAAAATCCACCCACATTCGGCGTCGAAGAGGAATTCCTCCTCGTCGATCCCGCCTCCGGCGCCCCGGTGGCGCGCAGCAGGGCGGTCGCAGAACGTGCCGCCGAGCACGGCGTCGACCTGCAGCTCGAGCTCACCAGCTGTCAGGTCGAGACCGCAACCGATGTCTTCACCGACGCCGCCGGGCTGCGCGAGCAGCTGGTTGGCTTGCGACGCACCGCCGCCAACGCCGCCGAACGCTCCCGGACCCAACTGCTCGCCGTCGGGTTGCCGCCGACGCTGCCCCGGGAGTTCCCCATCACCGACACTCCGCGGTACCGCGACATCGGCCAGAGGTACGGCATGATCGCCCACGAGCAGGGAATCTGCGGCTGCCACGTGCACGTCGCCGTCCCCGACCGCGACGCCGCCATCGGGGTCAGCAATCGGATGCGACCCTGGTTGCCGCTGCTGCTGGCCCTGACCGCGAACTCCGCGATCTACCGCAACACCGACACCGGTCACGCCAGCTGGCGCAGTGTGCTGTGGGCGCGCTGGCCCAGTGCGGGGCCACCGCCGGTGTTCGATTCCGCCGCGGAGTACGACGCCGCCGTCCAGATGCTGTGCAGCACCGGCGTGATGCGCGACGACGGGATGGTCTATTGGGATGTGCGGCCGTCGGCCAACTTCCCGACCGTGGAGGTGCGAGTCTCGGACGTGCCGGCGACGGTGGCCGAGACGGTGTTGTTCGCCGCGCTCGTCCGGGGATGCGTGATGACCGCCCTGGAAGACCATCAGCGGGGCGCCGAGGTGCTACCGCTAGCGCCCTACGCACTCAAGGCCGCGTACTGGAAGGGCGCCCGGGATGGGCTCGACGGTGACGCGGTCGACCTGGAGCACGGCACCGCGAGGCCCGCGCTGGAACTGCTGGAGGGTCTCGTGGAACGCGTCCGCCCCGCACTCGAGACCGCAGGTGACCACCACCTGGTGACCACCGGGCTCGCCGAGATTGCGCAGCGTGGCAACGGAGCCATGCGACAGCAGCGGGCGTGGGCCCGTCGTCGCGACCTAGGCGATGTCCTCGCTGAAGCCGCGGCAGCGACGTTGGAGACGTCCTAGACGTTCCCGGGCCGTCTAGACCAGCGGAAGCTCCGCGAACGCCGGGCTGGTCGGTTGCGCCGAACCCCCCGCGGGTTCGATCGTGAACGCGAGGGTTTTCGACGATCCGAGATCGGGGAGCACCGCGGTGGTCGACGGCGACACCGCTTCGGCGTCCATCGTTCCCGCCGGGTGCGGACCCTCGGCGTCGACCAGCCACATCTGGTACACGGTGCCCTGTTCGGGGGGTGCCACGTTGTTCATCACGAGGACGCCGGCATCCCGCTCGCGGGAGAACACCACGGTCGCCGTGCCACCGCCAGGGATCTCACCGGACACGGTGCGCACATCGGGCGCGGCGAACACCTGCTCGGCGGCAGTCGGTGTCGGCGTCGGGCGCAGAGCCAGGCCGACACCGACCGCGCTGAGCCCGATCGCGACGGCGGCGGCAGCGGCCAGCGCCACCCGACTCCACCTCGTGGACTGCTTCTCCGGTCGCACCAGCGGTCGCACCGGATCATCGGTGATCTGCTGCAGCACCTGGCCGCGAATGTGTGCCGGTGGTTCGACCGCGGTGGCGGTGGCGATGACGGCCATCGTCTCCCGCACCGCACGAACCTCGGCGAGGAAGGCCTCAGCGATGTCGGGCGGTGCGTCACCGAGGAGTCGTTCGATGTCGGCGGCTTCGGCGTCGGTCAGCGCGTGCAGCGCGTACGGCGTCGCGAGGGACAGCAGGTCAGGGCCGTCGGGCCCGGCACTTTCGAAGGGAACGGTCACGCTGCCCCCAGACATTTACGCAGGCCCCGGATCGCGTCCCGCATCCTGGATTTGATTGTCGCGAGGTTCGCCGAGAGGCGCTCGGAGACCTGGACGTACGTCAGCCCGTCGTAATATGCGAGCTGGATGCATTCGCGCTGGGTGTCGGTCAGCGACCCCAGACATTCGGCGACCTGGCGGCGTTCGTCGCTGCGAATGACAGATTCGGCGACGTGGTCCGACGCCGGTTCGACGTTGGCGGCGCCGTAGCGGGATTCCCGCGTGCTGGCCGCCTGCTCGGAACGCACCCGGTCCACGGCGCGCCGGTGGGCCAGCGTCATCAGCCAGGCCAGCGGCGAACCGGCCGATGGGTCGTAGTTGGCAGCATTGCGCCACACCTGCAGGTAGACGTCCTGGGTTGTCTCTTCGCTGTAGCCAGGATCGCGCAAAACCCTCGTGACCAGCCCGAACACCCGAGATCGGGTCTGATCGTAGAAGGCCGCGAACGCATCGACGTCCCGGTGGGCCACCTGGCGCAGCAGTGCGTCGAGTTCGGCGGTCACGAGCGGTAGCCTAGCCACCAGTGTCAATATCGTCACGTTAATCGGGACTTCGGCGGTGTCGGAATGAAAAATGATGTGCGCGAACAGTATTCACGGAATCCCGGCCGGTCGGCCATTTGTTTCTCGGTGAGCTTGCCCCCGGTGACGTAAACGATGAAGTACGTCATCAGCGCCGGTGACCCCACCGTGGCCAGCGAAACCCACCCGGCCACGGAGACCAGCCACAACCCCCACCAGACACAGGCGTCCCCGAAATAGTTGGGATGCCGCGTCCATGCCCACAATCCGCGATCCATGATGACGCCCTGGTGGGAGGGGTCAGCCTTGAAGACGCGAAGCTGGTGGTCCCCGACCGTCTCGAACACCACGCCCAGCAGCCAAACCGCCACCCCGGCCACCAGGACCGGCAGCAGCGCGGCCGGTGTGGGGCCCAGTACCGCCGACACCTGAAGCGGCAGCGAGATGAACCAGCCGGCAGCAGCCTGCACCAGGAAGATCCGGCGGATGACATTCTTGGCCGAGAAGTCGTCTCGCAATAGCGCGCGATAGCGGGGGTCTTCGCCCTTACCCGCCGACTTGCCAACCATGTGCCAGGCCAGCCGCAGGCCCCACACCGCCACGAGGGCCAACAGGAGCAGGCGCCGGAACAGGTCGCCGGTTCCGACCGCTGCGCAGACGGCAGCAACGGCGACAAACCCGGCACCCCATGTGACGTCGACGACGTTGTAGCGGCCGAGACGTCGGCCGATCAGGAACGTGATTCCGTGCGCGACGACCAGGATCGCCAGCGACGCAACGGAAACGACGAGGAAGGACATTACGGCCGCCCCGTCGGGGCGAAGGTCCACTGATAGACGTCGAGGTAGCCCGACCGGAACCCGGCCTCGGAGTAGGCCAGGTACAGCTCCCACATCCGGTGGAACACATCGTCGAAACCCAACGCGGCGACCGCATCCCGTCGCTCGACGAATCGTTCCCGCCACATCCGCAGAGTCTCGGCATAGTGCGGACGCAGTGAGAACATGTCAACGGTGCGCAGCCGGGTCTGCCGCTCGGTGATGCCGATGATCGCTTCGGTCGACGGGATCAGCCCGCCCGGGAAGATGTACTTCTGAATCCAGGTATAGGTGTTGCGACTGGCGACCATCCGGTCATGGGGCATGGTGATGGCCTGAATCGCGACACGTCCGGCCGGCGTGACCAGCCGGTCCAGCGTCTCGAAGTACGTCGGCCAGAAGTCGTAGCCCACCGCCTCGATCATCTCCACCGACACCACGGCGTCGTAGGTGCCGTCGATGTCGCGGTAGTCGCGCAGCTCGATGTCCACGCGGTCACTGAGCCCGGCGGCGGCCACCCGGGCCGTCGCCAGCTGCCGCTGCTCGGCAGAGAGGGTGACCGATCGCACCGAAGCGCCCCGCCCCGCGGCGCGCAGACACAGTTCGCCCCAACCGGTTCCGATCTCCAACACCCTGCTTCCCGGCCCGACGCCTGCCGCGTCCAGCAGGCGGTCGATCTTGCGGTGCTGCGCCCGCGCCAGGTCATCCGGGGTGGCAGGCAACGTCTCGAAGAGTGCGCTCGAGTAGGTCATCGTCTCGTCGAGGAACTCCCCGAAAAGATCGTTGGACAGGTCGTAGTGATCGGCGACGTTGCGCCGGGCCTGGGAGATGCTGTTGAGGTGGCTGCGCGGATGACGCACTACGGCGAGGGGCCGAAATCGCTGCAGCACAGGGGGTATGAGTTCAGCCAGCCGCTTCCCGAACTCGGTGAGCAGGCCGGCCGGGTCGGCCGAGGTCCAATCGCCGGCCATGTAGGACTCGCCGAAGCCGATCAGGCCGTAGCGCCCGACGCGGCGAACCAACGTCTCCGGGCGGTGCACGACCATCGTCGGTAGCGTCGGATCCGCGGCGCCGATGACTGTCCCGTCGGGATACATCACCCGGATGGGCAGCCGCGCTGCAGCGCGGCGGAACAGCGTGTCCGCGATGGCGCCGGCGGTCACGCTCACCGGGCCGTGAGGTACCCGTGCCACAGCCGGCCAGCGCTCTGAGTCGACGGCTGCGATGGCCTGTCCGGAAACATCGATGGTCACAGATGTTCCACTTTCTCTCTTTCGATGCTCGGGCGGGGTACCAGGGGTACCCGCCTGAGCCACAACAGGATTCCCTGCACCCGGATGCTCAGCGCGTTCATCAGCGGGGCCAGCGGGGCGACGACCTGCATCCCCACGATCTGGCTGATGCTCGCCTTCCTCCTGGTGCCGCGCATGGTGGCGACGAAGGCCGGCTGGTTGTCGCGATGAAGCGAAATCGTCACGTCCAGATGGTCATCCGGCTCCGGGGCCCGCACCAGGTAGTGCCCGTCGACGTCGTTGAACGGCGACACGTAGAGCTTCTTCGTCACCATCGCGGGCCGGTCACCGGACGGCGGGAGCAGGTAGGCGTGGCGACCACCGTAGGTGTTGTGCACTTCGGCGATGACGTACCGCAACACGCCCTGCGCATCGTGGCACCAGTACACGCTCAGCGGGTTGAAGACGTAGCCGAGAACCCGGGCGTGCATCAGTGCGGTCACTTTCCCACCGCTCAGATCGATGTCCTTGCCGGCAAGGAACGCATCGACACGGCCGCGAAGGGTGTCGTTCTCGGCATCCCAAAGGTGGTCACGGGCATCGAACTTCGCGAACGGCCGCAGCCACCGCGGCAACCGGGGCAATGCGTCCAGGTCGACGAACCAGCTGTAACTGCGGTGCTCGAAGTAGTGGTGCACGGGCGCACGACGCAGGTGGGTGATCCTGGTCCGGTACAGGGCCGTGCTCTGGCTCTTGTTCGATGCCGTACTCAACATGCCACCGCCTCGGCCACGGGGCGTGCCACCGGCCAGTCGGCGCCGAGGCGACGTGCCGCGCTCAATCCGGATGCGGCACCGTCCTCGTGGAACCCCCAGCCGTGGTAAGCGCCGGCGAAGACCACCTTGTCGTCGTTCAACGTCGGCAGGAGTTGTTGAGCGGCAACAGATTCGACGGTGTACATCGGGTGGGCGTAGGTCATCTCGGCGATCACGGTGTCCTGGTCCACGACGTCGTGGCCACCGAGCGTCACCACGAATCGGCGCGGACCGCTCAGGCGCATCAGGCGGGTGATGTCGTAGCTGACGACGACCCGATCATCGCTGTCGGTGGCCAGATAGTTCCACGACGCCCTAGCTCGGCGCCGGCGAGGCAGCACCGATTCATCGGTGTGCAGCTGTGCGAGGTTGGTGGAGTAGGGGATTGCGCCCAGGACTTCTCGCTCGGCTGCCGTCGGCTCGGCGAGAAGCCGCAGCGCCTGGTCGGGATGGGTGGCGATGACGACAGCATCGAACAGGGCAGGTGCGCAACCGGTTGCGATCACCTCGACCCCGTCGCCGACTCGCCGGACCGCGGTCACGGCGGTGTCCGTCCGGACGTCGTCGACCAGTCCGACGATCGCGTCGACGTAGGTGGCCGATCCGCCGGTGACGGTGCGCCACGTCGGCGAGCCGAATACCGACAGCATCCCGTGGTGCTCGAGGAACACGAACAGGTAGCGGGCCGGGTAGCGCATCGCGTCACCGGGGGGACACGACCACACCGCGGCCACGAGCGGCTTCATGAAGTGCTCGATGAAGTACTCCGAGAAACGTTGCTGCTGCAGGAACCTGCCGAGGGGCACCGGTTCAGTGGATTCGTCGCTCAACAGTTGCTGCGCCGCCCGGTGGAAGCGGGTCACCTCCGCAAGCATGCGCAGGTAGCGCGGACGGCCCAGCGACGACAGCGCGGGGAACAGACCGCCGAGGCCGCGGGCGCCCGCGTACTCGAGTCCGAGGCGGTCGTCGCGGACCGACATCGACATGTCGGTCTCCTGGGTGGCGATGCCGAGTTCGTCGAACAGCCTGCACAGGGTGGGGTAGGTGCGGTCGTTGTGAACGAGGAAGGCGGAGTCGACGCCGACGATGGTGCCGTCTCCGCGGTCGACGCGGTGGGTGTGTGCATGCCCGCCGACACGGTGGTCCGCCTCGAAAAGGGTGACGCGGTCGCGTCCCGACAACGTATAGGCGGCGACGAGACCGGCTACACCGCTGCCGATGATGCCGATCGACCGCATTTCTGCCCGCATGGGTTCCACATAGCCGTATTCGGAGCGGTGGGACCTGCGGATGGGTGCCTTGCTAAGCGCCCCGCATCACATGTGTGGTGTCCACGAACGGGCCGCGCGCACCAGGCCCTGGACGAGCGCCGAGGTGGCGGGGGACAGGCCGTCGTCGCCAGGTATCGCGCTGCGCGGGCTGATCCCCCGCACCCGGGCCGACAGCTCCAGTTGCGCGCCGCCGCCGCGTGCGCGATTGACCGGGTTGTCGGGGTGCAGACCACGGAGTTCGCGCGGAATCGTGCCGAGGTCGGTGACCACCTGGTAGCCCGGGATCTCGACGTGCTTCGCGACGTGCTCGGCGAGAGCGCGGTGGCGCCCGCCGGCCAGAATCTGAGTGCTGCGGCCCAGTCGGCCGTAGCCGTGCAGCGACACCGCCACGTCGACGTGATCGAGGAATTCGGCGAGCCGCGGTGATTCGTCGGTGCGGTAGAGCGCGGACGGCAGGTGGTGTGGATAGCCATCGGGGTGGCGCACGACATACAGCGACGCATCCGCGGCGTCGGCGGCGCGCTCGGCGATGACATCGGTCATCTGCTCCAGACCGCCACCGTGGATGGCGAGAAAGCCGAACCGTGAGCGCAGCGTGCTGTCCTCGACGATCGCGGGATCGGCGAGAAGCTGTGAAAGTGTCTGCGGTGCAGCCGAATCAGAATGGTCTTTGCGTTGTGGCCAACGGGCCGGATCCCAGCGCTCGAGGAACTCGATCCAGCGGTGCGGAAGGCCGTGGTGGCGGGCGCCCTCGAGGATGCGCTCGAGGTAACCGGGCCTCGGCGGTCCAGGTTCGGAGCGGTGGTCGATGTAGACCCAGGCCGGGGACATGCCGTCTTCGGTACGGACCGTGAGCCGGTCGCGGCGATACCGCACCGGGACACCCTCGGCACTGTCGAGTGTGGCCAGGTCGCGGTCGGACAGCTGCCAGAGGACGCCGTGCACCTCACTCCCGGCGAACGGCTCGACCGTGGCGACGCCGCGCTCGTTGATCAGCCAGTCGTGGTCGGCGAGGGTGGCGCGCCGCGGATCGGTCGCATCCGGGCATCGCTGCGCCATCTGCCGCGCACACAGGTTGGACCCGTACGCGAAGTAGGCGTGCCCTTCTCGGCGCCGCGCCACTCAGCCTGTGACTGTCAGGTAGATGAGGACCACGTTCAGCAGACTAATGATCCCCGCAACTCCCCAGCCCAGGGCGGTGGTGACGCGGTGGTTGGCGTCCTCACCCATGAGGCGCGCGCTGCCGGTCAGCCGCACCAGCGGGATCAGCGCGAACGGGATCCCGAACGACAGCACGACCTGCGACAACACCAGCGCACGGCTCGGATCGACGCCGATGGCCAGGATCACCAACGCGGGAATCAGCGTGATGAGCCGGCGCGCCACCAGCGGGATGGACCGGCGCAGCAACCCCTGCATGATCATGGCGCCCGCGTACGCACCCACAGACGAGGATGCGAGCCCGGACGCCAGCAGACCGATCGCGAACAGCAGGGCGACGGTGTGGCCGAGAGTGTTCTGCACGGCGGCGTACGCCCCTTCGATGGAGTCGGTGTTCTCCATGCCCTGCAGGTTCGTCGCCGCGACCAGCAACATCGCCATGTTCACCGCGCCCGCGATCAGCATCGCCACCCCCACGTCCCATCGCGTGGCACGCAGCAGTCGCCGTCGCGGTGCGCCTGCGCCGGGGTGACCGTGGCGGTCACGGGCCAATCCGGAATGTAGATACACCGCGTGCGGCATCACCGTCGCGCCGAGCATCGCCGCGGCCAACAGGATGCTCTCGGCGCCGTCGAACCGCGGGACCAGACCCTCCGCCACGTCCCCGATCCGAGGTGGTGCGGCCACCAGGCTGGTGAGGAAGCCGATCGCGATGACCATCAGCAGGCCGATGATCACGCGCTCGAACGTCCGTTGGCCACGGCGGTCCTTGATGATCAGCAGCGCCAGCGACACCACGCCGGTGATGACGCCGCCGACGAGCAGCGGTAGGTCGAAGAGCAGGTACAGCGCGATCGCGCCACCGACGACCTCAGCGAGATCCGTTGCCATGGCAACTAATTCGGCCTGCACCCAATACGTCAGCCGGGTCGGCCGACCCATCCTGGCTCCGACCGCTTCCGGCAGCGAGAGGCCAGTGACCAGGCCCAGCTTCGCCGACAGATACTGCACGAGGCAGGCCATCAGGTTGGCCACGACGATCACCCAGACCAGCAGGAAACCGAACTGCGCACCCGCGCTGACGTTGGCCGCGACGTTTCCGGGGTCGACATACGCAATCGCGGCGACGAAAGCGGGCCCGAGCAGGGTCCAACCGAGCCGCGTCCCTGGTTGGACGTGCTGCGTCACCACACCCCTCTTCTATCCGGACGTTCGAACAGAAAAGTTAGGCTAGACGAAACTCTGCCTGCGGACCAGTCACGACACCGAGGAACTCCGTTGACGTGCGCTGATGTCGGGTTGCGAACCGCTCAAGACGCGGTCCAGCCTTCAATCGCCGATACCGAACCCGCCGACCAGGGGCCAGAAGCCGATGCCCTGCCATCCGCCGAAATTCCACGGCGGCGGCGTCGCGATCAACTGGGTGCTGCCGTTGGTCTCGCAGTAGGTGACTCTGGATCCGACGTCGGTGCATTCAGGAGTCGCCGCGGCCAACGGTGCGCTGCCCATGGCGACCGCGACACCGGCGATCGCCAGCACGACGCAGCGTGCGAGAGGCCTCATGACCCGCTCCTGCCCCCGGTGTCGGTCCGGACGTCCGTCAGAGGATGTACATTCCCATGCCCCACGGGAACATCCCCTGGTCCACATTGGGTGCGAGAACGCTCGGCCGCGAATCGATCTGGGCGTTGCCGGGCGACTGGCACACCGTCGTCGACCCGCCCTGATAGCCACCACCCTGGCCGGTCTCGACACATGACGGTTGGGCGAATGCCGCCGGGGCGGCAGCGATTGCGACGGAAGCACCGCCAGCAACGAGGAGAGCAGCGAGGGTACTCAGGCGAGCCTTCATCTCAGGATCCTTCCAGCGTGTTACGGCCTAGCGTACAAGCCTTTGCCAGTTATGGGAGGCAAGTCCAGTGCCGTCACTATTCCCGGCGAGGCATCGATCACAGCGGGAATCGCGTTGACCACACGGGCTGCCGTCGCCACCAGACCGGCATGGTTGTGATCGCCGTGGGGACTGCTGAGGCAGAGATCGACGGTGTACGACGGTTCTCCGGTGATCTCGATCCGGTAGCAGCCGCCCTCCTGCGCGGGCTGCGGCCAGTCCGGACACAGGTCGTCGCGCAACCGCGTGACGTGTTCGAGGACGACAGCCACGTCACCGTCCTTGATGCCGCGCACCTCGAACCGCATTGCTGCGGTGGTGCCCTTCTCGATGTGTCCGGACGCGATGTCGAAGGCCTCCGGCGCGGGAACCCGGACGTGGGTCTCGGTGACCTCGTCGAGCTCGATGCCCAATCCAGCGGCCAGCTGGCGCACCACCGAACCCCACGCCAGGCTCAGAACGCCGGGCTGCAGCAGCATCGGGGTGTCCTCGAGGCTGCCGCCGAACCCCATCACGTCGAACATCACCGTCGCGCTGTCGTACGTGTCGTAGTTGATGATCTCCATGCACCGGATCTGTTGGACGCTCTGACACGTCCCGGCCAGTGCCATCGGCAGCAGGTCGTTGGCGAACCCCGGGTCGATGCCATTGACGAAAATGCTGGCGTTTCCGGCCTTGGCGGCATCCTCGATCGGAGTGACGAGCTCTTCGGGCAGCACCTGCCACGGGTACTGCAGAAACACCGCGGCGCTGCCGACGACGTTCACTCCCGCGGCCAGGATGCGCCGGTAGTCCTCGAGCGCCTCCATCAGCCGGTTGTCGGCCATTGCGGTGTACACCGCGCACGCGGGCTCGGTCGCCAGCACGGCATCGAGATCGGTGGTCGCCAGAATGCCTGTTGGGCCCGTCGAATCCTGAAGTCCCGCAAGCTCAGCGGCGTCCTTGCCCGCTTTGGAATCGGAGGAGACCCAGACCGCGGTGAGCTCGTACGCCGGGTTGGTGATCAGCTGGGCGAGCGCGTGCCTGCCGACGTTGCCGGTGCCGATCGCGGCGACGCGGATAGGGGAGGGGTTGGTCATGCGCGTCCTTAAATCGGGGATGGGCTTACAGGTCGGGGATCGGGAGATCGAGGTTCGGGTAGGTGATACCGCCGTCGACCTCGAGCGTCTTGCCGGTCAGAAAGCTGCCTGCCGGAGACGCGAGATAGACCGCGGCGGCGGCGATGTCGAGCGGATCGCCGAGCCTGCGCAGCGGGGTGGCCTGCTCCATCGGGGTGCGCAGGTCGTCATTGCTGGCCACGATCTCCAGGGCTGAGGTGAGGATCGATCCGGGCGCGATCGCATTCACCCTGATGCGCGGTGCGAGGTCCAGCGCCGACAGTCGCGTGTAGTGCGCGAGTGCGGCCTTGGCGGTGCCGTAGGCGGCGAAACCGCGTCCGGAGAGTCGTCCCATCGTCGAGGTGATGTTGATGATGCTGCCGCCGCCGGCGTGCTCCAGCATCAGCGGCACGGCGGCGATGGTGAGCGCATGCGCGGTGGCGACATTGAAGGTGAAGGCGTCGCGAAGGTCCTTTGTCGACGTGCTCAACAGAGCGTTCGGCATGGTGCCGCCGACGTTGTTGACGACGATGTCTAGTCTCCCGAAAGCCTCGACTGCCTCGGCCGCGAGGGCGGCGGTGTCATCGGGTCGGGCGAGGTCCGCGACGACGATGTGGGCGCGGCGTCCGGTGCCGCCGATCTGCTCGGCGACCTCCTCGAGCTGCGACCGGGTGCGGGCGGCGATCACCACGTCAGCACCGGCTTCGGCGAATGCGAGAGCCATGGCGGCGCCGAGGCCCCTGCCCGCACCGGTTACCACGGCCACCTGATCGTCGAGGCGGAATCTGTCCAGGATCACGTGTTTCCCATTTCCTTCACAGCGCGTCACGCTAGCAAGGTCAGCCAGCGCGTGTGGCCGATTTCTGGAACACGTTCTAATTTGGGAAGGTGAGGGCTAGATCGGGTGGAAGCGGCGCAGCGGGATGAAAGACGGAGCGCGAGCTGGCTGGCGGCCCCGAGAGCGGAGACTTCTCGAATCGAGACCGATGGTCACCGACGAAGAAAAAACGCGGAACCGTTCCACCATCAGATCTTCGTCAATCCTTGTGTAAGAGCGTCGAGAAATAGGCCTGCATCGTGGCGAAGATGAACGCGGTGCTGATGCCAAACAGCATGACGCCGTTGACCGCCTCCAGCGCGCTTATCATTCGCAGCCGGGCCGGCAACACCAATCCCGGTATGTCGAGCGTGATCATGGTGCCAAGCGAATAGACCGACGCATCGGTGAATGACTCGAACGCGCCGAGCCACCGATACGCAAAGGCCCAGAGCACGGCCTCCAGCCCGTGCAGAACCGCCAACGCCACTGCGACCAATCCGATGCTGCCGATCACAATGGGAATCGCCCGCTGCGGAGCGAGCGTGCGCTTCTCTACGCGGATCCGAATCCTCGTCTTCATGCCGAATGCCATCCACACCACCGCCGTGGTGTGGATGGCGATGGTCAGCACGATGAGCGACAGGCCTAAGACCCAGCTCGGGAGATTCACCAGCTCTCCTTCCGTGAACCGGACTCGCAGACGGCCGCCGCGCGCTGGGTGCTTGGCGGACTTGAGTGCTATCTACAGCGGTTGAGGAAGTCGACTGCGGGTTGCTTGATGCCCTCCAGTTCAGCTCGAACCTGCGGGTTGGCATCGAGATATTCCTTTGCCCGAGGCTGCATTTCTTCCCTGGACTGGCCCTCGAGGGTCGCGAAGAAATCGTTCACCGGGGGGTGGGTGAACAGATAGGCCGACGTGGCCGCGGCAACGCCGGCCCTGACGCCTGCCCAATCCGCGGGCGAGCAATTCGGTGGCGCAGGTGGCGGGGGCGATGGTTGAGCCGTCGCCGCCGCGGCGCCGCCGAAAAGCATGGCACCAGCCAGTGCGCCGGCGCCGACGGCGCAGATCACTGCGCGCTGTCGAACTCGTCTTAGGGACAACATCATCGGTTCTTCTCCTTGATCGATTGATTGGCGGATTCATCGGGCTGCCGCTGCGTGGAGTGACTTCGACGAAGGTTTCCGACCGTCCCGGGAGGCGCACTGCAATGGATACGGAAGGTGAGATCGCCTTCAGCGCGGGAAGTTTGAGCTGTGGACATCAGCGTCGCCCACCGCCGCGCCCACCGCCGCGAGGTCGGGGTGCTGGCCCAGGACGCCCGACACCGGGTCCTGGAGCCCCGATTCCGGGAGGCCCGACACCAGGCGGTCCGACACCAGGTGGACCGGGGATTGGGATATCAAGGTCGAGGTTGACATCGACGATATCCGGGACATAGACCGGCAACCACGGATCGATGTACACGGGCGGAGGTGGCGGAAACTCGCATACAACCGTCGCGAAGTTCCAGTACATGCCCGGCGGGCAGGGCGGTGGTGGTGGTTGGGCGTGCCCGACCGCTGGTGAGGCGAGTTCCATCAGCGGCAGAAATGCCAAACCGACGGCCGACACGGCGCTGCGTTGCAGCCAAGGCTTCATTGCATATCTTCTCTCGGTTGGCTCTGTGCGGAGATTCTGGGTGTCATGCACTTCCCAGGGACGGACTCTCGTGCCTCATCAGGGTTCAAACGATCTGCTGCTAGTTGCGGAACGGGCAGAATGCGCCGGGCTGCCACGGAAGCGGGGCCGCCGGGTTGGCGGGATCAGGGGGGCAGACGCGATTGCATTGGGTTCCGCCGAAGCCGAGCACGGTGACGCTGACGCAGTGGTCGTAACTGCCATCCTCATAGGTGGCGCCATCGCAATATTGCCCCCCGCCCCACGGCGTCCAACCGCCCTGACACTGCGCCGAGACCGGCGCAGCTACAGCGATTCCGCCGGCCGAGAGTGCGATGACTGCCAAAGCGATAGAGATGCGACACATTGTTTCTCCTGGTGCACCACGGGTGTCATGGCAAAGGACTTGTCCTCTCTGTTTGCTGCCACCCAGCGGTGCGGACTTGGCATCTGGGCCTCCGAGCAGCAGCGGAACTGTTGATTGCTATGCAACCGGACTTTTGGCACGTTATGTAGGGCACATGGGTGCACCCTCAACGGGCCTTTAGGCCTCTGAATGCGAGCTGCAGGGTGCCCGCAAAAGCCCTTCGCCACAGGGCGACGGCACGCCGTCAGGCAAATCCGTGGAGAAGCGGTGTGGTTAACGAGGGGCGCGGACTCAGCTCTTCTTGGCCGCGGCCTTCTTCGCAGGAGCCTTTTTCGCCGCTTTTTTCGCGGGAGCCTTCTTGGCCGCGGCCTTCTTCGCCGGTGCCTTCTTGGCGGGCCCGTCGCCGTCCGACTCCGATGAGCTCGAGCTCGCCTTGCGGGCTTTCACGCTGGCCTCGAGTTTGGCGAGGAGGTCGGAGACGTCCTCGGTCTCGTCGAGCTCCTGCGGCTCCTCCTCGGTGGTGAACGCCTCGCCGCCCTCGAGTTTGGCCTGGATCAGCTCCAGCAGATGTTCCTGATAGTCGTCGTGGTAGCGGTCCGGGTTGAAGTCATCGGTCATCGAGTCGACGACCTGGCTGGCCATCTTCAACTCGGAGGGTTTGATGTCGACTTCCTTGTCCAGCACCGGGAAGTCGGGGTCGCGGATCTCGTCGGGCCACAGCAGCGTGTGGATCATCATGACGTCGCGCTTGCTGAAGTCCTTGACCCGCAGCGCCGCCAGCCGGGTCTTGTTGCGAAGAGCGAAGTTCACGATCGCCACGCGGTCGGTCTCCATCAGCGTCTTCGCCAGCAGCACATAGGACTTCGACGACTTGCCGTCGGGTTCGAGGAAGTAGCTCTTGTCGTACATCAGCGGGTCGAGATCGGCTGCGGGCACGAACTCGAGCACATCGATCTCGCGGCTGCGCTCCTCGGGAAGGGTGGAGATGTCGTCGTCGGTGATGATGACCGTCTGGCCGTCGTCGGAGTCGTACGCCCGCGTGATGTCGCGGTACTCGACGACCTCGCCGCACACCTCGCAGACGCGTTTGTAGCGGATGCGCCCGTTGTCCTTGGCGTGCACCTGGTGGAACTTGATGTCGTGGTCCTCGGTGGCGCTATAGACCTTCACCGGTACGTTCACCAGGCCGAAGGCGATCGAACCCTTCCAGATGGATCGCATCAGCCCAGTATGGCCGATGAAGCGGCGGCATCGCGTCTGGCGCGATCGGGCAGGTCGGCCCCGGCGCGCGCTACGGTGAGCGCCGCGGTCAGCGCCGCCGCACGCACCGAGGTCGTCAGCTTGGCGGTGTCGATGGCGGCAAGGTCCGCTCGGCGGTCGGCGCCCAGCAGGTCCAGCGACCACAGCGAGTCGATGAGGCCCGTCATGAACGCGTCGCCCGCGCCCACGGTGTCCACCACGTCCACATCAAACGCAGGTACCCGCACCGTTCCCGCCGCACACATCGCGATCGCCCCGTCGGCGCCCATCGTCACCACGACGATCGACGGGCCGAGCGCCAGCCATCCGGTGACGATCTGTTCCGGCGTCCGCGCCGGATCGATCCAGTGCAGATCCTCGTCGCTGGCCTTGATGACGTCGGCACGCTCGAGTAGCCGGTCGATGCGGGCACGGGCCGCGTCGGCGTCCTCGATCAGCGCCGGCCGGATGTTGGGGTCGAAAGTCAGTGTCGCCGAGAGGTGATACGCGTCGACCAGGGCCGCGGTGGCCAGGCATCCGGGTTCGAGCACCGTGGCGATCGAACCGGTGTGGACCACCAGCGGTGGCGCGACCTCCGGCGTGCCGGTCAGCTGCCAGTCGATGTCGAAGGTGTACGTCGCCGAGCCCGCGTCGTCGAGCGTGGCGCGCGCAGTCGGAGTTCGCGCCGCGTCCTGGCTACCCGGAACCAGTTGCGCACCTGAGGATTCGACGTACTCGCTGATGCGTTGCCCGCGGGCGTCGGTGCCGATGTGGGTGAGGAAGTCGACGCCGCGACCCAGCCGGGCGAGTCCGATCGCGACGTTGAGCGGACTTCCGCCGACGTGCTCGCCAACGACTTCACCGCCCCGCTCGACGATGTCGATCAGCGCCTCACCGATGACCAGTGCGCGTGCGGTCACGTTGCCTCCTCGACGAGTCCTTCAGTTATACCGTGGAGGGGTGGACCGCTATGACCGGGTGAAGCTGACCAACCCGGACAAGGTGCTGTACCCGGCGACGGGTACCACCAAGGGGCAAGTCTTCGACTACTACGTCAACGTCGCCGAAGCGATGCTGCCCCACATCGCCGGCCGGGCAGTGACACGCAAGCGGTGGCCCAACGGCGTAGCGGAAGGGTCGTTCTTCGAGAAGCAGCTGGCATCCTCGGCACCCGACTGGCTGGAGCGAGGCACCATCGCGCACAAGTCGGGCACCACCACCTACCCGATCATCGACACCGTCGAGGGCCTGGCGTGGATCGCCCAGCAGGCCGCGCTGGAGGTGCACGTGCCGCAGTGGCGGTTCGTCCGCCAGGCAGGGGGGCGGGCGGGAAGTGAAACCGTGGGACCTGCCACCCGCATCGTGTTCGACCTCGACCCCGGCGAGGGCGTCACCATGCCGCAGCTCTGCCGGGTCGCCCACGAAGTGCGCGACCTGATCACCGACATCGGACTGCAAACCTTCCCACTGACCAGCGGCAGCAAAGGCCTGCATCTCTATGTTCCGCTGCAGGAGCCGATCAGCTCGCGCGGCGCCTCGGTGCTCGCCAAGAGGGTGGCCCAGCAACTGGAGCAGACGATGCCCAAGCAGGTCACCGCGACGATGACCAGGAGCCTGCGGGACGGAAAGGTGTTCGTGGACTGGAGCCAGAACAACGGCAACAAGACCACGGTCGCACCGTATTCGCTTCGGGGACGCGAACATCCGACCGTGGCGGCGCCGCGCACATGGGAGGAGATCGACGATCCGGAGCTGCGTCACCTGACGTTCGACGAAGTGCTGGACCGGTTGGAGTCCGACGGCGATCTGCTGGCCGAGATGGACGACGTGCTGCCGGTCGCCGACCGCCTGACGACGTACCGCGGCATGAGGGACCGGGCCAAGACCCCGGAGCCGGTCCCCGCCAAGGCGCCGACCGTCGGGAACAATGACAAGTTCGTCATCCAGGAACACCACGCCCGGCGACTGCACTACGACTTCCGGCTGGAACGCGACGGTGTCCTGGTCAGTTGGGCGGTGCCGAAGAATCTGCCGGACGCGCCGTCGGTCAACCACCTCGCCGTGCACACCGAGGACCATCCGATGGAGTACCTCACCTTCGCCGGGGACATCCCCAAGGGCGAGTACGGCGGGGGCGAGGTCTACGTCTGGGACACTGGCACTTACGAGACCGAGAAGTTCCGCGACAACGCCCCCGATGGACCGGACAAGGGCGGCGAGGTGATCGTCACGCTGCACGGCGAGAAGATCGACGGCCGCTACGCGCTGATCCAGACTGACGGCAAGAACTGGCTCGCTCACCGGATGAAGGACCAGAAGCGGCCCACCGCAGCCGATCTCGCGCCGATGCTGAGCACCGAGGGGTCAGTCCAGAAACTCACGAAGGGTCAATGGGCTTTCGAGGGGAAGTGGGATGGCTACCGACTGCTCCTTGATGCCGACCGTGGAAAGCTCACGCTGCGCTCCCGGCGCGGGCGCGACGTCACCGACGAGTACCCGCAACTGAAGGCGGTTGCCGCCGACCTCGCCGACCATCACGTGATCCTCGACGGTGAAGCGGTCGCCCTCGATGAGTCGGGCGTCCCGAGCTTCGGCGAGATGCAGAACCGGGCCCGCTCGACCCGACTCGAGTTCTGGGCGTTCGACATTCTGTACCTCGACGGCAGATCGTTGATGCGGGCCAAGTATTCCGACCGCAGGCGGCTTCTCGAGGCGCTCGCCGAGGGCGGCGGGTTGATCGTGCCCGACCAGATCGACGGCGACGGCCCCGAAGCCCTCGAGTTCGCGCGCAAGAAGCGGTGGGAGGGGGTCGTCGCCAAGAAGCGGGACTCCACGTATCAGCCCGGTCGCCGGTCGTCGTCGTGGATCAAGGACAAGATCTGGAACACCCAGGAAGTAGTGATCGGTGGCTGGCGCGAGGGGACTGGCGGGCGCACGAGCGGAATCGGTGCGCTGATGCTGGGCATCCCCACCGACGATGGCCTGCAGTTCGTCGGGCGGGTCGGGACCGGCTTCACCGAGAAGGAACTCACCGCGCTCAGAAAGACGCTCGCGCCGCTGCACACCGACGAATCACCCTTCGCCACTGAGCTTCCGAAGCAGGACGCCAAAGGCGTGACGTTCGTGCGCCCGGAATTGGTGGGTGAGGTCCGCTACAGCGAGCGCACCGCCGACAACCGGCTGCGGCAGCCGAGTTGGCGTGGGCTGCGCGACGACAAGGTGCCGGCTGACGTCGAGTGGGAGTAGGTGCCAGAGGTCCTCGGGCGAGCTGGGCTCAGGTTGTCTTCATGGCGAGCAGAGTCATCCACTGATGGGGGTCGGGTTGTTCGACGGGGTTGGTCAGGTAGGTCTCCAGCCTGCACGTCCAGTGCTGTCCATCGTCGGCGGTGGACATGTCCCAGGTGATCCCCTGCTCGGCAGCCCACGCCATCAGAGCTGCGTTCACACCCGTCAATTCGTCGACGTGGCCGTGGTGGGTCACCGTGACGTATCGACCAGCCGGCAACGACTGCAGCTGAAGTTCAGACTGTTCCACTGATGCACCTATCGCTGAATCATCGACGGGAACACCGGCTTCCACCACCACGGCGCCTTCCATGTCGATCACTCGATAGCGAAGAAACGGTGCTCCAGCGGGAGCTACGCCGTGCTCACCCAGCCATGTGATGATTTCGGGAATTCGGTCGGCTGCACGGTCGATCGTCGCCATCGTGACCGCTTCAGTCCTACCGACGTAGGTCTGCTGTCTACGATGTTCGAGGTCGGGTCGTAAGTCCTGCGGCGTCATGACGATGATGACCGCCCGCCCACCAAAAACTCATCGCCGCGCAGCCTCGGAAAGGCCGCACATCTTGACGCCTGGCCCGCTGCGCGATTCCTGCGTCACCCACGCAGGCGCCTCAACTCGCGGCGCGACGAAACGCCAAGCGACTTCGATCGTCAACCACGAAGTGGCGAATCCATGGGTCATCGCGGTTAGCTCAATTTCATTCGATTCCCATGTGCCATTTAGGCTTCAGGAGTCACAGCCCGGCCCCTGTTGCCTCATGTCAAGATGCGCGCCTGGGTGGCTTCGTTGCCTCGTCTAGTGATGCGCGTTTCGATGTTCGAGCCCTTTTGCTCCGGGTTTTGTGCTCGGTCAAGGCCAGGAGTTGATCGCTTAGCTGCTGAATCCGACGCTGGGTGGCTGCCGGGTTGATTAATACGTGGATACGGGTGAGGGCGGTTTTGCGGTCGTCGGTGATGGTGTCGGATGCAAGGACGCGCCGGTAGGCGGTTGTGGCCTGATCGTGCTTCTTGGCCACTTTGGCGCCGATGCGGACCTTGGAGATCAGTTTCTGCTGAGCGTGGAAGTGGTTGCCTAGCATGGAGTGCAGACGCCATATTTCATTGAGTAGCAGCAGCTCAGTGGCTGTGTCGTAGCGGTGATATCCCACCACCGTTCGCACGACTGACCAGTTCTTCTGTTCGACGTGACAACCGTCGTTCTTGTTGCCTGGCCGTGCGCGGGTGAAGGTGATCTTGCGTCGTCGGCACCAGAGGTAGAGATAGACGTTAATGAACTCCGAACCGTTGTCGGAGTCCACACCCAGGATTGGGAAGGGCATTTTAGTGGCGACGTCCTCGAGGGCGGCCAGGACGACTTTGGCATCCTTGCTGCGCACGGAGCGGTTCTCGGTCCATCCGGTGGCGACGTCGGTGACAGTCAAGGTGTACGCGTACTCGCCGCCTACGGTGCCGCCGTCGTGACAGACCAAGTCGATCTCGACAAAACCGGGTCGGCTGTCGTCCCAGTCAGCCCAGGTGTGTATGGGGATCTGGCTTTTGAGCAGCGATCCAGGCTTAGTGGT
The DNA here is from genome assembly GCF_005222675.1 of Mycolicibacterium sp. CR10. Taxonomy (GTDB): domain Bacteria; phylum Actinomycetota; class Actinomycetes; order Mycobacteriales; family Mycobacteriaceae; genus Mycobacterium. Next base: position 90,410 of record NZ_STGE01000047.1, on the reverse strand, counting down.
GCACCGCCCCTTGACCCGGTGTTCGGCGCGTGCGCCGGCCAGACGACGATCGATGGTGGCCGCCGACATCGACACCAGCTGCGCAGCCGTGGCGTCTTCGAGGTCCAGTTCTCCGAATCGTCGCAGCACGACGACGAGTTCTCCCAGCATCGGCGCCAGCCGTTTTCCGGCTGGCATTCCCAGTACTTCCCAGCAGAAGGTTAGTGCAGCAATAACATTCGGGCCGTACGTCACCGGGCGCGGCGCCCGGGGTCTGACCACCCTCGGCTGCAGTGCGGCCGTTAACGACTTGCGGGCGTGGTTGCGGTGCCAACCCGTGTTAGCGCACAACTCATCGAGAATTCGACTCTTGGCGCGTTTGTCGGCCACCGCGTAGCGGATGGCGGTCGTCTCGGTGACAGCTTTGCGTTCAGACAACGTCAACCCCATGTTCTGGGCTTACCGAGATCCTCCACGAGGACAGGAAGCCGCGCCGTACGCGCGCATTCTCAATGAGGCAACGAATCACCGGTTCGCGCGCATTTTGGACGAGTCAACGCGGGCCGGAATTGTCGGATATCGAATGTATGTTCGAAGTATGTCTGGAGAAGATCTACGCGAGGCGGTGACCGCTCTGCGTGCCGCCGTTGACGCGTTGGCCGCCTGCGACCTAGGGATGCTGACCCGGTCCGATCTCATCGAGTCCCTTGATGAACTCGAAACCCTGTGGTGTCAGCTGCCCGCGCTCAGTAACCGCATGCTGGCCCGATTGCAGGCCGAGGCGACGCCCCAGGAGATGGGTGCCAAATCGTGGAAGGAGGTGCTCTCCATCCGCTGGCGAATTTCCACCAGCGAAGCCAACCGCCGACTGAATGACGCCGCGCTGTTGGCGCCGCGGCTGGCGTTGACCGGACCATCGCTGCCGCCGGTGCTGCCCGCAACCGCGGTCGCCCAAGCCCACGGGCTGATCAACAGCGAGCACGTCGAGGTCATCCGCAAGGTCATCGGCAAATTGCCGGGCTTCGTGGACGCAGTCACCCGGGAGCAGTTCGAGGTCGACCTGGTTCGAAATGCGGTCGGCGTCGGCCCCAAGGAACTCAAGGACACGGCCGAGAGGACCCTCTTCCTGATCGACCAGGATGGCCCCGAACCCGACGACACCGAACGCGCTCGCAAGCGCGGGGTGACGAAGGGCAAGCAACGCTCCGACAAGATGACGACCGTCACCGGGGAGATGACCCCCGAAGCGTGGGCAGTCTGGGAGGCAATCTTCGCCAAGTACGCGGCGCCGGGTATGTGTAACCCCGACGATCCCGAACCGTGCACGTCGGGAACACCGACGCAGGCCCAGATCGACAGCGATCACCGCAGCCTCGCCCAGCGTCAGCACGACGCCCTCGTCGTCGTCGGGCGCATCGCCCTCATGAGCGGCGAACTCGGAAAGCGCAACGGGCTGCCGGTCTCGATCATCATCCGCACCACCCTGCAGGACCTGGAATCCCGGGCCGGATCGGTGTTACCGGCGGTGGCACCGTCATGCCAATCGCCGATGTGATCCGGCTGGCCGGCCACGCCAACCACTACCTGGCGGTGTTTGATCGCGCGACCGGATCGGCCCTTGATCTGTTCCGCGCCAAGCGAATCGCCTCCCCGGCGCAGCGAATCATGCTGATCGCCCGCGACGGTGGGTGCACCAAGCCGTGCTGCACCGTCGGTGCCTACGGCTCCCAGGTGCACCACGTCGTGGCGGACTGGGCCCAGGGCGGGAACACCAATATCGACGAACTCGGCCTCGCCTGCCCACCCGATAACCGCATCGTGGGCAAGGACGGCGGGTGGGCCACCCGGATGAACGCCCACTGCGAGGTCGAATGGATACCGCCTGCTCAGTTGGACACCGGCCAATCCCGGCTCAACTACTATCACCGCCCCGAACGGCTTCTGCGCCCTCCGGACGAACCAGAATCGCGGAGCGGCAACAACACTGCGGAGGCCGCACCAGCCGAACCGACTCGACCCACTGACCGCGGCGGCCCGGGGCCCGTCGACGAAGCCGGTAAAGCCGGCCGACCCGTACCGCCCGACAACGGGCGGCCTGGTGACCCGAGGCCTGACCACGAGCGGCGTGGCGATCTGAGGCCCGGCGACCAAGCGCCTGACAACCGGGCGGCCTGACGACCCAAGGCTTGACGGATGAACGTCCGCGGAGTGTGAATGCGAGTTCGTGAGTAGCCGCAGTTTCGCTCCGGCGCCGCGTCAATCGTTGCTGCAGTCAGCCCGAAACGCCGATTGCTTCCTGCAAGCCCCGGGTCGCCAACACGTCGGCCAACTCGTTGTCGGCCACACCCGAGTGCCCCTTCACCCAGAACCACTCCACCCGGTGTTGCGCGCAGGCGGCCTGCAGTCGCTGCCAGAGGTCGACGTTCTTCACCGGCTGTCTCGCAGCGGTCTTCCAACCGTTGCGTTCCCAGCCGAGGACCCACTTGGTGATGCCGTTCCGGACATAGGTGCTGTCGGTGTAGAGGTGCACCACAACGGGTCTGGTGAGCGCCTCCAGCGCCATGATCGGCGCGGTCAGCTCCATCCGGTTGTTGCTGGTGTCGCCGGGCTCGCCGCCGCACATCTCGCGGACGTGCTCACGGTGGCGAAGCACCGCACCCCAGCCGCCGGGGCCGGGGTTGGGTCGGCACCCGCCGTCGGTGTGGATGATCACCACGTCGTCACCCATGGGCTCAGTCTTCCCGTGCCTGCGCCAGCAGGCGCACAGCCTTCGGCCCGACGCCGTGCAGGGTGAGGAGTGCATCGAGATCCGTCGGCAGATCCCCAAGGCAGCGATAGTCGGCGTCGATGAGGGCACCTGCAGCGGGCCGGCCGATCCGGACACCGTCGAAGACGGGGCCGCGGTCCTCGGGGTCGGTCATCCGCCGAGGATAAGCAATGCGTCGTCGAGAGGACTCAGCGACGCGCTGAAATGAACGCTGTCCGGACGGACATACCCAGGTCGCGATGCCGGAGCGTGGTGATCCGGCGTCCGGGCTGCACCGCGTCCTTCACCGGTGCGGTGTAGTCACCGAAGAAGGTGGCGGTGGCGTCGATGTCGGCGACGACGTACGTGATTCCCCACAGCGCAGACGGTCCCTCACTCGTCGTCTCCGGCGAGCCGACGACCTCAATGATGACCTCTCCGAACCGAAAGAAGATCTGGCGGATGGATCGTCCACCGAGTTCGCCGTCCCGTTCCCGCCGCGGATGCACGCCAATGCCTGCCAGACACTGCACCGTCCGAGCCAGATCAGGCGAGAACAGCACCGCGTGATCAATCGCGACCACGCCGTTTGGATGCACCGCCGGCACTGCCGTGGTCATGGCCGTCCTGGTCGTCGGGATGCCGTCGAGGTCGTCGACCGGAATGTCGGGCGGCAGACCCCGCAATGACCACCCGATGATGCCGATGCCGCGATCACGGCCGATCAGTCGGATACGCACGCCACCGATCCGGCACACTGCGTCGGCGTCGCCGCTCGAATCGACGCTAAACCCTGCTCGGGTCCACGCGTCCGGGGGATCGGCAACCTGGAACTCCTCGACGCTGACGGTCATCGACGCGCGCCGCCTGCTGGTGAATGCACAGTAGAGATACTGCACGGTCGCGGTTCGCGTCAGTAGCGGGATTTACGGCGACTCCAGCCTGGGCGGAAAGTCAGTCGTCTTTCTTCTCGTCGTCCTTGGCTTTCTCATCCTTGCCGTCAGAGCCGGAATCGGAATCGGAATCGGAATCGTCGGAGTCGGAGTCGTCGGAATCGGAGTCGTCCGAGTCCTTGGAGTCATCGTCCGCGGCCTTGTCAGGAGACTTCGCGCCGCCGATCTCGAGGACAGCCCAATGGCTCGGCGAGAGCAGCACCTCCCACTTGCCCTCTTCGCGGCCCAGTTTCAGCACACCGTCGTCGAGTTCCCACACGGTGCCGTCGTCGTGCTGGCTCTCTTGTCCATCGGAGTAGGTGAGTTTGAATGCCATGCTGCTGAGTGCCCACATGACGTTCGTGTTAATCGTCACACCGGCGAACCCCGTTGGGACTGCGCTGGTGGCGAAGAAGTTCGAGAGGGGTCCGCCCTCAGCGCAGTGTCAACGGGGCTGGCGCGGTGTCAACGGGGCTGGCGCAGTGTCAACGGGGCTGGGCGGTCCGCTTCTGCAGCAGCACCGACACTGTCAACACGGCGATGCCTGCGAGCGCCAGCACGGCGCCGGCGGCGGCAGGCGCGGTGTATCCGAGCCCCGCGGCGATCACCAGGCCGCCGACCCAGGCGCCGGTGGCGTTGCCGATGTTGAGCGCCGAGTGGTTCAGTGCCGCAGCAAGAGTCTGCGCGTCGTGGGCGACATCCATCAGTCGGGTCTGCAGCGCGGGGGCGACCGCCGAGCCCGCGGCCCCGATGCCGAACAGCACGGGCAGCGCCGTCCACGGGTTGTGGGATGCGAACACGAAGACCGCGAGCACCGCGCTCAATGCGCCCATCGACAGGTAGAGAGCCCGGATCACCGATCGGTCGGCCAGTCGGCCGCCGACGATGTTTCCGACGACCATGCCCAGACCGAACACCATGAGCGCCAACGGAACCAACGATCGGGGCAATCCCGCGACGTCGGTCATGGTGGTGGTGATGTAGGTGTAGACGGCGAACATCCCGCCGAAGCCGATCATGCCGACCAGCACGGCCAGCCACACCTGAGGGCGGCGCAGCGCACCCAGTTCGGCCAGCGGGCTGCTCGACGCCATGAACGTCAACTGGAACGGCAGCCAGAACCACAGCGCAGTCAGCGAGGCCACACCGATGCCGACCACCAGACCGAAAGCCGCTCGCCAGCCTAGAGATTGGCCCAGCCACGAGGCCATGGGTACGCCGAGCACCGTCGCGATCGTCAACCCGGACATCACGTGTGCGACGGCCTTGGCCCGGTTCTGCGGACCCATCAGATGGGCGGCCACCATGGCGGCGACGCCGAAGAACGCGCCGTGCGGCAGACCCGCAAGAAAGCGCGCGGCGATCAGTGTCTCGTAGGACGGGGCCAGCATGCTGGCGAGGTTGCCGAGGGTGAACATCGCCATCAGCCCGAGCAGCAGCGTGCGACGGGCCATCCGCGCCGTGGCGGCGGCGATCAGCGGGGCGCCGACCACCACGCCTAACGCATAGGCCGAGATCACATGTCCCGCAGTCGGTTCGGAGATGCCGAGGCTGCTCGCGATGTCGGGCAGCAAGCCCATCGCGACGAACTCCGTCGTGCCGATGCCGAATCCGCCGAGTGCCAGCGCCACCACGGCGAGCCAGCGCACCACCGGGTCGGGTGCCACCACGGATGCGAGGCCGGGCGGCCGGTCGAGTGTCTCGGTCATAGCGCTCGCACCGCGGTGACCGTCGGCGTGCTCAGTGTGATGGCGACGTCGGCGAGGCGACGGATCCGGTCCCAGTCGCGGCGCCGGACCGCGTCGGCCGGAGCCAACCAGTCCACGCCGACGCAGCCGACGTTGGGGGCGGCGAGGTAGCTCATCAGTAGCGCCGGGGTGATCCCGCCGGACGCGCAGAAGCGGGCATCGGGAACGAACGCGGCGAGCGCCTTCAGGTACCGCACTCCGCCGGAGGCCGCGGCCGGGCTGAAGACCATGTCGGTGTAACCGTCATCGAACAGTTCCATGGCCTCGTCGGCCGTCGCGGCAGCGGGCAGGTGCGGCAGTTCGGTGGCGCACATCGCGGCGGTCAGGGACACGGTGCCCGTCGAGGCGACGAGGAACTCTGCTCCGGCGGCGCGGGCGCGCGCGGGCTGGTCGACGTCGGTGACTGCACCGGCGCCGACGATCACCTCGGGTGCTTCGGCGGCGATGCGTTCGATGGCCTCGTAGGAGCCGGCCGAGTCGAGCGCGACCTGGATGAGCGGCAACCCGGCCCTGGTGATGGCGCGCGCGACGTGCACCGCGTCCCTGGGGTTGCGGACGCTGAGCACCGGCATCACCGGGGCGACGTCCAGCAGCGATCTGGGTTCCTTCATGGTCTTCACGGTAGAGGTTGAATTAGGTACTCCTCAATCGGAGTTATGTACTTGAGATACGAAACCGAACAGAGTTACGATTGCTGCGTGCCTATGTTCAGGACATCCTCAGCGACGTCCATAGGCGACCTGTATGCCCTGATCAGGGATAAACGTGCGGTGACCCGAGCCGAGCTCGGCGCGCTCACAGGCTTGTCGCGGACGGCGGTGTCGTCGAGAGTGAGAGAACTCACCGCCCGCAGCCTGGTCATCGAGCAGGAGGAAGCCGCGTCCACCGGCGGCCGGCCGGCCACAGTTCTGGCCTTCAATGCCGACGCCGGTGTGGTGCTGACCGCCGCTGTGGGCGCCAGTCGCACCCGGCTGGCGGTGTGCGACCTTGCCGGCGGGGTGCGGATCGCCGTCGACATCGATCAGGAACCGGGACTGCGCCCCGAGGATCTGATGCCGGACGTGGTCAAACACCTCGAGCAACTGCTGGCCGACTCGGGCGCCTCCCCCGACCAGATCTTCGGCGTCGGTCTGAGCCTGCCGGGCACCGTCGACCCGCAACGAGGCTGCAGCATCGATTCACCGGTACTCAGCGGGTGGGACGGCGCCCCGTTGATCCCGTACTTCCGCCCGCTCACCGACGCGCCGGTGGTGCTCGACAACGATGCCAATGTCATCGCGCTCGCCGAGTGGCGCGCGGGGGCGGTCGCCGTCGACGACCTGCTGGTCATCAAGGCGTCAACCGGGCTCGGGGCGGGCATCGTCGCCGGCGGAGCCCTGCAACGGGGCGCGACCCGGGCGGCGGGCGAGTTCGGCCACACCAAGACCCCGGCCGCCGCGGGACTCATCTGCCGCTGTGGCGATACCGGATGTCTGGAGGCGGTTGCCGGCGGCTGGGCACTGGTGCGCACCCTGCGTCAGGACGGCCGGACCGTGGGCAACCTGCGTGACGTCGTCGCTCTCGCGCACAGCGGCGACGCGCTGGCGCGGCGGCTGATCCGTGACAGCGGCCGACACATCGGTGAGGTGCTGGCCGGAGCGGTGAACCTGCTCAACCCGGCGGCCGTGGTGGTGGCCGGCGACATCGCGGGCGCCTACGACTTCTTCGTCGCAGGACTGCGAGAAACTCTGTACGGCAACGCCACCACGCTCGCCACCCGAATGCTGCAGGTAGTCCCGGCGACGTTCGGCGACCGGGGAGGCGTCATCGGCGGTGCCATCATGGTGCTCGACCAGGTCCTGGGTCCGGCTGCGATCGATGCGCTCGTGACGCCTTCGCGGTGACCTTCGGCCGGATATAGTTCGGCACGCCGTCAGAAAGCCGAACACAGATGACCGCCAGCGAGCTGAGCTACCACGAACCGCTCTACACGGTCGGTGTCGTGGCGGATCGACTCGGCATCCCGACGGCCACCCTGCGTAGCTGGAATCGCCGCTACGGAATCGGGCCCACCGATCACTGGCCCGGGCGCCACCGGCTGTACACCGAGGATGACGTGGCGGTAGTGCAGCGGATGCAGCAGCTCATCGATGAGGGCGTGAGTGCGGGCAGGGCGGCGCATATCGTCGCCGACACGGACGTGAACCGATATGGCGACACGGACGCGCTGTTGGCTGCGGCGTTCGCGTTGGACCCCGACGGCGTAGGGCGGTTGATCGAGCAGTCGCTTCGAGGCCGCGGCGTGATCGACACCTGGGACGGACTGCTGCGCCCGGCATTCGCGTCACTGACCACGCTGCAGATCGAAGGCGGCGGCTGTATCGAGGTAGAACACGTGTTGTCGCGAGTGACGACGCGTGCCTTGCAGCGGTTACCGGCGCCGCGAACCTCGCTTGCGCCGCGGGTGCTCCTCGCGTGTTGCGACGGAGATGCGCACACCTTGGCGCTGGAGGCGCTGGGCGCCGCCCTGGCGCAGCGCGGACGACCCGCGCTGATTCTGGGTGCCTCAGTGCCCGCCGCGAGTGTCATCGCCGCGTTGGACCGGCTTCCCGATGTGAAAGTCGTTGTGCTGTGGTCGCAGGTCAGCTCGACGGCCGATGCCGAAGCGGTGCGGACCATCGCAGCGGCAGGTGCGCAGGTGATGGTCGCGGGCCCGGGCTGGGCCGAAGCGACGCTGCCCACAGGAGTGGCGCAAATGACCACGCTGCGCGCCGCGGTCGAACGGCTGTTGGATGTTCCGTAGGCTGTGAATCGTTTAGGCATCGTTTGAGTCGACAACCGACGGGTACTTATGACGACCGTGAGCCATGACGAACGGGTCGTGCTGCTCGATGACGCGGGTAATTCCGTGGGCAGCGCGGCCAAGGCGACCGTCCATCACACCGAAACCCCACTGCACCTGGGGTTCTCCTGCTATCTCTTCGACGGGGCCGGGCGGGTGTTGCTGACCCGCCGGGCGCTGGGCAAGCAGACCTGGCCAGGGGTGTGGACGAACGCCTTCTGCGGTCACCCCGCACCGGGTGAAAACGTCGAGGACGCAGTGCGGCGCCGCGCGCGGCAGGAACTCGGGGCGGCGCTCGCCGAAGTGGTCTGCGTGCTGCCCGACTTCCGGTACCGGGCGCGGGCCGCTGACGGGACGGTCGAGAACGAGGTGTGCCCGGTGTTCTGCGCACTGGCCGACGGACCGGTGGCCGCAGTACCCGACGAAGTGATGGATCTGGTGTGGGTGGGCTGGGACGAGGTCCGCGCCGCGGCATCGCTCGACTGGGCGATCAGTCCGTGGGCGCGGGACCAGGTGCCGCTCTTGGATGCTGCCCGTCTGCCGTCGTGGGCTCATCCGCAGGGCTGAGCAGATCCGCGGCACCGGCGGCGTCCTGTCGGCGCACGGTGTGCAGTCGCTCGGCGTAGATCAGGTCGTCGCGCCACAGTCGGTGTGCGGCGTGCCGCATCAACGGTGTGATCAGCGGCGCTGCGCGTAACGCACGGGTGAACCCCGGACGGTCGGAGTGTGCGATCACGGCTTCGAGCACGACGCTGCGGGGTTGGCCGTCGGGCCCGTATCCGATTGGTGTGGCGTGAGTTTCGACGACGCTGCCGCTGCCCTCGCCGTCGATGATGCGCATGACGAGGGTGCGTGGTTCGGGGCTGGTGAATTCGGCGATCACGGGCACGCCGAGTCTGCCGAGGCGGAAGGTGACGGCCACCAGGAAGCGATCGAGTTCTTCAGGTAGGTCATCACCTTCGGGTGGGGCGCTGAGCACCTCCAGGCTGGTGAACGAGTACGGGTGAAACCACGCGCCGTGCCAGGGGTCCATCCGGTTGGCGATGATGTCGGTCGGTTCGCAGGTACCCGTCAGGCTGGTGACCGCTGCCAGATGTGGCGTGTCGGGCCGGACGGGCAGAATCGGTGCCGCAGTGGGTGTCTCGCCGCCGACGCGGTCCAGCCGGACCCAGGCCAGCACCCCGTCGTCGTAGGCGGGCAGGGACGGCCAGTCGGGCCGGGAGCGTCCGGTCAGCCGGAGGCCGTGCCACGGACAGATCAGCGCACCGCGGTCGACCGAACCGGTGCACAGGTCCGCGCCGAGGTGTGGGCACCGGGCGGGGCCGATGCGCAGTTGGTTGTCGGTGCCACGCCAGCACACCAGCTCGGCCCCGGCCACCGTGGCGCCGTACGGCTTTGACGTGATGGCGGTACTGGCCGCGATCACATACCAGTTGCCGCTCGGCCGCTTCTGCGATCGTGCGAGCGCCGCATCGATCACTGACGGTGAGGCCTGTCGGTAGGTCGGCGCCTGCCGGGCCCACGGAATGCGCGGCAGCAGCTCGAACGGCCAGGCCTTCCCGGCCCGGGCAGCCAGCTTGTTCAGCGTGTTTTGGGCTTTCATGGCGTCTTCCCCCTTTCGACACGGTCGGCGAAGTGCCGCAGGACGGGCGACCGCCCGCGCACCGGCACGGTGTATACATCGTGCCCTGCCACGCCGAAGTGGTCGAGAAGTGTGTTCGCCGCCACCAGACCCGTGGTGGCGGCGCGCTCCATCAGCGCCACGGGCAGATCGATGCGGATGCCGTCGCCCGCGAGGGTCAATCCCGGCTGGGGGGTCGCCACGGTCGGCCTGCGGGCGAAGTCGCCGGGCGCCAGCCGGGGACAATCGCTGCGGCACAGAGCCTTCTCGAAGACCACTTCGGCCGAGGCGGTTTCGGGATACAGGGCGTGCAACCGCGCGAGCAGGTCGCGTCGGAGTGCGGGGCTGTCGTCGGTGACCGAATAGGCATGCAGTTCGACCACCGACCCGCCGGTGCGCGCGGCCCATTCGGCGGCTTCGGTTTCATAGCGTTCCAGCACGCTGATGTTGTCCAGCGGTGGGAGACCGCCGGTCCCCATGAATGCCGGCCGGTCGGCTCGCACCGGGCGATCCAGCCACAACCGGTGGACCAGGAACGGCGCGGCGGTCCGCAGTTGTGCGATCTGGTCGCACCACCGCGGATCGAGGCCCGTCGAGTTCGCGACGATGCCGGGCAGCGCGGCAACATCGGCGGCGAGCACCACGCCGTGGGCGTTGATGTCGGTGCCGGACCCGTCCGTCACCACGAAACCGCCTGTGTCGGTCACCGTCAGCCGGTGTGCCTGCGTGCCGGTGTGCACCTCGACTCCCAGGCTCTTCAGGTACTCCTCGAGCGGCTGCCACAGCGCGACGTCGAAGTTGGCGGTCGCGACGTCGAACACCAGCCCTTCGCTGGAACCCAGGAAGTAGATGTGGAACATGGTGGCCAGCTCGGCGGCAGACAGGGCCGCGGGGCGGGTGAAGAAGCTGCGCGAGAACACCTCGAACGCCAGATGCCGTGCGGCCTCGGGGAAATTGATGTCGCGCAGGAACGTCTCGGCATCGAGATCGTCGAGCTGATGGTAGGTCTCGGGCACCGACACCGCAGCCAGCGGCGCGGCCGCCCTGGCGTTGAGGCGGACCAGATCGCGGAGCCGGAAGGTGGGGCTTCGCAACGCGAATGCGACGGCGTTGAAAGGGGGAGTGCCGGGCAGTCCGCGGAACGTGTCGCGTCGGCCGAGGGCATCGACCAGGGGGTAGTCGTCCAGTGGGCTCAGCATCGACAGCTCGGGATCGACGCGACGCAGCAGCGCCCGCAGGTTGTAGTACTGGCGGAAGAATGCGTGGAAGCCGCGGTTCATCGCCACGGGTGTGCCGTCCGGCAGGCGTTCGAGCCAGCCGCCGACGCGTCCGCCGAGGTAGTGCTCCCGTTCGAGGATCTCCACGGCCACGCCCCGTTCGGCCAGCGCGGTCGCCGCGGCCAGTCCCGCGATGCCTGCCCCCACGACGACGACCTTGGGTCGGGAGGCCAGTGCGGTGGCGTCCGGCAGCCCTGGCGCAGCGGCGTGCAGGACCCGACGGGGGTCGGTCACCGCGGCGCCCGGCCGAGGAAGGTATGCACGATGTTGTGCTGCCAGCCCGGCATGGTCAGGCTCTTCACGTCGGTGAAGCCGTTGTGCCGCAAGCGTTCCCGAAACTCCGTGACGCCGTCGAAGTCGTTGACGCTGCGGCGCAGGTAGCGGTACAGGCTGGCGTCGCCCGAGCGCATTCGTCCCGCGGGGATGATGACCGCGGAACTGACCGCATTCCAGACGGCGGTGGCCCACCGGGAGTCCTGTACCGAGTACTCATGGGCGGCGAACACGGCACCCGGGCTGAGCAGCGCGCGCAACGTCTGCAGAACAGGGTCCGGGTCGCTGAGATTGCGCACCAGGTACGCGGCGAGGATGCCGTCGAACGGGCCCTCGACACCGGCGTCCGCCAGGCCCTCCGCGCGGCTGTGCACGAACGTCACCGTGGGCGGCCACTGCTTGGCCCTCGCCTGGGACAGCATGCCCGCCGAGCCGTCGGCGGCCACGATCTCGGCGTGGGGAGCCACACTCAGCAGGGCCGCGGTGGACGCTCCTGTGCCACAGCCGATATCGAGCAGTCGCAGGCCACGCCCCTTGTCGGGCAGCTGCATTCGCTGCGCCGAGATCCTCAAATGCTTGTGGTAGCCCGGATTCGCGCCGACGAGGCCGTCGTACGCCTCGGCGCCGGCGTCGAACGCGTCGGGAACGTCATAGGTGCTCACGTCGGCCTGCTTTTCGTATCGTCACTTCGGCGCACCCACAGCAGAGGCACCGCAATCACCATTGCACAGCCGACGAGATAGCCCTCGATGGGGATACTGGTACCGGTCTATGGTCACACCTCCTGCAGGCTGCTTCCCCGGCTACGCCAGGCTCTGGTCAGCCCGACGGCCGCGACCTGGAGGCGCCGTGTTGAGGAGACGCTGGCACGCTGGGCGAACACCGCGAAATCCAGGGCCTCGATGCGGTCCAGGATCTCGGAGTACAACGTCAGGGCGGCGCTGACACAGGGCCGCGACCGTGGATGCAGCAGTGGGATGCCGTTCTCGGCCTGGGTGTAGATCCGCCGGGTGTGGGCGTGCTGTTCGACCAGCGCCGCGCGCACCTTCGGGTCGGTGCGGCGCTGTTTCTGGCACCACATCAGCAGATCGCGGTCCACCCCGTGTGCGGCCAGCTCATCGGCGGGCAGGTACACCCGCCCTCGTGTCAGGTCCTCGTTGATGTCGCGCAGGAAGTTGGTGAGCTGGAACGCTTTTCCGAGTGCCGCCGCGTACGGCGCCGCCTCTCCGCGCGGGACGACGGTGCCCAGGACGGGCAGCAACTGCAGACCGATGACCTCGGCCGAGCCGTACATGTAGCGGTCGAGGGCCGCGCGATCGGGATAGTCGGTGACCGTCAGGTCCATCCGCATCGACGCGAGGAAGTCGTCGAACAGCTGCCAGTCGAGCTGGTAGTGACGCGCGGTGTCCACCACGGCGTCGAGCACGGGGTCGTCACCGGCCTGCTGGCCTTTGACCAGCCGGGTGAACAGCGCGTCGCCCAGCACCTGCAGTTCCTCGGCACGCTGGGCCGGACTGCGGGAGTCGAAGCCGTCGAGCACATCGTCGGCTCGCCGCGCGAAGCCGTACAGCGCGTGGACAGCGGGCCGTTGGGCGGGGGAGAGCAGCCGAGTCGCGAGGAAGAACGTTTTGCCGTACTGCGCGTTGAGGGCACGGCAGCGCCGGTAGGCCTCGCGGAGTTTCTCGTCGTGCACGCCTGCCGCGTCGAGTTCGGAGCCGATCATTTCGGCACCGTCCGGGGTCGAACGTCCGTCACGACCCCGGTGATGCGGTCGGCCGCAAGGCGACCCGACACGATGGCGGTGGGAATGCCGACGCCGGGCACGGTGGACGAGCCCGCCAGCACCGCGTTGTCGATGCCGCGCACCGTGTTGGCCGGCCGGAACGGACCGGTCTGGGCGAAAGTGTGCGCCAACGCGAACGGGGTACCGGCGGCCATGCCCTGGCGGGCCCAGTCGCGCGGAGTGACGACGTTGAGCACCTCGGCGTCGTCACCGAGGTGCGGAAGGCGGGTGCGCACGGTGTCCAGCATGTGGCCGACGTAGCCGTCGCGTTGTCCGTCCCAATCCTGGTGTCCGACATCGGTGTTGGGTGCCGGCGCCAGCACGTACAGCAGATCGCGGCCCGCTGGTGCCAGGCTGGGATCTCCGGCGGTGGGCCGGGTGACGAGCAGTGACGGATCCGCCATGGGCCGGCCTTCGTCGATGATGTCGTGGAACGTCGACTGCCAGGCGTCGCCGAACAGAATCGTGTGATGGGACTGATCGGCGGCGGACTCAGGTGCGCGGCTGCCGATGTGCGCCACCACCGCCGACGGCGCGGGCCGCAGCGACAGCACCCGCCGGGGCGTGTGCCCGAGCAGGCGGTAGGTGTCGGGCAGTTCGGTGGTCAGGATCACCGCGTCGGCCGGAAAGCGCTCACCGGTGTCGGTGCGCACCGCGGTGACACGTGAGCCCGACCGCTCCAACTCGGTAACGGTGGCGTTGTACCGGAAGTCGACTCCGGCATCGGAGGCGGCCGCGGCCATCGCGTCGGGCACCGACCGCATCCCGCCGCGGGGGAAGTAGACGCCCGACACCGTGTCCATGTAGGCGATCACGGCGTAGGCCGCCAGCGCCTTCTTCGGCGGGACACCGACGTACAGGGCCTGGAAGGTGAACACCCGCAGCAAGCGTTCGTCGGTGATGAACCGCCGCACCATGGGTTCCCAGCGGCGGAACCCGCCGATCGCGGCCAGCCGCGCGAGTTGCGGGGTCAGCAGGGACAGCGGGGAATCGAAGTTGGCACCGATGAAGCCGTCGAACTCGAGTTGGTAGAGCTTGGTCAGCCACTGTCGCAGTCGCACATAGCCTTCCGCTTCCCGGGGCCCGGCGAACCGTTCGATCTCTGCGGTCATCGCCGCGGCGTCGGCGTGGACATCGAGGCTGCTGCCGTCGGCGAAGGAGGCGCGGTAGGCCGGCAGCACCGGCTGGAGGTCGAGCCGCGCGGACATCGACTCCCCGACGGCGGCGAAGGTGTCGTCGATGATGTCGGGCATCGTCAGCACGGTGGGTCCGGTGTCGAGGCGGTAGCCGGAGATGTCGGCCCTGCCGACGCGGCCGCCGGGGGTTGCCCCGCGCTCGACGACGGTGACGGTGCGTCCGCGGCCGGCCAGATGCATCGCGGCCGACAACCCGGACAGCCCGGCGCCGACGACGACGACGTGGTCGGTGTTTCCGGTGACGGTGCGCATCAGGTCACCCGCTCGGTGCAGACCGCAGCCATGGCGATGAGCGCAGAACGCGCAGCACTGTCCAGCGCCACGGCGTCGAGACTGTCCAGGGCGCAGGTCAGGCGTTGGTCGATCAATTGCTCGATCCAATCCACGGTACCTATATCGGCGATCAAGATCTGCCACTGTGCGATATCGGCAGGGGAGAGATGACCTGCCGTCATCAGGCGGCCCAGATCACGGCGCTGCGCGGTGCCGGCCAGCTGATAGGCGGCCACGACGACGGTGGTGGCCTTGCGGGCGGCCAGGTCGGCGCCTGCCGGCTTCCCCGTGGTCTCCGGCGAACCGAACACCCCGAGCAGGTCATCGCGCAGCTGGAACGCCTCACCCACCGCTGCGCCGTAACCGCCGAGGGCGGTCAGCACCCGGTCGTCACATCCTGCCAACGAAGCTCCGATCTCGAGGGGGCGACGGACGGTGTAGTTGCCGGACTTGCGCCGGGCCACGTCGAGCACGTCGTCGAGCGAGGGGAACACGGCGGCGTCGTTGACGAGGTCGGCGAACTGTCCGACCGCCAGTTCGGTGCGCATTGCGTCGTAGCGCGGCCACGCACGGGTCAAGGCTGCCGCGTCGAGCCCGCTCTCGCGAAGCATCTGCTCGGCCCAGACCAGGCACAGATCGCCGAGGAGGACGGCGGCCGACGCCCCGAAGTTCGATGAGGATCCGGGTAGTCCTCGCTCCCGGTGCCACTGCTCGAGGGCGTGGTGCGCGCTCGGGCGGCCACGGCGCAGCGGGGAACCGTCCATCACGTCGTCCTGCATCAACGCGAACGCGTGCAGGAATTCCAGGCTGGCCGCCGCCCGCACGGCAGCGGAATCGGGCTCCGCCCCACACAGCCAGCCGAGGTACAGAAAGGAGGAGCGCAGACACTTGCCGTCGGCGAGAAGTTCGCGAAGTACCTGTTCGGCGACGTCCACCCGGGTGCCCTGGAGCGCCCGCGAGCAGCGGCTATCCAGGAATTCCACGACGGCGTCGAGCACGGAGTCGCGTATGTGCGGATGCGTGACGGGCAAGCTGACCGTGCGCGTGGACCGGGGTTCAGCGGAGGTACGGCGATTCACTGCCTCTACCTCACCCCTGTTCGTTGTAGGCCCAGCGCCGATGTCATCAAGATCGTCAGTACCCCATTATGCATCGATTATGCATCGGTGATCTCCCGAGCGACTTTCGGAAGCTCCGAAACGAGGAAATGACTTGCGCGACAATGAGACTGAGTGTGAGGTGGCCCACTGTGCGGGTTTGCGATCTGTTCGGCCCGGCTATCGTCTACGGCACACCACCCAGGAACCACCCGGTTCCGGCACCGGAGAGGATTGTGTTTGGCCCACTATGTCCTTGCCGTGACCCCGCTTTCCGGCCACGTCATGCCCATGGTGTCCATCGGCCAGAGCCTGCAGTCGCAGGGGCACGACATCACCGTGCTGACCGGCGCCGAGTTCACCGCAACCGTCCGTCGTGCCGGCCTGGCCGCCGTGTCGCTGCCCGACAGCGTCCGGATCGACCCACCCGCGGCCATGGCCGGATGGCTGCGCAGGGTGCCCGCCCAGGCGCGCCGATTCTGGCTCGGGCGCGCCGAGCTGAGGTCGGTGTTCGTCGACCCGTTGGTCGCTGAGGCAGAGTCCCTTCGCGCGCTGCTGCGCGGCCGGCCCGTGGACGCGATCCTTGCCGATGTGACGTTCACCGGTGCGTTACCGATTCTCCTGCGGGACGCCCTGCGTCCGCCGATCGTCGTGTGCGGGGTGGGGCCTTTGACCTTGTCCAGCCGGGACACCCCGCCGTTCGGCATGGCGTGGCAACCTGAGCCCGGCCTCGATTACCGCGAGATGACCGCCGTCGCGCACCGGGTGATCATGAGAGCCAGCCAGCGCCGGTTCGACAGGGCCCTGCGTCGTGCGGGCGGAGGGCCCGCGCCTGTATTCATCAGCGATTGGCCCCGCCTGGCGGATGCACTGCTGCAGCTGTCGGTGGTGTCCTTCGAATACCCGCGCGCCGACCTGCCCGACACGGTGGAGTTCGTCGGCCCGGTACTTCCCGACGGCCCCGACGACGCCGAGCTCCCCGGCTGGTGGGACGACGTGCGGGACGCCAAAACCGTTGTGCACGTGACCCAGGGGACGTTCGACAACACCGACCTGGACCAGTTGATCGCACCGACGCTGGAGGCGCTCAGCGATTGCGACGAACTGCTCGTCGTCGCCACCACCGGTGGTCGGCCCGGCCAGCAGTTGCGCGGCCGGATTCCGGCGAACGCGCGATTGGCCGATTGGGTTCCCTACTCCGCGTTGATGTCCCACGTCGACGTGATGGTCACCAACGGCGGCTACGGCGGCGTGCAGTACGCCCTCAGTCGCGGCGTTCCGCTGATCGTCGCCGGCGAGACGTCCGACAAGGCCGAGGTGGCCGCCCGCGTCGACCACTGTGGCGCGGGTATCGACTTGCGCACTGCGACACCGTCACCCGATGCGCTGCGCGCCGCGGTCGACCGGGTCCGCAACGACCACACCTACCGCGCCGCGGCGCTGCGGCTGCGCTCGGATATCGAGTCGGCGACGCCCGTCGACGCGATCGCGCACGCACTCAAACGCTGCTGCGGAGCCTGAACCGCGTCGTCACACCTTCGCGATCACGTTCTCGGCGAACATCTCCAGGTTGCGGACTTTGTCCTCGAGCTTTTCGGTGTCCTGTCCCATGATGTAGGGGATCCGGAATCCGACGATGACGTCGGTGACACCCTTGTCCTCCAGCCTCTTGATGCCGTCGGGGGTGTAGGCGTCGATCGAGATGACATGGATCTCGAACGGCCCGGTCTGCCCTACTTCCTCGCGGAACGTATTGAGCTTCTTGATAAGAGCGTCCAGCTCTTCGGGGTCTCCACCGCCGTGCATCCAACCGTCGTTGCGGGCGGCGCGCTTGAGGGCAGCGTCGGCGTGCCCGCCGATGAGGATCGGCACCGGCTTGGTCGGTGCCGGTGTCATCTTGGTCTTCGGGATGTCGTAGAACTCGCCGTGGTACTCGAAGTACTCACCCGAGGTCAGCCCTCTGATGATGTCGATGCACTCGTCCATCCGCTTACCGCGCCTGGCGAACGGCACGTTCATCAGCTCGTAGTCCTCGGGCCAGGGGCTGGTGCCGACGCCGAGGCCGAGGCGATTGTCGAACATCGCTGCAAGCGAACCGGCCTGCTTGGCCACCAGCGCGGGCGGGCGAATCGGCAACTTGAGCACGAAGTGGTTGAACTTCAGCGTGGTCGTCACGGCGCACAGCGCGGCGGTCAGCACGAAAGACTCGATGAATGCCTTGCCGTCCAGAAACTCTCGATTCCCGTCCGGGGTGTAGGGGTATTTGGAGTCCGATTCGAACGGGTAGGCGACGCTGTCGGGGATGGTCATCGCGTGATAGCCGGCGGCTTCGGCGGCCTTGGCCAGCGGAATGTAGAACGTCGGATCGGTCATCGCTTCGGCAAAGGTGAACCGCACATCGTCTCCTGCTCGTGGGACCTGCATATTAGAACGCGTTCTAGTATGCCGGTGCCGGGCGGGCGCGATGGCGGTTCAGGACAGTTGGCGCTCCACCAGGCAACGCACGATGTCGAGGATCGGGTCCTCGGCCGGTCGCGGGGCCCATCCGGGCATCGCTACAGCAGCGGAACCTCGACCTCGATCTCGGCGAGTGCGAACGGTGGTGCTCCGACGCCGGCCACCGAATACCTGGCCCACGGGGTGCGCTCGGTCAGACGTGCGGGCGCCTGCCGCTCACCCACCACAATGGTGACGTCTCGCGGCAGCTTTACCTCGAACCCGGTGTCCACAATCGTTCCCTGCCAATGGTAGTGGCCGTCGATCGGATCCAGTCGGCCTGTCAGCCGAGCCTGGGTTTCGTAGCTCCGGTCATCGACACGGACGGTGGCGGGCCCGTCGTACACGCCGTCATCGGAGCCGTGACCGTCGTCGGCTTGTGCGCTGACCTCGAAGGCGGACGGAATGCGCCTGCCCACCCGACGCCAGTAGTGTCCGCGGCGGTGCTTGCGGCTGCTGGATCGGGCGTCCACACGGGCATTGAAGTAGCTTTGCGTGCCGGACCGGACCTCGATGCGGGTGCTGTCGGTGCGGCTCATGTAGTCCAGACATTTTGCGATGTAACCCTTTTGGGCGGCGGTGTCAGGTCCGGTGAGCAGGAAGAAGTTCGGGACGCCATGCACGGCGACGCCCAGATAGGGCGCCAGCTCATCGGCACGCTCGGCGGGTAGGGCACCGTCGATCGAGATCACCACCCGGGCGCGCCGACCGGCAACCGTCCAGGTATGGGTGGCTTCGTCGAACTCTGCCGTGTCCATGTCAGGTCGGCCCGCGTACAGCACGGTGTCGACGTCGGTCACAGGAAGCGACTGCGCTTCCACATCCGTCGCGCGATCGGCCCCAGCAGGCCGACCTCCTCGAGGAATGCCGCCAGCGGCGCGAACCCGGTGATCTGGACCTGGTGGCGGTGCGCGCTGGTGCGCGCTGCGCGACGGGCCTCACGCCCATCGAGGCCGGCGCGGCGGTACTGGACGGGGTTGGAGAACAGGTGCTGGAAGAAATACCCGCCCACGCCATTGATGTTGGCCACCAACAACTTTGGGATCCGCCGCATATGCGGGGCGCGCTTGCGCAGGCCGTCCCGGGCGAACTGGATGTGGCGCGCTTCCTCGGTGACATGAATCCGCATCAGCCGCTGCACCATCGGCTGCAACTCGGGGTCGTCCATCATCTGGCGCTGCAGCGAATCGAAGATCTCTTCACCGATCAGCGCGGCGACCCACAGCATCGAGCCCTGGAACGTGAACGGCAGCAGGTTGATGATCATCCGCTGATAGCGCCGGGGACGTACCGGCCTGACGCCCACGCGGTCGATCGCCTTGCCGAACATCACCATGTGGCGGGTCTCGTCGCCGAGTTCGGTCAGCTCGTAGTGCGTGGCGGGCGCAGTCGGATCCTGATGCATCATCTTGCGAAGCAGCGCCTGGTTGAGGATGTTCTCGAACCAGATTCCCGCAGACAGCGTGTTGACGAACTCCTGCCGGGACAGCTCGATCTGCTGCTCGCGGGACATGCTGTCCCACAACGGCGTGCCATACAGCGACACGGTCTTCGGCGGTAGGAAGAACTTGTCCGGGTCCAGCGGGGCGTCCCAGTCGATGTCGACGACCGGGGCGTAGGACTTCTTCACCGAACCCTTGAGCAGGCGCTCGGCGAAGTCGTTGCGGGTCGGCCCAGCGGGAGGCCCCGCGGATGGTCGTTTCGCCGGAGCGGTCATCGCGAAGGTCCCGTCGTCGATGTGTCTCAATCGAAGGTAGGGAGCCGCTGCGCAACATGTCAATACCCCGGGTACCGCATACCTCCGGTATTGCCCGCTCTTACCCGGCATTGCCCGCGACCCCCTGTTGCCCGCGAAATATCATTCCGGGCTGTCGGTGCGGGCCTGATCGCGACCCGGAATGATATTTCGCGGAACCCGAAGCGTGTCCTGAGAGTGAGACCATGGCCGCATGGGAGCGTTTCTGTTGCGGGCTGGGCTGACCGGGCTGGCACTGTGGGTGGTGACGCTCCTGGTGCCCGGCATTGCTTTCGTCGGCGGCGATACCACCGTGGCCAGAATCGGCATCATCTTCGTCGTCGCGGTGATCTTCGGGCTGGTCAACGCCGTCATCAAGCCGATCGTGCAGATCATCTCGATCCCGCTCTACATCCTGACGCTCGGTCTCGTCCACATCGTCATCAACGCGTTCATGCTGTGGATCACGTCGTGGATCACCGAGCACACCACCCACTGGGGCCTGGCCATCGACGACTTCTGGTGGACAGCGATCTGGGCGGCCATCGTGCTCTCGCTCGTGAGCTGGCTGCTCTCGCTGGTCGTCCAGGCAGACTGAACACATGCCCGAACTGCCGGAGGTCGAAGCGCTCGCCGATCACCTGCGCCGTCACGCCGTCGGCCTCACCGTCGGCCGCGTGGACGTGTCGGCGCTGTCGGTGCTCAAGACCTTCGACCCGCCGGTGTCGGCGCTGACCGGTCAGGCGGTGACCGGGGCCAACCGGTGGGGCAAGTACCTCGGGCTGCAGGCGGGAGACCTGCACCTGATCACCCACCTGTCCCGCGCCGGATGGCTGCGCTGGTCGGACAAGCTCGCACCGGCTCCGCTCAAACCGGGTAAGGGCCCGATCGCACTGCGGGTGCACCTGGGCACGCCCGGGGAGTCGCCCGGTTTCGACCTCACCGAGGCCGGCACCCAGAAGCGCCTGGCGGTGTGGCTTGTCACCGATCCGATGGCGGTGCCGCAGATCGCCGCGCTTGGCCCCGACGCCCTGTCGCTGAGCCAGGACGGTCTGGCCGCTGCGCTGAAGGGCAACTCGGGACGGATCAAGACCGTGATCACCGATCAGAAGGTGATCGCCGGCATCGGAAACGCCTACAGCGACGAGATCCTGCACGTCGCGAAGATGTCGCCGTTCGCCACCGCCAACAAGCTGACCGAGGCGCAACTCGCAGCCCTGCACGACGCGATGTTCTCGGTGCTCACCGATGCCGTGACGAGATCAGTGGGCCAGCAGGCGGCGACGCTGAAGGGGGAGAAGCGCTCCGGGCTGCGCGTGCACGCCCGCACCGGGCTGCCGTGTCCGGTCTGTGGCGACACCGTGCGGGAGGTGTCGTTCGTCGACAAGTCTTTTCAGTACTGCCCGACATGCCAGACCGGGGGCAAGTTGCTCGCCGACCGCAGGATGTCGCGGCTCCTCAAGTAACGCGCCCCGACTGGCGCCGAACTGGCATTCCGGCAGGTACTCACCCGCACTTTCGCTGCCGGAATGCCATTTCGGCGGGTCACACGATTCGGTACCACTTGTCTAACTCGGTTATCCTGCCCCGCATGACTCGGCAGAAGATCCTGATCACCGGCGCGAGCTCGGGACTCGGTGCGGGCATGGCCCGGCAGTTCGCCGCGAAGGGCCGCGACCTCGCACTGTGCGCCCGCCGCGCCGAGAACCTCGAAGAGCTCAAGGCCGAGTTGACCGCCACGTACCCGTCGATCACGGTCGCCGTCGCCGCACTCGACGTCAACGACCACGAGGCCGTGCCGAAGGTCTTTCAGGAGCTGTCCGAGGAACTCGGCGGCGTCGACACCGTGATCGTCAATGCGGGCATCGGCAAGGGCTACCCGATCGGTGGCGGCAAGCCGTGGCACAACATCGCGACCATCGAGACCAACCTGGTGTCGGCGCTGGTGCAGATCGAGACGGCCATGGCGATGTTCAAGGCGGCCGGCCGCGGGCACCTGGTGCTGGTGTCGTCGGTGCTCGGCAACAAGGGCGTGCCCGGGGTCAAGGCGGCCTACGCCGCGAGCAAGGCGGGTGTGACGTCGCTCGGCGAGTCATTGCGCGCCGAATACCCTTCCGGCCCAATAAAGATCACGGTGCTCGAACCCGGCTACATCGAGTCGGAGATGACGGCCAAGTCCAACTCGACCATGCTGATGGTCGACAACGAGACCGGCGTCAAGGCGATGGTCGAGGCCATCGAAAAGGAGAAGGGGCGCGCCGTGGTCCCGGGGTGGCCGTGGTGGCCGCTGGTGGAGTTGATGAAGGTACTGCCGCCGAAGTACACCAAGCGATTCGCGTAACCGCTGCCGGCACTCGTCTACGGGGGCGCGTCGGGGAGCCGATCTGCCCGAACCGTCGATCCGGCGGCGCCGGGTTTCCTATCCTCGAACTGCATCAAGCCACCGGCTGAATGACATCAGGGGGCGCCGCGGTGACGGATCAGACGCACGTGGACCAACGGCGTGAGGATCTCAGCTTTCACTTCGACCGTCACACCCCGCAGTACCGTGACCGATTCGAAGAGATCGCGTCTCAGATGCACCAGCGTTGCCCGCTCGCCTGGACCGACACCTACGGCGGGCACTGGGTGGCCGCAGGCAACAAGCAGGTGTTCGAACTGGCACGGTGCCCACACGTCTCCAACGATTTCGACGTCAACGGCGAGCGCAACGGCTACTCCGGGATCAATATCCCCCGTGGGGAGTACAGCGCACCGTTCCGCGGCGGCATGCTGGAAATGGACGACCCCGAGCATCGCGCGTACCGCACACCGCTGAACGGGTATCTGTCGCCCGCCGCGGTGCAGCGCTGGGTGCCCGTCGTCGACGAGATCGTCACGGCCTGCCTGGACGAGAAGATCGAAGAAGGTCGCATCGACTTCGTCGACGACCTGGCCAACATCGTCCCCGCGGTGCTGACCCTCGGCCTGTTGGGGGTGCCGCTGGCGGAGTGGGAGATCTACTGCGAGCCCGCCCATGCCTCGGTGTACACGCCGGCGACCTCACCCGACTTTCCGCGGGTCGCCGACATGGCGATCGCCTCGATGATGGGCCTGATGGAACACGTCGCCGAGATCCGCGAGAGGCCGAGGCCAGGCCTGATCGACGCGATGGTCCGCTGCCGGATCAACGGCGAGCCCGCACCGGACACCGAGATCATGGGAATGCTGATGCTGCTCATCGGTGGCGGCTTCGACACCACCACCGCGCTGACCGCGCACTCGCTGGAGTGGTTGTCGCAGCACCCCGATCAGCGCGAGCGGTTGAGCCGCGAACGCGACGTGTTGCTCAACCCGGCGACCGAGGAGTTCCTGCGGTACTTCACGCCCGCGCCGGGTGACGGCCGCACCATCGCCGAGGACCTGGAGGTGGACGGCGTGGTGCTCAAAGAGGGGGAGCGACTCTGGCTGTCGTGGGCGATGGCCAACCGTGACCCTGAGCTCTTCGCAGCGCCCGACGAGGTGGTTCTGGACCGAAAAGGCAACCGGCACTTCAGCTTCGGATTAGGCACGCACCGATGCATCAACTCCAACGTCGCCCGCACGGTCTTCAAGTCGATGCTCACCGCGGTGCTCGACCGGATGCCCGACTTCCACTGCGATCCGGCGGGTGCTGTGCACTACGAGACGATCGGTGTCATCCAGGGCATGCAGCACCTGCCCGCCACCTTCACTCCCGGGCCGCGGCTCGGGCCTGGCCTTGACGCCACGCTGGAGAAGTTGCAGCGCGTCTGCGACGACCAACAACTCGCGGCACCCATCACGGTCCACAAGGCGACGGCGGTCATCGACAAAGGTTGACAGATCGTTGGGTTTTCCTAACAATCGATTAGGTGAGCCCGGTAAGGCGAGGGGAAACAACTCCGATTCACAACCGCATCGGCGTGCTACGCGCCGAGCGGCGAATGACGCGGGCACAGCTCGCGGAGCTCATCGACGTCAACCCCCAGACCGTCGGCGCGCTGGAACGAGGCGACCACTATCCCAGCCTCGACCTGGCGTTCCGCATCTGCGGCGTCTTCGATCTGCCCGTGGAAGCGGTGTTCTCGCGGGTGCCCTTCACTCCCTTGTCGACCGAGTTCTACCGAAAGGACGGACGACCGCAAGGAGGCAACGATCATGCCTGACTCGACACTGCTCGACCAGTACCAGCACTACCGCGCCGAACGCTTCCGCAAACACGAACGCACCTATGCTCATTCGCTGCCGACATGGCGTACCCAGCGTCGGCGTCGAATGCTGGTCCGCGGGCTGGCAATCACGTTCGCGTTCATGTTCGTCGTGAGTCTGTTGTGCGCGTTCGGTGTCGACTGGGCGCCACTTCTGTGGCTTCCTGCCTGCCTGGTCTTCTTCCCGATGTGGCTGACGCTGCAGATCGTCTCGGGCCGCCAGGGTGACGCGCCGGACGCAACGCTGGACGAATACGAGCTCTCACAGCGCAACAACGCGCGGTCCATCGGTTTGACGATCACGCAGAACCTGATGCTGATCCCGATCTTCTACCTGATCTTCGGTTCGGTCATCACCGGTGGCGCCGATACCGACATGGCCTACGCGGGTGGACTGATGGCGCTGACGGTGCTGCTGATCGGCGGCTGCACGCCCGCGATGATCCTGGGATGGACGCGGCCCGACCCCGACGCCTGAGTGATTCGGGTGCAGTTGGTCAACCCCAGCGCGACCAACGACACCGGAATCACGCTTCCCGGCCCCGTTCGGCGCGGTAGCGACGCACCAGCGCGTCCGTCGACGAATCCGACTGCTCGGCGGGCGACGCAGCGCTGGTGATCACCGGCAGCAGCGCCTTGGCCTGTGTCTTGCCCAGCTCGACACCCCACTGGTCGAACGAGTCGATACCCCAGATGACGCCCTCGACGAAGACCTGGTGTTCGTAGAGGGCGACCAGCTGGCCCACCGTCGACGGTGTCAGCCTGGTGCCCAGGATCGACGTGCTGGGCCGATTGCCCGGCATCACCTTGTGCGGCACGACGTCGGGCGCAGTGCCTTCAGCCGAGATCTCCTCGGCCGTCTTGCCGAACGCGAGCACCTGCGTCTGAGCGAAGAAGTTGCTCATCAGCAGGTCGTGCATGCTGCCGGTGCCGTCGGCGGTGGGCAGATCGTCGGTGGGCTCGCTGAACCCGATGAAGTCGGCCGGAACCAGCCGGGTGCCCTGGTGCAGCAACTGGTAGAACGCGTGCTGGCCGTTGGTTCCCGCTTCGCCCCAAAAGATTTCGCCGGTCTGGGTCGTCACCGGCGTGCCGTCGGCGCGCACCGACTTGCCGTTCGATTCCATGGTCAGCTGCTGCAGGTACGCCGCGAACCGGGTCATGTCGTTGGAGTACGGCAGCACCGCCCGCGCCTGGGCGTCGAAGAACTCGTTGTACCAGAGGCCGATAAGACCAAGCAGCGCAGGCGCATTCGCCTCCAGCGGGGTGGTGCGGAAGTGCTCGTCGACGATGTGAAAGCCGGCCAGGAACTCGGCGAAACGCTCCTTGCCAACGACCGCCATCACCGACAGCCCGATCGCCGAGTCCACCGAGTAGCGTCCGCCCACCCAGTCCCAGAAGCCGAACATGTTGTCGGTGTCGATGCCGAAGTCGTCGACGAGCTTGGCGTTCGTCGAGACGGCCACGAAATGCTTGGACACCGCAGTATCGCCCAACGCGTCCGTCAGCCAACGGCGCGCCGCCGTCGCGTTGGTCAGCGTCTCCAGCGTGGTGAACGTCTTGGACGCGATGACGAAAAGCGTTGTGGCAGGGTCGAGTCCGTCGAGCTTGGCGACGAGGTCGGCCGGGTCGACGTTCGATACGAAACGCGCCGAGATGCCGGCGTCGGCGTAGTGGCGCAGCGCCTGGTACACCATCACCGGGCCCAGATCGGACCCGCCGATGCCGATGTTGACGACGGTCTTGATGCGCTCACCCGTCGCGCCGGTCCACTCGCCGCTGCGCAGCCGGTCGGTGAACGCGCCCATCGCGTCGAGCACCTCGTGCACGTCGGCGACGACGTCCTGGCCGTCGACCTCGAGTTGCGCCCCGCGAGGCAGCCGCAGCGCGGTGTGCAGGACGGCGCGGTCCTCGGAGGTGTTGATGTGCACGCCTGCGAACATGGCGTCCCGCTTGGCCTCCAGATCGGCCGCCTTCGCCAGGTCGATCAGCAGGGCGAGGGTCTCCCGCGTGATGCGGTGCTTGCTGTAGTCGATGTAGAGATCTCCGACGGTCAGGGTCAGCTCGCGGCCGCGCTCGGGATCCTCGTCGAAGAACTCGCGCAGGTGCTTTTCGCCGATCTGATCATGGTGGCGGGCGAGCGCGTTCCAGGCGGGAGTAGTCGAAATATCCACGATGTCGGTCATTCTTTCGACCCTAGTGCGGAGCGCTGAACGAAGGTGTAAATGATGGATGCATGGACATCGAAAAGCTGTTGTCATCCGTTCCGACCGGACTGTGGATCGGCGGTGAGGAACGGCGGGGGTCGTCGACCTTCGACGTCCTCAACCCGGCGACCGACGAGGTGCTCATCTCCATCGCCAACGCCACCCCGGCGGACGGCATCGCCGCACTCGACGCCGCCGCCGGCGTCCAGAAAGAGTGGGCCGCGACGCCGCCCCGCGAGCGCGGCGAGATCCTGCGCTCGGTATTCGAGGCCATCACCGAACGCGCCGAGGAGTTCGCGACGCTGATGACCCTGGAAATGGGCAAGGTGCTCGCCGAGAGCATGGGCGAGGTGAAATACGGCGCCGAGTTCTTCCGCTGGTTCGCCGAGGAGGCGGTGCGCATCGACGGCCGCTACACCAGGAGCCCGGCGGGCACCGGCCGCATCATCGTCACCAAGCAGGCCGTGGGGCCGTGCCTGGCCATCACGCCGTGGAACTTCCCGCTGGCGATGGGCACCCGCAAGATCGGGCCCGCGATGGCGGCCGGCTGCACCATGGTCATCAAGCCGGCGCAGGAGACGCCGCTGACGATGATGCTGCTGGCCAAGCTGATGGACGACGCCGGGCTGCCCAAGGGAGTGCTGTCGATCCTGCCGACCACCAAGCCCGGTGACCTGACCACCGCCCTGATCGACGACGGCCGGCTGCGCAAGCTGACGTTCACCGGGTCCACCGGCGTCGGCAAGGCGCTGGTGAAGCAGAGCGCCGACAAACTACTGCGCCTGTCCATGGAGCTCGGCGGCAACGCGCCGTTCATCGTGTTCGACGACGCGGACATCGACGCCGCGGTCGACGGTGCCCTGCTGGCCAAGATGCGCAACGGCGGCGAGGCCTGTACCGCGTCGAACCGTTTCCACGTCGCGAACTCGGTCCGCGAGGAGTTCACCGAGAAGCTGGTGAAGCGGATGAGCGAGTTCAAGCTCGGCAACGGACTCGACAAATCGTCGACCCTGGGACCTCTGATCAGCAAGAAGCAGGTCGCGATCGTCGAGGACCTGGTGTCCGATGCCGTGTCCAAAGGCGCGACCGTCGCCGTCGGGGGCGTGGCGCCGGACGGAGTGGGTCACTTCTACCCGGCGACCGTGCTGGCCGACGTGCCCGCGGCGGCCCGCATTTTCAAAGAGGAGGTGTTCGGGCCCGTCGCTCCGGTCATCGGATTCGACACCGAGCAGGAGGGCATCGACGCGGCGAACGACACCGAGTACGGGCTGGCGGCCTACATCTACACGCAGGGACTGGACCGGGCGCTGCGCGTCGCGGAGGCGATCGAGGCGGGCATGGTCGGCATCAACCGCGGTGTCATCTCCGACCCCGCGGCGCCGTTCGGCGGCGTCAAGGAATCGGGCTACGGTCGCGAAGGCGGCTCGGAGGGCATCGAGGAGTACCTCGACACGAAGTACATCGCGCTGACCAACTGACCGTCTGAAGTGGCGCGGCTCCCGGCCGCGCGCCTTCCCCGATCCGGTGCCGCCAAGCCCATAAAATTCCTTGCTCGAGCAGCAAGGAAGGGACCGCGACGTGACCGACGGCGGAGCCGTCACATTCGGTACTGCCATGAGTGCGGCGCCGATCCGTGTGGGCCCACGCCGATATGTGAGTCCGAGCCGCGGAATCCCCGCGTTGGACGGTGTCCGGGCGATCGCCGTCGCGCTCGTGCTCGCCGACCACGGCGGCATCCCCGGGCTGTCCGGCGGCTTCCTCGGCGTCGACGTGTTCTTCGTCCTCAGCGGCTTCCTGATCACGTCGCTGCTGCTCGACGAGATCGGCCGCACCGGGCGGATCGGCCTGAAGGAGTTCTGGATTCGCCGCGCCCGCAGGCTGCTGCCCGCGCTGCTTCTGATGGTGCTCGCCGTGGTGGCGCTGCGCGAGCTGTTCTCCGCCGAATCCACCGCGTCGCTTCGTGACGACGCCGTCGCCTCGTTGTTCTGGATGTCCAACTGGGTGTTCGTCGCCCAACAGACCGACTACTTCTCCGAGGGCGCTCCGCCGTCGCCGTTGCAGCACACCTGGTCGCTGGGGGTCGAGGAGCAGTACTACGTGCTGTGGCCGCTGCTGCTGGCGGCCGTCGTCGCGGGGCTTGCCGCGGTGGCCTACCGGCGCGGCGTCCCGGTGACCCCGCGAGCGGTGCGCACCGCGGTGTTCGTCCTCGCCTCGGCAGGCATCGCCGTCTCCGCCGGCGCGACAATGCTGTTCTCCTCGGAGACCACCCTCAACCGGGTCTACTTCGGCACCGACACCCGCATCCAGGCGCTCCTCGTCGGCGCCGCCGCGGCGGCACTGCTGGTGCGTGACTGGCGCGGACTGACCGACGGCGGCGCGGTGCTGCGTTCCCGGTGGGCGCGCTGGCCCGCCCGGTTGCTGCCGGCCGTCGGGCTGGTGATCCTGGCCGTCGCCGCTCACCTCGCCACCGGCAGCGCGCAGGAGTTTCGGCACGGGCTGCTGATCGTGGTCGCGGCCGCGGCGATCCTGGTGATCGCGTCGGTGGCGCTGGAGCAGGACGGGCCCGTTGCCCGGATTCTCGCGCTGCCACCTCTGGTGGGACTGGGCGCGATCTCCTACGGCGTCTACCTGTGGCACTGGCCGATCTTCCTGCTGATCAACGGGGAACGGACCGGCATCTCGGGTGGGCAGCTGTTCGCGCTGCGCTGCGCGGCGACCATCGCGGTCGCGACGGTGCTGTGGTGGGCCGTCGAGCAGCCTCTGCGCCGGTGGCGGCCGGTTACGGTGCCGATGCTGCCGCTGGCCGCGGCGACCGCGGCGACGGCCGCGGTGGTGGCGATGACCGTCCTGCCGGTCGGGGCGAAACCCGGGACGCCGGTCAGTCCGCAGATCGATTCGGCGGCGTTGATCGCGCCGGAGATCCCCGTCGAGGTCGCTGCTCCGGTGCGTCCGCGTGCCCCCGGTGACACCCGGGTGGCCGTGTTCGGCGACTCGATCGCGTGGACGCTGATGCGGTATCTGCCGCAGACGCCAGGGCTGGACTTCGCGGACTACACGACGATCGGATGCGGCATCGCCCGTGGAGGCCCCTATGAGTACGTCGGGCAGGAACTCGACCAGAAACCCGAATGCGACGCGTGGCCCAGTCGGTGGGCGCAGCGGATCAGCCATGAGCGACCCGACGTGGTGCTGCTGATCGTCGGGCGGTGGGAGGTCGTCGACCGGATGAACGAGGGCGACTGGACACACATCGGCGAGCCCGCCTACGACGCATACCTGCGGGGGGAACTGAACCGGGCGCTGGACATCCTGGGGTCGACGGGCGCGCGGATCGTGGTGACGACCGAGCCTTACAACCGCCGGGCGGAGAAGCCGGACGGCAGCCTCTATCCCGAGGATCAGCCCAAGCGCGTCGAGCGCTGGAACACATTGGTGCGCAACGTCGTTGCCGAACGGCCCAACGCCTCGGTGCTGGACCTGAACAAGAAGCTGAGCCCCGGCGGGTACTACCAGGTGAAGGTCGACGGCATCAGGATGCGCAGTGACGGCGTGCACCCGACACCCGAGGCCGTCGAGTGGCTGACGCCGTGGCTGGTCGACGCGCTCAAGCCACAGTGATTTCGGCGCACTTGGTCATGCTGAGGTTGACCAACGACGCCGAAATCGCTCTGGATCAGTGGCCGAGGCGGCCGCGGCCCATGCGCAGCAGCAGCATCGCCAGGTTCTTGCCCTCGGCGCCCAGCACGCTGTAGCGCTCGATGACCTTCATCTCCCGGCTGTGCACCAGGCGGGTGCCGCCGGAGGCCATCCGCGCCTTGCCGATCAGCTGGGAGACTTCGGTGCGGCGCTGGACTGCCTCGAGGATCGTCGCGTCGAGGCGGTCGATCTCCTGACGCAATTCGTCAATATCTGGCACCGGTAAAGCCTCAGAGGTTTCCGTCGTCGTCATGTCGTTCTCCGAATTCTCGTTGGGTGAAGACCCTGGCCTCATCCGGTTTCGGGCCTCACACAAGAGACGAGCCCCGGATCCGGAAGCGGACCGCGGGGCTGGAGGAAGCAGCTAAACCACGGGCACCGCTGGCCGGTACCCGTCGAAAAATCGCCACTGCGCAGTAAGCACCCAACGAGTGTGCCACTAACGGCCGTGCCTGCGCAAAGAGTGTCGCCCGGCAGCGGTAGGTTTGGCGCAGTATGACTTCTCCTTCTACGGCAACCGGGACCGATGAACTTCTCGAAGGCCTGAACCCGCAGCAGCGCCTCGCTGTGCTGCATGAGGGGTCCCCACTGCTGATCGTGGCGGGCGCCGGGTCCGGGAAGACGGCTGTGCTGACCCGCCGGATCGCCTACCTGCTGGCGGCCCGCGATGTCGGTGTGGGCCAGGTGCTGGCCATCACGTTCACGAACAAGGCCGCCGCGGAGATGCGCGAACGCATCGTCGGGCTGATCGGCCCGCGCGCACGCAGCATGTGGGTGTCCACGTTCCACTCCACCTGCGTGCGGATCCTCCGCAACCAGGCCTCGCTGCTGCCGGGGCTCAACTCCAACTTCTCCATCTACGACTCCGACGACTCACGACGTCTGCTGCTGATGATCGGCAAGGACATGGGTCTGGACACCAAGCGCCACTCGCCGCGGCTGCTCGCCAACAGCATCTCCAATCTGAAGAACGAGCTGATCGGCACTGAACAGGCGGCCGCGGAAGCCTCGGAGGCCGCCGACGATCTGGCGCGCATCGTCGCCGACGTGTACGGGGAGTACCAGCGCAGGCTGCGTGCGGCCAACGCTCTGGACTTCGACGACCTGATCGGCGAGACAGTCGCTGTGCTGCAAGCCTTTCCGCAGATCGCCCAGTACTACCGGCGGCGGTTCCGGCACATCCTCGTCGACGAGTACCAGGACACCAACCACGCCCAGTACATGCTGGTGCGCGAACTCGTGGGGGTCGGCGCATCGGACACCGACGCGGTGCCGCTGGCGGAGTTGTGCGTGGTCGGCGACGCCGACCAGTCCATCTATGCGTTCCGCGGCGCGACCATCCGCAACATCGAAGACTTCGAGCGTGACTTCCCCAGCGCGACAACGATTCTGCTGGAGCAGAACTACCGCTCGACCCAGACCATCCTGAACGCCGCCAACTCGGTGATCGCGCGCAATGCCGGTCGGCGGGACAAGCGGCTGTGGACCGACGCCGGTGACGGTGAGCTGATCGTCGGCTACGTCGCCGACAACGAGCACGACGAGGCCAGGTTCGTCGCCCAGGAGATCGATTCGCTGGCCGACTCGGTCAGCGGTTTCTCCTACAACGACGTCGCGGTGTTCTACCGAACCAACAACTCCTCCCGTGCCATCGAAGAGGTCTTCATCCGGGCTGGCATCCCGTACAAAGTCGTTGGGGGCGTGCGCTTCTACGAGCGCAGGGAAATCCGCGACATCGTCGCCTACCTTAGGGTGCTGGACAACCCCGGTGACGCGGTGAGCCTGCGGCGCATCCTCAACACCCCGCGTCGCGGCATCGGTGACCGAGCCGAGGCGTGTGTCGCGGTGTACTCCGAGAGCACCGGCGCGAACTTCAACGACGCGCTGGTGGCGGCGGCCGAAGGCAAGGTGCCGCTGCTCAACACCCGTTCCGAGAAGGCGATCGCCGGATTCGTCGGGCTGCTCGACGAGTTGCGCGGCAAGCTCGGCGAAGAGCTCGGTGAGCTCGTGGAAGCCGTGCTGGACCGCACCGGCTACCGGGCCGAGCTCGAAGCATCGAGTGATCCGCAGGACCTCGCGAGGCTGGACAACCTCAACGAATTAGTCAGCGTCGCACATGAATTCAGCATCGACCTGGCGAACGCCAAGGCCCTGGCCGAGGAGGAGCCTCAGGATGAGGACATCCCCGACACCGGGGTGCTGGCAAGTTTCCTGGAGCGGGTGTCGCTCGTCGCCGACGCCGACGACATTCCCGAGCACGGATCGGGGGTCGTCACGATGATGACGCTGCACACCGCCAAGGGGCTGGAGTTCCCGGTGGTCTTCGTCACCGGCTGGGAGGACGGCATGTTCCCGCACATGCGGGCGCTGGGCGATCCGCTCGAATTGTCCGAGGAACGCCGACTCGCGTACGTCGGCATCACCCGCGCCCGGCAGCGTCTCTACCTCAGCCGCGCCAAGGTTCGCTCGTCGTGGGGACAGCCCATGCTCAACCCCGAGTCACGGTTCCTGCGGGAGATCCCGCAGGAACTCATCGACTGGCGCCGCACCGAGCAGGCGTCGTCGTTCTCGGCCCCGGTGAGCGGTGCGGGCCGGTTCGGCACCCCGCGACCCGCGCCGTCGAGGCCGGTGGTGGGCAAGCGTGCGCTGCTGGTGCTCGAACCCGGGGACCGGGTCACCCACGACAAGTACGGGCTGGGCCGTGTCGAAGAAGTGTCGGGTGTCGGCGAGTCCGCCATGTCGTTGATCGACTTCGGCAGCGCAGGCCGCGTGAAACTCATGCACAACCACGCGCCCGTCGCCAAGCTGTAGCGCTAGCCCGTTCGGCCCCAGAGGGCGGTGTCCGGCAGCATCGCGAGCCCGATGGATGCCAGCGGCAGCAGCGGCATCCCGAACACCACCGCGGGCAGTTTCGCGCCGGCGATGAACAGGCTCGCGAAGATCAGCATCGCCACCACCGACCCCACCACGATCAGCAGCCGGCCGATCCGCTGTCGCAGCAGCAACGCGATCACCCCGCCGATGGTGGCGGCCGCCGAGACCGTCGCGAGGAACCCGACCGCCACGCAGAACAACAGATCCGTGCCCCACCACCCGGTGATCAGGTCGGTGGCGATCACCGCCGTCGCCCAGCCGGACAGGATGCTGACGACGGCAGTAGCGATGGCGGGCTTCGGGTCAGCCGAGGGCGTCCGTGACGGGGCCACCGCGACGGGTTTGGCACGGGGAATGTAGCCGGTGGCGGGTTCCGGTGTCGCTACCGGGATCTCACCGGTCGGATGCCGACGGATGATGCTCGTCGGCGGATCGGACGACGTCGGCAGTGGCTGGGACGGGGTGCTCAGGGGGGCGCGACGGATGATGCGGGTGTCGTCGGTTTCCGGAGACTGGTGTGCGTCGTCGTTCTCGCTGGCCACTCAGCCAACGTAGCTGCCGGGGGACAGCCCCCGCTTGGACAACCACCCGGTGGGGTCGACCCGGTCAGTGCCGTTGAGCATGACCTCGAAGTGCAGATGCGGCCCGGTCGAGTTGCCCCGGTTGCCCATCGTGGCGATCTGATCGCCGGCCATCACTCGCTCGCCGACACTGACCAGCCAGCTGTTGACGTGCCCGTAGAGCGTCACGGTGCCGTCGGAATGCCTGAGCTTGACGTAGGCGCCGTAGCCGGCGGTCGGCCCGGCCTCGATGACCACTCCGTCGGCCGCGGCCAGGATCGGGGTCCCGATCGAGTTGGCGATGTCAATGCCGCCGTGCAGCACGCCCCAGCGGTAACCGAACCCGGAAGTCCACACGCCGCGGGTCGGCATCGCGAACTGCGGCCGGGCCAGGCGGGCCTCGCGCTCGGCACGCTCCTGCGCGAACGCGGCGGCCTTGGTGATCTCCTCCGCATGGACGGCCGAGTTCGCGGCGGGGGTGACGGTGACGATCTGCATGCCGTCCACCGAGCCGGTGATGACGGCGCCGCCGTCGATCGTCGCCTGCTCGGAAGCGAGCACGGTCTGGGCGGGAGCCTTCGGCGCGCCGTTGGTCATCGTGTAGGCGCCGGCCGCGGTGGCTCCGACGGCCATGGCGGCGACCATCAGGCGGCCCTTGACGGGCACCTCGGTCTTGCGGTGCAGGCCCTTGCGGCCGCGCATGTCGATGATGTCGGTGGCCGCTGCGCCATCGCTGACGTCGGTATGGCTGTCGCGGTAGGCCCGAGACGGCGCACGCCGCTCGGCACGCGGGGTGCGGAACTGGGTCGGCACGTCGAGGCGCACCGGAACCAGGTCGTCGCAGTCGTGCATATCGTCGAGTTCAGGGGCGTGGATGACCTGCGCTTCGCGGTCGAACGCGGCGTGCGGCAGGAACTCCAGATCGCCGATTTCCCCGAATTCGTTGAACGGGATGATGTCGGTGACCTCGGCCGCACTGGGCGCCGGGGCAGCCAGGCGAGCGCTGAGACTTGCGGTGCGAGCGTTCGCCGAAAAACCCTCGGAGGGACGTGGCGAACGATGCTGAGGCAACCTGAAAAGTCCTTGTCGTCGTGATCAGACCGTTACTTAGACCAGAGGACGTTAACCAAATTCCAATCAAAGTGGCAACCCGAGAGGTTATTCCGCGCGAGATTGTGACTTGAATCACGACTCAGCGGCGGTGAGATCCACCACATGACAGGTGGGCGGTGGAGAAGGCGTGCACGCGTATCGATAAAGTTCCCCCGAGCCCAGCGCGATCAAACACGTCGTGACCGATTGCCGGGCGGGAGAGTCGCAGCAGCTGCGGAAAACAACGACAGACAGACAGTGGGTCCATGGATCTCTTCGAGTATCAGGCGAAAGAGCTGTTCGCCAAGCACAACGTCCCCACCACCCCCGGCCGGGTCACCGAATCCGCCGAAGACGCCAAGGCGATCGCCGAGGAAATCGGCAAGCCGGTCATGGTGAAGGCGCAGGTCAAGGTCGGCGGCCGCGGTAAAGCCGGCGGCGTCAAATATGCGGCCACCCCCGATGACGCGTTCACCCACGCCCAGAACATCCTCGGCCTGGACATCAAGGGCCACGTCGTCAAGAAGTTGCTGGTCGCCGAGGCCAGCGATATCGCCGAGGAGTACTACATCTCCTTCCTGCTGGACCGTTCCAACCGCACCTACCTGGCGATGTGCTCGGTCGAGGGCGGCATGGAGATCGAGGAGGTCGCAGCGACCAAGCCTGAGCGGCTCGCCAAGGTCCCCGTCAACGCCGTCAAAGGTGTCGACTTGGCCTTCGCCCGTTCGATCGCCGAGCAGGGCCACCTGCCCGCTGAGGTGCTCGACGCCGCGGCGGTGACCATCCAGAAGCTGTGGGAGGTCTTCGTGGGCGAGGACGCCACGCTGGTCGAGGTCAACCCTCTGGTGCGTACGCCGGACGATCAGATCCTGGCGCTGGACGGCAAGGTCACGCTCGACGGCAACGCGGACTTCCGCCAGCCCGGTCACGCCGAGTTCGAGGACAAGGACGCCACCGACCCGCTGGAGCTCAAGGCCAAGGAGAACGACCTCAACTACGTCAAGCTCGACGGTGCGGTCGGCATCATCGGCAACGGCGCGGGGCTGGTCATGTCCACCCTCGACGTGGTGGCCTACGCCGGCGAGAAGCACGGCGGCGTGAAGCCCGCCAACTTCCTCGACATCGGCGGCGGCGCGTCGGCCGAGGTGATGGCCAACGGCCTGGACGTGATTCTGGGCGACAGCCAGGTCAAAAGCGTGTTCGTCAACGTCTTCGGCGGCATCACCGCGTGCGATGCGGTGGCCAACGGCATCGTCGGCGCGCTGAAGAAGCTCGGCGACACTGCCAACAAGCCTCTCGTCGTGCGCCTCGACGGCAACAACGTCGAAGAGGGCCGTCGCATCCTCGACGAAGCCAACCATCCCCTGGTGATCCAGGCCGACACCATGGACTCCGGCGCCGACAAGGCCGCCGAGCTGGCCAACAAGTAAGGGAGCCAACGAAACATGAGTATCTTCCTGAACAAGGACAGCAAGGTCATCGTCCAGGGCATCACCGGTGGCGAGGGCACCAAGCACACCGCGCTGATGCTGAAGGCCGGCACCCAGGTGGTCGGCGGCGTCAATGCGCGCAAGGCCGGGACCACCGTCTCGCACAAAGATAAAGACGGCAACGACGTCGAGTTACCGGTGTTCGCGAGTGTCGCCGAGGCGATCAAGGAGACCGGCGCTGACGTGTCGATCGCCTTCGTGCCGCCGGCTTTCTCCAAGGACGCCATCATCGAGGCCATCGACGCCGAGATCCCGCTGCTGGTCGTCATCACCGAGGGAATCCCGGTGCAGGACAGCGCCTATGCGTGGGCCTATAACGTCGACAAGGGTGAGAAGACCCGCATCATCGGGCCGAACTGCCCCGGCATCATCACCCCGGGTGAGGCGCTGGTCGGCATCACCCCGAACAACATCACCGGCAAGGGCCCGATCGGGCTGGTGTCGAAGTCGGGCACGCTGACCTACCAGATGATGTTCGAGCTGCGCGATCTCGGCTTCTCGACCGCCATCGGCATCGGTGGCGACCCGGTGATCGGCACCACCCACATCGACGCCATCGCGGCGTTCGAGAAGGATCCCGAGACCAAGCTGATCGTCATGATCGGCGAGATCGGCGGCGACGCCGAGGAGAAGGCCGCGGCCTACATCAAGGCCAACGTGACCAAGCCGGTCGTCGGCTACGTCGCGGGCTTCACCGCCCCGGAGGGCAAGACCATGGGCCACGCCGGCGCCATCGTGTCCGACGGTGCGGGTACCGCCGAGGGCAAGAAGGAAGCCCTGGAGGCCGCAGGCGTGAAGGTCGGCAAGACCCCGTCCGCGACCGCCAACCTGGCCCGGGAGATCTTCGAAAGCCTCTGACTCTCACCGAGACTGCGGCCAGATCACCGAACTCGTCGAGTTCTACGATCTGGCCGCAGTTTCGCGTTTGTCAGCTGAAACGTGTTCTATTAGCCTCTCGAAGTAATTGTGAGAGGACGGCACCATGGCAGTTGATCCCCGAACGCCGGTCATCGTCGGCGTCGGACAGTTCACCGAACGGATCGACGACCCGGGATACCGGGGCATGTCGGCGGTTGATCTGGCCACCGAGGCCGCCAGGGCGGCGCTGGCCGATACCGGTGCCGATGCGGACGCCGTGGCCAGGGCGATCGAGGTCGTGGTCGGGCTCCGCCAGTTCGAGATCTCCGGACCGATGCCTGCCCTGCTCGGCAAGTCGAACAACTATCCCCGGTCAGTGATGAGGCGACTCGGTGCCGACCCGGCACGGGTGGTGCTCGAACCCGTCGGCGGGCAGGGATCGCAGAAGGTCGTCACCGAGTTCGCCGCCGCCATCGCCGCCGGCGAGATCGACGCCGCGATGATCATGGGCTCCGAACCGGGTTCGACCGCAAAGTACTTCGCCAACCGGGACGACAAGCCCGACTTCACCGAACACATCGACGGTCAGCTGGAGGACCGCGGCCACCAGATCTACAGCTATATCGACGATTACACCGTCCAGCACGGGCTCACAGGTGCGGCGGTCCAGTACGGTCTGCTCGACAACGCGCGTCGCGCGCGCCTCGGCGTGAGTGTCGCCGACTACCGCAGGCAGATGGCCGAACTCTTCGCGCCGATGTCGAAAGTCGCTGCCAAGAACCCGTTCTCGTCGTCACCGGTGGAGCGCTCCGTCGAGGAGATCGAGACCGTCACCGACGAGAACCGGATGATCTGCGACCCGTACCCCCGGCTGCTCGTCGCCCGCGACACCGTCAACCAGGGTGCGGCCACCGTCCTGATGTCGGTCGGTGCCGCGCGCAGACTCGGTGTGCCGGAAGAGAAGTGGATCTATCTGCACGGTCACTCCGATCTCATCGAGCAGGCGCTGCTCACGCGGGAGGACCTCGGTGCGGGGCCTGCCTCGGTGCTGGCGGCGCACGAGGCACTGCGGGTGGCGGGGATCGGTGTCGACGACATCGCGACATTCGATCTCTACAGCTGCTTTCCCTTCCCGGTGTTCGTGATCTGCGAGGCGCTCGGACTGGCGGCCGACGACCCACGCGGCGTCACCCTCACCGGCGGTCTCCCGTACTTCGGCGGCCCCGGCAACAGCTATTCGCTGCACGGCATCGCCGAGACCGTCAGCCAGATGCGGGACAACCCAGGGAGATTCGGCTTCGTCGGCGCCAACGGCGGGATCATGAGCAAGTACTCGGTCGGCATCTATTCGACGGAGCCGGTCGGCTGGCGGACCTCACGCAGCGCCGAGTTGACCGAGCAGGTGGCCGCGTTGCCCACGGTGCCGGTCACCAAGTCCGTTGACGGTGCGGGCACCGTCGAGACCTACTCGGTGCGTTACGACTGGCCGGTGCGGACCGGAATCATCGTCGGCCGCCTCGACGCCGACGGCAGCCGGTTCATGGCGACCAGTGAGGACGAGGGCCTCGTCTCGCTGATGTCGGACGGCGATCCGCTGGGTGCCGCGATCACCGTGACGTCGACGGACAACGGCAACCGCGCGGTCCTGCGGTAACCAGAAGAGCGTCCGCGCGATTACCCGAGGGCGGCGAGCTTTCCAGCGAGTCGTTCGACGTAGCCGGCGACCTCGGCCTCGGGCTTGTCCGGCAACCCGAACAGCACCTCGGTGACGCCAAGGTCCTTCCAGCGGGCCAGCTTGTCGGGGTCCGGCTTGAAGTCCAGCGCCACGATCTGTGGCGCTCCCTCGCGGTCGGCGGCGGCCCACGTGTCCTGCAGCAGTTTCACGGGTGCATCGATGTCGAAGTCGCGAGGTGTGGTGATCCAGCCGTCGGCCGACTTGGCGATCCACTTGAAGTTTTTCTCGGTGCCCGCCGCCCCGACGAGTACTGGGATATGGGCTTGGATCGGCTTGGGCCAGGCCCAGCTGGGCCCGAACTTGACGAATTCGCCGTCGTATTCGGCTTCCTCCTGCGTCCACAGCGCGCGCATGGCTTCGAGGTACTCGCGCAGCATGGTGCGTCGTCGTCCCGGTGGGACGTTGTGGTCGGTGAGTTCGTCGGTGTTCCAGCCGAATCCGACCCCGAGGCTGACCCGGCCGCCGGACAGATGGTCGAGCGTCGCGATGGACTTCGCCAGGGTGATGCAGTCGTGCTCAACGGGCAGCGCGACGGCGGTGGACAGCCGCACCTTCGTGGTGACGGCCGCGGCGGTGCCCAGCGACACCCAGGGGTCCAGGGTGCGCATATAGCGGTCGTCGGGCAGCGACTCATCGCCGGTCGTCGGGTGCGCCGCCTCGCGCTTGATCGGGATGTGCGTGTGCTCCGGCACGTAGAACGTGGTGAAGGCGTGCTCGTCGGCGAGCTTGGCCGCCGCTGCCGGAGTGATACCGCGGTCCGAGGTGAACAACACCAACCCAAAGTCCATACCGAGAATTAGAACGTGTTCCAGTCCGCGGGCGCAAGGCGGGTACCTGCCCGGTCGATGCCTGTCGTCGGTGGTGAATACGCGTAGCGCGCTACTCACGACCCGCAGAGGTGTGCGCGGAACAGTTCATGACGTGACAACGACGCCGTCGAAATGGGCACGGATCCGGGAATGGGTGCGTCGCTATCTGCCCTGCGAGATCGCGGGCACGGTGGGGGAGCTGGGTGGGGCCGCCATCGCCTACGGCGCGACCGGGTCGCTGGGTGTCGCGGCCGTGGTGGCGACGATCGGAGCTTCCGCCGGGTACTACGCGGCGGCCTATATCAGTGCGCTGCGCTGGAGCTATCAAAGCCAGGCGCATCGTCGGATCGTTCCCCGGGTGCTGGTGGGCAACCTTCTGGCCCTGCGCAGCGTCGCCATCGAATTCGGGCCCGCCGAGTTGGTGGACAGCATCGCCGTCCGGCCCCTCGCGTTCTATTACGGGCCGGCGCTCTTCGGCAACGTCATCGTCGGCTGGATCTTCGGGAAACTCGTCTCCGACGTGGCCTTCTATCTCTGCGCGATCGTCAGCTACGAGCGATTCAAGGGACTGCTGGCGCACCGATCTACCGCACAGGAGGGTGAGGATGAAATCGCAGCGACGGTCGCAGTGGCATGACGAACTGAGGGACAGCGCGCCACGCTGGGAAGCCCTGGCCAAGGCCCACGGCACCCCGCTGCTGGTGCTCGAGCCGCACCGGGTGGCCCGGCGGCTGCGCCGACTCCGCGAGGCGCTGCCGGACTTCGGTCTGCACTACGCGGTGAAGGCATTGCCGCACCCCGTCGTGCTGTCCACGATCGCGATCTGCGGTGGCGGCTTCGACGTGGCCACCCGTGGCGAGATCGACCTGCTAGAGCGACTCGGCCTGCCGATGCATCGCTGCATTCACACCCATCCGGTCAAGAAGCCCGCCGACATCGACCATGCCTACGCGGCGGGCATCCGCACCTACGTCGTCGAAAATATTTGTGAGGCGCAGAAATTCGCCGGCCGTCCCGCCGATATCGAGCTGCTGGTGCGGCTGGCCTTTCGCAATCCGGCGGCGAAGTCGGATCTATCCTCGAAGTTCGGCGCCGAACTGTCGGACGCGGAACTACTCGTCAAACACGTGCTCGCCGCCGGTGTGCAGTTCGCCGGGTTCAGCTTCCACGTGGGCAGCCAGAGCCCGTCGGCCGAACCGTTCGGCACGGCGCTGAGGCACACGCTGCATCTGGTCGACCACCTGCGCGACGCACTGGGCGTGCCCACCAGGGTGATCGATATCGGCGGCGGCTTCCCTGTGGGTTACCGCGAGCCCGAACCCCCGATCAGTGCGGTCACGGCGATCGTCGATGAGGTCCTCGGGGGCGTCGGTCACCCAGACAGGGAGCAGTTCACCCTGCTGGCCGAGCCGGGCCGATTCCTTGCCGCCGACTGCATGACGTTGCTGACCAGCGTTGTGGGCAGCGCTGTGCGCGACGGGCAGGTCTGGCACTACCTCGACGACGGTCTCTACGGGAGCTACTCCAACGTGATGACCGAAGACGTGCACCCGCCGATCCTCGCGCTGCGCGAGCTGACCGACCCGGGGGTGCGGCTCGAGCCGGTCACGCTGGCCGGGCCGACCTGTGACAGCGCCGACGTCGTCGCCCGCGACTATCCGATGCCTGCGCTCGAGACCGGCGACGTGCTGATCAGCCCGATGATGGGTGCCTATACCTCGGTGACCGCATCGCCGTTCAACGGCATCGCGGCCACGCCGATCGTCATGAGTTGACCCCACCCTCTTGATCGCCGAAATGGCATTCCGGCAGGGAAAAGTCGAGAAGGCGCCTGCCGGAATGCCATTTCGGCGGAGGGTCGGGGCCCGCCTTTCCTTCACCGCGAGCGTTACCCGCGACGCGGCGCGACGGCGTTGGTGTGATGGCTGACCATGACGACCGAACGCATCGCCGACCACGTCAAGTTCGCATACTGGGTGCCCAACGTCAGCGGCGGCCTGGTCACCAGCGACATCGAGCAGCGCACCGACTGGAACTACGACTACAACGTCACGTTGGCGCAGACCGCGGAGAACAACGGGTTCGAATACGCGCTGTCCCAGGTTCGCTACGAGGCCAGCTACGGCGCCGAGTACCAGCACGAGTCCACCAGCTTCAGCTTGGCGCTGCTGCTGGCCACCCAGCGCCTCAAGGTCATCGCCGCGGTCCACCCCGGCCTGTGGCAACCCGCGGTGCTGGCCAAACTCGGCGCCACCGCCGACCACCTGTCAGGCGGTCGCTTCGCGGTCAACGTGGTGTCCGGCTGGTTCAAGGATGAATTCACCCACCTGGGTGAGCCGTGGCTCGAGCACGACGAGCGCTACCGGCGAAGCGCGGAGTTCCTCCAGGTGCTGCGCAGGATCTGGACCGAGGACGACGTTGAATTCCGTGGCGATTTCTACCGAATTCACGATTTCACGCTGAAGCCCAAGCCGCTGAACACCCCTGAACGCCCGAATCCGGAGATCTTCCAGGGCGGCAACTCCACGGCCGCCCGCCGCAACGGCGGCTATTACTCCGACTGGTATTTCTCCAACGGCAAGGATTTCGACGGCGTCACCGAGCAGGTTGTCGAGGTTCGCGACCATGCGCGGGACGCAGGCCGCGAGGTGAATTTCGGACTCAACGGGTTCATCATCGCCCGCGACACCGAGAAAGAAGCAAAGGAGACGCTGCGGGAGATCATCGCGAAGGCGAACCGGCCTGCGGTGGACGGATTCCGCTCGGCCGTGCAGCAGGCCGGCAACTCCACTGCGGACCATCGCGGCATGTGGGCCGACTCCACGTTCGAGGATTTGGTCCAGTACAACGACGGCTTCCGGACCCAGTTGATCGGCACTCCCGAGCAGATCGCGGAACGAATTGCGGCGTACCGCAAACGCGGCGTGGACCTCATCCTCGGCGGCTTCCTACATTTCCAGGAGGAGATCGAGTACTTCGGCTCCCGGGTGTTGCCACTGGTGCGCGAAATCGAGGAATCCGAACAGAATTCGATCGACTCACCGGTGCTCGTCACGGTGTGATTTCGCCTGTGGGCCGACGCGCGGGCCACGCCCCTCCACGCACCGAGGCGTGACAGCGGTCGCCGGAGGTGCGCTAGCGTGGATCATCGAATCGCTCACGCGGTCCGTTGCCATCGCAGTTGGACGCGTCGTCAGCGTTGTCACCGTCGATCCGATGCCCGCACAGCACAGGAGAGGTCATGTCCTACCCCCAAGGCCCGCCCGGAAACCCCGGCTATCCGCCCGCGCAGCAGCCGAACGCCCAGTTCGCCGCGCCAACCCAGCAGTTCAGCAAGCTCCCGGAAACCGAGTCCGCCGCCCAAGGCGCCACCAAGTTGCCGCTGTACCTTGCCGTGGCAGTCGGCGTACTCGGCCTTCTCGTCTACTTGTCGAGTTTCGGTCCGCAGTTCACCGTGGCGTCCGAGGTGTTCATCACGCCGCTGCGTATCGAAATCGCCGTTGTCGTCTCGGTCCTGGCGGCCTTGATCGCCGGTGTCGGTCTGCTGCCGAAGCAGACGCCCCGGCCGGCGCTCGTCGGGGTGCTGTCACTGCTGAGCTTCCTGCTCGTCATCTCGATCGTGCTCGCCGCGCCCAGCGGCGTCTCCATCGACTGGGGCCTGTACCTCGTCGTCGCGTTCACCGCGATCCAGGCGATCGTCGGCGTCGGCGCGCTGCTGCTCGATGCCGGGATCATCACCGCTCCGACGCCCCGGCCCAAGTACGAGCAACAGCCCTATGGCCAGTACCCCGGGTCCTACTACGGTCAGCCCCCTGGCCAGCCCCAGCACGGCGGGCCGTCCCACCAGCAGCCGCCCCAGCAGCAGCGGCCGGGCTACCCGTCGTCCTACCCCGGCAGCGGCTATCCGAGCACCGGTCCGAACACCGGCGGGTTCCCCGCGGTCTCGCCCTCGGGCCCGCCGACACCGCCCACCGGGTTCCCCACCTACGGCCAGCCGCCCGCCAGTAACGCGCCGACCACACAGGTGCCCACGCAACACCAGTCGCCGTCATCCTCGCAGTCGGGTCAGTCGTCGTCGTAGTCTGAGCCGCGCGTGCGCGAACGTCGCGCGCCCGAGCTTGTACGAGGAGCGGCCCAACCCGTGAGCAACCGACCAGTCGGGACACGCC
The DNA here is from genome assembly GCF_005222675.1 of Mycolicibacterium sp. CR10. Lineage (GTDB taxonomy): Bacteria > Actinomycetota > Actinomycetes > Mycobacteriales > Mycobacteriaceae > Mycobacterium. The sequence goes on along the minus strand of NZ_STGE01000047.1, from coordinate 46,738 downwards.
AGGCGCGTGACCTTCTCCGGGTTGCATTTGGGCCGTCCGTGGTCGCGCTGGTGATCATCGCCGCGGTCGTGCTGCTGCAGCTGCTGATCGCCAACAGCGACATGACCGGCGCTCACGGCGCCATCGCGAGCATGTGGCTGGGCGTGCATCAGGTTCCGGTGTCGATCTCCGGCAGCGCACTCGGCGTGATGCCGCTGCTTCCGGTGCTGGTCATGATCTACGGCACCGCACGCACCACGGCATCGGCGACGACCAGTACGTCGTGGTTCGTCACCCGCTGGGTGGTGGCCTCCGCGTTGGGTGGTCCGATTCTGATCACGGCGCTGTGCCTGGCGGTCATCCATGATGCCTCCGCGGTGCTGACGCAACTGCAGACCCCCGATCCCCTGCACGCGTTCGGCAGTGTGCTCACCGTGCACGTCATCGGCGCGCTGTTGGGTGTGGGTTCCCGGGTGGGCCGACGGCTCCTGCTCGCGTCTGGGTTGCCGATGTGGCTGCCTGATGCGCTGCGGGCGGCCGGAGCGGGCGTGCTCGCGCTGTTGGGGCTGTCCGGTGTGGTCGTCGCGGGGTCGCTGGTCGTGCACTGGTCGACGATGCACGAGTTGTACTCGATCACCGACTCGATGTTCGGTCAGCTGAGTCTGACGGCGCTGTCGGTGCTCTACGTGCCCAATGTCGTGGTCGGCGCGGCGGCGGTGGCGGTCGGCTCCAGCGCCCACGTGGGGCTTGCGACGTTCAGCTCGTTCACGGTGTTCGGCGGCGACATCCCGGCGCTGCCGGTGCTGGCCGCGGTGCCGACGCCGCCCCTGGGCCCGGTCTGGGTCGCGCTGATGATCGTGGCGGCGGTGTCCGGTGTCGCGCTCGGGCAGCAGTGCGCGCGACGCCCGCTGCCGCTGCTGTCGGCTCTGGGCAAGGTTGTCGTTGCGGCGGCCGTCGCCGCCGCCACGATGGCGCTGCTGGGTTTCGCGGGCGGCGGAGAGCTCGGCAACTTCGGTGACGTCGGAGTGGACCAGGCGACGTTCGCCCCCGCGGTGTTCCTGTGGCTCGCCGGGATCGGGGCGTTGACGGTGGCGATGTCGGGCGGCATTCAGGCGCGGGCGCGTCGACCCAAGGTGGCCGCGGCGGTGCTCGACCCCGAGACGCCGGGAGCGCCGGAGCCTGGAGCCGGGCCCGTGCCCGGCGAGGTGGACGCCGAGGACGGTGACGACGCCGAGGACGGTGACGATGCCGAACCCGAAACCGTCGAGATCTCACCTGAGCCGGAACCCGACCCGCGTCCGGTGTTCGTCGACGAGCACGTCGCGCGGGGGGTTGGCGGCGACGGTCCGCCGCGGGACGGTCCGCGGCTGGACGAACTCGACCCCGAGGACCACTTCGTCGTCGATGACGAGCACGGCGACAACCGCGGGGGCAGCTCCGCTTAGCCACCCACTAGGCTCTCAGGCGTGCAGCCAGCGGTCCGTGTGCCCCCGAGCGCGCCGGCGCGGGTGGTGGTGCTCGCGTCCGGCACCGGTTCGCTGCTCGCCACCCTGCTGAAGTCCGCCGTCGGCGACTATCCCGCACGGGTGGTCGCGGTCGGAACCGACCGCGCCTGCGCCGCTCTGGACATCGCCGCGGACGCATCGGTGCCGACATACACCGTCGCGCTCAAGGACCATCCGGACCGCGATGCCTGGGACCACGCCATCACCGAAGCCACCGCCGCCCACGCCCCCGATCTCGTGGTCTCGGCCGGGTTCATGAAAATTCTTGGGCCCGAATTTCTTTCGAGGTTTCCCGGGCGGGTGATCAACACCCATCCCGCGCTGCTGCCCGCGTTCCCCGGTGCGCACGCGGTCCCCGACGCGCTGGCCTACGGAGTGAAGATCACCGGGTGCACGGTGCACCTCGTCGACGCGGGCACCGACACCGGGCCGATCCTCGCCCAGCAGGCAGTCCACGTGCTCGACGGCGACGACGAGGCGACCCTGCACGAACGGATCAAGGTGATCGAGAGACAACTCCTGGTGGATGTACTGGGAGAGTTGGCAACCCGCGGCGTGACCTGGGCAGGACGAAAGGCGACCATAGGATGACCGACAACGAGGGCCGGCGGCGAATCCGGCGCGCGCTGATCAGTGTCTACGACAAGACCGGTCTGGTACCGCTCGCTCAAGGTCTGCACGCGGCAGGCGTCGATATCATCTCCACCGGGTCGACCGCGAAAACCATTGCAGAAGCCGGCATTCCGGTGACACCGGTGGAGGACGTCACCGGCTTCCCCGAAGTGCTCGACGGCCGTGTCAAGACGCTGCATCCCCACGTGCACGCCGGACTGCTGGCCGATCAGCGCAAGCCCGAACACGTTTCGGCGCTCACCGAACTCGGGGTGGCGGCGTTCGAACTCGTCGTGGTGAACCTGTACCCGTTCACCCAGACCGTCAACTCGGGGGCCGGCGTCGACGAGTGCGTGGAACAGATCGACATCGGCGGGCCGTCCATGGTGCGCGCCTCGGCGAAGAACCATCCGAGCGTCGCGGTGGTCGTCGATCCGCTCGGCTATGACGGCGTGCTGGCGGCGGTACACGCGGGCGGATTCACCTTGGAGCAGCGAAAGAAGCTGGCGTCCCTGGCATTCCGGCACACCGCCGAATACGACGTCGCAGTGGCGTCGTGGATGGAGTCGGTGCTGGCCCCCGAGAACCCGGAAGGCCAAGGGGCGGCGCTGCCGCCGTGGCTCGGCGCCACGTTCCGGCGCACCGCGGTTCTGCGGTACGGCGAGAACCCGCACCAGCAGGCCGCGCTCTACTGCGATGACGGCGCGTGGCCGGGACTGGCGCAGGCCGAGCAACTGCACGGAAAAGAGATGTCCTACAACAACTACACCGATGCCGACGCCGCCTGGCGCGCCGCGTTCGACCACGAGGACATCTGCGTGGCGATCATCAAGCACGCCAACCCGTGCGGTATCGCGATCTCGTCGGTCTCGGTGGCCGACGCTCACCGCAAGGCCCACGACTGTGACCCGTTGTCGGCGTTCGGCGGCGTGATCGCCGCCAACACGGAGGTCAGCGTCGAGATGGCCGAGACCGTCGCAGGCATCTTCACCGAGGTCATCATCGCGCCCGCCTACGAGCCTGGAGCGGTGGAGGTGCTTGCCCGAAAGAAGAACATCCGCGTGCTCGTCGCGTCCGAGCCACAGCAGGGCGGCACCGAGTTCCGCCAGATCGGCGGCGGCCTGCTGCTTCAGCAGCGCGACGCCATCGACGCCGCCGGGGACGATTCGCTGAACTGGACGCTGGCCACCGGCACACCGGCCGACCCCCACACGCTCGCTGACCTGGTGTTCGCCTGGCGGACCTGCCGGGCGGTCAAGTCCAACGCGATCGTCATCGCCAAGGACGGGGCCACCGTCGGGGTGGGCATGGGGCAGGTCAACCGGGTGGACGCGGCACGCCTTGCGGTGGAGCGGGCCGGCGACCGGACCCAGGGGGCGGTGGCGTCCTCCGATGCATTCTTCCCGTTCCCGGACGGGCTGGAGACGCTGATGCGGGCCGGGGTGAAGGCCGTCGTGCACCCGGGTGGATCGGTCCGCGACGACGAGGTGACCGCAGCCGCCACCGCCGCCGGGATCACGCTGTACCTTACGGGTGCAAGGCATTTCGCGCACTAGCAGGGTCGGTACGACGATCGGCAGACGTCTGGTCCTGATGCTCGCGGTCGCCCGGCCCCTAGTCGCCTGACTTCTTCAGGCCATCCGCAACCCGAGGGCTCGGAGCGGGCGCTGCGCACGGTGACAATGGCTCGTCGGCGTGCTCGGTGTGAGATCGACGTCATGGCTGGGATGAGTCGGCGATAACCCCGATTTGCCGCCCTGGTGTCGATCTCGCCTCGAGGGCCGAAATCGACAGGTGGCGGGCTGCCGCGCGATAGCCCGACGCGCCCGCCCGCGTATTCCCGCGTCCGCTGCAGGCTGAATCTACGGAGGGGCGATGCCGAATTTGTTAGACCGTCGTAGCGTGGAGAGGTGACTTCACCTAACGACCTCCCTCGCACCGTCGGTGAGCTGCGGGCATCCGGACATCAGGAACGCAGCGTCAAGGCCGAGATGCGAGAGAATCTGCTGGCAGCGCTGGCCGACGGGCGTGATCTGTGGACGGGCATCCTGGGCTTCGACGACACCGTCATCCCTCAGCTCGAGCGCGCGCTGATCGCCGGGCATGACCTGGTGCTCCTCGGCGAACGCGGCCAGGGCAAGACGCGGCTGCTGCGGGCGCTGACCAACCTGCTCGACGAGTGGACGCCGGTGATCGCCGGCGCCGAGCTCGCCGAGCACCCCTACAGCCCCATCACCCCTGAATCGATCCGCAGGGCCGCGGACTCCGGAGACGACCTGCCGATCGCGTGGCGGCACCGCAGCGAGCGTTACACCGAGAAGCTGGCCACCCCCGACACCAGCGTCGCCGATCTGGTCGGCGACATCGACCCGATCAAGGTGGCCGAGGGACGGAGCCTGGGTGACCCGGAAACCATCGCCTACGGCCTGATCCCTCGGGCGCACCGCGGCATCGTCGCGGTCAACGAGCTGCCCGACCTGGCGGAGCGCATCCAGGTGTCGATGCTCAACGTGATGGAGGAGCGCGACATTCAGGTGCGCGGCTACACGCTCCGGCTTCCGCTGGATGTGCTGGTTGTGGCCAGCGCCAACCCGGAGGACTACACCAATCGCGGCCGGATCATCACGCCGCTCAAAGATCGCTTCGGCGCCGAGATCCGCACCCACTACCCGCTCGAACTGGACGCCGAGGTCGGCGTCATCGAGCAGGAGGCCCACCTGGCCGCCGAAGTTCCCGGCTACCTGCTGCAGATTCTGGCCAGGTTCGCCCGCAGTCTCCGGGAATCGAACTCCATCGACCAACGCTCCGGGGTGTCCGCGCGGTTCGCGATCGCGGCGGCCGAGACCGTCGCGGCGTCGGCACGCCACCGGGCGGCGATCCTCGGCGAGCAGGATCCCGTCGCGCGGGTGGTCGACCTCGGAACGGTGATCGACGTGCTGCGCGGCAAGCTGGAGTTCGAGTCCGGCGAGGAAGGACGCGAGCAGGCGGTGCTCGAGCACCTGCTGCGGCGGGCCACCGCGGACACCGCGCAGCGCCTGCTCGGAGGCATCGACGTCGGGCCGATCGTCACCGCGATCGAGCACGGCTCGCCCGTCACGACCGGTGCGCGGGTATCGGCGCGCGAAGTCTTGGCCGCCCTCCCCGAGGTGCCCGCGGTCGCCGAGATCCAGCAGAGGCTCGAGGCGAAGTCCGACGGCCAACGGGCCGCTGCGATCGAGTTGGCGCTCGAGGCGCTGTATCTGGCCAAACGCATCGACAAGGTCTCCGACGAAGGTGAAACCGTCTATGGCTAAACCCGGTTCGCGGCGCTTCACCCGATACTCCACCTACACCGGCGGTCCCGATCCGCTGGCACCCCCGGTCGATCTGCGCGAGGCGCTCGAGGCGATCGGGCAGGACGTCATGGAGGGCACCTCGCCGCGCCGGGCACTCTCGGAGCTGCTGCGGCGCGGTTCGGCGAACATGCCGGGCGCCGACAAGCTCGCTGCGGAAGCCAACCGACGCAGACGGGAATTGTTGCAGCGCAACAACCTCGACGGCACGCTGGCCGACATCAAGAAGCTGCTCGACGAGGCGGTGCTGGCCGAGCGTAAGGAGCTGGCACGCGCTCTCGACGACGACGCGAGGTTCGGCGAGCTGCAGCTCGAGTCTCTGTCGCCGTCTCCCGCCAAGGCCGTTCAGGAGCTCTCCGAATACGACTGGCGCTCACAGGAAGCGCGGGAGAAGTACGAGCAGATCAAGGATCTGCTCGGCCGCGAGATGCTCGACCAGCGCTTCGATGGCATGAAGCAGGCGTTGGAGAACGCCACCGACGAAGACCGTCAGCGTGTCAACGACATGCTCGACGACCTCAACGATCTGCTCGACAAGCACGCCAAAGGCGAAGACTCGCCCGAAGACTTCCAAGAATTCATGGCCAAGCACGGCGAGTATTTCCCCGAGAACCCGCAGAACATCGACGAGCTGCTGGATTCGCTGGCCAAGCGCTCCGCCGCCGCGCAGCGGTTCCGCAACAGCCTCTCCGAGCAGCAGCGCGCAGAGCTGGATGCGTTGGCGCAGCAGGCTTTCGGGTCGCCGTCGTTGATGAACGCGCTCAACCGCCTCGACGGTCACCTGCAGGCCGCACGGCCGGGAGAGGACTGGGACGGCTCGCAGCGATTCTCCGGCGACGACCCGCTGGGCATGGGAGAGGGTGCGGCGGCGCTGGCGGACATCGCCGAGCTCGAACAGCTCGCCGAGCAACTCTCGCAGAGCTATGCCGGGGCCACCATGGACGACGTGGACCTCGACATGCTGGCCCGCCAGCTCGGGGACGAGGCCGCCGTCAATGCGCGCACCCTCGCAGAGCTGGAACGTGCGCTGATGAACCAGGGCTTCCTGGACCGCGGTGCAGACGGGCAGTGGCGACTGTCCCCAAAGGCGATGCGCCAACTCGGTCAGGCGGCATTACGGGATGTGGCACAACAACTCTCGGGCCGTCACGGCGAGCGCGACACTCGGCGCGCAGGTGCGGCCGGCGAGCTCACGGGTGCCACCCGGCCCTGGCAGTTCGGCGACACCGAGCCGTGGAACGTCACCCGCACCCTGACCAACGCGGTGCTGCGGGAAGCGGGAACCGGCCAGTCGGCCGGGCCGATCAGCCTGACGGTCGAGGATGTCGAGATCTCCGAGACCGAGACCCGGACCCAGGCTGCGGTGGCGCTGTTGGTCGACACGTCGTTCTCGATGGTGATGGAGAACCGCTGGCTGCCCATGAAGCAGACGGCGCTGGCGCTCAATCACCTTGTCAGCACGCGGTTCCGGTCAGACGCACTGCAGATCGTCGCGTTCGGCCGGTATGCGCGCACGGTGACCGCGGCCGAGCTGACCGGGCTCGAGGGCGTCTACGAGCAGGGCACCAACCTGCACCACGCGTTGGCACTGGCCACCCGGCACCTGCGTCGGCACCCCAACGCCCAGCCGGTGATCCTGATCGTCACCGACGGTGAGCCGACCGCGCACCTCGAGGACTTCGACGGCAACGGTGCGACATCGGTGTTCTTTGACTACCCGCCGCACCCGCGGACCATCGCGCACACGGTGAGGGGTTTCGACGAGGTCGCCAAGCTGGGGGCGCAGGTGACGATCTTCCGTCTCGGCAGTGACCCCGGACTGGCGCGGTTCATCGATCAGGTTGCCCGACGAGTCGGCGGCCGTGTCGTGGTTCCCGATCTGGACGGCCTGGGCGCCGCGGTGGTCAGCGACTACCTGAGCGCCAAACGTCGTCGCTGAGCGTGCAGGCGTCAGGCGTCAGGCGTTCTCGGTGGGAGGCCTGCGCTTCTTGCGCTTGACAGCGACGCTGCCCCACAGGGAGAAGCCGCGGATCCGCACGCGTGGCGCGCCGGGCGCACCTTCGCCGCTGACGGACTGATCGAAGCTGCCCATCACCCCGACCCCCCGCAGGTCGACGTTGACCTCGGGCGGCAACAGGATGGTCTGCCCACCCATGATCGAGTACGAGCGGACGTCGACGTCGTGTGAAGTGAAGTCGGCGTAGCGCAGGTCGATGACGCCGCCACCCCACAAGGCGAAGGTGGTCAGCCGTCGGGGCACATTCCACCGGCCGCGGCGTTCGTAGCCGCTCAGGATTGCCAGCAGCACCGTCGACGGAGCGGGCCGGCACGGGCCACCGCGACCCCGCGTCACCGTCCCGGGAAGGTCGGCAGACAATCGGTCGAGTTCATCGTGGGTTTGGGCGGCGTAAGCCCTGGTCAGCCGCGCCTCGTAGTCACCGAGCGCAATCGTGCCCGACGCGGCGGCGTCGGTGAGTAGCTGAGCAACCTGAATGCGGTCGGTGTCGCCAGCGCGAATCGCCCCGTGCCGCGACGCGGGGGTGCTCATCGTGACCTTCTGGTGCTGGAGGATGCGCACATCGCCACGAGCCTACGACGAACACCGGCACATGCAAGAGGCTTGGCCAAACTGTAAGCGTTACCCGACCCAGTTGGGACGCCGCTTCTGAAGAAACGACGACATTCCTTCGCGGGCCTCGTCGGAAACGAACAACGCCGCCGACCGCTGCGTCAATTTCTCTGCGTGCCGGTCGAAGTCCTCGAGGATGGCCGCGGTGGTCAACGCCTTGGACTCGGCGAGGCCCTGCGGCGAACCCCAGGCGATCGCGGAGGTCAACTCGGCGACCGTAGACGCGACGTCATCGGTGGCGGCGGTGATCAGCCCCATCTCGGCGGCGGCGTCGGCGCCGAACTTCTCCCCGGTGACGAAGTAGCGTCCGGCGGCGCGTGCCGTCATCTTCGGCAGCAGCGTCAGCGAGATGATCGACGGGGCGACGCCGATGCGCGCCTCGGTGAGCGCAAACGTGCTGGAGCGCCCCGCGACGGCGATATCGCACGCGCCGACCAGGCCCAGGCCACCGGCCCTGACGTGTCCGTCGATCGCCGCGATGACGGGAAGCGGTGACTCGAGAATCCTGCGCAACAGCCGGGTCAGGTCCCGCGCCCGCTCGGCGGCCATCTCGGCAGGGGTCGCCGTCGCATCGGTGCTGGGAACCTCGCTGAGATCAGCTCCCGCGCAGAAGGTTCCGCCGGTATGGCTGAGCACGACCATCCGGACGCCGTGCTCGGCGGATGCCCGGGTGAAGCCGTCGTGCATCTGCTCGACCAGAGCCGACGACAGCGCATTGCGGTTGTGCGGCGAATCCAGGGTGAGCCGCGCAATCGGGCCCTCGGCGTCGTAACGGACCAGGGTCGGCGGGCCGGAGCGCAGCGACCCGGGAATTGGTTCGCCCATCAGTACGACCGGGGGAGGCCCAGCGACGTCTGCGCCACGAAGTTGAGGATCATCTCGCGGCTAACGGGCGCGATGCGCGCGAGCCGCGACGCGGTCAGGACCGAGGCGATGCCGTACTCCTTGGTCAATCCGTTGCCGCCGAGGGACTGGACAGCCTGGTCGACGGCGCGCACCGACGCCTCGCCGGCAGCGTACTTCGCCATGTTCGCGGCCTCCGCCGCGCCTGCGTCGTCCCCGGCGTCATAGAGGGCGGCGGCCTTCTGCATCATCAGCTTCGCCAGCTCGATCTCGATGTGGTTCTGCGCCAACGGATGCGAGATGCCCTGATGCGCACCGATCGGCGTCTTCCACACCTGGCGCGTCTTGACGTAGTCGACCGCCTTGTCGATCGCGAAGCGGCCCATGCCGACCGCGCTGGCGGCGCCCATGATCCGCTCCGGGTTGAGCCCGGCGAACAGTTGGGCGATCGCCGCGTCTTCCGATCCGACCAGCGCGTCGGCGGGAAGGCGTACCTCGTCCATGAAGACCTGGAACTGGAACTCCGGGCTGACGATCTCCATCGGAATCTTGGTGAACGTGAAACCCGGTGTGTCTGTAGGGACCACGAACAGCGCAGGTTTGAGGCTGCCTGTTTTGTGGTCCGCCGTTCGGCCGACGACGAGCACCGCCTGCGCCTGGTCGACACCGGAGATGTAAACCTTCTGCCCGGACAGGATCCAGTCGCTGCCGTCGCGGCGCGCGGTGGTGGTGATCTTGTGCGAGTTGGATCCGGCATCGGGTTCGGTGATGGCGAACGCCATCGTGATCGACCCGTCAGCGATGCCGGGGATCCAGCGCCTCTTCTGCTCCTCGGTGCCGAACTTGGAGATGATGGTGCCGTTGATCGCGGGGGACACCACCATCATCAGCAACGCCGCACCGCCGGCGGCCATCTCCTCCATCACCAGGCTCAGCTCGTACATGCCTGCGCCGCCACCGCCGTACTCCTCGGGCAGATTGACGCCGATGAACCCGAGTTTGCCTGCTTCGGTCCACAATTCGTCGGTGTGCGCTCCGGCGCGGGCCTTCTCGAGGTAGTAGTCCTGCCCGTAGTTGGCGACCATTGCGGCCACCGCCTTGCGCAGCGCCTGCTGTTCCTCGGTCTCGACAAAGCTCGTGGTGCCAGTCGTCATTTCTCGTCCTCTCCTGAGTCCACCCGGGCCAGCACGGCGCCGACTTCAACCTGTTGTCCCGCCGTGACATTGAGCTCGGCGAGCACGCCGTCGACGGGCGCGGTGATGGTGTGCTCCATTTTCATCGCTTCCAGCCATACCAGCGGCTGGCCGGCGGTCACCGCGCTGCCCACGGCCGCCCCGACCCGCAGTACCGATCCCGGCATCGGAGCGAGCAGTGACCCGGTGGCGACGGCGTCGTCGGGGTCCGGGAACCGGGACTGCGCGGTGAGGTGCACTGAGCCGCTGGGGGAGTCGACGTAGACGCTGTCCCCGTACCGTGCGACGTCGAACGGACGGTCCACCCCGCCGATGGTGAGCACCACCCGGTCCGCCGTCGCGGAGGTCAACGCCACATCATCGAGGCCGCGGACATCGAGGCCGGCGCGGGTGAAGCGGTACTGCGCTTCGTGGATCTCACCGTCGGTGTCCTGATACCGCTTGACCTGATACCCCGACCCGAGATTGCGCCAGCCACTGGGCACTGCGGCGAGAACCGTTGCAGTGCCGCGATTGTGGGCCGCGTCAGCCAGTGCTGCGGCCACGGTGGACAGCTCGGTGGCCCGGCTGCCGCCAATCGGCGCCGCCAGTGTCACCAGGCCGTGGGTGTCGAAGAAGGCCGTGTCGGTGGCACCGTCGAGGAATGCCTGGTGGCGCAACACGTTGACGAGCAGGTCGCGGTTGGTGCGCACGCCGTGGATTCGGGTGCGGGCCAGCGCATCGGCGAGCAGGGCGGCAGCCTGCGTCCGTGTCGGCGCGTAGGTGATGACCTTCGCGATCATCGGGTCGTAGAAGACCGAGATCACCGACCCGTCGGCGATACCGGAATCGAGACGGACCCCGACCCTGTCGATGAGGTCGAATTCTGTTGCCGCGCTTGGCACGGCGAAGCGGTGCACCGTGCCGGCCTGGGGTTGCCAGTTCTTGGCGGGGTCCTCGGCGTAGAGCCTGGCCTCGATCGACGAGCCTCGCGCCGTCGGAGGTGTGGCGTCCAGCGGTGTACCCGCGGCGACCAGCAGTTGGAGCTCGACGAGGTCCAGTCCGGTGGTGAGTTCGGTGACCGGGTGCTCGACCTGAAGCCTGGTGTTCATCTCGAGGAAGAAGAACTCGCCCTCCTCGTCGGCCATGAACTCGACCGTGCCGGCTCCGGTGTAGCCGATCGCCGTCGCCGCCAGTCGGGCAGCCTCGAACAGCTTGTCCCGCATTCCCGCAACGCGTTCGACCAGAGGGGAGGGCGCCTCTTCGATGATCTTCTGGTGGCGGCGCTGGATCGAGCATTCCCGTTCGCCGACGGCCCATACGGTGCCGTGCGCATCGGCCATCACCTGGACCTCGACATGGTGCCCGGCGTCGAGGTAGCGCTCACAGAACACCGTCGGATCGCCGAACGCCGACTGTGCCTCGCGACGGGCGGCCTGCACCTGTTCGGGAAGGTCGGCGAGGGCGCGCACCACCCGCATCCCGCGCCCGCCGCCGCCAGCAGACGCCTTGACGAGCACGGGCAGCATGTCGGCGGTGACGGTGTCCGGATTCAGCTCGTCGAGCACCGGCACGCCCGCTGCCGACATCATCTTTTTGGCCTCGATCTTGGACCCCATCGCCTCGACGGCGGCCACCGGCGGGCCGATCCAGATCAACCCAGCATCGTGCACGGCAGCAGCGAATTCGGAGTTCTCCGAGAGGAATCCGTAGCCCGGGTGAATCGCGTCGGCCCCGGCGGCGTGCGCCGCGGCGATCAGCTGTGCCGGATCGAGGTAGCCCCTGGTGCCCTCCAGGCGTACCCGGGCATCGGCCTCGGCGACGTGCGGCGCGTCGGCATCGGGGTCGGTGTAGACGGCGACGGTGCCGATACCCAGGCGCCGGCAGGTGGCGAACACCCGCCGGGCGATTTCACCGCGGTTGGCGACCAGAACCCTAGTGATCATCACCCTCACATCCGGAAGACGCCGAAGTTCGACGTCCCCTCGATCGGGCCATTGGCAATGGCGGACAGGCACATCCCCAGCACGGTTCTGGTGTCCCGCGGGTCGATGACGCCGTCGTCGTAGAGCATGCCCGACAGCACCATCGGCAGAGACTCCGCCTCGATCTGTCCCTCGATAGCGGCCCGCATAGCGGAGTCCGCGGCGTCGTCGACGATTTGCCCGCGTGCCTCGGTCGCGGCGCGGTTGACGATCGACAGCACCCCGGCCAGCTGCGCGCCGCCCATCACCGCGGACTTGGCGCTGGGCCAGGCAAACAGGAACCGCGGGTCGTAGGCCCGCCCGCACATGCCGTAGTGACCCGCGCCGTAGGAGGCGCCGATCAGCAGCGAGATGTGCGGCACGGTCGAGTTAGACACGGCGTTGATCATCATCGAGCCGTGCTTGATCATCCCGCCTTCCTCGTAGTCCTTGCCCACCATGTAGCCGGTGGTGTTGTGCAGGAACAACAGTGGCGTGTCGGAGCGATTGGCCAGCTGGATGAACTGGGTGGCTTTCTGGGATTCCTCGCTGAACAGCACCCCGCGCGCATTGGCCAGGATGCCCAGCGGGTAGCCGTGCAGCGTGGCCCAGCCCGTCACCAGCGACCCGCCGTAGAGCGGCTTGAACTCGTCGAACTCCGAGGCATCGACGATGCGGGCGACCACCTCACGCGGGTCGAACGGGATGCGCAGATCCGGCGGGACGATGCCGATCAACTCGTTCTCGTCGAACACCGGAGCGCGGACCGGACCCGGTTGCGGGCCCTGCTTGCGCCAGTTCAGCCGGGACACGATGCGGCGTCCGATGCGAATCGCGTCGAGCTCGTCCACCGCGAAATAGTCCGCCAGACCGGAAGTGCGGGCGTGCATCTCGGCCCCGCCGAGGGATTCGTCGTCGGATTCCTCACCGGTGGCCATCTTCACCAGGGGCGGCCCGGCCAGGAACACCTTCGAGCGTTCCTTGATCATCACCACGTGATCGGACATGCCGGGAATGTAGGCGCCACCGGCGGTGGAGTTGCCGAATACCAGCGCGATGGTCGGGATGCCCGCGGCCGACAGCCGGGTCAGATCGCGGAACATTCGCCCGCCGGGGATGAAGATCTCTTTCTGTGTGGGAAGATCAGCGCCGCCGGACTCCACCAGCGAGATCACCGGCAACCGGTTCTGTAACGCGATCTGGTTGGCGCGCAGGATCTTTCGCAGGGTCCACGGGTTGCTGGTGCCGCCCTTGACCGTCGGGTCGTTGGAGACGATCACGCATTCGACTCCGCTGACCGCGCCGATGCCGACGACGACACTGGCGCCGACGGTGAAGTTCGTTCCCCAGGCCGCAAGGGGGCTCAACTCCAGAAAAGGGGAGTCGGGATCGAGCAGGGCCTCGACCCGTTCGCGTGCCGTCATCTTGCCGCGCGCGTGGTGGCGGGAGACGTACTTCTCGCCGCCGCCCGCAAGCGCCTTGGCGTGTTCGGAGTCCAGTTCGGCGAGCCTGGCCGCCATTGCCTCGGCGGCCTCGGTGTAGGCGGGAGTGCGGGCGTCGAGAACCGACTTGAGGGTCATGCCTGGTAGCCCAGCGTCTTGGCGGCCAACGAGGTGAGGATCTCGGTGGTGCCGCCTCCGATGCCGAGAATCCGCATGTCGCGGTACTGACGCTCGATCTCCGACTCGGCCATGTAACCCATGCCGCCGAACAGCTGCACGGCCTGGTTGGCCACCCATTCGCCGGCTTCGACGGCGGTGTTCTTGGCGAAGCACACCTCGGTGATGAGGTTGGTGTCACCGTCGAGCTGCCGTTCGACGATGCTGCGGGTGTACACCCGCGCGACGTCGATGCGCCGGGCCATCTCGGCCAGCGTGTTCTGCACCGACTGGCGCGCGATCAGCGGCTTTCCGAAGGTCTCCCGGTTCCGGCACCAGTCGACCGTCAGGTCCAGGCACCGCTGTGCACTCGAATACGCCTGCGCCGCAAGCCCGACGCGTTCGGAGACGAACGCTGCCGCGATCTGTAGGAACCCGGAGTTCTCGAATCCGATGAGGTTGGCGACGGGCACCCGCACGTCGGTGTAGGACAGCTCGGCGGTGTCCGAGGAGCGCCAGCCCATCTTGTCCAGCTTGCGGCTGACCTCAAATCCTGGGGTGCCCTTGTCGACGACGATCAGCGAGACACCTCCGGCGCCGGGACCGCCGGTGCGTGCCGCGGTGACGACATAGTCGGCCCGCACCCCCGACGTGATGTAGGTCTTGGCGCCGTTCAGGATGTAGTCGTCGCCGTCTCGGACCGCGCGGGTGGTGAGGTGCCCGACGTCGGACCCGCCGCCAGGTTCGGTGATCGCGAGCGCGCCGATCTTCTCGCCGCGCAAGGTCGGTCGCACGCAGGTGTCGATCAGCCGCTCGTCGCCGGAGGCGATCATATGGGGCACCGCGATGCCACAGGTGAACAGCGAGGCGAACACGCCGCCGGGGGATCCCGACTGGTGCATCTCCTCGCAGATCACCACGGCGTCGGCCCCGTCGCCGCCCTCGCCGCCGACGGACTCGGGGAAGCCGGCACCGAGCAGTCCCGCCGCGGCCGCCTTGCGGTGCAGGTCACGGGGCAGCTCGCCCATCCGTTCCCAGTCGTCGACGTGCGGAAGCACCTCGCGTTCGGCGAACGCGCGCACGGTCTTTCGCAGGTCGTCACGCTCGGGTGTCGTCCAGATGCTCACGCGAGGAACTCCTCCGGTATGTCGATATGACGGCTGCGCAGCCACTCGCCCAGCCCCTTGGCCTGTGGATCGAACCTCGCTTGATAGGCCACACCCTGGCCGAGGATCCCGTCGATGACGAAGTTCAGCGCGCGCAGGTTGCCGAGCACATGCCGGGTGACGGGCAGTTCGGCCGTCTCCGGCAGCAGTTCGCGAAACTTCTCCACAGTCAGGGTGTGTGCCAGCCAACGCCACTGGTCGTCGGCTCTCTTTCCCGTCGCTTCGCTCGCCCCTGCGCCAATCCAGACGCCGACGTTGGCGCTGCCGCCCTTGTCTCCGCTGCGGGCTCCGGCGATGGCGCCCAGTGGTACCCGCGTGGTCGCGCCGACCGGAAACGGCGCGGGCAGCGCGCCGGGGTCGGCCGACTCCAGGGCCATCGTCCGGGTGGCGGGCGGGATGGCGACACGGGTGCCGTCGGGATGCGCCGCAACGTGGTCAACGCGGTCGGCGGGGATGTAGGCGGCGGTGAACACGCCGTAGACCTGACCGTCGCCCGGCGGGGTGGTGCTGGTGAAGCCCGGATAACTGGCCAGCGCCAATTCCACCGCAGCCGAGGAAAATTGGCGGCCGACGGTATGGGGATCGGGGTCGCGGACCACGCAGCGCAGCAACGCGCTGGCCGTCTGCTCGGTGTCGGCGTCCTCGTGGTCGGTGCGTGCCAGCGTCCATTCCAGTTCCGCGGGCTTGACGGGCAGGCTCGATTCGAGCTGCCGACGCACCAGTTCGGCCTTGGCCTCGATGTCCAGCCCGGTGAGGATCAGCGTCATCTCATTGCGGAAGCCACCGATGCTGTTGAGCGACACCTTCAGCGTGGGAGGAGGCGGCTCGCCGACGATCCCGCTGACGCGCACCCGGTCGGGGCCGTCATCGGACAGCACGATCGAGTCGACGCGAAGGGTCGCATCGGGATTGGCGTACCGCGCACCGGTGATCTCGTAGAGCAGCTGGGCGGTCACCGTATCGACGGTGACGGCGCCGCCGGTGCCCGGATGTTTGGTGATCGCCGAGGAGCCGTCGGCGTGGATCTCGGCGATCGGGAACCCGGGGTGCATCACAGCCGCCAGATCGGGAAAATCGCGAGTGAAGAAGGAGTAGTTGCCGCCGGTCGCCTGGGTGCCGCATTCGATGATGTGTCCGGCCGCGATCGCTCCGGCGATCGCCGCGTGATCGTCTCGGGCCCAACCGAAGTGGGCCGCTGCCGGTCCGACGATCACCGACGCATCGGTCACCCGTCCGGTGACCACGATGTCGGCGCCTGCGCCGAGGCAGTCGACTATTCCCCAGGCGCCCAGGTAGGCGTTGGCCGTCAGCGGAGCGGCCCCGCCCGGGATCTGTGTCGCGAATCCGAACTCGTCGGCGCGGGCGAGCACGTCGTCGCCTTCGACATGGGCGACGGCGACGTCGATGCCGAGTGTGGTGGCCAGCGCGCGGACTGCCGCCGCCAGACCCGCGGGGTTGAGTCCGCCGGCATTGGTGACGATCCGAACGCCACGGTCCTTGGCGGTGCCCAGGCATTGCTCGAGTTGGCGCAGAAACGTCTTCGCGTAGCCCTTGTCCGGATTCTTCATCCGGTCGCGGCCGAGGATCAGCATCGTCAGCTCGGCGAGGTAGTCGCCGGTGAGGTAGTCGAGTTCGCCGCCGCTGAGCATCTCCTGCATCGCCGAGAGGCGGTCGCCGTAGAAACCGGAACAGTTTCCGATACGGACCGGGATGTGGACCCCATCAGTGCTTGATGACGTCACCCACGCTCCCGTCGTCGCCGAACCCTCGACCAACCAACCGGTAGGTTACTGGGTACCGCCGGTACCGCGTCAAGCCCCGGGCGGTGCGAGTCCCAGTTCGGTCCGCATGTTGTCGATCGACGCGCAGTACGCGGTCCAGTCCTCTTTGTCGGCCGCCGCCTCTGTCTCGTTGAACAGCTTGTCCCGCGCCGCGAGGAGCTGGTCGAGGGTCAACTTCCCGGCCTTCTGCGCGGCATCCATCTCGAGCTGGAATTCGGAGAGCACGGTCATGGCGTCCAGGCCGCTGGCCGAGCAGCCCGAAGCACCCGAGGCCGACGCAGTCGCCGACGTCTCGCCGGTCGTCGGCCCGACGGTGGTCGTCGAGCCTTCGGTGCCTCCGCCGCCGCAGCCCGCCAACGCCATCGCCAACGCCAAGAGTCCAGACATCAACAGCCGTCGCATCGTCACTCCATCGTCGGGGGGCGCAGAGCCTGAGAATTGCGCGTGAAATCGCACGATAGCTCTGGACGGACCCGTTTCGGACTCGTTTCGCCCCCGCGACCTGCGTCTTCTATCCGCCGCGAACCGCGCTGCGTGCGAGGATTGTGGCGGATACCTCGCGGAACGGCAGATGCGCGTTGTCCAGGACCGCCGCCGACCGCTGTGCAGTGATGGCGGAGTTTGGAGTCGGTCCAGCTGACCGGCTATCCTGGTCAGCAACTGCCAGCGCCCGGATACAGGTCCAGGCCCGCAGGCATACCACCCGATACCACCCCGATAGATGGAGCTCGATCATGGCTGTGCCGAAGCGCAGGATGTCGCGCGCGAACACCCGTAGTCGGCGCGCGCAGTGGAAAGCCACCAAGACCGAACTTGTCGGCGTGACTGTCGCAGGTCAGCAGCACAAGGTCCCGCGGCGTCTGCTCAAGGCCGCCCGTCTTGGTCTGATCGACCTCGATCGGCGCTGATTAGCGGAAGTCGCTGCCTCGGCGGCGCGCCTCTCAGGTCACTCTCAGATGCGGGGTCGACACTGTGCCAGTGCGCATACTTGTCGTTGACGACGATCGCGCGGTGCGCGAATCCCTGCGACGATCTCTCTCCTTCAACGGTTATTCGGTCGAACTGGCCCAGGATGGCCGTGAAGCCCTCGAGCTGATCTCCAGCCACCGCCCCGACGCCGTGGTGCTTGACGTGATGATGCCGCGGTTGGACGGGCTGGAGGTCTGCCGTCAGCTCCGCAGCACCGGCGATGACCTACCAATCCTGGTGCTCACCGCACGTGACTCGGTGTCGGAGCGGGTCGCCGGGCTGGACGCCGGCGCCGATGACTACCTTCCCAAGCCGTTCGCGTTGGAGGAGCTGCTGGCGCGGATGCGCGCCCTGCTGCGCCGTACCAGCCCCGAGGACGGCATGGAGTCCGCGGCGATGAGCTTCTCGGACCTCTCGCTGGATCCGGTCACCCGCGAGGTCACCCGTGGCGATCGGCCGATCAGCCTCACCCGAACCGAGTTCTCCCTGCTTGAGATGCTGATCGCCAACCCCCGTCGCGTCCTGACCCGCAGCCGGATCCTCGAGGAGGTGTGGGGCTTCGACTTCCCGACGTCGGGAAACGCGCTGGAGGTCTACGTCGGCTATTTGCGTCGTAAAACCGAGGCCGAAGGCGAACCGCGGCTGATCCACACCGTGCGTGGGGTGGGTTACGTGCTGCGCGAGACGCCCCCCTGATGAGCGGCGCAGCGCCTGCCCCGTGGACGGGCAACCCCGCGCCGCCGCCCGCGACCAGCAGCTCCGTGTCGCTCCGGTGGCGCGTGATGTTGCTGGCCATGTCGATGGTGGCGATGGTCGTGGTGCTGATGGCGGTCGCCGTGTACGCGGTGGTGTCCCGCGCGCTCTACGACGACATCGACACCCAGTTGCGAAACCGCGCCCAGTTGCTGATCGAGAGCGGATCGCTGGCCGCCGACCCGGGTAAGGCGATCGAAGGCACGGCGTACTCCGAGGTCAACGCCATGTTGTTCACCTCCCAGGCGATCTACACCGCCAATCAGGAAGGGCAGTCCCTGCCGCTGGAGGGGCCGGAGCAGGACGTCATTTCGGGCAAGCTGCTGATGTCGCTGCGCACCGTCAACCACCAGCGGGTCCTCGCGGTGAATCTCGGCAATGGCAGCGCGCTGCTGATCTCGAAGAGCCTGGCACCGACCGTGAAGGTGCTCAAACGGTTGGGCACGGTGTTGCTCATCGTCGGAGGGTTGGGCGTCGCCGTCGCCGCGATCGCCGGCGGAATGGTGGCGCGCACCGGTCTGCGCCCCGTGGCCCGGCTCACCGAGGCGGCCGAACGGGTCGCGCGGACCGACGACCTTCGCCCGATACCGGTGTACGGCAGCGACGAACTCGCCCGTCTCACCGAGGCCTTCAACATGATGCTGCGGGCCCTGGCCGAGTCCCGGGAGCGGCAGGCTCGTCTGGTCACCGATGCGGGCCACGAGCTGCGAACGCCGTTGACATCACTGCGCACCAACGTCGAACTCCTGATGGCATCGCAGAAGCCGGGCGCACCTCGCCTTCCGGAGGAGGAGATGACCGGGCTGCGGACCGACGTTCTCGCACAGATCGAGGAATTGTCAACGCTGGTCGGCGATCTGGTGGATCTCACCCGTGAGGATGCCGGCGGTGTCATCCACGAGACGGTCGAACTCGCCGAAGTGATCGACCGGTCGTTGGAGCGGGTTCGCAGGCGCCGCAACGATATTGAGTTCGACGTATCGGTGACTCCCTGGCAGGTCTACGGCGATGGAGCCGGATTGGCCCGAGCGGTGCTCAACCTTCTGGACAACGCCGCGAAGTGGAGTCCTCCGGGAGGGCGGGTCGGCGTGCGGCTGGTGCAGGTCGACGCGCAACATGCGGAGTTGGCGGTGTCCGACTTCGGTCCCGGAATCCCCCCGCAGGAACGCAAT
Organism: Mycolicibacterium sp. CR10; assembly: GCF_005222675.1. Lineage (GTDB taxonomy): Bacteria > Actinomycetota > Actinomycetes > Mycobacteriales > Mycobacteriaceae > Mycobacterium. The sequence goes on along the minus strand of NZ_STGE01000047.1, from coordinate 27,263 downwards.
CTCGTCTTCGAGCGGTTCTTCAGGTCCACCGCAGCCAGGGCGATGCCGGGTTCGGGTCTCGGTTTGGCGATCGTCAAGCAGGTGGTGCTCAAGCACGGCGGCACGCTTCTCGTCCGGGACACCGCCCCCGGTCGTCAGCCGCCGGGAACGTCGGTGCATGTGGTGCTGCCCGGTCGGCCGTCTCCGGTGGCCGCCGACGCGCCGGAGTGAGACCACGCGACACGCGGTGACTGATCACTGCGGTGAGCACAATCACAGGCGAAGATAGAGGGCGAGAGGCCTGGGGGTGCTCGAATTGTTATCGCCGTGCCAATGGATCTCTAAGCGGATTCTCAGCACGTTTGGGCACCCTGAGGGAGCATCCTTCGTTGTTCCAGGCGACGGAACCTACTCCAGGAAGAGCATCGCAGCGACATGACGAACCACCCGAGGTATACGCCGCCCCCGCCGCCGGGACGTCAACCCGGTATGCCCGGGCAGGCGCCCGGACCGGCCGGTGCACCGCCGTCGGGATCGTACGAGCAGCAGCGGTATGACTGGCGCTACGCGACTGAGCAACAGCGGCAAGCGTTTCGGGCGCAGCACGACCCCTACCGCGGTGCTCCGATGCCGGCGGGGCCGGGCCAGTACCCGGGTCCCACCATGCCGGTCGCACCCCAGCCGCAGCCCCGGAAGCGTTCTCGCTCAGGCGCTTTGACTGCCGGTGCCGTTGCCATCGCGATCGTTTCCGCGGGAGTCGGTGGCGGTGTCGCGGTGCTGATGCATCCCGACCACGGCATCGGCGGGATCAGCGCCTCGGGTGCCGCGCCCAGCATGCCCGCCGCAAGTGTACCCGCCGGCTCGGTCGAGCAGGTCGCCTCCAAGGTCGTTCCCAGCGTCGTGAAGCTCGAGGTGAACGTCGGACAGTCTTCCGAAGAGGGCTCCGGTGTCATCCTGTCCACCGACGGGCTGATCCTGACCAACAACCATGTGGTCGCCGGAGCCGCAGACGGCCCAGCAGCCCCGGCCGGTCCGGGCGGCCCCAAGACGAAGGTGACCTTCGCCAACGGCAAGACCACCTCGTTCACTGTGGTCGGCACCGACCCGGGCAGTGACATCGCCGTCGTTCGTGCCGAGAACGTGTCCGGCTTGACGCCCATCGCCGTCGGCTCGTCGGCGGACCTGCGCGTCGGCCAGGACGTCGTGGCCATCGGTTCCCCGCTCGGACTGGAAGGCACGGTGACCACAGGCATCATCAGCGCGCTCAATCGTCCGGTGGCCGCCGGCGGCGACGCGCAGAATCAGAACACCGTGCTCGACGCCATCCAGACCGACGCGGCGATCAATCCGGGGAACTCCGGTGGTGCGCTGGTCAACATGAGCGGTGAACTCGTCGGCATCAACTCGGCCATCGCCACGCTGGGTGCCGACGCGGGCGGCCCGCAGGGCGGCTCGATCGGCCTGGGATTCGCCATCCCGGTGGACCAAGCCAAGCGGATCGCCGACGAACTGATCCAGTCGGGATCGGCCGCGAGGGCGTCGCTCGGTGTCCAGGTCGGTAACGACGCAGGCGTCGACGGCGCGAAGATCGTCGAGGTCACTGCGGGCGGCGCGGCCGCAGCGGCGGGGCTACCGGCGGGAGTCGTGGTCACCAAGCTCGATGACCGGGTGATCGGCAGCGCCGACGCACTGGTGGCTGCCGTGCGGTCCAAGACCCCTGGTGACAAGGTGACGCTGACGTTCCTGGATCCGGCCGGTAAGCCGCAGACAGTCGACGTCACGCTGGGCAAGGCCGGCCAGTGAAGTTGATCGTCGGCCAGGATGTCCTCGGCCTCCATACGGCTGCACCGATGTCCGCGCCGAGATATACGGTTGAGCGCATGGAACAGCCCCATGCGTTGGTTGGCCGGGCGCTGGTTGTGGTCGTCGATGACCGCACCGCCCACGGCGACGAAGAGGACCACAGCGGTCCGTTGGTCACTGAATTGCTCGGTGAGGCGGGATTCGTCGTGGACGGCGTAGTGGTGGTGTCCTCCGACGAGGTCGAAATCCGCAACGCCCTCAACACGGCTGTCATCGGCGGTGTCGACCTGGTGGTGTCTGTCGGCGGTACCGGTGTCACGCCGCGCGATGTCACGCCCGAATCGACCCTCGATCTCCTCGACAGAGAACTGTTGGGAATCGCTGAGGCGCTGCGGGCGTCCGGGTTGTCGGCAGGCATCGCCGACGCCGCACTGTCGCGAGGGTTGGCCGGCATCTCGGGCAGCACGCTGGTGGTCAACCTCGCCGGATCGCGCGCATCGGTGCGCGACGGGATGGCCACCCTTGGGCCATTGGCTGCGCAGATCATCGCTCAGCTATCCAGCTTGGAGATCTAACGAGTGGGTCGGTCAGGCCTTTCGCTGTCGCGACGCCACATGGGCACTGTCGTGCCGGTTTGCCGCCGGCGGTCGCATCGCCACGCCGTCTGCTTTGTTAAGCGCAGGTGAACAGCTGTCTACCGTCAAGTGTGATGTTCGTCACACTGAATTGTGGCTGTGACCCAGCCGCCACGGCGCTCTCAGGACGCAGTTAACAAGATCTTCGGTGATGCGTTGCCGGAGATACCTTTTGACGAGCGCGACAATCCGTCGCCAGACGACGACGCCGACCATGAGCGCTGGCTTCGCGACAATGTTCCGCCTCATCACGATTGATAAGTGTTTTCGCAGTAATCGCAGAAGACACACAGGTAACACGTACGACCTTCCGAACGAAGACATTCGTGCGGGGCCACAAACTGCGACGTTGCTCGACTAAGCCGCCCCGCCGTCGCAGGCAGGGGGTCGGGGGTCAACGGGGAACTGTCAGCAAACTATGCCCATCTCCGCGTCCGGATCATCGGCGTCGCAAGTTCGCGTTGCCGGTCCGATGCCTCCCCGTTATGTTCCTCGTGTCAACGATGAGCGAATCGTAAGAACGACATGTGGGATTTTTAATTCCACTCACATGAAGCTCTTGCGAGGTGTGTGGTGTAGCGGTTAGGCCAGGCACGAACAACTCGGTACCCCCGCCCGGGGTTCCGTCTGAAAATCAAGGGAGAACATGAAGGCAATCAGTCGGGTGCTGATCGCGATGGTTGCGGCCATCGCGGCTTTGTTCGTGAGCACTGGCACCTCTCACGCAGGGCTGGACAATGAGTTGAGCCTGGTCGACGGCTCAGGCAAGACTCTGACGATCCAGCAGTGGGACACGTTCCTCAACGGCGTGTTTCCGCTTGACCGCAACCGTCTGACCCGTGAGTGGTTCCACTCCGGCCGGGCGGCTTACATCGTGGCGGGCGAGGGTGCCGACGAGTTCGAGGGCACCCTGGAACTCGGCTACCAGGTCGGCTTCCCGTGGTCGCTGGGTGTGGGCATCAACTTCAGCTACACCACCCCCAACATCGCCTTCGACGGCCTCGAAGGCGGCGTCGGCCTCATCGACTTGGGCTTCGACGGCATCGTGACGCCGCCGCTGTTCCCCGGTGTGTCGATCTCGGCTGACCTGGGCAACGGCCCGGGCATCCAGGAAGTCGCCACGTTCTCGGTGGATGTCGCTGGTCCCGGTGGTCAGGTGGCGGTCTCCAACGCCCACGGCACCGTGACCGGTGCTGCCGGCGGTGTGCTGCTGCGTCCGTTCGCGCGTCTGGTCTCCTCGGCTGGTGACAGCGTCACCACCTATGGCGAGCCCTGGAACATGAACTGACACTGTTTCCAAAACGACAATCGGCCCCCGGCAACGCCCGGGGGCCGATTTCGTCTGTGGCGCATCTGCAGTCAGGGTGAGTAGTCGGCGGCACAACGCTGTGAGTTCGCGTTGCCGGGTCGACGGGTCCCGGCTATGTTCCTCGTGTCAATGATGAGTAAATCGCAAGAGTTCCTGTGGGATCTCTAATTCCGCTCACATGTTGGTCTTGCGAGGTGTGTGGTGTAGGCGGTTGGGCCAGGCACGAACATTCGGTAACCCGCCGGGTTCCGACGACACAGCTAAGGGAGAACATGAAGGCAATCAGTCGGGTGCTGATCGCGATGGTTGCGGCCATCGCGGCTTTGTTCGTGAGCACTGGCACCTCTCACGCAGGGCTGGACAATGAGTTGAGCCTGGTCGACGGCTCAGGCAAGACTCTGACGATCCAGCAGTGGGACACGTTCCTCAACGGCGTGTTTCCGCTTGACCGCAACCGTCTGACCCGTGAGTGGTTCCACTCCGGCCGGGCGGCTTACATCGTGGCGGGCGAGGGTGCCGACGAGTTCGAGGGCACCCTGGAACTCGGCTACCAGGTCGGCTTCCCGTGGTCGCTGGGTGTGGGCATCAACTTCAGCTACACCACCCCCAACATCGCCTTCGACGGGCTCGAAGGCGGCGTCGGTCTGCTCGACGCCAGTTTCGACGGCATCGTGACGCCGCCGTTGTTCCCCGGTGTGTCGATCTCGGCTGACCTGGGCAACGGCCCGGGCATCCAGGAAGTCGCCACGTTCTCGGTGGATGTCGCTGGTCCCGGTGGTCAGGTGGCGGTCTCCAACGCCCACGGCACCGTGACCGGTGCTGCCGGCGGTGTGCTGCTGCGTCCGTTCGCGCGTCTGGTCTCCTCGGCTGGTGACAGCGTCACCACCTACGGCGAGCCCTGGAACATGAACTGACACTGTTCTAGAAAACGACAATCGGCCCCCGGCAACGCCCGGGGGCCGATTTCGCTTGACGTGCCTGAACTTACGGGCTTTCCGTCACTCCGAGTGGTCGGTCGCAACGGTGGTGCTGCCGTGCTTGCCGCCGGTGTCGCCGTCCGCATTCGCGCGCAGCAGATCACGGATCTCGGTGAGCAAGGTCAGTTCGGTCTCTTCACTCTCCACCTTCTTGTCGCGCTCCTTGAGCTTCTTGAACGGGACGACGATCACGAAATAGATGACCGCCGCGACAATCAGGAAGTTGATGGCCGCGGACAACACAGCGTTGAGGTCGACATACGTGTCTGCTCCGAGGGGAATCCGCAGGATGCCGTACTCGGTGTCGGGTCCAGCGCCGATCCGGTCGATGAGCGGCTGCACCACATTCGTGGTGAACGCCGTGACGAGGCCGGTGAATGCCGCGCCGATGACGACCGCGACGGCCAGATCGATCACGTTGCCGCGAGAGATGAACTCCTTGAACCCCTTCAGCATGGGCACGCTTCCTTTCGTGTGAATGTGAGACAAGATCACAAGAACCGTAGCCCTGTGAGCAGCCATGGAGTGCCAGCACAGCATCCTGTGCGGCATGGCGCGTCACCGATATCTCTCCTCAGGGTCGAAACAACCGAACTCCCCCGGATATCGAGCGGCAAAAGGGAGAAACGTGCGATGACGGAAAGCCGACGCCGATCCGCCGGGCTCGTGGGCCCCGGCGTCGCTGGAATCGCCGCGCTCGGGGTCGGCGTGGGGATGATCTTAGATGGGTGACTATGTTTGCCGCGCCGAGTGGAAGGACGCCTGCGACTGAACCAGCTGCGCTGCCGCCTCGACGACCCGATTTGCAGGCTTTCTCAGGGAACTCTCAGCGATTCCGGGGGAACGGAAGGTGGCCGACGAGGGTCGCCGATACTAAGTTTTTCCTAAGCAGATGCCTTTGCTCGGCGATGGCATGCGCGGGCGGGTCCGGGCTGATAGTCTTGCGCCTGAACTTGAATGTTTGAGCTTCGTCTCGCACGCGATCCGTCGCAGAAAGGGGTAGGCCTGATGGCCGCTATCGCCCAGAATTCCAAGAAGTTGGCTGTTGCCGGTTTCGGTGCTCTCGCGTTCAGCGTGGCTGCGCTCACGTTCGGTGCAGGTGCTGCGTCGGCGGACCCCAACGATCCCGCCCTGGTTGAGGTGGGCGGCGACGGAGTGGTGAACTCGCGCCAGTCCGCTTCGGTCGCCGGCGCTGACTACTGCGCGGTCAACCCCGGCACGCTGAGCACGTCCTCGGTGATCGCCAGCGACATCGGTACCCCGACCCAGAAGGCCGAAGAGGGTGGACCGGAATGGGTCGGATCCCGCGGCTGGACCGCCATCGGCCTGTCCCCCTCGAACCCGTGGGGTGGCAACTTCGATCCTCAGAACACCTCCACCGGCCCGCAGTGCGGCCCGGGTAACGCGGACGGATTCTGATCTAACGCTTGCGATTTCGCCCCCGGTGCTCTGCACCGGGGGCGAAATTGTGTTCGGGGTCAATGCAGCGTCAGCGTGATGGCCTGAACGAGCGCGGCTCCGGCGACCGCCTTCGCGGCGGCCGCGGGCAGTGCCACCAGAACGACGCGGCCACCTCCGCCGGTGGTGGGCCCGCTGTCCTTCGCGGACACCAACACCACCACAGCGTCGGTGGCGATCAGTCGGGCGCTGCTCTCGGCGTCTGCCCCCGCGGGGGCGGCCACGATGTCGACGACGTCCCCCGTTCGGACGAGGTCCACGAGGGCGGCGTCGGCAAGGGGGAGTGCCACGATGCGAGCGTCCGGTCCGGCGGCGGACTCGGCCAACCGTGGCCCCAGCAGTCGCACGTCGGTGATGACCTCGCCGCGGCGTGCAGGCCCGGCCAGAGTGGTGCCGACCACTGAGTCCACGTCGGCGCGTGAACCGTCGGGAATGGTTGACGCCGTGCGGGTTTCGAGCCGGATGTCATCGTTGGTGAGCTCGGTGCCCGGTGACAGGTCGCGGGTGGTGACGACAACGTCGGCGTGGTCCGCGCGCGGATCATCGCGCCACGCGGCGACGGCGGCCAGGACGACCAGGGCGCCCGCAAGCGCCCGTCGGGCGGCCACCGTGCGCGACCAGTCGGGACGCAAGAAGGTGGCGAGCCGACTCAGCGGCAACGGGTCGAGCGAATCCCCCATGACGCCACGCTAGGGGTCGGCGAGGTCGCCGTCAGCTGCTGATTGTCCGCCTGTGGATAAACGTCAGCTGGACGCTGCGGCAGCCGGCGTCGAGGAGCTGCTCGACGAACTCGAACTGTCCGCGGAGCTCGACTTGTCCGCGGAACTGGACTTGTCCGAACTGGATGAGGTGGACGCCGCTGCAGTGTCCGAGCTGCCCGAACCGGAGCTCTTGGCCGAACCCTTCGACGCCTCGCGGCTGTCGTTGCGGTAGAAACCGCTGCCCTTGAACACCACGCCCACCTTGCCGAACAGCTTGCGCAGCCGTCCGCTGCACTGCGGGCACTCCGTCATCGAGTCGTCGGTGAACGACTGCACCACATCGAACTTGTTGTCGCATTCGGTGCACGCATAGGAATAGGTAGGCACGAAAAACCCTCCGAGGTGGTCAAACTGCTTAGCACTCTACCGGCTCAAGTGCTAGAACCGCCAGGCGGTCCGGGTCATTCCCGGCGACGGACGTCGACGCCTGGGCTACCTCCCAGAATCTGGCATCGGTGCCGGTTTGTCGAGTGGGGTCAGCCCGGCGCCCGGCGTCAGCGCGTGCGTCATCCGCACGTCGTGCGGCTCGGCCGGAAGATGAGCGACGAGTTCGTCGTCACGCACCACGGCGACCAGCGCCGCGGACGGATCGGCCAGCGAGAGCGTCCTGTCATAAAAGCCGGCGCCTCGACCCAGTCGCACCCCGTGCCGATCGACGGCCAGGGCAGGCACCAGCACCACGGCTGCGCCGGCCACCGCGTCGGCGGGCAACCACGGCGGAGGGGGTTCACGCAGGCCGAACGGTGCCGCGACAAGCTCACCCTGGCGATACCGTCCCCACTGGAGCGGCTGCGGAGTGCCCGCTGAATTCTGGCGGGCCACGGGCAGGAGAACGACGACATCGACGCGGACCAGCGCGTCGATCAGCCCCAGCGAGCCTGGCTCGGAACCGACCGGAACGTAGGCACACACCGTCTGACCAGGGTCGATCACCGCGGGCAGATGCACCACCAGAGCATCCGCCTCAGCCCCGCGTATTTGCGGTGTCACGGATCTCCGGGCAGCCAGGATCTCGGCCCTAACCTGTGCCTTTGTCCTCTGCACCGCGTAGCCCTCCGGAGCGGGTAGGAAGGGAACATCCAACGCAGAGAGGTTAATGTGTGAACGATGAATCGGCCTGAAGTTCCGATCCCGTACACCGCGGTCGTGCCCGCGGCGGGACTGGGAACGCGTTTTCTGCCCGCCACCAAGACGGTGCCCAAGGAGTTGCTGCCGGTCGTCGACACGCCAGGCATCGAGTTGGTCGCCGCCGAGGCAGCCGAAGCCGGTGCCCAACGCCTGATCATCATCACCTCCGAAGGCAAGGACGGCGTCGTCGCGCACTTCGTCGAGGATCTGGTGCTCGAGGGCACCCTGGAGGCGCGCGGCAAGAAGACGATGCTCGAGAAGGTAAGGCGCGCGCCCGCGCTGATCAAGGTCGAGTCGGTGGTCCAGCACGAACCCCTCGGCCTCGGGCATGCCGTGAGCTGCGTGGAAGCCAGCCTGGGACCTGAGGAGGACGCGATCGCGGTGCTGCTGCCCGACGACCTCGTGCTGCCCACGGGCGTGCTGGAAACGATGTCCAAGGTGCGGGCCAAGCGCGGCGGCACGGTGCTGTGCGCGATCGAAGTGGATAGAGAGCACATCAGTGCGTACGGCGTATTCGACGTCGAGACCGTCCCCGACGCCGTGAACCCCAACGTGCTCAAGGTCAAGGGGATGGTGGAGAAGCCCAAGGCCGAGGACGCGCCGTCGCTGTACGCGGCGGCCGGGCGCTATGTGCTGGACCGGGCGATCTTCGATGCGCTCAAGCGGATTCCGCGCGGTGCAGGCGGCGAACTCCAGCTCACCGACGCCATCGCCCTGCTGATCGAGGAAGGCCATCCCGTGCACGTCGTGGTCCACCGCGGATCCCGACACGACCTGGGAAATCCCGGAGGCTACCTCAAGGCTGCGGTTGACTTTGCCTTGGAGCGAGACGATTACGGGCCAGAACTGCGCAAGTGGCTGGTCGAGAGGCTTGAGCTCGCTCCCGGGACTGTCGAGCACTAGCGGCTGCATCCACTGCACGCCAGGCAGTGTCGGCCGGCGTAGGCCGGGTGCGTGTGAACGGGAGAAAGGCGTGCTTTGCGTTCGGTGGAGGAGCAGCAGGCTCGGATAGCGTCCGCCGCGGTGGCCCCACGGCCGGTCCGCGTGGCGATCGCCGAATCGCAGGGATTGATGTGCGCCGAAGAGGTGGTGACCGAACGTCCGCTGCCCGGATTCGATCAGGCGGCGATCGACGGATACGCGGTGCGCAGCGTCGACGTCCTCGGTATCGGCGTCGCGGCCGACGGTGACGACGATGGCGAGGCCGACAACCGCGAGATCAGTCTGCCGGTGATGGGTTCCATCGATGCGGGCGCGCGGACTCCGAGCAGGCTGCAGCCACGCCAGGCGGCGCGCGTACAGACCGGCGCTCCGATGCCCACACTTGCCGATGCGGTGCTGCCGCTGCGGTGGACGGACGGCGGCGAGGCGCGGGTCCGGGTGCTGCGGGGCGTCAGGTCCGGGGCCTACGTGCGTCGCACCGGAGATGACGTGCAACCGGGTGACGTCGCCGTGCGGGCAGGCACGATCATCGGGGCCGCCCAGGTCGGCCTGCTCGCGGCGGTTGGGCGGGAGCGGGTTCTGGTGCATCCTCGGCCACGGCTGTCGGTGATGTGTGTGGGCGGCGAGCTCGTCGACATCTCGCGCACCCCCGGCAACGGCCAGGTGTATGACGTGAACTCCTACGCGTTGGCCGCCGCCGGGCGGGATGCGGGCGCGGAGGTCAATCGCGTCGGCATCGTCACGACGGAGCCCAAGGAGCTGCGCGAGATCGTCGAAGGCCAGCTGAACCGCGCGGAAGCTGTGGTGATCGCCGGTGCGGTGGGCGGAGCGGCCGCCGAAGGGGTGCGGTCGGTGCTGAGCCAGCTCGGCGACATGGAGGTCACGCGGATCGCGATGCATCCCGGCTCGGTGCAGGGTTTCGGCCAACTCGGCCCCGAGGGGGTTCCGGTCTTCCTGTTGCCCGCCAATCCCGTCAGTGCATTGGTGGTGTTCGAGGTCATGGTGCGCCCGCTGCTGCGGCTGTCACTGGGCAAACGGCAGCCCACCCGGCGTGTCGTGCAGGCGCGCACGCTGTCGCCGATCAGCTCGGTGGCCGGGCGCAAGGGCTACCTGCGCGGGCAGCTGATGCGCGACCAGGACACCGGCGAGTATCTCGTCCAGGCGCTAGGCGGCGCGCCCGGCGCGTCATCGCATCTTCTGGCCACGCTCGCGGAGGCAAACTGTCTGGTCGTGGTCCCGACCGAGGCGGAACAGATCCGCACCGGCGAGGTCGTCGACGTCGCGTTCCTGGCCCAGCGCGGCTGAACGCGAGATGGCTGCCGTCATGAACCTGTGGAGTTCCCGTTCGCAGCACCCAGGGTGGCCGTTGCCGGTCGGACCGTTGCGGGTGGCCGCCGGACTGGTCCGGCTGCGTCCGATCCGGCTCCGCGACGCGGCGCAATGGAGCAGGACCCGGCTGGCCGACCGCGGGCACCTCGAGCCATGGGAGCCGTCGACAGATCTCAATTGGGAAGTGCGACATTCAGTTTCGGCGTGGCCATCGGTGTGCTCGGGCTTACGGGCCGAAGCCCGAAAGGGTCGGATGTTGCCCTATGCGATCGAGCTCGACGGCGAGTTCGCGGGTCAGCTCACGATCGGCAACGTGACCCACGGGGCGCTTCGCTCTGCATGGATCGGGTACTGGGTCGCCAGCGGGTCGACGGGGGGCGGCGTCGCCACCGCGGCGCTGGCGTTGGGCCTGGACCACAGCTTCGGCCCGGTCATGCTGCACCGCGTCGAGGCCACCGTTCGTCCGGAGAACGCCGCGAGTCGCAGGGTGCTGGCAAAGGCGGGCTTTCGCGAGGAGGGCTTGTTGAAGCGCTATCTCGACGTCGACGGGGCATGGCGTGACCACCTGCTGGTGGCGATCACCATCGAGGAATTGAACGGGTCGGTGGCCTCGGCGCTGGTGCGGGCGGGTCACGCTTCCTGGGCGTGACAGACCGCCCAACGACGCAAACCTGTTACTGATGTGACACATGTGACGTTTGGTGCTTGTCTCCAGCGAATTACAGGTGTGTAATTGTCCTCGGCGCGCCGTCCCTGGATGCGCTGGTCACAGACCTAGCCTGATGGGGAAAGGAGCAGGCGCCATGCCGAGCATCCCCCAATCTCTCCTGTGGATCTCTCTTGTCGTCCTCTGGTTGTTCGTGCTGGTTCCGATGTTGATCAGCAAGCGCGATGCGGTCCGTCGCACCAGCGACGTCGCCTTGGCGACCCGTGTGCTGAACAGCAGCCGCACCGCGCGCCTGCGCAGGCACGGCGGACCGGCGTCGGGGCATCGCAGCGATCCGAACTGGCGGCCCTCCGGCGACGGACTCGACGGTGAGGTCGACGACCTCGAAGCCGAACCCGGCCGGTCTGTGGTCATGGTTGCGACCGAAGCCGAGGACAGCGACGACGAGTCCGACTACCTCGACGTCGACGTGGTGGAGGACTCCGGTGCCCTGCCCGTCGCGGCGGTTGCCGACGAACCGTTGGTTGCGGCCGAAAGTGACGAGCTCACTTTGGATTACGCCGACGACGAGATCGACGACGGCTACGAGGACGAGGACTCAGACGACTACGAGGACTCAGACGACTCGGACGGCGAGGACGACGAGTACGAATACGTTGCCGACTCGTCCGGGCTGGAGGCGCCGTCGGAAGCCGATCTTCGCATTGCCGATTCGATGAGCGCATCGCGCCGGCGCCGCTACGAGTCGAGCACTGCCGAGGCGGTGACGGCCCGCAAGTACCGGTTCCGGGCGCGGACGCTGACCGTGATGGCGGTCCTGCTGTTGGCCAGCGCAGTCGCGGCCGTCACCTGGTCGCCCTCGATGTGGTGGGTGTGCGGCTCGGTGGGCGTGTTCACGGCGCTCTATCTGGCGTACCTGCGTCGGCAGACCCGGATCGAGGCGCGCGTCCAGCGTCGGCGCGCGCAACGGGTGGCCAGGGCGCGGTTGGGTGTCGAGAACACCTCTGACCAGGAATTCGAGGTGGTGCCGGCACGGTTGCGCAGGCCCGGCGCCGCGGTGCTCGAGATCGACGACGAGGATCCCGAGTTCGAGCATCTGGACTACGTCCCGTTCGCCCGTCACTACGACCTGCCGCGCGCGGCAGGACAGTAACCTCACACGCCGTCGCGATTTTCTCCGGTGTGCAGCGGCTGGTAGCCTGCTACCGGTACCAGGGGCTATGGCGCAGTTGGTAGCGCGTCTCGTTCGCATCGAGAAGGTCAGGGGTTCGAATCCCCTTAGCTCCACAGAGTTTCAACAGTCAGAAGCGGGCGACCCCGTTTTCGGACGCATCGGCCGCCACCGGTCCCGTCACGCAATGGCTTGGCTGGCCGTCGGCGGGGCTCGGCGGATCAGACCGGCGGTTCGGGTTGCGGGTTGAATCCGACGCGCACACCCGGCGACTGCGGTCGCACGCTTCCGTCGCCCGCGAGGGCGGGCGGCTCGGGCTGCGGGTCGAATCCGGCCCGCGAGGCCGGCGACACAGGCCGCACGCTGCCGTCCCCCATCGAGCCGGAGATCGGGCCGGCCTGTGCAGGCGCTGCGCCGAAGCCGAATCCGGCGAGGGCGATGCCGCCCGCCAGCAGTGCGCCGGTGACCACTCTGGTCCTGTCGGTGTGGTTCATGTCGGTGACTCCTTGATCGTCGGGTTGTGCGATACCGACGAGTCGACACCTCACCAACGGCTACCGATCTCAACTTCACTGCCCGCAGATCTAGGCTTCTCCCATGGATGTGCGCACCCGCAACAACGTGACGATCGTGGGTGCAGCGGGCGTGCCGACCCTGTTTCTTGCCCACGGCTTCGGATGCGATCAGAATCTCTGGCGGCCGCTGGTCGAACGCCTGCAGTCAGAGTTCCGGCTGGTTCTGATCGACCATGTCGGCTCGGGATCGTCGGACCCGACCGCATGGGATGCGGACAAGTATTCTTCCCTGCACGGGTACGCCGACGACGTGCTGGAGATCCTGGATGACCTCGACCTGCGCGACATCGTTTTCGTGGGCCACTCGGTGGCGGCGATGATCGGCGCGCTCGCCGCGATCGCCGCGCCTGCCCGCTTCGCCAAACTGATCATGCTGACCCCGTCGCCGCGCTACATCGACGACGGTGACTACCGCGGCGGATTCACCGAGGCCGACATCGACGAGCTTCTCGAATCCATGGAGCTGAACTACCTCGGCTGGTCCCACACGATGGCGCCGGTGATCATGGGGAACCCGGACCGACCCGACCTGCACGACGAACTCGACGCGGCGTTCTGCCGCACCGACCCCGCGTGTGCGCGTGTCTTCGCCAGGGCCACGTTCCTGTCCGACAACCGCGCCGACCTCGCACGGGTACCGGTCCCCACGCTCGTCCTCGAGTGCGCTCAGGATGCGATCGCACCGCAGGGGGTCGGCGAGTACGTCAGCGCCCACATTCCCCACAGCCATCTCGTCACGCTGGACGCGACCGGTCACTGTCCCCACGTGAGTGACCCGGATGCCACCGCCCGGGCCGTCGCCGCGTTTGTTCGGTCGTCGTGACCGGGCACGATATCGAAGACCTGTGGGATCACGCGCCGAGCGGTCACCTCGTCGCCGATCCCGAAGGCCGGATCCTGCGCGCCAACACCACCCTCATCCGCTGGCTGGGATACGACCGCGACGTGCTGTACCGCAAGACGATCGGCGATCTGCTGACAGCGGGAGGACGAATCCACTACGACACACATTTCGGGCCGCTGCTGCGCATGAGCGGCGAATTCGACGGTGTCACTGTGGATCTCGTCGCCGCCGACGGAACCCGGCTACCGATGTTCCTGACGGCCAACGTCAAGACCGGCGCCGACGGAAAGCCTGATTTGCTGCGCATCACCGCGCTGGACGCGACTGACCGGCGAACCTACGAGCGCGAGCTGCTGGAGCAGCGCCGCCTCGCCGAAACGGAGCAGGCGCGCGTGAGAGTGTTCGCCGAGACGTTGCGCCGGTCGCTGCTGCCACCGGTGCTCTCACCACCGCCGGGTTTGGAGGCCGCCGACTTCTACGCCGCCGCATCGGTCGACGACATCGGCGGCGACTTCTATGACCTGTTTCCGCTGTCGGATTCGGTATGGGGCTTCTTCATCGGCGACGTCGTCGGCAAGGGCGTCGACGCCGCCGTGACGACGGGCCTGACGAGATACGCACTCCGGTCGGCGGCGGTCTTCGACCGCGACCCCGTACAGGTGCTGCACAATCTCAACGCGGTGCTCGGCCAGAAACTGGGCATCGGGCGCAACCGACTGTGCACGGTGATCTACGGCAATCTGACCAAGCGAGGCAACGGATTCGACATCGATCTCGCCAGCGGCGGCCATCCACCCCCGCTCCTGCTGGTCAGTGACGGCCATGCGTACTACGCCGACACCATCGGCGGCCAGGCCGTGGGTATCACGGAGAGCCCGAACTTCGTCGCCAACAGGTTCCATCTCGCACCCGGGGACACGATGGTCCTCTATACCGACGGTCTGACCGAGGCCAGCACCGGCGTCGGGCGTGAGCGCTACGACGACGAGGGCGCGCTGCTCAGTTTCGCCAGGAAGCACACGCCGGCTTCCGCGTCGGCCATCATCGACCTGATCCGCGACCTGCTCGACAGCCTCGGTCCGGGGGTCGAGGACGACACAGCGATCCTGGCGCTCGGCGTCCCCGGGCAGTGCTCCTGATGGCTATGCGTCGGGCGTCAGCAGGCCGTAGTCACCGTCGTAGCGCAGATACAGCACCGCACCCCGGTCATCGGCGACGTCGACGAAGAACAGGAACGGCACAGCGAGCGCCGAGAGACGCTCGACTGCCTGCGGGACGGTCAACCGGGGCGGGCCGACCATGCTCACCGTGACCCGGCCCTGCAGGTAATTCGTCGGTGCCGAGCCCGCCGGGTGGTTCTGGGCCAGCCGATAGCCCGTGGGGCCGGAGCGGTAGAGCACGCTGTCGGCACCGGTGGACTTCTCGATGAACAGATGGAAGTGATAGTCGAGGAGGTCCAACTGTTCGGCGGCTTCGGCCACGCTGAGCCGTGCGACGCCGAATGACTTGCGCCGGGTGATCCGATGGCCCGTCCCCGACTGGACTTCGGTCACGCGGTGCGGCACCGGCGGCCCCGCCAGGCGGTCGCCGGCGACATGGATGAATCCGCCGCGGGACGGCCGGTGGCGAGGCTGACGTTCGAGTATTCGACGCAGCCTGCCCTGGAGTTCGTCGATGGCTTCATAAGCGGTCGCCGCCTCGGCTTGCGCTCGGACGCGCTTTCCGTTGATCCCGAGGTTCACCTGGGCCAACACCGGCTGGGGCAGGTGGCCGTGGGTACGGTTGGTCAGCCGGATTCGCGCGTAGTCGACACGACCGTGGGTGAACTTCGCCAGGCTGCCGATGCGGCGGCGGGCATAGTCCGCTGCGCCGGGCAGCGGCCCCTGGAGCATGACGTCGATGTCGAGTGTCGGGCCGGGCTCCACCAGAGGCATGTTCCTTTCGTACCGTGGCGCCGCACCCGGTGCGCAGGGCCGAAGGTCACCGTGACATCGGCGTTGGTCCAGAACCTTCGAACACGGAGCTCCGCGGCCCTTATGTCACAGTCGTGAGGGGCGTAGCGTCGAATATCGACCAGCGCAGCCAGACGTGTTTCACTCACACCGGGGGTGAGAATGACGACCGCACGCGACATCATGAATCCCGAAGCCACATGTGTCTTCGAGCACGCGAATCTCATCGAGGCAGCCAAGCGGATGCGCGAGCTCGGTGTCGGCGCGTTGCCGATCTGCGGTGACGACGACCGGCTTGTCGGCATGCTCACCGACCGCGACATCGTGGTGAAAGCCATAGCGGCCGACAAGGATCTGAGTGCCACCAGTGCCGGTCAGCTCGCCCAGGGCCACGTCTACTACGTCGACGTCAACGCGGGAGTGGCCGACATGCTGGCGGTGATGGAGAAGCATCAGGTCCGCCGGGTTCCCGTCATCGACGACCATCGGCTGGTAGGCCTCGTCACCGAGGCCGACATCGCCCGGCACCTTCCCGACCACGCGATCGTCGACTTCGTCAAGGCGATCTGTGCGCCCAGGGCCATCACCGGACGCGCTCAACACGGCTGACCCTCCCGCCGGAATTGCATTCCAGCAGGACCTTTCTCGAACAAATTCTGCTGGAATGCCATTCCGGCGGAGAAGGGCGCGACGTGTGGCTCAGTCGGATCGGCGACGGGCGCGGGCGCGACGCTTTCCTTCGTGCATCGCCGCGACCCGGGCGACGGGGATGGTGCGCCCGAACTCGATCAGCTCCATCGGCAGCCGCTGCGGCTGCGGCATCGACTGCACCCACGAGGGCCTGCCCTCGAGCGCATCGCGCGCGGTGTGCACCGTGAAGTTCTGCGGCGTGATCTGTTCCAGCTCAGCCCAATCGATCGGGAACGACACCGGGGTCCCGGGACGCAGCCGCGGGCTGTAGGCCGCCGCGACGGTGGCTCCGCCTGCGCGCGTGGAATCCACGAACACCTTCCCCGCGCGATCCTCAACGATGAACGCCGTCGTCGCGATCGTCGGATCGATCGCCTCCGCGCGGGCCGCGAGCGCGCGCGTCGCGGCGGCCACATCATCCACCGGTGCCGAGTCGTCGATCGGTACGAACACGTGAATACCCTTGGCTCCGCTGGTCTTCACCGCGCCTGACAGGCCGCTGTCGGTCAGCGCCTGGTGCACCAGGTGGGCGACCGCCACCACCTTCGGGAAATCGTCGTCCGGCGGATCCAGGTCGAGCACCAGGTGCGAGGGCCGGTAGATGTCGTCGGCCAATCCGAGCGTCGGGTGATACTCCACCGCGCGCTGGTTCGCCAACCACAACAACGTGCGCCGGTCGTCGCACAGTGCGTAGTGCACCTCACGCTGGGAGGCCTCCGCCCATATCGGCGTGGTGCGCACCCAGTCCGGGGTGTACTTCGGGACGTTCTTCTGCATGAACGGCTTCTGACCGCGCAGCACCCTCAGGACCGTCAGCGGTCTCCCCGCGAGTACCGGCAGCAGGCGTTCGGCGACCCCGTCGAGGTAGTCCACGAGGTGGCGCTTGGTGGCGTCGGCCTCGGGGCTCAACTGCTCGTCGAGATTGGTCAGGTCGACGCCTGCGCGGTTCTCGCTGACGGCCACGGTCAGGCTGTCGTGGCGATGCCGCCGTCGACCGGCACGATCGCTCCGGTCAGATAGGCGCCGGCCCTGCTGGCGAGAAAGACGGCGATGCCTGCCATGTCATCGTCGCGCCCTATTCGGCGCAGCGGCGCTGACGCCGCGATCGCCTCACCGAACGCATCGAGGGTGGCCGCCATCATCTTCGATTGAAACGGCCCTGGCGCAATGGCATTCACGGTGATGTGCTGCGGACCGAGTTCCCGGGCGAGGACCCGCGTGAGCTGATGCAGCGCCGCCTTGCTGCTGGCGTAGGAGTACGTGGGCATAGGGCTGACGCGCAGGCCGTCGATGCTGCCGACGTTGATGATCCGCGCGGGATCGTCCGCGGTACCCGCGTCGCGCAGGGCAGGCAGCAGTGCCTGGACCATCCAGAACGGCGACTTCAGGTTCAGGTCGAGCACCTTGTCCCACGCCGCGTCGGGGAAACTCTCGATCGGCTCACCCCAGGTGGCGCCCGCGTTGTTGACCAGGATGTCCAGACCGTCGGCGGCGACGTGCTCGGCGAGGCGCAGGCATTCCTCGTGTCGGGCGAGGTCGGCGGCGATGGCCCGGATGTCACCGAACTCCGCCAGTTCGGACACTGCGCGCTCGCACGCGTCGGCCTTGCGCGAGCTGATCACGACATGGGCACCGGCCTGCAGCAGCCCGCGCGAGATCATCAGACCGATGCCGCGGGTACCGCCGGTGACCAGGGCGCGCTTGCCGGTGAGATCGAAAAGCTGTGCGTGGGAGCTGAATCGGGGTTCTGTCACTGGGAATCTGCCTCCGGGTCGGGTGGGGGAGTGCCGATGAGCACTGCGGTGAGCCGGCATCCGTGCGGTCCGGCGCGCCACGCGTGGTCGACGCCGGTCAGCACGACCAGATCACCCGGCTCGAGGTGGTGGGCGCCGTCGTCGAGCACGAGGTCGACGCTGCCCGACAGCACCGTCTGCAGGTCGAGGGTGTCCGTGTGGTGGGTGGGCGTTTCGATGCCGGGCCCGAGGTCGACGACCATCCACCGAACGACGCCGGGCGCGATGCCCTGGTCGATGAGCGGTGCCGCCCCCGCGGGACGGGCCGGTGGTGGACTCGCTGTCGTCGCATAGGGAATGGCCATCGCGAAGCCGGGCGCCAACTGATCCAACGCCAGGTTCTCCTCGCCGAGCACGCAGGACCTGCCGTCAGCGCCGACTCCGGTGATCAATGTCCTCAATACCGTCACCCCTTTTCCCGTCGGAAATTCTTCTGCTTGGCATCATGCGCCAGCCAGGCTCGCGGGCCGCAGGCCGGGGTGAAATGTGACAGTTTCATCGCTCAAAGAATCGGTTGTGATCTTCGCGAAAGCTTTGCCAAATATGCTGGTAGTGTTGCGTAACGGGATTAGGGGTCACGACAAGGAGCCGTTATGGCCGAGGTTATTGTTCGCCAGTTGATCGACGATATTGACGGTACCGAAATACGCGACGGTGGCGGTGAGCGCGTCGAATTCTCGTTCCGCGGCGCCGACTACCACATAGATCTTTCCGCCGCCAATATCGCCAAAATGGAAAAGGCGCTGAAGCCGTACATCGGTGCGGCGGAGAAGGTTCGCGGTGGTGGCCGCGTTCGCCGAGCAAACCACAGCCAGAACGGCAACGGCAAGTCTTCGCCCGAGCAGATGGCCGCGGTTCGTAACTGGGCCCGCAAACACGGCCACGAGGTTGCTGATCGCGGCCGGATAAAGGCCGAGATTATCGAAGCCTTCGAGGCGGCACACTAACCTGCTTTCCAGGGTGTTGATTCCTCGGACAAGTATTCGGGCGCCGAAGGTCGAAACTTCGCTCAGGTGTCGTGTGGGAAACCGAACAAAGCCACCGACGCCCGACGTTGAGGGTGCCTTTCCCGCCGATCGCCTTCCGGTTCCTTGCCCGTGTTCAGAACCCCCCGTAGCCTCGTGACGTGTCCGGCCTGACCGCAGTTCGCGCCGACGACCTCGCCGCCTTGGACGTCTTCGCAGGAGCCCCCGTGGAGGCCCTGATCCCGCTGGCTGCCAAGATGCGGCCGCTGACCGCCTCCACCGGCCAGGTGCTGATGCAACAGGGCGAGCTCGCCGTGTCGTTTCTGTTGATCGGGTCCGGCCGTGCCGAAGTCACCCACGTGGGTGTCGACGGGCACGACACCGTCGTCGAGGTGATGCCCGGCCTCATCGTCGGCGAGATCGCGCTGCTGCGTGACGCGCCGCGCACCGCGACCGTGATGGCGACCGAACCGCTGATGGGTTGGGTTGGTGGCCGAGAAGCCTTCGCCACCATGCTCGAGATTCCGGGAATCATGGACAGGCTGGTGCGCACGGCGCGTCAGCGGCTCGCCGCGTTCGTCACGCCGATCCCGGTCCGGATGCGCGACGACACAGTCCTGTACCTGCGCCCGGTGTTACCCGGTGACAACGAGCGCACCGTCAACGGCCCCGTGGAGTTCTCGACCGAAACGCTGTATCGCCGTTTCCAGTCGGTGAGGACGCCGTCGAAGACGTTGATGGGCTACCTGTTCGAGGTGGACTACCTGGAGCACTTCGTGTTCGTGCTGACCGATGGTCTGGACGGTCCGGTGGTCGCCGACGCCCGCTTCGTCCGCGACGAGGCGAACCCGGCCGAGGCCGAGATCGCCTTCACCGTCGGCGACGCGTACCAGGGTCGGGGCGTCGGCACCTTCCTGATGGGCGCCATCTCGGTGGCCGCGGGATACGACGGCGTGCAACGCTTCACAGCGCGGGTGTTGAGTGACAATGCGCCGATGCGCGCGATCCTGGACCGCTTCGATGCGACCTGGCACCGCGACGATCTCGGCGTCGTCATCACCGAGATCGATGTGCCGTCACCGAAAGAACTGCCGTTCCCGCCCGATCTGACGCAGCAGATCCGTGACGTCGCCCGTCAGGTCATCCGGGCGGTCGGATGACGCAGGACCCGGTGATGGCCGTCGGCCGAAGGCCGCCTCTGAGCAAGGACACCCGGCTGTGCATTTCGCTGGCGGGACGGCCCAGCAACATCGGCACGCGTTTCCACAATCACCTCTACGAAGTGCTGGGGCTCGACTTTCTCTACAAGGCCTTCACCACCGATGACATCGTGGCGGCGATAGGTGGCGTGCGCGCGCTGGGTATCCGGGGATGTTCGGTGTCGATGCCGTTCAAGGAGGACGTGCTGGGACTCGTCGAGGAGATCGAACCCTCGGCGCTGGCCATTCGGTCGGTCAACACGATCGTCAACGATGACGGCCGACTGACCGCATCGAACACCGACTACCTTGCGGTGCGACAGCTGATCAGCGAGCACCAGCTGAATCCCGATGACGCGGTGCTGATCCGCGGTAGCGGCGGCATGGCCAGTGCTGTCGGCGCGGCGTTCTCCGGCGCCGGATTCCACACCGGGGTCGTGGTGGCGCGCAACCGCGACAGCGGGCGGGCGCTGGCCGACCGGCTGGGCTACTCCTACGCGGCCGACATCGAAGGCGTGACGGCGCCCATCATCGTCAACGTCACCCCGATCGGCATGGCCGGCGGTGCCGGCGAACACGACGTTGCGTTCGCCGACGCCACAATTCGACAGGCGCGCACCGTATTCGACGTGGTGGCTCTGCCGTCGGAGACGCCGCTGATCGCCGCGGCGCGCGCCGCGGGGGTAGACATCATCACCGGCGCACAGGTGATCGCCCTTCAAGCCGCCGAACAGTTCGAGCGTTACACCGGGGTGCGTCCGAGTCCGGAGCAGATAGCCGAGGCCTCCGCGTTGTCGAGAGCCTGAGGCTGGCTCAGGGGGTGATGGTGGCCTCATCGTCGATGGCCTGTGTTGCGTCCATCAACGGGATCGCTTGGTCCTCAGTGCCGTCCGCGTTGAGCTGCAGCACGAAGAGACCGTCCTGGCCGGGGATCACCACGGTCTTCTGGGCGATCATGCGGGTCACGCCGTCCCTGACGTAGGTGCCGCCGACCTGCGTCGCGTCGAACCCGCCGAGCTCGCTCGGCTGGCCGGTGTCCGCCCCCTCATACCCCTCGAGGTTTTGGATCTCACCGGGCGCGTACTCGAGAATCTTGGCCGGGTCGACGTTGCCGGACAGCTTGGAGACGATCGCGATGATCGTCGGCGGGGTGGTAGCCATGGCCGGATCGCCGGTGAACACGATGCCGCCGTAGGCCCACTCGGGAGTTTGGGCGCCCATGTCCTCCCATCCCGGGGGGAAGGGCAGATCGATGGTCGGGGCACCCGGATCGCCGCGCTTCACCGGTGCCTCGGTGATGTTGTTCTCTTTGACGTAGTCGGCGATCGTCATCGCGGGTCCTGCGGCCTCGGCGGACGTGGTCGGAGCCTCGCTGGAGCTGGTCTCCGATTCGGATTCCGTCGCCGACGCGGAAGTCGACGCCGAGGTCGACTCTTCGGTCTTGGTGTCAGAACCGCAGCCCGACAGACCGATTCCGAGTGCGACGGCGGCGATGGCGATGACGCCGGCCCGCATGGAGATGGTCGGGGAGATGGTCATTGTCGTCTCCTGTCTTCGTCGGCCTGCGGCGTCGACGCAGTCTGCGCGCGACAAGGCCGGATCGCAGCGCAGCATAACCGCCCGTGCGGGAGTTCTCTCGAAAAGGCGCGGGGAATTTGCTCGGGCAGGTGTGTCGAGATCGTCATTCTGCTCCGCACGGCCGGTCTTCGGGTGCATGATCCCTTTGCTACTTCTGCTAGAGAGGGTCGGGTATGCAGTCGGTAGTCCGTGCCTGCGCGGCTGTCTTCATCGCGCTCGGGAGCGTCGTCGCGGTCTCGGCATCGTGGGCGATGGCAACCGCGATCCCGTTGCTGGCCGCGCACACCACCGCGTTGATCATGGGCGGCACCTTTCACCCGTTGATGGGGCCGAAAGACACCCCCGACTTCGTGACGGACTATCTCGACAACGCGGTGAATAGCCATCTGAACCCGGCCTTCGCCGGACCGGTGGACAACGCGGTCGCGGTATACACCCCCGAGGAGTTCTTCCCCATCGGTCGGCTCACCCTCGACAAGTCGGTCGCCGAGGGCCGGGCAAACCTGCATCGCTGTCTGGCCGGCAGCGCGGGCTGTGTGTTCAACCAGGACGCCGCCGTCACCCCCGGGGTCGGCCCGTCGGCCGCGCCGCAGGCCGGGGATTCGCTACGGGTGTTCGGCTACTCTCAGAGTTCGGTGATCGCCTCTCTGGCCAAACGGGATCTGATCGAGGATTACGACGCGGGCGATGCGCCGGTGTCCTTCATGTTCGTGGCCAACCCGATGCGACCCAACGGTGGAGTCCTGATGCGGGGCATGGGATGGCCGACCATCCCTATTCTCGGGATCTCGTTCAGTGGGGCGTCCCCGACGGACAGCGCCCAGTTGCCCGACGGCACCTATGCCTATCCCACGGTCGACATCGCCAGGCAGTACGACGGACTCGGCGGAGATTTCCCGGTCCGGCCGCTGAACCTGATCGCCTTGCTCAACGCGTTCCTGGGATATGGCCTGCTGCACGGTGAATCCGTCGAGGTGCCGTTCGGCGAGGCGCGTTACCAGGGCCGCGAGGGCGATACGAGCTACTACCTCATCGAGACCGACATCGTCCCGCTGCTGCAGCCGCTGGCATTCATCGTCCCCAAGCCGATACTCAAGGCGCTCGATGCGCCGTTGCGGGTGCTCATCGAGGATGCCTACGACCGCGAGATCGGCCCTGGCACGCCGACGGCGTTCAACTGGTGGCCGACCACCGATCTGTTCGGGCTGGTGGTGAACCTCATCAAGTCCATTCCGGTGGCGGTGGACAACTTCTTCGAAGGGTTCGGGCTGCCGCGGGTGCTCGGCACGGCGGCGCCGGGGACGTTCGGCGTCGGGGGACCGGAGCTACCGGTCGACCCGGCCGCCTCCGACGCCACGACCGAGCCGCAACGGTCCGCGCTTGCACCCGACCCTCCGGACTCCGAAGGTGTTGAGCCGGAACCTGTTCCGGAAGTGGAGCCCGCTGCGGTCGAGGCGCCGCCCGCTGGTCCCGACGCCGCCGACCCCGATGAGACGGCGGCGCCCGTTGAGCCGGTCGACGTTCCC
The DNA here is from genome assembly GCF_005222675.1 of Mycolicibacterium sp. CR10. Lineage (GTDB taxonomy): Bacteria > Actinomycetota > Actinomycetes > Mycobacteriales > Mycobacteriaceae > Mycobacterium. Next base: position 3,982 of record NZ_STGE01000047.1, on the reverse strand, counting down.
GACCCATCCGGCGACGTCGCCAAGGAACCGGAGCCCGAAGAGTCGACGCCGCCCGACGTGGACGTCGAGGACGAGGAGCCCCCGGCGGGCACCGACCCGGATCAACAGTCGCCGGTGACGGACCCGGCTGACGGCGACGACGAGCAAGCCGACGACGACGGGTCCCCCGTGGCCGACGCGGCCTGAGCGTCGCGGACGCCCGCGACAGGGGCGGCGTGGTATCAACAGGCGTGAGGCTGTTCGCCGTCTGCGTGCTGGCTGTGCTGTGCGCCGCGTGCGGTCGATCAGCTGAGCAGCCGCCGCCACCGTCGACGACGCAGACGCACGGGCCCGTCAATCCCGCGAGGGTCGACCGAAGTCGCGACCAGATGCCGGATGGATACGAGGTCGCGGTGTACACCGGACCGGCTGCGCCGATCACGGTGTGGGGCTTCGGGGAGGCCGCGGTGTCCGAGCCTCCGCAGTGCGGAGCGTTGACCGCACCCGCCGTCGAGCCGGACACGACCCGAGGGTGGTCGGCGTCCGGCCCGGGCGGGATCGTGTACACCGTCGTGGCCCGGGCGGGCCAGCCCGTGATACCCGACCCCGCCCTGCTGGCGGAATGCGCGCAATGGACGGTGAGTTCCGAGAACACCGCCGGCACCGTCGCACGCCAGTTCGGGCCCGCCATCGACGCGGCGCAGACCGTCGCGATGAGCAGCTCTGCCACCACGGTGGTCGAGGGTGGGACGGAAACGCGTTCGCATGCAGAGACATTCGTCGCCTACCTGGATGGCTACGTCTGCTTCGTCGCGCTCGTCACCGATCCCGGATCCCCCTATCCGGTCCTCGACGCCGGTTTCGCCGCGAACCTCCTGACCACCACGGTGTCGGCGCTGCGCGGCTGAGACGGCGTGCGCAGGTACATTGGCGGCGATGTCCCACGCGAAGATGACGCTGGCCCTGCCGTGCGTCGGGCTGTTGGCCGCGTGCGGCGGAGGTCAGGCGGACGACCTCTCGCACGCAGATATCGCCAACGTCGCCGACGTCAAAGCCGATTTCGGTCCGTCGTTCACGGTGAGCACCGTCGGGCCCGCCGCGATCGACCCACGACTGCTGGGCCCGCAGACGCTTCCCCCGGGGCTGACGTTCGATCCCGCCGAGTGCGGAGAAGCCGCGAGCAAGCAGGCGGTCCCGCCGGGGGTCAAGGGCAATATGTCGGCGACTACAGCCGAGGGTGACGGCATGCGCTACATCGTGATCGCGGTCGAGACCTCCGAGCCGGTGCCCGTGGACGCGCCCAGCGACCAGTGCCGCACGGTGACGTTCACCGGGCCAGGAATGCGGGGCCTTGTCGAGGTGGTGGAGGCGCCGCAGATCGACGGCGCCCACGTCGTCGGCACCCACCGTGTCCTGCAGACCACCCAGGACGGCGGCCCGCGCACCGGCGAGCTGTACAACTACGTCGCCAACTTCGGCAACTTCATCGTGATCGTCACCGCCAACCCGCTGGTACTGCCGGACGCGCCGGTGGTGCCCGTCGACACGCAGCGCGCCCGCGAGCTCGTCACCCACGCCGTCACCCTGGTGAAGGGATAACTCACCGCACGTCGTGCGGCCGGAACTGGATGCTGATGCGTGGCCCCGTCGGCCGGGTGGTCTTCGGGATCGCGTGCTCCCAGGTGCGCTGGCAGGATCCGCCCATCACCAGAAGGTCGCCATGGCCGTGCCGGAGCCGTAGTGAGGGTCCGCCGCCGCGGGGGCGTAGCGCGAAAACCCTTGTCGCACCGAGTCCCACGATGGCGACCATGGTGTCCTCGGTGCTGCTGCGGCCGATGTTGTCGCCATGCCAGGCGACGCTGTCGTTGCCGTCGCGGTAGAGGCACAGCCCTGCGGTCACAAACGGCTCGCCGAGCTCGCCGGCGTAGGCGTCGTTGAGACGTCTCCTGAGTTGTTTGAGGCGAGGATGTGGGGGTGGGCCGTCCACCAGGTCGTGAAAGCTGACCAGCCGCGGAACGTCGAGGACCCGGTCGTACATCTGGCGGCGCTCGGCGCGCCAGGGGATCGTGTCGCGCAGTTCGCCGAACAGTGCGTCGTCGGACAACCACCCGGAACGAACCTCGAGCCACGCGCCGTTGCCGAGATCACGACGGTCGATGTGGTCGAACAGAGAGCTTTGCAGCGCCGGCTCCATGACCGCAGTCTATCGCACAGACGTTCGAAATTTCAGAGCCGGACCGCGCCGGGCCCCTGGGGCGCAAGAGCGTCGCCGGGATTGGCCAGGCCGCAGATTTTGAGGCTGAGGCAACCGCAGCCGATGCAGCCGGTGAGGTTGTCGCGCAACCGTTGTAGGTGCTCGATGCGTTCGTCGAGGTCCTGCCGCCAGCCCGCGGACAGACGCGCCCAGTCCTTACTGGTGGGGACGCGGTCGGTCGGCAGCGTCGCCAGCGCGTCCCGGATGCGCGCCAGGGGGATGCCGAGCCGCTGCGACATTCTGATGAATGCGACACGGCGCAGAGTCTCACGGGGGTACCGACGCTGGTTGCCGCCGGTGCGCCTGCTGGTGATGAGGCCCTCCCGCTCGTAGAAGTGCAGCGCGGAAACCGCGACTCCGCTGCGGACCGACATGTCGCCCGGCGTCAGCTCGGATGTCATTTCCATGACCTCAACCATAGTTGAGGTGGCGATTGGCGTTACGGTGCTAGATGTGACGGACGCTGTGTTGGGCTGCAATTCGGAGGTAGGGACGCTGCGGGTTGTCATCCTGCACCGACCCGGCCCCGAACTGCAGCGGCTCACGCCGCGTAACAACGACTCGCTGCTGTTCGACGGCCTGCCGTGGGTGGCTCGGGCTCAGGAGGAGCACGACGCCTTCGCCGAGCTGCTGCGGTCGCGAGGTGTCGAGGTGCTGTTGCTCGGCGACCTGCTGACCGAGGCGCTCGCCAACAGCGGGGCGGCCCGCATGCACGGGATCTCCGCCGCCGTCGATTCCCGACGGCTGGGTCTGCCTCTGGCACAAGAGCTCTCGGCCAGTCTGCGCACCTTCGATGCCGGCGCGTTGGCACACGTGCTGATGGCCGGAATGACGTTCGATGAGCTGCCGTTCGGGGAGAACGAGCTGTCCCTCGTTCGGCGCATGCATCACGGCGGGGACTTCGTCATCGACCCGCTGCCGAACCTGCTCTTTGCCAGGGACTCGTCGTTCTGGATCGGTCCGCGGGTGGCGATCACATCGCTGGCCCTGCCTGCACGCGGGCGCGAGACATCGCTGACGGATCTGATCTACGCCCATCACCCCCGGTTCCTCGGCGTCCGGCGCGCCTACGAGTCGCGATCGGCGCCGGTCGAGGGCGGCGACGTTCTGCTATTGGCACCCGGCGTGGTGGCCGTCGGGGTGGGGGAGCGGACCACGCCCGCGGGGGCGGAGGCGTTGGCGCGCACCCTTTTCGACGACGATCTGGCGCACACGGTGCTCGCGGTGCCGATCGCACAGGAGCGGGCCCAGATGCACCTCGACACCGTGTGCACGATGGTGGACACCGATGCGGTGGTGATGTATCCGAACATCGTGGACTCGTTGACGGCGTTCACGATTCGCCGCGAATCGGGAGGTGTGAAGATCGATCGGGCCGCGCCGTTCGTCGACGCTGCCGCCGCCGCCATGGGGATCGACAAGCTGCGGGTCATCGACACCGGCCTCGATCCCGTCACCGCCGAGCGCGAGCAGTGGGACGACGGCAACAACACGCTGGCGCTGGCCCCCGGTGTGGTGGTGGCCTACGAGCGCAACTCCGAGACCAATGCCCGACTGGCTGATTCGGGCATCGAGGTGCTGCCGATCTCGGCGTCCGAACTGGGCACTGGTCGCGGCGGCCCACGGTGTATGTCGTGTCCGGTCGCCCGCGACCCCCTCTAGGGGTCTTGCCGCGGAATAGACGGTATGGGGAGGCTGGGGCCTCACCACATGTGAGCGTGGGTTGCCGTCAGGAATCAGGTCCTGGCC
>NZ_STGE01000046.1 GCF_005222675.1 Mycolicibacterium sp. CR10 | reverse complement strand
CGCACTTATCTGCACTAGTCAATCCGGTTCACCGGGGCCGGTCATCAGTCGGAGTCTTTGGAGCCTTCGAGGGCGCGGCTGAGCTGTTGATGTGGGACAGCTCTAGCTGGATGGTCGGTGAGTTCGCGTCGGGTTACGTGGTTTTGCGGGCGGTGAGGCGTTCGACGAGGCCGAGTTTGAAGCGTTCGACGCGTTCGATGTCGAGGTTGGGGTCGTTGCGGATGTGGTTGAGGGGGCGGCGCAGGAAGTGTTCGCCGCCGAGGGGAACGGTGAACAGTTCGAGGAAGCGTTGCACGGCTCGGGCGGGGGCGACGCTGCTGCGGATGTGATCGACCAGGATGAGTTGTCCGCCGGGGCGCAGGACGCGGGTCATTTCGTTGAGGGCTTTGGTGTGGTCGGGGATGGCGCAGAGCCCGAAGGTGCAGACGACGGTGTCGAAGGTGGCGTCGTCGAACGGTAGGTGGTGGGCGTCGGCTTGTTGCAGCGTGGCGGGGTGGCCGAGGTCGGCGGCACGTTGACGAGCCAGGTCGAGCATCTGTTCGCTCCAGTCGATCCCGGTCAGCGTGACGGTGTCGGGGTAGAACTCGAGGTTGAGGCCGGTGCCGACGGCGACTTCCAGGGTGGTGCCGGCCGCTTGGCTGCAGACCCATTGGCGGGAGTCGCCGAACAGGTGGCGGTCAAAGAATCCGATTTCGCGGTCGTAGGTACGGGATTTCTTGTCCCAGTATCGGTTCCATCGGGCGGTGCGATCACCGGTGGCCATGGTTCACCTCGATTCGAGTCGGCCAGTCAGACGATTCGGGTGCGTCCGATGTGGGGAACAAACCGGCCGACCGTCTCACAGTAGTCCCGGTAGGCCTGGCCGTGGATAGCGTTGAGATAGGGCTCTTCGACGACGCGGACCTGCAGCTCGATGGTGGCCAGCAGCACGACGAACGCGACCAGGGCGAGCGGGTTGGGGGTCATCAGGGTGATGCCGGCGGCGAAGATCAGCATCGCGGTGAAGATGGGGTTGCGCACCAGCCCGAACACACCACGGAGCACCAATGTGGTGGTCTCACTGGGGTCGACGCCAATCCGCCAGGACTCGCCCATGTCGCGCTGGGCGTAGAGGGTGGCCGCGATACCCGCCACCGCCAGCACCGTCCCGCCCACCTGAATCCACGGCGCCTGCAGGAGCGCGATCGGGGTGAGGATGCCGAGCAGTTGCAGCAGCGGTGCGGCCGCCCCGGCGAGGATGGCAGCGATGAATCCGGCGCCGGCGAACCATTCCAGCGAGCCAGGCCGGCCGTGGATGCCGCGAAACCCGGTCGAGCCGGTGCGGCGGTGCTGGGTCCAGCTGCGCCAGCCGAACCCTAAGACGGCAAAGACCAGGTAGAGAACGAGCGCGGTGGCGGGCATGGGTGAACCTCCTGGCCGGACTGAGATGAGTGTCGATGTGGAGAGGGGCGGTCAAGCCGATGGATGCGGCAGGCCGCGCCTAGTTCTCGGCGAGCGCTTGATCGAAGGCCTGGGCTAGGTCTTCATAGCTGTGTGGCTGGATGCGGGTGTCGTTGAGGAAGAAGGTCGGGGTGCCCTGCACGCCCAAGGCGCGGCCGTCGGCCATGTCGAGTTGGATGCGTTCGAGGGTGGCGGGATTGGCGTAGGCCGCGTCGAACTCGGCCATGTCCAGGCCGAGTTCTGTTGCGAATCCGCGGAATACGTCATCGGCTGGGGTTTGCTTTTCACCCCACTGGGCTTGGGTGTCATACATTTTGCGATACATCGCCTCCAGTTGGCCTTGCTGGGCGGCGGCTTCCACCGCGCGGGCGGCCCGCTCGGCGTTGACGTGGGCTTGCAGCGGGAAGTAGCGGATCACGAAATTCACCCGGTCGCCGTATTCGGCCCGCGCTTTTTCGATCTCTGGGTAGACCGCGCGGCAGCCCTCGCATTCGAAGTCGAGAAACTCCACGAACGTCACCGTGCTGTCGGGCACCGTGTTGAGTCGGTGGCTGTTCTCGCGCACCACCTGCCCGGCCTCGCCGGTATCGGGCTGTGCCGTGGTGGTCGAGTCGCGGTCGCGCACTGACAGGTAGACCAGCGCCCCGATCGCCATGGCGGCGATGACGAACGCGGTGAGCAGGATGCGGCTGGTGCGCGCCATTCAGATACCTCTTTTGTGGGCGTGGACGATCTGGAACGGGGCGGCCCAGCTGCGCGCGGGCAGATGGGTGGTGACGGCCAGTCCGTGTGCGGTGAATGCGTCGGCCAGGCCGGTGCCCAGGACGTCGCGGGCGTGGGGTCGTTCGGCGAGCCGCATGTAGGTCTCGAAGATGGTGCGGGCGGTGGGTGGTGGGTCGAGGTCGATGGCGATGACCTGGCCGGCGAGACGTAGAACGCGGATGGCTTCGTCGATGGCGCGGTGGCGGATGTCGGTGGGCAGTTCGTGCCAGCCGAACACGCTCATCACCACGTCGAAGGTGTCATTGCCGAACGGCAGTGCGGCGGCGTCACCTTCATGCAGCGCCACGGTACCGATCCCGGCGCGGGTGAGGTAGCGGCGGCCGACGGCCAGCATTTCCGGGGAGATGTCGAGGCAATCCACTCGTGTGCTCGGGGATTTGCGGGCGAGCAGGCGGGCGGCGTAGCCGGTGCCGCCGCACAGTTCGAGCACTCGTTTCGGTTTCTGGTCGGCGACGAGCTGGGCGAGCCGGTCATGGGGTCGGCCGGGGATGAACCGGTTGCCGGCTTCGAACAGCGGTCCGGCCAGGGCGAATTTGAGCCGGTTGCGGCCCCAGGGGCGGCTCATGTCGGCTGCCGTTCACTGGCGGTGACCGGGAGTGTCGATGTGTAAGTGCTTGGGGTGGTGGTGAATTGGTGGGCGCAGTCGGTCGAGCAGAACCACCAATCCCGGTCCTGGTAGCGGCGTCGCGCCCGGGCGGTTTCCGGGTTGATCCGCATGCCGCAGACCGGGTCGCGGGGGTAGCGGGCCTCGGTCAGGGCCAGCGTGTGTAGCGGAATCGGGGTGGTGATGCTGCGCAGCGGCGGAGCACCGATCGCTGGGGTGGACAGGCCTTGTCGGGTAGCGGCAGCCGCGATCGGGTCGGTGATCACGGCGTGGCCGGCCCCGGCGAGTGCGGTGATGCGGGCGGCGATGTTGACGGTGTGGCCGAACACGTCGCCGCCGCGGGCGATGACGGGTCCGTGATGGATTCCGGCGCGCAGCGCCAGGAACCCGTCCTCGCCGGCGACCTGCTCTGCCAGGTCGGTGAGGGTGGCCAGCATCTGGGTGGGTGTGTCGGCGGTCAACATGACCGCGTCCCCGATCGTCTTCACCAGCCTCACGCCCGGTTGTAGTGCAGCCTGTGCCAGGTCGGCAAGCCGCGCGGCGAGCTGGGCGGCTTCGTGGTCGCCGCAGATTTCGGTGAGGATGCTGTAGCCGGCCAGGTCGACAAACGCCGCCGTCGCCTCGACCGTGTCGAAGTCAGGTGTAGTGTCGGGCAGCATCCTTGGTCTCATCTCTGGTGCGGCCGAGCCACGGTAGGAAGCGCCCCACTCGGGTGGTGTAGTCGCGGTAGGTGTGGCCGTGGACGCGGCGCAGGTAGGGCTCTTCCACTTCGCGCACCTGCAGCTGGATGCCGGCGATCGCGATCAGCAGGCCGGCGATCGCTATCGGGTTGGGCACCATCAGCGTCAGGCCGGTCAGGGTGAGCAGCAGTGTGGTGAAGATCGGGTTGCGCACAATCGCGAACGGGCCGCCGGTGACCAGCTCGGTGCGTTCGGTCTCATCAACCCCGATCCGCCACGAGGCCCCCAACCCCAGCTGGGCCTGCAAGGTCAGCCCGATGCCCACCACCGCAACCGCGATCCCAGTCGCATGAACCAGCAGATGGTCGGCGAAACGCAGTGGGGCGAGCCCGGCCAGGGCCGCCGCTGGGGCGCCGACGCCGACCAGCAGATAGCCCACGTCGGCGAGCGCGAGCGCCCACCATTCCAGGGTGCCGTCGGGCCGCCAACCCCGCCGGTTGCCGCTGTCGCCGATGCGGGCCAGCTGGATCCGGCGCCGACAGGCCCCGATCACCAGCATCAACATCGCGAACAGGCCCAGTGCAGTCAGTGCCATCGCCTGCTCCTTCCCGGTCGGCCCGTCCCCGCCCTGCGTCCTCATCCATCGGGTTGTATCGATGTTGGCGGGGTTGACCGATCAATGTTGACCGATCAATAGTGTTGGACGCTATCATCGTCGTGTGGCGATGAAAAGTGGTTCGGTCGATCCCGCGATGTGCGGGAATGTGGATGCGGCGACGGCGTTGTTTCACAGCCTCTCGGATGGCACCCGGTTGGCGATCCTGCGCCGGCTGGCGGTCGGTGAGGCGCGGGTGGTGGATCTGACCGGCGAGTTGGGGTTGGCGCAGTCGACGGTGTCGGCGCATCTGGCGTGCCTGCGCGACTGCGGGCTGGTGGATTTCCGGCCGCAGGGCCGCGCCTCGGTGTATCGGCTGGCCCGCCCGGAACTACTGGACATGTTGCGGGCCGCCGAAGCTGTCTTGGAGGCCACCGGCAACGCGGTGGCGTTGTGCCCCAACTACGGCCACCCGACTGAGCGGAAGAAGGTTGCGCGATGAGTGAGGCGTGCGGCTGCGGCAGCGACGACCGCCCCGGCGAGGACGAGCAGGAACCCGAACGGCTTTGGGAGATCACCGAACTGCGCGCCGCCGCGGTGGCGGGCGTGGTGCTTTTGGCCGGCTATGTGGTCGGCTGGTCCGGCGGCCCCCATGCGGTCGAAATCGGCCTGTATGCGCTCGCCTTGGTGATCGGTGCCTACACGTTCGTGCCTTCGACGCTGCGCCGGCTGGCGCAGGGCAAGATCGGGGTCGGCACGCTGATGACGATCGCCGCGGTCGGCGCGGTGATCCTCGGCGAGGTCGGCGAGGCCGCCATGCTGGCGTTCCTGTTCTCCATCAGCGAGGGCCTCGAAGAATACTCCCTCGCCCGCACCCGCCGAGGTCTGCGGGCGTTGTTGTCGCTGGTGCCCGATGAGGCCACCGTGCTCCGCGACGGTACCGAAACCACCATCGCCCCAGCAGAGTTGGCGGTGGGTGACCGGATGCTGGTCAAGCCCGGCGAACGCGTCGCCACCGACGGCACGATCGTGTCGGGGCGCACGGCGCTGGATGTTTCGGCCATCACCGGCGAATCCGTGCCGGTAGAGGCCGGGCCCGGTGATGAGGTGTTCGCCGGGTCGATCAACGGCACCGGCGTGCTGGAGGTTGAGGTCACGTCCACTGCTGCTGACAACTCGTTGGCCCGCATCGTGGCGATCGTGGAGGCCGAGCAGTCCCGCAAGGGCGAAGCCCAGCGCCTGGCCGACCGCATCGCCAAACCCCTGGTCCCCGCGATCATGATCGCCGCGGTCCTCATCGCCGCCATCGGCAGCGTGTTGGGCGATCCGCTGGTGTGGATCGAACGTGCCCTGGTGGTGTTGGTGGCGGCCTCTCCTTGCGCGCTGGCGATCTCGGTGCCGGTCACGGTGGTCGCCGCGATCGGCGCGGCTAGCAAGCTCGGTGTCTTGGTCAAGGGCGGGGCGGCGCTGGAAGCCCTGGGCGCGGTCCGCACGATCGCGCTGGACAAGACAGGCACCCTGACCGCCAACGCACCCACCGTCATCGACGTCGCCACCACCAACGGCGCCACCCGCGAGCACGTGCTGGATGTGGCGGCGGCGTTGGAGGCCCGCAGCGAACACCCCCTCGCGGCAGCGATTCTCGCCGCCGCGCAGGGCCCCGTGCAACCGGCTGATGACGTGCAGGCGGTCACCGGTGCCGGGTTGACCGGCGCGCGGGATGGCCGTCGATTGCGGCTGGGCCGCCCCGGCTGGCTTGACCCCGGCCCGCTGGCCGGCCAGGTCGCGGCCATGCAGGCCGCCGGCGCCACCGCCGTGCTCATCGAAGACAACGACCAGATCATCGGGGCAGTCGCGGTGCGCGATGAGCTGCGGCCCGAAGCCGCCCACGTCGTCGCCCAGCTGCGCCGCGGCGGGTATCAGGTGGCCATGCTCACCGGTGACAACCAAGCGACCGCCCACGCATTGGCCAAGCAGGTGGGCATCGAGGTCGTGCATGCCGATCTGCGGCCCGAAGACAAAGCCGCGCTAATTGGTCAAATGCGCCAACGTTCCTCGACGGCCATGGTCGGTGACGGCGTCAACGACGCCCCGGCCCTGGCCACTGCCGATTTGGGTATCGCCATGGGCGCGATGGGCACCGACGTGGCCATCGAAACCGCCGACGTCGCGCTGATGGGTGAAGACCTGCGCCACCTCACCCAAGCACTGGCCCACGCGCGGCGCGCGAGGCGGATCATGCTGCAAAACGTCGGCCTCTCACTGGCATTGATTACGGTGCTCATTCCGCTCGCCCTCACCGGTGTCCTCGGGCTGGCCGCGGTCGTCGCGGTGCACGAACTCGCCGAAATCGTCGTCATCGCCAACGGCGTGCGCGCCGGACGCACCAAGCCCCTCGGGGGCACCATCATCGAAACCGGAACCGACTCCCACCGGCTGGCCCACACCCGCAACCAGAAGACCACGGCAGCCAGCTGAACTCGGGGCCCGAGTTGGGTCATTTGACTTAGTGCCTTGATTTCGTGGGTTTGAGGGCGTCGAGTATCGCTTCGACCTGGGGATTCAGTGCTGGTGGGTAGGTGGCGATGACGCCGTTGATGTCGATGGTGGCGCTGCGCAGGGGCTTGAGGGTGCGCAGGAACCGTCGCAGTGACAGTCGGGTTCGTGTCTGGACTTCGCGGCTGACGGCCAAGGCGGTGAACACGATGGTCAGGTGGGCTTCGATGGCGTCGCGGGTGCGGGCGAACATCGGCCGGGCGGCAAGGTCGGATTTCGACATTCGGAACGACTGCTCGACTCGCCAGAGGTCGTGGTAGCTGGTGATGACCTCGGTGGCGGGCATGAGTGTGGCCTCGATGTTGGTGACGTAGCCCTTGAGGCCGACCAGATGGCGTGCCCGCTGCAGGGAGGCCTCGTCGAGTGTGCGGGAGCCGTTTCGGATGGTGACAAATCGCGGTGTGCGGGCGGTCTTGTCGCCGGCGACGACGGCGCGGGCTTTGCGCTCCTGCAGGTTGAGCGTCTTAGTGTCGCGCACTGCACGTTTGGTCGAGTAGGCCCACACCGCCCGCCACGATTTCGGGTGTGTATTCGGGTTCCAGACCGGTTCGGCTTTGAGTTTCGGGTCGCTGCTCTTGGTGGCGGTGCCGCGTTGGTCGCGTGGGGTGATGGTGTCGATGACCTGGCCGTCGGTGAAAAAATCACCGTGCCAATGGAAGTGGGATGCCAGATCGCCCGGCGCTTTGGTGACGCGGGATCCGACGATGAACCGCAACCCGGCCTCATCGAGGTCACGCAGGTTCGTGGCTGACAGCATGCCGGCATCGGCGACGACGACCATGTCGGTGATCTGGTGACGCGTCTGGAACGCTTTTACGATCGGCACGATGGTCAGCGTCTCGGCCTTGTTGCCTTCGAAGCACCCGATCTCCAGAGCCTGTCACGAATTTTGTGTAAGTCAGAGGTGATTTGACTACGAATTGTATTCTAACACAACGGAAGTCGCCCTGGAAACAGCTTGGCGAGTGTGTTCAATGCCACAGTCCAGTTGTATGTTCCGGTGCCCGAGAACCCTCCTCTCTCGCTGGAGATGTTGCGCAGCCCGAGGTACAGCAACTTCATCGCGGCGTCCTTGTCGGGGAAATGGCCGCGGTTCTTGGTGATCTTGCGCAGTTGGAAGTTGATCGATTCGATCGCGTTGGTGGTGTAGACGATCTTGCGCAGCTCGACCGGATAATCCAGGAACGGCACGAACTCGGGCCAGGCGTTGCGCCACACGTCGATCGCGCCCGGGTACTGGGCGCCGTAGGCGGTGTCGAAGTCCTTGAGCGCGAGCTCTGCGGCCTCCACGGTCGGCGCGCTGTAGATCGCGCGCATCGATGTCGCGACCTTCTTGCGGTCTTTGTAGGACACGAACCGCATCGCGTTGCGGATCACGTGCACCACGCAGGTCTGCACCACGGTCTCGGGGTAGATCGAGCGGATCGCGTCGGGCAGCCCGGTCAGCCCGTCGCAGCAGGCGATCAGGATGTCGCGCACCCCGCGGTTGCGCAGATCGATCACGACTTTCTGCCAGAACTTCGCCCCCTCGGAGTCTTGGATCCAGACCCCCAGGGCGTGTTTGCGGCCGTCGAGATCCACGCCGATGGCCAGATAGGCCACCTTGGTGGTGACGACCCCGTTGTCTTTGATGCGCAGCCGCAGCCCGTCGATGTAGAGGATCGGATAGACCTCGTCGAGCGGGCGCGATTGCCAGGCCTTGATCTCATCGACCACCACCTCGGTGATGTTGGAGATCAGCTCTCGCGACACCGACGCGCCGTACACCTCCTCGAGATGTGCTTCGATGTCGCGGGTGGTCATGCCGCGCGAGTACAGCGACAACACCACCGAGTTGAGGTTGCCCAGCCGGCGGACCTTTTTGGGCACGATCGCCGGCTCGAACGAGCCGTTACGATCACGCGGCACCGCGATGGCCACCGGGCCGTTGACCGTGGACACCGTCTTCGGTGTCGTGCCGTTGCGGGAATTGCCGCTGCCGCGCCCGGCCGGGTCACCGGCCTCGTATCCCAAGTGGTGGGTCAGTTCCGAATCCAACGCCCGTTCCAGCACCGCCTTGGTCAACTCGTTGAGCAAACCATCGGCGCCATCAATCGGGGTTCCCGACTTCACCGCATCCTTGATCAACGAATCCAGCGTCTCAGCCGAAAACGTCTCCGCCAGTTGCCGAGCCGCCGACTTTCCCGAACCCGACGACGCTATGGCCTTGGTCACAAATCACTCCTTCTGTCCGCCCGAACGGCGGTCCGATCTTGGACCACCCCGGACTTACACAGATGGAATGACACGCCCGATCTCCAGCGGGAACCCGCGCCGGTCGACCAACAGCCCCACCACGATCTGCGGATCGACGCGGCGCTCCTTGGAATACCCGACTTTACTCAGGTCGTCTTCTTTGTCGGCCTCGAAATACAGGGTGGTGACATCGTAGAGCACAAGACTCAGATCACCTGTGGCGCAAGCAGTTTTGAAACATGCGGCGGCGATCTGACCGCGGTAATCACCCGATGACGCACGACGCAACGTCCGTTTACGTGTCGACAGCGATGCCGAGGTGCGGCCCATCTCGGCCAGAACTCGATCAACATCGAGCAGGCTGGTCGGCTCCACCACGCGGGCGATCACCAGATCCCTGAACACCTGATCGTCGACCGCGTCGTCGAAGCCCAGGTCGGCGTACACACCAGCCAGGGCGTCGTAGAGCAGGCCGCTGCAGGATTTCAACACCTGAGCTCGGGTCACCAGTTGCCGCGGCGCGGGCCCAGCGTCGGAGAACAGCGTCGCGGCGGGCGGGCGGACCATCTCCGCCTTAACGGCCTTCGGGGTGATTCCCAGATCCAGTTCCCGCTGGGCATCATCGGCCAACAATCGCCGAGCCTGATCGACGAGCAATCCCAGTTCGGCCTCATCGCGGGCCGAGCCCACATGCCGGACGATCCGCCGGCGGCCGTCGACCGATTCGGCGATCTGGACCGCAGTGGCGCCCGAGGCCGTGCGCACCCGCCGAATCCACACCACCAGCCCGAGCCTACCGAGACGAATTAGTGCCTAGCCGGTGCACTAACCCATCCATAACCGCAGGTCAACGCATCACCACTTCGAGGGAAAGTCTAAAGTGACCCAAGTCGGGTCGAAACCGGAACCGACTCCCACCGGCTGGCCCACACCCGCAACCAGAAGACCACGGCAGCCAGCTGAACTCGGGGCCGCAACATCGGGGTAAGACCCCGGATCGATCACGTCAACGGCGTCGCACTCCGAAGCGCCGCCAGCACGCGATCCCTGGTCGGAAGGTCCAATCGGCACGCATCAGCTGCCAGCTCAGTGCCCGGCTTCATGACATCCATACCATCAACGAGCACTGTTGGCGATGGATATCCACCGACCCTTTCCACCACCACATCTTCAGCGATATCAACCTCAGACAGACACTCGGCGAGGTTGCGTCCAGCAGAGTGGTGTACGAGTCGGACCTGATCAGCGGTACCGGCGTGTCGTAGCCGACTGATTGAGGG
>NZ_STGE01000045.1 GCF_005222675.1 Mycolicibacterium sp. CR10 | reverse complement strand
TAGTCCACACCACCCACCGGACCGCCCTGCAAACCCATGCTGACCAGCATAGGTCCACTTAAGCAGATAAGCAGTACAAACTTTCGAACATGACACCGACGCTACACCGCACCCCCGACAACAAGCGTCGGAGTCACACCACAGCCCGGTCGGCGATGGTGCCTGCACCGGTCGCGTCGGCGATCGTCGCGCCCGAGGGGCTCGACAAGCTGACGACGAAGCTCTCGTTGCCCTCCATCACGGTGTCGCCGAACACCACCACGCTGATCGACTTGCTGGTCTCACCGGGCAAGAACGTCAGGGTGCCCGACGTGTTCGCGTAGTCGGTGCCTGCGGTCGCCGTGCCGTTGGAGGTGGCGTACTGCACGGTCACCGCCTGAGTGGACGGTGCGGCCAGTGTCACCACGAAACTGGCCAGTACGCCGGCGCCGCCCTCGTCGAAGTCGAACTGGATGGACTCCAGGTACGCCATCTTGTTGGTGTTGACCGAGTTCCAGTCGTTGGCCAGGATTCCGCCGGTATCGGTGGAGTTGGGGTTCCATGACCAGAACGTCCACGACATGTCCTGCGTCCCGGCCGGAATATCGATCGTGCCGTTGTTGTCGAAGTCGCCGGACAGGTAGGACGTGATCGCCTCGTACCAGATGACGTCCTTGGGATCGGTGAGCTTCGTGCCGAACTCACCGAGATAGATCGGGGCGATGTTCTGCTCGTAGATGTAGCCCCACATCTGCTCGAACTTGTCCGGCAACGCCGCACCGAAGTTCGCCGTCTGGAACCACGGCTGGTTGTAGACCGAGTTCGGGTAGTCGTGTGGTGAGTAGACAACCCGGTTCGGCACGTTCAGCACGATCGGGCGGTCCTTGACTCCCATCAGATTGCCTCCCCACCAATAGTTTTGGCCCTGGTAGGTTTCCACCCCCTCGACGAAGATCAGCCAGTTCGAGTTGACCGCCAGGACGGCGTTTCCGGCCCGTTCGGCCGCCGCCGCCCAGTCGTTGGCTCCCCCGCCGCCCCAGTTGCCGTTGTGGGGTTCATTGTGCAGGTCGGCGCCGATCACGGTCGGGTTGTTCGCGTATCGCTGAGCCAGCATCTTCCAGTCGTCGATCCACCCCGCCTCGGTATAACTGCCCTCGTACCAGAGCCCGTTCCCGTTGGGACCCGCTCCGGCGGCGCTGCGGTGGTGATCGAGGATGACGCGCATTCCGATCTCGCCCGCATAGCTGATGATCTTGTCCATGATCTGCAGCGAGCTCAGTCCGACCAGGTCGGGGTTCTTGGAAAAGTCGATACCGGACGGGGCTTTGGTGGTGTGCAAGCTCTCGCTCGAGTACGCAAGCCGGATGGTGTTGAAGTCCAGCGCCGCCATCTGGTTCATCATGTCTTTGTAGTTGCGCGTCCACAGGCCGTGCGGTGTGAAGATGTCGCTCTCCATGCCAAACCAGTTGATGCCGGCGATCTGCACCGGGTTGCCCGCCGCGTCGACGATCTGGTTGCCTGAAGTCTTGAACCAGCCAGGTGCGACCCCGGCGCCGGGAACGCCCTCGATCACTGACGCGTCCGAGATGCTCAGGGAGACGTTGCCGGGAACAGCGATGTCGTCGTTGGTGATCGTGCCGAGGGCCGAGCCGTCGCCGATGGCCGCACTGACGGGATTCGAGAGCGTCAGGGTGAACGTCTCATTTGACTCGACGGCGGTGTCACCGGTCACGGAGACCTGGATCTGCTGGGACAGCACACCGGGTGCGAATGTCACGGTGCCCGTTTTGGCGGTGTAGTCCACCCCGGCGGTGGCGGTGCCGTTGGACGTGGCATAGGTGACGGTGACCGGGGTGGTCGAGGTCTTGTCCAGCGTCACCACGAACGTCATCTGGGTTGTGCCGCTGTTGGATTCGGCGGCTGAGGCGTCGGCGACCGAAATCCTGGGCGGCGTTGCGGGACTGCTGGGCTGGCCGTTGACGGCGAAGTTGGTCGCTGTCGCCGACGCGCCACCCGGGGTGGCCTGGAAACCGAAGCTCACCGTCTGGCCGGCAGTGACCTTCGCGTTGTAGGACACGTTGCGCACCACGTAGTGATTGCCCGTCCTGCTGACGATCTCAGCGTTCCAGATATTGCCGATCTGCGCCGGGGTGTCGAACTCGACCGTCCACCCGTTCAGCCCCGACGAACCCGCCGTCACCGTCACCGCACCCGTGAACCCCGAACCCCAGTTATCGCTCACCACAAACGAAGCCGACGAGTTACCCGGCGTCGGCGCACCGACATCGTCATTGGTGATGGTCCCCACCGCACTGCCATCGGCGATCGTCGCACCCGTCGGACTCGACAACGTCAACGTGACCGTCTCGTTGGACTCCACCACCGTGTCCCCGGCGACCACGACAGTCACCTGCTGACTCGTCACCCCCGGCGCGAACGTCACCGTGCCCGACTTGGCGGTGTAATCACTGCCCGCGGCGGCCGTACCGTTCGACGTCGCATAGGCGACCGTGACCGGTGTCGTCGAGGTCTTATCCAGGCTCACCACGAACACCAGATTCTTGGTGCCACTATTGCCTTCGGCCACACTCACATCCGCAGCCGAGATCGTCGGCAACACCGGCGCCACATCGTCGTTGGTGATGGTCCCGACCGCACTGCCATCGGCGATCGTCGCACCCGTCGGGCTCGACAACGTCAGCGTGACCGTCTCGTTGGACTCCACCACCGCGTCCCCGGCGACCACGACGGTCACCTGCTGACTCGTCACCCCCGGCGCGAACGTCACCGTGCCCGACTTGGCGGTGTAATCACTGCCCGCGGCGGCCGTACCGTTCGACGTCGCATAGGCGACCGTGACCGGTGTCGTCGAGGTCTTATCCAGGCTCACCACGAACACCAGATTCTTGGTGCCACTATTGCCTTCGGCCACACTCACATCCGCCACCGAGATCTTGGGCGGCGTTGCGGGGCTGCTGGGCTGACCGTTGACGGCGAAGTTGGTCGCCGTCGCCGACGCGCCACCCGGGGAGGCCTGGAAACCGAAGCTCACCGTCTGACCGGCGGTCACCTTCGCGTTGTAGGACACGTTGCGCACCACGTAGTGATTGCCCGTCCGGCTGACGATCTCAGCGTTCCAGATATTGCCGATCTGCGCCGGAGTGTCGAACTCGACAGTCCACCCGTTCAGCCCCGACGAACCCGCCGTCACCGTCACCGCACCCGTGAACCCC
>NZ_STGE01000044.1 GCF_005222675.1 Mycolicibacterium sp. CR10 | reverse complement strand
CCAGTTATCGCTCACCACAAACGAAGCCGACGAGTTACCCGGCGTCGGCGCACCGACATCGTCATTGGTGATGGTCCCGACCGCACTCCCATCGGCGATCGTCGCACCCGTCGGACTCGACAACGTCACGGTGAAGATCTCATTCGCCTCGGCGGTCGTGTCTCCCACCACGTCGACGTGCACCAGTTGCGAAGTCACGCCGGGCGCGAACGTGATCGTGCCGGAGGTGGCGCTGTAGTCGAGACCGGCGATGGCGGTGCCGTTCGACGTGGCGTAGGCGACGGTGACCGGTGTCGTCGAGGCCTTGTCCAACGTCGCCATGAACATGAAATGGCTGTGCTCGCCGTTGCCTTCCACGACCGTGAGGTCATAGATCGAGACGGCCGGCGGGGTGGCCGGCGCCTGATCGACGTCGTCGTTGCGGATGGTGCCGATCCCGCTCGCGTCAGTGATCGTCGCGTTGACCGGCGCCGACAGGGTCAATGTGAACTGCTCGTCGAGTTCGACCAGCGTGTCGCCGTTGACCGTGACATTGACGGTCTTGGAGGTCTCGCCAGGTGCGAACGTGAGCGTTCCGACCGCCGGGGCGTAGTCGCTACCCGCGACAGTGGCGGTGCCATTGCTGGTGGTGTAGCCGACGGTGACCGACTCGGTCGAGGGCTTCGACAACGTGACGGTGAAGGCCATCGACGAGGTGCTGGAATTGCCCTCGGCTTTGGCGGCGTCGCTGACCGAGAGCGTCGGCTGCGAAACCGGCGGTACCGCACTGTAAATCAGGTTGGACCACTTGGTCCGGGTGCTGCTGTCGAGCGCGACGATATTGCTGGTCTGCAGTTCGCCGATCGCGACGCCGTTGAGGGTGTAGCTCTGGTTGTTGTTGGTGATCGCGATGCGGGTGGAGCCGTTCAGTTCGGTGACGTCGAACTCGGTGGCTTTGAACCAGCCGAAGTCCAGCTTGTCCTTCGCGGGGTCGAAAGCGAGCGTCGTATGGGTGCCGTGCTGCCACGAGATGGTTGTCGTGGTGCCGGTTTGGCCGCTGGGCGGGGTGCCGTTGCCTGCCGCGGTGGGCCAGGTGTTCGTGCCCGCCACCGGCACGCCCTGCGGAAGGACCTGCGAATCGGGCACGACTCCGATACCCAGTTGCAGATGCACTCGGTCCTCGCGCACCTGGGCGCTGTGGAATACGAAGTTGCGCGCCGTGAGCTTGTCGACGGTGACACCCTGCAGGACCAACGCCTGGCCGGTACCCGCGTTGGAGATCACGGCGCCCTCGGGGGTGTCGGCCATGTATACCTGTTCGCGGGTGCCGAAATAGCGGAAGTCCACGACATCGGTGGCCGGATTGAACGCCACGCGGTCGATCTGGCCGACTTCGTGGGAGCGCGCATAGACCGTGTTGGGTTTGGGCGTCACGCCCTGCTCCCACGCCAGTGCACCGGACAAATCCTGGCGGAGGTGGTCGTTGATAATCGGTGTGAAGCTGTCGGCGGTGAGCTGGCCGAGCGACACGCCCTGGACGACCGCCGTCTCGCCCGACCACGGATTACGGAAGCCGACGCCCTCGGGGGTATCGACGACGATGAAGTTGTGCACCGACACGTCGCCGAGGTCCAGCTTGTCCTTGGCCGGATCGAACCCCACGATGTCCGGTCCGGAGGTGGTGACCGGATGGACGGTGCCGGTGGTGGTCACGGCAGCAGCCATCAACCTTGAGAAGGTAGCCTGCGAATCGCCTTGCGCGGTGGATGCGTTGGCGGCAACCGTCACGGAAACGGGCACCCGGGTCTTGGTGGGGCTGACCGAGATCAGATGAAAGCCGGCGTCGCGGACCTGGATCACGAAAGAGTCATCGCCCTCGGCGGCCAGGTGGGGATGCGCGGTGTAGATGAAGTTCCCCGAGCTGTCGATCTCCACCGTGCCGCGGGTCGGTGCCTGCACGAGCGTGTAGAGCAGCCGATCGCCTTCCGGGTCCGAGGCGGTCACCGTGCCAGTGATCACGCCCGGGGCGGTCTCGGCGATCGAGGTCAGGGCGGCCGACGGTCCGTTGTTGGAGAACAGCCGGTCCATTTCCCGACGAACCGCGCCGAAGACCGCCGTGACGAACTCGAACGCCGGCAGCGGCACGTTGTCGCCGGTGGCAGACGGTCCAATTCCCAGAATGCCGAGGAACTTTGACACCATCTCCGCCAGACCGGGCTGGGCGACAGTGGCGCGGGTCGTCGTAGCAGGGACCGCGGGTGCTGCGGAGAACACCGACACCGCCACGGCATCACCGTCGGAAACGGGGCTCGGCGCTGCGGGTTTCGGCGCTGCAGTTCTCGATGCAGTGGTGTCCGCCACGGCAGGCGACCCCACCGCCGCTGCGCGGGTGACCTTCGCTGCGTCGGCTCCGACGCTTCGGCTGTGCACGGCCCGATCGCCCGTACGGGGCGTAGGCGCTCCGTGACCCGAGTCGGGCTCGCTCTCCCCGAGGTCGTCGTCCGCCTCAAGCACGGTGTCGTCTTTGGCGTCGGCGGGCGGGGCGGCATCGTCTGCGACGTCCGACTCCTCGGTGTCCGCATCAGACTCTTCGGAATTCGCGGTCGGGTCTGTCGCCGATTCGGCGTCATCGAGGTCGCCGTCGGCCTCTCCGTCGTCGGTCTCGGAATCGGCCTCGGAGTCGGAGTCGGAGTCGGACTCAGACTCGGCCGCTTCCGACAGCGCCTGGCGTGGCCCGGCCTCGCTGCCGGACTCGGTACTCGTGGTGTCCGCCCGCGAGTCACCGGTGGAGTTCTCGTCGGCAGGGTCCGCGGCGGCCACGGCGGGGCCGGCCAAACCGATGCCCAGTGCCACAGCTAACGTCCCGACACGCCCCACAAATCTTCCGTAGCCCATCAGCAACGCACCTCTGCCCATTCCTTCGACGCCCGAGTTTCGGGCCATAACCGATCCTGCCCTCAATCGCCAATGTGAAATTGACGACTACGAAATGCATAGAACACGAACTCTTGCAGATCGTCAAGGATGTCGGCATCACCGCACCTGACAGCCGTACGGCGAATACATAGAAGCTCTAGGCAAACTGCTCGAAAGATGTATTGTTAGCCGATTTAGCTGTGTATAGCTGCTTTACATCGCCGCGGAAATTTCATCAGCGAACGTCACCGCGTACACGCGGCGGTGTCCACTCAAGAGAAATGCGGAGGTGTGTCGGTGTCAAACAACTTCACAATCCCGCCCTTCCCGCCCAGTCGAATTACACTAGGTTTTTGATCGTCGATCGATCCCGCCGTTTCGCGTTCCGGTCATGTCGGACGACATTCAGGCAAACTCGACATCGGCAGACGCGAACCGTCTCGCTACGAGACAGCAAAATGGATCGCCCCAGAGAGGGCTGACACTCGGACGGTTGCCCCACCCGCGGTGGGGTGGTGGCCGTCAAACCTCCGACGCCAACCGCCTGCCCGCTTCCTGCGCCAGTGCGACCCGAGACGTCAGTCCCAGCTTCGCGTACACATGCGTCAGGTGCGTCTGGACAGTGCGGCCACAACAGGTGCCCAGGCTTAAGTAGTCCGTCCCGACCGGCGAGGAAAAACGAGTAGCGCACCACTCTAGGTCCGCGTGATCACGCGGCTGACACTCATGACCATCGGCTGCACACCGACACAGGGGGAACCACCGTGACCATCGACGAGATCTCCGCTTCCGTATTCATCGACGCCGACCTGCCCGCCATCGCCTACGAGCATGCCGAGAGTCCCGAGCAAGCGCATCGGCTGATCGGCGCCGCACACCGACAAGGCCCGATCGCCCTCGGTCCGCACGGCCCCGAGGTGCTCGACTATGGCCTGGTACGCACCGTGCTGCGCGACGACAGGTTCGTGATGCCCACAGGGGGCACCCTCCCCGCCCAGTGCATCACTTCGGGCGAGTTGTGGGACATCGTCGTCGGTGGACTGCTCAGCCTCGACGGCGCCGAACATCACCGCCAGCGCAAGCTGGTGTCGAAGGCGTTCACGCCGAAGGCAGCCGGCAGACTGCGGACCACCTGCGCCGACGTCATCGCCGATCTCGTCTACCGGGTGGCGGACACCGGCCGCTGCGATGTGGTCTCCGACATCGCGAGGCGATATCCCGTCCCCATCATCTGCGAACTGCTCGGCACCGGGCGTGACGACTGGGATCTGTTCTCCGAGTGGGCCGATGACGTTTTCAAGATGTTCGACTGGAACGTCGTCAACGACGAGGCCGACATCGTGCGGGCTTGGAGAGCGCTCGAGGCGCACCTCGACGCGATGGTGGTCAGCAGGCGCGAATCGCTGACCGACGACCTGTTGTCGGACATGATGCGCGCGGAGATCGACGGCGACCGGCTGAGCCACGAGGAACTGCTGACTCTGGCGGCGACGCTGCTCATGGCCGGAACGGACACCACGCGCAACCAGCTGGCCGCTGCGGTAGAGGTGTTCTGCGATCACCCCGACCAGTGGAAGCTGCTCGCCGACAACCCCGAACTCGCCCCGCGGGCGGTCGAAGAGGTGATGCGGTACTCGCCGGTCATCTTCAACACGTTCCGGGTTGCGGTCGAGGACGTCGAATTGGCGGGTCACGTGTTTCGCGCCGGCACGATGATGATCGCCAACACCGCAGCGGCCAACCGTGATCCCGCGGTGTACCCGGACCCTGACCGCTTCGACATCACGCGCGAGAACGCACCGGCCATGCTCACCTTCGGCGGCGGCATCCACTACTGCCTGGGCGCCAACCTCGCGCGCATCGAACTCTGCGAGGCGTTGGTCACGATGGCGCGCCGGATGCCTGCCGTTCGGCGGGACGGACCGTCACGATGGAAGTCGTTCACCGGCATCACCGGCCCGACGTGTCTGCCGGTCGCTTTCGACTCCGGATACTGAAGCCCACCCAGGACGCAAGGACCACCGCGAGCACCAGCACCTGCACGGCGGTCGAGAACCTTTCCGGATACCACACCCCGGTGATGTAGTGCTCGATGAAGCCCTGCGGTGGCAGCGGCGCCATCCCGGCGCCGGTACGGGCGAACCGCTCGAGATCGGTCAGCGGACACGGCAGGCCCAGAAGCAGGCCGGCCACCCCCCACAGCACCACCACACCGTGCAACGCGATGGTGACCGGCCACCGCCAGGCCAGAAACCCGCCGATAACCAGGTAGCCGATGAAGGCGAAATGCACCGCGACCGTGAGGACTACGACGCTAGCGAACGCGACAGTACCTAGGTGGGTCATTCTGGCCGCCATGGTAGTCACGATTAGGGCTGCCGGACCGCGTCGGCTCTGCCAAGATCCGGGCATGCCCACCCTGCGCCGGCTCAGCGCCGCCACCTGCATGCTGGCCGTGCTGACCGCGTGCGCGCCCGCCCCGGTCGACACCGACACGTCCTCACCGGGCACCGATTCTGCGAAGGCCGACGCGGTCATGCGCATCGTGCGCGAGGCCATGACGCAGGACCATCTCAAGGCGGTCATCGTCCGGGTCACCGTCGACGGCAACGAGGTGGTCACCGACGCGGTCGGGGACTCGATGACCGGCGTGCCCGCCACCCCGGCGATGCACTTCCGCAACGGTGCGGTCGCCATCTCGTACGTGTCGACACTGCTGCTCAAGCTGGTCGAGGAGAACAGGGTAGGCCTCGACGACAAGCTGTCGACGTGGCTGCCCGAGGTGCCCCACTCCGACCAGGTCACCCTGCGCCAGCTCGCCCAGATGACCTCCGGATACGTCGACTACGTCATCGGCAACACCGCGATGAACGACGCCCTGTTCGCCGATCCGTTCCGCGCCTGGACGACCCACGACCTTCTCGAGTACGCCACCTCCCAACCGCTGCTGTACAAGCCGGGCACGAACTGGAACTACGCCCACACCAACTATGTCCTGCTGGGGATGGCGCTGGAGAAGGCGACCGGCGAGAAGATGGCGAATCTGTTGTCGGACAAGGTTCTTGGTCCCCTGGGGCTGACGAACACCGTCGCGTCGCTGTCCGCCGAAATTCCGTCGCCGGTGCTGCACGCGTTCACTTCGGAACGCCGACAGGCACTCGGAATCCCCGCTGCGACACCGTTCTACGAGGAGTCGACGTTCTGGAATCCGTCGTGGACGATCACCCACGGGGCCATCCAGACGTCCAACATCTACGACCTGGAGGCGACCGCGGTGGGCATCGGCTCCGGGAGACTGCTGCGGCGCGAGTCCTATGACCAGATGGTGTCGACCGAACTGCGCGGGAAGACGCGGGCCCAACCCGGCTGCACCACCTGCATGGAGATGACCGAGGGCTACACCTACGGCCTCGGCATCGTGATCTCCGGCAACTGGCTGATGCAGAACCCGATGTTCGCAGGCTATGCGGCCGCCGAGGCGTACCTGCCCTCGCAGAAGATCGCCATTGCGGTGGCCACCACGTTCGCCCCCGAGGCGTTCAACGAACAGGGCGACTACTCCAACGCCGCCGAGGAGTTGTTCCGCAAGATCGGTGCCGAGATGGCCCCCGACGACGCACCGCCGATGCCGCCACCGAAATAATGGTGGGCGTGGCACCCAAAGTTCTGTTTCTTCGCAACGAGCACCTGGCAACCGAAGCGCTTCTCGGCGACGCGTTCAGCGAGCACGGCTTCGACGTCGAGGCGTTCGACGTCGTCCCCGCCGAACGCGCCCACGCCCCGGCGGGTGAGGTGGCATTCCCCGATCCGGCCGGATACGACGTCATCGTTCCGCTGGGGGCGACGTGGCCGGTGTACGACGAGGCCCTTCTGAGCACCTGGGTCGGCGAGGAGATGCAACTGCTGCGTGACGCGGCAGGAACCGGAACCGCGCTGTTGGGCGTATGTTTCGGCGGTCAACTGCTCGCCCAGACGTTCGGCGGCAGCGTCGCGCGATCCTCGCATCCCGAGATCGGCTGGCACCACGTCGTCAGTGACCGGCCCGACATCGTGCCCGCCGGCCCGTGGTTCCAATGGCACTTCGACCGATGGACGCTGCCCCCGGGAGCCATCGAGATCGCCAGAACCGCCCACGCGTCACAGGCATTCGTGCTCGGGCGCACGATGGGCCTGCAGTTCCACCCCGAGGTCGACGCGGAACTACTCAAGATCTGGCTGGCCGCCGACCGCACGAATGACGTCGTGTCCGCCGGCCTGACTCACGACGAGTTAATCACCCGCACAAGGGAACTCGCTGACGACACCCGATCGCGGATCCGTCGACTGGTGGGCGGCTTCCTCAGCTATGTCGAAAGTCAGCCCTTGCCGAGCTGATGTGCCAGCGCGTCGCCGACATCGGGATGCCGGAAGCGGTGACCGACCGCCAGCAGCTTCGACGGCACCACTCGTTGGCTCGCCTCGGCGAGCTCGCGGGCGCCCTGCTCCCCGAGAAGCAGCCGCGGCCCCAATGACGGGACCGGCAGCACCGCAGGGCGGTGCAGTACCCTGGCCAGCTCGCGGGTGTACTCGGAGTTGCGTACGGGTTCGGGACCGACGGCGTTGACGGGTCCGCTGAGCCGATCGTCGTAGAGCGCCCGGTAATAGACGTCGACAAGGTCGTCCAAGCCGATCCAAGACAGCCACTGATTGCCGCCGGCCACCGGACCGCCGAGCCCTGCCGCGAACAGCGGGCGGAGCAGCCGCAGGGTGCCACCCGCCGCCGCCTGCACAATCCCGGTCCGCACCGGCACCACCCGCAGCCCGGCGTCGACGGCCGGTGCGGTTGCGGCCTCCCAGTCCCCGACCACGTCGGCGAGGAATCCGTCGCCTCGGGTGCTGTCCTCGGTCAGTTGCGTGTCGCCGCGGTCGAATCCGTAGAAGCCGACCGCCGACGCGCTGACGAACGTGCGCGGTCCGCCCTCGGTGTTCGCGGCCGCCTCGGCGAGCAGCCGGGTCGGTTCGATGCGACTGTCCCGGATCGCGGCCCGGTGTCCGTCGGTGAAGCGGCCGGCGATGGACGCGCCGGCCAGGTGAACGACGGCGTCGACGCCGCTGAGCAGGTCCGCTGCGGGCGCCTGTGGATTCCACAGCCGCTCATCGGCCCCGTGCGCCGACGTCCGCACCAACCTGATCACGCGGTGACCACCCGTGGTCAGGAACGCGCTGAGCGCCGAGCCGACCAGGCCTGACGCCCCGGTCATCGCGATGACGAGGGGTTCGGTGCCCATGTCGGCGGCGTCTTGGTGTGCGGCGAGGTCATCGACGAGCTGGCGCTTGCGGTAGACGAACGTCGGGCGCAACGCCGCGGCGGGCACCACTGCCTCGACCTGGTCACGGATGAGGGTCTGCGCACCGATGTCGCTGAACGTGTGAGTGTGTCGCCATCCACCGATCACCCTGGGCGGCCACGACATCGGACCCTGCGACGCCAGGTCATCGGCGAATCGGCTGCCCGCGATGTAGGCGGACGGGTCGTGGCGGGCCACCCATTTCAACCCGGCGGGCAGGCCCAGAATCGCGGACCCGTCTGCCAGCGACGTCGATTCCTGCACAACGGTCATCGGTTGCCACGGCGGCACGAGCCGCCGCATCGCGCCGGGGCGCTCATGCCAGCGCCACACCTCGTCGCGCGGATGATCGATGACACTTTCGTAGTCGATGCCCATGACCCTCCAGTCGTTTGTAGTCATTCGTCGCGGTGCCGGTGACGGATTGCCCCGGATGCGCCACGGGTACCACCCGTGCGGACGAGACTGTGATCACCGAACGATGACCAAGCGATGAGCGCCACCCCACGGATGTTCCGGGACCGCCTCGAGGCAGGCAGGGTCCTGGCGGGCGATCTGGCGCGTTACGCAGACCCGGGAGTTCGCGGTGACGTTCAGGTGCTCGGTCTGGCCCGCGGGGGTGTCCCCATCGGGTGGGAGGTCGCGTCCGTTCTGCACGCTTCCCTCGACGTCTGTCTGGTGCGCAAGCTGGGGACGCCGCAGTGGCCCGAGTTGGCGATGGGTGCACTGGCCAGCGGCGGTGGCGTCGTACTCAATGACGACCTGCTCCGCAGCCTCGGACTCGGCGACGATGAGGTGCGCGCTGCCGTCGCCCGCGAGACCACAGAATTGCACCGGCGCGAGCAGGCCTACCGTGGCGGGCGGCCGCCGCTGGATTTGGCCGGGCGAACCGTGGTGCTGGTCGACGACGGCATCGCCACCGGCGCGAGCATGATTGCCGCTGTGCGCTCCGTGCGGCAGTCCGGCGCGACGCACATCGTGGTGGGCGTCCCCGTCGGGCTGGCATCGGTGTGCAAACAACTGCGCGACGAAGCCGACGAGGTGGTGTGTTCGACGATGCCCGCCCGTTTCCGGGCGGTGGGGCAGGTCTTCGAGGATTTCCACCAGGTCAGCGACGACGAGGTGCGTCACCTGCTCGCCACGCCCACCACAGGACGCGGCCGATTCATCGAAAACCGTTGAACCGCCGGAAAATCAGCTCGTGGCTCAGCTCTTGGCGGTGTCGCCGCCTGCTGGTTCCCCATGGATGTCCTCCTGAGGGAACGCAGTGGTCTCGTCGTCGGACGCGACCACAGGGGCTTCGTCGTCGTAGTCCGCAGCGACGGGCGCCTCGTCCGGATAGTCCTCGACGTAGACGTCCCCGGTCTCCTCCACGACATCACCGTCGGACACGTCACCGTCGTCGCGCTTCGACCGGTCCCGGAGCGCATCGATGATCAGGAGCAGCACCCCGATCACGCTGGCAACGATGCACACCCATGCGATGAGTTCGTTGCTGGTCACCACGGCCGTCACGAGAGCTGCGAGGCCGATGACCGCGAGCACGAGTGCGACGATCAACATGAGTCTGCCCCGCTGTGTGTGAGTGGGAGGTGCACGTGACTAGTTGTTGCCCCGGTTGAACTGATTGAACCCGCCCTCGTTGTTGGCACCGGAGTCCACGGGGGCGGCCGAGCCACGCTGTCCCAGTTCCTCGAGCTGCGACTCGAGGTAGGTCTTCAACCGGGTGCGGTACTCGCGCTCGAAGGTGCGCAGCTGTTCCAGTCGGCCTTCGAGCACCGTGCGCTGCTGGTTGATGGTTCCCATGATCTCGGAGTGCTTGCGCTCGGCGTCGGCCTGAAGGGCGTCGGCCTTCTCCTGCGCCTGGCGCAGCTGCGTCTCGGAGCGGGTCTGCGCGTCGGCCAGCATGGCGTCGGCACGCTGGCGGGCCTCCGCCACGGTGGTCTCGGCCGTCTGACGGGCTTCGGTGACCATCGCGTCGGCTTGCGCACGAGCATCGGAGAGCAGCTTGTCGGACTCCGCCTTGGCGGTGCTGGTCAGCCGGTCCGCGGTGTCCTGGGCGAGACCCAGAATCTTCGCGGCACGCAGATGCTGGTCCTCGGTGGCGGGAGCCGCCTGCGCGGCCTGCGCGGGCGGAGCCTCGAACACCGGCTGGGGCGGTGGCGGTGCAGGCTCAGGCTCCGGCTCGTAGACTGGAATCGTCTGCGTAGGCTGAACATTGCCGCCGCCGGCACGCGCCGAAGCCAGGTCCTGATCCAGTTCGGCGACGCGTTGACGAAGGTCGCTGTTCTCCTCGATGAGGCGGGTCAGCTCGTTCTCGACGAGATCGAGGAACGCGTCGACCTCGTCCTCGTTGTAGCCGCGCTTGCCAATGGGCGGCTTACTGAACGCGACGTTGTGCACGTCGGCAGGAGTGAGCGGCATTGTCTGCCCCCTTGAAGTCTGGACCGTCAAACGATCTCAAAGTGTAGAGCCTTGCTGGAGAGTAACTGGCGTCCATCCTGTCACACCAGACCCGGCGGTTGCAGGCGAGGCGATAATTAAGAGCGAAACTCAACAATACCGAGACGTTATCGACGGGCCGCGTCGCCGCTTTCCGGCCCGACGAACCGACCCCGGAGCGACGGTGCCGCCGGCTCGGGCGCTGCCGTCAGACCGCTGCGCCGAATGCCAGCTGCATACCGATGAAGGCGACCAGCAGCAGCACCATGATGGACAGATCGAACCTGATCGAACCTATGGTGAGCTGCGGAATGATGCGCCGCAGAAGCTTCACCGGCGGGTCGGTGAGCGACATGATGATCTCCAGCACCACCACGGTCGCTCCCCTGGGCTGCCAGTCGCGGCTGAACGAGCGAATGAACTCGACGACCACCCGGGCGATCAACAACAACCAGAACACGAACAGCGCAAAACCGAGGATCTCGAAGAAGAGCGCCAACTGAGCCGACCTCACTACAGGCAGATGTATGACATTCGATACAGGCGAGTGCCGCTCGGTGCCTATCGGATGACGACGGGCCTTGACACGGCTCTGTCAGCCTACCCGTCCGGTCGGCGCACCTCGATCCGAGTTGGCGCCGGTGCGGCTTGAACCCGGGGACTACTGGTAGGCGTAGAAGCCGGCCTCGGCGATGCGGCGGCGCTGTTCGGCGGTCACGTCGACATCGGCCGGCGACAGCAGGAACACCTTCGTGGCGACCTTGTCGAACGATCCCCGCAGCGCGAAGGCCAAACCGGCCGCGAAATCGACGAGACGCTTGGCATCGGCGTTGTCCATCGACACCAGATCCATGATCACCGGGGTTCCGTCGCGGAACCGCTCGCCGATGGTGCGGGCCTCGCTGTAGTCCTTGGGGCGCAACGTGGTGATCTTGGCCATCGGGCTGCCCGCCTCGAACAGTTCGGCCATCCCGCGCGGGTCCATCGCCAGAGCGCCCCGCGTCGATCCCCGCATGGAACCGAATCGCGGTGGCGTGCGGTCGAATTCACGCGGGGTGCGCATCCTGGACTCGAACCGCGCGTCATCGAGGCCGCCCCGGTAGGGCGCCGGCTCGTCGTAGCCGCGGGTGTAACCCTCCTCCTCGAAGCGGTCCTCGCGGGGGCGTCGGTACCCGCGGGCCGGACCGCGGTCGTCGTCCTCGTAGTAGTCGTCCTCATAGTCATCCATCGGCGCCATTCCGAAGTAGGCCTTGACCTTGTGCAGTGTGCTCATTGTGAGGACCCTTCTTGCGGTGGTGAAGTGTGTGTCGGCCGGAGGACCGTGGAGACCAGGGGCCGTATCTCTAGAGTCCTAGGACTCTGGTGTCTGTGATGTAGGTGTGACTGGAGTGACTACTTCGGGTGACGTTAGCGGTCGTGATCCCAGAAGCGCGGTACCGACACGCACACATGTCGAACCATGTTCGACCGCCGTCTCGAGGTCACCGGACATCCCCGCCGACAACCCGAGACGCTGTGGATATCGCGCCTGTATCCGGTCGCGCTCCTCCTGCAAACGCGCGAATGCTGCGCCTGGATTGGCGCCCAATGGCGGGATGCCCATCAGGCCGACGAACTGCAATCCCCGCGCCCCGTCGACAGCGGCACACAACGCGTCGATACGTGCGGTGGCGGCGACGTCCACTCCGCCCCTGCTCTCGTCGCCGTCGAGGCTGATCTGCAGATAGATCCGGAGCGGCTCGGGACGGCGCCCCTGATCGAGCGCCTCGCCCGCGGCCCGGTCGAGTGCGGCGATCACCTTCGCGCTGTCGACGGAGTGCGCCGCATAGGCCCACCCGGCCACTGAGCGCGCCTTGTTGCGCTGTATCTGGCCGACCATGTGCCAGCGAATGGCGTCGCACCCCGGCATTTCGGAGATGTCCTCGGCCTTGCGTGCCGCCTCCTGAACGCGGTTTTCGCCGAAGGCGTGGCAGCCCAGACCTCGCAGGATCACCACGTCACTGACGGGGAAGAACTTCGTGATGGGCAGGAGCTCGATGTCGTCGACGTCACGCCCGGCGGCCGTGGCGGCGCGGGCCAGTCGATCCCGCACCGCGGCGAGGGCTTCGCTCAGCTCGAGCTCGCGCGCGCTCGTCACGGTCGTGGCTCCAGCCACACCAGGGACGCCATCCGTCCGGTCGGGGCGTCGCGCCGGTGGCTGAATAGGTCGCGATCCTCGACCGTGCAGCGGGGATCGACATCGATCGCGGAGACCCCCAAAGTGCGCAGTTGCGCGGCGATTCCGGCGCGTAGGTCCAGCCCCGGGGTCCCGCGCCGGGTGGTGGTCCGACTGCCAGGCAGCGCCAGCTCGACCTCGGCGGCCATCTCCTCGGGTACCTCGTAATTGCGTCCGCTGACCGCGGGTCCGAGCAGCACCGAGACGTCGTTGACGCGCGCGCCCACCCCGAGCATGGTCTCGAGTGCCCGCGCCACGATGCCCTGGGCCGCGCCCACGCGGCCGGCATGGACGGCCGCCACCACCCCCGCTCGCGCGTCGGCCATCAATACCGGCACACAGTCGGCGGTCACCACGGCGAGCGCCAGCAGCGGTGTCGTGGTCACCAGGGCGTCGGTTTTGTCGATCGTGTCGCCGCCGCTGTCGACGACCTCGACATTGGTGCCGTGCACCTGGTTCATCCATACAATGCCGTCGCTGCGCAGCCCAATGGCCGAGGCGACGCGCCGACGGTTCTGGGCGACGGCCGCCGGATCGTCACCCACGTGGTCACCGAGATTGAAGGTGGCGAACGGCGGTGTGGACACCCCACCGGAGCGCGTAGTGGTGACCCGACGCACCCGGAACGTCACCCCGCGGCCGGAAGACGCGCGATCTGGCACCGTGGCGACCGTACGGCGTGTTAGTGGCGCATGAACGGCGGCACGTCGACGTCGTCATCGGAGATTCCGCCGTCGTCACCGCCGATCCGGACAGTTGCACCGTTGGTGTGCACCGGCACGCTCGCGGGGTCCGACGGTTCGAACAGCGACGAGCTCACCCTGCCCGCCTTACCCGCCGCGATCGGCGAGGCGGCAGCACCGTTCTCACCGGTCACCGGCTTACGTCCGGGGCCGGCCGCGTCGAAGCCCGCGGCGATGACTGTTACCCGGACCTCGTCACCGAGCGAATCGTCGATGACGGTGCCGAAGATGATGTTGGCCTCGGGATGTGCCGCCTCCTGGACCAGTGACGCGGCCTCGTTGATCTCGAACAGACCCAGATCACTGCCGCCGGCGACCGACAGCAGCACGCCCTGGGCGCCCTCCATCGAGGCTTCGAGCAGTGGCGAGTTGATCGCGATCTCGGCGGCCTTGAGCGCCCGGCCGTCACCGCGCGCCGAGCCGATGCCCATCAGCGCCGTGCCCGCGCCACTCATGACGCCTTTGACGTCGGCGAAGTCGACGTTGATGAGGCCGGGGGTGGTGATCAGGTCGGTGATGCCCTGGACGCCGTTGAGCAGCACCTCATCGGCACTGCGGAACGCGTCCATCAGCGACACCGCAGCATCGCCCATCTGCAGCAGCCGGTCGTTGGGGATCACGATCAGCGTGTCGCAACTCTCGCGTAGCGAGGCGATACCGTCGGAGGCCTGGTTACTGCGGCGCTTGCCCTCGAACGAGAACGGACGTGTCACCACACCGACGGTCAGCGCACCGAGCTTGCGGGCGATCGTCGCCACGACGGGCGCGCCGCCGGTACCGGTGCCGCCGCCTTCGCCTGCGGTGACGAACACCATGTCGGCGCCGCGCAGCAGCTCCTCGATATCGTCCTTGGCGTCCTCGGCGGCCTTGCGGCCGACTTCGGGATCGGCGCCCGCGCCCAGCCCCCGCGTCGAGTCACGCCCGACGTCGAGTTTGACGTCGGCATCGCTCATCAACAACGCCTGAGCGTCGGTGTTGATCGCAATGAACTCGACGCCCTTGAGACCCTGTTCGATCATTCGGTTGACGGCATTGACGCCGCCGCCGCCAATGCCGACCACCTTGATCACAGCGAGGTAGTTATGCGGGGGGGTCATCGGGTCGCCCTTCCTGCCTGGTTTGCCTATGGAGCGCGGGAATTTCCCCTGGGGCAAACTCTCAACCTCAACAAGAGGCTTAGAGTTATGTCAAGTTGTTCCGCGCAAACAGAACGGTAGGGCCGGGTACGACGCTTGCCGGGCAGGCGCGCCGAAACGACACGACAAAAATCGTGGCGACGCGCCGAATCTGTGTCGGCACGGGCGTGGACCGCCTAGCGTCATCGTCATCACGAGCCGCCCAGGGGGCACCATGACCACTCGCATCGTCGCCGCAGTTTTCGTCGCCACGGGCTCGCTTGTCCTGGGCCTGGGAGCCGTCGCGCCTGCGGCGCAGGCCCAGCCGGTGGAGCCGGTGCAGCCGGTACCGACCGACGAAGAGCAGATCCGGGACGTCCTCACCCGCCAGGCCGAGGCGAGCTCCGCCCTGGACCTGGCGACGGCGGCGCAGCTCACGTGTCCGCAGGGCCCCCAGCCGGGATTGCCGACGTTCGGCACCGACATCGAGTCGACGCTGCGCGGCGACGGATTCGGCCAGAGCCTGGTCGACCAGATCTCCGGCGCCACCACCCAGTTGATCCAGTCGATGCCGGGAAACCCCGTCCGCCTCGCCAGCATCGACAACATCGTGGTCACCGGGGACACCGCGACGGCCGATCTGACGATGAACATGGAGCTCAGCCCTAACTCGCCGCAGACCCAGATCACCAGGGCCACCCTGCTCCGGCAGAACGACCAGTGGTGCGTCTCCGTCTGACCGCGGCCTACTTGACGGTCGGCAGATCCGGGCTGGAGACGTCGTAGGTCTGACCCGGCTGGGTGAGCAGCGCGGCGAGCTTGAGCGCCTTCTCCTCGGTGCGGTCGGTGGTCCCCCACACCACGACGCGGCCGTCGATGAGGGTCAGCGTGATCGCCGCGACCGACGGCGCGGATACCCGGCCCACCTGGCTGGCCACCTCCGGTCGCAGCGACGTCATCACCTCCAACGCCGCCTTGGTCGCCGGATCGGTGGGGCCCGGATGCTCGGTGTCCAGGTAGGGCACGCCAGGCGGTGGCGGCGCGGTCGCGAAATCGACACCGTCCCGGTCGAACAGGTGAACCCCGTCGGGGTAGTCCCGCACCACGATCGGGATCCGCTCCTCGACAGTGACGCGCAGGGTGGACGGATACTCGCGCTGCACCCGGGCCGAAGCCACCCGGCGGATCTCGGCCACCCGCTCGGCCACCGCGTCGGTGTCGACCTGCAGCAGCGGAGTCCCCGGCGGCACGCCCGCGGCGGCGACCACCTCGTCCTGCGTGACCGCCCCCAGGCCGGTGACCACGATGCTGCGCGCCGACATGATCGGGGTGAAGTACAGCAGCAGCCCGAGGCCCACGACGAGGACGGCGATCACGGCGGTCCACATCAGCAGCTTCAGCCCGCGGACGGTGCCGCGACCGAGCGTCTTGGCCTCCTGCTCGGGACGCCGGAGCACGCGCCGTTTGGCCTCCCGACGCGCATCCTCGATCGCCGTCGCCCTCGCCTGGGCCGCCCGACGCTCCTCGCGCTCCCGCCGGGCGCGGCGACGCGGACCCTCGACATCGTCCGACTTCTGCTCCGCCGCGGGTTCGGCGGCGGTATCGGGTTCCGCGTCGGTTCCAGGTTCCGCGTCGGGTTCGGTGTCGGTCTCACCCGGTTCGGGCTCCTGGCCTGATTCGGTCATCGCTGGGCCATCCCCGGTGCCCCCGGCGCGCCGCGGTTGGCCTTGGCGCGCAGCGCGGCAAGGATCTCGCCGCCGAGCATCGTCACATCACCGGCGCCCATCGTGACGATCACGTCGCCCGGTTCGGCCGCGGCCGCGACCCGAGCGGGCACCGCTGAGAAGTCGGGGACATACGTCACAGCGGCTGTCACCGCGTCGGCGATCGTGGCGCCGCTGACGCCGGCGATCGGCTGCTCCCGAGCGGCATACACATCGAGCACGAAGACCTCGTCGGCGGTGCTCAGTGCCGCCGCGAACTGAGCGGCGAAATCCTTTGTTCGGGAATACAAGTGCGGCTGGAAGACCACGATGGCGCGGCCGGCGCCGTCCTGTTCGGCCACCGCACGCAGCGCCGTGAGCGTGGCATTGACCTCCGTCGGGTGGTGCGCGTAGTCGTCGAAGACACGGACCCCGTGGGCGGTGCCGACCAGCTCGAAGCGACGGCGCACTCCCTCGAACCCGGCGAGGCCGTCGAGCACGATATCGGGTTCGGCGCCGGCCTCGAGCGCCGCGAGCAGGGCACCGAGCGCGTTGAGCGCCATGTGCCGCCCCGGTACCGACAGCCGCATCACCCGGGGCCGGCTCTCACCGCGCAGCGCAATCTGCGCGACGGCGCCGGTCCCCTGCTGCGCCCAGTCCACCAGCGTCACGTCCAGGTCCGGTTCGCTGCCGTACCGCAACACCCGGATCCCGAGTTCATCGGTGCGTGCCGCCAGCGCGGCTGCACCTGGGTCATCGGCGCAAACTACCAGTGCGCCACCGGGTTTGATGCGTTCGACGAACTGGTCGAACACGGCGCTGTAGGCCTCGACGCTGCCGAAGAAGTCGAGGTGATCGGCCTCGATGTTGGTGACCACCACGACGTCCGGGTGGTATTCGAGCAGCGACCCGTCGCTCTCGTCACCCTCGGCGACGAAGAACGTGCCGCTGCCCCGGTGGGCGTTGGTGCCGGCTTCGCCGAGATCACCCCCCACCGCGAACGACGGATCGAACCCGCTGTGCTGCAACGCCACGATGAGCATGGAGGTGGTCGTGGTCTTACCGTGGGTGCCCGTCACCATCAACGTGGTGTGCCCGACCATCAGCTTCGCCAGCACCGCGGGTCGCAGAATGATCGGGATGCCGCGCCTGCGCGCCTCGACGAGCTCCGGGTTGGTCTTCGGGATGGCCGCATGGGTGGTCACCACCGCCGTCGGACCACCCGGCAACATGTCCAGCGACGACGCGTCGTGCCCGATCCGGATCGCGGCGCCGCGGGCCCGCAGCGCGATCACCCCGCGCGAGTCCTTGGCATCCGATCCCGACACCATGCCGCCGCGGTCCAACAGAATCCGCGCGATGCCCGACATTCCGGCACCGCCGATGCCGACCATGTGCACCCGCTGCAGTTCCTCGGGTAGATCCGTCGCGGGCCCGGCGGCGCTCACCGTCGCACCCGCTCGTCGCGGCTTGCCCGGGCGACGTCCAGCGCCACCTCGGCCACCCGCCGTGCCGCGTCGGGGTGTCCCGCCAGCCTTGCCGCGGCCGTCATCGCGGTCAACCTGGCCCCGTCGGTCAGCAGCGGGGCCACGGTGTCGGCGACGAAAGCCGGCGTGAGGTCGCGGTCGTCGACGATGATGCCGCCCCCCGCCTCGACCACCGGCAGCGCGTTGAGGCGCTGTTCCCCATTGCCTATCGGCAGTGGCACGTACACGGCGGGCAGACCCACCGCCGTCACCTCGGCGACCGTCATCGCCCCGGATCGGCAGATCGCGAGGTCGGCCGCAGCGTAGGCGAGATCCATCCGGTTCAGATAGGGCACCGCGACGTAGGGCGCGTCCCCCGCGGCCGGGGTGCGCAGCTCGAGAGTGTTCTTCGGCCCGTGCGCATGAAGGACCGAAACGCCTTGCCTGGCAAGGTCTTCCGCAGCCGCCGACACTGCCCGGTTGAGAGACTGGGCGCCTTGGGACCCGCCGAACACCAACAACACCCTGGCGTCGTCGGCGAAGCCGAAATGCGCACGGGCCTGGGCGCGCAACGCCATTCGGTCCAGCGAGGTGATCGACTCCCGCACCGGGACCCCCACCACCTCGACGTGGCGCAGGCCGGGATCGGGCACTGCGGAGAGCACCCGCCGCGCCGACCGGGCACCCACCCTGTTGGCCCAACCGGCCGTCGCGTTCGCCTCATGGACGATCACGGGGACGCGCCGTCCGGGCCGGACGCTGCGCGCGGCGAGATAGGCGGGCAGGGCGACATATCCACCGAAGCCGATGATGACGTCGGCGTGGACGTCGTCGATTACTGCCCGGGTTTGTCGGACCGCGCGCCGCACCCGTCCCGGCAACCGGATCAGATCGCCCGACGGTTTACGGGGCAGCGGCACCGGGGTGATGAGCTCGAGGTGGTACCCGCGTTCCGGGACAAGGCGCATCTCCAGACCGCGTTCAGTGCCCAGCGCGGTGATACGCACCCCCGGGTCCAGTGCGGTCAAGGCGTCCGCGACGGCCATCGCAGGTTCGATGTGGCCCGCCGTGCCCCCGCCGGCGAGAACCACCGAGATCCCCGGAACTCCTCCGTCGGTTCGCTCCGGCCCCGGAGGTCCCCACACCTTGCTCACCCGTAACGCTGACCTTCCAGTGTGCGAGCCGATCGGCCCTGCTTGCGCTGGCCAGCACCATATCCGACCGACGACCGTCCGGCCCCCACCGGCTGCCTCCCTCCGGCGCGTCCCGAACGGGGCTCCCGGCGGTCAGCAGCGCGGGCCTTCTTTTTGGCCTGCTTCTGCTCGGGAGGATTCGGCGGACGGGCCGGACGCGACTTCAGTCGGTCACGCAGCGCCTCCGTGCGAGTCGGCACATACGGCGCGGGCAGCGGCAGCCGCAGCAGCCTGTTCACCGTGTCGTCACGACCCGCGCGCAGCGCGGCGACCGCCTCCGGTTCGTGGCGCGCGGCGTTGGTCATGATGCCGATCATCAACAGCGTGGTGGCGGTCGACGTACCACCCGCCGAGATCAGCGGCAGCTGCAACCCGGTGACCGGCAGCAACCCGACGACGTAGCCGACGTTGATGAACACCTGACTAGAAATCCACAGCGTGGCGGTGGCGGTGAGCAATCGCAGGAACGGGTCGGCGGAGCGCCGCGCGATCCTCATACCGGTGTAGGCGAACAGCCCGAACAGGCACAGCAGGCCGACGGCCCCGACGAAACCCAGCTCCTCACCGATGATCGCGAAGATGAAGTCGTTGTGGGCGTTGGGCAGGTAGTTCCACTTGGCCGTGCCCTGCCCCAGGCCGTC
Organism: Mycolicibacterium sp. CR10; assembly: GCF_005222675.1. Lineage (GTDB taxonomy): Bacteria > Actinomycetota > Actinomycetes > Mycobacteriales > Mycobacteriaceae > Mycobacterium. The sequence goes on along the minus strand of NZ_STGE01000044.1, from coordinate 79,771 downwards.
GCCGAAGACGCCGCCGTTGGCGAGCGCAAACCGGGCCTGGCGCGCCTGGTAGCCCGAACCCTGCGCGTCTGCCGACGGGTTCAGCCAGGACTGGACACGGTCGGATCGGTAGCCCTCCGACAACGCGAGGATCAACCCCGAGACCGCCACCGCTCCCAACGAGCTCAGGAACACCCGCAGCGGCAGGCCGGCGTACCAGAGCAGGCCGAGCAGGATCACGCCCATCGACAGCGTCTGCCCCAGGTCGGGCTGGGAGACGATCAACGCCAGCGCGATCACCGCGGCGGGCACCAGCGGAACCAACATCTCGCGCAGTGACGCATGTTCCATGCGACGCGCGGCCAGTAGGTGAGCACCCCAGATCGCCAGCGCGATCTTCGCCAACTCGGACGGCTGCATGGAGAAACCTGCCACCACGAACCAGCCACGAGACCCGTTGGCGATCTTGCCGATCCCCGGAATCAACACCAGGACAAGCAGGACGACGCTGAAGGCGAACCCCGAGAAGGCGAGCCTGCGCATCACCTGCACCGGCATCCTCATCGCGACGTAGAACGCCAGGAGTCCGATGACCGTCCAGAGCACCTGCTTGCCGAAGACCGCCCACGGCGAGCCGTCCGTGTCGTACGAGTACACCCCCGAGGCCGACAGCACCATGGTCAGGCCCATCGTGATGAGCAGTGCCGTGACGGCGATGATCAGGTGAAACGACGTCATGGGCCGGCCGAGCCAGGCTCCGAACCGGGTGCGCGGCCCGCGCGTCGCTGAGTCGGTGGCCGCCGTCGACTGCACCGCATCGTCGGCGGCGGGGTTGGCGCGACGGTTACGCAACCGGGTGAGAATGCTGCTCACAGTGTCATTGCCTGCCCGCTCAACCGACAACGGCGCGCACGGCCGCAGCGAACAGGTCTCCGCGCTGTCCGTAGCCGCTGAACTGGTCGAACGATGCGCCTGCCGGGGCAAGCAGCACGGTGTCGCCCGGCCTGGCCAGGTCGCGTGCCGCGGTGACGACCGCGGTCATCACGGCTTCCGCCAACGGCCGTCCATCCGCATCGACCATTCGAGTCACACGAGTAACACCAGACTCATCTGGCTCAGCTTTCTCAAGCACCCCAGAATCCTCCCCTGTCACAACCTCGACGACGGGGACATCCGGCGCGTGTCGCGATAACGCCTCGTCGATGACCCGCCGATCCCGGCCGATCAGCACCGCCCCGGCCAGTCGGTCTGCGATCGCCGCGACCATCCCGTCGACAGAGGCGCCCTTGAGTAGCCCACCTGCCACCCAGACCACCCGGGGAAAGGCGCTGATCGAGGCCTGGGCGGCGTGCGGATTGGTTGCCTTGGAATCGTCGACGAAGGTGATTCCGCCGGAGACCGCGACGACCTCCGCCCGGTGCCTGCCGACCTGGAAGGTCGCCAGCGCCCCGGCGATTGCCTCCGCCGGAACCCCGACGGCGCGGGCCAGGCTGGCCGCGGCCAGCGCGTCGAGGACACCGACCGGCCCCGCCACCGGGATGCTGTCCGTCTCTGCGAGGACCAACCCACGACCGAACGCGTTGTCGACGAGCGCCCCGTCGCGGACCCCCACCTCGCCCGGCCCCGGCTCGCCCAACCGGAAACCGACCCGGAGCGGGGCCGCGGACTCCTCGAGCAGGCGGACGGCCACCGGGTCGTCGAGGCCGCCGACGGCCACCCGGCCCGTCAGCGCCCGCGCCTTGTCCTGCGCGTACGCCTCCATGGAGCCGTGCCAGTCCAGATGGTCCTCGGCGACGTTGAGTACCACCCCCGCTTCCGGACGCAGTGAGGGCGCCCAGTGCAGCTGGAAGCTGGACAGCTCCACGGCGAGCACGTCGATCGGCCGATCCAGCAGATCGAGAACCGGGTCACCGATGTTGCCGCAGAGCACCGCGCGCAGTCCCGCGGCCTCGAGCATCGCGAACAACATCGACGTCGTCGTGGTCTTTCCGTTGGTCCCGGTGACCACCAACCACCTCCTGGGCGGACCGAACCGACCCGACCGGTCCAGGCGCCAGGCCAGTTCGACGTCACCCCAGATCGGCACGCCCGCGGCGGCGGCCGCCGCCAGCACCGGCGCGGTGGGTGGGAATCCGGGGCTGGTGACGACGAGCGCGAAATCGGAGATCCGCTCGCAGGCGTGGGCGGGGTCGATGACGGCCACACCCTTCTGGGCGTATGACGTCAGCGCCGTCGGGCTGTCATCGGTGAGCGTCGCGCGCACCCCGAGCGGGGTCAGCGCGGCGAGAATGGCGCGGCCGGTGATCCCCGCGCCCGTGACCAGCACTGACGCGCCGGTGAGGTCCTCCACGTCAGGCACCGACTGTGGTCAGCCACTCGCTGTAGAAGAGCGCCACCCCGAGCCCGCACGCGATGGCCGTCAGCAGCCAGAACCGGATGATGACCGTGGTCTCGGCCCAGCCGACCAACTCGAAATGATGATGGAAGGGCGCCATCCGGAACACCCGCCGACCCGTGGTTCGGAACGCCAAGATCTGCACGACCACCGAGGTGACCTCGGCGACGAACAGCGCACCGAGCACCACGGCCAGCATCTCGGTGCGGCTGGTCACCGAAAGACCGGCGATGACGCCGCCCAGCGCAAGGGATCCGGTGTCGCCCATGAAGATCTTGGCCGGCGCCGCGTTCCACCACAGGAACCCGATGCAGGCCCCCGCGGTGGCCGCCGCGATGATCGCGAGGTCCAGCGGATCGCGCACGTTGTAGCAGCCCACGCCGGGGCTGGTCGCGCATGCATTGCGGAACTGCCAGAACGTGATGAGCACGTAGGCGGCGCAGACCATCGCCATCGCGCCCGCTGCCAGCCCATCGAGGCCATCGGTGAAGTTCACCGCGTTCGACCAGGCGCTGACGATCACCACGCAGAACAACACGAAGACCGCGGGAGCCAGCGTCACCGTCGCGATCTCACGCACGTAGGACAGTTCCGCGCTGCCCGGGGTCAACCCGTCGGCATTGCGGAACTGCAGGGCCAGCACACCGAACAGCACCGCGGCGACCAGTATCCCGACGGTCTTGGCGGTCTTGTTGAGGCCGAGATTGCGCGCGCGCCGGATCTTGATCAGGTCGTCGAGGAAGCCGACCACCCCGAGCGCGGTCGCCAGCCCCAGCACGAGAAGCCCTGACGCCGACGGGCCCTTGCCGTCCATCAGCACCCCGACCAGATGGGTGCCGAAATAGCTGGCCCAGATGCCGGCAACGATCGCCACGCCACCCATCGACGGGGTGCCGCGCTTCTTGCGGTGGCTCGGCGGGCCGTCCTCGCGGATCTCGTGGCCGAACCCCTGCCTGGTGAACAGCTTGATCAGCACCGGGGTCAGGAGTATCGACACCGTCAGCGCGATCGCGACGGCGATGAGTATCTGCCTCATCCGCCGCCCTCACCGGGGACGTCGGGGATATCGGCGGCCAGTGCGTCGGCGAGCGCACCGAGCCCGGCGGAGTTCGAGGCCTTCACCAACACCACATCGCCGGGCTGGAGTTCTGCCCGAAGAAGGGCCAGCGCGGCGTCGGTGTCGGCGACCGCAGTGGCTTCAGACCCCCACGACCCCTCCATGACCGCACCGTGGAGCATGGCGCCCATAGCCCTCCCGGTTCCCACGACGATGAGTCGAGAGACATCTAATCGCACCGCCAGTCTGCCGATGCGGTCATGCTCGGATATCGCGTCGTCGCCGAGCTCGGCCATCTCCCCCAGGACCGCCCAACTTCGGCTTTCCGGGGGACCCTGGCGCCCCATCCAGGCCAGCGCCTTCAGGCCGGCGCGCATCGAGTCCGGGTTGGCGTTGTAGGCATCGTTGATGATGGTGACGCCGTCGCTGCGGGTGCTGACCTGCATCCGCTGCCGTGACGTCGGGCCCGCAGCGCCCAGCGCCGCGGCCACCTGGTCCAGGCGGGCTCCGCACTCGAGGGCCACCGCCGCGGCGCACAGCGCGTTGGACACCTGATGGTCGCCGTGCACCGCGAGTGAAACGGCGACTTGCTCGCCGCCCGCATGCAGCATGAAGCCGGCACGCGCCAGCGGGTCGAGGACGATCTGATCCGCGCGCACGTCGGCAGCGGCGGGATCGGAGGACCGGCCGACCCGCACGACACGCGCCGCGGTCTTGTCCGCCATCGCCGCCACCACGGGATCGTCGGCGTTGAGGATCACCACCCCGGTGGCCGGAACCGATTGCGGCAGTTCTGATTTCGTCTCCGCGATGGCCTCGCGGGAGCCGAACTCGCCGAGGTGAGCCGTGCCGACGTTGAGCACCACCCCGATCGACGGGGGGGCGATCGCGGCGAGTGCGGCGATGTTGCCGCGATGCCGCGCCGACATCTCGAGCACGAGATAGTCCGTGGAGCGGGTGGCCCGCAACACTGTCCAGGGATGCCCGAGCTCGTTGTTGAACGAGCCCGGCGGGGCGACCACCTCGCCCAGCGGCGCCAGCACCGCGGCGATCAGATCCTTGGTCGACGTCTTACCCGACGAGCCGGTGAGGCCGACGATCGTCAGCCCTCCCCCGACCAGTTCGGCGGCCACGGCGCCGGCCAGTTTCGCCAGCGCCGCGAGCACCGCGGCGCCCGACCCGTCGGCGTCGTATTCGAGTACGCCCGCTGTGCCACCCGTCGCGGAGTCCGCGCCCACCGGATCAACGACGATCGCGGGCACGCCGACGGGGCGGGCCGCAAGGACCGCCACCGCACCGGCGGTCACCGCCGCCGCGGCGAAGTCGTGCCCGTCGGAGCGCGCACCCGGGAGCGCCAGGAACAGTCCACCGGGGTTCACCGCCCGCGAGTCGAACTCGACGGTGCCGGTGACGCGGACCCGAGCGGCCTCCTCGGCATCGATGTCGGCCAGGCGGCCGCCGACGATGTCGGCGATCTGAGCCAGCGAGAGGTCGATCAACGGTGCGCACCCCGCGACGTCAGGGTCTCGAGCGCATCGGCCAGTTCGTCGCGGTCGTCGAAGGGGCGCGTATGTCCGTGGCTGGTCTGCCCCGCCTCGTGGCCCTTACCGGCGATCAGGACGATGTCGCCGGCGCGGGCCCAGGCCACCGCGTGGGCGATGGCCGCGCGCCGGTCCCCGATCTCCACGGTCTCAGCGCCACCGGCCGCTCCGGCCATGATGGCGGCGCGGATCGCGGCCGGGTCCTCATCGCGGGGATTGTCATCGGTCACCACGACCAGGTCAGCGAGGTCGGCGGCCACCTCTCCCATCGGCCCGCGCTTGCCCCGGTCGCGGTTACCGCCCGCGCCGAACACCACCGCCAGCCGGCCCGCGCACTGCTCGCGCAAGGTCTCGAGCACCGCGCGCAGCGCACCGGGCTTGTGCGCGTAGTCGACCAGGGCCAGGAACGGCTGGCCGCGGTCCACCGCCTCCAGCCGGCCCGGCACGGTCGCATCCCGCAGTCCCGGCGCCGCCTGATCCGGCGATACGCCGACGGCATCCAGCAGCGCCGCCGCCAGCAAGCCGTTCGCCACGTTGTAGCCCCCCGGCAGCCCGATTCTCAGCCGGTGGTGGACGCCTGCGGGGTCCACGGCGACGAAATCCTGCACGCCCCCGGTGCCGGTGGTGACGCTCTCGACGCTCCAGTCGGCGGCGGCGGTCGCGCCGACCGTGACCGCCCGGTGCGCGCGCGCCGCCATCGCAGCACCCCACTCGTCGTCGACGCACACCACCGACAACGCCGCGTGCGCCGGGGACTCGGGGTCGAAAAGGCGCGCCTTGGCGTTGAAGTAGTCCTCCATCGACTGGTGGAAGTCCAGGTGGTCGCGCGACAGATTGGTGAACCCGCCGACGGCGAACGACACACCGTCGACACGGCCGAGGGTGAGCGCGTGGCTGGACACCTCCATCACCACGGTGTCCACGCCCTGCTCCACCATGGTCGCCAGCAGGGCCTGCAGATCGGGCGCCTCCGGCGTGGTCAGTCCGCTGGGCTGGTCGCGTCCGTCGATGCGGACCCCGACAGTGCCGATGAGCCCGGCCACCCGCCCGGCCGAGCGCAGACCGGCCTCGACCAGGTATGTGGTGGTGGTCTTTCCGGAGGTACCGGTGACACCGATGACCCGCAGTCGCTCGGACGGCTTGCCGTATACCGCGGCCGCCACCTGACCCAGCACGGCCCGCGGTTGCGGATGGACCAGCACCGGCACCCCCAGCGCGCGTCCACCGCTTTCTGCGACGCCGTCCCGGTCTGTCAGCACCGCTACCGCGCCGCGGGCGACCGCATCGGCGGCGTACCGGGCACCGTGGGCGGTGGCACCCGGTAGCGCGGCGAACAGATCGCCCGGCCGTGCGTTCTGTCCCCGCAGCGTCACGCCGGTTACCTGGATGTCCGGCACGGCGGCACCGTCGGCGGACACTGCGGCCACCAGGTCGGCCACCGCCGCGAGAGGCAGACCGACGGGATGGCTGGGACGCAGATTCATGGCGTTGACACAGTACCGGCCCCGGTGGGCGCGTCCCGGATCGCTCAGCCCGCCTGAAGCGTCAGGGGCGCACCCGGATCCGCGGACAGCGGCACGTTCTCGCGCTGCAGCAGCCAGGAGGCGATGTTGTGGAACAGCGGCGCTGCCGACGATCCGGGCGACCCGTCGGCGGCACGATGCGGTGCGTCCATCATCACGCCGACCACGTAGCGCGGGTCGTCCGCAGGTGCCATTCCCGCGAAGGTGATCCAGTAGACGTCGTCGTAGTAGCACCCGCAACCCGGATTGATCTGCTGCGCCGTGCCGGTCTTGCCGGCGATCTGGTACCCCTCCACCGCGGCCGCCGGTCCGGTGCCCTGCTGGACACCCATCGGGTCCCGTTGCACCACGGAGCGGAACATGTTGCGCACGGTGCGTGCGGTGTCGGCCGACACCACGCGGACGCCGTCTGGCCGCGGTTCCTCGGTGCGGGTGCCGTCCGCGGCGATCGTCGCTTTGATGATCCTGGGCGCCACCCGGACACCGTCGTTGGCGATCGCCTGGTACATCCCGGTCATCTGCAGCAAGGTCATCGAAAGACCCTGTCCGATAGGAAGATTGGAGAATGTACTGCCCGACCACTGGTCGATCGGCGGGACCAGCCCGGCGCTCTCCCCCGGCAGTCCGACACCGGTGCGCTGGCCGAGACCGAACTTGCGCAGCATTTCCGCATAGCGTTCCGGCCCGAGACGCTGCGCGAGCATCAGGGTGCCGACGTTGGACGACTTCCCGAAAACCCCTGTGGTGGTGTACGGCATCACCCCGTGGTTCCACGCGTCGCGGACGGTCACCCCGCCCATGTCGATGGAGCCCGGCACCTGGAGCACCTCGTCGGGATTCGACAACCCGTACTCGATCACCGATGCCGCGGTGATGATCTTGTTGACCGAACCCGGCTCGAACGGCGACGACACCGACAGGTTGCCCAGTTCGCGGTCCTGCTGTCGGCTCAGGTCCTGGGAGGGGTTGAACGTGTTGTCGTTCGACATCGCCAGTACCTCACCGGTTTTGGCGTCCAACACCACCGCCGAGGCGTTCTTGGCGCCAGACAGGTCCTTGGCCTGCTGGACCTGCTGCTGCACGTAGAACTGGATGTCGTCGTCGATGGTCAGCATCACGGTCGACCCGTTGACCGCATCGTGGCGATTGCGGTAGCTGCCGGGGATCACCACACCGTCGGAACCGCGGTCGTAGGTGACCGACCCGTCGGTGCCGGCCAGGGCCGCGTCGAGTGAATCCTCGAGGCCGAGCAGGCCGTGGCCATCCCAGTCGATCCCGCCGACGACATTGGCCGCCAGCACTCCGCCCGGATACTGACGGACATCCTGGCGCTCCGAGCCGACCTCGGGAAACTTGCTGGTGATGGCGTCGGCGATGGCCGGATCGACGGCACGCGCGAGATAGACGAAGGTCTCGTTGCTGCGAAGCTTCTTGAGCACGGTGGCCTTGTCGGGCTTGTTGCCCAGCCGCGACGCCACCTCGGCCGAGATCTCTCGCAGGCGCTTGTCCGGGTCCGGCGCGTCGGGCCCGCTGGCGACGTCGTCAGACCCGGCCTTCTCGAAGGCTTCCTGCAACTGCTTGCGCACCTTCACCGGTTGGAACGTCAGGGCGCGGGCCTCGATGGTGAACGCCAGCTTGTCGCTGTTGCGGTCGACGATCGCCCCGCGCAGCGCCGCGGCGACGTCGGTCACCTTCAGCTGGCTCGCCGCCTCGGCGCGCAACCCTTCGGCGCGTGGCACCTGAAGGGTGAACAACTGCGCTGCCGCCACGACGAGGAGCAGGAAGATCACGGCGTTGCCCGCGCGGTGCCGGAACACGAACGACGCACTGCGCAAACCGGTTTGGGCTGCGTGTCGGGTGCGCCGGGACCGTGCCGAACGCTCCTGGCTCGGCGCGGTCTTCGCGGCCTTAGCGCCCTTCGCGCCCTTAGCGCTCTTCGCCGGCTTGGCGACGCGGGCCCGCCTGCCTGTCTCGCGGCTCACGCCGGAGCTCCCGGCGCCGGTGCCGCCACGGGCGCGAACTGTTCGGTGCCCAGCGGAGCACTCGGCTGGCCGATGGCGCCCGGAGCCAGATGCGACGGGCCCGCGTCCAACGGTGCGGCCGGCTGGTCAGCCGGCAGCGGGAGCAGCGGCGCGGCCGGCTGGTCAGCGGGCGGCGCGAGCAGCGGGGTCGGTCCGGGTGCAGGCAGCTGGCCGGGGATCGTGTGCGGCACGTCGACGCCCGGCGCGACTGCCAGCGGAACAGTGGGCGCGGCGGGGCCGGCCGGAACCGCGCCCGGGACCGTCCCCGGCACCCCAAGCAAGCCGGTGACCGGCGGGATTCGGACGGGCACCTCGCGCGGTTCCACCACCCGGGGAGCCGCTGGTGGCGGCGGCGTCGGATCCGGCAGTGGCGCGTTCAACGGCGGGGGCGGAACACCCTCTGCCGGTTTCGGGGTGCCCACCACCACCCAGTTGCCCGACGCATCCTGCACCAGGTGCGCGGTATCTCGCGACGGGATCATGCCCAGACTGCGCGCGGCTTCGGCCAGGGCCGGAGCGGCCTGCGCCTCGAGCACGTCACGCTCAAGCGCCTCCTTCTGCTGCATCAGCGCTTCGTTGGCCTGGCGGGCGTGGCCCAGTTGATAGGAACGCTCTGCGGCATCTGTCGACAACCACAGCGTCACCCCCAGCCCGACGCCGAGAGCCCCGATGACCAGGACAACGAATGGAACCCGTGCGACGAGTGTGCGGGGATTCAGTTCGATGGCGGCAAGGCGGATGATGATTCGCTGCCGAATCGGCGGGCGGACGACCTTGGGAGCCTTGGCCTTCCGCGCTTTGGCGCGTGCCTTGGCCTGGCTGGCACTCTTCGGCCGCGCCGGCCCCTTCGCGGGCCGCGGTATCGGGCTGGTCTGCGGCGCTGAACGCTGCGGTCGGGTGTCACGCGCCGGCGCGCGCCTGCGCGGCGGCGCGTCGACCATTCGCTTGGCCTCGCGCGCCGAGGCGCGACCACCTCGCGGCTGCGACTTCTTCCTCGACGCGGTGCCGCGTGCGGGCCGCTTTGCCTTCATCGCTACTTCCCCCCAACTCGTTCCAGCGCACGCAGCCGAACCGGTGCGCTGCGTGGATTACGTTCGATCTCGCCGGTATCTGCACGTTCGGCACCACGCGTCAGCGCGATGAACTCCGGCTCGTATCCGGGAAGTTCGACCGGCAGGCCCGGCGGTGTCCGGGACGCGGTCGCGGCGGCGAACTCGGCCTTGACGATCTTGTCCTCCAGCGACTGGTAGGCCATCACCGCGATCCGGCCGCCCGGGCGCAAGGCTGCGAGCGCCGCGGGAACCGCCGTGCGCAGCGACTCGAGCTCGCCATTGACCGCGATCCGCAGCGCCTGGAACGTGCGCTTGGCCGGATGCCCGCCGGTGCGGCGGGTGGCCGCCGGTATCGCCTGGTAGAGCAGTTCGACCAATTCACCGGTCGTGGCGAAGGGCGCGGTGGCGCGGCGGCGCACGATGAACCCGGCGATGCGGCCGGCGAAGCGCTCCTCGCCGAACTCCCGCAACACGCGCGCCAGCGCCCTCTCGTCGTAGGTGTTCAGGATCTCCGCGGCAGTCAGCTCCGAACCCGAATCCATCCGCATGTCCAGTGGCGCGTCCGTCGAGTAGGAGAATCCCCGCTCCGGACGGTCGAGCTGCATCGAAGACACGCCGAGGTCGAACAGGATCCCGTCCACCTGCGCCCCCGGGCCGCCGCAGGCCGCAACCGCGTCGTCAATACCGTCGTAGCGGGTCCGCACCAACGTGATGCGATCAGCGAACGGTGCAAGACGCTCGCCGGCGATGCGCAGTGCGTCGGGGTCGCGGTCCAGACCGATCAGCCGCAGACCGGGAAACTGGGTCAGGAATCGCTCGGCGTGGCCGCCTGCACCGAGGGTGGCGTCCACCAACGTCGCACCCGCGCCGCCGGAGTCACCTCGGATCAGCGCCGGGGCGAGCAACTCGACGCATCGGTCGAGCAGGACCGGGATATGAGGCTCGTCATCCACCATCGCAGCACCCTGAGTGATTGTGGCGGCCCTTGCAGTGAGGTCCCTGCCCGAGTACGCGAACCTGACGTCGGGGAAGTACGTCAGGGCCGGTTCGGGCAGAGGCCACACTGCACGGGCCTGCGGGCCGGTGGCCAGATCAGAGAATGTCGCCGAGTGCTTCATCGCTGGCCGCGGAGAAGTTCTCTTCGTGAAGCTCCTGGTAGTCGTTCCACGCCTGCGCGTCCCAGATCTCCAGGAAGCCGATCGATCCCGTCACCACGCATTCCTTGGTCAGGTTCGCGTAGCGGCGGTGCTCTGCGGAGAGCGTGATGCGGCCCTGTGCGTCCGGGTACTGCTCGTCGGTGCTCGCCGCCAAGTTACGTAGGTAGGCGCGGGCCTGCGGGTTACCGCGTTTGGCCTTACCCGAGATATCGGCGACCATCTCCTCGAACTCCGCCCGCGGGTGGACAGCGAGGCTGTGATCTTGACTCTTGGTGACCATCAACCCTCCTGCCAGCGCGTCGCGGAACTTGGCGGGCAACGTCAGTCGCCCCTTGTCATCGAGCCGTGGCGTGTAGGTGCCGAAGAACATCTCGCCACCTCGCAGACCTCACTCGAGCCGTGCTGTTGAACAGAACCCCGGTCGCTCCGTTGTCCGCCACTTTACCCCACAATCCCCCACTTTGCTCCAAATAACGGGTGGCGTTTCCCGGCAATCCCCACTCACCAGGCTCAACACGCACGCGTCGGAACCACACCCGTCACCCGCGCACCTCCACGCGGCAGCGAAATGCCAGCTCAACAGTCACAAACCGGTACCCGGCACGCCCTGTGGGGCACTGTGGGGCAAAAAAGAGGGGCAGCCCTAGCGGACTGCCCCTGCGGTGGAGAACGGACTACTCGTCAAAACGCTTCCGGAATCGGTCTTCCATGCGACTGGTGAACGAACCGCCACCGCCCTTGGCGCGCTTCTGCCGGGATGGGCCACCGATATCGGTAGGCGCGCTGCCGTCACCCTTGCGATTGACCCGGGGACCGGTGATCGCGAACACCACACCACCGAACATCACGATGAAGCCGATGACCGAAAGGATCGGGAAACTGCCGATCATGGTGGCCTTGAACGCCACGCCCGATACGAGCATCGCCAGCCCGATCACGAAAAGCGCTGCACCCTGCAACCGGCGCCGGGTCGACGGCGCGCGCAGGGTTCCACCACGGACGCTTGATGCGAACTTGGGGTCCTCGGCATAGAGCGCGCTCTCGATCTGGTCGAGCATGCGCTGCTCATGATCGGAGAGTGGCATTCGTACCTCCCTCTTGCCGTGGGGGCGTCGCGGTAGTTCAAAGTCGGAGTGTGCCCGCGTGTACGGGCACTTAACAGTAATGATACGAGGTGAATCTGACCCTTACCACCTACTTCGATGGTCGATTCTATGACGGACCCCACCACTGGGAAACACCGCCTCACCCACCCGATAATGGTGTCGGCTGCACGATTCACCCATCGGGAGGAACAGATCCTTGGCGACGACTCTCATCGATCTGTCGCCAGGCGATATGGCGCACCGACTCGGGGACGCGCTGGCGGTGTACGTCGACGCCATGCGGTACCCGCGCGGCACCGAGGATCAGCGGGCGTCGATGTGGCTGGAGCACACCCGCAGGCAGGGCTGGAAGGCCGTGGCCGCAGTCGAGAACGGCGCCCAAAGGATCGGAGCGCCCGACGATGCCGCCCTGACCGCGGCACCCATGCTCGGTGTCGCCTACGGCTACAGCGGCGCCCCCGACCAGTGGTGGCAGCAGCAGGTGGTCTCCGGACTGCGCCGCAGCGGCGCTGATCAGGCACACATTTCCGACCTGATGAACAACTACTTCGAGCTGACCGAACTGCACATCCATCCTCGCGCCCAAGGCCGTGGCCTGGGCGAGGCGCTGATCCGGCGACTGCTCGGCGGCCGCGGTGAGCAGCACGTCCTGCTGTCCACGCCCGAGATCAACGGCGAGGCGAACCGCGCATGGCGGCTCTACCGCCGCCTCGGCTTCACCGACATCATTCGCGGCTACCACTTCGCGGGTGATCCGCGGGCGTTCGCGATCCTGGGGCGCGCGCTGCCTCTCTAGCCACTCTGCCTCTCTAGCGACTCTGACGTTTCACACCGGCGCCACGCGGTGCCGCGTCTGGCACGATGACCTGGTGCCGACCCGTCATCGCACCCGCAAACGCCTCTTCGTTCTGGCTGTGCTGCTGTTGGTCATGGCGCCGACGCTGATCGGCTGCGTGCGGATCAGGACCTCGATCACCGTGTCGCCCGATGACCGGGTGTCGGGCCAGATCGTCGCCGCCGCCATCCCCCGCGACGACAGCGACAAGGGTCCGCAGCTGCTCAACAGCCTGCCGTTCGCGCAGAAAGTCGCGGTCTCCGACTACACCCGTGACGACTACGTCGGATCTCAGGCGGTGTTCTCCGACCTCACGTTTGCCGAACTCCCCCAACTGGCGAGCATGAATCGGGACGCCGCCGGCGTCGACATCTCACTGCGGCGCGCCGGTGACCTGGTGATCCTCGAGGGCCGAGCCGACCTCACCTCACTGAGTGACCCCGACGCCGACGTATCGCTGAGCGTCTCCTTTCCCGGCGAGGTGACATCGACCAACGGCGATCCGATCTCGTCCGAAGTCGTCGAGTGGAAGCTGCGGCCCGGCGTGGTCAGCACGATGAACGCCCAGGCGCGCTACACCGATCCCAGCGCACGGTCCTTCACCGGGGCGGCCATCTGGTTGGGCCTGGGGTCGCTACTGGTTGCAGTCATCATCGGCGGGCTCGCGTACAACAGCCGGGACCGTTCGCCCCGGCCCGGCGAGCCGCTGGATCAACCGCAGTAGCCCTGACTTGCTACAACACTGGCCACACGCTCTACTCTGAAGACCACTCAGAGGCAGAGTCCGACGGCCCGGAGACACACACAGAAAGGGGCACCCGCTGACCGTGGATGCAGCGGCACCGTCAGCCGTCGAGCTGGCAGCGGCCGTGACCGAACAGTTGCGGGATTACCTGCGTGATCGCCGCCGCGACGCCGCATACATCGGTGCCGACTACGCAGTGCTCACCGAAGCCCTCGAAGAGTTCGTCCTGAGGGGTGGAAAACGACTGCGCCCGGCGTTCGCCTACTGGGGCTGGCGTGCCGTGGCAGGCACCGAACCAACCCCTGAGGTGCTCCGACTGTTCGCGGCGCTGGAGATGCTGCACGCCTGCGCGCTCGTCCACGACGACGTCATCGACGCCTCCGCCACCCGGCGGGGGCTGCCCACCGTGCACCGGATCTTCACCGAACGCCACCGCGCCAACAACTGGCACGGCTCATCGGAGCAGTTCGGCCTGTCCGCGGCGATCCTCCTGGGCGATCTATCCCTGGTCTGGGCCGACGACATCGTCGCCACCGCCACGATCGGCGCGGACGCGCACCGGCGGGTGCAGCGGGTGTGGGCGGCGATCCGCACCGAGGTGCTGGGCGGCCAGTACCTCGATATCGCTGCCGAAGCCAGCGGCGCGGAGACCGTCGCCTCGGCGATGACCGTCAACATCTACAAGACCGCGTCGTACACGATCTCGCGGCCGTTGCAGCTGGGGGCCGCCGCCGCGGCGGACTGCCCCGAGATCCTCGAGGCGTTCCACGAACTGGGCACCAGCCTGGGCGTGGCGTTCCAGCTGCGCGACGACGTCCTCGGCGTGTTCGGCGACCCGGCCGTCACCGGCAAGCCTTCCGGCGACGACCTGCGCGCCGGCAAACGGACCGTGCTCCTGGCCGAGGCGGTCGAGCTCGCCGAGAAGCGTGACCCGTTGGCGGCCAAGTTGCTCCGCACGTCGGTCGGCACCGATCTGACGGAAGCTCAGGTCAAGGAGGTCTGCCAGGTGATCGAGTCGGTGGGCGCGCTCGCGGCGGTCGAGGATCGGATCGACACGCTGACCCGCCGCGCGCTCGACATCCTCAATGCCGCGCCCATCGACGTCCGGGCCAAGGCGGGCCTGGCCGAACTCGCCAGATTGGCCGCGAACCGGACCGCCTAGGAGCATGACGACGCCCGCGCCGGCCCAGGCCCCGAGAACCGGTCTGTCAGAGTTTTTCTCGCAGCGCCTGCTGCCCCAACTGGGGCGACTGAAGGAGTTCACGCTGTCGCCGGAGGCCCGGCCCGCGCTCGTCGGAGCTCTGGGTGCCGCGATGATCACGGTGGGCGGACTCGGCGCGGGCAGCACCCGCCTGCACGATCCGCTTCTGGAGTCGATGCATCTGTCCTGGCTGCGGTTCGGGCACGGCCTGGTGCTGTCGTCGTTGTTGTTGTGGGGTGGCGTGGCACTGATGCTGCTCGCCTGGCTGTCGCTGGGAAGGCGGGTCATCGACCGAACCGCTAACGAGTACACGATGATCGCCACCACCGGATTCTGGCTGACTCCGCTGCTTCTGAGCGTCCCGGTGTTCAGCCGCGACACCTACTCGTATCTGGCCCAGGGGGCCCTGCTGCGAGACGGTTTCGACCCCTACGTCGTCGGGCCGATCGACAATCCCAACTCGCTGCTGGACAACGTGAGTCCGATCTGGACCACGACGACAGCACCGTACGGTCCGGCGTTCATCCTGGTGGCGAAGTTCGTCACGATTCTGGTGGGCAACGACGTCGTCGCCGGGACGATGGTGCTTCGGCTGTGCATGCTGCCAGGACTGGCGCTGCTGATCTGGGCGGCACCGAAGGTGGCCCGCCACGTCGGCGCCAATGGGGCGGCAGCGCTGTGGATCTGCGTGTTGAACCCGCTGGTGATCGTCCACCTGATGGGCGGGGTGCACAACGAGATGCTGATGGTCGGCCTGATGATGGCGGGCATCGCGCTGTCGTTCCGGGGCCACCACATTTCGGGCGCGACCCTGATCGCGGTGGCAGCCGCGGTGAAAGTGACCGCGGGGCTGGCACTTCCGTTCATGGTGTGGGTGTGGGCTCGCGGCCTTCGTGATCGGCGCGGGCTCTCGCCGCCCAAGGCGTTCGCCGCGGCCACGGCCGCCGCGGTGCTGGTGTTCGTCGCGGTGTTCACCGTGCTGTCGCTGGTGGCGGGCGTCGGTCTGGGCTGGCTCACCGCACTCGCCGGATCGGTAAAGATCATCAACTGGCTGACGGTGCCCACCGCCGCATCGAATCTGATCAACGTGGTGGGCGGGCTTTTCGTCCCGGTGAACTTCTACGCGGTGCTCGAGACCGCGCGCATCATCGGGATCGCGGTCATCGGGATCTCAGCGCCGCTGCTGTGGTGGCGCTTCCGCCACACCGACCGCGACGCGCTGATGGGGATTGCGCTGTTGATGGGCGTGGTGGTGCTCTGCGTTCCTGCGGCGCTGCCGTGGTACTACACGTGGCCGCTGGCCATCGTCGCCGCACTTGCCCAGTCGCGGAAGGCGATCGCGATCATCGCCGGGCTGTCGACGTGGATCACCGTGATCTGGAACCCCGACGGTGCGCATGGGATGTACTCGTGGGTGCGGGTTCTGCTGTCCGTGGCATGCGCCGTCGGAGCGTGGTACTGGCTGTCGAAGACAGACGCAGCACCCGAACCGGCCAGCGGGGTCAGTAACCCATCGCCTGCGCGCGACGAACCACCTCACGGGCCTGATGCGAATGCAGCGCATCAACCGGGCGGGCATTAGCCTGCCCCTCCGTTGCGCCGTCCCTGGAGATCGTCAGCGACGGGTCGGGGGTGAAGAGCCACCGGATGATCTCGGTTTCCCCGTAGCCCCCGTCATGCAGGACGACCAACAGGCCGGACAGGCTTTTCACCACACGTCCGGTGTGGTCGAAGAAAACCTTCGGGACAACGACGGCCCCGTTGCGGCGTACCGCGACCAGGTGTCGTTCGCGTAGGTGCTGATGCACTTTGGTCACGGGGACACCGAGCAGATCCGCCACTGTGGGCAGGTCGTACACGGCCTCGTCGGGATCCAGAACGTCATCGGCAGTCGGAATGCTGCTCACCGCACCAAGTCTAAGTCCCAGCGGGTCGCTTCGACGGCCGGATGGAGTGAGCCTCGTACCATGAGTTCGATGGAGACCTACCAGCACTCCGACCCCATGACCGGGGCTGTGCTGGACGGTCGGTACCGGGTGGACACGTTGATCGCGACCGGAGGCATGTCCGGCGTGTACCGCGGTCTCGATCTGCGGCTGGACCGTCCGGTGGCACTGAAGATCATGGATTCGCGCTACGCGGGCGACGAGCACTTCCTGACGCGATTTCAGCGGGAGGCGCGCGCGGTGGCACGCCTCAAGGACCCCGGCCTGGTGGCGGTCTACGACCAGGGCATCGACTGCCGGCACCCCTTCCTGGTGATGGAGCTGGTCGAAGGCGGGACGCTGCGGGAGCTGCTCCGTGAGCGCGGCCCGATGCCGCCGCATGCTGTTGCCGCGGTGCTGCGCCCGGTGCTCGGCGGTCTGGCGGTGGCACACCGCGCCGGCCTCGTGCACCGCGACATCAAGCCCGAGAACGTCCTGATCAGTGATGACGGCGAGGTCAAGATCGCCGACTTCGGGCTGGTCCGTGCGGTTGCCGAGGCGAAGATCACGTCGACGAGCGTCATCCTCGGGACCGCGGCGTATCTGTCGCCCGAGCAGGTCGGCACCGGCGACACCGATTCGCGCGGAGACGTCTACTCGATCGGCATCCTGGTGTACGAGCTGCTGACCGGCACCACGCCGTTCGCCGGCGACACCACGCTGGCGGTCGCGTACCAGAGGATGGATCACGACGTCGCGCCCCCCAGCTCTGTGATCGGCGGAGTACCAAGGCAGTTCGACGAACTGGTGGCCTGCGCCACCTCCCGGGATCCGGCTGCGCGGTTCGCGGACGCCGCCGAAATGCTCGAGGAGCTCGACACCGTGGCTCGCGAGCTCGCGCTCCCCCCCTTCCGGGTCCCCGCCCCGCGCACTTCGGCGCTGCACACCTCGGCGATGGTGCCAACCCCGCCGCCGTCACTGGCCGCCGAGAACGTCGACAGACCGCCCAACGCCACGCCGGCCAGCCGCCATACCAAGGCGTTCCAGCGGGACCAGCTGCCCGCGCCCGAACCCGAAGACGAATACCAGCCCCTTACAGGCCAATTCGCCGGAATCGAGCTGGCCGAGTTCTATTGGGCGCGGCAGCGGGCCAAGCGCATGCTGCTGTTCTGGGTCGTCGCGGTGATCACCCTTGCCGGGTTGGCCGCCGCAGGCGCGTGGACGCTCGGCACCAACCTGCCCAACCTTCTCTGATCCCCGAGTTCGCTTCGCTGCCGCCCGCCGAACCGTCGGTCAGTCGCGCAGCATCTCCGCGACGAGGAACGCCAACTCCAGCGACTGCTGAGTGTTCAGCCGCGGATCGCACGCCGTCTCGTAGCGACCGGCCAGGTCGGTGTCCGAAATATCCTGCGCGCCACCGAGACACTCGGTGACGTTCTCGCCGGTGATCTCGACGTGGATGCCGCCGGGATGCGTACCCAACCCGTGGTGCACCTCGAAGAAGCCCTGCACCTCGTCGACGATGCGGTCGAAGTGCCGCGTCTTGTAGCCGGTCGAGCTCTCGTGGGTGTTGCCGTGCATCGGGTCGCACTGCCAGATGACCTGATGCCCGGAAGCCTGCACCTTCTCGATGATGGGCGGCAGCACGTCGCGCACCTTGCCGTTGCCCATCCGGCTGACCAGCGTGAGCCGTCCAGGCACGTTGTGCGGGTCGAGTCGCTCGACATACTCGACGGCGAGCTCGGGTGAGGTGGTCGGGCCGATCTTCACGCCGATCGGGTTCGCGATCACCTCGGCGAACGCGACGTGCGCGCCGTCCAGCTGGCGGGTGCGCTCACCGATCCACACGTAATGGGCGGACAGGTCGTACAGCTTCGGACTGGGATCTTCGGCGTCCGCGTCGGGCACGTCCATGCGCAGCATCGCCCGCTCGTAGTCGAGGACCAGCGCCTCGTGGCTGGCGTAGATCTCCGCGGTCTGCAGGTTGCGGTCGTCGACGCCGCAGGCACCCATGAAGCGCAGACCGCGGTCGATCTCACCTGCGAGCGCCTCGTAACGGGCGCCCGCGGGCGAGGTCCTGACGAACTCGCGGTTCCAGTCGTGCACCTTCTGCAGCGACGCCATTCCCGACGACGTCAGCGCCCGCACCAGGTTCATCGCGGCACTGGCGTTGGCGTACGCACGCACCAGACGCGACGCATCGTGCTCACGCACGGCGGCGTCGGGGGCGAACCCGTTGATCATGTCGCCGCGGTAGGACCGCAGACCCAGTGCGTCGATGTCGGCTGAACGCGGCTTGGCGTACTGCCCGGCGATGCGGGCCACCTTCACCACCGGCATGCTCGCGCCGTAGGTCAGCACCACCGCCATCTGCAGCAGCGTGCGGATGTTGGCGCGAATGTGCGGTTCGGTGTTGTCGACGAAGGTCTCGGCGCAGTCACCTCCCTGCAGCAGAAACGCCTTCCCCAGCGCGACGTCGGCGAGGTGGGATTTGAGCCGCTCGATCTCCGACGGGACGGTGACAGGCGGGACGCTCTCCAGCACCGTGCGCATGGCCTTCGCCTGATCCGCAGGCCAACTCGGCTGTTGCAGAGCGGGCCTGGCGAGCGCCGCGTCCAGCCGCTGGCGCAGGTCCTCGGGCAGCGGCGGAAGATCCGGCAGCTGGTCGATGGGTACGTCGACGGTCCAATTCACCCGTTCATCGTAACCGCCGGTCAAAACCGCATTTCACGCCTGTGGGCGCCGCTGGAGGGGATTCAGAGGCCGGTCATCAGCTTGAACCGCACCAGGTTGTGCTTGGCGTCGACCAGCGCGTCGTGCGCATCGCGGGGCCGCGGCGGCATCCGCGGGCAGCCACGCTCCTCCCAGAACTGTCTCAGCTCGCGGGTGAAACGCGGGATCGCGGGCGGCAGATCGGTCATCGGGCCCCACAGCTGGCAGAGCACCACATGGTCGTAGGCACCCACCCAGGCCCACAGCTCGATCGTCTCGTCGCCGTCGACACCGAGGAAGTCCTCGAGCTCCGAGCGGATCTGTCTGCGCGAGCGCCATAGAGGCGATGCAGGCGACGGCAATTTGGGCAGCACATTCTTTCGCACCCAGGCTCCGGCTCGCTCCGGGTCGAATTCTGTTGATATCGCGTAATATTCGCGACCGTCCTCGGCCGCGACACCAATGGAGATCAGCTCGATGGTGCGGCCGTTGTCGATGAACTCCGTGTCATAGAAATACCGCACAGTTAGGTGGCTTCCTGCTTGCTGGGTTCGCGGTCGGGAGGCGCCGGCGCCGCGTGGATCTCGCGGTCGAGTTGTTCATCGACCTTGGCATCGTCGGGGAACTTCGGCATTCCCGCAATGGCGTCCTGCAGCCACAGCTTCGCCTGCACCACGGGCCTGCGCAGCCAGCGTTCGCGCTCCAGCGACCGATGCATCTTTCGTGGCCGCTTCGTGTACCGCCACCGCGCCCAGGGGGCGTGGGGCCGCGACAGCCTGATCGCACCGACCACCAGCAGCGGAGTGATGAACATCCCCACCAGGCCGGTCCAGACCTTGCCCTTGAGCAGCACGACCACGGCGAGTGCCAACGTCACGACCGCCACCACGACCACGATGGTCCGCGCCACCACCGACTGATCGCTGCGCCAGATGTCGATATCGAAGAACGACAGCGGGCTGAAACCCAGGATGAGCAGGCCCGCCACCGCGACCGCGACGAACACCGCGTCGACCGATGTCCGGCCGTCCTCGGCCCAGTACACGTCGGACAGATGCAGGATCAGCGCGAACTCGTCGAGCACCAACGCCGCACCGACACCGAAAAGGATTGAAGCAGCAGTGAACTCGGGTACTCCCCCGTCGACCGCCAACGTCACCATCGTCAGCCCGGAGACCATGACCAAGATCACGCCGATGACCACGTGGTGGATGTGCAGACCCCCGCCGGCGGAGATATTGCGCGGCTGCCACCATTTGCGGGGCGCATCGCTGTTCGCGTGGCTGCGGATGTACCTGACGATCGTGCGAGTCACGAAGAACGTCAGGATGAACGCGATCAGGCACCACATGAGCGGGAGCCGCGAGGGCGGAACTTCAAACGAGAAGCCCAGGCGGAGGTCCAGGTTCGGTGGCACCCAGAAAACTTACGCCGACCTGCGCGTGTCTAGGCCGGGATACCCGGCGACTCGCCGGACGGCACCGATAGGCTGGTCGGCGACATGAGGACTTGGCGGTTGCCCGGCGGGGCTGGTTGGGGCCCGACACTGACGTGGCGGCTGTTCCAGCTGTTGACCGCGGCGGCGTTGGCCTGGGCCGGGTGGCGGCTTCTCGGGCACACCCCGTACCGCATCGACATCGATGTGTACCGCATGGGTGGTCAGGCCTGGCTCGACGGACGCCCGCTCTACGCCGACGGTGCGATCTTCGAGACCCAAGGCGGCCTCGAGCTTCCCTTCACCTACCCGCCGCTGGCAGCCGTGCTGTTCTCCCCGTTCGCGCTGTTGTCGTTGGACGGCGCCAGCCTGGCCATCACGGCGACCACGCTGATCCTGCTCGTGGTGTCGACGGTCATCCTGTTGACGCGGCTGGACGTGTGGCCCACCACGGCGGTCACCGGCGAGCCGGCATGGGTCCGGCGGTGCTGGCTGGCCGCGGCGGTGGTGGCACCTGCAGTGATCTTCCTCGAGCCCATTCGATCGAACTTCGAGTTCGGGCAGATCAACGTGGTGCTGATGACCCTGGTCATCGCCGACTGTGTGCCGCGCCGAACCCCCTGGCCGCGGGGGTTGCTCCTCGGCGTGGCGATCGCGCTCAAGCTGACGCCCGCGGTCTTCCTGCTGTACTTCCTGCTGCGGCGCGACACCCGCGCTCTGCTGGTCACGGCGGCCTCCGCGGTGGTCGCGACGCTGGCCGGCTTCGCGTTCGCGTGGCGGGACGCGTGGGAGTACTGGACCGAGACGGTCCGCAACACCGACCGCATCGGCACCGCCACGCTGAACACCAACCAGAACATCGCCGGTGTGCTGGCCCGGCTGGGTCTGGCTGAAGGCGAGCGCTTCGTGCTGTGGACGGTCGCCTGCTTCGCGGTGCTCGCCCTCACCATCTGGGCCGGACGGCGGGCACTACGGGCCGGTCAGCCGGTGCTGGCGCTGATCTGCGTGGCGATGTTCGGTCTGGTGGTCTCGCCGGTGTCGTGGTCACACCACTGGGTCTGGGCCCTGCCGACAGTGCTGGTGACGGCGGTTCTGGCGGTGCGACTGCGGCACGTTGCCCTCGGCGTCGTCTCGGCCGCCGGGTTGGCACTGATGGTCTGGACCCCGATCACGTTGTTGACCCCGCACGAGGAGACTGCGGCGTCGCTGTGGCGCCAGCTCGCCGGAGGTTCCTATCTCTGGTGGGCCCTCGCGGTGATCATTGTCACCGGCACCGTGTCCACCGGGCGCCCCCGCCGGGACACGGCGACCATCGACGACGCTGCGCAGGTGTCCGCCGTCAAGGTCGTCAAGGCTTAGGGAGTTCTAGCCCGCGGCGGCCTCAGGGAGCCGTGTCGGCGGTTTCACCACTCCCTGCCCTTTTCCCTCTTTGACGTCAGCCGCATAGAGGTCGACGTACTCCTGACCGGACAGCTGCATCAACTCGTACATCACCTCGTCGATGACGGCCCGTTCGATGAAGCGGTTGCCCGCCAGTCCCTCGAAGCGGCTGAAGTCCATCGGCGCTCCGAACTTGACCTGAACCCGGCCGAACTTCCACATCTTGCTGCCGGGAGGGTTCACCGAGTCGGTCCCGATCAGCGCGACCGGGATGACCGGCACCCCCGTCTCCAGTGCCAGCCGTGCCAGCCCGGTCTTGCCCTTGTACAGCCGGCCGTCCGGCGACCGGGTGCCCTCGGGGTACATCCCGAGCAGCTTGCCCTCGCTCAGAATCCGCTCGGCGGTGGTCAGCGCACTCTGTGCGGCGTCCGCATCGGTGCGGTCAATCGGAACCTGTCCGGCCACCGTGTAGAACCAGCGCTGGAAACGACCCTTGAGTCCTGTGCCGGTGAAGTACTCGGCCTTGGCCAGGAAGGTGATCCGCCGGTGGACCACCAGGGGCTTGTAGAAGCTGTCCGCCACCGCCAGGTGATTGCTGGCCAGAATCGCCGCTCCGGACTGCGGAACATGTTCCAGCCCTTCAACTTTCGGGCGACCGAGCAACGTCAGCAGCGGTCCCATGAAGATGAACTTGAACAGCCAGTACCACATGGACCCTCCGCATCACCCGACCGCGGAGCGGTCATTGTGCCGACCGCCGACGCGGTGCTCTGGGACAACCTTACCCACGCGGTGTGTATGCGACCACAGGTGCGCCGTACTGGCGATTCACTCGTCGATGATCACCGTGATGTGCTGATAGCGGCCGGGCTCCTGCGGCGCGGACGGTCCGGGCGGTGGAGTGCCCGGGGGCGGGCCCTCGGGCTGAGGCGGCGGCGCGCCCGCGTTGTCGAGGTTGTCGACCATCGCCCTGAGCAGAGTCAGCAGCGCGACGCTGTGCTCGGCGACCACGTTGAGCAGCGGGTGCTGCTCACCGGAGATCAGCGCGGCCAGCGCACACACCGGACACCACACCTGCTGACACTTGCCGGGTCCCGCAGCAGCCTGGGCCCTCGCCGCAGCCAAGCGCACCGCAGGGTCGAGCCGATCCAGGATCGACTGCGCCAACTGCCGCAACTCGGGCGCTACGTTCGGGTGTCGCCGGCCGGCCGCTCCGCCGTCGGAGGGGGAATCGCTCAAGCCGGCCACACCTCCGGGTTCGGTCGAAAACGCACTGTCAGCTCGCTGCCGCGGAGTTGCGCATCGATGACGATGCAGCGCCGCAGCACCGACGCCAGCCGGACACGGCGCCGCATTGCTCCGACGCCGATGATCAAGTCGTCGTCGACCCTACCCAACGACAGCACCGACGAGTCCACCTGAGGCAGCGCGAGCCGCAGCCGGTACACGGCGTCCAACCCACTCCCGGACTCCCGGTCGACCACGGGTCGCAAGGGCCCCGGCGGCGGTGAGCCGTCCCGCTTCCGCGCACAGTCGAGCAGTTCGCCGAGCGCCTTGGGTCCGATCGGCTCACCCGCAAGGTGTGGCACCAGGACCAGCTGGACGTCGCCGATCACCCGATCGAGGTCGTCGAGCACCACCCGCTGCTCGGAGATCCGCTCGTAATACCAGTCGAACGCCGGGTGTTCGGGAAGGTTGCGGTATTCGAATGAATCATCTTGGACGAGAATCTGGTTGACGATGAGTTCGGCCACCTGAACGCCCATCAACGCCAGCGAGCCGAGCGTGCGCACCGCTTCGGCCGCGACCACCCGCTCCGCCGTCATCACCAGGTGTGCGCTGACTCGGGATCCGTCGGTGAGCAGGGTGCTGAGCCGGTCGGTGCCCGAGCCGATCCGCTCCAGCAGGGTGATCACCGCCGCCGAACGCGCGTCGTCGGCACTGGACAGCCGGCGGTGCCGCGGCCAGGCGCGCTCGAGGTACAGGGCGAATGTCGCGGGCAGCGTGAGCATCCGCATCGCATCGGCGGTGGACGCGCAGTCCACCACCACGAGGTCCCACTGCCCGGAGTCCGCGAGCTCACCCACCTCGTGCAGACCCAGCACCTCCTGAACCCCGGGCAAGGCCGAAAGTTCCTCTGGTGCAATATCTCCCACGTCAGACTCAGGGAATCTATCGGAGAGCGGCCCGGCGATCTCCCGCCACCGGGTGGCCAGCAGCGCCAGGGTGTCCAGGGCGAGCGCGTCGAGGAATCCACCCCCCGAGGCCGCGGTGTCGAGTTCGGCCAGTACCCGGGTGGGCTCGCGCCTGCCGGTGGGAGTGATGGTCGTACCCAGCACGTCGCCGGTCGAGTGCGCCTGGTCAGTGGACACGATCAGGACCCGCATCCCGGCGCGCGCAGCACGCACAGCCGTGGCGGTAGCCAGCGTCGACTTACCCACGCCACCCTTGCCGACGAACAGACTGATCCGAGTGTCCCCGGGCACCTGTGCCGCGTCGGCGGCGTGGCTGCGCTCAGTCAGCCTCGACTCGTTTCTTCAGGTCCTTCAGCGCCGTGTCGGTCAGCCTGCGCTCGGCTTTCCGCTTCAGCAGCCCGATCATCGGGATGACCAGGTCGACCGACAGTTCGTAGGTGACGTCGGTGCCAGACCCCTTGGGCACCAAGCGGTATGCGCCGTCAAGGGACTTCAACAAGTTGCTCGACACCAATGACCAGGTCACCGAGTTGTGGTCGGCGGGCCACTGGTAGGCCAGCACCATCGCGTCCTTGAGGACCGCGGCATCCAGAACGAGCCTGGCCACCTTCGGGTAGCCGGCCTCGTCGGCCTCGAGGACTTCGGCCTCCTTGTACTCGGCGACCCAATCCGGGTAGGAGCCGATGTCGGCGATGACGTCCATCACCGTCGAAGGATCGGCATCGATGTAGATGGTCTGCGCCGTCTTGTCCGCCACTGAAATCATTCCCCGCTAGGTCTGGTCGCTGGCCAAAAATCTACTCTCCCGTCATGGGTATGGCCCCCGTACTCACGATTGGGCCACACCTGTCGCGGCTGGATCACGCCAGCCGCGTCACCCCGACCGGACGCCCTGCCTCGAGCGCGAGTTTCACCTCGAAGGCCATGTCCTTGCCCGCCACCCGGCGGCGGTGGGTCATCTTCGCGAGGTTCATCTTCGCCAATTCCCATGCTGCCGCCCCAGACGGCTCGGCGTGCAGAAAGTAATGCAGGATCACGCCGTCGGGACCGCTGCGCACCTTCTCCAGCCAGATCTCCATGGTGCCCGTCAGCGCTCCGGCGACCGTCCACCGCTGACCGGCCTCGCCGCGGTCCTCCACCACTGTGAGGCGCAGGTCGGGCCACCATCGCAGCCAGCTCGCCGGGTCGGCGACGGCGTTGCCCACAGCGATCGGGTCCGCCGCGATGAACGTCTCATCGGCGATCTGGATGCTGTTCATGACTGACAAGCTTCACATATGCCGGGCCATCGCCCCTAGACGGCCGACCCTGACGACCTTGACGACCCGGAAGACTCCGCCGACTACGCTGGACGCGGCTCACGCGATTGTCGAGCCGCCTGAGAATCACGAGAGGGCCTCCACCGTGCGCGAGTTCAGCGTTCCCGCATCGTTCACCGTCGGCGAGCACGACAACATCGTCAGCTCCGTCTACTCCCACGAGCGCGACGATCCCCACCATGTCATCTTCCAGCGTCTTGTGGACGGCGACTGGGTGGATGTGACGTCCAGCCAGGTTGCGGGCCAGATCCGATCAGCGGCACAGGGTTTGATCGCCGAGGGGGTCTCCCCCGGCGATCGCGTCGCGATCCTGTCCGCGACGCGCTATGAATGGCCGATCCTGGACTTCGCCATCCTGTCGATCGGCGCCGTGACGGTGCCGATCTACGAGACCAGCTCGGCCGAGCAGGTGCAGTTCGTGCTGTCCGACTCCGGCGCGGTGGCCGCATTCGCCGAGACCGACGCGCACGCAGGCCGGATCGAGCAGCTGCGGGACAGCCTGCCCCAGCTGCGCAAGGTCTACTGCATCGAGGGCGCGGGCACCCCCGCCCTCGATGAGCTGGCCGAGGCCGGCCGCACCGTTGGGGCCGACGCGGTCGACGAGCGGCAGGCGGGTATCAAATCCTCCGACCCGGCGACGCTGATCTACACCTCGGGCACCACCGGGCGACCCAAGGGCTGCCAGCTGACCCACTCCAACCTGCTCTACGAGATCCGGGGCGCCAAGGAATGCTTCCCCGACAAGCTGGCCAAGGGCGAGAAGCTGCTGGTTTTCCTGCCGCTCGCCCACGTCCTGGCCCGCGCGCTGACCATCAGCGCCTTCTCCAACGGAGTGACGGTCGGCTTCACCAGCGACATCAAGAACCTGGTGCCGATGCTGGCGGTGTTCAAGCCGACGCTGGTGGTGTCGGTACCCCGGGTGTTCGAGAAGGTGTACAACACCGCCGAGCAGAACGCCGAGAACGGCGGCAAGACCAAGATCTTCGAGGCCGCGACCGAGACCGCCATCGCATGGAGCAAGGCGCAGGACACCGGCGGCGCCGGGCTGGTGCTCAAGCTCAAGCACGCGGTGTTCGACAAACTCGTCTACGGAAAGCTGCGGGCGGCGCTCGGCGGCAACTGCCACGCCGCGATCTCCGGGGGCGCCCCGTTGGGTGCGCGGCTGGGCCACTTCTACCGCGGTGTCGGGCTGAGCATCTACGAGGGTTACGGGCTCACCGAGACCAGCGCGGCGATCACCGTGAACCGGATGGGCGACCTGCGCGTCGGATCGGTCGGCAAGCTGCTGCCCGGCAACAGCATGAAGCTGGGTCAGGACGGCGAACTGCTGGTCAAGGGTGGCGTGGTGTTCCACGGCTACTGGGGCAACGAGACGGAAACCAAGGCGGTCTTCACCGACGGCTGGTTCCACACCGGTGATCTCGGCGCGATCGACGCCGACGGCTTCCTGACGATCGTCGGCCGCAAGAAGGAGATCATCGTGACCGCGGGCGGCAAGAACGTCGCGCCCGCGCTGCTCGAAGACCGGCTGCGGGCCCATCCCCTGATCAGTCAGGCGATGGCCGTCGGCGATGCGCAGCCGTTCATCGCCGCGCTGATCACCATCGATCCCGAGGCCTTCCCCGGCTGGAAGGAACGTCACGGCAAGGACGGCGGCGCCTCGGTCGCCGACCTAGCCACCGATCCCGACCTGCTGTCCGAGATCGAGTTGGCAGTCAAGGAAGCCAACGAGGCCGTGTCCAAGGCCGAGCAGATCAGGAAGTTCCGCATCCTGCCGGTCGACTTCACCGAGGACACCGGCGAGTTGACACCCACGCTGAAGGTCAAGCGCAAAATCGTCGCAGAGAAGTTCGCGGCCGACATCGATGCGCTCTACGCCAAGAACGGCTGAGGACTAGAGCAGCCGGGCCAGGCGTTCGGCCTGGCGCCGCCACTGCCAGTTGTCGACCACCCAGCGGCGGCCGGCGGCACCCATCGCTGCCGCCCGCCGGGGGTCGGCAAGCAGGTCGCTGACGGCGGTGGCGATGGCCCCGACGTCCCAGCCGTCGACGACCACGCCCGTCTCCCCGTCGAGCACCGACTCCGGCGCGCCACCCGACCGACCGGCCACCACCGGCACGCCACACGCCGACGCCTCCAGATAGACGATTCCCAGCCCCTCGACGTCCAGGCCGGCTCCGCGGGTCCGGCACGGCATCGCGAAGACGTCGGCCATGGCGTGGTGCGCCGGCAGTTCGTCTCCGGGAACCCCGTCGGTGAACACCACGTCATCGGCGACTCCGAAGGTGTGGGCGAGGCGGTGCAGCGAGGTCCGGTAGGGACCCCCTCCGACGATCACCAGCGCGGTGCCCGGCACCCTTTGGCGGATCGCCGGCAGCGCTCGGATCAGCATGTCCTGGCCCTTGCGGGGTACCAGCCGAGACAGACAGACCACCACCGGCCGCCCGCCCAGGCGGTACCGGGCCCGAAGTTCGGCCCGCGCCACCTCGTCGGGGACGAAGCGGTCGGTGTCCACGCCGGGGGGCACGTGCTCCAGCGCAGCCTTGGGCCCGAAAGCCGCGGCGAACCGGCCGCGGGTATAGGAGCTGATGTAGGTCACCACGTCGGTGTCGTCGCCGATGCGGCGCAGTGCCGTCCGCGCCAGCGGCAGCATCGACCAGCCGACCTCGTGCCCGTGGGTGCTCGCAATGACGCGTCCGGCGCCGGCCGCGCGGGCCAGCGGGCTCATCAGTGCCAGCGGGGCGGCGGCACCGAACCAGACCGTGTCCACGTTGCGCTCGGCGATGAGCCGCCGCATCCGCAACGCCACCGACGGTTCGGGCACCATCAGGGTTCCCGGGTGGCGCACCACCTCATAGCCGGCCACCCGGGCAGCGTCGTCATAGTCCTGCGCGCCCTTCCACTTCGGCGCATAGACGGTCAGGGTGTGCTCCCCCGACGCGACGAGGTGGGTGACCAATGCCTCCAGGTACGACTGGATGCCGCCGCGACGTGGGGGAAAGTCGTTGGTTACCAACAGAACCCGGCTCACCGAAACCACCCGTCGAGCACCGCAGGAAGATCGGTGCCCAGCGCATCCCGGATCGCGATCGGGAAGTCAGGATGGCCATGCCCGCAGGCGGCCAGGTACAGCGCCCGCAATTTGTCGGCGCCGTAGGCGTCGGCGACATACGAGGCGAACGACCACGCCCTGTCGTAGGCCGCGGAGCGGTCGGGACCCGCGGTGGCCAGTTCGACGTCGGTGGGCAGCCGGCCTGACGTCAGTCGCGTCGGCGATGGCGGCCTTCCGACGAAATCGGCGACGCCCTCGGTGAGCCACATCGGCGCATCGGTGGCGGTATCGGCCCGGGCCGCGTAGTGAAAAAGCTCGTGGCGCAGCACTATTCGCAGGTCGGCGGCGTCTATCACGGCGGCGCCGGGCGCGAACATGATTCGGTCGGCGGTCGTCGTGGCCGCGACGTCGGCGCCGCCGCCGGCCAATGTCGCGAACTGCTCGGGTGATCCGGCGACGACGATGTTGATCTGCCTGGGCCACCGCGGGCCCCAGAACGCGGTGACGGCATCGGTCGCGCCGGGCAGTTCGGTGGAGATGCGGTCGAGCAGCGCGGCTCCTCCGGGGGCGCCCATGTCGATCAGCTGAGTGGTCCGGCCGTCCGGTGTGATCACCACCGGAGACGCAGGGGCGACGGACGACGCCGCAGGAGCGGCGATCGCGGGACCGGTGGGGACCGTCTGCGATCCGCCCACCAACAACACTGCGCAGACCAGCTCGGCGCCCAGAACCGCTCCGAGTCGACGGCGGTTTAGCGCACGGCCCGCCTCAGTAACGCCGGACGTTGTGGATCGGCGCATTGTTCACCGGCGCGACTCGCACCGGTGTGCCGTAGGTGGACGCGTGCACCATCATCCCGTCGCCGATGTAGATGCCCACATGCGACGCGTCGGAGTAATAGGTGACCAGGTCGCCTGGCTGCATCTGATCGGTCGAGACCGGCTGCCCGCCCTGCGCCAGCGCCTGGCTGGAGTGCGGCAGCGAGATCCCCGCCTGCTGGAAGGACCACATCACCAACCCGGAGCAATCGAAGGCGCTCGGCCCGGAACCGCCCCACGAGTACGGCGAGCCGATACGGCTCAGCGCTGCCTGGATCACCGTTGTGGAGGCCGGAGACCCGGGGGGCGCGATATCGCCCGGGGGGATCGCACCGGGGACCTCAGGCGGCAAGCCGGGGGCCGGGGGCGCGGCCAGTACCGCGGGATCCTGGCCCGGCGGGGCCGCGGCCGGAGGTGCGGGCGGCGGCGGCATCGCGGCGAGCGCCTGGCGCTGGTTCGGGGTCAGCGCCTCGTACTGCGACTTGACGATGGCGATCTGCACCTGCAGCTGGCTCTGCTTGGACTGCAGATCTGCGCGCACGGCCGCGGCTTGCTCGGCCGCCGTCTTGGCCTCGGTGGCCGACGCGGCAGACGCCTGCTCGGCCAGTTGCGTCTGCCTGCTCAGGTCGCGGTAGCCGGTCATCTGCGCCCGCATCTCGTGCGCCATGACGCGCTGCACCGCCAGCTGCTCGATCAGCCCCTGCGGCGAGGTGGCGGTCAGCATGGCGTCGAAACCGGAGGTGCGCCCACCCATGTACTGGGCGGCGGCGAGCGTGTCGACCGAATTCTGGAACGTCGCGAGCTGCGCCTTGGCAGATTCCACGGCCGTGATGTCGTTGGCGTGCTTGGCTTCGGCGGCCTGCTGGACCGCCAGCTTGTTGTTGAGATCGAGCTGCGCCGAATGCATGGCCTCGGTGGTCTGCTCGGCCTGCCGGGACAGCTCGTTGAGCTTCGCCAGCGCGTCAGCGGCGGGATCGGCCTGAACCTGTCCGGCTAACACCGACACGAGAACAGTCAATCCAGCTAACGCAGAGATGACGGGTCGCCAAGTACGTCGGGTGCTCCGGTGCGCGCGAACGAGCCTCAAGATTTGCGTCCTTACAACTGCCGTAACGAGCCGCCTCGAACTGCTCTTAGGTCTCAGATAGGTTACGAAACGGCATCGGCCTTGTCCAACAGGAGACGCAAATTTAACAGTCGCAGCCGAAATGAGCTCATCGCGTCTGGGGCCGCGTGTCGTCAGGCAACCCCGGAGCCACCGAGGCGGTGGATCGGAACCAACCGCAATCTCGGTGCCAGACCCACTTCAGCGAGCACTTCCAGCGCCCTGCGCTCGTCTACCAGCAAAGTTTCGGGGACGCCGAGCAAAACACTCACAACGCAGTCCTGACATCCGGCCCCGCGGACAGCGCAGTCGTCGCAGTCGATCTTCACCGTCCCGGAGTCGGGCATGTCGCCCGCCGGCCACTGATCCTGTGCCATCGCACTCGTCCTCTCGATCGGAGTGATTCGCACGCTATCGGCGGGTACCGACAAGTCCGTTCCTCGGCGTTTCGCCGACCGGGTTCGACCGTTTTGTCGGAGCACGCGCTTACGTTCAGCGAATGGATCAGCTCAGCTTCGCGGACGTTGATCCATCCGCTGACCCGATGCTGCGGGAGACCACGTTCGTCGTCGTCGATCTCGAGACCACCGGCGGCAGGCCCACCGGTGACGGACACGACTCGATCACCGAGATCGGCGCAGTGAAGGTGCGCGGCGGCCAGGTCCTCGGCGAGTTCGCCACGCTGGTCGACCCGGGGCGCAGCATCCCTCCGCAGATCGTTGCGTTGACGGGCATCACCTCGGCCATGGTGTACGACGCCCCCAGAATCGACTCCGTGCTGCCGTCGTTCCTCGAGTTCTGCCGGGGCGCGGTGCTGGTCGCCCACAACGCCGGCTTCGACATCGGGTTCCTGCGCGCCGCCGCCGAACGCAACCAGGTCCCGTGGCCCCGGCCGCCGGTGTTGTGCACCGTCCGGCTGGCGCGACGGGTGCTGACCCGGGACGAGGCGCCCAGCGTGCGCTTGTCCGCCCTTGCGCACCTGTTCAGCGCGTCGACAACGCCCAACCACCGCGCGCTCGACGACGCGCGGGCCACCGTCGACGTGCTGCACGGACTCATCGAGCGCGTCGGCAACCAGGGCGTGCGCACCTACACCGAACTGCGCTCATACCTGCCGGACGTCACGCCGGAGCAGCGCAGCAAGCGCCATCTCGCCAGGGGCCTGCCCCGGAGCCCCGGGGTGTACCTGTTCCGCGGCCCCGCCCGCGAGGTGCTCTATGTGGGTACCGCCGTCGATCTGCGGCGGCGGGTGGCGCAGTACTTCAACGGGTCCGATCCCCGGACCCGGATGAAGGAGATGACGTCGCTGGCCACCGCGGTCGATCACGTCGAGTGCGCCCATGACCTGGAGGCCGGCGTGCGGGAACTGCGCCTGCTGGCCGCCCACGCGCCTCCCTACAACCGTCGGTCGAAGTTCCCCGCACGCTGGTGGTGGATCACGCTGACCGACGAGGCCTTCCCGAGGTTCTCGGCGGTCCGGACGCCCCGCAGCGACAGCGCGGTCGGGCCGTTCCGGTCCCGCGCCGTGGCCCTGGAAGCCGGTGCGTTGATCGCGCGATTCACCGGTGTGCGGACGTGCACCACCCGGCTGGGCCGCTCGGCGGTGCACGGACCGGCCTGCCCCGAACGGGAGGTGTCGCCGTGCCCGGCCACCCGCAATGTGGGCGCCGCCGACTACGCCGCCGCCGTGCGGGATGCGCGCGCACTCATCGACGGCCACAGCACCCGTGCGCTCGAAGCGGTGCTGTCACACATCACGGAGCTGGCCGGGCGCAACCGCTACGAAACCGCTGCGCGGCTGCGCGACCACGCCGCGGCCACCATCGACGTCCTGTGGCGCGGTCAGCGCCTCCGCGCGCTGGCGTCGATCTCCGAGATGGTGGCCGCCCGGCCCGACGGCGCGCACGGCTGGCACCTCGCGGTCGTCCGCCACGGTCAACTGGCTGCTGCGGGCCTGGCTCCCCGTGGAGTGCCGCCGATGCCCGTGGTGGACGCGCTGTGCGCCGCCGCACAGTCCGTGCTGCCCTCTGCGGACCCACTCGGCGGCGCGCTGGTCGAGGAGACGGCGCTGATCACCCGGTGGCTCACCCACCCCGGGGTACGGATCGTCCGCGCCGACCAGGGGTACTGCTCACCACTCGACGCGGCCGGACGGTGGGCGTCGTGGGCGGCCACGGCCCGCTCGGCGCGCCTGGCGGCCGAGCAACTCGACGCGTCAGAGCTTCGCCGTTCAGAGATTCTGGGTGAATCGAGCCCAACGCGCGAGCAGCTGTTCGGCCGCGCCGGAATCGATCGCCTCAGTCGCCCGTGCCAGCCCGGACTCCCAGGCCGGGACCCACTTAGCGTCGCTGGATAACCCGGCGTGGGCCACCAGCGCACCCGCAGCGTTGAGCAGCACCGCGTCGCGCACCGGTCCCTTGGCCCCGGCCAACACCGCCCTGGCCTCCGCCGCGTTCGACTCGGCGTCCCCTCCCACAAGCTCCGAGATGTGGGCTCGCGCGAAGCCGAACGCGGCCGGGTCGAACGTCAGCCGCTCGACGGTGCCGGCCTGAACCCGCCAGATCGTGCTCGTCGTCGTGGTCGTCAGCTCGTCGAGACCGTCGTCACCGTGCACAACCAGCACACTGGACCCGCGGGTGGCGAACACGCCGGCCATCACCTCGGCCAGATCGGCCCATGCGCAACCGATCAGTCCCGCCCGCGGCGCGGCGGGATTCGTCAGCGGGCCAAGCAGATTGAAGACCGTCGGCACCCCGATCTCGCGCCGCACGGCCCCGGCATGGCGGTAGGACGGATGAAACTGCGGAGCGAACGCGAAACCGATCCCGACCTCGGCCACGCAGCGGGCGACCTCGTCGGGACCCAGGTCGATACGCACGCCCAGCGCTTCCAGCGTGTCGGCGCCACCCGACAGCGACGATGCGGCGCGGTTGCCGTGCTTGACCACCTTGACCCCCGCCGCGGCCACCACGATCGACGCCATCGTGGACAGATTCACGGTGTTGGCGCCGTCGCCCCCGGTGCCCACCACATCCACGGTGTCGGTGCCGATCACGTCCGTCGGCACCCTGCGCGCGTGCTTGAGCATGATGTCGGCCATTTCGAACACTTCGGCGGACGTGGGGCGCTTCATCTTCATCGACACGCCGAAGCCCGCGATCTGCGCAGGCGTCGCGGTGCCCGTCATGATCTGGTCCATCGCCCAGGCGGCCTGACCGGTTTCGAGGGCCTTACTCGTCGTCAACCTGCCGAGAATCAGCGGCCAGGTGGGAGTGGCGGCCGACTCGCCGCGGGACGTCTGGGGCTCGGGCGCAGAAGATGTCACCGAAAGATTATGACGAATTGCTCCACCCGGGTGGAGTTCAACAACTACAAAGCGTCATACTTGCTTCTGTGACGAGCGCTGTAGGCACCTCGGGAACCGCTATCACGTCGCGTGTACATTCGCTGAACCGACCCAACATGGTCAGTGTCGGCACGATCGTGTGGCTTTCCAGCGAGTTGATGTTCTTTGCTGGACTGTTTGCGATGTACTTCACCGCGCGCGCTCAGGCAGGCGGTGACTGGCCGCCGGAGCCCACCGAGCTCAATCTGGCGCTCGCGGTACCGGTCACTCTGGTGCTGATCGCCTCATCGTTCACCTGTCAGATGGGTGTCTTCGCCGCCGAACGTGGCGACGTCTTCGGACTCCGGCGGTGGTACACGATCACGTTGGCGATGGGAACGTTCTTCGTCCTCGGACAGGGCTACGAGTACCTGCACCTGGTCGAGACCGGAACCACCATCCCGGGCAGCGCGTACGGCACCGTCTTCTACCTCGCGACCGGTTTCCACGGTCTGCACGTCATCGGCGGTCTCATCGCGTTCGTCCTGCTGCTGCTGCGCACCCGGATGAGCAAGTTCACCCCGGCGCAGGCCACTGCGGCGATCGTCGTGTCGTACTACTGGCATTTCGTGGACATCGTGTGGATCGCACTGTTCGCCGTCATCTACTTCGTTCGATGAGTCGACCGATGACAAGCGCCTCTCCAGAACAGCCGATCTCGCAGAACCAGCCGATGAGAAGGGGTTCGATGACCAGCAAGTCCCGCCGTCGGCTGCGCCGGCGCCTGTCAGCAGGACTGCTGCTGTTGACCGGACTGGCAGTCGCCGGTGGCCTGGCGGCCACCCTGACACCGGCACCCCAGGTCGCCGTCGCCGACGAGTCTGCTTCGGCGATGCTGCGCACAGGTCAGCAGCTCTACGACACGGCATGCATCTCCTGCCACGGCCTCAACCTGCAGGGCGTGGCCGACCGCGGCCCCAGCCTGATCGGGGTCGGCGAGGCCGCGGTGTACTTCCAGGTGGCCACCGGCCGGATGCCCGCGATGCGTGGCGAGGCGCAGGCGGCGCGCAAGGCACCGGCGTTCGACGAGTCGCAGATCGACGCACTCGGCGCCTACATCCAGGCCAACGGCGGCGGCCCGGTGGTGCCGCGCGACGAGAACGGCCAGATCGCGGAGGCTTCCTTGATCGGGAGCAACGTCGCCCGCGGTGGTGACCTGTTCCGGCTGAATTGCGCGTCGTGCCACAACTTCACCGGCAAGGGCGGCGCGCTGTCCTCGGGCAAGTACGCCCCCGATCTTGGGGAGGCCACCCCCGCGGAGATCTACACCGCGATGCAGACCGGCCCGCAGAACATGCCGAAGTTCTCCGACCGGCAACTCTCGCCGGAGGAGAAGCGCGACATCGTCGCCTACGTCCGTGAGGCGGCGGAGACGCCGAGCCCCGGCGGCCTGGGATTGGGCGGCTTCGGCCCGACGTCGGAGGGCATGGTCGCCTGGATCGTCGGAATGGTGGCCGTCAT
Source organism: Mycolicibacterium sp. CR10 (assembly GCF_005222675.1). GTDB lineage: Bacteria > Actinomycetota > Actinomycetes > Mycobacteriales > Mycobacteriaceae > Mycobacterium. The sequence goes on along the minus strand of NZ_STGE01000044.1, from coordinate 44,372 downwards.
CGCGGCCGCCCTCTGGATCGGAGCACGGGCATGAGTGACGACAGCGCAAGGCCCACCGATGCCGAGCTCGCCGAGATGTCCCAGGAGCAGTTGCTCGAGCTGGGCGGCAAGATCGACGGCGTCGAGATCGTCTACAAAGAGGAACGCTGGCCGGTCCCGGGCACCAAGGCCGAGAAGCGCGCCGAGCGGACGGTGGCGTACTGGCTTCTGCTGGCGGGCTTCTCCGGTTTGGCGCTGCTGCTGGTCTTCCTGTTCTGGCCCTGGGAGTACAAGCCGTACGGGTCCGAGGGCGAGTTCCTGTACACCCTGGCCACACCGCTCTACGGCGTGACGTTCGGGCTGTCGATCCTGGCCATCGGTGTCGGCGCGGTGCTCTTCCAGAAGAAGTTCATTCCCGAAGAGATCGCCATCCAGGACCGCCACGACGGCCGCTCCAGCGAACTCGACCGCAGGACTGTCGCGGCGAACCTCGGCGATGCGCTGGAAGGCTCAACGATCAAGCGCCGCAAGCTGGTCGGGCTCTCGCTCGGCATCGGTCTCGGTGCGTTCGGCCTGGGCACGCTGGTGGCGTTCGCGGGCGGCCTGATCAAGAATCCGTGGAAGCCTGTCGTGCCTACTGCCGAGGGTATGAAGGCCGTGCTGTGGACCTCGGGCTGGACCCCACGGTTCAAGGGCGAGACCATCTTCCTGGCCCGGGCGACCGGCAATCCCGGCGAATCACCATTCGTCAAGATGCGGCCGGAGGACATCGACGCCGGCGGCATGGAGACCGTCTTTCCATGGCGCGAGACCGATGGCGACGGAACGACGGTCGAATCCGAACACCACCTCACCGAAATCGCTTACGGCGTACGCAATCCGGTCATGCTGATCCGTATCCGGCCGACGGACATGAACCGCGTGGTCAAACGAAAAGGCCAGGAAAGCTTCAACTTCGGCGAATTGTTCGCCTACACCAAGGTGTGCTCGCACCTCGGCTGCCCGTCGTCTTTGTACGAGCAGCAGACCTACCGCATCCTCTGCCCGTGCCACCAGTCGCAGTTCGACGCGTTGCACTTCGCGAGGCCCATATTCGGACCGGCTGCGCGCGCGTTGGCGCAGCTACCGATCACCATTGACCAGGACGGATACCTGGTCGCCAACGGTGACTTCATCGAACCCGTCGGACCGGCATTCTGGGAGCGCACGTCATGAGCCCACGACCGAACATGGCCGAGATCACCGCCAAGCAGGGCGAAGCGATCGATTCGCGGTACCACCCGTCGGCGGCGGTTCGCCGGCAGCTCAACAAGGTCTTCCCGACGCACTGGTCGTTCCTGCTCGGTGAGATCGCCCTGTACAGCTTCGTCGTGCTCCTCATCACCGGGGTCTGGCTGACGCTGTTCTTCGACCCGTCGATGGCGCACGTCACCTACGACGGGGTGTACCAGCCGCTGCGCGGTGTGCAGATGTCGCGCGCCTACGAGACCGCGCTGGACATCAGCTTCGAAGTCCGCGGCGGACTGTTCGTGCGTCAGATCCACCACTGGGCCGCCCTGTTGTTCGCGGCGTCGATCATGGTCCACCTCGCCCGCATCTTCTTCACCGGCGCCTTCCGCCGTCCCCGCGAGGCCAACTGGGTGATCGGCTCGCTGCTGCTGATCCTGGCGATGTTCGAAGGCTTCTTCGGCTACTCGCTGCCCGACGACCTGCTGTCGGGAACCGGCCTGCGCGCCGCGTTCTCGGGCATCACGATGGGAATCCCGCTCGTCGGCACCTGGATGCACTGGGCGCTGTTCGGCGGCGACTTCCCCGGCGACATCATCATTCCGAGGCTGTATGCCCTGCATATCTTGCTGATCCCCGGCATCATCCTGGCGCTCATCGGCGCTCACCTGGCGTTGGTCTGGTTCCAGAAGCACACCCAGTTCCCGGGCCCCGGCCGCACCGAGACCAACGTCGTCGGCGTGCGCGTCATGCCGGTGTTCGCCGTCAAGTCCGGCGCGTTCTTCGCCGTCACTCTCGGCATCCTGGGTCTGATGGGCGGGCTGCTCCAGATCAATCCGATCTGGGTGCTCGGGCCCTACAAGCCTTCTCAGATCTCGGCGGGTAGCCAGCCCGACTTCTACATGATGTGGACCGACGGACTGATCCGCCTGTGGCCGGCATGGGAGTTCTACCCGTTCGGCCACACCATTCCGCAAGGCGTCTGGGTCGCAGTCGGCATGGGCCTGATCTTCGGCCTGCTGATTGCCTACCCGTTCCTGGAGAAGAAGTTCTCGAAGGACGATGCGCACCACAACCTGCTGCAGCGTCCCCGTGACGCCCCGACACGCACCGCCGTGGGCGCGGCGGCGATCGCGTTCTACATCGTGCTCACGTTCGCGTGCATGAACGACATCATCGCCTACAAGTTCCACGTCTCACTGAACGCGACGACATGGATCGGCCGCATCGGCATGGTGTTGCTACCCGCGATCGTCTACTTCATCGCCTACCGCTGGGCCGTCGGGTTGCAGCGCAGCGACCGCGAGGTGTTGGAGCACGGCATTGAGACCGGCATCATCAAGCGACTGCCGCACGGCGCCTACGTCGAGCTGCATCAACCGCTTGGTCCTGTCGACGACCACGGCCACGCGATTCCGCTGGAATACCAGGGCGCGGCCCTGCCCAAGCGGATGAACAAGCTGGGGTCCAGCGGCGCGCCGGGCACCGGAGGCTTCCTGTCCGCGGATCCAATCACCGAGCACGAGGCGCTTGCCGAGGCGGCACACTCGGCGGAGCATCGGGCACTCACCGCGCTCAAGGAGCACCAGGATCGTTCCCACGGGTCCAATGGGTCCAATGGCTCCAATGGCTCCAACGGTTCGTCCAATGGCTCGAATGGCTCCAACGGGCACCACTAGTCACCAAGAGCAGACCAACATGATCCGTCTCGGCCGCTCCGGCCGGGACGGATCAGTTGTCTGAGCCCATCGGGCCAGGCGGTTTTGCGTCAGTCGACGAGGGTGCGCAGTTCCCGGAGGAAGTAGACCGGTATCGCGACCATCCCCAGCGTGATGACACCGGCAAGGCCGTAGAGAACCCAGGCGACGGTGTCGCTGTCGACGGCCATCAGATAGGTCGACACGGCGGTCAGCAGCGTCGCGGCGCCCATCGCGGACGCGATCCCCGCAGCCGAGCGCAGCCACAGCCGATCGGCCGCCGGTGAGTCGAGCGTGCCCGCCGCCGGCGCGAGCACCCGCGGAATCGGACCGCTGGGCTCGGCGGCCGACGCAGGTACCGCCACCCGGAACTTCTCCGTCGGTGCCTCTGCGCCACGGGCCAGGGTCGGGGCCTGCGGCACGGCCGGTTGAGGTCGCGGCTCGGGCGCGGACGCCTCCAGGGCTGTGCGGCGGGCGCGCAGGAGCAACGGCACCGCCGCGGCGATCACCACGGCCGAAACCCCGATGACCGTGTAGAGAATCCACGGAGTGCCGGATTCGGTGCTGGACGCGGTGTTTCCGGTGCCCAGGTCGACCAGCGCCACCGTCGCAGCGACACCTGCGCCCAATGCAGCAAGCCAGATCGCCACGCAGCCGCCCAGCAGGATGCGGTCGACGCGGTCCAGCGCGGAAAGATCGAAGGTGGGCCGCGAGCTGTCAGCGGTATCGGTGAGGTATGTCATCAGAGGTGTGGTCTGCCTAGCAACTGGTCTGTGCGGCGTTGTTGGCGTTCGACGACAGCACGGTGCCGTCGCTGGTGGTGATCGAGCAGTTCAGTCGGCTGACGAGAAACAGGCTGGACGCCTGCACGGAACCGACCTCGGACTGCGAGATCGGGGTGACCGTCAGCGACCACGGGATGTAGACGTTGCGCTGCGTGCGGCTGCGTCCGGACGCATCGATGTAGGTGACGGTGATGATGTCGCCCGGTGCCTTGGTCCCGGTGACGGAGTAGGTCACCTGCCGCGGGGCCGCCCGCGTCGTCGGCGGCGGTGGTGGCGGCGGTGCCTCGCTGGTAGCAGGTGGCGGCGGTGCCTCGGTGACCGGCGGGGGCGGCGGAGGTTCGGTGACCGTGATCGTCTCCGGCGGCGGAGGTGGCGGTTCCTCGGTCGTGGGCGGCGGTGGCGGGGGTGGCGGTGGCACGGTCGTGGTGGTGATTTCGTCCTGCACCGGCGGCGGTGCACTGGTGGTGGTTTCGGGCGTCGCGAGGTTCTCCGTATCCGACCGGGTCACCAACACCGACACCGAGACGACGAGTGCGACCGCCGCGACGATTGCGACGACGCCGACCACCCAGGGCCACCGTGGCGGCGTTTGCGGCTCGTCGGCGTCGACGGTCGGCTCGAAGCTTTCGTAGTCGTAGAGCGACGAATCGGAGGGCATGTAGGGCCCGCTGACGAACTGCTCGGACTCCGGAGCTGAGTACGCCTGCGAGTAGTGGTCGGTCTGGCCGGTGTCGGCGACCTCCCGCGTGGGTTGATCCGAGGAGGGCTGGCTACCCGGCTCCTCACCTGGGAGATCCGAGCCGCCAGAGTCCCTTCCGGGGGGATTCGGCCCGCTCATCTACGCCTATCCTTCTCGACTGCTTCTGCGACATCGCTGGTGCCGTCAGGGGCCCACGGCGCCTCGGCAACACTACCCAACGGGGACGCCCGAACTGGACGCCCGGCACGGTTCGCGGGCGAAGTCATGCCCGGATTGTGACCTTGTCAGTGCTTCTCGGGGCCGACGTGGTACTCGAAGACCAGTCCGGCGACGGTGGCCAGGATGAGGCAAACGCCTGCAACGATCAGCCACGAAAGCCACATCGCCATTCCGACAGCGGTGACCGACGCCGACAGCGCGATGAACAGCGGCCACCAACTGTGCGGGCTGTAGAACCCGAGCTCGCCGGCGCCATCGGCGATCTCGGCGTCCTCGTAGTCCTCGGGCCTGGTGTCGAGCCGGCGTGCCACGAACCGGAAGAACGTCCCGGTGAGCAGCGTCAGGCCGGTGGTCAGCACGAGCGCCGTGGTGCCCGCCCATTCCACACCCCCCTGGGCGAACAGCGCGGTCAGAACGCCGTACACGACGGCCGACAGAGCGAAGAACGCCGTCAGGAACTCGAACAACCTGGCTTCGATATGCATCTGCTGTCCTACCTGTTCGCCTGAGGGGCCTGCGGCGCCTGCTCTCCGCGGCGGGTATCGAACGGTTTGGTGGTCACCGCCACGGGCGACTGGTTGATGGCCTGCAGGGCCTCGGCATTCGTGCTCCCGGCCATGCGCTGGTCGAGGTAAGCCTTGAAATCGTTGGGCTCCACCACGCGCAGTTCGAAGTTCATCATCGAGTGATAGGTGCCGCACATCTCAGTGCACCGGCCGACGAACGCGCCCGTCTGGAAGATCTCGCTGACCTGGAAGACGTTGTCGGAGTTGTTTTCCTTCGGGTTGGGCAGCACGTCCCGCTTGAACAGGAACTCGGGGACCCAGAAGCCGTGGATCACGTCGGCCGAGGCGATCTCGAACTCGATCCGCTTACCGGCGGGCACCACGAGCACCGGGATCTCCGTGGAGGAGCCGAGGGTTTCGACCTTGTCGAAATTCAGGTAGGTGCGGTCCTCGGGGTTGAGACCGCGAATCGCGCCGATCTGCTCCTCACCGTGGCTGTCGACACCTTCGGGCTTGGAGACCATGGCCTCTTTGCGCGCGTTGTCGGCGCCGTCGTAGCTGAACGTGCCGTCCTGGAACTCGACCTTCTGGTAACCGAACTTCCAGTTCCACTGGAAGGCGGTGACGTCGATGACGACCTCGGGGTTGGGCTCCTTGTTCAGCATCCGTTCCTGCACGACCACGGTGAAGTAGAAGAGCACCGAGATGATCACGAACGGGATCACGGTCAGCGTCAGTTCCAGTGGCATGTTGTAGCCGAACTGGCGCGGCAGTTCCGTGTCGTTCTTCTTCTTGCGGTGGAAGATCACCGTCCAGAACAACAGGATGTAGACGATGACGCCGACGACGAGCGCGGCGATCAGCGAGCCGATCCACAATTCCCGGTTCAGGTGCGCCTCGGGGGTGATGCCCGTGGGCCATCCCAGGCCGAGCACCTCAGACCAGCTGCACCCGCTGAGCAGCACCGCCGTCCCTCCCAGGAGCACGGACAATGCCACCAACTTCACGCCGCGAGCGGACACGTTGGCGCCTCCTTGAAGTCATCTAGAGCGGTCGGTGGACCGGCGGGCGGTCAGACGGCTGCACTGAATACTACGCAGCGTAGACCACACCTGCGGGCAGGAGCGCAGCGACCGGGGAATGGGTCCGGCGGGCAGGAGCGCAGCGACCGGGGAATGGGTCCGGCGGGCAGGAGCGCAGCGACCGGGGAATGGGTCCGGTGCCAGTCTCTGGACACCTCGCCGATTAGGCATACTGGCGCGGTGTGCGGACTGCTGGCGTTGGTAACGAACTCTGGTTCTGAGGTCTCTCCCACCATCGTCGACGCGGTCTCCGGCGCCACCACGCTGATGCGCCACCGCGGCCCCGACGAGCCTGGGACGTGGAACGACGAGCGGGTGGTCCTCGGCTTCAACCGGTTGTCGATCATCGACATCGCCCACAGCCATCAACCGCTGCGGTGGGGACCGAGTGACGCGCCGGGCCGCTACGTCCTGGTGTTCAACGGCGAGATCTACAACTATCTCGAGTTGCGGGAGCGCCTGGCCGCCGAACACGGTGCTGTCTTCCACACCGACGGCGACGGCGAAGCCATCCTGGCCGCCTACCACTACTGGGGCACCGAGGCGCTGACACAGTTGCGCGGCATGTTCGCGTTCGCGCTGTGGGACAGCGTCGAGCAGGAGTTGTTCTGCGCGCGCGACCCATTCGGGATCAAGCCGTTGTTCATGGCCACCGGGCCCGGCGGCACGGTGGTGGGCAGCGAGAAGAAGTGCCTGCTCGATGTGGCCGGCCAGTTGGGCGTCGACCTCGCGATCGACGAGCGCGCCGTGCAGCACTACACGGTGCTGCAATACGTGCCGGAGCCCGAAACGCTGCAGCGGGGTATCCGACGGCTGGAGTCGGGCAGCTATGCCCGGGTCCGACCCGGTGAGCAGCCTGCGGTCACCCGATACTTCACCCCGCGGTTCTCGGCGGTTCCGTTCGCACGCGATGACGAGCAGCGTCGCTACGACGAGATCACCGCGGTCCTCGAGGACTCGGTGGCCAAGCACATGCGGGCCGACGTCACGGTCGGAGCGTTCCTGTCCGGCGGCATCGATTCGACAGCCATCGCGGCGCTGGCGATGCGGCACAACCCGAAACTGATCACGTTCACCACCGGGTTCGAACGCGAGGGTTTCTCGGAGGTGGACGTGGCGGTCGCATCCGCCGAGGCCATCGGCGCGCGGCATGTGACCAGGGTCGTCAGTCAGGCAGAGTTCGTCGCCGCGCTTCCCGAAATCGTCTGGTATCTAGACGAACCCGTCGCCGATCCGGCTCTCGTGCCGCTGTTTTTCATCGCCAGGGAAGCCCGCAAACACGTCAAGGTCGTGTTGTCCGGCGAGGGCGCCGACGAACTGTTCGGCGGCTACACGATCTATCGGGAGCCGTTGTCGCTCAAGCCGTTCGATTATCTGCCGCGTGGGCTTCGCAAATCGGTCGGCAAGATGGCGGGGCCGCTCCCCGAAGGCATGCGCGGCAAGAGCCTGCTGCACCGCGGTTCGCTCACCCTCGAAGAGCGCTACTACGGCAATGCCCGAAGTTTCTCCGACGAGCAGTTGCGCGCGGTGCTGCCCCGGTTCCGCGACGACTGGGTCCACACCGACGTCACCGCCCCGGCATACGCCCAATCACAGGGCTGGGACCCGGTGGCCCGTATGCAGCACATCGATCTGTTCACCTGGTTACGAGGCGACATCCTCGTCAAGGCCGACAAGATGACGATGGCCAACTCGTTGGAATTGCGGGTGCCGTTCCTGGACCCCGAGGTGTTCGCGGTGGCGTCACGGCTGCCCTTCGACCAGAAGATCACCAGGGCCACGACGAAATACGCGCTGCGGCGTGCACTGGAGCCCATCGTGCCCGCCCATGTCCTCAACCGGCCCAAGCTCGGCTTCCCGGTGCCGATCCGGCACTGGCTACGGTCGGGCGAGCTTCTGGACTGGGCTCAGCAGATGATCGCCACATCGGCCGCGGGCCATCTCATCGACCTGGCCGCAGTGCGTTCGATGCTCGACGAACACCGAAGTGGCGCAAGCGATCACAGTCGGCGGCTGTGGACCATGCTGATCTTCATGCTGTGGCACGCGATCTTCGTCGAGGGAAGCGTCACGCCCGCGATCAGCGAGCCCACCTATCCGGTGCAGCTCTAGTTCAACGCCGCAGCGATCTCCCGGCCCGCGTCGGCACCGTAGGCATCGCTCAGACGCGCCACGGCGGAGTCACGGTCCCATGACCATTCCTGTGGACCCGGCGCCTCGAGCACCAGTGTCGCGACCATGGACGCCAGTTGGGCTGCCCGCTCCAACGACAAGCCGGCATCGCGCCCGGTGAGGAATCCTGCGCGGAAGGCGTCGCCGATTCCGGTCGGATCCTCCTTGCGCGTCTCGGGTACGACGTCGACGTGGACGAACGTGCCGTCGCGGCCGACGAGGTCGACGCCCTTCTCCCCCAGCGTCGTGATGCGCAAGTTGATCTGCTTCATCACCTCAGCCTCCGACCAGCCGGACTTCTGCAGCAGCAGATCCCACTCGTAATCGTTGGTGAACAGATACGTCGCGCCGTCGATGAGCCTGCGGATCTCCTCACCGGACAGCCGCGCGAGCTGCTGGCTCGGGTCCGCGGCGAAGGCCAGGCCCAGTGACCGGCATTCCTCGGTGTAGAGGAACATCGCCTCCGGATCGTTGGCGCCGATGATTGTCAGGCTCGGCGGTCCGGTCCGCGCGACCACATCGGCCAGCTTGATGTTGCGGGACTCCGACATCGCTCCGGGGTAGAACGACGCGATCTGAGCCATGTCCTCGTCGGTGGTACACACGAACCGGGCCGTGTAGGCCGTTTCCGAGACCAGAACGCTGTCGCAGTTGACGCCGTGCGAGGTGAGCCACTGCCGATAGTCATCGAAATCCTTGCCGACCGCACCGATCAGCGTCGGGGTGTCGCCCAGCACGCCCATGGCGAAGGCCATGTTGCCCGCAACGCCACCGCGATGGACCACCAGGTCGTCGACGAGGAAGCTCAACGACACCTTCTGGAGATGGTCGGCCAGAAGTTGCTCGGAGAACCGACCCGGGAAACGCATCAGATGGTCGGTTGCGATCGATCCGGTCACCGCAATGGTCACGCAGTCTCACCCTTCATGTTTTCGGTCTTCGTACGCTCGACGAACCGTACGGACGAACGCCGTTCACCCTAGTGTCGGGCACAGCGGCCGCCTCATGTCGGCCCCGTCGACGCCCCGTCGGTCGCGAAGGCACCCTCGCCGATTGCGCTAACCTGCCTATGAGTGCCCGCCTGAACACTTTAGATGCCATAGGGCTGACCGACACCCCACCGTCTCTCCCAGGAGCAAATTCATGACTGGTCCGTACCCGCCCCAATACGGCGCCGGACCGGTCGGCCCGCAAATGTATCCGGAGCCGTATCCGCCGCAGGCATACCCGCCGTATCCCGGTGCGGGCATCGACTCGACGTATCCGGGAATGCTGCCGCCGCCGGTGCAGTACCCGCGTCGCGGCCGCCGCAAATGGATCATCGCGGCTGTCGCGGCACTCGCCATAGGCGCAATCGTCGCGGTGGTCGCCGCGGTGGCGATCACCGGTAGCCGGGACGAGAAAGCGCCGGGGGGGACATTGACCGAGGCATCGGCGAAGACGGCGATTCAGGACTACCTCGACGCGCTGACCAACGGCGACGACGAGACCGTGGCCCGCAACACACTGTGCGGGCTGTTCGACGCGGCCAAGGAGAAGCGCGCGGATCTGGCCCTCGCGAGCCTGTCCAGTGATGCGTTCCGCAAGCAGTACGGCAGCGCCGAGGTGACCTCGATCGACAAGATGGTGTCGTGGTCCCCCACGCAGGCGCAGGTGTTGTTCACGATGCGGGTGGAGCCGGCGAGCGGTTCCCGGGGAAACCAGTCACAGAACGACGAAGAGCAGGCCATCGCCCAACTGTTGTCCCTGGACAACGAGGTTCTGGTCTGCTCTTATCTGCCGCGCACCGCCGGCCAGTACTGACCGGTCGGCGCGTCAGCGCAGGGTCGTCAGTTGAATGAGTCGCCGCAGGCGCACGAGCCGGTGGCGTTCGGATTGTCGATGGTGAAGCCCTGCTTTTCGATGGTGTCGACGAAGTCGATGGTGGCGCCCTGAATGTACGGCGCGCTCATCCGGTCCACCGTGAGTCCGACCCCACCGAATTCCACGGTCAGGTCCCCGTCGAGGGTGCGGTCGTCGAAGAACAGGTTGTAACGGAGCCCGGCGCATCCGCCCGGCTGCACGGCGATCCGCAACGCCAGGTCGTCGCGTCCCTCCTGGTCCAGCAGCGCCTTCGCCTTGGCCGCCGCCGCATCCGTCAGGGTCGCGCCGTGGGCGTCAGTCGCTTGGCCTGCCTGCACTGCCGATTCGTCCTGAACAGTCATGGAATCTCCTGTGTGGATGTACGTGGATGAAGTGCCCCCATGCGCGTGAGCACGGTTCGGCCCCACTTGGTCAACGGTACCTTGTTCCGCCCGTATTCCCCATCAGCGATACGTCGATGCCACGACGGACGCCAGTTCGGTGAGCTGGTTTTCCGCATCCTCGATCGCACGCTTAACCGATCCGGCGTGGTCGGTGATGGAGTACGCCGCGTCGATGCCCGCGGTCTGCAGCGCCGAAGCCTCGAGGGTGACCTGACCTGCGAGCACGAGCACCGGGATCTGCCTCGAGCCGGCGCCCGCGGCCAACGCGCTGACGACCTTGCCGTGCAGGGACTGGTCGTCGAAGCGGCCCTCGCCGGTGATGACCAGGTCAGCGGCGGCGACGTCATCGTCGAGTCCGGTGTGCTCGGCGATGATCGCGGCCCCCGATTCGCGACGGCCACCGAGGGCGATCAACGCAGCGCCGAGGCCTCCGGCTGCGCCCGCGCCGGGATCATCGCTGACCGAGCGGCCGGCGGCCGCGCGCAGATCCTCGGCCCACGCTGTCAGCCGTTCCTCCAGGATGGCGACGGTGTCGGGGTCGGCACCCTTTTGCGGCCCGAACACCGCCGCCGCACCCCTGGGGCCCAGAAGGGGGTGCTCGACGTCACTGGCGACGATGAGCTCGACACCGTCGAGTAGCTCCTGCGCGGCGGTCAGACCGCCGAGAGCCTCGACCATTCCCCTGCCGCCGTCGGTGCAGCCACTGCCTCCGAGGCCGACGACGATACGACCGGCGCCTGCCGCCCGCGCCGCCGCGATCAGCTGTCCCACGCCCCTGCTGTGCGCGTCGAGCGCGGTGCGCACCGTCGGTGGACCGCCGAGCAGCGCCAGGCCACATGCCTGCGCGCATTCGATGTAGGCGGTGACCGGCGGGTGTGACGGGTCCGCGTCAAGCACCCACTGGGCGTCAACGTCGTCCTCGAGCGGTCCGCTGACCCGAAGCGTGCTCAATTCGCCGAGCCGACTGGCCAGCACCCCCACGAAGCCCGGGCCGCCATCGGATTGAGGGGCCAGGGTGACGTGGTCGTCGGGACGGGACAGGTGCCAACCCTGCGCGATGGACTGGGCCGCCTGCACCGCCGTGAGGCTGTCGCCGAAGCAGTCCGGCGCGATGAGCACGTTCAGGCCCGCCATGACGGCAGACTATGGCCTCCTTCCAGGCACCGCATACCGAGGACGGGGGTGCCCCGGTGTCCCGCCGAGAAGTAACCTGGCAGACGTGAAGCTGCTGGGCCGCAAGAAAGACAATGCCGGGGGCGCAGACAACTCTGTGCCCGCCGGGTCCGACGTTCCCGCCGAGGATGCGGCCGAGTCGGTCGGCCACCGCGTCGCCACGGCCCCCAAGGGCAAGCCGACCCCCAAGCGCAGCGAGGCGAGCCGCAGGCGCGGACCTGTGGCGCCAGCCCCGATGACCAGCGCGGAGGCTCGGCGGCGCCGTAAGGAAACGGCGGGTCCCAAGTTGTCCCGCGAGGAAAAGAAGGCACAACGCCTCGAGCGTCGCTCGGACATGTCGCAGCGCCGCGAGAAGATGATGGCCGGCGAGGACGCCTACCTGCTGCCGCGGGACAAGGGCCCGGTGCGCCGCTACGTTCGCGACGTCGTCGATTCCCGGCGCAATCTGCTGGGCCTGTTCATGCCCTCGGCGCTCGGCCTGATCTTCGTCATGCTGGCCGTGCCGTCGGTCCAGGTGCAGCGGCTGCTCTCGCCCGCCATGCTCGTCCTGGTGCTCATCATGGTGATTGACGGCTTCATCCTGGGCCGCAAGGTGAACCGCCTGGCCGACGAGAAGTACCCGGACAACACCGAATCCGGGTGGAAGCTCGGCTTCTACGCCGCCAGCCGCGCTTCGCAGCTGCGCCGGATGCGTGCGCCGCGACCGCAGGTCGAACGCGGCGCCAGTGTCGGGTGACGTACTTCCCCGCCATCCCCTCACCCGATGCCGAGGCTGCCGCCGCTGCGCGTGAGCGGCACACCAGGCTGACGAAGCCGCTCGGCGCGCTGGGGCGCCTCGAGGATCTGTCGGTGTGGGTGGCCGCATGTCAGGGCTGTTGTCCTCCACAGCAATTCGAGCGGGCGCGGGTGGTCGTCTTCGCCGGGGACCACGGTGTGACCGCCGCGGGCGTGTCCGCATATCCCGCCGAGGTGACTGCGGCGATGATGGCGAACTTCGATGCCGGCGGCGCCGCGGTGAACGTGCTGGCCGACCTCGCGGGTGCGGGTGTGCGGATCGCGGACATCGCGGTCGATACCGCCGAGCCGCAGTCCCCGTCGATCGGCGCACACAAGATCCGCCGCTCCAGCGGCAACATCGCCGTCGAGGATGCCCTGACACCCGACGAGGTGGTGGCTGCGATCGAGGCGGGCCGCCGGATCGCCGACGAGGAGGTCGACGCGGGCGCGGATCTGCTGATCGCCGGCGACATGGGCATCGGCAACACCACGCCGGCGACCACGCTGGTCGCCGCGTTGACCGACACCGAACCCGTCGTAGCAGTCGGTCGGGGCACCGGAATAGACGACGCAGGCTGGGGACGCAAGACCGCGGCGATCCGCGACGCGCTGTATCGGACGCGCAGGCTCTCGGCGGATCCCATTGCGCTGCTACGGATCTGCGGTGGCGCCGACCTGGCGGCGATGACGGGATTCTTTGCTCAAGCCGCAGTGCGGCGCACCCCCGTGCTGCTCGACGGCGTCGTGGTGACGGCAGCCGCGCTGGCGGCCGAACGACTCGCGCCCGGGGCGAAGCAGTGGTGGCAGGCCGGGCACCGTTCCACCGAGCCGGCACATTCACTGGCGCTGCGCGCCCTGGAACTCGATCCCATCGTCGAGCTCGGCATGCGGCTCGGCGAGGGCACCGGCGCGCTGGTAGCACTGCCGGTGCTGCGGGCCGCGGTTGCCACACTCGCGTCGATGGCAACGTTCGAAGAAGCCGGCATAGACGCATGATCCGTTCTGTTGCAGGCGCTTTCGCGTTTGCGACGGTACTGCCGGTTCCGGCGACGCTGACGGCGCCCGTCGGCCGCGGTGTGATCACGGCGCTTCCCCTTGCGGGGGCTGCGCTAGGCGGGCTGGCCGCGGCCGTCCTGTGGGCGGGTGAGCTTGCTTTCGGTGAGCGCAGCGCGCTCGCGGGCGCTCTGGCGGTGGCGGTACTGCTGCTGGCCACCCGCGGACTGCACATCGACGGTTTGTCCGACACCACCGACGCGCTGGGCTGCTACGGCCCGCCGGAGCGGGCGCTGGCCGTGATGCGTGATGGCGCGGCGGGACCATTCGGCGCGGCTGCCGTGGTGGTGACAATCGTGGTGCAGACGCTGGCCTTCGCCCAGACGAACTGGCTCGCGGTGCTCGTCGCGGTCACTGCGGGCCGGGTGGCGGCGGTGATCGCGTGCCGGCGATCGGTTCCGGCGGCCGCGGGCAGCTCGCTGGGTGGTCGCGTCGCCGGCACCCAGCCCCCCTGGGTGGTGGGCGCCTGGGTGCTCGCGATCGCGGCCTTGGCGGTCCCGGCGTGCGCCCGCCACTGGCAGGGGCCGCTGGCAGTGCTGATCTCGCTGGCATGCAGCGTGGCGCTGGTGGCGCACTGTGTCCGCAGGTTCGGCGGCATCACCGGCGACGTGCTGGGCGCCGCAGTCGAAGTGACGACGACGATCGCCGCGGTCGGGCTGGCGATCGGCTAGGAGAGTCTGGCCATCCAGCCGTGGGTGTCGGCGAAGGTGCCCCGCTGGATGCCGGTCAGCGTGTCGCGCAGCGCCATGGTGATCTCACCCGGCTCGCCGTCCGAGATGGTGAACTCGCCCTCGCCGTGCTTGACGTGTGACACGGGGGTGATGACGGCGGCGGTGCCGCACGCGAACACCTCGGTGATCTCGCCGGCAGCGGACTTCTTCTGCCATTCGTCGACGTCGATCTTGCGTTCCTCGACGGCGAAGCCTGCGTCAGTGGCCAACTGCAGCAATGAATCCCGAGTGATGCCGGGCAGCAGCGACCCGGACAGCTCCGGGGTGACAAGCCGCGCCGTGCCGCCGCTACCAAACACGAAGAACAGGTTCATGCCGCCCATCTCCTCGACGTAGCGGCGTTCGATCGCGTCCAGCCACACCACCTGGTCGCAGCCGTGCTCGGCGGCCTCGGCCTGGGCCAGCAGCGAAGCGGCGTAGTTGCCGCCGAACTTGGCGGCGCCGGTTCCGCCGGGGCTGGCCCGCACGTACTCGGTGGACAGCCAGACGCTGACGGGCTTGATGCCGCGCGGGAAATAGGCGCCCGCCGGTGAGCCGATGACGAGGTACCGGTATTCGTTGGCCGGGCGCACTCCCAGACCGGGCTCGGTGGCGAAGACGAACGGCCGCAGGTACAGCGACTCCTCACCACCCGCGGGTGGCACCCAGCGCTCGTCGACGGCGATCAGCTGCCGCAGCGATTCGATGAACAGTGCCTCGGGCAGCTCGGGGATGGCCAACCGGCGCGCCGACGTTCGCAGCCGCGCCGCGTTGGCTTCGGGACGGAACGACACGATGGAGCCGTCGGCCCACCGGTAGGCCTTGAGCCCTTCGAAGATCTCCTGCGCGTAGTGCAGGACGATCGCCGACGGATCGAGCTCGATGGGGCCGTACGGCAGAACCTGCGCGTCGTGCCACCCCTGGTCCACGGTGTAGTCGATCGAGACCATGTGGTCGGTGTGAAACCGGCCGAAACCGGGGTTGGCCAGGATCTCGGCTCGTACCTCGTCGCTCGCCGGATTCGCGTTGCGATCGACGGTGAACTCGAGGCCTTCAGTCATGAAAGCGATTGTATAACCGGAGGGCCAACGGGTTTTTCAATGTTCTACGCGCGGTTCTACGCGCGGGTGCGAGTGTCGACGAACGGCGGCTTGACCACTTCACATTCGATCATCCGGCCACGGACGTCGACGACCACCCGCTGTCCGTCGGCGATGTCGGCCGCGCTGTCGATCAACGCCAGCGCGATACCGACTTTCAGTGTGGGAGAGAAGGTTCCCGACGTAGTGATCCCGACCGGCGTGGTGCCGTCGAGCACCGTGAGGTCGCCGCGCAGCACACCACGCCCGATGGCCCGCAACCCGCGCAGCGTCCGGCGTGGCCCAGCCTCTTTCTCCGCGAGCAGCGCGTCCCGGCCCCAGAATGCGTCCTTGCGCCACCCGACGGCCCAGCCGCACCGTGCCTGCAACGGCGAGATGTCCAGCGACAACTCGTGTCCGTGCAGCGGATAGCCCATCTCGGTGCGCAGGGTGTCGCGTGCGCCGAGGCCCGCCGGCTCGCCGCCTGCCGCAGCAACGCCGTCCACCAGTGCGTCGAACACCACGGCTGCCTGATCCCACGTCGGCAGCAACTCGTAGCCGTGCTCACCGGTGTAGCCGGTGCGACAGACCCGCACGTCGACGCCGCCGTAAACCGCATCGGCATAGCCCATGTAGTCCATGTCGGTGGGCAGCCCCAGGGCGCCGACGACCTCTGCCGACTTGGGCCCCTGCACGGCGAGCACCGCGCGCGAGCGGTGCTCGTCGGTGATGGTCAGGCCGGCGGGCGCGCGCTCCTGAAGTGCCGCGACGACGGCGGCGGTGTTGGCGGCGTTGGGCACCAGGAAGATCTCATCGTCGGAGACGTAGTAGGCGATCAGGTCGTCGATCACCCCGCCCGCGTCGGTGCAGCACAGCGTGTACTGCGCCTTGCCGGGACCGATGCGTCCCAAGTCGTTGGTGAACGCGGAGTTGACGAACTCGGCCGCCCCCGGACCTTTCACCAGCGCCTTTCCGAGGTGACTCACATCGAACAGCCCGACCGTGGTCCGAGTCGCGGTGTGCTCGGCGACGGTGCCCGCGTACGACACCGGCATCAGCCAGCCACCGAACTCGGCGAAGCTCGCTCCGAGCTCGCGGTGGCGGTTCTCCAGTGGGCCTGTCAACAGGTTGTCACTCACGGCGAACCACACTAGTAGCTCAGTGGATAGGGTGATCCCCCGTGAGCACCCCAGCCGGTTACCAGTCCCCCACCGTCACCGTCGCGAGCGCACTGCCCAAGCGAAGAATCCAGTCGTCGGTGCTGATCGTCGCTGTCGTCAACGGACCCGACGATGACTCGACGGCACAGGTGGTCGCCAACCCGTATCTCGACGCCGAAGCGATCGGCGAAATCGAGGTGGCGCTCGAGGCGCTGGGCGCCAAGGGCGGCGGCGAGCAGCTGACCCGCGTCGTGGCGCCGTCGCTGCCGGTCGGCAGCGTGCTCGCCGTCGGGCTGGGCAAGGACCGCGACGTGTGGTCTGCCGACACGATCCGCCGCGCCGCCGGTGTGGCCGCGCGGTCCCTGTCCGGTGTTGAGACCGTCGTCACCACGCTGTCGGATCTCGACCTCGAGGCGGCGATCGAGGGGCTGATCCTGGGCGCCTACCGGTTCTCCGAGTTCCGCAGCGACAAGACCGCCCCCAAGGACGCGGGCTTGCGCAAGATCACCGCCCTCGCACCTGACACGAAGGCGGTGACCAAGGACGCCGCCGCCCGCGCAGAAGCGATCGCCACCGCGGTCGCGACCGCCCGCGATTTCGTCAACACCCCGCCCAGCCACCTGTTCCCGGCCGAATTCGCCAAGCGGGCAAAGGCTTTGGGTGAAGCTGCCGGACTTCAGGTGGAGGTGCTCGACGAGAAGGCCCTCGCCAAGGAGGGCTACGGCGGGGTCGTCGGAGTCGGCAAGGGGTCGTCGCGGCCGCCCCGACTCGTTCGGCTGACGCACAACGGTGCCAAGAACAAGAAGAGCAAGACCGGCGGGCAGGAGCGCAGCGACACGGGGATCAAGAAGGTGGCGCTGGTGGGCAAGGGCATCACGTTCGACACCGGCGGCATCTCGATCAAACCCGCCGCCAACATGCACCACATGACTTCGGACATGGGCGGCGCCGCAGCCGTCATCGCGACGGTCGTGCTGGCGGCCCGTCAGCAGTTGCCGATCGACGTCATCGCCACGGTGCCGATGGCCGAGAACATGCCGTCGTCGACCGCGCAGCGACCGGGCGATGTGCTCACCCAGTACGGCGGCATCACCGTCGAGGTACTCAACACCGACGCCGAGGGTCGACTGATCCTGGCCGACGCGATCGTGCGGGCGTGCGAGGACGGGCCCGATTATCTGATCGAGACCTCGACGTTGACTGGTGCGCAGACGGTGGCGCTCGGGGCCCGCACTCCCGGCGTGATGGGCAGCGAGGAATTCCGCGACCGCGTCGCTGAGATCTCGCAGGGGGTCGGCGAGAACGGATGGGCGATGCCGCTGCCCGACGAACTCAAGGACGACCTCAAGTCGACGGTGGCCGATCTGGCCAACGTGAGCGGTTCCCGCTACGCCGGCATGTTGGTCGCGGGCACCTACCTCCGGGAGTTCGTCGCCGACGGCGTGCAGTGGACGCACATCGACGTCGCTGCCCCGGCATACAACTCGGGCGGGCCGTGGGGCTACACGCCCAAGGGCGGCACCGGAGTGCCGACCCGCACGATGTTCGCCGTGCTCGAGGACATCGCCGAAAACGGCTGACGCACTCCCTTTTCGACGGCCCGGGCGCCGTACCGCTACCGGTCCTCGAGTTCCTCGCGGGCCGCTCTCTTGCGCAGGGCCCGCTGCCGCGCGTCGAAGTCCCGCATGCGCTGCGGGTAGCCCACCTTCTGTACGTCGGACACGGGGATCTTGAGCCTGTCGGACAGTCGCCGTGCTCCGGCGTCACCCCCGGTCCGACGCCGGGTCCACTCACCGTCGGCGGCGACCAGGACGACGGTGAGTTCGGTGACGGTCGTCTTCGGCTCGACGAAGGCCTCCACACCCGTGTGCTCGGCGACCCACTGCTGGAGATAGCGAAGGTCGGCAGCCGGGTCGCGTGTCGCGGCGCCACCTGCGCCACGCCGACGACGACGAAGCTTGTCGAACAGTCCCACCGCGACTTGCTCCTTCCCGGCCCGCAGTTCATTGCATTCTTTTCGATAGTGCCAGAGCAGCGAGTAACCCCGTCCGCGGCGAAACGTGACCGAGGACGTGACAGGATGGGAAGCGATACTTCGATCACCTCAGAGACCGTGCAAGGGAGCCACGACACAATGGCCATCTCCGTCCAGATGCCCGCACTCGGCGAGAGCGTTACCGAGGGGACAGTGACCCGCTGGCTCAAGCAAGAGGGAGACACGGTCGCAGAGGACGAGCCACTGCTCGAGGTGTCGACCGACAAGGTCGACACCGAGATCCCGTCACCTGCTGCGGGCGTGCTGAAGAAGATCGTCGCCCAGGAGGACGACACCGTCGAGGTCGGTGGAGAGCTGGCCGTGATCGGTGACGCCGACGACAGTGACGGCGACAGTGGCGACAGCGGCGATGCCGCCCCCGCCGCCGAGGAGTCCGAAGCCGAGCCTGAGCCTGAGCCGGAACCGGAGCCTGAGCCAGAACCCGAGTCGAAGTCCGAGTCCAAGCCGGCCGCGAAGAAGTCCGGCTCGTCGGGTTCGTCGACGCCGGTGCGCATGCCCGAACTGGGCGAGTCCGTCACCGAGGGCACCGTCACCCGCTGGCTGAAGAAGGTCGGCGACAGCGTCGAGGTCGATGAGCCACTGGTCGAGGTGTCCACGGACAAGGTCGACACGGAGATCCCATCGCCGGTCGCGGGCACGCTGCTGTCCATCACCGCCGAGGAGGACGACACCGTCGAGGTCGGCGGCGAGTTGGCCAAGATCGGCGACGCCGACGCAGATGCCGGCTCCAGCGACGAGCCAGAGCCCGAACCTGAACCGGAGCCAGAGCCCGAGCCCGAGCCCGAGCCTGAGCCGGCAAAGGAGTCCAAGCCCGAGCCCAAGCCGGAACCCAAATCCGAACCCAAGCCTGAGCCGAAGCCCGAGACCACACCGGCCGCGGAGGAGGCGACCTCAGGCGGGGACAGTGGTCCCTACGTCACGCCACTGGTCCGCAAGCTGGCCACCGAGAACAGCGTCGACCTCAGCGCGGTCAAGGGCACGGGCGTCGGCGGGCGGATTCGCAAGCAGGACGTGCTGGCCGCGGCTGAGGCGAGCAAGGAGTCGTCGAAGCCGACTCCCGCCGCTGAAGCCCCGGCCAAGGCCGCAAAGTCGGCCCCGGCACCCGAGGCCGCATTGGCTCATCTGCGCGGAACCACGCAGAAAGCCAACAGGATTCGTCAGATCACCGCGAAGAAGACGCGCGAATCGCTGCAGACGACCGCGCAACTGACCCAGACCCATGAAGTCGACATGACGAAGATCGTGTCGCTGCGGGCGAAGGCGAAGGCGAAGTTCGCCGAGCGCGAAGGGGTGAACCTGACGTACCTGCCGTTCATCGCCAGGGCGGTCATCGATGCGCTGAAGATCCATCCGAACGTCAACGCGAGCTACAACGAGGACGCCAAGGAAATCAAGTACTACGACGCCGAGCATCTGGGCTTCGCAGTCGACACCGACCAGGGCCTGCTGTCACCGGTCATCAAGAACGCCGGCGACCTGTCACTGGGCGGGTTGGCGCGCGCGATCGCCGACATCGCGGCGCGGGCGCGTTCCGGTGACCTCAAGCCCGACGAACTGTCCGGCGGCACGTTCACCATCACCAACATCGGTAGTCAGGGTGCGTTGTTCGACACCCCGATCCTGGTTCCGCCGCAGGCGGCGATGCTCGGCACCGGCGCGATCGTCAAGCGGCCACGGGTGATCGTCGACGAGTTCGGTAACGAGTCGATCGGCGTGCGATCGGTGTGCTACCTGCCCCTGACCTACGATCACCGCCTGATCGATGGCGCCGACGCCGGCCGGTTCGTCACCACGATCAAGCGGCGACTCGAAGAGGGTGCGTTCGAGGCGGATCTGGGTCTGTAGACAGCAGTGTCGATGCCATCAGATTCGGTCATCGCCGTCGCGGGATCTTCCGGTCTGATCGGCACGGCGCTGGTGTACGCGCTGCGCTCTGCCGACCGTCGGGTGCTGCGGATTGTCCGGCGGGCGCCGTCCAACGCCGACGAGGTGTTCTGGAATCCGGACACCGGGGAGTTCGACCCCGGTGCTCTTGAGGGCGTGGACGCCGTGGTCAACCTCTGCGGCGTCAACGTCGGCGAGAAGCGGTGGTCCGGCGCGTTCAAGCAGAGTCTGCGTGACAGTCGCATCGGCCCCACCGAGGTGCTGGCCAGCGGCGTCGTCGAGGCCGGCGTACCCGTCCTCATCAACTCGAGCGCCGTCGGTTACTACGGCGACAGCGGCAGCCACCCGGTCGACGAGACCGCCCCTGCAGGGAGCAACTTCCTCGCCAGGCTCACCGTGGACTGGGAAGCAGCGACGGAATCGGCGGCACAGGCCGGGGTGCGGGTGGTGCTGACCCGCACCGGGCTCGTCATGGCCCAGTCGGGGGGCATGCTGGGCCGTCTCACACCGCTGTTCTCACTGGGCCTGGGCGCACGACTGGGCAACGGCCGCCAGTACCTGCCGTGGATCAGCCTCGAGGACCAGGTCCGCGCACTGTTGTTCGCGATCACCCACGAGGAACTCTCCGGGCCGGTCAACTTCACCGGGCCCGCCCCGGTCACCAACGCGGAGTTCACCACCGCACTCGGGCGCACCGTGAACCGGCCGACACCGCTGATGGTGCCCGGGTTCGCGCTGCGGGCGATGTTCGGCGAGTTTGCCGACGAAGGTCTGCTGGGCGGCCAGCGAGCGATCCCCGCGGCGCTGGAGCGCGCGGGTTTCCAGTTCCACCACAACACCATCGGCGAGGCACTGGCATTCGCCACCGTGCCCAAACGAACGAACGAGTAGCGTCGTCTGGGTGGCGGCATCCATCCGATCGGGCAGTGCTCCCGTGGACGTCCGGCGCCTGGGCACCCTCGACTACCAGGCGGCATGGGATCTGCAGCGCGAGGTGGCCGACGCCCGCGCCGCCGGCGGTGGCCCCGACACCCTCCTGCTGCTCCAGCATCCGGCGGTCTACACCGCGGGTCGGCGCACTCTCCCCGAGGAACGGCCCGTCGACGGCACGCCCGTCGTCGAGACCGACCGCGGCGGCAAGATCACCTGGCACGGCCCCGGCCAACTGGTCGGCTACCCCATCATCGGCCTTGCCGAGCCGCTCGATGTCGTGAATTTCGTTCGGCGGCTTGAAGAGTCGTTGATCACGGTGTGTGACGACCTGGGCTTACGCACCGGCCGGGTCGAGGGCCGCTCCGGGGTCTGGGTGCCCGGTGACGGCAATCGCCCCGCGCGCAAGATCGGCGCGATCGGTATCAGGGTGGCCCGCGCCACGACGCTGCACGGCTTCGCACTGAACTGCGACTGCGACCTGGGCGCCTTCGGTTCGATCGTGCCGTGCGGCATCGCCGATGCCGGGGTGACATCGCTCACCGAAGAACTCGGTCGCAGGGTCGGCGTCGAGGACGTCCTCGACCGGGTCACTGATGCCGTGTGTGACGCTCTCGACGGAAAACTCATCCCGCGATTCAACGCAGTAGCATCGATACAGTGAGTGTCGATCCCGGTAATCGCAAGCTTCTGCGGCTCGAGGTGCGCAATGCGCAGACCCCGATCGAGCGCAAACCGCCGTGGATCAAGACCAGAGCCAAGATGGGCCCGGAGTACACCGCGCTGAAGTCGCTGGTGCGCCGCGAAGGTCTGCACACGGTGTGCGAGGAAGCGGGTTGTCCCAACATCTTCGAATGCTGGGAAGACCGCGAGGCAACGTTCCTGATCGGTGGCGAGCAGTGCACCCGTCGATGCGACTTCTGCCAGATCGACACCGGTAAGCCTGCCGAACTGGACCGCGACGAGCCGCGTCGGGTGGCCGAGAGCGTGCAGGCGATGGGCCTGCGCTACTCGACGGTCACCGGCGTGGCCCGCGACGATCTGCCCGACGGCGGTGCCTGGCTGTGGGCCGAGACGGTGCGCCAGATCAAGGCACTGAACCCGAACACCGGTGTGGAGTTGCTGATCCCCGACTTCAACGCCGATCCCGCGCTACTCGAAGAGGTCTTCGAGACGCGCCCGGAAGTGTTGGCGCACAACGTCGAGACGGTGCCGCGCATCTTCAAGCGGATCCGGCCGGGATTCCGCTACGACCGCAGCCTCTCGGTGATCACGATGGCCCGCGACTACGGGCTGGTGACCAAGAGCAACCTCATCCTCGGCATGGGCGAGACACCCGAGGAGGTGCGCGCGGCGCTGCGCGACCTGCACGGTGCGGGCTGCGACATCGTCACGATCACCCAGTACCTGCGACCGTCGGTACGCCACCATCCCGTCGAGCGGTGGGTGCATCCCGACGAGTTCGTCGAACACCAGACCTACGCGACCGGACTCGGCTTCGCCGGCGTGCTGGCCGGCCCCTTGGTGCGGTCCTCCTACCGGGCCGGAAAGCTGTACGCCCAGACGGTCGCCTCTCGGTCTTCGGGAGCCGCTCCGGCGGCGACATCCGCGCAAGTATCCTGAACGAATGGCGAAATCGCGTAACAAGGCGGAGGTCAAGGCAGCCAAGGCCGAGGCGAAGGTTGCCCGCAAGGCGGCCTCCAAGCAGCGACGCAGTCAGCTGTGGCAGGCGTTCCAGATGCAGCGCAAAGAGGACAAGCGCCTATTGCCCTACATGATCGGCGCGTTTGTGCTGATCGTCGGCGCTTCGGTGGCTGCGGGCATCTATGCCGGCGGGTTCACAATGTTCATGCTGATCCCCCTCGGTGTGTTGCTGGGCGCGCTGGTGGCGTTCATCATCTTCGGCCGCCGTGCCCAGAAAGCGGTCTACCGCAAGGCCGAGGGCCAGACCGGGGCGGCCGCATGGGCGTTGGAGAATCTGCGCGGCAAGTGGCGGGTTACCCCCGGGGTCGCGGCCACGGGACATTTCGACGCCGTGCACCGGGTCATCGGACGTCCCGGCATCATTTTCGTCGGTGAGGGTTCGCCCGGCCGCGTAAAGCCGCTGCTGGCCCAGGAGAAGAAGCGCACCGCCCGACTGGTCGGCGACACCCCGATCTACGACATCGTGATCGGCAACGGCGAGGGCGAGGTGCCGCTGGCCAAGCTGGAGCGGCATCTGACGAAGCTTCCGGCCAACATCACCGTCAAGCAGATGGATTCCATCGAGTCGCGCCTGGCCGCGCTCGGCACCAAGGTCGGCCCCGCGGCGATGCCGAAGGGCCCGCTGCCGGCGCAGGCCAAGATGCGCGGGGTGCAGCGCACGGTGCGGCGCAAGTAAGCACCGACGCGTCGTTGGGCGGCGGTTACCGCCGGACGACGGCGGTCTTGGTCGCCAGATCGTGCAGACCGCGCAGGTCGGAGTCGGTGAACAGCGCCGGAATCACCAGCGCGAGCAGCAGGCCCCGCACCAACGCGCGTCCCGAACCGACGTAGTCGCGGTTGTCGACCGACGTCACCTTCAGCCCCAGCGCGAGTTGGCCCGGCGTGAAGCCGAACAGCCGCACCGAGATGACGCCCAGCAGCAGCCAGACGAACAGCACTGCGGTGGAGAGCATCTCGATACTGACCACGCCGAACGTCATCGCCAGGGCCGCCAGCCCGTAGGACACCAGCCAGTCGATGCAGAGGGCGCCGACGCGACGGCCGAAGCGGGCGATCGAACCGGGCCCATTCGGCGGATACCCGAGGCGCTCGCCCGGGTAGGCACCGGGTTGCGCGGGGCTCGGCCCGGACAGCCAGGAACCCAAACCGGAGCCGGAAGTACGCGCCATACAGTCAGGATAGGTGGCGTCGCGGCTGTGCCGGTGGCGGCGTTCCCGACGGCCATGCGTAACGTCGGCGCAACATGCGGTTGACGACAGTGCAACATCATGTCCATAGCGTCGACGCGGGCTACCAGATATAAGGAGAGCATTCAGTGGCAGAAAAGACCGCCGACGACATCATCAAGCTGATCAAGGACGAGAAGGTCGAGTACGTCGACATCCGGTTCTGCGATCTGCCCGGCGTCGTCCAGCACTTCTCGATCCCGGCCTCGGCGTTCGACGAGAGCGTGTTCGAAGACGGCCTCGCCTTCGACGGCTCGTCGGTGCGCGGGTTCCAGTCCATCCACGAGTCCGACATGATGTTGCTGCCCGATCCCGAGACGGCGCAGATCGACCCGTTCCGCGCCGCGAAGACGCTGAACCTGAACTTCTTCGTCCACGATCCGTTCACCCGTGAGGCGTACTCACGCGACCCGCGAAACGTCGCCCGCAAGGCAGAGAACTATCTGGCCAGCACCGGCATCGCGGACACCTGCTTCTTCGGCGCCGAGGCGGAGTTCTACATCTTCGACTCGGTCAGCTTCGACTCGAAGATCAACGGCACCTTCTACGAGATCGACTCCGAGTCCGGCTGGTGGAACACCGGGGAGCCGTTCGAGGCCGACGGCAGCCCCAACCTCGGCTACAAGGTCCGTCCCAAGGGCGGCTACTTCCCCGTCGCGCCGTATGACCACTACGTCGACCTGCGTGACGAGATGGCCACCAACCTGCAGAACGCCGGTTTCATCCTGGAGCGCGGTCACCACGAGGTGGGCACCGCCGGTCAGGCCGAGATCAACTACAAGTTCAACACGCTGCTGCACGCTGCCGATGATGTGTTGCTGTTCAAATACATCATCAAGAACACGGCGTGGGCCAACGGCAAGACTGTGACGTTCATGCCCAAGCCGCTGTTCGGTGACAACGGTTCCGGCATGCATGCCCACCAGTCGCTGTGGAAGGACGGCAAGCCTCTGTTCCACGACGAGTCGGGCTACGCGGGTCTGTCGGACATGGCGCGCCATTACATCGGCGGCATCCTGCACCATGCGCCGTCGCTGCTGGCGTTTACCAATCCGACGGTGAACTCCTACAAGCGCCTGGTGCCGGGCTACGAGGCCCCGATCAACCTGGTGTACAGCCAGCGCAACCGCTCGGCGTGTGTGCGGATCCCGATCACCGGCAACAACCCGAAGGCCAAGCGTCTCGAGTTCCGTTGCCCCGACAGCTCGGGCAACCCGTACCTGGCGTTCGCGGCCATGCTGATGGCCGGCATCGACGGCATCAAGAAGAAGATCGAGCCGCTGGCTCCGGTCGACAAGGATCTCTACGAGCTGCCTCCCGAGGAGGCCGCGAACATCCCGCAGGCGCCGACGTCGCTGGCGGCGGTGATCGACAAGCTCGAGGAGGATCACGAGTACCTCACCGAGGGCGGGGTTTTCACGACCGACCTGATCGAGACGTGGATCAGCTACAAGCGGGAGAACGAGATCATGCCCATCCAGATCCGTCCTCACCCGTATGAGTTCGCGCTGTATTACGACGTGTAAGTCGTCAGTGTCGGAGAACCGGGTGGCTGCCTTGCGAGAGGCGCCACCCGGTTTTTCGTTATCTCTTCGTTTACCGCCGCTCCATCCGGACTGTGGTCCGGCCGGGTATTCTCCCGCCATGACCCAAAATCTGGATGCACGGCTGGCCAGCTACTCGTCCCCCGTGCTGAGCATCTTCCGCATCGTGTTCGGTGTGCTGTTCACATTGCACGGCACGATGAAGGTCTTCGGGTGGCCGCTCGGTGAGGCGGTGCCGGTAGGCACCTGGCCGTTCTGGTTCGCCGGGGTGATCGAGGTGGTCTTGGGACTGCTGATCACCGTCGGATTCTTCACGCGCATCGCGGCATTCATCGCCTCTGGAGAGATGGCCGTGGCCTACTTCTGGCAGCACTGGGCGCTGTTCGGCGGCGCACCTGCCAGCTTCTGGCCGTTCTCCCCCGGCGGCAATGGCGGCGAGGTGGCCATCCTCTTCTGCTTCGCGTTCCTGCTCCTGGCGACCACGGGCGCAGGCGCGTGGTCGGTGGACGGGCGGCGACGCACAAGGGTGACCGCGCGGCGCTGACGCGCTCTAGTCGTCGAGACCCAGGTCCTTCCGGAACCGGCGCATCCCGTCGACCTTGTCGTCCAGGGATGCGTCGGGACCGCTGTAGAACATCCATGGCATCGTGATGATCCCGGTGATGCCGCCGGCCTCCGCGTGCGCGAAGTGCTCGGGCGTGAAGGCGTCGGTCAGCGGCGTGATGACCTCGAAACCGTCCATGGTCAAGCCCTTTTCGGCGCGTAGCTCACGCAGCACCCCGATGCGCTCCAGCGCCTTCTCGGTGGTGATCAGATCCCCGATCCATCCGTCATGGCGTGCGGCACGGCGAAGCGCGATGTCCGACAGCCCGCCGACGTAGACCGGGATCGGCGGCGGCGACGGCTCCATCTCCATCCGCGGCGCCGTGTAGAACTCGCCGGAGAACTCCGTCCAGCCCGGCGACCACAGCGCCTTCATCAGCTCCAGCATTTCGTCGGTGCGCTTGCCGCGCCGCTCGAATTGCTGACCCAGCAGCTCGAACTCCTCGCGACACCAGCCCACACCGATGCCCAGCTCAAGCCTGCCATCAGCCAGAACTGCCGCGGTGCCAATGGATTTCGCCGCCGAGTACGGATCCCGCATGCCGGGCAGGTAAACCGTCGTGACGAACCGTAGACGCGTGGTCACCAACGCGATCGCCCCGATGATCACCCACGGATCGGGCCAGTCGGTGAACGCCTCCCACCGCCTGCTGCCGTCCTTGGTGTACGGATACGGTGTCTGCAGCGTCTCCAGGTTGATGACATGATCCGGGACCGCCATCCCGTGGTAGCCGAGTTCATCTGCGGCCTTGGCGATCTCAACGGCCTCCCGGGTGTCCAGGAATGCCGTGCTCACGTAGAACTTCATCCGGCGTCACGCGCCCAGGCGGGTTTGATGAACACTCCCTCGGCCTCCACCGTGACGCCCTCCGCATCCTTGAGGTAGCCCCGCGCAAATGTTTTGACGCCTTCGGACCGTTCGACGAACGCCTCCGCCCGGATTTTGCCCAGATGGGTGCCGCGCAGATAGCGAAGGCTGATCGTTCCGGTGAACTTCGGCAGGGTGAGCCCTTCACTGGCCACCTCACCGAGAATGTGGTCGAGCAGCAACGCGCAGATGCCGCCGTGCACCCATCCCGGGGGCCCCTCGTAGGCGGGACCCAATGTGAACTCGCTCCAGCAGCTGCCGTCGGCCTCGTGTTCGATCACCATCGGCGGGGCGATCGCATTGCGCAGTCCCACAGCGGGATTCGCCCACGCCAACGGCTTCCCGCTGTCGGCGTGCCGCAGCGTCGACGTCGCGAGACGTTGCTCACGCGACAGCAGCGCCGTGGCCGCCTCTAGGTGGCCGAGAGCCTCCTGGACCGTGGCGTCATCGACCGCCGTGTGGATCCCCGCATCGATGAGCCCGCGCAGCGACTCGGTGAGCGGCCCGTAGCTCGCCCGCTGCCGCGCATACTCGTCCTCGCTGATGACATCAAAGGGAAATTCCACGCTCAGCCTCCGAAAACCTTGAGTGCCACGGCTTTCGCTCGCCGGGTGATCCGCAGGTAGTTGTCCAGGAACTCGCCGCCGTCACCGTCGCGCCAGCCGGCGGCCACCGCGACCGCGTTGAGCAACCGGCCGGGTCCCGGCAGCTGATCGGTGGGCTTGCCGCGCACCAACACCAGCGCGTTGCGCGCCCGGGTCGCCGTCAGCCACGCGTCCCGCAGCAGCTCGATGTCACGCGCGGCGATCAGCTCCGCCGCGCCGATGGCGTCGAGCGTCTCCAACGTCGAGGTGGTGTGCAGCGCCGGGATTTTGTGCGCGAAGCGCAACTGCAGCAGCTGCACGGTCCACTCGATGTCGGCCAGCCCGCCGCGGCCGAGCTTGGTATGCGTGTTGGGATCCGCGCCGCGCGGCAGTCGTTCGGCGTCGACCCTGGCCTTGATGCGCCGTATCTCCTGCACCGTCTCCGCCGACACGCCGCCGGCCGGGTAGCGCGTCTTGTCGACCATCACCAGGAAGCGTTCCCCGAGTTCGAGATCCCCCGCCACCCGGTGCGCACGCAGTAGCGCCTGGACCTCCCACGGCTGGGCCCACTGCTCGTAGTAGGCCGCGTAGGACGCCAAGGTGCGCACCAACGGTCCGCTGCGGCCCTCGGGACGCAGGTTGGTGTCGACTTCCAGCGGCGGGTCGCCGCTGGGCGTGCCCAGTCGCGCCCGGACCTGCTCGGCCACCGTCACCGACCACTTCACCGCGGCCGCTTCCTCGATGCCCTCGTTGGGTTCGCAGACGAACATCACGTCGGCATCCGAGCCGTATCCGAGTTCCCGGCCGCCGAGCCGGCCCATCCCGATGACGGCGATGCGCGCGAGCGGACCGCCCGCCGGGGTGTTGGCACGGATCACCGCTTCCAGGGCGGCCTGCAGAACCGCCACCCACACCGACGTCAGCTGCTGGCAGACGTCGGTCACCTCGAGCATCCCGAGAAGGTCGGCCGAGGCGATCCGGGCCAGCTCCCTGCGCCGCAACGTCCGCGCCGCGGCGATTGCCCGCAGCGGGTCGGCGTGCCTGGCGGCCGAGGCCACCAAGGACCGCGCCGCCCCTTCGGTGTCGACGTCGCACAGCTTCGACCCGTTGGGCCCGTCGGCGTAGAGCTGGATCACCTCGGGGGCTCGCATCAACAGGTCCGGAACGTACGCCGACGTCCCCAGCACGTGCATCAGCCGCTTGGCCACCGCGCCCTCGTCGCGCAGGGTGGCCAGGAACCACCGCTGGTCGGCCAGCTCGTCGCTGAGCCTGCGGTAGGCCAGCAGCCCGGCATCCGGATCGGGGGTGTCGGACAGCCAGTCCAGCAGCGTCGGCAGCAGCACCTGCTGGACGCGGCCACGCCGTCCGGTACCGCCGGTGAGCGCAGCCAGGTGGGTCAGTGCGCTCTGCGGGCCCTCGTAGCCGAGCGCGGCGAGCTGACGCTCGGCGGATTCGGCGCTCATGCCGTCGGACAGTCCCAGTGAGGCTTGGCCGACAGACTCCAGCAGCGGTTGGTAGAACAGCTTGGCGTGCAGTCGCGACACCCGGTGGTTCTGCCGTTTGAGTTCCTCGCGCAGCACTCCGAGCGCATCGTGGCGGCCGTCGGGACGCATGTGCGCCGCGCGGGCGAGCCAGCGCATCGACTCCTCGTCGTCGGCCTCGGGCAGCATGTGGGTGCGCTTGAGTCGCTGCAACTGCAGCCGATGTTCGAGCAGTCGCAGGAACTCGTAGGACGCCGTCAGGTTGGCGGCGTCGTCGCGGCCGATGTAGCCACCTGCGCCCAGCGCCGCGAGCGCGTTGACGGTCGAGGCCACATGCAGCTCGTCGTCGTTGCGACCGTGCACCAATTGCAGGAGCTGGACGGCGAATTCGACGTCGCGAAGACCGCCACTGCCGAGTTTCAGCTCGCGGCTGCGCACCCCGGCGGGCACGAGTTCCTCGACGCGCCTGCGCATCGCCTGCACCTCGGGAACGAAGTCCTCGCGGTCGGATGCCGTCCACACCATCGGCATCAGCGCCTCGATGTAGCCGTGGCCGATCTCGGCGTCTCCTGCGGCGGGCCGCGCCTTGAGCAGCGCCTGGAATTCCCACGTCTTGGCCCACCGCTGGTAGTAGGCGATGTGCGAGTCCAGCGTGCGCACCAGCGGACCCTGCTTGCCCTCGGGCCGCAGCGCTGCATCCACTTCGAAGAATGCGTCGCCGGCAAGCCGCATCATCTCGCCGGCGATCCTGGTCGCCAGACCGAGGCTGCCGTGCGAGCCGTCGTCGGTGACGAAGATGACGTCGACGTCGCTGACGTAGTTCAGTTCCCGCGCCCCGCATTTGCCCATCGCGATCACCGCGAGTGCGGGCGGTGGGGTGTCGCCACACACCGACCGCGTTACGACGTTCAGCGCCGCGTCCAGCGCCGCGTCGGCAAGGTCGGAGAGGTGTTCACCGACAACGGTGAACGGCAGCACCGGTTCGTTCTCCACCGTCGAGGCGACGTCCAGGCCGGCCAGCACCAGCAGCCGGTCGCGGTAGAGAGTGCGCAGGGGCGGTGTGGCGGCCGCGGCACCGGTCACCTTGTCGGCCTGCTCGGTGAACATCTGCCGAAGATCCTGCGGCGTCGGTAGCGAGATGTTGCCGGCCAGCAGGTGCCACGAGCCCGGGTTGGCGATCAGGTGGTCACCGAGGGCCAGCGACGACCCCAGCACCGCGAACAGTCGGCCGCGCAGGCTGCGGTCCTTGAGCAGTGCGTGATCGAGTTCGTGCCACTCGTCGCCGAGCGCCTCCGACAGCCGGACGATCGCGCGCAACGCGGTGTCGGCGTCGGGCGCGCGCGACAGGGACCACAACAGTTCGACGTGGGCGTCGGTATTCCATCCGAGGGAGTTCAGTTCGGCTTGCGCCTGCGGTTCGACCAGCCCGAGCCGACCGACGCCAGGCAGCTTGGGACGCTGCGTCGCAGGTTTGGCCACGCCCCGAATCTAGTCCAGCCGGAACCGACGACATAAACGGTCGAACTCTTAACGCAGCTCGTGCCTCGCCGCGTGATCGTCGTTCGACTAAAGAGCCAGGTAGGTCTTCAGCTCGAATGGCGTGACGTGGCTGCGGTAGTTCTCCCACTCGGCGTGCTTGTTGCGCAGGAAGAAGTCGAAGACATGCTCCCCGAGCGCCTCGGCGACCAGCTCCGAGCCCTCCATCTCGCCGAGCGCGACGCCCAGACTGCCGGGGAGCTCCTTGTAGCCCATCGCGCGGCGTTCCTCCGGCGTCAGAGTCCAGACGTTGTCTTCGGCCTGCGGCCCGAGCACATACCCCTTCTCGATGCCGCGCAGGCCCGCGGCCAGCAGCACCGCGAACGTCAGGTACGGGTTGCAGGCCGAGTCGGGGCTGCGCACCTCCACCCGACGCGACGACGACTTGTGCGGGGTGTACATCGGCACCCGCACCAGCGCCGACCGGTTGGCCGCGCCCCATGACGCCGCCGTCGGCGCCTCACCGCCGTGCACGAGCCGCTTGTAGGAGTTCACCCACTGGTTGGTGACGGCGCTGATCTCGTTGGCGTGCTCGAGAATGCCTGCGATGAAGGACTTTCCGACGTCGGAGAGCTGCTGCGGATCGTCGGGGCTGTGGAAGGCGTTGGTGTCGCCCTCGAACAGGCTCATGTGCGTGTGCATCGCCGAACCGGGATGCTCCGAGAACGGCTTCGGCATGAACGACGCCCGCACGCCCTCGCCGAGAGCGACCTCTTTGACGACATACCGGAACGTCATGACGTTGTCGGCCATGGAAAGCGCGTCGGCATACCGCAGATCGATCTCCTGCTGCCCCGGCGCACCCTCGTGGTGGCTGAACTCCACCGAGATGCCCATCCCCTCGAGCGCGTCGATGGCATGGCGGCGGAAGTTCGGCGCCGAGTCGTGCACCGCCTGATCGAAGTAGCCGCCGTTGTCGGCAGGCACGGGTTCGGTGCCGTCATACGGCCCCGGCTCGAGGAGGAAGAACTCGATCTCGGGATGCACGTAGCAGGAGAAGCCGAGATCGCTGGCCTTGGACAGTTGCCGGCGCAACACGTGGCGCGAGTCGGCCCACGACGGTGAGCCGTCGGGCATCGTGATGTCGCAGAACATCCGGGCCGAGTGATGGTCGCCGCCGCTGGTGGTCCACGGAAGCACTTGGAACGTCGACGGATCGGGCCGCGCGACCATGTCGGCCTCCGACACCCGGGCGAACCCCTCGATGGAGGACCCGTCGAAGCCGATGCCCTCCTCGAATGCACCCTCCAATTCGGCGGGCGCGATGGCCACCGACTTGAGGTATCCGAGGACGTCGGTGAACCACAGGCGGACGAAGCGGATATCGCGTTCTTCCAGCGTGCGCAGCACGAATTCCTTCTGCCGATCCATGCCCCGAAGCGTAGGTTCCGGCTGTTAATTCTGTGTTACGGCGCTGCTAGCAGCGCAATCCGGGCGGGGGCTGAACCGAGTCGACGAAGAAGTCGACGACGGCAGAGTCCACGCACGCGTCGCCGTTGAACACCACCGTGTGTTGGGTGCCGTCGAAGCTGATGAGCGCGGCATCCATCTGGCGGGCCAGCGCGACACCGGCCTCGTACGGCGTCGCGGGATCTCCCGTCGTGGATACGACGACGACCTTGCCCGGTCCGGGTGACGTGGCGGGGCCGACGGTGGACGTCGGCGGCACCGGCCAGTCGGCGCAGATGTCGCTGGGCGCATAGCCGGTGAACTCCCCGTAGGACAGGAACGGAGCAACCTGGCGCACCCGCCGGTCGGCGTCGGCCCATACCGCGGGATCGGTCGGATAGTCCGCATCGACGCATCGGACCGCGTTGAACGCGTCTTGGCGGTTCTGGTAGTGCCCGTCCTTGCCTCGCTGCTGGTAATCGTCGGCGAGCAGCAGCAGATCGATGGGGTCGGTACCGTCCTGAAGCCCGAGCAGACCGCTGGTGAGGTAGAGCCAGAAGCGCGGCGAGTAGAGCGCGCTGCCGGTTCCGGTGATGGCGTCCTGATACCCGAGACCGCGCGGGTCGGCGGTCACGGCGGGGCGGGTGACCAACGGATCGACGAGTTGGTGGTAGCGGTCGACGAACTGTGTGGGGTCGGTGCCCAACGGACAGTCCGGCGACTTCGCGCAGTCGGCCGCGTAATCGTCGAAAGCCCGCTGGAAGCCGGCCATCTGGTTGACGCTCTCGGTGATCGGATCCAGGCTCGGGTCGACGGCGCCGTCGAGCACCATGGCCCGAACCCGATCGGGATAGGTGTCGGCGTAGGCCGCCCCGATCTCTGTGCCGTAGGAGAAGCCGAGGTAATTGATCTGGTTCTCACCCAGTGCCGCCCGCACCACGTCCATGTCGCGCGCCGCCGACGCGGTTCCGACGTTCGCCAGGAAGTCTGCGCCCATCCGATCCAGGCACTGCGCGGCAAGCTTGCGGTGCAGGCTCTCGATGTGGGCCACTCCGGCGGGGCTGTAGTCGGCCATCGGTTCGGCGCGGTAGGCGTCGAATTCGGCGTCGGTACGGCACCGCAGTTCCGGTGTCGAGTGCCCCACCCCCCGCGGGTCGACGCCCACCAGGTCGAAGCGCTGCGAGATCGGGCTGCCCACCAACGCGGCACCCATCGCGGCCACCGTGTCGACCGCCGACGCGCCGGGTCCGCCGGGGTTGACGATGAGCACGCCGATCCGGGGGCCGGTGGCGGGCACCCTGATGATCGCCAACTGGGCTTGGGGGCCTTCAGGCTTTGCGTAATCGAACGGAACCGCGACCGTGCCGCACTGCGCGGTCGGTAGACGCGACAGGTCGTCGACGAAGGACGCACACGAACTCCACACCGGCGCAGTGGAATACGGCGGATCGGTCGGCGTCGGCGGTGCCGCGGACGCAGCAGGACACAGCGCGGTCGACGTGACGATCAACGCTGCGATCAGTCGTCCTACCCGCCGCATGGCAGCCATGGTTGCACGAGACCGGGGTGTCGGTCTGCCCCGGGAGCGCAAAGGTGACCGTGCTGTGATCAGGCGTCGAGTTCGTAGGTGAACCAGGTCGATTTCTCGGCGCCGATGCCGTCGTAAAGCCGTTGCGCTGTTTCGTTGTCGGGCGCAGTTTCCCAGACCAGCTTCTCGGCACCGCGGTCGTGGCATATCTGGAGACAGCGTGCGATCAGCGCGCGTCCGGTGCCGGTCCCCCGGGACTCCGCCGTCACGTACAGGTCGTTGAGCACGCCCACGCGCGCGGCGTACAACGTCTGCCATGTCCAGTAGATCGTCGCGAACCCCAGAGGTGTTCCGTCCGGCTGTCGAGCGATGAGCTGCAGCCCCTCGTCCGGGTTCGCGATCAAGGCCCGCGACAGCGCGCCGAGCTTCTCGTCGGGCGGGTCGACCTCGTAGAAGTCGCAGTAGCCGCGCAGCATCGGCATCAGCTCTGGCAGGTCGGCTTCGCCGACCACCGAGATCGTCAGCATCGGGTGTCGGCGGGCGGGACGGTCACGTCGACAAGGTAGCGCGCGGCGATGTCGTCGATGCACGTATTGCCGTTGAACACGACGGTGTGCTGCGTTCCCTCGAAGGTCACCAAGGTGCCGCCGAGTTGCCTGGCAAGATCGACGCCGGCCTCATACGGCGTGGCGGGATCGTTGGTGGTGGACACCACCAGCACGGGCGGCAGCCCCTCGATCTTGATCTCGTGGGGGCTGCTGGTGGGCGGCACCGGCCAGAATGCGCAGGTGGACATCGGTGCGTAGCCGGTGAACTCGCCGTAGTTCATGAACGGCGCGGCCTCCCGGATGCGCCGGTCTTGCTCGACCAGCGCGGCTCGGTCGGTGATCGCCGGCTTGTCGACGCAGTTGATGGCCACGCGGGCGTCCGTCGAGTTGTTGTAGCGCCCGTCGGCGTCGCGTCCCATGTAGAGGTCGGCGAGGGTGAGCATGGTGTCGCCATCGCCGTCCTTCAACTCGGTGAGGGCCTGGGTCAGGTGTCGCCAGAGGTTGGGCGAGTACAGCGGCAGGATGGTGCCGACGATCGCGTCGTTGTAGCTCAGGCCGCGCGGATCGTTGGTCTGCGCCGGATCCTCGACGAGCGGGTCGATCATGGAGCGGTAGACGTCGACGGCCTTGGCCGGGTCGGTTCCCAGCGGGCAGGTCGGATCCTTGGCGCAGTCGGCGGCGTAGTCGTCGAATGCCTGCTGGAACGCGGCGGCCTGCCGGATGTCGGCCTCGATCGGGTCGGCGTTGGGGTCGATCGCGCCGTCGAGGATCATCGCGCGCACATGTTCGGGGTAGGCCTCGGCGTAGCTCGCACCGATGCGGGTGCCGTACGAGTACCCGAGGTAGGTCAGCTTGTCATCGCCGAGCGCGACCCGGATGGCGTCGAGATCTCTTACCACACTGGCGGTTCCGATGTTCGCCAGGAAGTCCTTGCCCATCTTGTCGACGCAGCGCTGGACGAACTCCTTGGTCTCGGCCTCGATGTGAGCCACTCCTTCGGGCGTGTATTCGACAACGTTGTCCGCTCGCAGCCGGTCGTTGTCGGCGTCGCTGTTGCACCAGAGGGCAGGCGACGAGTTCGCGACACCCCGGGGATCGAAACCGACCAGATCGAAGCGCTGCCGCACGACGTCAGGGAGCGTGCCCGCCATCGAGGCGGCGGCCTCCACGCCAGACTCCCCCGGGCCGCCGGGGTTGATGACCAGCGAGCCGATCTTGTCGCCGGTGGCCTTGTAGCGGATCATCGCGATCTGGGCGACCCCGCCCTCGGGGCTGTCGGTGTTGTCCCAATCGACAGGGACCGACAGCATTCCGCATTCGGCGTCCGCCAGCAGTCGTGGCTGCTCTGACGGCCCGGCCTCGCATGGCGACCACTGAATCGGAGAGCCGGGCCGCGGCACGGAGATCAGCGCGCGTCCCTCCACCACTTTGCTGCAACCGGCAACCAGAACCAGCACGGAGGTGAGGAGGACGGCGGATCGCAAGATCCCCGTGTTGAGCGTCATGGCTCCACATGCTGCCATGGAGCCGCATCGTCGCTGGCGAGGCGGCTATCGCGAGCCTCTTAGCGCGCGGCGCTCAGCAGGTCGTCGAGGGCGGGCTGGAAGGCGTCGGCCATGTCCCACAGGTCGGGCAACAGCTCCGGGCATGAGACGATCCCGACGTCGAGCTTGCCGT
This sequence comes from Mycolicibacterium sp. CR10, assembly GCF_005222675.1. Taxonomy (GTDB): domain Bacteria; phylum Actinomycetota; class Actinomycetes; order Mycobacteriales; family Mycobacteriaceae; genus Mycobacterium. The sequence continues at coordinate 8,249 of NZ_STGE01000044.1, read as the reverse complement.
TGAGTGACATCACCGTGATGTTCAGGCCCGAGCCGTGGAAGATCGGTCCGAGCGGGTACATTGCCTCCACCTCGCATCCCAGCATGTAGAGCGGCATCTGCGGGCCGGGGACGTTGGACAGGACGAGGTTGTGAACGGGACGGGCGCCGCTGAGCCTGCTGCTGGCGTACACCCGCATCGCCACCCCGAACACCGCGGGCGCAGCGAACTGTGTCCAATCCTGCAGTAGCGTTGCCCCAATCGCCGAACTATGTTGTTTGGCAACCGAATTCGCTTCCGCAATGACCTTCAACCGCTCGGCGGGGTCCTCGACACTGGTCTCCAGTCGGGAGAACATGCCCGACACCTGATTGCGCCCGGGACGGTCGGATTTGTCGTGCACCGACACCGGAACCATGGCGACCAACGAGTTCTCCGGCAGTTCCCCGCGATCGAGTAGGAACTTGCGAAGCACGCCGGCGACCAGCGCCATCACGACGTCGTTCAGTTTGACCCCGAAATGGTTCTTCACTTTCTTGATGTCCTCGAGGTCGAGCTGGGCGAAGGCGATGTTGCGATGTCCGGTGACGTTGGCGTTGAACGCGGTCTGCGGAGCCGCAAAAGGCGGCGCCATGGTGTTGCCGCTGCGAACGCGCTTGGCGGTGTCGATGACCGTGGAGACGGTCATGGGCACCACGTTGGCCAGCTTCAGCGGGCGCGCCGCGAATTTCACCGCGCCGCTGACCGCGATCTCGAGATTGCTCGCATCCCCGGGTCCCTCCACCGGGTCGGGATGCGGCGCGTCGGGCTCGGTCGAACACAGCTGTGACATCAGATTGGCGCCGGTCACACCGTCGACGCTGGCGTGATGCACCTTCGTCATGACCGCGATGCGTCCGCCGTCGTGCGCATCTGTACCCGCGACGTTCTCGATCACCCACATCTCCCACAGCGGGCGGGACCGGTCCAGCGGCAGCGAGGCGATGTGACTACAGATCTCGGCGAGTTCATTGCGTCCCCCCGGCGACGGCAGCCCGATGCGGTGCAGGTGGCGGTCGACGTCGAAATCCTTGTCGTCTACCCACACTGGATGGTCCAGATTGAACCGGTTGTCAGCGAGCTTCTCGCGGAATTCGGGCATCGCCTTGATCCGATGGGACAACCCCTCCCGGAGACGGCCGAAGGTGTAGCCGCCCGGCATGGTCGAGGTGTCGAGTTCCAAGATCGAGCACACGTGCAGCGGCTGCGCGGCGGTCTCGAGATACAGGAAGCTGGCGTCGAGTCCGCTGAGCCGTTGCATGCCGCCGATGTTAGGCGTGGTGGGAGCAGGTGTGAGCAAATCCACTTAACCCCCTGTTCAACTTCTGGTGACGTGGTGGCAGACTTACCGTGTCAGAGAAACCCGGGGACCGTCTTGGCCTCGAGGATTCGAAACGACCCACCCGATGAGGGGGACAATGATGTCTGAGCAGACCGTTTATGGTGCTGTCACCGAATCTGAGGCCACATCAAAACCTCGGTTCAAGGTTCGCACCCACCATCTGCATAAGTGGAAGGCCGAGGGCCACAAGTGGGCCATGTTGACGGCCTACGACTACTCAACGGCCTCGGTTTTCGACGAGGCGCAGATCCCGGTGCTCCTGGTGGGCGATTCCGCCGCCAACGTGGTGTACGGCTACGACACCACCGTGCCGGTGACGATCGATGAATTGATTCCGCTCGTGCGTGGCGTGGTGCGCGGTGCGCCGCACGCACTGGTGGTTGCCGACCTGCCGTTCGGCAGCTACGAAGCAGGTCCGGCGCAAGCTCTCGCGACCGCCACGCGGTTCCTCAAGGAGGCCGGCGCGCATGCCGTGAAGTTGGAGGGCGGTGAACGGGTGGCCGATCAGATCGCGGCCCTGACCGCCGCGGGCATCCCGGTGATGGCCCACATCGGTTTCACCCCGCAGAGCGTCAACGGCCTCGGCGGCTTCAAGGTCCAAGGCCGCGGCGACGCCGCCGAGCAGACCGTTCACGACGCGATCGCGGTGCAGGAAGCCGGCGCGTTCGCCGTGGTGATGGAGATGGTTCCCGCCGAACTGGCCACCCAGATCACCGGAAAGCTGACGATTTCCACCGTGGGCATCGGGGCGGGACCGAACTGCGACGCGCAGGTCCTCGTCTGGCAGGACATGGCCGGCCTTACCACCGGCAGGACCGCCAAGTTCGTCAAGCGCTTCGGCGCGGTCGGTGACGAACTGCGTCGTGCCGCCACCGAGTACGCCCAGGAGGTCGCTACCGGCGCCTTCCCCGCCGAGGAGCACTCCTTCTAGATCTGATCCTCGGACTAGGCGAAGTTGGGCGCGCGCTTGGACAGGAACGCGTCCATCCCTTCACGGCCAACCGGGCCGTCCGCGTTGGCGGCGATGAGCCGTCCCTCGAGTTCCATCTGCGTCTCGATTCCGTTGTCGAACGTGGCGAGCAGGAGTTTCTTGACCGCGGCGTGTGATTGCGCGGCGCCTGCCGCGAGTTCGCCGGCCAGTGTGTCGGTGAAGGAGCCGAGTTCGGCGTCGTCGACGACATAGTTCACCAGACCCCAATCCAGCGCCTCCCCCGCGTTCAGTCGGCGGTTGGTCAGCATCAGGTCCTGGGTGCGCCGGACCCCGATCACCCGGGGCAGGAAGTAGGAGGCGCTTCCGTCGGGGCTCAGGCCGGCCTTGGTGTAGGCCATCGTGAAGGCTGCCGAGGAGCCCGCGACCACGAGGTCGCCGGAAGCCGCCAGCGAGAACCCCGCTCCCGCGGCGATGCCGTTGACCGCAGTGATGAGCACCGCGTCCATCCTGGCGAACGTCGAGATCGCCCGGTGCAGGTCGTCGGCGATGCCCTTGACGAACCGCCCGGGCCCCAACGGAGACGCCGAGATGGCCTTGAGGTCCCCGCCGGCGCAGAAGAATCGTCCGGCACCGGTGATCACGACGACTTTCGTCTCGGCCGTGTCGCACTGGGCCGCCGCGTCAGCGAGCTCGCGAGTCATGGTGTCGTTCATGCCGTTTGCGGCATCCGGACGGTTGAGCGTGATCCGGGTGATGGCTCCGGACTGCTCGACGGCGATGGTCTGGTATTCAGTCACAGAGGGACTGTAGCCGTCAGAGCGCCCCTTCGAGATACTTGTCGCGGCACGCCCTACGCGCCAGCTTTCCGCTGGTCGTCCGGGGAATCACTCCTGCGGCAACGAGTTTCACCTCCGCCACCGGCAACGCGTGAACCCGGGAGACCGCAGCACGGATGGCTTCCTGAATCGGCGCGGCCTCGGCGCGGCCCGCCCCCACCGCACGTTCGGCGACAATGGCAACTTCCTCACGCCCATTGCCGGGAACCGAGAAGGCCGCCACGAATCCCGGCCGCACGGCCTTGGACGCCTCGGCCACTGTCGCCTCCACATCCTGCGGGTAGTGGTTGCGGCCGTCGACGATGATCAGGTCCTTGATCCTGCCGGTGATGTACAGCTCGCCGTCGAGGTAGACACCGAGGTCACCGGTGCGCATCCACAGTGCGCTCTCGTCGCAGCCCTCGGCGTGACTGCCGACCATCAGGCGTGACTGGACCTTGTTCCGGAACGTCAGCTCGGTGTCGTGCGGGCGGCCCCAGTATCCGTGGCCGACGTTGTCGCCGTGCAACCAGATCTCACCCACCTGGCCGTCGGGAAGCTCGGTGTCGCTGGACGGGTCGACGATCACCGCCCACTGGCTGAGTGCGACCTTGCCGCAAGACACCTGAGCTGCCGCGTTCGGATGGTCGGGCGCCACTCGAACCGCCTGTCCCTCACTGAGCTCTTCGCGATCGAGGTAGATCGCCGTCGGCCGGGTGTCGTGCGCGGTGGTGGAGATGAACAGTGTCGCCTCGGCCATCCCGTAGGACGGCTTGATCGCGGCCGGATCCAGCCCATACGGACCGAAAGCGGCGCAGAACTTCTCGATCGAAGTGATGCTGACGGGCTCGGAACCGTTGATCAGACCCGCCACGTTGCTCAGGTCGAGCTCGTCACCGGGGCGGGGCAGACCGCGCTGGGCTGCCAGCTCGAAGGCGAAGTTGGGCGCCGCTGCGAACGTCGGCAGATCGGACGATCCCAATTCCTTGATCCAGCGATTGGGGCGTCGCACGAAGGCCAACGGCGACATCAGGGTGATGTAACCACCTGCCAGCGCCGGGAACATGATCATCAGCAGGCCCATGTCATGGAACAACGGCAACCAGCTGACGCTGCGGATGTTTCGATCCAGACCGACGGACAGGATCATCTGCACGACATTGGTACACGCCGAACGGTGAGTGATCTCGACGCCTGCCGGCGCGCGGGTCGACCCGGATGTGTACTGCAGGTAGGCGATGGCGTCGGTCTGTAACGGTGCCGGAACGAAACCGGTACCTACTGCGTCGGGCACCGCATCGATGGCGATCATGCGCGGTCGACGGTCGCGCGGGAGCGTTCGCAGGAAGCTGCCGACGGACTCGGCGGCGGCGGTCGTCGTCAGCACGACGGTCGGCCGGGCATCAGCCAGCACCGCTTCGAGACGATCATTGTGGCCAGGCAGTTCGGGGGCGAACAACGGGACTGCGATGGCGCCGGCCTGGATCGCGGCGAAGAACCCGACGACGTAGTCGACGCCCTGGGGAGTCAGGATGGCAACGCGATCGCCGGCGTGGGTGACCTGCCGCAGGCGGGCGCCAACGGCCCGCAACCGGACTCCCATCTCCAACCAGGACAGCTCGACGGTGCGGTCACGATCGAAGTCCAGATAGCGGTAGGCGGGGGTGTCGCCCAGTTCCTCGATATTGCGATCCAGAAAGGACGTCAGCGTGACACCGGCAGGAATCGCGATATTGCCGTCACAGTCGAGGTAGTTCTCTACCTTCAGGCGTGCCGGGCCATCGGCTACCAGGCCCAATTCCCCGTTCATAAGACGATTCTAAGAGACCTGCGGGGGATATCGTGGATCCGGTCCACATCAGACCGCCTGTGTCGGTCTCGAACCGGTCACGACTCGGCACAGCCGGTTCACCTGGGTGTGGCACTCTAGGCTTTCCCGTCACCCGATTCACCGCCCGAGATAAGGGGATCATGGCCGCCAAATCGCCCGAAAACTCCAGGTACACGGAGACCGAGCGCAAATTCGAGGTTGTCGAATCCACGGTGACACCTTCGTTCGACGGCCTGTCGTCGGTAGCCCGTGTCGAGCGGCTGCCGTCACAACAGCTCGATGCTGTGTACTTCGACACACCAGGCCGTGATCTGGCCAGGCACCGGATCACGTTGCGGCGCCGCACCGGCGGACCGGACGCGGGGTGGCACCTCAAACTGCCCGCCGGGCCTGACACCCGAACCGAGGTGCGCACGCCGCTCGACGAGGGCGGTGACGCCGAATCCAGCGCACCGCACCCGGTTCCGCAGAGCCTTCGGGATGTGGTGCTGGCAATCGTGCGCGACCGCCCGCTGGAACCGGTGGCACGCATCAGCACCGCCAGGACTGTCGACATGCTCTACGGGCCCGGAGGGTCGGCGGTGGCCGAGTTCTGCGACGACCAGGTGACCGCGAGCGCTGTCGGCGGGGACGAGCAGTACTGGCGGGAATGGGAACTCGAGCTTGCAGGGGGCGGCGACGTCGAGTTGTTGGATCGGCTGACCAACCGATTGATGGACGCGGGCGCGCTGCCCGCCGGGCACGGTTCGAAGCTGGCTCGGGTTCTCGCATCGAGCGGATCGGACGCCGAGGAGCGTGAGGCCTCCGCCGATCCGCTGCATCGGGCGGTCGCCGGGCACGTCGCCGAGCTGCTGGAGTGGGATCGCGCCGTTCGGTCGGACGTGTACGACTCGATCCATCAGATGCGGGTGACGACGCGCAAGATCCGCAGCCTGCTGCAGTCCTCGGAGGGATCGTTCGGCATCACCGACGACGAGTGGATCCTCGAGGAGCTACGCGAGCTGGCCGGTGTGCTGGGGGTGGCCCGCGATGCGGAGGTCCTCGCAGAGCGTTACGAGCGCGGACTGGACGGCCTGGCGGAATCCAATGTGCGGGGTCCGGTGCGGGAACGGTTGGTCGAGGGCGCCAAGAAGCGGTATCAGACCGGCTGGCGACGGTCACTGACGGCGATGCGCTCCCCGCGCTATTTCCGCCTGCTCGATGCGCTCGAGGCGCTGGTGGCCGCCGAACCACCCCCGCCGTCACCCGGCGAAGCTCCGGCGGTCGCGACCATCGACTCGGCCTACAAGCGGGTGCGCAAGGCGGCCAAAGCCGCCGACGCCGCCGCGGAGGCCGAGGTCGAGGAGTCTGAGTATGACGAAGTGCTGCACCGAATTCGTAAGCGCGCCAAACAGCTTCGCTACACGGCGGCCGCCACTGGCGCGAGCGCGGTGGCAGACCGGGCCAAGACGATCCAGACGCTGCTGGGCGATCACCAGGACAGTGTGGTCAGCCGTTCACACCTGAGCCACGAGGCGGCTGTGGCGCACGGCGCCGGCGAGGACACCTTCACCTACGGGCTGCTGTACCAGCAGGAGGACGACCTCGCGCAGCGGTGCGAGGAGCAGATCGGCGATGCACTCAAGAAGCTGGCCAAGGCGGTCCGCAAATCCTGATGCGCCCGGCGGCCACCCCCTGAGGGCGGATGAGCTGGCCTGTAAGCCGGATTCTGTTCCTCGCCGCCGCGAACCGCGGCGGCGAGGCGGCGACCATCCATCTGGACACACCGTCACCGGGTGCCTCGAGCGGCCTACCCGCAGACTCGGGCGAGCAGCCCTCGAACGCCTGCGCTGCCGCGTCCCCACGCGACATTCTTGGCCTTGCTTCGGGTGGGGTTTGCCTAGCCACTCCGGTCACCCGGAGTGCTGGTGCGCTCTTACCGCACCGTTTCACCCTTACCACTCGGAAGTGGCGGTCTGATTTCTGTGGCACTTTCCCGCGAGTTGCCTCGGATTGCCGTTAGCAATCACCCTGCTCTGTGAAGTCCGGACTTTCCTCGAACCACCGTCGACCGTTATCCCCCATCAGGCCGGTCGATGATCCGCGGCCGCCCAGCCAGCTCATCCGCCCTAACAACGTAATGGTTCAGGTGCCGATTCCGGTAACAGATGCCAAGGTCGGCACGCGGGCCATACTGGGACCATGACGCAGGCTCCCCCGGCCCGCTATCTGCTGAAGGCCAAGGATCTGGTCGACGCCCGGTACTCCGAGCACATCACCGTCGAGGACCTCGCGGCGGCCGCCGGGCTGTCGAGGGCACACTTCAGCCGGATGTTCACCAAGACCTTTGGCGAGTCGCCGCGGGCATACCTGCAGACGCGGCGCCTGGAGCGGGCCGCGTCGCTGCTGCGCCACACCGATCGGTCAGTCGCCGACATCTGCGTGATGGTGGGGTTGCAGAGCCTGGGTTCGTTCACTACGAGCTTCGCCCGGGTGTACGGGCTCCCACCCGCTGCTTACCGCGCATCGATGCCACCCGCGGCCGTCCAGGCCCGCGTTCCGAGTTGCATCCTGCTTCGCGACACTCGTCCGCGTGCGGACAGCCGGGTCGCCAAGACAGCACACGGGGAGAAGACGGTCACGCAGGTGCGACCGTAACGTCACATCCATGATGAAGATCGCAAGCGCCCACCTGTGGGTCCACGACCAGGAAGTCGCGTTGAAGTTTTGGACTGAGAACGTCGGTATGGAAGTGCGCCAGGATGTTTCGATTCCCGATGTCGACGGCCTCTTTCGCTGGCTTACGGTCGGGCCTCCTGGCCAGGATGATGTCTCAATCGTGCTGATGGCGGTGCCCGGTGAACCGGTAATGAACGAAGCCACCAAGAAGCAGGTCCTCGATCTCACCGCGAAGGGCTTCGCCGGCACGATCTTCCTCACCACCGACGACTGCCAGGCCACCTACGATGATCTCTGCGCCCGCGGTGTGGAATTCACCGAGGAGCCCCACGAAATGCCGTACGGGATCGACTGCGGCTTCCGGGATCCGTCCGGCAACAGCGTGCGCCTCACTCAGCTGGCGGAGGTCCGGGTCTAGGGCGCCCCAACCCCGAGCAGCGTTCCACACGGCGGGGTTATCGTCCACACAGCCGGGTTATATAGTGCGCGTGCGGTTTTGATGCGTACGACGTTTCCGGCACGTCTGGAGCGTACTGCGGTAGGGCCAGTCAGGGCTGGAGTTCGGGGTGCGCGGAATGAACCGTCCTGGGTCTGGTGGAGTCCTTGATCGCACCAGGAGGATGTCGTGGTGGCTGCACCGAGGAAGTTCGACCC
>NZ_STGE01000043.1 GCF_005222675.1 Mycolicibacterium sp. CR10 | reverse complement strand
AACAGCGCTACCGTGACAACGTCGCCTCCACACCGGAGGTGGCGTAACCGCGGTCTCCAGCCAGACCAGGACGGTTCAGAAACCGCCGACTCAAGGCCGAGCCCACGCAAGGCATCCCTTGGCCGTGACTTGTAATCGCTTGCGACACAGTTAGAACGGTGGTGGCTTGTTCTGTTCGGCGACGTGTTCGTCGTTGAGTTTCCGTTCGGCGGCGATGGCCCGGGCGCGGTTTTGGGCGCGGGTGCGTCGGCGTTTGGGCATCATCGCTGCGCGCCCGGGTGTGGTGTCAGGCCTGGGTGGGTCTTTGTCCCACAGGGTTGCGGTGGGTTTGCACAGGTCCGGGAACAGCATGCGGCTGCCGGGGTGCGTGGTGTATGTGTGACCGGTTGGGCTGGTCCAGATCACGGTGCCGTCAGGCAGTTGCCGATCGCGCCAGCCGTCGGGCCCGGTCCAGAAAGTTTTCAGAAGATGGTGAAAACGGCACAGGCACTTCATGTTCGACGCATGAGTTGGTCCCACAGGGTAGGGCACCGTGTGATCGAGATCGGCCTCGGTGGCGGGTCTGTTGCAGCCGGGGAAGCGGCATGTCAGATCGCGGCACCGAATGAACTCGGCCAACCCCCGCGACGGGGTGTAGCGGTCCTCGGCCGGGGCATCACCGGGGTGGATGATGCGGCGGATCCGGGCGCCTTCGATCAGCCCGCCCAGTAGCGGCGTCGGGACGATCCCCGCACCGAATACCCATCCCGGACGGAGTCGAGGATCTTCACACCGCGCCGTCCGCGGTGGTTCGCAATCCGCGCCCTCGGAGTCGCCCCCGGAGTCGCCGCCCTCGGCCTCGCTGCCGCCGGGTCCCCCAGGCCGGCCGCCGTCCTCGGGCCCCTCGGGTCCTTCGGGTCCTTCGGCACCGCCCCCGCCCCCGCCGCCGCCGTCGTCGGGCCCTTCGGGTCCTTCGCGTCCTTCGTGACCGCCCCCGCCCCCGCCGCCGCCGTCGTCGGGTCCGTCGGGTCCTTCGGGTCCTGCCGGGTCCTCGGGGCCTGTGGTGTTGTCGCGGCGAGTGTGCTCGAGGGTGGCGGCGTCGCCCACCACGAACACGGTGGTGTTCCGCGCGGGCCGGTCGGAGCCGGCGGCTGCGCAGTCGTCGGTTCCGCACTGGCAGGCCAGCGTGTCGCGTCCGGCGCCGATGGCGGCGAAGGCGTCGTTGCGGCGGTCGTCGATACTGCGCGGGTCTGCCGCACACACGCTGTGGGCAAGCGAGTCCACCCGCTCGCGCGTGGCGGCGCCGTCGACGGCGAACATCCGCGCCCACAGCGTGGTGAACCCGGGGGCGTCGGAGGGGGCGCCGAACTCGACCCTGCGGGAGGAGGCAGACTCCCGGCTGCGCCGCAGCGCACCGGGGTCGTGGCGGTCGACCATCGCATCGATCGCAGCCTCGGTTTTGGCCGCGGACTGCGCACCCCAGCTGCTGATCTGGGCGGCCAGCTCGGCGTCCACGGCGGCCCTGGCGTCGTCGTCGTCGATCAGGTGGGTGCGCCACACGATGGCGCGGACCAGGATCTCGCTGATCTGCCCGGCCTCGAACAGTGCGGCCACTTTCGGGAGCCGGTCACGCAGCGCGACCCCGCGGTGGGTCTGGTGCAACGCCAACCCCTGGGTGACATTGAGGGCCGCGGCCAGCTCGGCGGCCACGGCGGCTTCGGGGTCGATCCACCACAGTTCCCGCTCGCCGGCGGGCAGTCCGGTGCGGCGGGCGAAGATTTCGGCCAGCACCGCCAACTTGCGCGCGCACGCCGCGTTCTCCGCGCGGGCCCACCCCCGCGCCGCGTCGATGAGCTCCACGCCGCTGAGTTCGCCGAGCTCAGCGGCCTCCGGAAGCCCATCGTCGAACATATGTACTGCTTATCTGCTTAAGTGGACCTATGCTGGTCAGCATGGGTTTGCAGGGCGGTCCGGTGGGTGGTGTGGACTA
>NZ_STGE01000042.1 GCF_005222675.1 Mycolicibacterium sp. CR10 | reverse complement strand
GGGTCAAGTCCAGGGACGTGGTGTACGACGTCGTCGTGTGATTCTTCGAGGTGATGGTTCAGGCGGTCAGTGCCGCGGGGGTGGCCTCCTGTTCGGTCGGGGTGTCGTTGACGGTGCGTGATTTGCTCAGGACGTCGAGTCCGAGGTAGCGCCGGGATTCGGCCCATTCGTCGTGTTGTTCGGCCAGGACGGCGCCGACGAGGCGGATGAGGGCGTCGCGGTCGGGGAAGATACCCACGACGTCGGTGCGCCGGCGGATTTCTTTGTTGAGCCGTTCCTGCGGGTTGTTGGACCAGATCTGGCGCCAGATCTGTTTGGGGAACGCGGTGAATGCGAGTAGGTCTGGCCGGGCTGCCTCCAAGTGATCAGCGACCTTGGGCAGTTTGTCGGCGAGCGCGTCGATGATCCGGTCATATTGTGCAGCAACGGATTCGGTGTCGGGTTGGTCGAACACCGAGTGCAGCAGCGTGCGTACCCACGGCCACGAGGCTTTCGGGGTGATGGCCATCAGGTTGGTCGTGTAGTGCGTTCTGCATCGCTGCCACGTCGCGCCGGGCAGGGTGGCGCCGATCGCGGCCACCAGGCCGGCGTGGGCGTCACTGGTGACCAGTTTGACCCCGGACAGTCCGCGGGCGGTCAGCGACCGCCAGAACGTCAACCAGCCGGCCCCGTCCTCGGCGGTGGTGACGTCGATACCGAGGATCTCGCGGTAGCCCTCGTTGTTGACCCCGACCGCGATCAGGGCGTGCACGTTGACCACCCGCCCGCCCTCGCGGACCTTGAGGACCAGGGCGTCGGCGGCCACGAAGGTGTATGGGCCGGCGTCCAGGGGGCGGGTGCGGAAGGCCTCGACGGCGGTGTCGAGTTCCTTGGCCATCACCGACACCTGCGACTTCGACAACGACGTGATGCCGAGAGTTTCGACGAGCTTGTCCATCCGCCGCGTCGAAACCCCGAGCAGGTAGCAGGTCGCGACCACCGTCGTCAGAGCCCGCTCCGCGCGTTTGCGGCGTTCCAGCAGCCAGTCCGGGAAGTAGGATCCGTGCCTCAGCTTCGGGATTGCGAGATTCAATGTTCCCGCGCGGGTGTCGAATTGGCGGTGCCGGTAGCCGTTGCGGGAATTGGTGCGCTCGGTGCTGCGCTCGCCGTAGCTGGCGCCGCACAGGGCGTCGGCCTCAGCACCCATCAGGGTGTGGATAAACGTGGCCAGCAGCTCGCGCAACACGTCGGGATGGGCGGTGGTGAGTCGTTCGGCCAGCACGGTGGGCAGGTCGATATTGTGGGCAGTGGTCATCGCGTCGATTCCTTTGCTCGAGTGACTTTGGTCGGTCTCTCGAAGAATCACGCGATGACCCTCAATCAGTCGGCTACGACACGCCGGTACCGCTGATCAGGTCCGACTCGTACACCACTCTGCTGGACGCAACC
>NZ_STGE01000041.1 GCF_005222675.1 Mycolicibacterium sp. CR10 | reverse complement strand
TGAACCGTCCTGGTCTGGCTGGAGACCGCGGTTACGCCACCTCCGGTGTGGAGGCGACGTTGTCACGGTAGCGCTGTTCATAGGCGGTCGGCGAGAGATAGTCCAGCGAGGAGTGCAAGCGGGTGGTGTTGTACCAGTGAACCCAGGTGGCGGTGTCCCGTTCGACCTCTGCTCGACCTGACCAGGATTTCTCCCTGTTGATCAGTTCGGTCTTGTACAGCCCGATCGCCGATTCCATCAACGCGTTGTCCAGCGCGTCGCCGACCGACCCGATGGACCCGGCGATGCCGGACTCGTGCAGAGCGTCAGTGAACGCCAGCGAGGTGTACTGACTGCCGGCGTCCGAGTGATGAACCAAACCCGTTGTAGTGAAACGGAAATCGGTTCTTCGCCGCGTGAAAACGGCCTGTTCGAGAACACTGGTCACCAACGGGGCGGCCTTGGTCGACATCACCCGCCAGCCCAGAATCCGCCGCGAGAAGACGTCCACGGCGAACGCCGTATAGACGAATCCCTGCAGTGCCCAGACGTAGGTGAAATCTGCGACCCACCACTGATCCGGCCGACTCGGTGCACCCCACTGACGATCGATCAGATCCGGGTGCCGCGGTGCCCCCGGGTCTGCGGTGGTAGTGACGGTGCGCCGCTTGCCGCGCACGATCCCCTGGATTCCGCAGATCCGCATCAGCCGCGCCACCTGATCGCGACCAACGTCGTGACCAGCGTGTTTCATCGTGTGCCACATCTTGCGGACACCGTAGAGCCGCCGGTTAGCCACATAGAGCCGGTGCACGGCGTTGGCGGCGTGGGCTTCGGCCCAGGCGGCGTCGCTGACCGGACCGCGGGCCTTGGTCGCGTAGTAGGTGGACGGGGCGATCTTCACGCCATACTCGGTGAGCACGGAGCAGATCGGGTCGACCCCGAACCGGTCACGGTGAGCGTCGATGTAATCGACGATCACCGAATTCGGCGGTCGACCTCCGCCGCTGCGAAAAACGCTGTTGCCGTCTTCAGAATCTCATTGGCCCTGCGCAACTCGGCGTTCTCCCGACGCAACGCAGTCAGTTCGGCCGAAGGATTCTCAGCCCCATCCCGAGGCGCCCCGTCACGCACGCCGTAACGCTCTTCGACCCAGTTGCGCAACGTCGCCTCATTGATCCCGAGGATCTCCCCGACGTACCGGCGAGCCCCCCGCTTCGAATCCCCGGTCTGTGCAATCCGGTCCTGGTACATCCGGACAGCCCGCTCACGGGTCTCCGGGTCGAACTTCCTCGGTGCAGCCACCACGACATCCTCCTGGTGCGATCAAGGACTCCACCAGACCCAGGACGGTTCA
>NZ_STGE01000040.1 GCF_005222675.1 Mycolicibacterium sp. CR10 | reverse complement strand
GAGCCAAACGAGCCACCTAGACCTGCCGGGGCCAAAATTCGTGACGACGGTGGGGCCAAATCACTTGACGAAACGCACCCGGTGCGCTTCGTCGATGACGAGCATGTCGACGGGGTCCAGAGGCCATTGCGAATCGTCGGCGAGTGAGCGGATCCGCACCGACGCATCCGAGAACCGGTCGGTGCGGAAACGATCCAGCAGTTCGACCGCCCATTGATGGCGCAAGTGTTCCGGCACCAGGATGAGCACCCGGCCAGTCCGATTCTTGGTGAGGAAACGCCAGATCAGCGCCGCCGCCTCGATTGTCTTTCCGAGTCCCACCTCGTCTGCGAGCAGATACCGTTTGATGGGATCGGCCGCCACCCGCCGCACCACCGCCAATTGGTGGTGGTGCATTTCGACCGAGGCCAGGAGTAAGCCCTCGACACCCAGCGCGGCAGACCGTTGCTTCGCCCATTCTCGAACGAACCCCAGACGGGACTCGTACACGATTGGGCTGTCACCGCCGAGGCTCTCCAGGACGGGGAACGGGTCATCGACCTCGACGCTCCACCGCACCTCGAACGCATCAACCCCCAAGACAGCGCCTTCGAGGTTGGGAAAGGCGATGGCGTAGCGCTTCTGTTCGTCTGGCTTTCCGTCGATCCGACCGATGCGCCACCGGTGACCATCGTGGAGGTACACCCGAGTGTGCGGAGACAGCACGGCAATCGTGACAGTGCCTGCATCGTGCGTGCGTTCGGTATACGGCGATGTGCTCGGCCCGGTGAAGTACCTGACCCGCACGGCGCCGCCCTGGACTCCGAGCAACCGCCCGACACCGAACGCCGCGGTGCGAACGAGTTCTCCGACGCGAACCCCACTCAATTCCTGAACCTCCCACGGTCATGGTGACGGGGTACACAACGAACAGTCCGCAGGCCGCACGTAGACGCCCTCGCATCGACACTGCGGTTTGCGAAACTGGATTTGCCCCGTCATTCTTCCGCGTAGCTTACGAATCCCCTCTGACACGCGTGGCTAAACGATCGGTGGCGGCTAGGTATCTAGGTCGATGCCATCCCATGCGAGTCTTGCGACTGCATCGTGGCTATGAATGCTCTCGATGTTGCGTGCCTCGATTCGATGCGGCGCCCCGCGCTCGCGGCAACTCAGTGTGAGGTCGCGAATGAGGTCCTCGACGAATTTGGGGTTGTCGTAGGCTGCCATGGTGATCGCGCGCTCGTCGGGCCGTTTTACGACCGGATACACCGGGCACGACGCAGAATCTTGTATCAGCTGAACAAGATCAGAGGCGGGCACGGGGTATGGGGCGTCGTCGTAACCGTGGACCGTCAGTGAGACTCTGCTGCGCTGATTGTGCGCGCCGTAATCGCTGATCGCCTTGCTGCACGGGCAAAGAGTCGTAACTTCAGTAGTCACCGTGGTTTCCAGCAGGAAGGCATCGCTCTCGAGGCGGCCACGCAGACTGAGGTCATGAACTTGATATCCGCTGTTCGCCGTTGCTGGCGAGTGGACCCTGGTTGCCACTGGCAGGGTGAGCGTTACGTGGAGATCAGTGGCGTCCAGCAGACTAGCGATGGACTTGAACGCCGTGTGAAGTTCCCGCGGGTTGACACGTTCCAGGTGTGCGTCGACTGCCAACACCATGCGACTCATGTGGGTCCCGCGTCGGTCTGCAGGTAGAGCAACGGTCATCTCGAGTTCCGCGACGCCTGACTGGACGAACTCACCGTCGTCGAAGGTCAGCGGATAGCGCAGGTTCGACACCCCGACCTCGTCGATGTCGATGCCGCGGGAGTCCGGCGCGGACTGGATGTCGGGTAGTGCCTCCATGGTCAGTCGGTGCTGGGTCCGCGGTATACGCAACCCGACGTGCAGGTCTCGCGAACCTGGACCGCCGACATCATGGGCAGCGACGATGCGAGTTCGTTCCAGATCCACGCGGCAAGGCGTTCGCTGGTCGGGTTTTCTAGACCGTCGATCTCGTTGAGGTAATAGTGATCGAGACGACCAATGACGGGCTTGCACGCGTCCTTGATGTTGCCGAAGTCGATGACCCAACCTGACTGCTCACCGATCGGGCCCTTCACGTGAACCTGCACTTGATACGAATGCCCATGTAGACGCGAGCACTTGTGATCACTGGGTACATTCGGAAGGCGGTGCGCCGCTTCAAATTTGAACTCGTAAAAAATTTCCATCGTGTCAGTCATGGGATCCCTAAGAACTTGTGGGTTTGCAGGTTAAGGCGCCACTTGGGGCGTTTCAGGCAGTACTCGACAGCTGCTGCTGTGTTCTCGCGAACGGTTGGCCCGTCCATCGGCGAAAGCCGAAAAGACTGGAAGTCGAGATGTTCAAACTGGGCCGGGTCTCCCCCCTCTTGCGGAAACACGAGCTTCAATTCGTCACCTGACGTAAGCACCAGCGGAGCGCCCACCTTCGGGCTGACACAGATCCAATCGATTCCCGCGGGCGCAGGGCGCGTGCCGTTAGTTTCGATCGCGACGTAAAAGCCCTCGTTGTGTAATGCGTCGACTAACGGCGTGTCTAGTTGCAACAGGGGTTCACCACCCGTGCACACCACCATGCGATCTAAATGCGCGGCCTCCGGCCATGTCCGTGCCACCGCCTCAGCGAGTTCGCTTGCGCTTCGAAAGTGTCCTCCACCAATACCATCCGTGCCCACGAAGTCGGTATCACAGAACTGGCAAATCGCCCGAGAGCGATCGCGCTCTCGGCCGGTCCACAAATTGCAGCTCGCGAAGCGGCAGAACACGGCGGGGCGGCCTGTATGAGCCCCTTCCCCTTGAAGGGTGTAGAAGATCTCCTTGACCGTGTATGCCATCAGGCCGCCTGATAAGCGAGTGGATCGTGGAGGCCGGCTTCCTCAAATCCCTTGAGGCGCAGCAAGCACGAGTCGCATCGCCCGCAAGGTTGACCAGTCGAACTGGGGTCATAGCAGGACGAGGTCAGCCCATAGTCGACACCCAGCGCCGACCCGGCGCGGACGATCTCCGCCTTCGTCATCTCGATCAGCGGAGTGTGGATGGTAACGCCCGCACCGTTGACACCTGCTTTTGTGGCCAGATTGGCCATCGTCTGGAATGCGGCGATGTACTCGGGCCTACAGTCGGGATAACCCGAATAATCGAGAGCGTTGACACCGATGAAGATGTCCTGTGCACCAACCGTTTCAGCGTAGGCGAGAGCAAACGACAAAAATATTGTGTTCCGCGCCGGCACGTAGGTTGTCGGTATTTCGTCGTCGGTCAACTCGGAACTGCTGTCATGCTTGGGCACCTCGATGTCAGCCGTGAGCGCAGATCCGCCGAACACACGGAGGTCGATCTCCGCCACCACGTGTCGGACGACGCCCAGGGCGTCCGCCACCCGTCGAGCTGCTTCGAGCTCCACGACGTGACGTTGCCCGTAGCGAAACGATAGTGCGAATGGGTCGAAACCCTGGTCCTTGGCGATCGCGAGGACAGTGGTGGAGTCCAGACCGCCACTGAGCAGAACTACTGCTGATGTTCCCATCGAATCCTCCGGTAGTTGGTCGGACTGTGCGGCTATAGTATCGGAAACTACACCAAGGAGCCGACACATTGAGGGTGTAGTTTCTACCGAAGGGGACGGAGGTGACGTGCACAAACTAACGATCGTAGTCAACTGCACTGACAGGAAGTCCGTCGTACCTGCGGACGACATGCGGGTGCGGACCCTGCCCTCCGGTAACAGTTCGGAGCGTTTCGCGTCATGGCGTCGGCGTGTCGAGGGTGCGGACCGTCAAGTCGAACTCCTCGATCTCTATCAGGGTGAGGCGTGGCTTCAAGCGAAAGGACTCGCAGCAGACGCTCAGGCGCGAGGACTCTCGGTTCGGATGCTGGTCGCATCAGCAGGGCTGGGACTAGTCGACGTCAGCCAACGTGCGCCGTCGTATGCCGCCACGTTCGCGGGTGGACATGCGGATTCCGTCGCTCACGATATAGTGCGAGCAACTGAGTGGTGGCGCCAACTCGGTGAACTCCCGCTGACAACGTCGCTTCCCCAACTCACAAACGACCCCGTTCTTTTGGTGCTGTCCGAAAACTATTCGCGCGCAATGGATGCCGACTTAGTTGAGCTCTCGAAACGTGGTGGCGACCACTTCCTCGTCGGCGGTTGGCGGACGATCGACGGCCTACCTCGACTGCCGGCCGATCGCGACCTGCGACAGGCATTCGGTGGCACCGTGTCGAGCCTCAACCTGCGCATGGCCCGACGGTGGATGGAGCGTCGTTCCGACACCAGCAGGTTGTTCACGTCCACCGACGCAAAAAAATGGTCTCGGTGGGCGCGCAACGTGCGACGACCAGAGATCTATGACCGTGTGCCGATGGCCGACATCGAGATCGTCGACATCATTCGAGACCTTGTGCGTGACGAACCCGATCTGTCCGCGACACGAGCCCTCCGAATCCTTCGCGATCGTGGGATTGCCTGCGAACAGAAGCGTTTCGGCACACTCTTTCGAGACACGGCGGGATCGCAATGACGGACAATGATCGCAGGGTAATTGAACGACGGGCCGTGCGAATAGAGCAGAACAGCCACACTCCCCTGTACATGTTTGCGCTCGCAGCACACGAGATTCGTGAAGTCGCCGACGTAGCGCGGATCTCTCGGGACGACGCCGGAAAGTTGATCGGGTATCAACGACCCGAGCGTCGGAACCACGTGAAGCAGATCCTCGAGTACTTGAACTCCGGCGACGTTCTGTTTCCTAATGGGTTGATCCTCGCCTTGCCAGACACCGTCAAGTTCCGATCGAGTCGTGGGCCAGGCACGACGGATGACCTGGGTACCACCGCCGGCACCATTGAGATACCCATCCCTGCAGATGATTCTGAACCGCGACCGGCGTGGATAGTCGACGGTCAGCAGCGAAGTCTCGCACTGGCGCGGACCACCAACAGCGACTTAGCAGTGCCTGTCGCGGGCTTTATCGCGTCTTCCTTGGAGATCCAGCGCGAGCAGTTTCTGCGTGTGAATACCGTCGCGCCTCTGCCCAGCAACCTCGTGACCGAACTGTTGCCTGAGGTCATCGTCGCGCCATCACCACGACTATCCCAGCGAAGAATGCCCTCAGCTTTGGTCGACATGCTCAACCGCGACCCCGAGTCACCGTTCTTTGGTCTCATCAAACGGGCGTCCACGGAGGCTGAGGATCGACGGGTGGCGGTCGTCGCTGACAACAGCCTGGTGGAGGCACTGAAAGAATCACTGGAGTCACCGTCCGGTGTGCTGTTTCCCTACCGAAACATGGCAACCGGTTCCACGGATACCGACGGCATCCGTCGAGTACTACTTATCTATTGGTGTGCGGTGCGTGACGTATTCCCGGATGCGTGGGGTCGCCCGCCAACGGAGTCCAAGCTCATGGGCGGGGTCGGCATTCGCGCCATGAGCCGGCTGATGGATCGGGTAATGGTCCATGTCAACATCAATGACCCCGCAGCAGATCGCAAAACTCGAGAAGAACTGTCTCACATAGCCGCTCAATGTCGGTGGACAAGCGGAACCTGGGAGGAACTGGGCCTTCCGTGGGATGAGTTGCAGAATGTGTCGAAGCACATATCCGCGTTGTCGAACTTTCTCGCGCGGGTTTATGTCGGTACACGCAAGGAACATGCATGAAGTTCTTCTTTCCAGACAGCCAGGACCAGGTCAGTCCGACGTACGACTTCGTTCACGATGAGCACTCGCCCCTTCGCGTCCGTCAACGCGATGACCGCTACGCGCACGAAGTGCTCTCGGCGCGCGCCTACGACGGTGTCCTTGTTTCCAAAGCCGTCGTAGACGGATCGATTAAAGGCGTTGGTAAGTATTCAATGCCCCAAAGGCAGCGTCTCTATCGCTTGGGTGTGCGTGGTTTCCTTCGCCTTCCAGAAGGCGTTGAGGCGCTGGGCGACTGCGGTGCTTTCAACTATGTGAATGAGCCCGAGCCGCCATATACGGTGCATGAAGTTCTCGACTTCTACGAGCAATGCGGTTTCGATGCCGGAGTCAGCGTCGACCACATCATCTTGGGATTCCGTCGGGATCTGAGTGATGCTCCTGACGAGTGGAAGGAACGCCGGCGACTCTCACTCGCACTTGCCGAAAAATTCAAGGCAGCGGCAGACGAGCGCGGTACAAACCTCAAGCTGCTTGGCGCAGCCCAGGGTTGGGACCCTGCAAGCTATGCAGACAGTGTTCGGCAGCTCCAAGAAATCGGCTACGACTACATCGCCCTTGGGGGGATGGTGCCGTTAAAGACCACGGACATCCTGGCCTGCCTCTTGACGATCGACCGCATCCGAAAGCCGGAAACTCGCCTCCACTTGCTGGGCATCACGCGATTTGAAGCGATGGCGGAGTTCGAGTCTCTCGGCGTAGCCAGTTTTGACAGCACGTCTGCGTTCCGCCAATCATTCATGGACGACAGGGACAACTACCACACGCTGCACAGAACCTATGCAGCCATCAAGGTCCCGCAGGTCGACGGCAACGTCACACTGAAACGGGCGATCTTGTCAGGGCAGGTATCGCAGCGGGAAGCGGTTGTAGCGGAGCGCAATAGCCTTCTCGCCCTGCGCGCGATGGACAGAGGCGAGTGCTCTGTCGATGAAGCCCTCGACGCTGTCGTCGCTTACGAAGATGTAATCGGTGTGAAGAAGACATACCGCGACCACTACTCGGAAACATTGCACGATGCGCCTTGGCGCAGTTGCAGGTGTGGCCTGTGTGAGAAGCATGGCGTTGAGATGGTGATCTTCCGGGCGAGTGAGCGGAACAAGCGGCGCGGCTTCCATAACTTGTCGGTACTCGCCGCGAAGATGAAGACACTCCGTTCCGCAGACGAGTCGTTGCTCGAAAGGACAGCTAGTGGCCGATAGGTACGAGATCAAGGTTCCAGCGCTCGAGGTGCGCCAAGGCGATCGGCGAATCTACTGCTTCGCGGTTGATGGCAAGAGGCTCCTCGACTTCACTGCTGTGTCGCGTGTTAAGCGAACTGACGAAGGCGAACTGGACGGTTACCAGCGTCCCGAGGTGATGAATCACATCCGAGCCATCCGCCGCTACATTGAATCGCCCGCAGCCATGTTGCCGAACGCTGTCGTCCTCGCGTTTGACTCACGCGTCCGTTTCGTGCCAGCGCGCCGCCGCAGCCCGGTCGACTACTCAATCATGGGCGAGTTAGTTATACCGGTGGATGAGAGTCTGCCGGAGTCCGAGAAGCCTGCACTGCTGGTCGACGGACAGCAACGAGCCGCAGCGATTCGTGATGCTGATGTAGTCGAATTTCCAGTTGCCGCTGTCGCATTCATCGCTTCGGGCGCTGAAGAGCAGCGCTCACAGTTTATCCTGGTCAACAACACCAAGCCGCTCCCTAAAGGCCTCATTCACGAACTGCTTCCGGACGCTACTGGTCACCTGCCGCCGAAGTACGCCAGGCGCAAGTTGCCGGCTCAGGTCATGACGCGACTGAACATCGACTCGGACAGTCCGTTTCGTGGAGCGATTGCCACGCCCACATCGCCGGACGGCTACATCAAAGACAACAGCGTTCTCCGTATGATCGAGAACAGCCTGTACGACGGGGCGCTGTATCAGTACCGCGATGCGGAGGACGGGTCCGGAAACATCGAGCAGATGGTTTTGCATCTTAAGATCTTCTGGAGCCTGGTGGAAAGCACATGGCCGATCGAGTGGAAGCTCATGCCGCGGAAGTCCCGATTGACCCACGGCGTTGGGATTCAATCCCTGGGCTACATAATGGATTCGCTTACAGAGGGCCATATCGCCGACGCACTGCCAGAAGTGGGCCTCGATAAGCAACTTTCGGCACTGTGTGAAGTAACGGCTTGGTGTGACGGGACCTGGGACCTTGGTCCTGGGGACCAACGTCGTTGGAATGGCTTGCAGAACACTCCGAATGACATCAAGTTGCTGACAAATGCATTGCTGAGGGCACTCCTCAAATAACTCCCGCTGACCATAGTCCTCCAAAGGACAGCGGCAACAGCCCGCCTAGCGACCCCGAACCCGGTACGTCGGCGCTAGCGGCGCGAGATGAGGCCCAGTTAGACATGGCAAGCTACGGAAGCCCCTTACAGCGAAAGTCCAAGCTGTGACTGAAGATCGCTCGACAGGGGCGTCAAGAGCCGGTAGGTCACCAGCATTGGTTCCGACCCTTCGTAGCTCAGCGGCACGACCCGTCCGAGGTAGGTGAACGCGGTGTCTTGCCCGCGCCGTCGCATCCACAACTCGATCGACTTACCCGTCGAAAGCGACTCGAGGATCTCCCTTCCCTTCTTGTTGGTCGGCTTGGTCGACATCTGCGAGCTCCAAACGAACACATCCGAGCCTTCGAAATACTCGGCGTACTGCGTGCGGTCGGCACGCTTCTGCAGCGAGACGAAGAGAATCGTGTGCTTGTCGAGCGACACATGACCTGAGCGCCAATTGCCTGGGTTGTACACCTCTCCATAGAGCGGCGGCACGTCCATGCTCTTGAACTGCTCACCGATACGAGACGCAAGCGGATTGATCTCCTGCTGATCGAGCTTGGCGACGAGCCGAGCCACTGGCCGCATGTCGGACCGGCCCTCGATGGGAGGAACTGCAGGGTTCTTCGACTCGAGGGTGAAGATCCCATCTTCTCGCCGGAGAACCTTCAACGTTCCCGCGACGCCCGATGTGTCGGCGGTTTCCACTAGCACGGGTTGTCCCACATAGTCGCGTGCCGAGCCGCCGGTAATCCATTCGAAGAGCAGCGGATCACCGTGCCGAATCGGGTCCGCTCCACCATTCATGGAGTCCCCATGAGCGAAGCAGACAAAGTGCGACGATGGCGTAAGTGATTGCCCACTAACTCTTCTGACGGGAACTTCAGTCGAGGCATGGTCAGTCCAGGATGTCTGTGCGCCTGGACCGCATGCGATTGTGTAGTCACCGAATAGCGGCACGTAGTCGACAGGGAGTTCCGAGCTTGCAAAGCGGTCGGGTTGCATAAGCAAAGCGCCATCGACCTGCTCGATCGCGACCCGGTGTGATGTCCCGGGGTGACCCGCCGATGGTCCGAACCAGCCGCGAAGCAAGCCCGGTAGGGCATTGCCGGTCGAATCCCTGCGAGTAGCCGCAGCGACCGCCCCTTTCGCGAACCACGCCTCGAACTCGACTCCTTCGGCGACAAAGGCCACCTTGCCCTCGGGAAGGTCGGGGTGCTGCCGTCGGTCCAGTCGAATGGCTGGGTGACCGTCGGAGAACATCAATCGACAGGACCACGCCCTCGTCGTTGAAGATTCCTTGTTCAGAACGTAACTTGCTAAACGATATTCGACGATCTCGGCGACCATTGCATCGAAGACATCACCGAGTTCGTCGTCGATCGTGAATGTCGGCTCGATCCGATCGCCCGCGAGGCGGAACAGTGCATCGGACCGACGCGCCGCGTCTCCGGTTCCGGATAGGTGGGCGAGCGGCCACTTCCGCCAGTAGTGCGCCCATTTATCCAATGCTGCAGCAGCGAGGTCCGGGAACTCACGCGTCGGGACGTCGCGCGCGAGTCGCGGATCGGCAAGCATCAACTGCCGGGAGGTCTCTGCGTTCGTAGCCACGTCGCTTCCGGCGCGAAGCTCGCCGTCGTGCAACAGCGCACGGATGGCGAGGAGCTTGTAGCACTTGTTGATGCTTTCGGTTTGCACTCCCCGAAGGATGCTGCCGAAAGCATCCACGACCGCAGCTTCCCGCTCGCCGAGCAGCTCGATGACGCGCAGAAAGCCGAACCAACTGCCGTACTTCGGCGTGACGACCGCAGGGTCGTAGCCCGCTCGGAAGGTCTGCGCAGCGGTCGGCCTCAGACCTTCCTCCTCCATGTACGAGCGGCAGTACTCTTCGATTTCGTCGCGCGCGCTGGTGTTCGTCAGTCGCCGAAGCATTTCGACAACTGTGAGGTCGTAGTCCACGGAGCAGCCCTCCGGCAGGTCGAACTCTTGACTCTCCAATGCAGCGAGGACCTGAAGCGTTGTCGGAGGTTCGCGACGTCCCAGGCTCAACAGTGTGCGCGGCTTGAGCAGGAACGAACGATGATTGCCGATGAAGTCGACGATGGTGAGCGCATCTTTTCCCTCCTTGATTCGGAGTCCGCGCCCAAGCTGCTGAAGGAAGATGATCGGCGACTCTGTAGGCCGCAGCATGAGCACGGTGTCAATATCAGGCACGTCGAGGCCCTCGTTGAAGAGGTCGACGGTGAAGATGACCTCGAGCGCGCCGCTGCGAAGATCGTCGATCGACTGGTGACGTGGTGCGCTCGATGGTCCGCTGTGGACGGACGCACAACGAATGCCTCGCTCGAGAAAGAATGCGCTCATGAAATCGGAGTGATGCTTCGACGCGCAGAAGGCCAAAGTGCGCTTCCCACAACGGGATTGCCACTCATCGAATGCAGACTGCGCACGCTCCTGCGTCTCGATGGCAGCTTCGAGCGCCTGAGGATCGAAACGCCCGTTGCGCCATGGAATAGGCTCGAAGTCGACAGGATCGGGCACGCCCCAGTAGTGAAACGGAACTAGCTCGTTGCGTCGAATGCCTTCGACAAGATCGCAACTGAACACCGAGTTATCGGCACACAGCGACAACAGGTCGGCTCCGTCCATCCGCTCCGGCGTCGCCGTAAGACCGAGCAGGAACCGTGGAGTGAAGTGATCGATCACCTTCCGGTAGGTTGCCGCAGCGGCGTGATGAAACTCGTCGACCACGACGTAGTCAAACGAGTCAGCAGGGAACTGATCGAGATACCGCCACATCGTTTGCACCGTCGCAAAGACGAAGTCGGCGTCGGGTTGCTTGTCGTCGCCCGTGAACAGGCCCATGGTCGCAGTTGGCATCACTTGACGGAAGACGTCACGACTCTGTTTGAGGATCTCGTCACGGTGCGCAATGAACAGCACCCGGGCCACTCCCATCTGCGCGGCGTCGAAGGCTGCGAGCCAGGTCTTGCCCAAACCCGTTGCCATCGTGACCATGCCGGCGCGGAAACCGTCCGACCGAGTCTCCGCGAGGGCCCTCAACGCCTCTCGCTGAATGGGTCGAGGATCAGGTAGCGCTTCGGGGGACTCCACGACCTCCACGACCTGCGGCATGTATGCCGGCGCAGGGTCGTACTCGGCGATCAGTTCGTCGGTGAGCGGATGGCTGCGCCCATCAAGCCACAGGACCAGGAACCGGTCACGCAAGCCGTTGATCGAGCCGACGAGGAGGTTCCACTCGATGCCACCATCGAGAGCGGACTTGCTCAGATTGCTGCTTCCGACGAATGCCGCTTCGGCATGGCCGTCGGCCGAGTAGAACAAATATGCCTTCGGGTGGAAGCTGACCTCAGGGTCCTGGAACACCCGCACACTCGCCGTGTCCGGATAGTCGTCCATGAGATCCCGTAGGCGGGTCAGTGCTTCAGCCTCGGTGAGTCCGAGGTAGTCGGTGGTGAGGATTCGAAGGTGGACGCCCCGAGCAAGGGCATCCTCGAGTGCGTCCACGAGCAAACGGAGACCAGACATTTTGATGAAGCTGACCGCGATGTCGATCCGGTCGAACTGGACGCGTTGCAGGTGTTGAACGAGCTCAGTGACCAACAGACGAACCTGACCGTCGACTAACACTGGCGTCATCGCGGTCGGTACCGAATCCTGCGGCGTTGTCACGGGCGCGGGCGGGTCGGCGAGGTAGTTGCCGCGGGTCGCGATCACGTTGCGAATTCCGCCACGCGGATCGGGCACGTCGTCAACGAATCTGGGTATCACGTGGACGTGCAAGTGGTCGACTGTCTGACCTGCTGCGGATCCCGCGTTGAAGCCCACGTTGAACCCGTCGGGTCCGTGCAGGTCGGTGATCTTGTCCCGAACGATATCGACCAAGTCGAAGATGTCGGAGCGCTCACCGGGCGTTGCCTCCCACCAGTCGGCGATGAGACGTCGCGACACCACCAGCGCATGGCCAGGGGACACCGGGTAGCCGTCCCAGATTGCGAATGCTGATCGGTTGGCGGCAATCCACTCCGACTGGGGTATGTCGAAGAAAGGTGACTCAGAATCCACCGATATCCAATCTGTAGTGCGCGCTTAGCGGGGGTGACGCCGCCACCCTGACAGGAGCAACTGCGATGTCGGATGTAGGGCCAGCTCACCTTTCTGCAAGATAAGGACTGCCTTTACTATGACGAACGGAAACCTTGCACATCGCCCAATCACCAAGGATGCGGTGGCGTTACCACCCATATCATCACGCCCAAAGACTCTGAGAATTCGGCTAGCGGGTGAGCGAGGTAGCGACCGGGCATCCTGGTGTCGGTCCACTCACGCATACTGGGCCGTATTGACGGAGAACTCGGGGAGGGCAAGCGGTGTTTCATGGGAACGATGCAGCAATGGCTGCCGATCTGATCCTCAACCCTGGCGAGAGGCTCGTTGCAGCATCGATGCGGTTAGCCCTGATGGCCGATGACATCGAAGCTGAGTCCGGTAAGGTCGCCGAGCGCAAGAGTCGCGATCGGGACGCCTACGTAGCCCAGGTCATCAACGAGCTGCGAGCTATGCCAGCCGATGCACCGGTATGGGCCCGCGAATTTCGCGACTCGATCTACCCGGGCCGCAGGGACCAGATCGATACTGCCTTGACAGGCGCACGCTTAGAATTGGTCGCAAAAGTCTCCTCCCGGTCGCGTGCGCTGATGATCCTGATCGAAGTAGTGGTCTTCCAACCATGGTCAGACACGCTGGACTGGAGAACGCGCGCTCACCGCCGTAGCCTCCACCGCATTGCTAACGAGTTGACGCCGTTGTACGAGACCGACTTGGAAGCAGTGGAGCGTAAGTTCGCAGAACTGCTGAGACAATTGCAATTGAGATCCGTGCGGTTCAGCGGCTACACGGAAAAGGCTCTCCAAGCCGTGCCGCAGCCGATCAACGACGCAATCGTCAAGGCGACTACTTGGTTGGCCGCGTTCTGGGTCGATGACGTAGTCGTCGAAACGCTCCGAGGAGACCTGATTACCCAACTTGTGATCATCGACGCCGAGCACGATGAAGAGAAGGCGAAGCGGGTTGTGCAAAGCATGCAGGAGAAGCTTGCGCAGGTCGTAGAGAGCCAGCGGTACTTTACTGCCAAGCTCCAAGAACTCGACGACTTGCGCAGCGCATTTCGACTGCTCAGCGCCGAGAATCGAGAACTCCGCCGACAACTTATTGCAGAACGCGAGCGTGCGCGAATGGCAGAGGCTGCGTTGGCAGTCGCAATCGACAATGTATTCGCGAGCCCGCTGGCCCTCGCGAGCGGACAACCGGAGGGAGAGAGCTGATGGACGAATCAATACTCCGCAATCTCGACACCCAGAGTCGCATGCTCGACGAGCTCCAAGCCAATATCGACGCCACACTCGCCGGCCAAACGTCGCCGTTGCTGCCCGAAACCGCTCCGGCCGGCACTCGGCTTTCCTATGACGCGCTGACACACGCAAACGACGAGTTGCGATTTCGACGTAATTGGGCTCAGATCGACCTTGGCGCGGCGTTAACCCCTGCGCGACGTGATGAATTCGTGCTATGGCTGCAGCACCAACGGCTCCCATGGAGTGAAGAGGATTTCCTTGTCTTGGGATTCGCTGGCGCGGTCGGTGCCGCCGCAACCTTCTTCGATAGGACGCTCGACGCGCGTGTCGCTAACGCCTTCAACAAGACTCACGACAGCCAGATGTTCCAGGGATGGGATCGCGCAGGAAAGCAGTTGCCCATCGACTACACCGGGCCGGGCGTCGGCGGACCCTCGCACAGGCTCCGGTCAGCTGGCCACGATCTAGCACGACCCTTAGAAGCGCTTCGACAGATCCGCGCTGGCGAATTCCGTGGTACCGCTTGGACACATGGTGTGAAAGTACCTGTCGTCGAATCCCTTCCACACTTCCGTGGGGTGGAGTCGTGGCCGGCTGCGATGATCGTCTGGGCGAAACATCTCGCAGCCGACATCGTCACACCGATGAGCCTCCCACTGCCTGGATTCTCAAAGCTGTGGGAGATCGACAACCATCAGATTGCACAGTTCGCCCACGCAGCTTATCAAGGGCCGGGCCGCCCACTGGGTCAAGGGCTGAACATGCGATCGGGCTTCATCACGCCCAGTCTCGCCGTCCTGAGCACCGAGGCCATCATCCGCTCGCACATGTTGATTCGGACGTACCAGCGCGACGGTCAATTATCCCTTGAACCCGCCGAATCAGCGCTACAAAACGAACTCCTCCTGGCCGCCCACAGCCTCGTTGGCGCCGCGTCGCTGGGCAAGTCGGCGACCACGTTGCTCCTGACGAAGAATCCCGCCTACGCCATCCGCCACCTCAATGTGCCAGTCCTAACTAGGATTGCGATGTTGAGCCTCGCAACTCACGGAGATATGCGCGCACGTCGGTCGACTGCAGCGCCATCCTGGGATGGACTGTTGGCAGACTGGGCAGAACCCTGGCAGCTAGATTCGGCTCAAGAAGTCGAGCTCAACGCGAAGCTGACTTTGGAACAGATCTAAGGTCACGCGCGCCAGCGGATGGCCCGACCTTGCCGACAAGGCTGGCGCACTCCTGAGCCAACTCATTCTTGCGGGCCGAAACACGCTCGCGCAACCATACTGCAGGTGCTGTTTGACGGCGGCCTCGGTGACGCAGAGCTCGCCAGCCATCGCCCGGACCGACGCGGATTCGGGGAACGGGTCGTCGGAGACGAGCGGCCGGCACATCATCGCATGGGGCAAGACGCACGCCGACGGAAAAGCGCAGCCACTGCCTGCGCTCAGCGCACGGCGGCGAAACAACCACGGAATGGACAGTATCCAGCCCTCAGGTCACCACTGTGGTCTCTCGTTGAGGCTGCATCGATGGAGACGAAATGTGCGACAACGGCGCCGTCAGCGAGCCTGAATTGAGCGGGAAGCATCATCATTGACCTGCCCCTGCGGTGTCGACCGTTCGAGGAAGCGAAGCAGTTCGACGGCCGCCCGCCCCGGATCGGCCACCTTGAAGTCGATGACCGCATCCACCCGGACCGTCCGGCAACGCCGTCCCGACGTTCCATCAGAGCACCGGATTTGGCGCCGGGATAGGGACGGAAGTCACTAGGTTGCAGTGCATGCCGGACCATCGGTTTGCTTCGTGCCGGGACCCCACGCAATCCACCCCCAGGTGCCGCGAACCGCCCTAAGCTGACGATGTGCATGACCAGCCTCAAGCAAAGTGGGCTGCCGCACTCCGACTCGCAGGCTGCTGCGTACTCGCCGGACTGCTTGCGGCCGCATTGATGTTCCCGTTCGTCGGCGGCTCCGGCATCTTGGTGATGCACGTATCCGACTCGGCCACTGAGGAATCCACGCAGCTGCTCGAGGGCGAGGTGCCGATCGTGTCCACCATGGTGGACGCGGCGGGCAACCCCATCGCGTGGCTGTACGAGCAGCGCCGCTGGGTGGTGCCGAGCAACCGGATCGCAAACACGGTCAAGCTGGCCATCGTGGCGATCGAAGACAAGCGCTTCACCGAGCACGACGGCGTCGACTGGCAGGGCACCCTGACCGGCCTCGCCGGGTACCTCAACGGCAACAGCGACACCCGCGGCGGGTCGACGATCGAACAGCAGTACGTCAAGAACTTCAATCTGCTGGTGAAGGCCACCACCGATGCGGAACGCCGCGCCGCGATCGCGATCACCCCGGCGCGCAAGCTGCGCGAGATCCGTGCGGCCCTGGCCCTGAACGCCGCGTTGCCTAAGGCAGAGATCCTGGCCCGCTATCTGAATCTGGTGTCGTTCGGCAACGGCTCATTCGGCGTCCAGGACGCCGCCAGGACGTACTTCGGCATCAACGCCGCCGACCTCAACTGGCAGCAGGCCGCCCTGCTCGCCGGGCTGGTGCGCTCCACCAGCTCCCTCGATCCGTACACCCATCCCGACGCCGCACTGGAGCGGCGCAACCTCGTGCTCGACACCATGATCGACAACCTCCCGGACAAGGCCGACGAACTGCGCGCCGCCAAGGCTCAGCCGCTCGGAGTGCTGCGGCGGCCCGATCCGCTGCCGCAGGGCTGCATCGCCGCCAACGATCGCGCGTTCTTCTGCGAATACGCGATGCGCTACCTCGCCAGCGCCGGCCTGAGCAGGGAAGACGTGGCCCGCAACGGCTACCTGATCCGCACCACCCTCGACCCGAAGGTCCAGGACAGCGTCAAGAGGGCGATCAACGAGGTCGCCGACCCCACCGCCGTCGGCGTCGCCAGCGTGATGAGCGTGATCAGGCCCGGCCGCGACGCCCACCGCGTGGTCGCGATGGCCGACAACCGCACCTATGGGCTGAACCTCAACGCCGGCCAGACGGTGCAGCCGCAGCCCTTCTCCCTCGTCGGCGACGGCGCCGGCTCCATCTTCAAGATCTTCACCACGGCCGCGGCGCTGGAGATGGGGATGGGGATCAACGCCCAACTCGAGGTGCCGCAGACGTTCCGCGGCACCGGCCTGGGCAGCAGCACCGAACCCGGATGCCCGCCGAAGACCTGGTGTGTGAAGAACGCCGGCGGGTCCGCCGGCCAGATGAATGTGACCGACGCGCTGGCGAAATCGCCCAATACGGCGTTCGCCAAGTTGATCGCCCAGACCGGCGTCCCCCGCGCCGTCGACATGGCGGTCCGGCTCGGCCTGCGGTCCTACGCGGAGCCGGGGACGGCCCGTGCCTACGAGCCCGGCACCAACGAGAGCATCGCCGATTTCGTCAAGCGGCAGAACCTCGGGTCCTTCACCCTCGGCCCGCTGGAGCTCAACGCGCTCGAATTGTCCAATGTGGCGGCGACACTGGCCTCGGGCGGCATGTGGTGCCCGCCCAGCCCGATCGAGACGGTCCTCGACCGCCACGGCGCCGAGGTGGCGCTGAAGACGGCACCGTGCGAGCAGGTCGTCCCGCCGGGCCTCGCCAACACGCTGGCCAACGCGCTGGGCAAGGACCACACCAGCGGAACCGCCACCAACGCCGCGGGTTCGGTCGGATGGAATCTGCCGATGGCGGGCAAGACCGGCACCACCGAGTCACACCGCTCGTCGGGATTCCTCGGCTTCACCAATCAGTACGCCGCCGCGAACTATATCTTCGACGACTCCCCGACGCCGTCGGGCCTGTGCTCATACCCGTTGCGCAAGTGCAGTAACGGAAACCTCTACGGCGGTAGCGAACCGGCGCGCACCTGGTTTCTGGCGATGAAGCCCATCGCCGAGGACTTCGGCCCCGTGGTGATGCCGCCCACCGATCCGCGCTATGTCGACGGCGGCCCGGGCAGCGAGGTCCCCAGCGTCACCGGGCTGAAGCTCGACGCGGCGCGAAAGAAGCTGCAGGACGCGGGTTTCCAGGTCGCACCGGAGCCGACGCCGGTCAACAGCTACTCCTCGAGGGGCGCCGTGGTGGGTACCTCG
Source organism: Mycolicibacterium sp. CR10 (assembly GCF_005222675.1). Lineage (GTDB taxonomy): Bacteria > Actinomycetota > Actinomycetes > Mycobacteriales > Mycobacteriaceae > Mycobacterium. The sequence goes on along the minus strand of NZ_STGE01000040.1, from coordinate 49,404 downwards.
CCGAAGGGGAAGACCATCCCCGGTTCGATCATCACGATCAACACCAGCAACGGAGTCGCCCCGGCGCCGGTCTACCGGCCACCGCCTCCGCCGAGTGCCCCGCCACCGCCGCCTCCGCCGGAGGCGCCGCCGCCTCCGCCGCCGAACGTCATCCAGATTCCGGGTCTGCCACCGATAGTGCTGCCGTGGCCTGCGCCACCTCCACCACTGCCGCCGCCCCCGCCTCCTCCGCCACCGCCCCCCGCGTGACCCGCGCTCGGGCGTTCACCCCCGCGCCCGAGCGTTGATACTGCGCTAGCGGCGTCAAACTACGAGTGGCCCCCACCGCCAGTGCAGTCTCGACGCGGGAGTCGGTTTCGTGTTTCGATTGTTTCGATCAACGGGTAAACTGCGACCATGGCTGCCGCCGCCCCGCTTGCAGATCGAGTCGCAGCGCGTGCCCAGAACGACGTCCGATTCGCCCGCGTCCTCACCGCGTTACTCGATGCACCGTCTACTCCGAGGGGGACCCTCGAACGAGTCGCCGCCCGATCACTCAACCAGCAACGCCGCGCCGCCCTGGTCCGGGACTTCGTGGACGGCTCGATACCGACGCCGGACGTTCAATCTCTGCTCAACCTCCGCACACCGCAGGCCGTCCACCGACTGCGCACCCGAGGCAAATTGCTCGGCACCGCCGTCGGCAACCAAACATATTTTCCTGCTTGGCAGTTCGACGCGGATCGCGTTCGCGCAGACCTTCCACGGATACTCGAACTTCTCGGCCGTTACACCTCGGACCCGTTCGCCGCCGACCGCATCATGCGCCTCGAACACCCTGAACTCAAGGACACCTCGGTCGCTGAGGCACTTCGCGATACGCGGACCGCCGAGGCGGCGTGGCGGATTCTGACTTCCCTCGGTGCCTGAACTTCCCGCCGGCTACGTTGCCCCATTCCCTTCTGAGCGACCCGCCGGCCTGCGCCGCCGATCCGTCAGGGCGGGTACCGATCTCTGGCGTATCGATGCAACCGAACCGGCCGACTGGGATTGGCACGGCTTTCCCGAACCCCGCTATCGCTTCGACCCCGAATCAGGCTCCTTCAGAACCCGTTACGCAGGCACTACTCTCTCCGGTGCATTCCGTGAGCGATACCGCTCCGGCGGCTTGGTCATCCCGGCCGACCACCGGACTCACTGCCTCGTTCGTATCGTGGCAACCCGCAATCTACGGGTGCTCGACCTGCGCACCGAAAGAAATCTCGACGTCCTCCGCCTCGACGACCAAGCCAGTACCGGACAACATCCCGACGTCTGGACCGCCTGCCATCGACTTGCCGATGCCGTCAAACGCTGGTGGAACGATATCGATGCAGTCGTATACCGGTCACGCACTACACCCTCGACGTCGCTGAACGTCGCCTTCTTCGCCCTCGACGGCTTCGACGTCGCAGCGCAGACGCTTGGCGAGGAGGCAGACCTTCTCTCCGACCTCGTTCTCAATCACGGCTTCACGGTGAACTGGGATCTTGACGCAACGTGATCCCCGCCGTCAGCGCAGTGTGAACGCAGGAGTCATCCCGCCACCATCGCGTGGCACGCATACTCGGCCGCCCCGACAGCACCGTCGTCGCGGCCCAGCTGGCACGTCCCGATCACCAGCCCGCGCGTCGCGGCGGGCCGGGCATGCTCATACACCCGCTGCCGCACCGCGGACAGCACCACGTCCTCCGCGCCCCGAATGCCCGTCGACAGGAACACCGCCGCCGGGTTGAAGACCGTCACCAGCCCGGCGATCGCGAACCCCACATGCCGGCCCGCCGCCCGCAGCATCGCCATCGCCGCCGGGTCCTCCAACTGTGCCGCCCGCCCGATCGCCTCCAACGACAACGGCGCCGATGCGCGCAGGTCGCCGAGCACCGGGCTGGCCCCCGACGCCGCCAAAGCGTCCGCCTCCCGCACCAACGCCGGGGCCGACACCACCGCCTCCAGGCATCCGGTGTTCCCGCACGCACACACCGCATCGCTGCCCGGGTCGATGCAGACATGCCCGAGGTCGCCGGCGTACCCGTCGCTCCCCCGCACCAGCCCACCGTTCACCAATAGCCCGCAGCCCACCCCGCTGGAGATCTTGACCACCGCGTAGTTCCGCAGCCCCGACGCCGGCCCACCCCGGGCGCGCTCCGCCACCGCCAGCACGTTGACGTCATTTTCCACATGCGTCGGCACATCGAAGCGCCGGGCGAAGTGCTCCCCGATCGCCACCCCGGCCCACGCCGGCAGCGTCGGCGGCGGCTCGGACACGTGCCCGACGTTGTCGATGTCGGCGGCGATCGACACCCCGATCAGCCGCAGCACCGACCCCGAATCCGCCACCTCCTCCTTCAGCGCGGCATCAAGTGCCCGCAGCGTCGGCCCCGGCTCCGTCGGCGCCGAGCAGTCCACCACCCGCCGCGCCACCACCGACCCGTCCAGATGCATCAACACCAGCGACACCCCGCCCGCGTCGATGTCCACTCCGGCCACCACCCCGAATGCGCCGTCCCCCAACGCCAGCCGTGTCGCCCGTCGCCCGCCCGTGGAGATGTCCGAGTCCATCTCCCGCGCAACCCGTTTCGCGATCAGGTGCCCGACTTCCGGCGACAGCCGCGACCGCGACACGTCCAGCAGCTCCGTCAGTTCCGCCCGCGCCAGCGGCCCATGCGTCAACACCGCCGCCACCACGCGGCGCTGCAGCACGGACAGCCGGAGCGCTTCTGTCATAGATAGACGCAAGTTGTTCTAGACATCGACAGAAGGGTCTCATAGCGTCAAGATCAACAGCAAGACCCAACTGCGAGGGAACACAATGAGGCTCGGCTTCTACACCGACTACAGCCGCGACATCGCGCAGTTCGCCCAGGACACCGGGTTCACGTCGATGGAGCTGTCGGCGTGGCCGCAGTCCGCGCTCAACGCCGATCACGTCACCGACGAACGCATCAAGGAGATCCGCGCCGACCTCGACAGCCGCGGAATCGAGATCTCCGCACTGGGCTACTACCCCAACTACCTGGCCGCCGACCAAGACGAGGCCGCCGAGTACAGGCGCTACTTCCGCAAAGTCATGCAACTCGCCGACCGCATGGAGGTCCCCGCCGTCTGCACGTTCGCCGGCATGACCCCCGGTTGGACCGTCGAACAGTGCATGGACCCCTTCACCGCGCTGTTCACCGAATTCACCAAAGAGGCCGAGGATCTCGGCATCCGGATCGGCATCGAGAACTGCCCGATGCTGCACCACAAAGAGCGCACCGGCGAGAACATCGCCTTCACTCCCGAGATCTGGCAGGCCATGTTCGAGGCGGTGCCGTCGAAAGCCCTTGGGTTGGAGATCGATCCGTCACACCTGGTGTTCCTCGGCATCGACTACATCCAGGCCATCCGCGACTTCGGTGACCGCATCGTGCACTTCCACGCCAAGGACATCGACATCGACGAACGCAAGCGCGGCCGCCTCGGCTTCTACGGCCAGGCGTTCGGCCCGATGCCGGGATTCGGCAACGGCTGGTGGCGTTTTCGCGCCCCCGGCTGGGGCGTCATCGACTGGCGCAAGGTCATCACCGCGCTCACCGACGTCGGCTACGAGGGCAACCTCGACATCGAGCACGAGGACGAGGTGTTCGCCAAAGCCGCCATGTCGAAGATCGACGGCGAGGCCGACATCGTCGAGATGCTCGGCAAGGAACCCAACGCCCTGGTTCTGGGCTATCGCTACCTGGCGCCGATGATGCCGCTGGACTCCACCCACCTGCTTCCGCACTAGCCGAGGAGTCCTCGTGAGAATCAAGCAGATCATCGCCGTTGCCGCAGTGGGCATTCTGGCGTTCGGGATCGCCGGCTGTGGCAGCGACAGCACCGACAGCGCGGACAGCACCGGGACCTCCACCGACGCCACCGCCGAGCCGGCCACCAAGCCCGACCGCCTCGTCATCCGCATCTGGAGCGGCGATCAGGAGAAGCTCTACGCCGACACCGCCGCCAAGAAGTTCACCGAGGACACCGGCATCCCGATCGTCTGGGACACCACCGACGAAGCGGTCAGCTACGCCAAACTCAACCAGGAGATCTCGTCAGGCCAGCGCCCCAGCGCCGACGCCAGCTTCAACGCCCAGCAGCGCGCCTTCACCAATGCCGCACGCGGATGGACGATTCCGATCAACCCCGAGCTGGTGCCGAACCTCTCCACCGTGACCAAAGAGACCGCCGCACCCCCCGACAGCGGCGACGGCGCCTGGAACTACGTCAACCCCTACACGCTGTCGGTCCCGTTCATCGTGCGCACCGACTTGGTTGATCCGGCGACCCTGAAAACCTGGGACGACCTGTTCAAGCCCGAACTCAGCCAGAGCCTGGCGGTCGACTCCATCTACTCCAGCACCGCGTTCGGCTTCGCGCAGTCCCTCGGCGTCGACCCCCGCAGAACCCGCCCGCCGGCATGGACCCCGTCTGGGCCCGCATCGCCGAACTCCGTCCCAACCTGGCGCAACTGGGCTCCAACGCCGACATCGTCACCGCGCTGACCACCGGCACCGTCAAGGTCGCGATCAGCAACACCGGATCCGGCATCCAGGCCATGAACGCCGGCGCCCCCATCGCGCTGGTCGCGCCGTCCGACGGACTCTACGTCGTCGGCGACGCCTACTACATCCACAAGGGCATCCCCGACGAGAATGCCTACTACGCCCAGGTATTCGCCAACTACATCCTCGACCCCGAGGTGCAGTCCGCCGTCGCCGACAAGCTGGGCCTGGTGCCCGTCAACCCCGACGCCACCGTGCCCACCTACATGTCGGACAACGCCGCGGTGTTCCCACGCTCCGCCGAAGACCTCAAGGCCGTCAACGCCATCGTCGCGCCCATCCCGCTGATGGCCAAGAACGACGAAGCCTGGCAGAAGGCCTTCGACGGGGCGATCGGCCGATAGGGTTCCGTGATGCAGCCCGCCACCCCGGCGATCCACGTCGAGCACGTCACCAAGAGGTACGGCGAACTCGTCGTCCTCGACGACGTGTCCCTCGAGATCGGCGACGGCGAGTTCTTCACCCTGCTGGGCCCGTCGGGGTCGGGCAAGTCGACGCTGCTGCGCATCATCGCAGGGCTGCTCGATCAGGACAGCGGCGACGTGGTTATCAACGGCACCCCCATGACGGGCCGCCCGGCGCATACGCGCGAGCTCGGCGTTGTTTTTCAATCCTTGGCGCTATTCCCCCATCTCAGCGTCGGAGACAACGTCGGCTTTCCCCTCCGTATGCGCCGGGTTGGTCGCAAGGAGATTCACCGAAGAGTCACCAAGGCACTGGAATTGGTGCAGCTGCCCAACCTGCAGCACCGCAGCGTCAGCGAGCTCAGCGGCGGCCAGAGCCAGCGCGTCGCCCTGGCCCGGGCGCTGGTCTACGAACCCCGCATCCTGCTGCTCGACGAGCCGCTGTCCGCCCTGGACCGGCGGCTGCGCGAAACCATGCAGCTCGAGCTCACCCGCATCCACCGCGAGCTCGGCGTCACCATCGTCAACGTCACCCACGACCAGCGGGAAGCCCTGCTGGTCAGCGACCGCATCGCCATCATGGACTGTGGCCGGGTCGTGCAGTGCGGGCGCGGCACCGAGATCTACGCCGAGCCCGCCACCGCGTTCGTCGCCGGCTTCCTCGGCGACCCGCTGCTGCTGGAGGGCGACGTCGTCCACACCCACGGGATCCGCACGCTGCACTGTCTGGGTGTTGCGGTGACGGTGCCGGAGTCGGTGCCGCTGGGCAAGGGCGTGGCGGTGATGCGTCCCGAACGGCTGCGCCTGCTCGACCCCGGCGAGCCGCGGCAGCACTACGACAACAACCTTCCCGGCGAGATCCTCTACTCCGCGTTCGACGGGCAGGGCACGTTCTATCAGGTGCTGCTGGACTGCGGACCGACTGCGGCCGTGCATGTTCCGGCGGCCACCATCGGCAAACCGCACGACGTCGGGGCCCGCGTCGTGGTGGCGTGGAACGCCGCCGACGTGCCGATCGTGACGCAGGCCTGACGATGCATACCCGCCTGGTCCCTGAGCAGTGGCGCGACCTCGAGTCCACGGCCAGGTCGCCGCTGTGGCGTGCCGTCGACGGGCTGATCACGGTGCGTTCGGGGTTCGCCGCGGTGGTGCCGGCCGCGCTGCGCCGCAGTGCCGCACTGATTCCCGGCCTGCTGCTGGCGGCCACGCTGGTCGCGGGTCTCGCGGCGCTGCTGTGGCGCAGCCTGCACTCCTACGACAGCTTCCTCGCGGTGCAGGGCCCACTCTCGCTGACCCAGTACAGCGAGTTGGTGGCCGATCCGCAGTTCCACACCGTGCTGGCGCGGTCGCTGACCATGGCGGTGCTCGCCCCGCTGGTGGCCATCGCGATCGCCATCCCGTACGCCATCACGCTGACCCGGGTGCGGCGACGCTGGCTGCGACTGGCCCTGCTCATCGGGGTGTTCGTGCCGCTGCTGACCGGCGACATCACCCGCACCTTCGGCCTGCTCGTCACGATCGGTCCCGGCGGGCCGCTGGACTGGCTGACCGGCGGCCAGCTGCACCTGGTGGGCAGCCTGTGGGGTGTCGGCCTCGGCATCGTGCAGATCCTGTTCCCCGCGGCGGTGGTGGTGCTGCTGCCCGCCGTGCTGCGCATCGACCCCGAACTCGGCGCGGCCGCAGCGACTCTCGGCGCCCGCCCGCTGACCGTGTTCCTGCGGGTGACGCTGCCGCAGCTGCGGGTGGGGCTCGTCGCGGCGTTCGCCGCGTGCTTCGCGCTGACGATGGCCGCGTTCGCCGACCCCGCCATCCTGGGCCGCGGCCTAAAGAACTTCGTGTCCAACTTCCTGCAGGACCGCTACCTCGGGCTCGGCAACCCGCCCCAGGGCGCGGCGATCGGCATCCTGCTGCTGGTGATCGTCAGCCTCGGCACCGCCGCGATCCTGCTCCTCGGACGCCGGCGGCGGCGATGACGCGCATCCGGATCGCCGGCGTCGTCGCCGTGCTGGCCCTGATCCCGCTGCTGGCGCCCACCGTCCTGGTGGTGATGGCATCGCTATCCGACGGCCAGGTTCTCACGTTCCCGCCGAGCGGCTTCACCACCCACTGGTACACCGCGATGTTCACCGATCAGGCAGTGTGGACGGCACTGGGCAACAGCCTGTACGTCGCCGGGATCAGCGTCCTGATCAACGTCGTCTGCGGGGTTCCCGCCGCCATCGCGCTGCCCCGCGTCGGCCGTTACAGCAGAACGCTTTTCACGGTGCTGCTGTCGCTGGGGCTCAGCTCGCCGACCATCGTCACCGCGTTCGCCTACTTCGACCTGTACAGCCGCATCGGCATGCGCGGCAGCCTCACCGCCGTCGCCGTCGCAGTGGCCGTCACGTGCTTTCCGTTCATGCTGTGGACGGTGCTCGCGGCGATCGAGGACACCGACCCCAACGTCGTCCCCGCCGCCGCGACGCTGGGCGCCGACCCGGTCGAGCAGTTCCTGTTCGTGCGGTTGCCGCTGCTGGCACCCGGCATCGTCACCGGCGCGCTGGTCGTGTTCGTGCTCAGCATCACCGACTTCGTCGTCAGCCAAGTGCTCACCACCATCGACAACCAGACGCTGCCGGTGTTCGTGTACTCCGGTCTGCGCGGGGCGATCTCGCCGGCGCTGGGCGCGGTGTCGGCGTTCTTTATCGCCGTGGTGGCGCTGGCGTTCGCGGTGGTGCTGCGCCTGGGCAAGGTCGAACGATTCCTGTTCCGCACATGAGCGACATCCGAGCGGCCATCGTCGGCACCGGGTTCATGGCCCGGGTGCACGCGGAAGCGTTGGCCCGCATCGGGGTTCCGGTTCTCGGGGTCGTCGGCTCGTCCCCGGAGCGGGTTGCGGCCGCGCGGCTCGGCAGGCCGGTGTACGACAGCTTCGACGACCTGCTGGACGACGACCGCGTCGACGCCGTGCACATCTGCTCGCCCAACCACCTGCACCACGAGCAGGCCTTGGCCGCGCTACATGCCGGCAAGCACGTCGTCTGCGAGAAGCCGCTGGCGATGACGCCCGCCCAGGCCCACCAACTCCGCGATACCGCAGAGGAATTCGGGCTCGTCAACGCCGTCTGCTTCGTCAACCGCTTCTATCCGCACTGCCAGGAAGCGGCGGCGAAGGTGTGCTCCGGGCTCCTCGGCTCGGTGCGGCTGGTCACCGGAAGCTACCTGCAGGACTGGCTGGCCAAGGACACCGACTGGAACTGGCGCCTCGACCCCGCGCTGGGCGGATCGTTGCGGGCGGTCGCCGACATCGGTTCGCACTGGCTGGATCTCGTGAGCTTCGTGAGCGGGCAGCGGGTCGAGTCCGTGATGGCCGACCTCACCACGATGATCCCGACGCGGCTGCGGCCGACCGAGTCGGTGGAGACGTTCGCGGAGTCTGCATCTCTCGGCGAGCCGGTCGCGGTCACGACGGAGGACACCGCGGGAGTGCTGCTGCGGTTCGACGGCGGGGCGCGCGGCGTGCTGACGGTGTCGCAGGTGTCGCCGGGACGCAAGAACCACCTGGCGTTCGAGGTGAGCGGATCGGCGGCCTCGCTGGGCTGGGGGTCGGAGAACCCGGAGCAGCTGTGGACCGGCCACCGCGACGACCCCAACCAGGTGCATCTGCGGGCCGCCGGCGACTACCCCGCCGGGCACGCGCAGGGCTACCCGGACACGTTCAAGGCGTTGTTTCGCGCGGTGTACGACGCGATCGGCGTCGGTCATGCATCCGGGACGCCGGACTACCCGACGTTCCACGACGGCTACGAGCAGATGCTCGTCGGTGATGCCATCAGTGAGAGCGCCCGCCTCGGCCAGTGGGTCTCCGTCCAACGTTGAGACTGCGCTGAGGGCGGAGAAGTGCGAGTAACTCCCGCCGCCAGTGCAGTCTGAACGGTAGCCCCGTCAATCTCGTAGACCGGCGGCGAGACGCGCCGCTCTCTCAAGGCCTTCAGCTGCCCGCCTCGCCTTTTTGCGCTCGCCAGCAGTCGCCGATTGGTGGGTGTAGGCAACCTTCGACTTGATGGCGAGAAGTGTTAGCAGATGCCGCTCCAGCGAGCCGTCGGCCTGCTTTAACAAGCTGACTGCTTCGTTGTGGTTGTCGCCGATCACGTACTTGTTCAGTCGGACGCAGCAGACGACGTCAGCTGCGGCGATTCCCGACAACACATAGAGATTCACCGCCGCGTCAGGGGCGTCGTCCGCCAGAAAGCCGGCCGCATCGAGAAACTCCGTCGCCTTCTTCAATCGACCCGCAATGATCGCGCTCGAAGACGGTCGGGTCCGTTCACTCATCGGCGACGAGCTCGACGCGTTGTTCCGACGGTTCGTAGTAGCCACTCCCTCGTGCCGGCCACGGTGAGTCCATGATCGACGACGTCACGCACGACGGGTTCGTTGCGTGCTTCAACCAGCTCCGCAACCGTGTATTCGATTGCACGAGCGTCGTTCCCAGTCCACCTCGAGACTGTGCGCGCGAGGTCTCCGAGTTGGCGCGCCCACACCTCGTCCGAGGCTGCGTCTTCCTTTACCAGGAACAGGTCAATGTCGCTGTTCGGAGTCATCGAACCGGTCACCGCCGATCCGAAGACCGCTCCGTATGCCGGTGGCTCGTCCCACGCCTCGATGTGCTTCTCCAGCCGCGTGAAGAAGGTGGTGGAAAGTCGGGCCAGCGCCACGATCGCATCGGCAGCGAGGTGATCGGTGTTGAATCGGTAAGCGTAGGTGTTGCCGACGCGTTCGACGTACACAACACCTTGGAGTACAAGGCGCGAGAGCACTTTTCGAATGCCCTCTTCGGAGAACCTGTTCAGGATTCGGTGGACCTGGCCCGTCGTGAACGTGACATCGTCGCGCGCCAGTACTGCGAGCACGTCGCCGTCGAGCGTCGGCGTCACAGTGGCAAAGGGACGAGCAAACTCCACCGAACCCCCTTCTCCAACTATTGTTTGTCTACCCGCACAATAGTTGGCCACTAGACCGCATCGCAACTCTGCGGACGCCCAGCTTCACCCCAGCCCCCACACGTTTATTGAGGCTGCACTGAGGGCGACAAACTGCGAGTAACCCCCGCCGCCAGTGCAGCCTGAACAAGTCCAGACGGAGATTTCGCTTGGTGTGACACCTTCTCGGCAGTGTTACACTCAGTCATGCCCACTGACCACCGCCGCCACGCGATCACCGAGACCGAGGACATCAGCGATGCCCTGGGCGTCGCACGTCGCACGTGGCCCGAACTTGCCGACAAACCAGGGGCTCTGCTGCGTCGGCTCATCCTCGTCGGGCGAGACGCCGTCGCGCACAATCACAGTGAGGAGGATCGCGCTCGCCGGGAGACGATCAAGAGCACCGGCGGGGCACTGACAGGAGTCTTCGGTGCTGATTACCTCGAGGAGCTGCGCGAGGACTGGCCCGAATGATCGTCCTGGACGCCAGCGTGTTGATCGCACACTTCGAGTCGGCCGACACGCACCATGAGGCCGCAACCGATCTACTCATCGCACACGCCTCAGAGTCATTCGCGTCGAGTGTCGTCACCCTCGCAGAGGTCTACGTCGGCGCCGCCCGAGCGGGCCGGGCCGACCAGCTCGACCAACTGCTGAGCCGTCTCGCTGTTGAGCCTCTGGACTTGCCGGCCGCCGGCGCCCGTCGACTCGGGGAACTCCGGGCCACCACCCGTCTCAAAATGCCCGACTGCTGCGTGCTCTTCACCGCGCAACACCACAGCGCGGCAATCGCCACTTTCGACAAGAGACTGGCTGCCGGTGCGGTCGATCTCGGATTGTCAGTTGCGCCAAATACATCGAGACCGCGCTGAGGGCGGGGAAGTTCGAGTAGGTCCCGCCGCCAGTGCAGCCTGAACGGAGGATCTAAAAGCTGTCGGTGGGTGCGGGCACGCTGGGCCATATCCACGACAGAAGGGGACGGCCATGTGTTGGCAGTGCGACAATCCCGACAAGACCAACGACGACTACCTGGACGAGCTGCGGGACACCATCAAAACCCACGGATGGGCTGTGCAGTTCGTCGAAAGCGATCAACGCCCGTTCGCGTACACCATCGGCCTGCACGAGAAGGGCCTGCCGGAATTGTTGGTGACGGGGATGCAGGCGCACGTGTCTGCGCGACTGTTGAACCTGATCGGCCGTCAGATGGTCGACGAGGGCATGGTCTTGCGGCCGGCCGAGCACATCGATTGTGGGGGAAGGTTTCTCCTCGAGGTGGTCGAGGTCGAACACCCCGACGTTCATCTGAAGTTCGCCGCTGGCATCTACCGCACGGACCTTCGCGCCTATCAACTGGTCTGGGCGGACGATGCGGGGCGCTGGCCGTGGGACCGCGGGTGGGGTCACGGTCGACGCAGGCAACCGGTCCTCGGCGTCCGCAGCCCGCTGTCCGCGTGATGCCTTCCGGCGTTGAGACTGCACTCACGGCGACGAAGTGCGAGTGGCGCCCGCCCTGAGCGCAGTATCAACGGGCCGGTGGCGTCACATCCGCGAGTAGCGCGTCAACGCGAAGCTGTACAACCCGTATGCCGCGAATCCCGCTGCGGCGACAAGCAATATCACCTGACCGAACCTGGCCTCACCGAGAGCCTCGACCGCGGCGTCCAACCCGGTGGCCCGAGTCGGATCATGCAGGAACGGCGCACCGATGACCGACACCCCGGCAGCGAACAACACCACACCCTCGACAACATGACCGCACACACCCAACGCGGTGATCAGCCGTCCACCCGGCACGGTGAGATCATTGAGGAACTTCCGCAACGCACCCTTGTAGACGAAATAGCCACCGATCGCGGCGATCACCACTCCCACGGCCACCAGGACCGCCTTTCCGCCGGCCGACTGCATCAGCTGCGCGCTCAGGCCTTCGGCCCGGTTACTGCCCTGCCGCCCGACCCCCAGCGCGAACTGCGTCGCGGTGAACGCCAGCGCCAGATAGATGAGGGCCAAACCAAAGGCTTTGAGCCGGTTGATGAGCGGAGAATCTCGCAGATGAGCGTGGGTGTGTTCGCCCGGGTGCAGTCCAATGACGGTTTCTGCCAACCGCCACAGCGCCAGCGCGACGAGCCCGAACGCGACAACCCACAGCGACGCCTCTCCGCCTCGTTGCTTGGCCAACGTCGCCAACGCACCTGTCTGATCGGCGTTGCCGCCGAAGCCGAACGCGGTCCGCACGATGATGTAGGCGATGAGCAGATGCAGCACCCCGTTGACGAGGTAGCCGACCCGCGCGATCGACTCCACGGTGCGACTGCCGGTGGCCCAATTGACGGCACTCTTGAAACTCACGTCCAGGTCACCGGTCCCTGTGGCAACGCCGGCTTGACTGCGTTCAGCGAGAAGACGTTCAGACCGCTGCTGATGGAACCACCCTCAAGTTCAAGGCGGCCGCCGTAGCAGGGCCGACGATGCCGTCGACCCTCAGGCGCGGTGTCCGTCGTTGGAACTCCCTGACTGCCGCTTCGGTTTCCGGGCCGTATACCCCATCGATCGCGAGATGCCCGGCATACGCCCGATAACCGTACTTGAGGCGGCGCTGCAGCTCGGCGACCTGTGGTCCCTCGGAGCCGCGGTACAGGAGGACGTGCGCGTACTCACCGACCGGCACCGGCGGTCTCGGTGTCGCTGCCGGGTCCGCGATGGCGCCGATCCGGACTTGGATGTCGCTGCGCAGGATGTCCATGTCGATCGCGCCCGGATCCCATTTACCTTGGACGCGGCCTGCGTACTCCTTGTGCCCGATCGTCCGCACGGAGTTCTGCGCCAAGCGGCGGTTGATCGCGGCGCAGCACCGCACCAACGCCTCGTACTGCGCGTCGGGCCAGTTCGTGCGGTGTCGCGCCCGCGGACTGGTGCCGCTGTTGGCGCACTCGATACCGATCATGTGCCAATTGCCCATGTTGGTCGGCAGCCACGGGTACATCCCGGCGCCGGCGTGCCACGCGACCCCGGCCGCCACTACCGTGACCGTGCCGTTTCGAGCGATGTGCAGCTGCGACAGCGGTCCGGCAAGGTCCGGCCTGCCCACGGCGATGGAGGTCGCAGTGGCGCTGTTCGATCCGGTGTGGTGCGCCATGACGCCGCGGATGTCCTTGAAGTCGTCGTGGCCACGCTGTCGCCAACCGGGATACTCGACGAGACGGACACCCTCAGCGCGCAGCACGTCCGCGAGCCAGAGGGGGTTGCCCCGCCACGGACCAGTCAGAGGCACGAGACATTCCCTTCGCCGATGCCAGGTGGGCCAGCCGAACCACGCCGGCGGAGTCTCGACATAACGTTGAGACTGCGCTCAGGGCGCAGAAGTGCGATTAGACCCCGCCGTGAGTGCAGTCTGAACGCAAAAGGAGTCAGGCCGCGAGCCGACGCGCCCCGGCCCGCAACACCCGCCGCTGACGCCGCGGCCGGATCTGCGCGACGTCCGCACCGAGGAACTTGTCGGGCAGCGCCAACCGGTGGATGATCTTCAGCGTCGAACCATACTGGTGGGCAAGCGAACCCGTCAGGTAGGGCAGCCCGTACTTCTCGCACAGCGGCCGCACCCGCTCGGCGATCTCGGCGAGGCGATTGCTCGGCAGGTCCGGGAACAGGTGGTGCTCGATCTGGTAGCACAGGTTGCCGCTGGCAAACCCCAAGAACCGACCGGCCTTGAAGTTCGCCGCGCCCAGCATCTGCCGCAGATACCACTCGGCCTTGGTCTCGCTCTGCAGCACGTCCGGCGTGAACTTCTGGGTGCCCTCCGGCATGTGCCCGCAGAAGATCACCACATACGCCCACAGGTTGCGCAGCAGGTTGGCGACCGCGTTCGCCCCCAGGGTCCTGCGCCAGCGCTTGATGCTCAGCGCGGGCCACAACAGGTAGTCCTTGAATCCCTGACGGGTCACTTTGCCGGCCAATGCCTTTGCCTGCATCACCTTCTCGGCGCGCGTGCGTTCCAGGTCGACGCCGTGCAGGGCGATCCCCCACTCGAACGTCACCGCGAGCAGCAGGTTCTGCAGCGGTTGCAGCAGGTACTTCGGGGACCACGGCTGGTCGCGGGTCACCCGCATCACGCCGAACCCGAGGTCGTCGTCGACCCCCAGCACATTGCTGAACACGTGGTGACGGTAGTTGTGCGAGGACTTCCACTGCGACGACACCGCGACCATGTCCCACTCCCACGTGCTGGAGTGGATCTCCGGGTCGTTCATCCAGTCCCACTGGCCGTGGGACACGTTGTGGCCGATCTCCATGTTCTCGACGCTCTTCGCGAAGCCGAGCGCCGCCGTGCCCAGGGCCCAAGCGGCCTTCGACCGCGTCCCGGCGATGAGCAGCCGGGCGGCAACGTCGAGGGTGCGCTGAAACAGGATGGTGCGACGGATGTAGCTGGCGTCGCGGACGCCGAGCGATTCCTCGATGTCGCTACGGATCGAGTCGAGCTCGCCTCCGAGGCGTTCGATGTCGAGTGCGCTGAGGTGGGTGTATCTGGCAATGTCGGTGATAGCGATGGTGATGTCCTTGGTCGATCCAGCTAAGGGGCATGGATCCAGACCCTGAAACCGAAGTGTGAGTACCGGTCGACGTCGTAGGAGGCAGGTCGGCGGGTTACTTCCAGAGTACCCGTCACCGGCGCCGACAAACGCTGCGGCGCTACCGGGAAGGCCGCGGCCGCGCGATCGGCTGGCGGGTCGGCCGGTCAGCGAATCGGCGGTTGTCGTGTGCCGTCTTCTGATGTCCGAGCTGGCGGATCAGCTCGCGTTTCGCCTCGTGCACCGCGCGCGTGACGTCGGCCTCGACGGCGACCGCCAGGACGGGCGCCCAGCCGGGCACGGTGGTCCGCAGAGTGACGCGCTGCTCCCTGCGGCCGCGGTCCTGCACCGAGGCCTGAACGCTCACGTCTTCGACGGTTCGCCCCAGATGCGGCCGCAGCGTCGCCAATACCTTCCGCAAGTGGGGCCGTTCGCCGGGGGCGAATCCCGCACCGATGTGGACGACCAGTTCGCTCAACTCATCTCGACGCATGGTTACTCATCTCTGCCAGCAGGTCGGGCAGTGACACGGTGGCAATGCCGATGGCACTGTCCGCAATGCCGTAGGGGATCACCAGGGTTTCGGCGTGGCGGAGGGCGCCGCAGGAGTAGACGACGTTGGGGACGTAGCCGTCCTGCTCGTTGGCGGACGGGGTCAGCAGCGGCCGGCGCAACCGGCCGATCACCCGCGTCGGGTCATCGAGGTCGAGCAGGATCGCCCCGATGCTGTAGGTGCGCATCGGCCCGACACCATGGGTGAGGACGAGCCAGCCCGCGTCGGTTTCGATTGGCGGACCGCAGTTTCCGAGTTGCAACGTCTCCCACGACTCGGTCGGCTGCTGGCACGGCGCCGCGCTGGTCCACACCGACAGATGGTCGGCGAACGCCACGGTGTTGGTCTCGCGATCCGATCGCGACATGGCGGCGTACCGGCCGTTGATCCGGCGGGGGAACAACGCCAGGCCCTTGTTGGCCGCGGCCCGCCCGACCAGCGGCACGGAGTTGAAGGACCGGAAGTCGGTGGTCTGGAGCATCTGCTGGCTGATGTGGGACCCGCTGTAGGCCGTGTAGGTCGCGTAGTAGGTGACCGACCCGTCGTCCTCGACGAAGCGGACGAACCGCGCGTCCTCCATGCCGGCCCGCTCGGCCTCCATCGACGGCCACAGCACCCGCTCGGATAGCGGTACGGCAGCGGGGAATTCGATGGCGTAGCACCGCTCGGCGATGCCGCGGATCAACGCGATGGTGTCCTCAGCGTGGCCGCGCGTCCTCAGGTGAGCCCGCAGGCTGTCGAGCCGCTCGTCGAGGTCGGATCGCGTGAAGAGGTCACCGAGTGCGGTGAAGACGTAGTCCGAGGACTCTCCCGCGTAGCCCTGACTGCCGAGTTCGACGCGGAAGACCAGAGCATCCAGCAGTGCGCCGTCGATCCGTCCGGTCGAGGCGAACGGGGTGGTGGCGTCGACGGTGACGTGCCCGGCCGGGTCGACGACTCCGGTGCGGAACCCGATGGAGGAGCGATGCCCCTCCCCGATGCCCCGGACGCTCATCACGAACCGCAGGCTGCCGGCGGCGATGCCGGTCTGATCGGGATGCGCCACCATGCTGGGGTTGCACAGCGCCG
Organism: Mycolicibacterium sp. CR10; assembly: GCF_005222675.1. Lineage (GTDB taxonomy): Bacteria > Actinomycetota > Actinomycetes > Mycobacteriales > Mycobacteriaceae > Mycobacterium. The sequence continues at coordinate 33,246 of NZ_STGE01000040.1, read as the reverse complement.
CCCCCTCGATGGCGTACTCGTTGGTGAACGTCGCTCCTAGCAACAACATTCGCGATTCCGTGTACTCGTGATCCGCGTCGAGGCGGTCGGCGAGCTCGTTGGCGTGCCTGCGGAATGTGCTCTGCAGATCGCGATGACGCCCGAGGAACCGAGTGAGTACGTCGTGCAGCGATTCCCGAACGTCGTCGTCGGTGAGCGCCAGGATGCGGGAGAGCACCAGGCCCGCGCGGGACTCCTGGACTTCGAAACCCTCCTGGCCCGGGACGAAGAGTTGCGCGATCACGCGTGCCGGGTCCGGGGAGAGCCGCAACGGCTGACGGGTGACGAGCTCGGTGCGCGCCGAGGTCATTGCGGCACGGGCGAGAAGCGCCGCGCCTGCTGCAGGGTGGAGATCACCGCGAGCGTCGACTCCGCACCCTGGTTGAGGTTCACCGCGTCGGCGTGCAACCCGTCGAAGCCACCACCAGTCTCGGGGTCCCACATCGGCAGTCCGGCGTCGTTGGCCCCCAGGAACCAGTCGACAGCTGAGCGGATGCCCTCAGGCCACAGCGGTCGCGGATCGACGGTCGCGGCGCGTGCGCACGCATCGGCCAGAGTGGCCACCTCGATCGGTTGCTGATCGAACCCCGGCCGGCTGTCCCCGGCTCCCCGGCCACCCACCGGGGTGGGCGAAAGATGTCCGTTCGCCGTCTCGTAGTTCAGCAGCCATTCCAGCGAGTCCAGGCCGCGTTGCCGCAGCGCTGCGTCTTCGAGCGCCACGCCCGTCGCGATCATCGCCTCGGCGAGCAGCGCGTTAGCATAGGTGAGTTGCGTTTCAGGCCAATGCCATTCGGGGTCGCCGGTGGATTCGGTGAGGCCTGCCGAGTAGTCGCGGAGGAGCTGAAGGGCCTCGGCGTGACCGGGTGAGAAGGTGAGCAGTTCCGCGGCTCCGACGGCGGCGAACGCCATGGCGCGCGGGTGGGGCGAGCGGGCATTGACGGCGCGGTCGAACTGGATCACGGCCAGCCTGCGGACCATGCTGACGTCACTGTTCGCCGCGGCGGTGCCGAGCCCCCAGATCATCCGGCCCCAGTGGTCATCGGTGGTCGGCTTGTCAGTCCAGCGCCCCGAGGCGTCCATCCGGTTCCGGCAGGTGCCGTCGTAGGCCTGAGCATCGTTCAGAAACGTCAGGGCCTTGCCTGCAAGGCCGTTCAGCGGACCGGGCGTCTCGGGCTCCCGCGTGGTGACGACCAGCACCCGGGCCATGTCGTCGACGCAGTACCCGTGCTCGCGGCGCGGTTCGGTCAGCAGGGCGTGCTCAAAAGTGGCGCGGTGGTCCGTCATTCGCAGCAGGTGTGCGAAAACCGGTTGCGGCGCAACGCCGGTCATGCCGCGGCCAAGCGGGCCGCGACAAGCCGCTGCCCCAGTGCGAGGTAGGCACCCGCGACCACGGGCCACGCCATCGACGGAGCCAGGTCACGCGCTTCAGACGCCATGGAGCCGGAGACGCGGGGATCGGTCAGCAGCCGGCGCAGCGCACCGACGAGTGCGGCGGGATCGTCGTGACCGACCACGGTGCCCGCGCCGCTGCCGAGCAGTTCGATGGCGTGGGGGAACGCGGTGGCGACGACGGGGCGCCCGCTGGCGATGGAGTCGACCAGCACACCGGAGGTGACCTGATCCTTCGAGTCATAGGGCAGCACCACCACGGACGCGCTCTGCATCAGGGCGGTCAGCCCTTCGGCGCTGCGGTATGCGGAGTCGAAGACCACCGAGTCGGCGACGCCCAGGCGCTGCGCCTGGGCCTGCAGGCCCTCGCGGTAGGCCTCGCCGTGGGCGGCGAGCACCTTCGGGTGCGTGCGGCCGGCGATCAGGTACCGCGGCGGGTGCGGGAGGTTCTTCAGCTCGGCCATCGCGTCGATCACGCGCTCGATGCCCTTGCCGGGGCCGATCAAACCCCACGTCAGCAGCGTCGGGCGGCCCGAACGCTTCAGGGCGGTGGTGGTGGGCAGCGCCGCGCCGTGCGGGATGGTGGTGATCTTGGTCGCGTCGATGGCGAAGCCGGAGCGCAGGCGTTCGCGGGCGGCGTCAGACATCACGACCACCTGATCGGCGAGCGTCACGACTTCCTCGAGCACCGAACGTTGATGCGGCGTGGGATCTTTCAGCACCGTGTGGCAGACGACGATCGACGGGACGGTCAGGCCCTTCATGATGTCGACAACTTCGTCTCCGTCGGCACCGCCGTAGATGCCGTACTCATGCTGGATGACGGCGACGTCGCTGCGGTTGAGCAACTCCGCGCTCGCGGCGACCGACGGCGCGGAGCCGTTAATCAGCTCACCGACGACGTTGGATCGTTCCGTGGGGGTGCCGTCGGCGATGCGCACCACGCTGACGTCGACACCGCGCGTTCCCAGACCGTCGCCCAGGGCGGCGCTGAAGGTCGCCAGGCCGCACGGCGTCGGCGGGTGGGTACTGAGGATCCCGAAACTCGGCAGATACGAAAAGCGTTGCATCCCAAAGGGAGCGATCAAATGGTTGACAGACGTTGGAGCATTCAAAATTATCCCGACTGGGCTATTGCCACCGGCGTGACCGGCGTATGTGAAGACTCGGGAAGGCCAGCGCAGAGAGCGCAGAAACTGACCTAGACCGGACTGCTGAGTTTTACCAGCTGCCCCCAGACTACACCCCACCTGCCGTTCAGCCTGCGCTGAGGGCGGCAAAGTGCGAGTAGACGCCGCCGTGAGCGCAGCCTCAACGCCACTAGGTCAGGTCGAAACGCCCGTCGCGAAGCCGCTCTGTGGCTCGCGCGTCGACCAACTCCGTCCGGTCCTCCGGATGCCGCCAGTAGTGGCGCACCAACCAGTACAGCGCGACGCCGCCGGGGACATAGATATCGGCGACGCTGATGATCTCTTCTTTGCCGTCCCGCAGACGCAGCACCACCGCCCGACGGGCCTTCCGGGTGTCGGCATGGTCGGCGACGTCCACGACGTCATCCCACTCGAACGCCCTCGTCGACAGGATGTCGGCGTTCTCGATCATGGCGGGCGTGAGCTTGACGTGCCCGACGCCGCCGCGGCGCCAGGCCGTGATCAGGCCGGCGATGCCGACGAAGGCGGCGAACCCAGCGCCGATCGGCAGTGTAGTCCTCAACAGAGTGGTGTTCGCGAATTCGATGCCACCGAAAGGCGCGACCACCGCGAAGAGAATGCTGCTCGGCACAGCTGCGACGACTCCCACAAGCACAATTCTGGTGAACCGCCGGTCGGGCCACACGGTGAAACCTGTTGCATCGCTGGTAGTTTGCAGTGTCGTGCGGGAGGTCCCGACCAACGCTAACGCCCACGAGAAGGTCAGCAGGAAGGCGGACCACCCCAAGGTCACCACCAGTGTCAGGTAGTTGCCGCGGGTCGCCGCCGCGACGCCCAGACAGCAGTAGGCAACAGCGACAACGACACTGACTGCGACGGCCAGGGCAAGGAACGTTCGACCGCCGCTCCATCCGTCGGGTTCGGGAAGCTTCAGTAAGGACACACCACGTCTCCGATGAACTTGCCGAATTCCGCGCCGCCATAAGCACCTCCCAATGCAAACAGAGCAGCAAACGTGGGCACCATGATTGGCGCAGCAGGCCCAGTCGCCAAACCCGCTGCCGCACCCAGCTCCGCGCCGCCCCAGCCGCCGCCACCGCCGGCAACACCCGCGACCAGGGCAATGCACCGATCCTTACCCGAGTCGGCCATCACCATGTCGAACACCGTCGTCGCTGCGACCAGCGCCGGGCCCCCGAATTTCATTGTCTTGCCGATGTTCTCGACCGACCCCGCGGTGATCATCGGCAACGATCCACCGCGGGCAATGTGCTTCTCCATCCCCGCCATCCCGGCTCCCGTGACCAGCGACATCCGGTCGATCAGGTCGACGGGAACCGCGCTGTGCCGACCGTCTGCGGTGGTGAAGCCGGCGGTCCGATATCCGGTCGGGTCCATCGACATCGTCCAGTTCGAGCCGTCGGCGTAGGTGATCGACGTGTAGTCGCAGTCGTTGCCCAGGTCGTGCCAGGAGCTGGTGCGCGCGATGAACTCGCCGTTCTTGTCGAACTCCTCGATCTGGTAGGAGTTCTGCTTGCTCGGCCACTCGAACGGATCCATGCGGGTGGTGACGGCCTTGCTGCCGTCCTGCTTGATCACCGTCGTCACCTCCTCGCCGTACTCGTTGGTGGACTCGATGACTTCCCGGATGTTCTGCTGCTCGTCGGCGTCGCGGATCGCTTCCTGCGCCATCATGCCGACCGGATTGCGCGGGTCAGCGACCTGGTCGGCGGGCCGCTGCGTGCCGGGCAGCAGCAGGCCGGTCAGATCGGCCGTCGGGCCCGTCGGCTGGACGAACCCGAACCCGGTGCCCGCCGCGACCACCGCGTCGGCAGTGGCGTTGTCGGCATCGCCCACCGCCACCAGCATGGTGTTGACCGTCGCCTGCTCCTGACGCGCCAGCGCCTGCAGCTTCTCCATCTCCTCTTCCGAGGCCATCACCGGGTCGATCAGCACCACCCACTGATCGGTGACGTTGAACGGCCCGGCATCGAGTTCGTCGGCCTTGGCGAGCAGCGGTGTTCTCGCCGCCCCGATCGAGGCTGCGCCGCCGTGGAGCGCCGATGCCACTGCCGTCGCGTAGCGGGAGAACTCGTCGGCCTCGACGTCGGCGCGGCCGAACATCGCCCCCGCAGCGTCGTGCGCAGGGCCTGACCAGCCCTTCATCTCAGGGAGCCGCGCGCACCCGTCCTCGATCCCCGACACCGCGGTACCCACGGACTCGCCGCCTGCCTTGACCGTGGCCGAGGACGTTGTCAACGAATCGGGACGCCAACCTTCCAGGGTCGAACGCGTCGGCAACACCGGAACCATTTTGCCCCACCCGTACCACGCCCCCGTGCACCAATTCCGCGTTGAGTTTCACGTTGAGACTGCAGCCACGGCGACAAAGTGCGAGTAGACCCCGCCCTCAGCGCAGTCTCAACAGCTGTGGGCGCAGGCTCCACGTTCAGACTGGACCCATGGCGACAAAGTGCGAGTAGACCCCGCCCTCAGCGCAGTCTCAACGGCAGCGGGCGCAGGCACCCCGTTCAGACTGCACCCACGGCGCCAAAGTGCGAGTAGACACCACCCTCAGCGCAGTCTCAACGGCGCGAGGGCAGCGTCAACGGCACGGGGGCAGAGTCAACCACGCCTCAAGGGTTTTCGCTGCGGCGCGGTGGTCAACCTTCCCCGATGCCAGTGCGATGATCAGATCGTAGGCATCGTCGTCGACCACCTCGACGTCAATGTCGTTGAGCCCATAGAAGACACACAGCGCGAGCCATCCGAGTCGCTTGTTCCCGTCGACAAGGGGGTGATTACGCACTATGGACTCCAGAAGCGCCGCTGCCTTCTCGTGCACGGACCTATACGCGTCGGTGCCCAGCACGGTCGACTGCGGACGGTGCGCGGCGGAATCCAGCAGCCCGATGTCGCGAAGCACCAAGACGCCGAGATCGTCGGCGAGGGCCAGCAGGTCTTCGGTCGTCAGGTAGACAACGCTCACTGAGCGAGACGGTCGAGCAGGTCGGCGTACCGACTGCGCGCCCGAGATGCCAGCTCACGCACTCGCGCGTCGTGAGTCCGTCGCGCAGCAGCATCGACGATCGCCCGGCACGCCGCCTCCTGCTTACTGACGCCATCGGCCTCGGCCAGCAGGGTCAACGCCCGGTCCTGATCGTCGGTCAGTCGCAGTGTCATGGCCATGCCCGCGATGGTATCACTGTGATACCATGTTGAGACTGCAGCCACGGCGACAAAGTGCGAGAAGACCCCGCCGCCAGCGCAGTCTCAACGGCTGTGGGCGCAGGCTCAGCGTTGAGACTGCCGTTATGGCGACAAAGTGCGAGTGAACCCCGCCCTCAGCGCAGTCTCAACGAGAAGGCTTCGCAAGGTGAACGCAGGGGTTAGAGGCCTCCGCGGGCCGCGATCGCCCGGTCCACGCGCGCGAGGATGTCGTACTTGCGATCGCCCTGTACGACGCGGACGATGATCCACCTGACCGACGCCAGGTAGTCCAGTCGCTCGATGTCCTTGCGGTACGCCCTCGGGTCTGCGCGATGGTGTTCGCCGTCGTACTCGACAGCGACCTTGATGTCCTCCCAACCCATGTCGAGGTAGTAGCGGGAGTAGCCGTCGGCGCGCAGGACGGGGATCTGTGTCTTCGGTCGCCGGTATCCCGCGGAGATCAACATCGTTCGCAGCCACGACTCCTTGGGGGACTCGGCGCCGGCGTCCACGAGGTCGAGCACCCGGTCCACTCGGCGAAGCCCCTTCACGTGCGGATGCTGCTGCGCGAGTTCCTCGACGTCCTGCGCCTTAAGGTGCGTGGCCCGCGCCAGCGCGTCCAGCCTGGCGACGGCTCCACTCACCGACCCCCGGCGCGCGAGATCGAATGCCGTCCGCTCCGGTGTGGTCACCGGGAGCCCGACGGCCACCGCGACCTCGCCGTCGAGCAATGTGTCGTTGCGCGTGAGAATGCCTGCAGGAGAGCGGTGATTGGGCCAGTTCAGGTCGATCACCGCATCGTCGTCGACCCAGTCCGCGCCCAGCAGGGCCGATGCCGCCACGCCCGAGATGACGCCCTCTCGGCGCGACCAGAGCCACGCCGCCGTCGCCCGTTGGGCCAGCGTCAGCTCGGTTCGCTTGGGCGCGTATACATCTGGCAGCACCCGGCGATAGACCGTCCGAAGCTCGTGACGGGTGATCGCCCCCGACTCCAAGGCCTCACTGCCCAGAAAAACCCCCTCCATGGAGGAAGCCTGACATTTTCGGGCAGTCCGCCGCAGAATCTATCCACAGGCCTCGTTGAGACTGCGCCCACGGCGGAAAAGTGCGAGTGGGGTCCGCCCTCAGTGCAGTCTCAACGGCAAGGGGTTAGGCCGCCGCAATGCCCGAGCCCGCGGCGACCGAGCCGGGCGCGAGCGTCGGCAGCTTCACCGACATCGCCTCCACCGTGATGGCACCCCCCGAGTAGAAGTTCAGGTAGTTGATCGTCGAGGTCACCAGCTGCACGGTCACCGACTGTCCCGGCTTCAGCGTGTGCGCCACCGGCTCCAGCGAGTACGTGACAGTGTGCGATTCTCCGTCCAGCTCAACGGGAATCGCCGTGGTGAGGTTGCCCAGCACCAGTTGAGTCTCGTCGTCGACGATCTGCGCGTACACGTGCTCGGCGTTCCCGGTTCCCGAGTAGGTCAGCGTCAACTCCGGCGCCCCCACGATGTGCGTCAGCTCGGTGGCATCGGGCACCTTCAGGTTCACCGCGTTCGTCGCAGGCGCCGCCGACGCCAGACCGAGAATGGTGGGAATCAACCCGCGGAGAATGATCAACGGGTTCGGACCGGACCCACCGATGAACGGGAAGAACAGGATCGACTTGTCATCGGTGCGCTCGGCCTCGACGGGCTCTCCCGGCGTCACGGGGTACTGCGATGACGAGAACCAGTCACCGTTCTGGTCCACCCACTCGAACTGGTCGCCGGTGTCCACGTCCTGGCCCTTGACGTAGCGATTGAGCCAGTCCAACGTCCGGTCCACGATCAGGTCGCCGTTGTTGTAGCTGCTCAGGCAGGCGCCGTGGCCACCGCAGTACCACACCACCTTCGTCGTAGTCCCCGCTGCGATAAGGGCTTTCGCGTTGAGGTCCGCCTGCCCCAGCGTGAACAGCGTGTCGACGGTGCCCTGAAACAGCAGCGTGGGTGCGGTGATGTCGCCGATCTGATCGGCGTACCCACGATCGTTCAGCAGGGCGATGTCGGCCGGTGACGCATAGCCGGTGAGGATGCCGACGATCGCCGCAGGAAGGATCCGCGGGTTCGGCCGCGACAGCGTCAACACCAGCACCGTGCTCAGCAGCGTGCCCCAGCCGCTGCGCACCGACTCGCGGGGGAACAGCACGTCGGGCAGGCTGTTCCACGCGATCGTCGGGACGATCGCATCGATGCGGTGATCGATTGCGGCCGTGGCCAATTGGATGCCGCCGCCGTAGGACGCACCGACCATGCCGATCTTGGGATCGCCGTCGTCACCCTCTTCGGTCTGCACCTCGTCCAGCGTGGCCAGGTGGCTGATCAGGTACGAGATGTCGCGGCCCTCGAAATCCGGTGACTGCAACTGCATTTGGCCACCCGAGCGCCACTCCCCCCGCGGATCCCAGGTGACGACGTTGTAGCCGGCCGCGCGCAGCGCACCGATGCCGATCACGTCGGTGGGCAGAAAACCGTCGGTGTTGAGTTCCAGGGTCGTGGCTCCCGGCAGCCCCAGGCCGGAACCGGACAGGATCGTCGGGGCGCTCTCCCCGGCCGCCAACCCCTTCGCCGGCATGAAGTTCACGAAGATCCGGGTGCCGTCGAAGGATTTCACCAGGAAGTTGCGTGCCTTCGGAGTGCCCGGGGGCGCGTCGTGATCGATCGGGAAGCCGAACACCGGGTGCAGGATGTCGCCGAGCAGTGGGATGGCGTGCATCAGCCCGACGAGCGGTGTCACCACCAACCGCCCCAGCACCGGGATGTTCTGCAGCCACTCCAGCGGCGGAGTCCACTCGATGACCTCGACTCCGGTCGGGCGCGGGTACTGCGTGGCGGCGCTGGCCTCGACCAGGCTGAGGGCCGGCTGCTCGGCTGTCAGCGACGCCCGCTGGTCGGTCACCTCACGGCCCGCGGCCACCAGCGACGTGAACAGCGACGTCACGGCGGGGATGGCGGGATCCTCGGGGACGTCCGCGGCCTCCTCGGGCGTGACAGCGGACAGCGGCGTGGTCACGACCTCGGCGGTGTCGACCTCCTCGACGACCGGTCCGGCGACCGGCTCGTCGGTGACGACGGTCACAGCGGGCTCTTCGACGACTGGATCGGCGACCACCGGGTCCGCGACCACCGGCTCGGCCTCGACCACCTCGGGCTCGATGACCTCGGGTTCGACGACGACCTTGACCGCGGGCTTCTCGGTCAGTGGCTTCTTGTCTCTGCGGACCCTGTCCTCGGTGACGTCCCCACCGGCGGCGTCCTCGTCCTCGGTGACGTCCTCGTCCTCGGTGACGTTTTCACTGCCAGTGTCCTCGGCGACGTCCTCAGCGTCCTCGTCCGCGACGTCGGCGACGTCGTTCTCCGCCTCGGACTCGGCAGCCTTCGCCGGCGTGCTGTCGGCCCTGTCAGGTGCGCTGACCGACGACTCCTGCCCCGACGGTGTTCCCTCATCCGCTAGCGCGACGCCCTGACCTGCAAAGATCGCGGCCCCGATCCCCAGAGCGACGGCCAACCCCCCGATTCGACCCACATACTCACCCGCAGCCATGAATTAAATGCATACCGTGCCTACCGATTAGCCGGGCGAACTTCGTCCATTCGCACGGGATGCGTCACCTACTGCAGCTACCACCGTCGAGAAGCGCACCGCGGGTACCCAAGCCCCGCCGGAAAGCGCGGTGGCAGCGCCGGGAGGCGCCTTCGCGGTAAGGTTTCCCCCGGTTGGTTCACCAGCCTCACGGAAACGTCACGGTGGCGATCTGATCTCCCCGCCGAGTGGGCCGAGGAACCACGACGTCATCCGACCATTCACGGAAGTGCGATTCGCGCTTTGGGGGGGTTTGGTGGCTCAAAGTTGTCACGATCCGGGTCACATCGGGCGCGCTTGGCTGGCGCTGGCTACTTCAGTCGGTACAGTCAGTGCGTCTGACATGTCGCGACCCCCGCTCCGACCGGGCCGGGGACCGTCTGAGGTGGACCTGAGGAGGTCACGTATTACCGCGGCCCTTTCCGGGCCGACGGCAGTCGAACTTCAGCGACGGCTCGCGCACTCCCCGGCGGACGTGCACCTTTACGCCGCCGCCCGGACTCAGATCACGAGCGCTTTCGCGCCGATGCAATAGGGGCTTCTATGAGCCGTTTCACCGACACCATGTACGAAAACGCCCGACGCAGCACCAAGGGCCTGATCACCGGCGAGCCGGACGCGCCGCTGCGCCAGTCGTGGGCCGAGGTCCACGAGCGTGCCCGCCAGATCGCGGGCGGACTGGCCGCCGCCGGCATCGGACCGGGCGACGCAGTTGCGGTCCTCGCCGGTGCGCCGGTCGAGATCGCGCCGACCGCCCAGGGCATCTGGATGCGGGGCGCCAGCGCAACCATGGTGCACCAGCCCACGCCCCGCACCGACCTGGTGCGCTGGGCCGAAGAGACCACCGCCGTCATCGAGATGATCGCGGCGCGCGCCGTGGTGATCTCCGACCCGTTCATGGCCGCAGCGCCGGTGCTGGAGGGGCTCGGGATGACGGTGCTGACCATCGAGTCGCTCCTGGCGAGCGATCCGATCGAGCCGGTCGACACCGATGACGACGCGATCGCGTTGATGCAGCTGACCTCGGGCTCGACGGGTTCGCCCAAGGCCGTGCAGATCAGTCACGCCAACATCGTCGCCAACGCGGACGCGATGACCGTCGGCTGCGACTTCGACGTCGACACCGACGTGATCGTGAGCTGGCTGCCCTGCTTCCACGACATGGGTATGACGGGCTACCTCACGGTGCCGATGTACTACGGCGCCGAGCTGGTGAAGATCACCCCGATGGACTTCCTCAGCGATATCTTGTTGTGGCCCAAGCTGATTGACAAGTACAAGGGCACCATGACGGCCGCGCCGAACTTTGCCTACAACCTGCTGGCCAAGCGACTGCGCAGGCAGGCGACCCCCGGCGAATTCGATCTGTCCTCGCTGCGGTGGGCGCTCTCAGGCGCCGAGCAGGTGGACCCGCTGGATGTCGAGGACCTCTGCGACGCCGGCGCCCCGTTCGGCCTGAAGCGCGAGGCGATCATCCCGGCCTACGGCATGGCCGAGACGACGGTCGCCGTGTCGTTCTCCGAGTGCGGCGGCGGCATGGTCATCGACGAAGTGGACGCCGACCTGCTGGCCGTTCTGCACCGCGCTGTTCCGGCCACCAAGGGTCATACCCGACGCCTGGTGTCGCTCGGCAAGCCGTTGGAGGGCCTGGAACTGCGGGTCGTCGACGAGGACGGCAGCGAGTTGGCCGCCCGCGGCGTCGGCGTCATCGAAGTTCGCGGCGAGCCGGTGACCAGGGGCTACACCACGGTGGGCGGATTCATCGCCGCGCAGAACGAACGCGGCTGGTACGACACCGGCGATCTTGGCTATCTCACCGAGACCGGCGACGTGGTGGTGTGCGGACGCCTCAAAGACGTGATCATCATGGCCGGCCGCAACATCTACCCGACCGATATCGAGCGCGCCGCCAGTCGCGTGAAGGGCGTGCGGCCCGGCTGTGCCGTCGCGGTGCGCCTCGACGCGGGGCGCTCCCGGGAGACCTTCGCGGTGGCCGTGGAGTGCAAGGAATTCGCGGACGAGGCCGAGGTGCGCCGCATCGAGCGGCAGGTCGCCCACGAGGTGTTCGCCGAGGTCGACGTCCGGCCCCGCAACGTCGTGGTCCTCAAGCCCGGCACCATCCCGAAGACTCCGTCGGGCAAGCTGCGACGTGCCCACGCGCTCGCGCTGGTGAGCTGACCGGACGGGTTTTCGGCGCGGCGCGGGGCGGGTACGTTCTAGACACGATGGCTGAGTACGACGCACAGCCCGGCCGGGCCACTCACGAAGATCCGTCGACCGCAGAACGCGAAGCCGACGAGACCGATCTGCGCGCCGGACTCGACGGCGTGGCGGGCCTGGTGGCCGACGCCCGCGGAGTCGTCGACCTGGCCCGCGATGTGGCCGAATTCGCCGCCCACGCCATCCCGAACGTCGACGGTGCGGGCGTGGCGCTGCTGCAGCCCGAAAACGTCACGCCCCGCATCCAGACCTGCGTCGCCACCGCCGAGTTCATCGCCGAGATCGACACGGCCCAGTACGAGGAACTCAACGAAGGTCCCTGCATCACGAGCATGAAGACGCGGCGGGCCGCGGTCAGCGGATCGCTGGGCAGCGATACCCGCTGGCCTCACTTCGGCGGCAGGGTGGCCCGGATGGGAGTGCACTCGGCGCTGTCGCTACCCCTGGTCGTGGGAGACGACGTGATCGGCGCGATCAACACCTATGCCCGCAGCCGCGACGCGTTCGGTGAGCATGCCGTCGCGCTCGGAACCCGGTTCGCCGCGTCGGCCGCGGTGTCGATGTACAACGCGCAGGTGCTGACCCACGCGCAGGAGCGCACCGAAAACCTGCAGAAGGCACTGGCGGCGCGTGCGGTGATCGACCAGGCGATCGGAATCCTGCGCAGCCGGTCGGGCGCAACCGCCGAGGAGTCATTCGAGCGACTGAAGCGGTTGAGCCAGGCAGAGAACATCAAGCTCGCCGTCGTCGCGGAGCGTCTGGTGGAGGAGGCAGCGCGGCGCGCAAGGGCCCGCCACCGCCCCTAAGACGTTGGGGACGTGACGAATTCGGACAGCTCGGCGATCAGCACCGGGCGGGTGTGCCGATCGGTCATCAGCCGACGCGCAACCTCAGTGAGGTGCTCACCGCGCGCGCGTGAGTACGCACGAAGGATCGTGAACGCTTCTTCCACTGGGACGTCGAGGAACTCGCGCAGGAGCCCCTTCGCCTGCTCGACGATGATCCGGCTGGTCAGCGCCGAGCGAAGCTGCGGCATCACGGTCGACGGTGTCGGCGCGTGCTCCTGCAGGATCGCCACCGACGCAATGTGTGCCAGCGTCTGGGCGACGAGCACGTCGGCGTCGTTGAGTTCGCCGGGCTCGGAACCGAACAGTCCGAGCGCGCCCAGCACGATGCCCGCGGCACGCATCGGGACGGCGTGCACCGACGCGAATCCGGCGAGCTGCGCGGCAGGCACGAAGCGGGGCCAGCGCTCGGTCTCAGTCGCCACGTCGGCAACCGAAACCGGCGCTCCGGTGGCATAGCAGTCCATGCACGGACCCTGGTCGGTCTGCAGCTGGAACACTTCCAGCGCACGGGCCTGCTCGGTCGTCGCCGCCAGCAGGTGCAGCTGGTCGAACGAGTCGGCGAGCAGGAACCCGGCAGCCGCGACGTCGAGCAGCTGCGCGCAACGTTCCGTGAGTTCGGTCAAAAGATCGACCACGTCGAAGTCGACGAGCAGGCTATCGACGAGGGAGACCACCGCGTCCAGCACACGCGTTTCGCGCGGAGTTTCCGTCATCTTGCCCTCCTTCCTGCGATGCGGGTACCCCGCATTAGTTGATCTCCAGCGTCAGTCGGCGCTCGAGGATGTCGCGGGCGATGTCGGTGGCGGGACGTCCCGCCGCATAGGCGTGGGCGCGCAGGCGAAGAAGCGCCTCAGCAGGGTCAATCCCCAACTGCGCCACCAGCATGCCGGTCGCCTGGCTGACCTCCGCCCGCGACAGCGAATTCAGCTCGGCCCACGCGTTGCTGCCCGGGTCGGACACTGCGGCCTGCAGGTCCCCGTCGAACAGATCGAGAAACGGGATTCCGGCCAGTTCGGCGGCGACGACGGCGCCGGACAGCTCTGCGGCGGACAGCTGGCCGGGCACAGCGCGAAACAGATCGAGGGCACCGACGTACTCTCCGGCGACGACGACGGGCATCGCGTACACCCCCCGGATCTTCAGTTCGAGCATGGCGGGTCCGTACACGGGCCACCGCACCTCGGTCGGTGCGGCGAGGTCACTGACCAGCACGGGCGCGCGCGTGGCGACCGACTCCAGACACGGCCCCTCACCGATCGTGAACTGGAGCTCGTCGCACGCCCGGGCATGCGAGCTGCTGGAGCCCAGCGTGGCGCTGGTCGCGCCGTCGAAGACCAGCGAGATCGCCGCGGCGTCGATGTCGAAGAACATCACGCACGCCTCACACAGCCGATCGGCGGCGTCGGTGCCGCGTCGGCCATGGACAGCAGCAAGGAACTGCTCCCGGATTGCCGCATTCAATCGCCCTGGTTCACTTTCTCGCCTCCGATCAGCCCCAGAATCGGCGCTGCTTCCATCGTCTCCCGCGCAGAGTCACGAGGACACTCAGCGCACTTTCTCGGGAATGGAATTCAGTACCTGCAACACGTGCACGGCGAGTTCGCCGGCGGCCTTGTCACCGAGCTTGGAGTGCGCGCTGATGGTGTCCTTGACGAGTTCGACCCGTCGGTCGTAGGGCGATCGGATAGTGCTTGGCGACGCCATCATTATTTCCTTTTCGAGTCGAGCATGTTGGCCCGCAACCGGGCTGCTCGATACGTCCCACCGTACGCCGATTCACGCCCGCCGGGTTGCAAAGAGGCGTTTGCCTGCCCGCTGTCGCAGTGCCGTTCGAAGCCCGGCCGTTGCTCCACCTTCGATGGCCCCCGATGCGGCACCGGTGAGAAACTTCTTCTCCGAGGCGGTCTCGGGTGCATCGTCGCTGGTGGCCACCAGCCATCGATCGGGAAGCGCCAGTTTGTGAATGGTTCTCAACACCAGAAAGTACTGGCGCGCAAGGGAACTGCTCGTGTACGGCAGGTCGTATTTGTCGCACACCTGCCGCACCCGCACGGCGATCTGCGCCAGCCGGTTGCTCGGCAGGTCGGGGAACAGGTGATGCTCGATCTGGTAGCACAGGTTGCCACTCGAGAAGGCAAGCAACGGACCGGCGTTGAAGTTTGCGGCACCGAGCATCTGCCGCAGATACCATTCGCCCCTGGTCTCGTTCTCGAGGACGTCCGCGGTGAACTTCTCCGCACCGTCGGGGAAGTGTCCGCAGAAGATCACCACATACGCCCAGAAGTTACGCGCCACGTTGGCCGCCACATTCGCGCCCAGGGTCCTGCGCCAGCGCGGTCCGGTCATGGCAGGCACCAGCACGTAGTCTTTGGCCGACTGCCGCACGATCTTGGTGAGAAACGCCTTCCTGGCCTGCGCGACCTTTCCCTCGTCGGGCATCAGCCGATCGCGCTCCGAGTGAATCCCGTGAAGGCCGATTCCCCACTCGAAGATGCTGGCCAACAACAGGTTACGAAGCGGCTGCACGAGATGTTCGGGCTTCCACGGCTCGTCGCGGGTCATCCGGATCACGCCGAAGCCGAGGTCGTCGTCCACCCCGACCACATTGCTGAACATGTGGTGGCGGTAGTTGTGCGAATACCTCCACTGCGACGACACCCCCACCATGTCCCACTCCCACGTGCTCGAGTGGATCTCGGGGTCGTTCATCCAGTCCCATTGACCATGGCCGACGTTGTGGGCGATCTCCATGTTCTCGATGGATTTCGCGTAGGCCAGTGCGGCGGTACCCGCCACCCAGCCGGCACGTGACCGGGTGCCGGCGATCAGCAGCCGCGCCGCCACGTCGAGCACCCGCTGGAACCGGATGGTGCGCCGGATGTAGGCCGCGTCCTTCGCGCCGAGCGACTCTTCGATATCGGCACGAATGGCGTCCAGTTCGTGCCCGAGCGACTCGATCTCGGCGTCGGTCAGATGCGCGTACGCAGCAATGTCGGCGATGGCCAATGGAGGTCCTGTCGATGCGTCCGGGCGGTGAGGGTCCGGGCACTGGTGGAACCCGGGGTTGTTGCGGACCACCAGCCGGAGTCGGGAGACGACGGCAGCTCGTCGGCGTTCAACCCAAGGTTAGTGAGGCCGACTGAATGCGTCAACGCGACGGGATCGAGGCGCGGGCCTGACGGGTGCCGGCGGGTAAGGTCAGGAAGTCGGGACCAACCTGGGTCCCCAGGACCGGAGGCCGGCGTAGTCGGATGACCGTTGACGGTGAACAGCTTTCGCTGGGAATCCTGGCCCACTCGCGCAAACCCGACGAACACCGGCTGCCGATTCACCCCGAGCATTTCGACAGAATCGACCCCGCGCTGCGGTCCCGGATCTTCGTCGAGAACGGGTACGGCTCCGAGTTCGGCGCCACCGACGACGGGCTGGCCGGCCTGGTCGGCGGGATCGGCACCCGCGAGCAACTCGTCGCCGACTGCGACGTCATCCTGCTCCCCAAGGTGCAGTCCGAGGACCTGGCGGAGATGCGTGACGGCCAGATCGTCTGGGGATGGCCGCACTGCGTGCAGGACACCCCCCTCACCCAGATCGCCATCGACAGCCGGCTGACACTGATCGCGTTCGAGGCGATGAACCACTGGCACGCCGACGGCGGGTTCAACCTGCACGTCTTCCACAAGAACAACGAGCTGGCGGGTTACTGCTCGGTGCTGCACGCCATGGCGCTGATCGGGATCACCGGCAGCTACGGCCGCAGGCTGCGCGCCGCCGTCCTCGGGTTCGGCGCTACCGCCCGCGGCGCCGTCACCGCCCTGAACTCCCACGGCGTCGACGAGGTGCACGTGCTGACCAACCGCGACGTCGCGGCCGTCGCGTCGCCGATCCACTCCACCCAGATCCTGCAGATGGGCGCCGACGCCGACACTCCCGACCGGGTCTGGGCGGACACCCCCGACGGACGTGTCCCGGTGGCCGACTTCCTGGCCGACTTCGACATCGTCGTCAACTGCGTGCTGCAGGACCCCGACGCGCCCCTGGTGTTCGCCACCGAGGCCGACCTGGCCGCCTTCACCCCGGGCAGCCTCATCGTCGACGTCTCCTGCGACGCGGGCATGGGCTTCAGCTGGGCGACGCCGACGTCGTTCGCCGAGCCGATGGTCGGCATGCCCAACGGCGTGCACTACTACGCCGTGGACCACAGCCCGTCGTATCTGTGGAACTCGGCGACGTGGGAGATCAGCGAGGCCCTGCTGCCGCACCTCGACACGGTGCTGTCCGGGCCCGCGGCGTGGGAGGCGACCCCGACGATCGCGCGCGCCATCGAGATCCGCGACGGGGTCGTGGTCAATCCCGGCATCCTGTCGTTTCAGCACCGCGACGACGCCTATCCCCATCGGGTCCGCGTCAGCTGAGCGAGACCAGCCGGTCGATCGAGTCCCGGGGAAGTTCACCGTCGACAATCGCGCTCACCTGGAGTCTGTTCAACGCGATCATCCCGTCATGGCTGTCGAGGAACGCCGTGTCGGCGGCGTCGCGTCCGGTGGCGATGCGCACCAGGCTCTGCCGCGGCGCCAGCAGCGTGGCGTCGACCACCCGCCACCGTCCCTCGATGAACGCCTCGGCGACCGCGTGGAAGTCCATCGGGTACAGGCCCGGGGCATACACCGAGACGGCGCGGGCGGGCACGTTGACGGCCCGCAGCAGCGCCACCACGAGGTGGACGAAGTCGCGGCACACCCCGGCCCCGGAGAGCAGGGTCTCCACCGCACCGTCGATGGGGTCACTGGACCCCGGCACATAGTTGAGACGACCGCCGACCCAGGAGGACACGTTCTCCAGCAGGTTCGTCGAGTCGATGAAGCTGTCGAATTCGGTTGCGGCGAAGCCGTAGAACTTGTCCGCCTCCGCATAACGGCTCGGGCGCAGGTACACCGATCTGTCGTAATCGGTCACCGGGGCCGGATCCGTCCGCCCGACGATCGTCGCGCCGTAGACGACCTCGAGGTGTCCCGTAGCGACCTCGAGCTGGTGGATCCGGTTGCCGTGCGAGCCGCTGATCTCCAACGGCTGCAACGGCTTTCCGTCCAGAACGAAGGACAGCGACTCGTAGACCTCGGTGTTCGGGTGCGGTGCGACGGCGATCTGGAACTCCAGCGTCGACGGCGCGGTGATGTCGATGTCGAGTTCTGCGCCTACGATCCGCCTCATCGGGCCATCGGTCACAGGCAGGTCATCGCGATACTCGGCGCTCGGCGAGGATGCGTTGCGCCAGATCGATGTAGGTGGCAGCCACCGACGACCACTCCAGCTCCGGTCCCATCTCACGGGCCTTGGCGGCCATCGATCCGGACAACCGTGGCTGCGTCAGAACCTGGCGCAGCGCCAGCGCCAGCGCATCCGGATCGTCGTGGTCGACGAACGTGCCCGCACCGCCGCTGAGCAACTCGACGGCGTGCGGGAAGGCGGTGGCCACCACAGGCCTGCCGCTGGCGATGGCGTCCACGAGAACACCGGACGTCACTTGGTCTTTCGAGTCGTAGGGCAGCACGATCAACGACGCCGACTGGATCACCGACGTCAGCATTGCGGTGTCGTAGTGCCGAGCATCGATGGACACGCAGTCCGCCACCCCGGCGTTCTTCGCCCGCTCGATGAGCGCGTCGCGGTACGCCTCGCCGTCGGCGGCCTCGACATCCGGGTGCGTCCGGCCCACCACCAGGTAGCGCGGTCGGCCGGCCACGGTGCGCAGCGACACCATCGCGTCGATGACCCGCTCGATGCCCTTCCCCGGGCGCAGCAGGCCCCACGTCAGCAGGGTGGGTCGGCTCGCGCGCTTCGGGCGGGCGCCGGTCGGGATCGTCGCGCCGTGCGGAATCGTCACGACCTTGCGCTGATCGACGGTGTGGGCGCCACAGAGCCGTTGCCGCGCCGATTCGGACATCACCACCACCCGGTCGGACTTGGCGATGATCGTGTCGAGAACCCAATGCTGATGTGGCGTCGGGTCTTTGAGAACGTCGTGGACGACGACGATGAGGGGAACCCGCAACGCCTCGACGACGCCGAGCACCTCGTCGCCGTCGACACCGCCGTAGACGTGGTGGTCGAAGTGGATCACCGCGACGTCGCTGTTGTTGAGGGTGGCCGCGCAGGCCGCCACGGACTCCGCCGACCCGCTGACAAGCTCTCCAATGACACCGTCATCGTCCGGCGTCGGTGACTCGTCGGCGACGCGCACGACGCCGACCTGGGAGCCGTGGGCGCTGAGCGCCTCGGAGAGCGCGGCGCTGAAGTTCGCCACGCCGCACGGGGACGAGCGGGTGGTGCCGAGGATGCCGAACCGGACGGTGCGAGAAAGTGGTTGCCGCACAGCAGGAGCCAGTATGGAGTCGAAACTGGGCACAGTGTTCAAGACAATCCAGACGTACGGTTGCTACCGGCGTGTCCGGCGTGAGCGGTTGCTCGGCGAGGTCAGAGCTGAAGAGCTGACGCATCCCGGACTGGCTGGGTTCCCAACTTCTTCGACGTTACACCCCTGCGACCTGCCCGGACGACGCGGGACCCCGCCGGGTCACGCGGGGTAAGGTCGAACTATCGGGACCACTCAGGCCCCCACAATCAAGGGGCCGGCACATGTCCGACAAATCTCCGCGGCAGACCATGACCAAGAAATCCGGCAAATCTCTGAAGGAGAAACGCGCCGCCAAGCACGCGAAGTCGGATTCGAAATCCTCGGCTATCGAGTCGGCCGTTCACGACAAGAAGCGCTGAGCCGCAACGCTTTTACCGGGTGATAAACCAGATGTGGGCTGGTAGGGATTATCCCCACCAGCCCACATTACGGGTTTGTGCCGATTAGACGGCAGTAACGCCGACCGCCTGAGGTCCCTTGGCGCCCTGTTCGACCTCGAACTGAACGCGCTGGTTTTCCTCGAGCGAGCGGTATCCGCTCCCACTGATTTCCGAGTAGTGAACGAACACATCTTCTGCGCCGCCATCGGGGGCGATGAAGCCGAAGCCCTTATCGCCGTTGAACCACTTCACAGTTCCCTGTGCCATACTCTTTCAACTTCCGTCATTCTGAATAGATGTCAGACAGACATCCGCCTCAAGGCTAGCACGTTCCACTTTCGGCCCTGACCTCACGAAGACCGCCCGAATTCGGGCGTAGATCAACGCACTCCGTACTGGGTGTCAGGTAGTACCTCAGAAGCGCAGTGTTTTGATGCGGCCGGCGGCGCGTCAGGAACTG
This sequence comes from Mycolicibacterium sp. CR10, assembly GCF_005222675.1. Taxonomy (GTDB): domain Bacteria; phylum Actinomycetota; class Actinomycetes; order Mycobacteriales; family Mycobacteriaceae; genus Mycobacterium. Next base: position 13,534 of record NZ_STGE01000040.1, on the reverse strand, counting down.
ATCGGGTTACACCACTTCGTGCTCTCGGCTTCCGCGAGTCGCATCACCACACGGGCCGTTTCGAAGAGCCGGGAATCGCCGGTGCCGCCCGACGTGGGCAGCCCCGCTGCGGTGCGCAGCACCATCAAACCGAGGGCTTGTGACGTCATGCTCGGCACGACAAGAAGTTTCGCAGACGCGTCGCGACCGACGACCACCATCAGGCGGGGCCGACGGTACTGCTCACCGGCACGCATCAATCGCGCGCCGGTGGCGATCGTCTCCAGGTCGAGCTGTCCTTCGGTCGCCGACCAGTTGATCCGGATGTCGACGATCTCACCCAGCGCCCGGTGCAGGGCGCCGACGAGCTCCGGCAGTTCCGTGGCGACCGAGGCCGTATGCGGCCACCATGCGCCGTCGATCTCGCCGCCGAGCTCCCTGCCGAGGGTGACCCTTACGGGCCGGGAAGCGCGGCGGGACCGCGCCAACCCATTCACGGGGATGGCGAATCGGCAGATGAGTTCTTTTTGGGCTGGTCCGAGAAAACGGGGGCCTGCACTGGCTCTTGGGAGCTCTTGCCGGTTGCGGATTTCTCCGGCGCCTGACGATGTGAAAAAAGATCAGACGAATCCATAAGCTACGTCCTTGGGTGGTACGGGGACGCACCCCGCACTATGTCCGAGCGAAGAGGATCGCGTCGCGGGCTGAGTGTCTTCGCGTTCAAAACTTGTCAGAATCGACCGTTCGTGCGAACTCGCCTAGGCCCCAGACTACACCCACCTGCTTCTCCGCAGTGGTCAAGGCCCCATTCTCGCGGAGCTCGCCGCTACGACGACGTGCCGCCGACAGGGCAGGACGGAGCCTGGTGTGCGGGGCCCTCAGCAACCGCCGATCTGGCTCGGACACGAACCTGGGCGCCGCGGTGCGGCACGAAGATGACGTGCTTGAGGCGCCTGCGCTCCGCCGGCTTGTCGGTGGTCGCGAGCTCGACACGGCGCAGGATCTCGGCCAGCACCACCCGGAACTCGACGGTCGCGAACGTCGCGCCCAGGCAGCGCCGATTGCCGCCGCCGAACGGCAGGTACGTCGACGGGCTCAACGTCGCACCGACCATGCGGTCCGGGTCGAACCGGTCCGCCTGCGGGTAGATCGCGTCACTGGCGTGCACGAGCACCATGCCCGGGATCACCATCACGCCCGCGGGCAGCAGGTGTCCGGCCAGCTCGACCGGCTCCTTGAGCACCCGGCCGACGTCGAACACCACCGGCCGAATCCGCAGCGTCTCCTTGACCACCGCATCGAGGTAGTCGTCGTCGCCATCGCGGGCCGCCCGCACCGCCCGGGTCAGGATCGCCGGGTTGCGGGTCAGCCGCTCCAGCGCCCACGACAGCCCGGTCGCGGTGGTGTCGTGACCGGCCACCAGCAGGGTCATCAGCTGGTCGCGCAGCTCCCGGTCGGACATCGGAGCCGCCCCGGCGGCGATATCAGGTACGGCAGCCGCCCCGGAGTCCCCCGCCTGGATCAGCATCGCCAGCGCATCCGTGCGGTGTGCCAGGTCGGGGTCGGCACGACGATCGGCGATCTCGGCGTAGAGCAGCCGGTCGGCCTCGGCGATCGCGTCGCGCACCTTGTGCCACGGCCGGCGTCGCATGAGTTTCGGGTTGGTGATCGCCAGCGTCGCCCACGGGCCCACGCTGAGCACCCGCGGCATCACCTCCCGCAGCGCGGCCAACCGTGCCGGGTCGCTGGCGCCGATGACCGTCCGCAGGATGACCTCGAGGGTGATCTCCGACATCTTCGGCGCGACGGGAAAGGTGACACCGACGGGCCAGCCCGCGATGTTGTCCGCGGCGATCTCGGCGATCACCGGGACCTGCCGCGCGACGGCGTCGCGGGCGAACGGCGCCAGCATCAGCCGTCGCCTGTCGCGGTGCACGTCGTCGTCGATGACCAGAACAGAGGTGTCGCCGAGAAGCCCCTTGAGCATCGAATTGGCCTCTCCCGCATGGTAAATACGGGGATCACCGGAGAACACGGTCTTGATGTCGCCCGGGTCGGTGAGGTAGACGAGCGTGCCCATCGAGGCGACACGCAGCGTGAACGTCGAGCCGTAGCGCTGCCGGCATGCGGCGACGAACCGCGGACCGAACTTCAGCATCAGCGCGGCCTGGATCGTCGGGGGCAGTCGCGGGCCGGGCGGCAGGGACGTCCGGGACGTCGTCGGCTGTAGGGCCATCACCCGAGCGTACGAGGCGGGGTGCGCGCCGGGCTACCGGATCGCCCCGTTGACCATCGGTTTGTCGATCATTCCGCGCTCCACGCCCCACATCGTGGCGATGGCCCGGTAGTCACCGGCCTCCATCAGGTGTTCCAGCGCCAGCCGCAGCGACTCCGCCAGGCCCGAGCCCTTGCGCACGGGCCAGCCGTAGGGAGCGGAGTCGACGATGTCGCCCGCGGGCACCAGGTCTCCGCCGCTGAGCTTGATGGCGAAGCCCGTCACCGGCGAGTCGGCGGACATCGCGTCGACCTCCCCGTTGATCAACGCGGCGGTGACCTCGTCCTGGCTGAACGACACGACGATGTCCACCGGCTCCTGGCCTGCGGCCACACATTCGTCGCTCTTGCGGGGCAACTCCTCGGTCTCCTGCAAAGTCGCCTGCGCGACACCGACTCTCAGCCCGCACGGAGATTTCGGGTTGGCCGCGGTGCCAGCCCGCTTGGCCCACTGCGTGCCCGCCTGGAAGTAGGTGACGAAGTCGACGGACGCCTCGCGGTCCTTGGTGTCGGTGACCGACGACACCCCGACATCGAACGTCCCGTCCTGCACCGCCGGCAGGATCGTGTCGAAGGAGGTGACGCGGTAGTCCGGGACCAGACCCAGCACCTTGGACACGGCGTTCATCAGCTCGACGTCGAAACCGACGAGCTGGCCGTCGGCGTTCTTGAACTCCATCGGCGCGTAGGGCACGTTCACGCCGATCACCAGCCTGCCGGTGTCGCGGATGTCGGCGGGCACCGTCGCCGCAATCGACGCGACAGCCCCGTCGGGCAGCGGCGACCCGCCCTCGTCGCCGCCGTCGCGCCACGGCGCCCAGACGAACAGCCCGGCCACGGCCGCCACGACGACGAGAGCCGCGGCACCGGCCGCGATGAACGACTTCCTGGGCTTCTTGCGCTTCGGCCGGGCGGCGTGCCGGGATCCGCTGCCGTCCCGGCGCATCGGCGCGTTGAGCGCGCGGCGCGCGGCGGCCCCCAGTTCGCCGGCGGTCTGATAGCGCTTGGCGGGCTTTTTGGCCATGCCCTTGGCGATCACCTCGTCGAAGGCCGCGAGCCGGGGATCGTAGTCGGACGGCCGCGGCAGCGGATGCACCATGTGGCCGGCGATCTGCTGCTCGAGGCTGTCGGCGGGGTAAGGCCTTGAGCCCGTGAGACATTCGTAGAGCACACAGGTCAGTGCGTAGATGTCGGAGCGGGCGTCGACCTCGCCGCCCTCGAAGCGTTCCGGCGCCATGTAGGCCAGGGTGCCCAGGGTGCTGCCCGCGGTCGTCAGCCCCTGCTCGCCCGCGGTGCGGGCCAATCCGAAGTCGATGAGGTACACGAAGTCGCGGTTGGTGATCAGGATGTTGGACGGCTTGATGTCTCGGTGGATCAGGCCGTCCTTGTGCGCGGCGTCCAGGGCGTGGGCGACCTGCTCGACGACCTTGACCGCGAACGGTGCGCCCAGCGGCTTCTCGGTCTCGGCGAGCATCGCGCCCAGATTGCTGCCCTCGATGAGTCGCATGTCCAGATACAGCCGGCCGTCGATCTCACCGAACCCGTGAATGGGCACCACGTGCGGGTCGTTGACCCCCGCGGCCGCCTGCGACTCCCGGCGGAACCGGGCCTGGAACACCTCGTCGACCGCCATGTGGTGCGGCAATACCTTCAGTGCGACGATCCGGTCGGTCTTGGTGTCGTAGGCCTGATAGACCTCGCCCATCCCGCCCTGGCCGATCAGCTTCTGAAGCTGATAGTGCCCGAATGGTGTCGCATTCACCGGTTCTCTCCTCGGCTGCGGCCAGTCGGTTCGTCGATTGAAGCTACCTCATGTTTGCCGGGGGTGCCCGGACGCATGTCAATCGACTGACGACTGGTTGCCCGTTTCCGACATTCCGGTGCGTGTGCGATGACCTGGGTACTGCCTGGGTACTGCCTGGGTGCCGCGTAAGTGCTGCATTTTTACCACGATGCGCAGGCAGAAGGCCGATCTCGGCAGTCTCAGTTGTTTGGAAGCGGTGCCAGTTGGTGTGGGAATCGTGCCCGGCTGTCGCGCGTCAGCGGGCCCACAACCCGATCCAGTGGCATCTTCGCTGTGCACCCGAGCCAAATCCCGCCGGAATTGCGTTCCGCGCGCAGTCCTCCGAGTAGGCGGCGCGTGGATGGCAATTGCGGCGGGAATCAGCGGGGTGTTGTCAGAGGCGGTACATCTCCCGCGCCATCGAGGACGTCTCGATGAACGAGTCGCGCTGCTGCGGGTAGTGGCGCTTCTTCCGGGGGCGGACCTCGGCCACGTCGGCGATCGTCCGGTCGGCCGGCAGCGCGACGGTGATCGGGGCGATGCGGCGGGGCCGCGGGGCGGGCTGCAGCCGCCGCAATAGCGCAGTGAGCGTCCAGCGCGCTCCGGCAGAACGTCCGCCATCAGCAATAGCCATGGGGATTCACCTCATCCTTCGTCTGCATCACGCTGCGTCGCAACGTGATTCGCCGCTCCCGCTTCCCGAGCGCCGGGATGGCGCCACCCGGGGGTTGGCGAACTCATACTTCGAACGTAACATAAGAAATAGAAGTGGCCAACAGATACTGTAGTTTGAGATAAAAAGAGGAGTGCAGTGGGTACCATCGCCGGCATGTCGCGGAAGAGTTATGGACAGTTCTGCGGACTCGCGCACGCTCTCGACGTGGTCGGCGAGCGCTGGACCCTCCTTCTGGTGCGCGAGCTGGTGTCGGGCCCGAAGCGCTACACCGAACTGGCGGAAGCGCTGGCCGGGATCGGCACCAGCCTGCTGGCCACCCGGGTCCGGCAGCTGGAGGCCGACGGCGTCGTCAAGCGGCGTCTGGCGCTCGATCAACCAGGCTCGACGGTGGTTTACGAGCTCTCCGATGCCGGGCGCGAGCTTGCTGCGGCGGTCGTGCCGCTGGCGATGTGGGGAGCACGCCACCAGATGACCGACGCCGACGCCGAACACGAGCTGTTCCGCGCCGAGTGGCTGTTGAACTTCCTGGCCGCCGACCTACGTCGTGATGCGCCGGCCGACCTCGATGCGACCTACGAGTTCACCATCGACGACAGCGCTGCCTGCCTGCGCATCCGTGACGGCAGGGTGTCGGTGACGCCGGGAAAGAGCGCGGCGCCCAGCGACGTCAGCGTTTCGGTGAGCGCGCCGACGATCGCGGCGCTCGTCGGCTGCAGAATCAGCCTGAGCGACGCCATCGACCAGGGCCGCCTCGATGTCACGGGTGAGCCGGTGGCGGCGGCGGCGCTGCTGGGCGTCATCGAGAAGCGCCTCGGCGACCGCACCTCCGCCTGAATCCCGCCCCCTTTTCCGCCGGAATTGCATTCCACGCGGTCCGAGCTCGGCGTTTCTCGCGTGGAATGCAATTCCGGCGGAAGTCTGGGTCGAGGGGATTGATCCAAGTACTGCATCATTTATGTGGCAAATGGTCTTGGACAGGCATGGATACGCCTCCTACGGTGAACAGCATGACTGGCACTCTCCTGAACCCCGCCACCGACCAAGCCCTGACCGGTCAGATGATCATCGCGGGCACGCCCGTCCGCGGCATCGGTGAGGAGATCCGCGGCTTCGACCCCGCCGTCGGGCAGCCGCTGGAGCCCGTCTACCGCCACGGTGACACCACCAACGTCGACGCCGCCTGCGCGGCCGCCGCCGAAGCGTTCCCCACCTACCGCGCCACCACCTCCGAGCAGCGCGCACAATTCCTCGAAGCCATCGCCGACAACATCGAGTCCATCAGCGAGGCACTGATTGCCCGCGCCGTCGCCGAGTCCGGGCTGCCGCAGGCCCGCATCACCGGCGAGGTCGGCCGCACCACCGGCCAGCTTCGACTGTTCGCCGGCGTGCTGCGTGAGGGCAGCTGGAACGGCGCCCGCATCGACACCGCGCTCCCCGATCGCGCTCCGCTGCCCCGACCCGACATCCGCCAGCGCTTCATCCCGCTCGGCCCGGTCGCGGTGTTCGGCGCCTCGAACTTCCCGCTCGCGTTCTCGGTAGCCGGCGGTGACACCGCCTCCGCACTGGCCGCGGGCTGCCCCGTCGTCGTCAAGGGCCACGACGCGCACCCCGGCACCTCCGAGTTCGTCGCCCGCGCCATCAGCGACGCCGTCTCCCAGACCGCCATGCCCGCAGGCACCTTCTCGCTGCTGTTCGGCTCCGGCCCAGGTTTGGGCACCGCGCTCGTCACCGACCCCCGCATCAAGGCCGTCGGCTTCACCGGATCCCGTTCCGGCGGAACCGCTCTGGTTGCCGCGGCCGCCGGACGGCCCGAGCCGATCCCGGTCTACGCCGAGATGAGCTCGATCAACCCGGTGTTCCTGCTCGACGGCGCCCTGTCCACCCGCGGCGACGCCCTCGGACGCGCGTTCGTCGGTTCGCTGACCATGGGATCCGGCCAGTTCTGCACCAACCCCGGACTCGTGATCGCCGTCGACGGCCCCGGCCTCGACACATTCATCGCCGCCGCCCGTGAGGCGCTGTCCGCCGCGCCGGCCACCCCGATGCTCACCCCCCACATCGCCCGCAGCTACTCCAACGGCGTCGCGGCGCTGACCAAGGCTGCCGAGACGGTCGCGAGGGGCGAAGACCCCACCATCGACACTGCCTGCAACGCCGCACTGTTCGCCACCGATGCCACCAGCTTCCTGTCGTCGGAGACACTGCAGGCCGAGGTCTTCGGCTCGTCAAGCCTGATCGTGCGGTGCGCCGACGTCGCCGAGATGCACACCGTGGCGCAGGGCATCGAAGGCCAGCTGACCGCGACCGTGCACGCCGACGACTCCGACGTCGACGAGGCGCGCGCGCTGTTACCGCTGCTCGAGCTGAAGGCCGGGCGAATCCTGTTCAACGGCTGGCCAACCGGCGTCGAGGTGTCCCACGCACAGGTGCACGGCGGACCGTTCCCCGCCACGTCGGATTCGCGTACCACCTCCGTCGGTGCCAGGGCGATCGAGCGTTTCCTGCGGCCCGTTGCCTACCAGAACGTTCCGAAGTCGTTGCTGCCCAGCGCGATCGCCGACGGCAATCCTGATCATGTGTGGCGCCGCATCGACGGCACGCTCACCCAAGACTGACTCCAACCCCACCACCACCCTCGCTAGGAGCCCCGGCTATGCGTCCCACCTTTGACGGCGTCCTGTTCTTCCCTGTCACGCCCTTCACCGAGTCCGGAGACGTCGATTTCGACGCGCTGTCCCAACACATCGCCAAGGGTGTGGAAGCCGGTCCCGGTGGTGTCTTCATCGCCTGTGGCACAGGAGAATTCCACGCCATGGAGGAGCAGGAGTTTGCCGCCGTGGTCCGCACCGCCGTCGAGGTGGTGGCCGGGCGGGTGCCCGTCTACGCCGGTGCCGGTGGTTCTGTGGCCCAGTCCAAGCGCTTCGCCGTGGCTGCCAAGGAGGCCGGTGCCGACGGCCTGCTGCTGCTTCCGCCGTACCTCGTCGAGGTACCCCAGCCCGGCCTCGTCGACTTCGTCCGTGCCGTCGCGGGCGCGACCGACCTGCCCGTCATCGTCTACAACCGCAACAACGCGCGGTTCACCGAGGACTCCGCCGTCGCCGTCGCCAAGATCCCCAATGTGATCGGGTTCAAGGACGGCACAGGCAATTTCGACCAGGTAGCCCGGATCGTGCAGGCGGTTACCGAGCAGGTCGACCCCGACTTCCTGTTCTTCAACGGTCTTCCGACCGCCGAGACCACCCAGCTGGCCTACCGGGCGATCGGCGTCCCGCTGTACTCGTCGGCGACGTTCGCGTTCGCGCCGGACCTGGCGCTGGCGTTCTACAACGCGCTCGAGTCCGGCAACGACGAGCTGACTCAGAAACTGCTGGGCGCGTTCTTCTGCCCGCTGGTGCGGCTGCGCGACACGGTGCCCGGTTACGCCGTGTCGCTGGTCAAGGCCGGTGTCACGATGGAAGGCATCCCCGCCGGTCCGGTGCGCCCACCGCTGATCATGCCGTCCGCCGAGGATCTCGACGAGCTGCGCACGATCACCGCCGCCGGCCGCGCAGTCCTTGCGGACGCCCTCACCCAAGCGGTCTGAACCCATGCCGCCGAACAGCATTCGCATCACCGGCGCGCGCATCACCCCGGTCGCGTTCGTCGACCCACCGCTGCTGAACACCGTCGGCGTCCATCAGCCGTACGCGCTGCGCGCGATCATCCAGCTCGACACCGACGCTGGCCTGGTGGGCCTCGGCGAGACCTACGCCGACACCCGCCACCTGGCCCGGCTGCAGGCCGCGGCCGACGCGATCACCGGTCTGGACGTGTTCTCGCTCAACCTGATTCGCTCAGCGATCGCGGAACGACTGCGGGGCGACACCGCCGCCGTCGGCACCGCGGGCATGATCACCACCGCGAGCGCCGTCGACCAGGTGTTGTCGCCGTTCGAGGTCGCCTGCCTCGACGTGCAGGGCCACGCGTTGGGGCGCCCCGTCTCGGACCTGCTGGGGGGTAAGGTCCGCGACGCGGTGCCCTTCAGCGCCTACCTGTTCTACAAGTGGGCGGCCCATCCCGGGCGGGAGCCCGACGCCTTCGGTGAAGCACTGGACCCGGACGGCCTCGTCGCCCAGGCTCGGCGCATCATCGACGAATATGGTTTTACCGCAATCAAACTCAAGGGTGGCGTGTTTGCTCCCGAGGAGGAGATGGCGGCCATCGAGGCGCTACACAAGGCGTTTCCGGCGCACCCTTTGCGGCTGGACCCCAACGCCGCGTGGACGCCGCAGACGTCGGTGAAGGTGGCCTCCGGGCTGGCCGGCATCCTCGAGTACCTCGAGGATCCGACGCCGGGTCTGGACGGGATGGCCGAGGTGGCCCAGCAGTCGCCGATGCCGCTGGCCACCAACATGTGCGTCGTCGCCTTCGACCAGTTGGCGTCCGCCGTGGCCAAGGGATCTGTGAAAGTCGTTCTCTCCGATCACCACTACTGGGGCGGGCTGCAGCGGTCGCGGCTGCTCGCGGGGATCTGCGACACCTTCGGCCTCGGGCTGTCGATGCACTCCAACTCGCACCTGGGCATCAGCCTGGCCGCGATGGTGCACCTGGCCGGCGCGACGCCCAACCTGACGTACGCGTGTGACACCCACTGGCCGTGGAAGACCGAGGACGTCGTCAAGCCCGGTGCGCTGTCGTTCGTCGACGGGGCGGTGCCGGTCCCCACAGGGCCCGGGCTGGGCGTCGAGATCGACGACGACGCGCTCGCGGCGCTGCACGAGCAGTACGTGGGCTGCGGGATCCGCGACCGCGACGACACCGGTTACATGCGCACCGTCGACCCGAGCTTCGAGTTGCTCAGCCCGCGCTGGTAGGCGATTCACCCACCGGGCCACTTCCAGGGTCCTACCGTGGGTGCATGGCCGAACAGACGGCGGCGATCGACGCCGCCCACCCACCCGAGGTCATCCTCGGGACGCTCAACCCGATCCTGCGCCGGGCACTGCGAACGTCGCTGGGCGGCAGGATCAAAGAGTTCATGCTCGTCAACTTCACCGGACGCAAGAGCGGGCGCCGGTTCTCGGTGCCCGTCAGCGCCCACCTGCTCGACGGCAACCTCTATGTGGTGCTGGAAGCGCAGTGGAAATACAACTTCCGCGACGGTGCCGACGCCGAGGTCTACCACCTCGGCAAGCGCGCGACTATGCACGGTCAACTCATCACGGACGCGCCGGCCGTCGTCGACGTCGTCAATCGGCTGGCGCAGGGCTACGGCGCCAAGCGCGCGCAGCGCACCATGGGGATGAAGTTCCGCGACAACGTGCTGCCCAGCGTCGCGGCTTGGGAGGACGCGGTCCCGCGGCTCAAGATCGCGGCGATCAAGCTGACCCCGAAGGCCTGACGGTGGTCCTACACTGATGCTCGCTCGCGGTGCATGCACCGCGACTGATACGAGGAGTGCATCAGTGTTTTCGCTGGCCCGGCTGTCCTGCTTCGTCGCCGTCGCAGAAGAACTGCACTTCGGCCGCGCCGCAGAGCGCCTGCACATGACGCAGCCGCCGCTGTCCCGCCAGGTGCAGCAGCTCGAGAGCGAGCTCGGCGTGCAGCTGATCGACCGCACCACGCGGACGGTCACTTTGACGCCCGCGGGCGCGGCGTTCCTGCCCGACGCGCGGCGCATCCTGCAGCTCGCCGAGGGTGCCGCGCAGACCGTCAAGCGCATCCCCGCGGGCGACCTCGGGACCGTCGTCGTCGGGTTCACCGCGGCGTCGGCGCACGTCGTCCTCCCCCGCCTGCTCGCCCGCGCCCGCGAGCGGCTGCCCGATGTGAAGCTCGAGCTGCGGGAGATGGTCACCGCCACGCAGATCGAAGGTCTGATGAGCGGCGAGGTGGACCTGGGGATGGCGCGCCCGCCGCTGAAGCGTCCGGGCCTGGTGTCGCGGCCGCTGCTGCATGAGCAGTTGATCGCCGCACTGCCCGCGGGACACCCGCTCGCCGACATCACCCGGCAGCTGACGTTGACCGACCTCGACGGCCAGGACGTGGTGATGTACTCGCCGGTGCAGGCCCGCTACTTCAATGACCTGCTGATCAGCACGTTCACCATCGCCGGGGCGACGCCGAACTATGTGCAGTACGTGACGCAGGTGCACACCATGCTGGTGCTGGTGCGCTCGGGCATCGGGATCGCGTTGGTGCCGGCGTCGGCGGCCACGCTGCATCCTGAGGGGGTGGTGTTCCGGACTATCGGGGCGTTCCGCGAGCGGCCTGTCGAGCTCGACGCGGTGTGGCGTGGCGATTCGACCAACCCGGCGTTGCTCAGGGTGCTCAAAGATGTCTTGCCGCAGCAGGAGTGGACGACCGACGCCCTGGTCGAGGGCGTCTCCTGAGTTTGCGCCGGAACGGTATTCCGGCAACCGCACTCGCACTTTTCCTGCGGAAATACCGTTCCGGCGGGTTGGGGACGCGTGCCGCGATTTCGGGGACGGCGACTGATGCGCGCACTAGCATATGAGCCACCCAGCGAAGGAGACCGCCATGGCCCAGAACCATCCCCCGCAATCCGACCACGACCGCAGCAGCAAGTGCGACTGCAAGTGCTTCCCGTGTAGGTCCGGAACCCACTGCCATAACGGCCTCTGCAGGCTCTGAGCTCAGGCCCGCACCTCGTTCCCTCGCCGGAACTGCATTCCACGCGGCGATCACTCGCATTTTCTCGCGTGGAACGCAGTTCCGGCGTTTTTAGAGTGGGCTGAGGGTTGGCGTGCGGTCGGTGACGACGAACGAGGCGCCGGTCTGCACCGGCGCGCCGGGACGCGACACGAACGGCACGGTGCGAAAGTCCGCGCGCAGTTCCTCGCCGGTGATCCTGGTGCGGACATAGCCGCGGCGGTTGCTGAAGTACCGGACGTGTGGATTGTCGGGGCGGATGGCCTCGACGTCCTGTCGGGTGTCGGAGCCGTCGCCGCCCGACGTGATCGACGTGGTGACCAATTCCGTTGCCACCAGGTCCGACAACGGATCGCCAACCCTTTCGTGGACCTCCGCGGCCCAGTGCGAGTGCACGTCGCCGGTGAGCACCACCGCGTTGCGCACCGGCGAGTCGACCAGGCCGGAGATAACCCGGTCACGGTTGGCGGCATAACCGTCCCACGCATCCGGGTTGACGCCGTGACCGGCACCCGCCGTCACATCCAGTGGCGAGAAGAACACCTGTTGACCGAGGACGTCCCACCGTGCGCGTGACTGCTGAAAACCGTTGAGCAGCCAGCGTTCCTGCGCTGCGCCGGTCAAGGTGCGGGACGGGTCCAAACGGTCGGGGCAGCCGGCGCCGAACTGGTCGCCGCAGGCTTGGTCGCTGCGGTACTGCCGGGTGTCGAGCATGTGGAACGTCGCCAATGCACCCCATTCGACGCGTCGGTACAGCTGCATGTCGATGCCGCGCGGCCTCGCCGGCGACCGCAGCGGCATGTTCTCGTAGTAGGCCTGCATGGCGGCGGCGCGGCGGGCCCGGAATCCTGGCTGCGGCGCGTCCGGTGTCTCGTCGGCCCAGTTGTCGGCCACCTCGTGGTCGTCGAGAACCACCAGCCACGGCGCCGCCGCATGCGCGGCCTGTAGGTCCGGATCGGTCTTGTACTGCGCATACCGCTGCCGATAGTTGGCGAGCGTGACGGTCTCGGGTCCGACATGCTGACGGACGTTTCCGCTGGGCGCCTGGTATGCTCCCGCGGCGTATTCATATTGGTAATCGCCTAGGTGCACAACCAGATCCGGCTCCTCCTCGGCGAGCCTGCGGTAGGCGGTGAACCAGCCCTGCTCGTAGTTGGAGCACGAGGCGACACACATCGTCAACGCGGCGAGCGAGCCAGCCTCGGGTGCCGTGCGGGTCCGTCCGGCCGGAGATACGAACCCGCCGGTGCGGAACCGATAGAAGTACTCCCTGCCCGGCCGCAGCCCGGCGAGTTCGACGTGCACACTGTGCGCCGCGTCCGGCGTCGCCGCGGCGATGCCTCGCTGCTCGATGCGGGTGAATCCCTCGTCGCCGGCGACCTCCCACTCGACGTCGACGACCCGCGATGGCATGCCGCCCAGACCGTCGCCGGCCAGCGGATTCGGTGCCAGCCGAGTCCAGATCACCACGCCGTCGGCGGCAGGTTCCCCGGACGCCACCCCCAGGGTGAAGGGGTCGACCCGAGCGGGGCTGCGGCGGACCTCGGTGGTGGTGAAACCGACGAGGGGCAGAGTTGCGAGCCCGACCGCTCCCCTGAGCACCGAACGGCGGCTGAGACCCGGCGATACCGACACGGCGAAGTGTCAGGTGGCCGCCTTACGCGACGGTGACGGGCAACCGTACGGTGTCTCTCCGCGGCAATAACTCTGTGCCGAGAATCCTGCGCCCAACGATCAGGCGAACAGCACCTCGTCGACGAGGTCCCAGGGGATTTCGGGGGCAGGGACTCCGTTGGGGCCCGGCGGGACTTCGCAGGGGTCGATCAGGGTCAGCGGGTCCGGGCCGCACTGCGGTTGCAGCGGAAAGTCCGTCGACGCCGAGACTGCCGACGCTGCAACGAGACTGCCGCCACCGCACAGCATGAAAATCGAGACTGCGGCGACGACCGCTCGTCGGTGAAGGTGTGCCATATCGCCTCCCATGTGCTCGCGGTGAAGACACCACGGTAGCGCGCCCGCCTCGACTGCGCGCCCGCTTCCGTCGCGCGCCCGCCTTCACCGCGAGAGTGAAGCCAGGGCTGTAGATCTGCCCGGATCGCTGATATGGATGGCGTTTTGTCAAGAGGGCAGGGTGAAGCGGCGGCCACAACCGTCGTCGTGGCCGCCGCTTCCTC
>NZ_STGE01000039.1 GCF_005222675.1 Mycolicibacterium sp. CR10 | reverse complement strand
CTGGACACACCCGCTCAACGCATGGCAGCCCTGATTAGCCAAGCCGCCTAACCGTTGCAATAGCCCCTTGACATTGCACCGTGATTCGGCGCGTGGAATGCAATTCCGGCGGAGGTCAGGTTCCAGCGCAGGCGGTCGGCAGAGGTCAGGTGCCGGCGGCCGGCGTCCGGACCACCAGCGGCACGGCCGGGAAGTAGGCGGCCATCTCCGAACGCGACGTGCGCAGCGCCGCGGTGCCGTAGCCCTGCTTGCGGTGGTGCGGATGAATCCAGATGCGAACGTCCACCTCGCCGTCGGCCAGCTCGCCGAACACCATGCCGACCTTCGTCGAGCCGACTTCGGCCACCATCCAGACCGCCTCCTCGGCGGCGACCCGCCCGACCGCGTCTCGAATCTCGTCGCCGAGATCGCCCGCGGGCGCGGCCCTGCCGTCACCTGCCGAGCGCATGTCCTCGGTGCGTGCGGCGAAGATGTCGTGATCCTCATCGGCGGCGAACGGCCGCAACATCATTCGACGTGCGGACCGGCCGGACAGCCCGTCGGAGGTGAACGTCAGCCCCTGACTGTTGAGGTTCTCCACCTCCTCGGCGATCCTGCGCCGCGACACCTTGGTCAGCCGGTCGAACGACAGTCTCAGGACCGCTTCGGCCGCCACCTCGGAGGTGTCCAGCAAGTCGGCGATCGCCTCGATCGCCTCGTCGTAGTCATCGGAGGCGACGACGGCATCAAGCACCTCATACCGGCGCTCGAGAGCCTGGACGAGCGCGTCGGCGATGGCCTTGCGCTCGGTCGTCGTGTCCTGCTCTGTCATGGGTGAAGCGTATGCGCCGTGAGGCTCAGTCCAGCAGCACGGTGGCGAATGACCCCACCTCGGCGAACCCGATCCGCGCGTAGGTCGCCCGCGCGACGGTGTTGAAGCTGTTGACGTACAGGCTCGCGGTGCGACCACCGGCCACGACGGCGGCGGCCAATGTGGCCGTCCCGGCGGTGCCCAGTCCGCGGCCGCGCCAATCCGGATGCACCCACACGCCCTGTATCTGGCCGACGGCCGGTGACTGCGACCCAACCTCGGCCTTGAACACCACCTGTCCGCGCTCGAACCGGGCCCACGCCCGTCCGGCGGCGATCAGCCCGGCGACCCTGCGTCGGTAACCCCGCCCACCGTCACCGGTACGCGGGTCGATGCCGACCTCGCCGATGAACATGTCGATGGCCGCGACGAGATAGGCGTCGAGTTCCTCGATCCGGACCGGCCGGACCGCGGGATCGATCGCGCACGCCGGCGCGGTGCTCAGCGCCATCAACGGCTGGTGTGCCCGGACGTCGCGGGCGGGTCCCCAGACATGTTCGAGGCGCTGCCACATGGGCATGACCAGTTCGGCGCGTCCCACCAATGACGAGCATCGTCGCGCCTGGCTCATTGCCTTGTCCGCGAACGCATTCAGATCGCTCAACCCGCCGCGCAACGGGATGAGGTTGGCTCCGGCGAAGCACAGCGATTCGCTCGCGCGCCGTCGCGTCCACAGCTCGCCGCCGATCCCGGAGGGTTCGATGCCATGGTCGGCGACGCGGGAGGCGACCATGCATGCGGCGACCGGATCGTCGTCGAGAACCTGACGTACCGCGCCGATGTCGCGCACCACCGACACCCTTCGCTCGTCAACGAGCCGAAAAAGCGGAGGAGCCGACATCTGGACTCTTTCTGCGACATACCCTTCAGCAGCCTGAAGGCCTAGCCCCGCACCGCGGGACCGGGTCTCAGCTTACGGTCACAATAGGGGAACCGCTGGCATCCTCTGAACCGCGTTCTCCCCCAGTTTCGTCTTTCATCTCCAACTTCATCTCGGAGGCGAGCCGCATCGCTTCCTCGATGAGCGTCTCGACGATGAGAGCCTCGGGCACCGTCTTGATGACTTCGCCCTTGACGAAGATCTGCCCCTTGCCGTTGCCGGACGCGACGCCGAGGTCGGCTTCGCGAGCTTCGCCCGGCCCGTTGACGACGCAGCCCATGACCGCCACGCGCAGCGGCACATCCATGCCTTCCAGCCCGGCGGTCACCTCATTGGCCAACGTGTAGACGTCCACCTGCGCGCGACCGCACGATGGGCACGACACGATCTCGAGGCCACGGGGCCGCAGGTTCAGCGACTCGAGGATCTGATTGCCGACCTTCACCTCTTCGGCAGGCGGTGCGGACAGCGACACCCGGATGGTGTCGCCGATGCCCTTGGACAGCAGTGCGCCGAACGCGACCGCGGATTTGATGGTTCCCTGGAACGCAGGCCCGGCCTCGGTGACACCCAAGTGCAGCGGATAGTCGCTCTTGGAGGCCAGCAGTTCATACGCCGCGACCATGATGACCGGATCGTTGTGCTTGACGCTGATCTTGATGTCGTGAAAGCCGTGCTCCTCGAACAGCGAGGCCTCCCACAGCGCGGACTCGACGAGCGCCTCCGGCGTGGCCTTGCCGTACTTCTCCATGAAGCGCTTGTCGAGCGATCCGGCGTTGACGCCGATGCGGATCGGGATTCCCGCGGCGCCCGCCGCCTTCGCGACCTCTTTGACCCGGCCGTCGAACTCCTTGATGTTGCCGGGGTTGACGCGCACGGCCGCACAGCCGGCATCGATGGCAGCGAAGATGTACTTCGGTTGGAAATGGATGTCGGCGATGACCGGGATCTGGGATTTCTTGGCGATCACCGGCAGCGCGTCGGCGTCTTCCTGGCGGGGGCACGCCACCCGGACGATGTCGCAGCCCGACGCGGTCAGCTCGGCGATCTGCTGCAGCGTCGAGTTGATGTCGTGGGTCTTGGTGGTGCACATGGATTGCACCGCGATGGGATGGTCGCTGCCGACGCCGACGTCGCGCACCATCAGCTGACGTGTCTTTCGGCGCGGAGCCAGAACGGGCACGGGCGGGGCGGGCATCCCGAGCCCGACGGACGTGGTCATGACGAGTCTCCTACTGGAAGAGTCTGATGGGGTTGACCAGGTCGGCGGTGACCGTCAACAGCATGTAGCCGACGACCAACACCAGAACGACATAGGTGGCGGGCATCAGCTTGAGGTAGTTCACCGGGCCCGCGGCGACCTTGCCGAGCGCGGCCCGGAACAGGTTGCGGACCTTCTCGAACACCGCGATCGCGATGTGGCCGCCGTCGAACGGCAGCAGCGGGACCAGATTGATCGCCCCGAGGACGAAGTTCAGCTGCGCCAGGAAGAACCAGAACGCCACCCACAGCCCCTGGTCGACGGTATCGCCGCCGATGATGCTGGCGCCGACGACGCTGATCGGCGTCTCGGGATCGCGCTCCCCGCCGCCGATGGACTCCACCAGCGCACCGACTTTGGTCGGGATCTTGATCAGAGACTCGCCGAGCAGTACCCCGAGGTCTCCGGTGAACGCGAAGGTCGCGGGAACGGCCGAGAGCGGGTTGTACTGCGTCGGCCCGAACTGGGCACCGGTGACGCCGATGGTGCCGACGTCGGCGGGTACCGGCGCCGCACCGTCGCCCTGTCCGGCGACGAAGCGCTGACTCTGCGTCACGTCGACGAGGGTGGTGAACTCGCGGGTCTGACCGTCCTCGTCGCGCTGAACGGTGAAGTCGGTCGGTCCGTCGAGTTGGCGCACGGCCGCGACCATCTCGTCGAAATTCGCCACCGGGGTGTCACCGACCTTGACGACGACGTCACCGGCCTGAATGCCCGCCGCCGCGGCCGGGCTGGGCGCGATGCAGTCTCCCAGGTTGCCTTGTGTGACTTCAGATTTCACGCATGAGGTCTCCCCCACCATCGCGCTGGTCGGCGGATGCAGGTTCGGCAGACCCCAGATGATCGCGATCGCGTACAGCAACACCAGGCCGATGACGAAGTTCATGCCGGGTCCGGCGGCCAGCACGGCGACCCGCTTCCAGGTCTTCTGCCGGTACATCGCGTGGGGCGCTTCGTCGGGGGTGAGTTCTTCGACCGAGGTCATCCCCGCGATGTCGCAGAACCCGCCCAGCGGAACAGCCTTGAGCCCGTACTCGGTCTCCCCCAGCTTGTTGGGCCGGTGGGTGGACCACAGCGTCGGTCCGAAGCCGACGAAGTAGCGGCGCACCTTCATCCCGGTCGCGCGCGCGACCCACATGTGGCCGCACTCGTGCAGCGCCACCGATACGAGGATGGCCAGTGCGAAGAGCACGATGCCGAGCGCGAACATCATGGGGCGGTCAATCCTCTACCTCTACTAGCGTCTGCTACCTGCGGGTTCCTGCTCGACGGCACGCTTGGCCCGGTCACGGGCCCAGTCCTGCGCGTCGAGTACGTCCTCCACGGTAGCTGGTTCGGCCGCCCACTGGTCGGCAGCGCGCAGCACCGCCGTGATGGTTCTCACGATCGCGGGAAACGGGATGCGGCCCTGAAGGAACGCCGCGGCCGCCTCTTCGTTGGCGGCGTTGTACACCGCGGTCAGGCATCCGCCGCCCCGGCCCGCTTCACGCGCCAGGTCGACGGCCGGGAAGACTTCCCTGTCCAGCGGCTCGAAATCCCAGCTCGACGCCGTGGTGAAGTCGCAGGCCAGGGCGGCGCCGGCGACTCGCGACGGCCAGCCCAGCGCCAGCGCAATCGGCAGTTTCATGTCGGGCGGGCTGGCCTGCGCCAGGGTTGAGCCGTCGGTGAACGTCACCATGGAGTGGACGATCGACTGAGGGTGCACAACGACGTCGATGCGGTCGTAGTCGACCCCGAAGAGCAGATGGGTCTCGATGAGCTCGAGGCCCTTGTTGACCAGCGACGCGGAGTTCAGCGTGTTCATCGGCCCCATGGACCAGGTGGGGTGCGCCCCCGCCTGTTCGGGGGTGACGGTTTCGAGGCGCTCGGCGGCCCAGCCGCGGAACGGTCCCCCCGACGCCGTCAGCACCAGTTTCGCGACCTCGTCGGCGGTGCCACCGCGCAGGCACTGCGCGAGCGCCGAATGCTCGGAGTCGACGGGCACGATCTGCCCCGGGACGGCGGCTCTGAGTACCAGCGGGCCACCGGCCACCAGGGACTCCTTGTTGGCCAATGCCAGTCGGGCACCGGTGGCCAGCGCCGCCAATGTCGGCTTGAGTCCCAACGCCCCGACCAACGCATTGAGCACCACGTCGACGCCGGTGGTCTCGGCGGCGTTCTCGACCAGCCGGGTGGCAGCGTCGGGACCCGCGTACGTGACGTCGCCTATCGCGTCGGCGGCGGCGTCGTCGGCGACCGCGATGCGCGTCACCCCTGTCTGCGCGCGCTGTCGGGCGAGCAGGTCGGCGTTGCCACCGCCCGCGGCGAGGCCGACGACCTCGAAACGCTCGGGGTTCGCGGCGATGACGTCGAGCGCCTGGGTGCCGATCGATCCGGTACTGCCCAGGATCAGCACCTTGAGCCGGTCGCCAGGCCGCGTTTCACCGGATCCGATCACCGGTTCATTGTGCCCTGCACGGCAGCCACTCCGCGGCCCGCACGCCGCTCTGCGCGACGACGCGCGAAATATTACGCAAATATTACGCGCCCTCCGCAAAACCCATCCGCGGCCGCCGCGGCTGGGAATCACCTGTGTCAGCTCAGGGCGGGCAACGGTGTCCGCTCATGAAGGAATAGGGAGAAAATGAAGGCATTTCACCGGAAGTCAGCGGCAGTTGCAGGTATTGCCGCGGTGGCAATCTTCGGAGCGGCTGCATGTTCCAGCGAGGAGGCCGGAAGCAACGCCTCCTCGGCGACCAGCGCCGCCGAGTCGGCTGTGGACTCCGCGACCAGCTCGGCAGCACCCACAACCAGCGCGGCGGCCGACCCGGCTGCCAACCTCATCGGCACGGGCTGCGCCGCGTACGCCGAGCAGGTGCCTTCCGGGCCGGGTTCGGTGTCCGGCATGGCGGTTGATCCGGTGACCGTGGCCGCATCGAACAACCCGATGCTCAAGACGCTCACCCAGGCGCTCTCCGGCCAGCTGAACCCGAACGTCAACCTGGTGGACACGCTCAACGGCGGGGAATTCACCGTCTTCGCCCCGACCGACGATGCGTTCGCCAAGATCGACCCCGCCACCATCGAGACGCTCAAGACCGACTCGGACCTGCTGACCAGCATCCTGACCTACCACGTGGTCCCCGGTCAGGCCGCCCCGGCGCAGGTCGCGGGCGACCACGCGACGGTGCAGGGCGCGACCGTCACCGTCACCGGCGAAGGTAACGACCTCAAGGTCAACGACGCCGGACTCGTGTGCGGCGGCGTGCAGACCGCCAATGCGACGGTGTACATGATCGACACCGTGCTGATGCCCCCGGCCGCCTGACGTCGTACGACTGACCCAGAGCCCCCCGTCGCGGTTTCCGCGGCGGGGGTCTCTGCGTTCTGCGACCAGGATCAAATCCAATTGCCTTGCCGGTAGCGACCAATCGCCGCGTGTCGACCGAGAAATTCTCTGCGGCAACCCATCCGGACCGCAGCCGGCTCCGAATAACGGTTGTGAGCACACGGTGACCGCGACGGGCGGCGCTGAGCTGAAAGGGAGTTCTGAATTATGACGATCAACGGAAAAGCATTGGCGGGAGCGGGTTTCGCAGTGGCGGCCACGATCGGCTTGTCACTGGGAACGGCGACGACGGCCAACGCCGAACTCGTCGGCGCAGGATGCACCGCCTATGCCGAGCAGGTTCCTGAGGGGCCGGGGTCGGTGCAGGGTATGTCGATGGCGCCGGTTGCGGTTGCGGCATCGAACAACCCGCTGCTCACCACGCTCACCAAAGCGGTTTCAGGACAACTCAATCCCCAGGTGAACCTCGTTGACACCCTCAACGGTGGCCAGTTCACCGTGTTCGCGCCGACCGACGCGGCGTTCGCCAAGATCGACCCGGCGACCATCGAGAAGCTCAAGACCGATGCCCCACTGCTGACCAGCATCCTCACCTACCACGTGGTCCCGGGTCAGGCCGCCCCGTCGCAGGTGGTCGGAACGCACAAGACCGTGCAGGGGGCTGACGTCACCGTCACCGGCGCCCCTGATCATCTGATGGTCAACAACGCGTCCGTGGTCTGCGGCGGAGTGCAGACCGCCAACGCGACGGTGTATCTGATCGACACGGTGCTGATGCCTCCGGCCTGACACCGCACCGAAGACAGAGGATCCCCCGCACCCCTACCCCGGCCGTGCGGGGGATCTTCGTCGGGTCACGAGTTCACGGCGCAGGAAAACGTTCGATCCAGTGACGGGCGATGTCGACACGGCGGGTGATCCACACGTCGTCGTGCGACTGCACATGGTCGAGGAAGCGTTCCAGCGCCGCGGTGCGGCCGGGGCGACCCGCCAGCCGGCAGTGCAGGCCGACCGACAGCATCTTCGGAGAGCCCGCCGCACCTTCGGCGTACAGCACGTCGAAGGCGTCGCGCAGGTGGGTGAAGAACTCCTCGCCACTGGGAAATCCGCCCGCGATCGCGAACCGCATGTCGTTGGTGTCCAACGTGTAGGGCACCACCAGGTGATCGGTTCCGGCGACCCGCGTCCAGTACGGCAGATCGTCAGCGTAGGAGTCCGAGTCGTAGAGGAAGCCGCCGTGTTCCACGAGGAGCTGTCGGGTCTGCGGGGAGTCGCGCCCGGTGTACCAGCCCAGCGGCGCCGACCCGGTGAGCGTGGTCATCGACTCGACCGCTTCGGCGAGGTGCGCGCGCTCCACCTCGGGTTCGACGAGCTGATAGCTGATCCAGCGGAGTCCGTGGCAGGCGATCTCGTCCCCGCGGCCCAGAAACGCCGCTACCGCCTCCGGGTTTCGCGCCAGCGCCATCGCGACGCCGAAGACTGTCAGCGGCAGCCCGCGCCGATCGAATGCCCGCAAGACCCGCCATAACCCGGCCCGCGAGCCGTATTCGTAGAGCGATTCCATGCTCATGTGCCGGTTCGGGAATGATTGGGCGGCAACGATTTCGGAGAGGAAGCTCTCCGAACCCGCGTCTCCGTGCAGAACGCTGCTCTCGGCGCCCTCTTCATAGTTGAGAACGAACTGCACCGCGATCTTGGCCTCGCCCGGCCAGTGCGGATCCGGCGGGTGCGGGCCATAGCCGACCATGTCCCGCGGATAGTCGTTGGCCGGCCCGGTGGTCATGAGGGCATTCTGGCAGGACAGACCGAAACCCGTCGGCCGACGGGTTCGTCGACTCAGCGCCTGACCTTGGCGATGATGCCTAACCCTGTTTCTTTATCCGAGATTGCGGGCAGCATCAATGCCATGCCCGCTGTGTTGTGGTTTCGTCGCGATCTGCGCCTGTCCGATCTGCCCGCCCTTCTGGCCGCCGCGGAAAGCGACGGTGCCGACACCGAGGTCCTCGCGTGTTACGTCCTCGATCCCAGGCTGAAGGCCTCGGCGGGCCCGCGGAGGTTGCAGTACCTCTACGACGCGCTGCGTGAGCTCCGCGACGGCCTCGGCGGACGGCTGCTGGTCACCCGCGGTGACCCCAGGACCCGAATACCGGCGCTGGCCAAGGCGGTGGGCGCCACGTCGGTGCATGTGTCGCAGGATTTCTCGCCCTTCGGGTCACGGCGCGACGAACAGGTCCGCGCCGCACTCGGCGACGGCATCGAACTCGTCGCGACCGGCTCGCCGTACCTGGTATCGCCCGGCCGGGTCAGCAAGGGCGACGGCACCCCATACAAGGTGTTCACCCCGTACTTCGACGCCTGGCGCAAGCACGGCTGGCGTGGCCCGGCCGATTCGGGAAAGAACTCGGCACGCTGGATCGACCCGGCCGATGTGGCTGGGCGTCCCGGTGTCGTCGATATCCCCGACGCGGGTGTCGACCTCGAACTTCCCGCCGGCGAGGACGCCGCCAGGAAGCAGTGGAAGCGGTTCATTCGCACCGGACTGGCGGACTACGCCGACGATCGCAACCGCCCCGACCGTGACGGGATCAGCCGGATGTCGGCGCACCTGAAGTTCGGCACCATTCACCCACGCACCCTGGCCGCGGACCTGGGAGGCGGCAAGGGGGCACAGGCCTACCTGCGGGAGTTGGCGTTTCGCGACTTCTACGCCACGGTGCTGCACGAGTGGCCGGACAGCGTGTGGTGGAACTGGAACAAGACGTTCGACAACATCGAGGTCGACGAGGGTCGCGACGCCGAGCAGTCGTTCGAGGCGTGGAAGGCGGGCCGGACGGGCTTCCCGATCGTCGACGCGGGGATGCGCCAGCTGGCCGAGACCGGGTTCATGCACAACCGGGTACGCATGATCGTGGCGTCGTTCCTCGTCAAGGATCTGCACCTGCCGTGGCAGTGGGGTGCGCGCTGGTTCCTCGAGCAGCTGGTCGACGGTGACATGGCCAGCAACCAGCACGGCTGGCAGTGGGCCGCCGGCTGCGGCACCGACGCCGCGCCGTACTTCCGGGTGTTCAACCCGACGACCCAGGGTGCCAAGTTCGACCCGTCGGGTGACTACGTGCGGCGCTGGGTTCCTGAACTGGCGGGCCTGAAGTCCGGGGGCGACGTGCACAAGCTGAACGGCGAGCGGCCCGCCGACTATCCGGAACCGATCGTCGACCACGCCCAGGAGCGGGCGGAGGCGCTACGCCGCTACAGTGCGCTGAAGTAGCCGCCGCTACTTCAGCGTGAGTCCCGCGTCCAGCGGCAGGGCCACCCCGGTGAGATGGCGGCCCGCGGGGCCGCAGAGGTAGAGCATGGTCTCGCTGACGTCTTCGGCTTCCATCATCGGGCCGGTCAACAGCGGGCGCTGCGATTCGCCGAACGACGGGTGTTCGGCGACGAAACCCGCCATCGCCTCGTTGAGGACCATCGGCGTCGCGACACCGCCGGGGTGCACCGAGTTGACGCGGATGTTCTTCTCCGCCAACGACGTGGCGAAGTGGCGCATCAATCCGACGACGCCGTGTTTGGCGGCCGTGTAGCCCGCGGCGCCATGGCTCATGCTGTCGAGATCGGTACTGACCGATTTGAACCCGGCCGCCGAGCTGGTGA
Organism: Mycolicibacterium sp. CR10; assembly: GCF_005222675.1. Taxonomy (GTDB): domain Bacteria; phylum Actinomycetota; class Actinomycetes; order Mycobacteriales; family Mycobacteriaceae; genus Mycobacterium. The sequence continues at coordinate 111,094 of NZ_STGE01000039.1, read as the reverse complement.
TGACGATCGCGCCGCCGTCCGGGTTGCGCAGCATGGTCGGCAGTGCCGCCTCGATGGTGAAGTACACACCATTGAGCATCACGCCGATCGCGTCGGTGAAGGCCGTGATGTCGTGGGCCTGCTCGCCGGCGGCGGGCAGGATGCCCGCATTGGCGATAACGAAGTCGAGGCGCCCGAACTCGGCGACACCGCGGGCCACCACCTCGGCCAGCCGCTCACGGTCGCGGACGTCGCCCCGCTCGGCCACGATCCGGCGGCCGGTCTTCTCGACCAGCGTCACGGTCTCGTCGAGGTCCTCCGGGGTGGCCATCGGATATGCGACGCTGTCGAGCTGGTCGCACAGGTCGACGGCGATGACGTCGGCGCCTTCCTCGGCGAACCGGACGGCGTGCGCCCTTCCCTGACCGCGTGCCGCGCCGGTGATGAAGACGACCTTGTCCCTGAAGATGTCACCGGTAGACCCGGACTCGCCGCGTGCACTCTGATCCGCCATGACCGGCGAGCCTACTGGGCTTCGGTGTCGCATCCGGCGGCTCTACGGTCGTCCGTAGTAGACCTGTGTCAGAATGACGGCAACCAAGCCGCCCGATCACGAGGAGCAGCCGTGGCAAGCACCGAGGTGGAGCGTCACACCGGCGTCGACGTCGAAGAAGTGCCGTCCGCCGAGTGGGGCTGGTCCAAGGAGAATCCCCGTCTCAAGCAGATCGGCGGCCTTGTGGTCGCCTTCTTCCTGCTGATGATGATGCACGGTAATCATCAGGGACGCGTGGAGGACTGGTTCCTCATCGGGTTCGCGGCGTTCGTCCTGGGCGTGGTCGCGCGCAGCTGGTACGTCGGCCGGAACAGCACGACCAGGTAGGCCCTCGGGTTCAGATCGAGTACAGCCGACGGAAGGCCTGGCCGCGCGGGCGGAACAGCGTCTCCGTCGCCGTGAGGGGTTCGGTCGCCTCGGATTCGATGCCGGCGGCAAGGAGCGCATGCGCCTTGAACGCCCTGGCGGCCGCGCTCAGCGGGTGCGGGGCCGGATCGAGTCCGCGTGCGGACTCCCCGGGTCCTGGATGACCCCAGACGGTCACCTCCGTCAGCCCCTGGTTCACCATCCGCGACACGTCGTCACGAATGCCTGCGTCCCGAGCCAGTAGATCCGCACCGACGGCCAGTGCCCCACCGCGGCAGAGCGTGCGCAGCGCCGGCCCGGAATCGGTGACGAGGTCCTGTGCGGCGATACCCAGGATGGTCAGCGGGCGAGCATCGCGGGGCTGCGCGCACGGGAGGTCGAGAAACACCCTCACGTCCCATCCCGCGCGGGCCCGGTCGCAGAGGAAGCCGCCGATCGACTCGACGACGTCGCCGACGCCGACGCCGACGCCGACGCCGAGCACGACCAGCCGATAGCGGTGCTGCCGCTCCTCGGTGCGGTCAAAGTCCGCGTGGTGATGGGGGCTGAACCGTCGCGAAGCCATGCCGCCCCTATTCCGCATCGCTGATCGGCCGGACCGGGACGAGGTCCCCACCTTCCGGGGAATACCACCGCGCCGAGCTGACGAACTCCTCGATGCCGCGGTGGGCACCTTCCACCGCCGAGGACGGCGGAAGCGCCCGGGCCTTGAAAACCCGCGCCGCCGCGCTGAGCCGGTGACATACCCGGCTGAATCGGCGGTCGGCCGCGAACAGACTCGATTCGCCCCACACGGTCACTTCGACACGTCCGTCGTCGACGATGCGCAACACCTCGCGACGCAACCGCTCATCGTCCCGCAGGACGCAGGCGTCCACCGCCAGCGCGGCGGGCCGCAGTCGCCGCAGCGTCTCCACACCGGATTCCCATGTCGCCGCGCCCACTCCGAGAATCGTCAGCGCGCGTACGTCGCTGCCCGGAGGCACCACCACCGTGACGCGCCAGCCCGCCCGGACCCGGTCACAGAGCCAACCGCCTGCCGCGCCGACGGCGCGCTCGAGGTCGCCCGCGAACACCGTCACGTCGTAGGTGAGCAACGGGTCGCCCGAGGCGCGCACCCCTGAGCCTCTGCGTTCGATCGGTGCGAGGTCGTCCACCTCGAACATCCGAGCGGTCACCGTCTGCCTCCTCGGGACATCTGCGCCCAATCGCCACACTGCGCGGGGACGCGCGCGGAGCCGGGCCGTGCTCCCAGCGTGACAGTTGTAGTTGGATCTGTAAAGTACACGTTTGTGGTCGCGGTCAGCCCAACGGTTGGTTGGCGACTCGAAACAGTCCAACGACCAACAGGTTCCGCGCTACCGTCGCCGTTCTAGGTGGCGTGGGCGAGCGGCATTGCCGTCTTCACCGGCGTAAGCGCAACGGGCAGACCCGCCGCCCGGCGGATCTCGATGAACGACTCGAGCAACGCGTCCGTCGCTTCGTGCGGATCGTCAAGCGTGCGGTCGTCCGTCAGCACCGAGATCGAGAGTTGGTCGACGTAGCTCCACACCGTGATGTTCATCCCGCTGCCTGCGACGATCGGCCCGACCGAGTAGATCTCGTCGACCGTGGCGCCTTCGATGAAGCCCCGTTCCCGCGGTCCCGGCACATTGGAGATCGTCAGGTTCATCACGGTGGCCGATTCGACGCGCCTTGCCTGCATGCGGAAGATCCGCGGTGTCGTCGCGGGCGGCAGGTAGGACAGCCAGGACGGGATCAGTGTCGGCCCCAGAAGCTGGTTGTTCTCCTTGGCGATCGCCGTCGATACCGCCGTGATCCTGACCCGCTCGAGCGGATCATCGATATGAACGGGCAACGACGGTGTCATGTAGGTGAATTCGTTGCCGACCAGGCGTTGTGGTGAGGTGTCGACGCTGACCGGGACGCCGGCGATCAACGGGAAGTCGGCCTTCTTGTCGTAGCGCAGCTGGAGCGTGCGCAACGCCCCGGCCGCCGTCGCGAGCACGATGTCGTTGAGGGTCACGCCGAGGTGCTTGGCCGTCTCCTTGACGTCGGCGAGTGCCAACGGCGCGGTTGCGAAGCGCCTCCCAGGCGTGACGACGTGGTTGATGAAGCTCGGCGGCGGGGCGAAGTTGCGCGCCAGGTCAGGGTTGAGGCCGCGTTCGCTCGCCCGCCGACGGACCCGCCGCACCCCGGTGACGGTCTCGTTCATCAACCGCGGCAAGCGCCGGATCAACCGAATGTGATCGCGTCCGGCCGCCATAAGCAGATGTCCCGGCGTCCTCGCATTGGCCGGCATGGCGTCCAGTTGCCCGCCCACTTGCGGTTCCTGCGGTTGCAGCGCCATCGCGAGCTGGTTGGCGGAGGCGACGCCGTCGGCCAACACATGGTGGACCTTGTGAATGATCGCGATCCGGTTGTCCGCCAGACCTTCGGCGATGTACATCTCCCACAGCGGGCGATCGCGAGCCAGCGGCGTGCTGGCGATCCGGCCGATCAACTGGTCCAGTTCGCGGCGCCCGCCCGGCGCCGCCACCTGCGCTCTGCGGAGGTGATAGTCGAGGTCGATCTCGTCGTTCTGCACCCACATCGGGTGGTGGAACTTCCACGGGATGTCGATGAGCTGGTAGCGCAGCGGGGCGAGTGCGTGCAGCCGCGCCCGGGCGAGCGTCCGGAACAATTCGAAGTCGTAGCCCTCGACGTTCGACACGTCGAGCACCCCGATCTTCAGGGTGTGCATGTGGATCTCGGGAGTCTCGCTGTACAGCATCATCGCGTCCACTCCGTTGAGCCGTTTCACCCGCACCCCGTCCGTCGAAGCCCCATGCCACCCCGCGTAGTGCGGGCCTGCTCGTGGTACCCCATTCCACAGGGTTTGGCACCCCAGATGTGGCATTCGACCAAACCGACGCCGCATGTTGCCGCAATCATCGCAGGCCGACCCGCGCCCACGTGACATCTCAGGCGGAGTTTGTAAACTTTGTCTTTCACCGCGGCGCACCCGCGGCCGCGGAAGGTCGGAGACGTGAACATACACACCAAAACTGTTGCCCGCGGGACGCTTCGATGAGCCTGGTGGCGGGAAGCGGTCCGCTCAGCGCTGAGCGCGCCGGCCAGCTGAGCCCTCCGGTCGCCGAGGATCTCGTCTACATCGAGCCGCACCCGCGGCGAGTCCAGGCAATTCTCAACGGCCGTACGGTGATCGACACCGAACGCGCGTTGATGGTGCACCGCCGCGGCCGACCGCTGAGCTATGCGTTCGCCGCCGACGACGTCGGCGACCTGCCCGGCGACCCGGTGCCCGAGGCCCCCGGGTTCGTCGTGGTGCCCTGGACGCAGATCGACACGTGGATCGAGGAGGGGCGGCCGCTGGTGCACTACCCGCCCAACCCGTACCACCGCGTGGACTGCCGGCCGACCACCCGCGGGCTCCGCGTCGACGTGTCGGGCACGACGTTGGTCGACACCGTGGACACGATGATCCTGTTCGAGACGGCCCTGCGGCCACGGCTCTACGTCAGCCCGTCCCTCGTCCGCACCGACCTGCTGAACCGATCGGCGACGACCAGCTACTGCAATTACAAGGGGTACGCGACCTACTGGTCGGCGACCGTGGACGGCACCGTGGTCGAGGACGCGGCGTGGAGTTATGAGGATCCGCTGCCCGAAAGCATCCCGATCGCGGGGATGTTGAGCTTCGACGAGACCAGGGTCGAGGTCCTTGCCGAGCTGCCGGAGTCGGCCTCGTACTCCGACTGCGGCTGCGCGAAACCTGGTGTGTGATGGGGATCACATAGCCCGGTGACCTCGTTACCTACGGTTGCGTCACCGTAGGTCTGCCCTGCTTACGCTTGCATTTGTGTTTGCTGAGCCGTCACACTACGAACCACGAACACGCGTCGGCGAAGGGATGGCCAGCACCTCATGGCAAAGACGCGAGAAGCAGAGCACCACTACATCGCCAACGTCCGGGACCTCGAGTTCAACCTGTTCGAGGTGCTGGGCCTCGGTGAGGTGCTCGCCGACGGCGACTACGGCGATCTCGACGCCGACACCGCGCGCACGATGCTTCACGAGGTGGCCCAACTCGCGGAGGGACCGATCGCGGCGTCGTTCGTCGACGCGGACCGCAACCCGCCGGTGTTCGATCCGGCGACGCACTCCATCACCGTCTCCGATGACATCAAGCGCACCGTGCAGGCGGTCAAGGACTCGCAGTGGTGGCTGGTAGGCGTCTCCGAGGAGATCGGTGGCGTCGCCGCCCCTGCCCCGCTGACCTGGGCGATCGCCGAAATGCTGTTCTGCGCCAATCCCTCCGTCGCCTTCCTGCACGCCCTTGGCCCCGCGATGGCCCAGGCGCTGGCCGTGGAAGGCAATGAGCAACAACGTATCTGGGCTGCCAAAGGCCTGGAGCGGGGGTGGGCGGCCACCATGGTGCTCACCGAAGCCGACGCAGGATCCGACGTCGGGGCAGGGCGGGCGAAGGCGATCGCCCAGCCCGACGGCACCTGGCACATCGACGGCGTCAAGCGCTTCATCTCCGGTGGCGACGTCGGCGACACTGCCGAGAACATCTTCCACCTGGTGCTCGCCCGCCCCGAAGGCGCAGGCGCGGGCACCAAGGGCCTGAGCCTGTTCTATGTGCCGATGTACCTGTTCGACCCCGACACACTCGAAATCGGTGAGCGCAACGGGGTTTTCATGACCGGTCTGGAACACAAGATGGGCCTCAAGGCCTCCCCCACGTGCGAGCTCACGTTCGGCGCGCACGGCAGGCCTGCGGTCGGCTACCTCGTCGGCGACGTCCACAACGGCATCGCGCAGATGTTCACCGTCATCGAGAACGCCCGCATGACCATCGGGGTCAAATCGGCGGGCACGCTGTCCACCGGCTACCTCAACGCCCTGGCATACGCCAAAGAGCGGGTGCAGGGCGCAGACCTGACCCAGATGTCCGACAAGACCGCACCTCGGGTGACGATCCTGCACCACCCCGATGTGCGCCGCAGCCTGATGACGCAGAAGGCCTACGCCGAGGGACTGCGCGCGCTTTACATGTACGCCGCCGCTCACCAGAACAACGATGTGGCAGAGCGGATTTCAGGCGCAGACCCGTCGATGGCACACCGGGTCGACGACCTTCTGCTGCCGTTGGTGAAGGGCGCGGGCTCCGAACGGGCGTACGAGGTGCTGACGGAGTCGCTGCAAACGCTGGGCGGATCGGGCTTCCTGCAGGACTATCCGATCGAGCAGTACATCCGCGACGCCAAGATCGACTCGCTCTACGAGGGCACCACGGCCATCCAGTCGCTGGACTTCTTCTTCCGCAAGGTGGTCCGCGACCGAGGCGAGGCGCTGGCGCATGTCGCGGCCCAGATCACGCGAACCATCGAGTCGAGCGATGGTCGACTCAAGCCGCAGGCGCTGCTGCTGGCCACGGCCCTCGCGGATGTCCAGGCGATGCTGGCCACCGCCACCGGGTACTTGATGAACGCCACCGAGCAGCCTCGCGAGATCTACAAGGTCGGCCTCGTCTCGGTGCGCGTCCTGCTCGCCGTCGGGGACCTGCTGATCGGCTGGCGACTGCTGGACCAGGCCCGCGTCGCGCAGGCCGCACTGGAGGCGGCACCGGTGGGAGTCGACGTCCCGTTCTACGAGGGCAAGATCGCGACCGCCGCGTTCTTCGCCGCCAACATGCTGCCGCCGATCGCCGCCGTACGCGCAATCGTTGCGGACGTCGACACGGACCTGATGGATCTGCCCGAGGCCGCGTTCTAGAGTCGACGCCATGACGCGCTGGTTTGCACTGGAGTCGGCCGACGCCGGGTTCCTCGGCTCCGCCCCGCATGTGTTTCGGTACGAGAAGCACTTCGACGCCACCCCCGAACAGGTCTGGGAGTCGTTGCAGTCCGACGAGTCTCTGGCGGCGTGGGGTAACACCGTCGGGTCGGTGACGTGGACGTCGCCGCGGCCCTTCGGGGTGGGCACCACCCGCGAAGTCGGGCTCGGACCGAACAAGGTGCGCGAACACTTCTTCCGGTGGGACGAGGGCTCCGGGTATTCGTTCTACGTCACCGAGGCCAACGTTCCGCTTTTCCGACGCTTCGCCGAGGACTACGGGGTCGAACCGGACGGGACGGGCACCCGGTTCACCTGGGTGGTGGCCATCGAACCGGTCGGCCTTCTGCGGTTGCCGTTCAAGGCGCTCGCCCCAGTTCTCAAGGCCGGCTTCGGCCGGGCGGCCGCCGACGGACAGAAGTACTTCGCCGCGTAGTTCCCTGCACCGGAATTGCATTCCACGCGTGCCTGACTCGTAATTCCCCGCGCGGAACGCAATTCCGGCGGTAGTTTCGCCGGTGTGCCGACGCTGCCGAACCGCCAGATCCTGTTGCGACGCCGCCCCCACGGGCTGGTCGCTCCCGAAGACACCGAACTGGTGACGGTGGACGCGCCCGAGCCTGCCGAGGGTGAGGCCCTGGTGCGCACCACCTATGTCGGATTGGACGCCGCGGCGCGGACGTGGCTCGACGACCAGCCGGGCTATCTGCCGCCGGTGCAGTTGGGTGAGGTCATCCGTGCGGCGGGCATCGGCGAGGTGGTGGCGTCCCGCTGCGACGCCTACTCGGTCGGCGATGTGGTCACCACGTTGACGGGGTTCCAGGAGTACACGATCGTGCGCGACGATCTGTTCACGACCCCGGTTCCTGGCCCGGGTCATCAGGTCGACCAACTCGCGGTGATGTCGGTGTACGGCCCCACCGGTGCCACCGCGTATTTCGGGATGACCGGCGTCGGCCGCCCCCAGCCCGGCGAGACGGTGGTGGTGTCGGCCGCCGCGGGGGCCACCGGATCGGTGGCGGGCCAGATCGCCAAGATCGCCGGTGCACGCGTGGTGGGCATTGCCGGCGGGCCGCACAAATGCCGGGTGGTGGTGGAGGAGTTCGGATTCGACGCGTGCATCGACTACCGCGCGGACGGCCTGCCTGCTGCACTCAAGGAGCACTGCCCACGCGGAGTCGACGTGTACTTCGACAACGTCGGCGGGCCGATCCTCGATGCGGTGCTCGGCCGACTGGCCCCCAAAGCGCGCGTCGTGCTGTGCGGGGTGATCTCGAGCTACTTGACCGGCGAGCATCCCGGACCGGCGAACTACGTGAACCTGCTCGCCAAGACCGCAACCATGCAGGGGTTCAACGCACTTGATGAGTGGGGCCGCTTCGACGAGGCGTTCGCCGCCTTACGGCGGTGGGACGACGAGGGTCTGCTGGTGCATCGCGAGCACATCTTCGAGGGCATCGAGTCCTGCGTCGAGGCGCTCAACGGACTGTTCACCGGGGCCAATATCGGCAAGACGCTGGTGCGGGTCGGCGCGTGACCGCTGCCGCCGCTCGATGCGTCGTTCGGGCGCTCAACTCGGCGCGATGACGGTGGAGCCGAACCGCTCGATCGTCTCCAGCGTGTGCGCCAGACTGTCGCCCGGCACGCCCACCTGAACCCAGGTCACCCCGGCCTTCTCGAGGTCGGCCACCCCGTCCAGGAAGGCGTCGGCGTTGAAATCGTCGTCGCCGGGGCTGCCGCCGGCGTCGTTGGTGAACACGATGTCGATACCCGAGGGATCACGACCGGCGTCCTCGAGACGGCGACGCAGGTCGTCGATTCCGGCGGCGAGGCCCTCGACCGAGTCGAGGGCCGCGGTGCGGGCGGTCTGGGCCAGCATCGCGGGCGCGCGAAACGGGCACCACCCCTGGCCATGGGCGACCACCCGGGCACGCGCCGTCGAGGTGTTGCCACCGATCCAGATCGGCGGGTGGGGACTGCTGACCGGCCTAGGGTGCGCGGTGATCCCCCGCGCGCTGAAGTGTCGGCCCTCGAACGTGTAGTCATCGGTGGTCCAGATTCCCCTGATCACCTCGAGCGACTCCTCGAACAGCGCGGCCCGCTCATCGAAACCGACTCCGAGAGCGAAGAACTCACCCTTGAGGTAGCCGACACCGACGGCCAGCGTGAAGCGCCCCTCCGACACCAGGTCCAGCGTCGCCCCCGCCTTGGCGACCACGAAGGGGTTGCGATACGGCAGCACAACGATGTTCGGGATGAGCCGCAGCGTGGTGGTGTGGGCGGCGGCGTAGCTCATCGCGACGAAGGGGTCGAGCGCGTCGTGGCCACCCGACTCGAGCCAGCGCTGCGACGGCGCCGGGTGGTCGGTGAACCCGAACCCGCCGAACCCGGCGGCTTCGGCGGCCGCGGCGACCTTGGCGATCCCCGAGCCGGAGACGAGCTCCGGGTTGTAGGGGTGGCTGTGCATGGGATGGGTGATCGCGAACTTCATGGTCAGCCCTCCTGGTTCATGGGAATGGACACACGGAACAGAATTGCCTTCTCCAGTTCCGAGAATGTCGTTACCATGCGGGCGGGGGAAAGTACAGCGGCACGGTGCACGCGAGAGGTGAAGCAACGGACATGAGCAGGCCCGAGATCGGCGTCTACCTGCCCCAGATGGGATTCTCGTTTGAGGAGGTCCTGCACCGCACCCAGCGCTGCGAAGACCTCGGGATCGACTCCCTGTGGCTCTATGACCACCTGTACGGCCCGGGAATGCCCGAGTACCCGTCGATGGAGGCCTGGACGCTGGCCACTGCCCTGCTGGCCCGTACCGAGCGGATCCGCGTCGGACACATGGTGCTGTGCAATCAGTTCCGCCATCCGGTCACGCTGGCGAAGATGGCGACCACGCTGGACCAGATCTCGGGGGGCCGACTGTCGCTCGGCATCGGCAGTGGTTCGATCGAGGACGAGCATCGCCGCGCGGGCTTCCCCTGGGGCACGTTCGCCGAGCGATCGGCGCAACTGGGCGAGACGCTGCAGATCCTGCACCAGGCGTTCGTCGATGAGCGAATAGCGTTCTCCGGAAAGCACTTCACCGTCACGGACATGCCGATCAAGCCGGGACCGATCCAGAAGCCCAGGCCCCCGATCGTCGTCGGGGGCGTCGGCGAGAAGTTCACGTTGCCGCTCGTGGCCCGCTATGCCGACGTGTGGAATGTGCCCACCTACGCGCTCGGAGACATCGCACTGAAGCTGTCCGTACTCCGGTCGATCTGCGATGACATCGGCCGCGATCCGGCCACCATCGTGCTCTCGATCGAAGCGGTGATGGCCCTGGCCGCCGACGACGCGTCCCTTCCGCAGGTACGCAGCCTTGCCGAGAAGCGCTTCGGAGTGCCGGGATTCGGGTTGCACGAGGCGGGCCTCATCGGAACCCCGCCCGCGGTGGTGGACCGACTGGGCGAACTCGTCGAGATGGGGTTCGGCCAGATCGTATTGTTCACCCATGACCGCTGCTCCGATGAAACCCTGGAACTGCTTGCCGCCGAGGTGATCCCGCGGCTCTAGGACCGCTTCGTGGCCGGCGGTGAATAGTTGGGCTTGCCCAGGCCGAGCGCGTGCTGAGCGATCATGTTCCGGAACACCTCGAGCGTGCCACCGTAGATGCCGGTGGGTGACGCCAACCGGAACACGTACTCCGCTCCCCCGCCGCAGGCCGCACCGGCGGTCCCCGCCGGAAGACCCGACGCGGTTCCGAGAACGTCCATCAGGTCGGGGGTTACGTCGCGCAGCGTCTGGGCGATCGCCACGCGTCCGAACATCTCAGGCGTGCTGAGGGCCGCTTCCAGCCGGGCGATGCAGCGCCCCAGTCGGTATCCGACGGCACCGTCGTCGACGGGCCGCGCCCCCGTCGGGCCGGCAGTACCGGCCTCGCCGGCGACCCTGTCGACCGCGTCGGCAAGTATCAGTGCATGCTCGGTCATGACGGCGATTTTGGACAGTCCGCTGTCATCGCGTTCGACCGTGCCGTGTTCGGCGTTCAGCGCCTCGCGGAGTACCGCCCAGCCGCCGTTGACCGGACCGACCCGGTACCTGTCGTCGATGCGAACGTCGCTGTAGAAGGTGATGTTGGTGCGGTCGCCGTCGACCGTCCGGATCGGCTGGATCTCGACGCCGGGCGAGTCCAGCGGCACGAGGAACATCGTCAGGCTCTGGTGTTTGGGCGCCGCAGGGTCGGTGTTGGTGATCAGGTAGACGTACTGGGCGTTGTGGGCGTTGGACGTGAACATCTTGGAGCCGTTGATCACCCAGCCCGCACCGTCGCGGACAGCCCGGGTCTTGCACGTCGCGATGTCCGACCCGCCTTCGGGTTCGGTGTAGCCCAGGCACAGTCGGTAGCGCCCCGACAGCACGTGGTCGAGCACCTCGTCCTTGAGTTCGGCCGATCCGAACTGGTTCACCGCGGACAGCACCATCGACGTGGTGCCCCAGTGGAACCACGGGGTGTGCGCCCTGCCGATCTCGAGCTCCCAGATCCGCCGCTGCACCGGGGTGAACCCACCGTCGGCCTCGGGTCGCCAATCGCGTTCCAGGTACCCGGCGGCGCCGAGCGCCAGATGAACATCCTGGTCGAAGTTCTCACCGGTTTCCCGGTCGCGCCGAATGACCTCGTCGGTCACCAGTTCGGCAAGGAACTTCCGGAGCTCATCCTGAAACGCCTGCTCGTCGTCGGACAGCTCGACTTCGGAGAAGTCCATTCGAGCAGCGTGACATTTCTGCGATCTTTTGTAAAGCTAGTGCTGAGCAGACGGAAGGGCGACACAACGTGGGAATCGTCACGACGACGTCGGAGACGGCGTTCACCCAAACGCCGGAGGAGATCTACGACTTCGTCACCAACCCGACCAATTGGCCGAAGACCTATCCCGGCAGCGTCCACGTCGGCGAGGTGCCGCAGAAGTTCCCGCTCGAGATCGGCGACACCTGGACCGAGTCCGGACCCGACGGCGAGCGCATCTTCACCTGGCATGTGGCGATCGCGATGCGCCCGAAGCTGTGGATGTTCAACTCCGTGGGCAACCTGGGCCACGACAGCGACGGCAATGGTGGCCGACCCGGCCGGATCACCGTGCAGTACGACTTCACCCGGCCTGGACCGGATATCACGTTGTTCCGACGCACCATGACCGTTGAGGCCTATCGGGATTCACCGCTGCCCGACGGATTCTTCCGCACGGTCAATCCCGCCAACATCGACGCCTACCACGCCGCTATCGCCCGCGAACTCGCGCTAGCGCAGTAGGTTTCGCCGCAGGGCGGCGCCCTGGATCTCGAAGAGCTGCGTGCTGGTCTCCCACTCGGGGACCAGCGAGTCGAAACCATGGCAGGTGCCGGGAAGCACGTGCAGTTCGGTGGTGACCCCGGCCCACATCAGTCGCAGCGCGTAGTCGATGGCTTCGTCGCGTAGCGGATCGAGCTCCGAGCAGGTGATCAAAGCGGCCGGCAGGGAATTCAGTTCGTCGGCGCGGGCGGGCACCGCGTCGGCCGGTAGCGGGCCCCCGCCGCTGTAGTGCCGCCACATCCACAGCGCAGCCGGACCGTCGAAGCCGGGCGTCGTCGCGAACTCCTCTTTCGATGGCGTCGGCCTGTCGTCGAGCACCGGCTGGTGCAACATCTGAAAGACCACCGGCGGCGCAGAGCCGTCCGCGGACCGCTGGGCCAACCCGGCCGCCAGTGCGGCGCCGGCGCTGCTGCCTGCGACCGCCAGCGCGCCGGCGTCGACACCGAGCTCCAGGGCACTGGCCGCCGCCCAGTGCAGGACTGCCAGCGCATCGTCCATCGCTGCGGGAAACGGATGCTCAGGCGCCAGGCGGTAATCCACCGAGATCACCGTGCACCGTCCGCGACGGGCGAACTCGACACACTGGCGGTGATCGGTGTCGAGATTGCCCAGGACGAAAGCGCCTCCGTGGCAGTAGATGACGGCCGGCGACGGAGCCGGTCCGCCTCGGTAGATGCGGACCGTGACGGCGCGGTCGGCGTCGACGGCCACGTCGCGTTGTTCGATCTCGACACCGACAGTCTCCACGGCCATCGCGGTATCGGCTCGCCGCTGGTTGAGCGAGTCCCTGACGGCGCCGAGGACGGCGGGCGACAGATCGGTGCGGGCCGCGGCGAGATGCCGCAGCGCCGGGTCGAGGCGGTCGGCGATATCGCGTTCCTGGGGCATATCCGCAATCACCATGGGGCGCTACCGTTTCACCGCGGTCTGGGCGCCGACGTGGATGATGCGGCGGCGGCTCGAGGGCCCGAAGGTATCGGAGAAAGTGTAGTCGCCGGGCCTGAACCACCGGGTGCGTCCCCAGAAGTCCCGTGCGCTGCGCGGCCACTGCGTCACCACTCGGCCATTGGGCGCCCGGAAATAGTTGCTGCACCGGGTGAGCCACACGGTCCCTTGCATCCACGTATCGACCTTGGCGAGGAAGCGCGCCACCACGTCCGTGCGCACCTCGATGAACGACTTGTCCTTGCGGCGCATAAACTTCAGCGCCCGCACGATGTAATGCGCCTGCGCCTCGAGCATGAAGATGACGCTGTTGGAGCCGACGTTGGTGTTCGGCCCGTACAGCATGAAGAAGTTGGGATAGCCGGGCACCGTCATGCCCAGGTAAGCGAATGCCCCGTCGCGCCAGGTGTCGTGAAGCGCTGTTCCTTCGGCACCCCGGACGTCGATCTGCCCCAGGTAGTCCACAGCGGCGTAACCCGTCGCGCACAGCACGACGTCGACGTCGAGTTCGGTGCCGTCCTCGGTGACCAGTGACCTCGACCGCAGCGTGCGGGCCGGACTGGACACCACCTCGACATGCGGCTGGCTCAGCGTCTGCAGATAATCGGTGGCGAACACCAGCCGCTTGCATCCGAAAGGATGTGTCGGCGTGAGCCTGCTGCGCAATTCTTCGTCGGGGATCGTCGACTCGAGCGCCTGCAGGGCGATCCCCTTGAACTCCTGGGTCTTGTCGCTGCCGTTCTCGATGACCGAGATGTTCGACTCGCTGCGCAGCCACAGCCTGGTGCGGTAGATCTTCTCGGCCAGCGGGATGTACGAGAACAACCATTTTTCGCGCTCGGTGTACGGCCGGTCCGGCTTCGGCAGCACCCACGTCGGCGACCGCTGCACCGAGTAGACCTTTGCCGCGACCTTGGCCACCTCCGGAACCAGTTGCGCTGCAGTTGAACCCGTGCCGAGGACCGCCACCCGCGAGTTCCGCAGATCGACGGAGTGGTCCCACCGCGCGGTGTGCATCAACAACCCGGTGTACGGCTCCTCTTCCACGAGATCCGGCATCACCGGCCGGGTGAACATCCCGATCGCCGACACCACGATGTCGAAGGAGAACTCGTCGCCGGCGGCGGTGGTGAGAAGCCATGTGCCGGTGTCGGTTTCCCAGGTGGCCGAGACGATCTCGGTGTTCAGCTTCAGGTTCGGCTCCAGCCGGTAGCGCCGCGCGCACCGTTCGAAGTACTCGAGGATCTCCTGCTGCCCGGACCACAGCCGCGACCAGCGTGGGTTGAGGTCGAACGAGAACGAGTACAGGTGCGACTTCACGTCGCAGGCCAGGCCCGGATAGGTGTTGATCCGCCACGTTCCGCCGACGCCGTCCTCGCGGTCGAAGATCGTGAAGTCACCGAAGCCGGCCTTGCGCAGAAAGATTCCGAGCGCCAGCCCACCGGGACCGGCACCGATGATTCCCACCGAGAGCGTCTTCGCCATTGAGGTCATCCGATCTGAAGAGTCTGTCCACCATCGACGATGAGCTCGGATCCGGTGATGAACGATGCGTGCTCGGAGACCAGGAACGCCACCGCGTCGGCGATGTCGACGGGCCGGCCGATGCGGCCCAGCAACGCGTTCGCCGCGAGGCGGGACTGGGTGGCCTCGTCCAGCATCGGCGTCGCGACGGGGCCGGGGAACACGGCGTTGACCCTGATCCCCGCCGGCGCGAGTTCGACCGCGGCCACCTGGGTCAGGCCTCGCAGCGCCCACTTCGACGAGCCGTACGCCCCGTGGTTGGGGAACGGCCGGATCGCCCCGGTGCTGCACGTGTTGACAACGGCCGCCCCGTCAGCGTCGCGCAGATGCGGCAGCGCCGCCTGGATACCGAGGAACGGGCCGAGACAGTTGACCCGCCAACTTCCCTCGAACCCCGCCGCCGTCTCCTCGGCCAGTGGGGCGCGATGCAGCACGCCGGCGTTGTTCACCAGAGTGGTGAGCGCACCGAACCGCTCGACCACCGTGCGCACCGCCTGCGCCCACTGATCGGCCGACGTGACGTCCAGCGGCACCGCGATCACCCGGTCCCCGCCGAGCTCGGCGACCGTCGCCGTGACCTCGTCGACCAGCAGATCGCAAGCGGCGACGGCGAATCCGTCGTCGAGAAGCCGCGTCGCGATAGCGGCGCCCTGACCTCGGGCGGCACCTGTGACGAGCGCAATACGGTCGCCGGTCATTCAGTACCCCCTGGCCTGTTCGGTGTCCGGATGCCCCCCGTTGGCCTCGGCCAGGTGGGCAGCCGCGCCCCGACGCAGCGCCTGTGACTCCGAGGCGAGCGTGATCATCCTGAATCCCATGTGCGCCGCGACGTTTCCGAGGGTTCCGGTGTTGGCGTGGACGCCGCTGACGATGCCTGCGGCGGTGGCAGTGCGGTGGACGTGGACCATCGCGTCGCGAACCTCCGGCTGCGTCCAGGCGTCCGCGGGCCCGTGCCCCATCGAGATCGCGAGATCCGCGGGACCCACATAGACACCGGTCACTCCGTCGACGGCGCAGATCTCGTCGATCGCAGCGAGTCCCCGCGCCGTCTCGACCATCGCGAACACCGAGACCCTGCCCTGAAGGTCCGCCGGATCGAGGCCCATGCTCGCGCGCAGCGGCCCGAAGCTTCGCACGCCGGCGGGGGCGTAGCGGGTCGCGGCCACCGCCGCCGCGGCCTGGGCGGCGGACTCCACCATCGCGATGATGACGGCGTCGGCGCCGGCGTCGAGGACCCTGCCGATGGGGGCGGCGTCGGCAGTGGGCAGGCGCACCGCGGTGGCGATCGGGACGTGCTCGAGCCGGCGCAGCATCAGAGCAACGTCGGCGTCGCTGAGATAGCCGTGCTGGACGTCGAACCCGACGTAGTCGTAACCGGCCCGGGCGAACTCCTCGGGCGCCAGCATTGTCGGACCCACCACCCAACCGCCCCATACCCGCGCTTTGGTGGCCAGCGCGTCCTGCAATCTGCTCGTTGTCACGGCACAATCGCGATCTTGATCCGGTCGGGAACGGGCCGGCACGCCAGCTCGAACGCGGCCTGCACGTCGTCGGCGGGAAATGTGTGGGTCAGGTAGCGGTCCAGCAGACCCGGGTGTTCGTGCGCGAAGGCGCCGGCCCGGTCGAGCATCCGCCGCCGGTCAAGCGTCACACCGGCTTTCAGGGTCAGGTTGTTACGCAGCATCGTTCGCATGCTGATCGGGTAGCAGTCGTCGTCGGGCACCCCGAAGTAGAACACCGTGCCGCCCGGTGCCGCCGCTTCGACCGCGTGGCCGAGCGTCGCCACCTGATGCCCGACCGCCTCGATCACGATGTCGGGCTTGGCATCCGGGGTGAGCCGGCTCAGCCAGCGGTCGCTGGTGGCACGCACCACGGTGTCCACCCCGAACGCGGGACCGACGTCGTCGCGGTCGACCGGGTCGACGCCGGTGACGTGTGCGGCTCCCAGAGTCTTGGCGACATAGGAGAACAGCAGGCCGATCGAGCCTTGGCCGAGGACCGCGACGTGGCGACCGGTCAGGTCGGGCAGTTGCTCGACGGCGTAAAGCACGCAGGCCAGCGGTTGCAGTCCGACGGCCTGCTCGGGGCTCAGCGCGGGGTCGTAGGGCGCCAGGCCGTTCCCGTCGGCGACGACCTGTTCCATCAACCCGTCGAACCCCGAAGCCCAACCGACGACGCGGTCACCCCGACGGTGGCTCGGGTGGCGGCTGGCGATCACCTCGCCGGCGACCTCGTGGATCGGGAAGCCGTCCTTCTCCGCCGCACGCGCGCCGGTGTCTCCGGGCAGCCTGCCCTTGGCTCCGCGGAAGCCGGGCAGATCGCTACCGCAGATGCCGGCGGCCAGGAACCGCAACAACACCTGACCGTCGCCGAGCGACTCCGGCGAGAACGGCAACACGTCGGTCTTCTCGAAGGTGAACGGCGCGACGAGACGGTGAGACCACACGTCAGACCTCCACCTGGATCTGAACCGGGATGTTGTTCCAACCCCATTGGAAGCTCGACGGTGGCCGTGACGCGGCGGCGGTGTCGACGCGGAAGTCGGGCACCCTCTTGAGCCATTCGGTGACCATGATCGCGATCTCCAGGCGGGCGAGGTGGGCGCCGAGACAGAAATGCTGGCCGCGGCCGAACGCGAGCAATCTCGGAATCGGCCGGTTCCAGATGAACTCGTCGGGATCGTGGTATTCGCGCTCATCCCGATTGGCCGACGCGAGCAGCGAGATGATCCGCTGTCCCGGCCGGATCGTCTCGTCGTGCAGGGTAAACGGCTTGCGCACGGTGCGGGCGAACCACTGCGCGGGGGCGCAGTAGCGGATCATCTCCTCGCGGGCGACGGGCACGTTGGCGTCCATGTCAGCGCGGACCGCGGCGAGTTGGTCGGGCCGCCGCGACAGTTCCCACAGACCGTGCGCGACGATCTTGGGCACGGTCTCGGTGCCTCCGATGAAGACGCCGAGCATCTGCACGGCGGCTTCCATGTCGGTGAATGTAGACCCGTCGGGTAGCCGGTAGGCGAGCAGGTTGTCGACGATCGGCAGCGCGCCCGGTTCGTTCTTGGCGCGCCTGTCCGCGACGACCGGGGTCAGGTATTCCAGGTATCCCGGCCTGGCGTTGGCCACCTCGACGCCGCTGCCCGGTTGGGCCAGGCTGCCCGCATTCACCGTGGCCAGCACGTCGGCCGCGAGATCGCTTGGCAGGCCGACGAGTTCGCACACCACCGACGCGGCGACGATTCCGCCGTACTCCTGCGTCAGGTCGAAGCGGCCGCGCGGCAGCAGCTCGTCGAGGCGCTCGTTGGCCAGCGTGCGGATCCGGTCGGCGAGCGTGGAGACGGACTTCGGCCGAAACGGCGCGGCCGTGCAGCGACGGACGTCGTCATAGATCGGCGCGTCAAAATTCGCATGGAACGGCATCGGGTGCAGCGGCGGATCGGGAACGGGACCGTCGTTGTGTTCGGCCAGCACGGCTGCGGCGGGCAGCGTCCCTTCCGAGGCGACGAACGTTCCGTCATTGATCTCCAACACATTCCAGATGTCCGAGAACCGCGACAACGCAAATGTGTCCCACTTCTCGAGGTAGTACACCGGGTGCTCATCACGGAGCACCCGGTAGTACGGCAGCGGGTCGGACATCACCGCCGGGTCGAAGGGGTCGTACGTGAACTGTTGCGCGGTAGGCATGTTCGTGGCACTCACTGCAGCGGCGACGGAGGTAGGGCGGCCAGTATCGAGTCCTCCCAACCGTCCCGCAGGGCGGGCGCGACGCTCATCCAGGTGACGATCTCGGCGGGCGGGGTGTCCTTCCACGACGGGTAGTGATTGTCGAAGCAGTCCCAGTCCCCCTCGAGCGCCCAGTAGTGGATGACCTCGTTGAACCGGAACGTCGTGATGAACGATCCGAGCCAGCGCTTGCCGGTGGACTCCGACCAGGGCACGTACAGCCGTTCGAGTTCGCGGATGTAGTCGTCCTGGCGCCCGGGCTTGGTCTGCATCACCTCCTGAATCACCAGGCCTGCCTTGAAGTCCGCGTCCCTCAGCTGGGCCAACGTCTTGTTGCTGCGCCCGGCGTACATGATGCGGCCTTCTCCCCGGGCGCCGGTCTCGCGCAGATACGTCGCCCATTTTTCGGCGGCGGCCTCGTGGCTGCCGCCACGGGCCTGGGCACGGCCGATGCGCGCGTAGTCGGCGAACGCGTCGATCTCCCAGATGACGGTGGCCTGCGGCCAGTGTCCGTTGTACGGGGTGGTCTCCCACATCGCGAACAGCCTGGCGCCCAGCTCGCTCATCATCGGGTGGTAGACATCGGAGAACTCCGAGACGAACTCGCCGCTGCGGGCCGATCCCAGATCGATCGTCTCGTGCAGGTAGAGCAGGGTGTGGCTGTGATACTTCTTCATGGTCACGCCGCACACTTCCCTTCACCGGCGGGTCCGTGAGGGCTGCAGGTGGTTGACAGTGGCACCCAGCGAGCGTGACACTTGTCGCGTGTTTTGTAAAGTCGCAGTGCGCTGCCGGCGGATCCCCGCCCGATGACCCTCACGCCGTTGGCCAATGGCTTCTGCTTCGGCGAAGGGCCGCGTTGGTTCGAGGGCCTGGTGTGGTTCTCCGACATGCTCGGCGAGGCCGTGCACACCGTGACCCTCAGCGGTGAGGTCAGCACGCTGGCACTGGCCGGCCACTCGCCGTCCGGCCTGGGTTTCCGACCCGACGGGACCCTGTTGATCGTCTCCACCGAACGCAGGCAGGTGCTCGGGTACGACGGGGAGACGGTCACCGCGGTGGCCGATCTGGCCGGGGTCGTGCCCGCCAACCTCGGCGACATGGTGATGGATCGGCACGGGTGTGCCTATGTCGGCTCGCAGGCGCGCGAGAACGGCATCATCGTCCGCATCGATCCCGACCGGGAAGTCGAGAACCGTGCCACCGTCGTGGCGGACGGTCTGGACTTTCCCAACGGCATGGCGATCACCCCCGACGGGGCGACACTGATCGTCGCCGAGTCGACGGGCCGCAGGCTGACGGCATTCACCATCGCATCGGACGGATCGCTTTCGGAGCGAAGGGTTTTCGCCGATCACCTGGACGGTCCGCCCGACGGTATCTGCCTCGACGACACGGGGGGCGTCTGGGTGGCCATGACCCTGGCCCACCAGTTCGAGCGGATCGTCGAGGGCGGCACCATCACCGATCGGATCGATGTCGGCGAGCGGATCCCGATCGCGTGCACGCTGGGCGGTCCGGAAGCGCGGACGTTGTTTCTGCTGTCGTCCACCGACGCTTATCCCGAACGTCTCGTCGGAACCATGCTGTCTCGGCTGGACGCCGTGATGGTCGACGTCCCCGCAGCCGGATATCGGCCGTAGGCACGGAAAGGTCGAGATGTCGGATTCCTATTACGAGTTGATCGACGGCGACGATGCGCGCGGCGAGCGCTTCGCGGCAACTGATTTCGTTCGCAGCACCTGGTCTGCGGCCATCCAGCACGGCGCGCCGGTGTCGGCGCTGTTGGTTCGCGGGCTGCAGCGTTGCGAGCCCCGCGACGACACCAGGCTCAGTCGCGTGCTGATCGACCTGCTGGGCCCGGTGCCCGCCGAGGGCGATCTGTGGGTGCGCGCGCGACGGGAGCGGTCCGGCAAGCAGATCGAATTGGTCAGCGCCGAGTTGCTGGCGCTCGGGCCGGACGGCGAACCCCGGCCGGTGGCGCGGGCCAGCGGGTGGCGGCTGCAGACCCTGGACACTGCCGCGGTGGTGCACGTCGCGGCGCCACCCCTACGGCCGGTCGCCGAGGCGGTCAGCCGTGACATGAAGAAGGACTGGGACCGCAACTACGTCCACAGCCTGGACTGGCGCTGGCTCACCACGCCGATGGGCGAGGGCCCCGGCGAGTCGTGGATCCGGCCGGAGGTCGATCTCGTCAAGGGCGAGTCGATGACGCCGCTGGAGCGGTTGTTCGCGGTCGCCGACGACGCCAATGGCATAGGCACCAAGCTCGACATCCGAAAGTGGACGTTCCTGAACACCGACCTGGTGGTACACATCCACCGGGTGCCCGCCGGCGAATGGATCGGCATTCGCGCCGAGACCAACTACGGGCCAGACGGAATCGGCACGACGATCGGGACGCTGTTCGACGAGGGCGGTGCGGTGGGCGCGATCCAGCAGTCCGTCCTCGTCCGCCCTCGCCCCGCGCGGTAGCCGCCCGCGAACCCGCCGCCCCCAACCCCATCGCCCGCAAACTCATCGCCCGCAAACTCATCGCCCGCGAAATAGCGTTCCGGGCTGCGATTTTCGCTCGATCGCAGCCATGGCTTCTCACTCACGACGGGCCGGCACGGTCAGCGTGCGAGAACCCCAGCCCCCCGCGCGAGAACCCCAGCCCAGCGCGCGCGAACCTCGCCTCGCGACTGCGCGCGAACCCCGCCTCTCGCGAGTGAGAAGTGAGGGCTGTAAAAACGGCCCAGATCACAGCCAGGAACGCTATTTCGCGATAGAAGAGGTCCGCGAGAGATAGAGGGCCGCGATAGAAGAAGGCCGAGCGGTCAGTCGCTCAGGCTCAACGCGGCCGCCGGGCACTGGGTGACCGCCTGCCGCATCCGGTCGCGGTCGGACTCGGGCCGTTCGGCGTCATGGATGAGCACGGTGCCGTCGTCCTGAACCTCGAACACGTCCTCGGCGATCGATTCGCAGATGCCGTGCCCGGTGCACTTGGCAAGATCCACTCCGACCTTCATGGCGCCTCCGTTTCGTATCCCATTGGACTGCCTCGTCACAGGACGTGCGCGGGTAGGCGCTTCACGCCGTGGACGAACCTGCTGTGCAGCAAATCGGGCTCACCCCGCTCGACAGCCATGAGCCGGGTGAGCAGTTCCCGGAACAGGTTTCGCAGTTCCGTGTTGGCAAGCTGATTGCCGAGGCAGAAATGGGGACCACCGACGTGATGTCGATCGCTCGTGCAGCGATGATGCAGTCACAGAAATAGCGTGACACTTGGCCGTTAATTTGTAAAGCTGTCAGGATGCAGCGACCGTTGCCGGGCGATCGCCCCGATCCGCAGGCCGACGATGGCACGGTCAGCCCCGACGGCCCGGACGTGTCGACACGTCAGCGAATCCTGGCGGCGACCGCTGAAGTGCTGGGCCGCAACGGCATGTCGAAGCTGTCGCTGTCGGAGGTGGCACACCAGGCGGGTGTATCCCGTCCCACCCTGTACCGCTACTTCGCCGACAAACGCGAGTTGCTCAACGTGTTCGTGGTGTGGGAGCGCCAGTACTACGAGCACGCCGTTGCCGCCGCCATCGCCGACCTCCCCGCCTGCGAGCGCCTCGACGCCGCGCTGCGCGTGATCGTCGAGCAACAACTGTCCTACCCCGGTCTGCGCATGGTCGACATCGAACCCGCTCAGGTGATCAAACGGATGGCTCGGGTGCTTCCCCTGATGCGGGACCGCCTGGAACGCCTGTGCACCGGACCCGACGCCGCCCTGTCCGCCGCCACCGCGGTCCGGGTGGCGGTCTCGCAGTACCTGGTGCGCAGCGATGACACCGACGACTTCCTGGCCCAGCTCCGCCACGCGGCGCGCGTCAGACACTTCGCGTCGTCGCCGACCGGCGGCGAGATCACCGAGCGCTGAGGTGATCGTGGGGGCTCCCCGCCGCCGCCGAAACCTCATCCGGAGCAACGCCTTCGGGGTGGCGGAGCAGAAAAGCGCCCTACGTCGAGAGATTCGTCCGCTGAGCCAGTTCGGCGAGAATCTCCTCGGTGTGTTCACCCAACTCCGGCGCGCAAGACCGTGCCTCCCAGGGCGTGCCGGAGAAGTCGGCCGGCGAAGCGACCATCGGCACACTAGAACCGTCCTCGTCGGGCACATAGACGATGCCTCCCGCGGCGTGGAATTGCTCGTCGGCGACCACATCTTCCATCGAATTGATCGGCGACCAGAACAGATCCGGCTGTGCCGCAAAGGCTTCGGACCATTCGTCGAGAGACTTGCCGGCGAAGATCGCGTCGAGTTCGCCGATCAACTCGACGGCGTTGGCCGCCCGCGCGCGGGCCGTCGCAAAGCGGTCGTCGGACAGCCAACCGAGGCGCTGCACGGCAGCGCACAACGCGGGCCAGTGGCGATCGCCCTGCAGGCCGACGAGCCAGAACCGTCGTCCATCTCCCGCTGTGTAGTTGTTCATGCACGGGTTTCCCATCGACTCGCGCTGCCCGATGGCGATCGAATGGCCGGTGATCAGAAAGGTGTTGAGGTCGAAGCTCACCGTGTAGGCGCCCTGCCGGTACAGCGACGTCGTCACCAACTGACCGGCACCGGTACGTGCCCGCGCGACCAGGGCCGCGCACACCGCAGCCGCCAGTGTCATCCCTGCCGCGTGGTCGCCCATCCCGCCGCGCTGGAACGGAGGCGCCTCCCCGGGCCGGGTCAGCAGGTGCGCCACCCCTGCGCGCGCCCAGAACGCGGCGACGTCGTAGGCCGCGCGGTCCGCGTCCGGCCCGGTGGAGCCGTACCCGGTGATCAACCCGTAGACCAACCGTGGGTTGGTCGAGGCCACCGCCTCGAAGTCCAGGCCGATCCGCCGCAGCGCGCCGGCACGGATGTTGGTCAGGAAAACATCTGCGTCACTGAGCAATTCCCGCGTTCGATCCTGCCCCTCGTCGGTCGTCAGATCGAGCACGACGCTGCGCTTTCCGCGGTTGTCCATCTCGAACGGCGGGCTCACATGGTGGCGGTCCTGCGGGCTGATGCCCAGCATCCGGCCGAACGTCCGCGCGGGATCGCCGCCCGGCGGTTCGACCTTGACGACGTCGGCTCCCCAGTCGGCGAGGATGCCTCCGGCGGCGGGACCCGCCACCCACACCCCGAGCTCGACGACCCTGACGCCTTCAAGCGGCCCCGCCATACGCCATCCTGTCCGTGGGCTTTACAAATGTCCACTATCTTGTAACCCTGATGGAGCTTGCAGGTCCAGCCTAGGGAGGCTCGTGGTGTCCGTCCTCGAAAACCGGATCGCGCCTGCCGCCGGCCTGGCCGCACATCTGGGTCGCGGAGTGGGCCGGATCGGCGCGGACGCCGTGATCGGTCGGCTGCGGCCGCTCCCCCGCACGATCGACGACCTCGACGCCACGGCGATGTCGACACTCATCGGACGCGCCGTGACCTCGGTCTCGGTGCTCGACGGAGATGCGGGTACGTCGTCACGGGCCCGGCTCGCGCTCACCGGCCCCGACGTCCCCGAGACCGTCTTCGTCAAGATGGCGGCCGAGACCGTCGCCACCCGTCTGATGGGTGAGGTCGGCAACCTCGGCGACACCGAGACGCGTTTCTACCGCCAGCTGGCGCCGGAGCTGGCCGGCGTGCCCCGCTGCTACGGCTCGCAGTTCGACCCGTGGACGGGCAGGTTCGCGCTGGTGCTCGAGGATCTTGCGGCAACACCGTGCGAGTTCCCCGACACCATGCACCCGATCGACGCCGACCGGGCCGCGCAGGTTGTCGAGCTCCTGGCCCGGCTGCACGCCACGTTCTGGGGTCGGCTGCCCGTCGACGGCGCCGGACCGCTGGGCTGGCTCTACACGGCATCGGCCGACAGCGCGTCACTGATCGTCGGCTCGCTGCTGAAGACGTCCTCACGCCGGCTCGCCGAGCGCACGGACCTCCCGCTGGAGCGCGGCCGCGTCATCGACGAGAACTACCGCGCCATGGCATCTCTCATCGACCGCCCGCCGCATACCGTGATGCACGGCGACGCGCACCCCGGCAACCTGTACTTCCGCGACGGCACGGCCGGACTGCTCGATTGGCAGGCGGTGCGTCGCGGCCACCCCAGCCGGGAACTGGCCTACACGCTGGTCACCAGCATGACCACCGACGATCGCCGGGCCTCCCAGCGGGACCTGCTGGACGTCTACCGGCGTGCGCTGGCCGCCGGGGGCGGACCCGACCTGGACCGCGACGAACTGTGGGATCGCTACCGGCAGGGCGCCCTCTACCCCTATGTCGCGACCCTGATCACCGCCGGTATGGGCGGCATGCAGGTCGAGAACATCGCGATGAAAGGGCTGGAACGCGGCCTCGCCTCGCTGGACGATCTCGACACGGTCGCCCTGCTGGAGAAGTCGTTATGACCGACAACCCCGGCATGGCTGCCGCCGCGGCGACGGCTACGCCTTACGATCGACACCGACCGCTCCGAAAGCCCTAGCCGAGGCAGGACGTGAACGAACCAGCAAGCGACCCATCCGAAGGCGCCGAGGACACCTCGACGCGCAATCGGATCCTCGTCGCCACCGCCGAGGTGCTGGGCCGCAGCGGGCAGACCAAACTGAGCCTGTCGGAGGTCGCCCTGCAGGCGGGGGTGTCCCGCCCGACGCTGTACCGGTGGTTCGCCGACAAGCAGGCCCTACTCGACGCCTTCGGCGTCTACGAGCGGGAGATGTTCGAGACCGGCATCGCCAGGGCGACGGCCGGGCTGCGCGGCACGGACCGGGTCGACGCCGCCATGCGGTTCATCGTGTCCTACCAGCAGTCGTACTCGGGGGTGCGGCTGGTCGACATCGAGCCCGAGGTCGTCATCGCACGACTCGCGCACATCATCCCGGCGATGCGGTCGCAGCTGGAGAAGTTGTTGCCCGGGCCCAACGGAGCCGTCAAAGCGGCCACCGCGATCCGGGTGGCGGTATCGCACTACATCGTCCGCAGCGATGACGACGACCAGTTCCTCGCGCAGCTTCGCCATGCGGTGGGAATCAAAACCGGCTGATCTCCGAGTCCGCACGAACGCGTGACACTAGGCTGAAAACTTGTAAAGCTAGCTGCCATGACGACAGCGGAGACAGAAACCGGCGTGCTCGCCGGTGACGAGCGGATGCTCATCGATGGCGAACTGCAATTCACCGATAGTGGAGCGACATTCGAGGTCATCCACCCGGCCAGCGAGCAGGTCGCCGGCCAGGCCACCGACGGCACGGTCGACGACATGGCCCGCGCGGTCGGTGCGGCACGGCGGGCGTTCGACGCCGGCGACTGGTCGCGCGATCTCGATTTCCGGTACCACTGCCTGACGCAGCTGCACGAAGCTCTCGAGCGGAACAAGGAGCGGCTGCGCCGGGTCCTGATCACCGAGGTCGGCTGCCCCGTCACCGTCAGCGGTTCACAGATCGAGAGCCCGATCGAGGAGGTCAGACACTGGGCGGAGCACGGTAAGAAATTCGACTACCTCGTCGACACCGGGATCCACCCCACCCAGCTGGGTCCCGCACGGCGCAAGATCCACTACGAGCCGGTCGGGGTGGTAGGCGCGATCACGCCGTGGAACGTCCCGTTCTACCTCAATGTCGCCGAGACGGTGCCTGCCCTGATGGCCGGCAACACCGTGATCCTCAAGCCCGCGCAGCTCACGCCGTGGTCGGGCAGTGAGTACGGTCGCATCGTCGCTGAGGAGACCGACATCCCGGCGGGCGTCTTCAACGTGGTGGTGTCCAAAGCCAACGAGGTGGGTGCCGCGCTGGCGGGTGACCCGCGGGTGGACATGATCACCTTCACCGGGTCGACCGCGACGGGGCGATCGATCCTGGCCGCGGGTGCCTCGACAGTGAAGAAGACGCTGCTGGAGTTGGGCGGCAAGTCTGCGCACATCGTGCTCGACGACGCGGATTTCAACTCGGCGCTGCCGATGGCCGCGATGATGGCGTGCGTGATGTCGGGACAATCCTGCATCCTGCCGAGCCGAATCCTGTTGCCTCGCAGTCGCTATGACGAAGGTCTCGAGATGCTGAAGACCATGATGGAGGGTTTCCCGGTCGGCGATCCGTGGACTCCGGGCAATATGCAGGGCCCACAGATCAGCGAGACCCAGCGCCAGAAGGTGCTGGGCCTGATCCAGAGCGGTATCGACTCGGGCGCCCGGCTGGTCACCGGCGGCGGCGTCCCGGAGAGCCTCCCGGTCGGTTACTACGTCCAGCCGACGCTGCTCGCCGACGTCGACCCCGACACGCAAGTGGCCCAGGAGGAAATCTTCGGTCCGGTCCTGACCGTCACCCCCTACGACACCGACGACGAGGCGGTCGCGATCGCCAACAACTCCATCTACGGGCTCTCCGGGGAGGTCAGCGGCGGCGATGTCGACCGGGCGTTCGCGGTTGCGTTGAGGATGCGCACCGGCAACGTCACCATCAACGGCAAGAGCCATTTCGGAATCGGCAGCCCGTTCGGCGGCACCAAGCAGAGCGGGCTGGGCTACCGCAACGGCGAAGAGGGCTACAAGGAGTACCTGGAAGCCAAGACCATCGGCATGCCCGAGTGAGCGGGCGACCGTGATGGACATCCAGCGCCTGAGCGACGAACTGGAGATCCAGGCCCTGCTCAGCCGGTACGCCCGCGCCGTGGACACCAAGGACTGGGAGCTGTATCGGTCCGTGTTCACCGAGGACGCCCACATCGACTACTCCTCGGCCGGCGCCGCTGCGGGAACCCGCGACGAGGTGACCGAGTGGCTAGCCGTCGGGTTCGCCGCGATCCCGTGGAGCATGCATTACATCACCAACGTCGAGAGCACGGTGGACGGCGACACCGCGACGGTGCGGGCGATGTTCTACAACCCGATGCAGTTGCCCGGAATGGCCCAGACATCCTGCTGTGGTGGGTACTACCACCATGAGCTGGTGCGTACACCCGACGGCTGGCGCAGCCGCAACCTGCGCGAGGAGAACGTCTGGTTCGTCAACGCTCCCGCGGGCGCGGAACCGTAGTTCAGCCCTCAGCGGCCAATTGCCCACAGGCAGCCGCGATTTCACGACCGCGCGTGTCACGCACCGTGCACGACACGCCACGCTCCCTGACGCGTCTGACGAACTCGCGTTCCGCGGGCTTGGGGCTGGCGTCCCACTCACTGCCCGGCGTCGGGTTCAGCGGGATGACGTTGACGTGCACGAGCGGTCCCAGCGCACCGTGCAGCCGTTTGCCGAGCAGATCCGCCCGCCACGGTTGGTCATTGACGTCGCGAATCAACGCGTACTCGATCGACACCCGCCGGCCGGTCACGTCGGCGTAGTAGCGTGCCGCATCCAGCGCCTCGGCGACGTTCCAGCGGTTGTTCACCGGAACCAGCGTGTCGCGCAGTTCGTCGTCGGGGGCGTGCAGGGACAGCGCCAGGGTGACGTTGAGTCGTTCATCGGCGAGCTTGCGGATCGCGGGCGCCAGGCCGACCGTCGACACGGTGACCGATCGCGCCGAGATACCGAACCCGTGAGGAGATGCTGCTGTAATTCTTCGGACCGCAGCCAGCACCCGGTTGTAGTTGGCCAGCGGCTCACCCATGCCCATGAAGACGATGTTGGACAGCCGGCCGCCGTCACGGGTGCGCAATTCGTAGCTCGCGGCGCGGACCTGCTCGAGGATCTCGGCCGTCGACAGGTTGCGCTTGAGTCCCCCCTGACCGGTCGCGCAGAACGGGCAGGCCATACCGCAGCCCGCCTGTGACGAGATACACACGGTGTTGCGGTCCGGATAGCGCATCAGCACCGACTCGAATGTCGTTCCATCGACTGCGCGCCACAACACTTTTCGGGTCTCGCCCGCATCGCACTCGATCTCCCGTGCCGCGTCGAACAGCGTCGGGAAGAGCGCGTCGGACACCCGGGCGCGCACCGCAGCGGGCAGGTCGGTCATCTCTTCGGGGTTGGCCGTCAGGCGGCCGAAGTACTGGTTGGCCAGTTGCTTGCCGCGAAACGCGGGCAGTCCCAGCTCGGCGACCGCCGCGGCGCGGTCCGCGTCGTCGAGGTCGGCGAAGTGCCGCGGCGGCTTGGCGCGGCGCGGCGGATCGAAGACAAGCGGCAGGGGTTCAGGCATGACTGCTGTCAGTATCTCATTGATGTTCGGCAGAAAATGATTGGCGATATCGCCGGGCTGTGACAACCATGGGCGTTATGGCCCGGCAAGCGATGCCCTTTCGCAACGCGTCGACGCTGACGTTCTTCTATGCCCTCGGCTATCCGATTGGTGCGCTTGCGGTTTCGGTGATGACACCGATGGCGGTGTTAGTCTTCCGCTTCGGCCTGGCCGGACTGATCCTGTCGGGGTGGGCGTTGCTCGCCCGCGTGAGCTGGCCCACAGGCCGCGCGCTGGTGCATGTGCTGATCAGCGGGCTGCTGGCCCAGGGACTGCTGTTCGCACCGCTGTACCTGGCGCTCGAGCACGGCGCCCCCGCGGTGCTCGGCGCGGTCATCATCTCGATGAACCCCGTGCTCACCACGGTGCTCGCGGCATCGTTTCTCGGTGAGCGCCTGACCTGGACGCGGGTCGGGGCGCTGGCACTCGGCGTGGTCGCGGTGCTGGCCGCCTGCGCGGGCCGCCTGGTCGCGGTCGGCGGTATCGACCCCGCGGTGCTGCTGCTGCTCGTCTCGCTGGTCAGCATTGCCGCCGGCGGGGTGTATCAGCAGCGGTTCTGCTCGGCCGTCGACTTCCGGGCGACGGCGGCGCTGCAGAACATGGTGTGCGTCGCACCTGTGATCGCCCTGGCAGCCCTGACGCCGCAGGTGGTGACCGATCCGGTCAAAGCGGCAGGTGCCATCGCCGCGGTCGTGCTGCTCAACGCGACCGTGTGCATGACGATGTATGTCCGCGCGATCAACCGGTATGGCGCTGCCAGCGTCGCGATGCTGTTCGCGGTCATCCCTGCGGTGGCGGGGTTGCTGGGCTGGGCGATGCTGGGCCAGCGGCCCGACGTCGGGCTCGCGGTGGGCTTGGTCGTCGGTGCAGGCGCGTGCTGGCTCAATGCGCGCGAGAAAGGCGGTCAGGCCAGCAGGGTCAGCACGATCCAGGTTGCGACGGCCGAGGGCAAAACCGAGTCGAGGCGGTCCATCAGCCCGCCGTGACCGGGCAGCAGCGTCCCCATGTCTTTGATGCCGAGATCCCGCTTGACCTGCGATTCCACCAGGTCGCCGAGCGTTCCGGTAATGACGAGCATCAACCCGAGCGGCACACCCACCCACGCCGGCTTGTCGAGCAGGAACGCCACGGCCAGCACCGAGGCGGTGGTGCCGAAGATCAGCGAACCGGCCAGACCCTCCCAGGATTTCTTCGGGCTGATCGCCGGAGCCATCGGGTGCTTGCCGAACAGCACGCCCGCCGTATAGCCGCCGATATCGGAGAACACCACACCGAGCATCAGGCACAGAACCCGCCAGCCGCCGTCGTCGGGATAGACCAGCAGCACACCGAACGCACCGAACAGCGGGATCCACGCGGCCAGGAAGACCGTCACTGCGACGTCGCGCAAATAGTTGACGGGCGCCTCTGTGAGGCCGCCGCTGAGCAGCCGCCAGATCAGGCACAGCACGACGGTGCCGCCGAACGCCCCCAGCGCACCGGCCGTGCCGAACGGCCAGGTCAACCAGACCATCGCCTGCCCGCCCAGCAGAAGCGGTATCACCGGGATGGCGTAGCCGCCCTCCCGCAGCCGACGCACGACCTCGTGGGTGGCGACCGCCATCGCGATCGCCACGAGACCGACCCAGACGCGGGGTACGAACACCAGGATGGCGATGACGCCGAACCCGAGGAACGCGCCGACGGCGATCGCTGCGGGCAAGTTGCGCCCGGCGCGCGACGCCTTTTTCTGCGACGGTTCGTTGACCGGCTGTTCTGCCACGGGAGTCGATTGCTGATCGGTCACATCAGACCTCCAGCAGCTCGCCTTCTTTGTTCTTCACCAGGTCGTCGATCTGCGCCGTGTAGGTCCCGGTGGATTTGTCGAGTTCCTTCTCGGCGCGGCCGACCTCGTCCTCGCCGGCCTCGCCGTCCTTCTTGATGCGCGCCAATTCCTCCATCGCCTTGCGGCGGATGTTGCGCACCGACACCTTGGCGTCCTCGCCCTTGCCCTTGGCCTGCTTGACCAGGTCGCGGCGGCGTTCCTCGGTCAGCTGCGGAATGGAGATCCGGATGACGTTGCCGTCGTTGCTGGGGTTGACGCCCAGGTCGGAGTTCCGGATCGCATCCTCGATGTGCTTCAGCTGGTTGGCCTCGTACGGCTTGATGACGACCAGGCGGGCCTCGGGCACGTTGATCGACGAGAGCTGCGTGATAGGCGTCATGGAGCCGTAGTACTCGACGTTGACGCGGTTGAACATGCCCGGGTTGGCGCGGCCAGTGCGAATCGACGCCAGGTCGTCCCGCGCCACCGACACGGCCTTCTCCATCTTCTCCTCGGCGTCGAAGAGCGTTTCGTCGATCACAGTGCTTCCACCTTCATTCGCTTCTGCCAGCCCGGTACGGCGCCGTTTATGTGGTGACCAGTGTTCCGATCCTCTCACCCGCGACTGCACGGGCGATATTGCCATCGGTGAGCAGATTGAACACCAGGATCGGCATCCCGTTGTCCATGCACAGGCTGAAGGCCGTCGCGTCGGCCACTTTCAGTCCGCGATCGATGACCTCGCGGTGGCTGATGGCGGTGAGCAGCTCCGCGTCCGGGTGCACCCGCGGGTCGGCGGTGAACACACCGTCGACCGCCTTGGCCATCAGCACCACCTCCGCGCCGATCTCGAGGGCGCGCTGCGCGGCCGTGGTGTCGGTCGAGAAGTACGGCAGACCCATGCCTGCGCCGAAGATGACGACGCGGCCCTTCTCCAGGTGTCTACGGGCGCGTAGCGGGATGTAGGGCTCGGCGACCTGACCCATCGTGATGGCGGTCTGCACCCGCGTCTGGATGCCTTCCTTCTCCAGGAAGTCCTGCAGCGCAAGGCTGTTCATCACCGTGCCGAGCATGCCCATGTAGTCCGAGCGGGTGCGTTCCATGCCGCGCTGCTGAAGCTGCGCGCCGCGGAAGAAGTTGCCGCCGCCGATGACGACGGCCACCTGCGCCCCGCTGCGGACCACCTCGGCGATTTGGCGGGCGACCAGTGCGACGACGTCCGGGTCGAGACCCACTTCGCCGCCGCCGAACATCTCGCCGCCCAGCTTGAGCAGCACGCGGGCGTAGGCAGGCCTGATCGGTGACGGCGAGCCTGCACCGTTGGGACTGGTGGATTCCGCCATCCGACTCCTTCGCGGTCCTCGCATGCGATTGCCGCCCCGGAGTGCCGCAGACGGCTCGCCTAATCCTGCCTCATCGCCCGCGCCGGACCACGTCGGGGTGCGGTTGGGCGCTCAGTCGCGGTGCGCCGACAGCAGCCAGGCGCTCATCGACTTACGGCCCTTGGCCTCGTCGCGGAGTCCCTCGCCAGCGAAGCCCTTGAAGTGCTCGAGGAAGTTCTCCGGCACGTTGGCGTGGATCCGAGCAGGACGGATCTCGTCAATCACCCAGTACTTGGACACCACGGCGCGCAGTTCGTCTTCGGTGACGGCGTTGACGGGACCGTCGGCGGGCATGGCAGCAGCGTCGAAGACCAGCACGAAGTACGCCGCGCCGGGTGCGGCCGCCCGCACGATCGACTGCTGGTAACCCTCCCGCAGTTCGACCGGCATGGAGTGAAAGAGGGTCGAGTCCACGATTGTCCCGAACCGGCCGTCGTAGCCGGTGAACGCACTGATGTCGGCGACGTCGAACGAGGCGTTGGCCAGGCCGCGCCTGGCCGCCTCCTTGCGCGCGAGTTCGATGGCCGTGGCCGACTGATCCAACCCGACGGTGGTGAAGCCCCGCTCGGCGAGGTACATCGACACGGCAGCTTCGCCGCAGCCGGCGTCGAGGACGTCACCGTGGAACTTGCCTGCGTCGATCAGGGCTTGGATCTCGGGCTGCGGCTCGTCGATGCTCCACGGCGGCCGGTTGCCTGGGCCCATCTCGTCGGTGTCACCACGGTAGGCGGACTCGAACATCTGATCAGAGGGATTCGTCATGACTCCGGTGTATCAACTTGATTGATATGTGTCAATATTGTTGACATGCCTGATCCCGTCGCAGACCCGCCGCTGGGCTATCTGTTGCACCGGGTTGCCACCGCGTTGCGGGCCGACGTGACCGCTTCCGTACTCGACCCGCTGGAATTGACGTTCCCCCAGTACATTTGCATGCGGATGCTGTCGCATCGGCCCGGCCGCTCCAATGCCGAACTGGCGCGCGACGTCATGGTCTCACCACAGGCGATGAACATGGTGGTGCGTGGCCTTCAGGACCGCGGACTCGTCACCCGTCCGCCCGAGGTGTCCTCCGGACGGTCCCGGCCTGCCGAACTGACGCGTGAGGGCGAGGCCCTACTGTCCCGCACAATGGACGGAGTTCATTGTGCGGAGCAACGGGTCCTGGGTCCGCTGACGGAGGCCCAACGTCGGCAGTTCCGACACCTGCTCACCGAGCTCGGCTAGCCGCGGGTTCAGGCCTTCCGCACCAGAGGCGGAGCCCACCGCCCATCGAGCACCTCGGGCTTGGGCGCATAGAGACGCATCGTCACGCCGAGTGGACCCATGGGGGCGGGTAGCCAGTTCGACTCGGGGTCTGGACCCGGGTGGGCATGCTGCACATAAAGATCCAGCGACCCATCGGCGTTGTACGACAGGTCGTCACGGTCGCCGATCGCGAAGCGGTCGAGCTCATTGGCGACCTGGAAGCCCTCGGCGTCGTACATCGTCACGGACCAGAAGGCAGCCACGGGCGGGAGTGCGTCGGCGTCGAAGTGGATGACGTAGTTGTGGTGCCCGGTGACCGGCTGGCCGTCGGCGTCGACGTTGAGCAACGGGTAGACGGCGTCCTCGGGCGGGTTGGCGCCCAAGCCGATCAGCGTCACCACCGCGCGGTTGAAGTACGCATTCCCGTATACCCCGATGTTGTCGGTCATGACGGTCCAACCGTTCACGCTGGTGCCCAAGGTGGGTACCGCCGCCAGCATCGCCGACAGGGCGTCGGCCTTCCCGCTCTCGATCTCGGCGCGCTCGGCCGCGCTGAACCGGCCGGCGTCGAACGGCTTCCCGGCCTCGATGCCGAGTGTGGCGATGCGGGCCAGTTGCGAGAAATCACTGAGATGCGGCGGGTTGGCCGTCAGTAGCTCTGCGGCGTAACCGAAGTAGTCCAGCACGGGCATTCCGTTGACGATCTTGAGTGGCTCGGTCGTCAGATCGTAGTCGGCGTCGACGATGTGTTCGGGCTGGTCGCCCGAGGTGGTGATGGAGTAGCCGTCCTGCACTTTGTGCACCGCCGGATAGTCGGTGACTCCGTTGGTCTGGGTACGCCCGATGATCCAGAGGTAGGGAGTCGGCGCGGCGATGACGGTGGCGCCTGCCGGCAGCTCGCCGCGGTAGCCGGGTCCGACGATCACCCATTCGCCGGCGGCGGTTCCGGTGGTGCGTTTACCCGGGTTGGCGAACACGTCGGTCCACATGTCAACACACGGCAGCATGTAGTAACGGTCGTCGGTGTCCGGCGCCGTCAGCGTGACCGGGCCGGCCGTCAGGTCCAGCCATGCCGACGAGTAGAGCGTGTCGAAGTTGGGCCGGACCACGGCGCGGAAGTCCGCCGTCGGAAAGGCCCGCATGTGCGAGAAGCGATTGGGTGGACCGGAACCCGGCGTGGTACCGACCGGTGAGTTGAGGGCCTGCCGTCGCGTTACGTCCATCGTCACGATCGGGTAGAAGAAGACGAACGCTTCGTAGCTCAGGGTGCGCAGGTCGTCGGACAGCGTCGTCATCGGTGGTGCCTCCGGGTCGGGCCCTGCTTCTCAAGGCCAGACCCGGAGGCTACCGCGGCCTCCTAGGACTCCCGTGCGATATGCGCCACCGGAAGGCCGTGACTCTGGTGGCACGCCTTGGGCGGCGACGGAGGAAGGTCCAGCGCCGGGTTGCCGTCGAAGAACCCGATGGGCTTCAGGTGAAAACCCGTGTAGGCGCACGGCATCACCGGCCAGTCCTCGGGACGCACCACGTGGTGGGCACCGAGGGTGTACCAGAGCACGACATCGGCGTTCTCCAGCGGTTCGTCGTCGGCGGCGTACACGGGCAGGCCCTGCACGT
Organism: Mycolicibacterium sp. CR10; assembly: GCF_005222675.1. GTDB lineage: Bacteria > Actinomycetota > Actinomycetes > Mycobacteriales > Mycobacteriaceae > Mycobacterium. Next base: position 76,622 of record NZ_STGE01000039.1, on the reverse strand, counting down.
CCGCCGACTGGTACATGTAGTCGCCCGCGGCGAACCTCTCGGCCGGGTCGTACTTGGTGACCCACAGGTTGTGCTGAAGGAAACGGGCCCGGTCGTAGATGTAGGAGCCCTCCTGCACCATGACGGGCACCACGTCCTTGGGCACCAGCTTGTAAGCCACCGGGCTGCCGAGCTCGTTGACCTTCGACGGGTTGGTGACCTTCCAGTACCTGCCCGTCGACCAGTTCCAGTCCCGCGCGCCGTCTGCCTCGGAGGCGAGCAGGGTGTCCTGGGTGATCCACGCGTTGCGGTGCGGGTTGAGGGCCGGGTCCGGCTCCGGGATCGAATCCACCTCGTACACACTGTTTCCCACGCCGTCGACGCTCATGTCGAGCCGGAAGTTGAAGAAGTGCTGGTGATTCGGGCCGTAGATCCCGGGGGCGACCATCTTGCCCCACCGGGGCTGCTCGCCGTCCTCGATCGAACCGGTGGTCAGCACCCCCGAAAGCTTCACCTCGACCTCGATGGAGGCGTCGTTGTAGAAGTACCAGAAGAACCCGTACTCGTAGTTCCCGACGGTGCAGATCATCGAGATCACCAACCGCCGGGACCGCCGTACTTCGACCTCCTCGGTGCGAAAATCGGTGTGCTTCCAGGAGATCCCGTAGTCCTCCTCGTGCATGCAGATGGCGTTCGGGATGACCACCGCGTTACCGCTGGAGTCGTTGACCGTGCCGTCGAAATAGTGGATCTCGCCCAGACAGTCACAGCCGAGCGTCAACGGGTTGGCGGAGAACCCCATGCCGACCTCGCCCATGTCGAAGACGTTCTTGTTCCAATGGGTAGGCGAACTGTCCCCGTACGGCACCACCATCTCCGACAGCGACGCCCGGTACATGATGGGCCGGGTCTTGCCGCGGTCGGTGTAGGTCACCTCGTGCAGCGTGATCCCCTCTCGCGGATTGAACCCGATGCGCATCGCCCACTTCTGCCAGCGGACCTGCCAGCCGTCGACGGTGAAGCTGGGACCGTCGGGCTGGGTAATCTCGATCGGCTTGACGTCCGAACGGAATTCGGTGAACGCCGGGCGGTTGTTCGGATCGAACATGAACTGCTCGGAGTAGTTCCCCGCGGTTGGCGGCAGCGCCACCACCCCGTGGTCCTCGATGTCGATGACCTCCATCGCGTCGAGGTCGAACGTGACGATCAGACCCTCCACGGGGCGCGCGTAGCCGTGCTCTGAGGGCGCTGCCCGCATGAAGGTCAGCGGACGGCAGACCAGAGCCGAGTTGTCGTAGTGGTCCTGCGCGCCGTAGTAGCCGGCCGGCCACGGGTCGATCATCGCCAGGCTGAAGTCGGTGACACCGCGCTTGCGCATCGCCTCCTGCCAGCGCGGGTCCTCGCGCACCTTCTCCTCCACCCCGGTCATGTGCTCGACCAGATACGACGGGAACCTCCCCGGAACCGCCTTCCAGGAGTCGATGGCGCCCGCGACGACGTCGACCACCGCCTCGTAGATCATCTTGGCCGCTCCGTCGTACATGGTGACAAACGCCCGTCGGGGCACCACCAGGGCGGAATCGAATGTCAACTCCGGCGTCTTGTCTGGTTCGGCGAGCTGAATCATCACGAATTTCAACGTCGCAGAACCGTATTCAGACTCCGAGATGATCCGGGCGGCTGATTCGATCTCCGCCCCGCTGAGCGGATCCAGTGGATATCGGGCGGAGTCATCGGTGTCCGGCACGCTCAGCACCGTGCTGTCCATGGTCATTTGGTCGTCTCCTCCTCTGCGCTCTTGGTGAGGTCGAACACCGCAAGGTGGGCCAGGGAATCCTCCTGGCTGGTCTTGTGCGCCGATCGGCGGCCGAACACGTAGACGATCAACCCGAGCGCGAACATGCCCAGGCTGATCCCGCCGACCCACGTCATCCAGGTGCCCGCCGGCACGTCGATCCACGGCGTGACGAACGAGTAGTAGATGCCGCCGACGGTGCCGATCGAGCCGACAATGACGACGAGCCACACACCGACCATGCCGCCCGGGATCCGCCAGAACTGTTCGTTCTCATAGCGATCCGCATACTTCTTGCGCGCAACGATCAACGGGATCAGGAAGAAGAATCCCGACAGCAGCCAGACGGTGCTCAGTCCGCCCTGCAGGTAGATCGTGACGTTGGCCATGCTGCTCTGCGAGTACAGACCGACCAGGATCAGCGACGAGAGGACACCCTGAATGAGGATGGCGGTCACCGGGTTACGGGTACGCGGGTTCAGATGGGTGAAGATGCGCGGCAGGTGCCGTTCCAGGCCGGACACGAAGATCAACCGGGAGTACGCGACCTGGTACGTCATCAACGCGACGATGATGATGCCGGCCAACACCACCGCACAGATCTCCATCAACCCCGGAAAGCCGGCGACGTCGAGCATGCCGATCACACCGGTGACCGGGTCGATCTCGTCGCCCGGCAGAGCCATCATCGTGCCCAGGGTGGTCAACAGGTAGATGGCGACCAGCGCGGTCGAACCCCACAGGATCATCCGCGGCCCGCTCCTGCGCACCGAGAGGAACTCCGCGCCCATGTTGTACGGGGTCTCCACACCGAGCAGGTACAGCAGCACGGTGCCGTACAGGAAGCCCGCGACGGCGAAGTTGGGGATCGTCGCCTCCGACCAGCTGAACGGTGTGGCCGAACCGTTCTCGACGGCGAACAGCAGCCCGCAGATGAAGATCGTCAGCGTCAGCACGCCGTAGACGACGAAGACGACGTTCATGATTTTCTGGTTCGCCGCGAGCTTGGCCAGCGCCAGCCCGATCACGGTCCACAGGATGACGAGCTGCAGGATGATGCTCGTCGTCAGCCCGAGTTCGGTGTGGAATGCCAGCAGCAGGAACTGCAGCACCACCGCGGGAGAGGACGCCGCATTGAGGATCACCGGCACCCAGGACAGGTAGCCGCCGATGAACCCCCAGGTCTCCCCCATGGTGCGGTAGGCCCAGATGTACACCCCACCCTGCCCGGGCCACAGGTTGCCGAGCTCGACCACGGCCATGCCGGCGGGGATCAGGAAGGTGAGGATGCCGAGCACCCACATCGGGATGGCCGTCCAGCCACCGCCCGCCATCACCGACGAGCCGGTGACCCAGCAGATGATGAAGACGTAGGCGGCCGTCAGGCCGAAGGTGCTCATCACCTTCGGCAGAATCTGCTCGGGAACGAGCTCGGTGGTCATCAGGGTGTCGCGGTCCGGCGGTCGCGCGGCCTCGAGTTCTTGGGTCATCAAATCTCCGAACTGGTCAGGAATCGGGGGAAGTGCAGGGTCACTTGATGATTTGTCCGTCTTGCATGCGGACGACACGGCTCGCTTCGTCGGCCACCGTGGGATCGTGGGTGCTGGCGACCACGGTGACGCCGAGGGTCGAACACAGGTCGCGCAGCATGCGCACCACCGTCTCCCCGGTCCGGTGGTCGAGATTGGCTGTCGGTTCGTCGGCCAGGACCAGGGTCGGGCTGCTGATGAGCGAGCGCGCGATGGCGGTGCGCTGTTGCTCACCGCCCGACATCTTGGTCGGCTGATGGTCCACGCGATGGCTCAGGCCCACCAGCTCGAGAAGTTCGGTGGCGCGCCGGCGCAGTGACTTCCGGTCGTAGGGCTCGAACATCAGTGGCAGTTCGACGTTCTCGACCGCAGACAGGAACGGGATGAGGTTGTAACTCTGGAAGATGAATCCGATGGTGTCGTGGCGCAGCGCGGCGAACTGGCTCTCGGAGAGCTGGGCGGTGTCCTGCCCTGCGATCTTGACCGTGCCCTTGGTGGGCCGGTCCAGGCCGCCGATGATGTTCAGCAGCGTCGACTTGCCGCTTCCACTCGGGCCCATCAGGCACACGAACTCACCAGGCATCACCTGTAACTCGGCCGCGACGAGCGCCTTGACCACCTCGTCGCCGAGCTTGTGCAGCTTCCACACATCGCTGATCTCGATCACCGGCTTCTGCGGGGTCTCGGTGTCGGTCGCGGCCGCTGTCACCGGGGCCTCGGTCGTATCGTCGAGAGCCGTCATGTGCTGTCTAACCTCCCGCTGTCAGAGATCGGATCGGAGAACGCGACGCCGCGTTCCAGGTGGGCACGATGCTGGTGGCGACGGCGGCGACGGTGCTGACGCCGACGGCGATCCCCGCCCCGGCCGTCATACCGCCGTACGAGATACCGGTGGCGACGAAACCCAATGCCGCCAGGCCGATTCCGGTGACCACGGCCAGCACGGCGCCGAGCAGCGCACCGACTACCCCGGCGACGACCGGTTCGACGAGCAGCGCTGCGACGACCGGCCCCCGTGGGACACCGTTGGCGCTGAGCACACCGAGTTCCCGGGTGCGGTGGGCGACCGTGCGGGTGGTGGCCACCGCCACTTCCACCACGCCAACAAGCAGCACGGTGACCGCGATCAGCATCACCGCGCGGTCGATCTCCTCGGCATGGCCCAGCGACGCGGACTGCGCGCTGATGCCCGACGACATGCTGAACACCAGCACCACGAGGAACGCACCCGTCGCGGTGGTGACGATGGGCAGCACCATCTCCCGTATCCGTCGCCGGCAGGACAGGTATCCGTAGGCCAGACCCTTGCTGATCACCGCGCCTCCAGGAGTGACACCGGTCGTTCCTGCAACAGTCGGTGCACCGGGACGAGTGCGCCGACAATGGCCATGGCAGGCAGGAACATGGCGGTCACCGCAGCGCCCTGCGCCCAGGCGGTCGCCGTGGCGATGCCGGGAATCACCAGCGCCACAGCGATACCCGCGGCAGCGATGCCGACGACATAGGCGGCCGCGAACACGATCGCCGACTCGACGAGGAAGAAGTACAGCACCTCGTCGGCCAGGCCGATGCTGGACATGATGCCGAACTCGCGGCGCCGTTCGGTCACCGCCGCCAGGAAGGACGAGACGGCGATGACGAAGCCCAGACCCAGCCCGATGGTGGAGATCAGCCCCAGGGCGGAGCTGGTCACCTTGCCCGAGAACAGCGCCGAGAACTTCTGCTCGAAGGTCAACGGGCCCGATCCGCCGACGGTGTCGTAGATCAATCCACCCCCGGCAGCATCGGGCTTCACCGACGGGTCCGGCGTCGACGGCAGGTCGACTGCGGCGCTGAAGGTCTGGGCGAGATCGCGGCGTTGTTCCTCACCGGCCGGTGCGAACACCACCCACCAACCGTTGTCCCCGACAACCGACCGGGCCACGGCCGACGGCACCGTCATCGACTGACTGTCACCGCGGATGCCGACGCGCAGGCTCTGACCGCCCACGGTGATGCTCTCGCCGTTGCCGACACTGAGTCGATCGGCCAGTGGAGAGCCCAAAATTGCTTCGCCACTGGCTATTTGGTCGCTGCCGCGGAGCGCCACTGATTCCCCGTCGAGGTCGACAACGCCTGAGGGCACGCGGGCCCCGGTCCAGCCGTCGGGTAGCTCGATCGCCGGTGCGGGCCCGTCGGCGACCAATGCCAGCGCGGCAGGGTCGTAGTGCACACCGGCGGCGGGCACCACCCACAACTGAGCACCGCCGAGGACGTCGGTGACCGAGTCCTCGCCGGTGATCGCGACGCTGGCCGAGATCGTCCGGACGATGGTCACGCAGGCGATCGCCAGCGCGATGCCGAGGACGGACAGGACGAACCGTTCGGGCCGCCTGCGAATGTTGGCCAGGGCGAATCGGACCAGGCACATGAAGGTGTTCCCGGTACCGGTAGGGATCTGCGTTGATCGAGCTGATGTGGGCGCGTTGTTGACCTGAGTGGTCTCCACGAGAGCGATGGTGCGAGCGAAAAGTTTCGCCGACAGCCGCGCGCAGTGTCGGCGTTGTTAACACCCCGTCGATGCCGTTACGGCGATGTGTCGTCGCGGCAACGGATTTCGTCGCCGGCTCCTCGCCAGGGCGGGGTCAGCCCTGGATACGCGCCCAGGGCCTGGCTTGCTCGAGCTCGTAGGCCAGCTCGAGCAGCCGGGCATCCTGACCGACGGCGGCGGAGAACATCATGCCGACAGGAAGCCCCGACGCGGATTCGGCCAGCGGCAGCGAAATCGCCGGCTCGCCAGTGGCATTCTGCAACGGAGTGAATGCCACCCAGTCGATGAGCCGGTTGATGATCTGCTGATAGTCGGCCGTCGGGTCGAGATGGCCGATGCGCGGGGTGACCTCGGCCAGCGTGGGCATCAGCACCACGTCGTAGGTGGAGGTGAGTCGCGACGTGATCCGTCGCACCCGCGCCAGCCGGGCAATCGCCGCGGGCAGCCGGTGCAGGTTGCGGCCGGCGTGCCGCTCCAGGCCGAGGGTGAGGTTGTCGAGCCTGCTGCGGTCGAAACTCGGCCCGAACGTGCGGCGTCCGCCCTTGACCAAGGCGAAGGCCAACAGCGACCAGTACAGCAGGAAGTCGTCCATGAATTGGCTTGGCACCGGGTTGTCGATCACCGTCACCCGGTGACCCAGCTCCTCCAGCAGAGCCGACGTCTTGAATGTCAGCTCGCTCACCTCCGGGCTGGCGTCGCGCGCAATCGACTGCGTGCACACCGCAATTCGCAGGCGTTGCTTTCCGGGCGCGGTCACATCTCCGATCGGCGGTAGCTTCGGATTGGCGGCCACCCGTTCCATCTCGCGATAGAAGGCCGCGGTGTCGCGAACCGAGCGGGTGAGCACCCCGTTGTGGACGATGCGCAGCGGCATCTGGCGCATGTCCTTGTCCAGCGGGAGCCGGCCGCGCGACGGTTTGAGACCTACCAGCCCGTTGCACGCCGCCGGAATCCGGATCGAGCCGCCACCGTCGTTGGCGTGGGCGATCGGCACCACGCCTGCCGCCACGAGAGCGCCCGAACCCGACGAGGACGCACCGGCGGTGTGTTCGATGTTCCAGGGGTTGCGCACTGGCCCCAGCCGGGGATGCTCGGCCGACGCGCTGAAGCCGAACTCCGAGAGCCGGGTCTTTCCCAGTGGCACCAGACCGGTCGCCAGGAACGCACGAGCGAAGTCGCCGTCATGGGCGCACAGTTGCGGATCCCAGGCGTCGGTGCCACTCATTGTCGGCATGCCGCTGACGGCGACGTTGTCCTTGATGAATGCCGGCACCCCGTCGAAGTACCCGCCGTACGGCCGGTCTGTGCGACCGCGCGACCTGGCCCGGTCGAACGCCTCGTAGGCCACCCCGTTCAGGGCGGGGTTCACCGCTTCAGCACGGGCGATGGCGGCATCGATGACGTCGTCCGCGGACACCTCGCCTGCCCGCAGTGCTTCCACCACACCGACGGCATCGAGGTCACCGAGGGCATCGTCACTGAAAGCCGATATGCGATCCATGACCCAGACGGTACCAAAGCGTACCGCCCGGTTTCGGCAGGCCATGACCAACACACGAGGCCCCCGAGACCGGAGTCTCGGGGGCCTCGCGTGAGTACGTTCGACTACGCCTGGGTTGTCAGGCCTGGCCGACCTCGAAGCGGGCGAACCGCGTCACGGTCACACCGGCCTCGTCGAGCAGCGCCTTGACGGACTTCTTGTTGTCGGACACCGACGGCTGATCCAGCAGCACGACGTCCTTGTAGAAGCCGGTCACGCGACCCTCGACGATCTTGGACAATGCCTGTTCCGGCTTGCCCTCGTTGCGAGCGGTCTCCTCGGCGATGCGCCGCTCGTTGGCGACGATGTCCTCCGGCACGTCCTCACGGGTGAGGTACTTGGCCTTCAGCGCGGCGATCTGCAGAGCGACGGCGTGAGCCGCCGCCTTGGCCTTGTCCGCGTCGGCACCGGTGTACTCGACCAGCACGCCCACCGCCGGCGGGAGGTCGGCGGCCCGCTTGTGCAGGTACGCCTCGACCGTGCCGTCGAAGTAGGTGGCGCGACGCAGTTCGAGCTTCTCGCCGATCTTGGCGCTGAGATCCGCGATCGTCTGCTCGACCGTCGTGTCCCCGACTTTGGCGGCCCTGAGTGCGTCGACATCGCCCGCCTTCGCGGCTGCCGCAGCGGCCACGATCTGGTCGGCGACAGACTGGAACTCGGCGTTCTTGGCCACGAAGTCGGTCTCGGAGTTGAGCTCGATGAGCGCTCCGTCCTTCGTAGCCACCAGGCCTTCGGCGGTGGCGCGCTCAGCGCGCTTGCCGACGTCCTTGGCGCCCTTGATACGGAGCAGTTCGACGGCCTTGTCGAAGTCGCCGCCGGCGTCGACGAGGGCGTTCTTCGAGTCGAGCATTCCGGCGCCGGTCAGCTCCCGCAGACGCTTGACGTCGGCGGCGGTGTAGTTAGCCATGTCAGCCTTTCTTGAGACGCAGCGATTCAGGCAGTGGGTTCGGCGGGGGCTTCGGCCGGGGTGGCATCGGGTGCGGCGGTGGTGGCACCGGCCAGCAACTCCTGCTCCCACTCGGCGAGCGGCTCGGCGGCCACCCCATCTTGGCCGGCCTCCGGCTTGTCGGCTCCCGCACCCGAACGGGCCTGCAGACCCTCGGCGACCGCGGAGGCCACCACTCTGGTCAGCAGCGCAGCCGAGCGGATGGCGTCGTCGTTACCCGGGATCGGGTAGTCGACGAGGTCGGGGTCGCAGTTGGTGTCCAGGATCGCGATGATCGGGATGTTCAGCTTGCGAGCCTCGGCAACCGCGAGGTGCTCTTTGTTGGTGTCGACGACCCAGATGGCCGAGGGCACCTTCTGCATGTCGCGGATACCGCCGAGGCTGCGCTCGAGCTTGTTCTTCTCGCGGGTCAGCATCAGGATTTCCTTCTTCGTGCGACCCTCGAAACCACCGGTCTGCTCCATGGCCTCGAGTTCCTTCATCCGCTGAAGGCGCTTGTGCACGGTCTGGAAGTTGGTGAGCATGCCGCCCAGCCAGCGCTGGTTCACATACGGCATGCCGACGCGGGTCGCCTCCTGGGCGATGGATTCCTGCGCCTGCTTCTTGGTGCCGACGAACATGATCGACCCGCCGTGCGCGACGGTTTCCTTGACGAACTCGTAGGCCGAGTCGATGTAGGTCAGCGTCTGCTGCAGGTCGATGATGTAGATGCCGTTGCGGTCGGTGAAGATGAACCGCTTCATCTTGGGATTCCAGCGTCGGGTCTGATGCCCGAAATGAGCGCCGCTGTCAAGCAGCTGCTTCATGGTTACAACAGCCATAGTGATGTAGCTCGGCCTTCTATTGTCGGTTGACGCGCAGCGTCGGGTGACGCCGTGCCCTGGTGCCTGCTGGTTGCCGGACTCGCTCAGTAGAAACTCGAGACAAGACCGCCGGCATCCGGTGCTGGCCACCGATGGGTGACCATGTGCAGACACGCGAAGTCAGCTCACAGTTGCGAGCTGCGTTCTGGAGTTTACACGCTGGACACGGGTGCTTTTACCAGCGCACGGTCCATCCACAGGGTCGCCGTTTCGGGCTGGTGCTGGGCCGCTCTGGTCCGCTGAACTGCCGATATGCGAATCCTCGTCGCGCTCGCCGCACTGTCGGTCCTGTGGGCGGGGCCGGCGGCGGCTGAGAACGGCCGGCTCGACTGGCCGCTGCGGCCCCGCCCGCAGGTCATCCGCGAATTCGACGCCCCGTCGCCGAACTGGCAGCGGGGCCACCGCGGCGTCGACCTCGTGGCGACACCCGGGCAGTCGGTGTACGCCGCGGGAGGGGGCACGGTCGTGTTCGCCGGCGAGCTGGCCGGCAGGTCATTGGTGTCGATCGCCCATCCGGGCGGTCTGCGCACCAGCTACGAACCGGTGCACCCGGCTGTCCGCCCCGGCCAGACGGTGACGTCGCAGACGGTCATCGGCGAGTTGGAGCCAGGTCACCTCGGTTGTGCCGCGCCCGCATGCCTGCACTGGGGCGCGATGTGGGGACCGGCCGCGCGGGCCGATTACGTCGACCCGCTGGGCCTGCTCGCCAGCACCCCGATCCGCCTCAAACCCCTGCGCTAACCCCAGCCGGAATTGCATTCCACGCGAGAAAAATCGAGTGGAGCCCGCATGGAATGCAATTCCGGCGGCGCGGTCAGGGTCGGGCGTGGCCGACCATCGCCATCAGCGGATCGTCAGGTCCGATGTCATAGGTGCATTCGGTCAGACGCGGATCTGGGACGAACGCCCAGAACAGCACACCCGCCGCGCCGGCCCCGCGAAGTTCACCGACGGTCTCCGCGACGAGTTCTGCACGCTGTCCCAGCGGCATGCAGGACCCGGCGTTGACGCCGAGCTCGGCGACCACCAGCGGCTTGTTCAACGCGCGGGCCTGCTCGAGGCGGCGACCCAAACCGTTGAAGGGATCCCCCGGTAGTTCGTGGCCCACCTCGTAGTCGTGGTACTCCAGCACGTCGACGCCGGGTGATGCGCCGACATATGCGTAGTCGTCACCCGCCGATCCGCACTGCCCACCGCCGGCCCGTCCCTCGAAAAGGACAGCGTCGGGATCAAGGCCGCGAATCCGCGCGCCGACGTCGTCGACGAACCGGCGGACGACGATCGCCGCGCCCGGCGGGCACTCCCGCTCCCGCCAGTCGCAGTCGAGCGATCCGCAGTTCGACGCCTCGGGTTCGCCCACCGGGGTCCAGGCCGCCACCGCAGGTGAGTCGCCCCACCGGGTGACCGCGGTGTCGACCCACGCGGCGAACGACATCGGTTCTTCGGGCAGCGAGGCGTAGCGCCAGCCACCGGCGAACCAGGCGTTGTCCTTGAAGCCGCCGTCCTCGCAGGCGCCCTCGCTGCTGGCCAACACGGCGTTGAGAAGTTGGTGGTGGCGTTCGGCCGCCTCGAAAAGGGCATCCAGCGGTTCGAAATCAAGCTCGCCAGTAGACCTGTCGACGACGAAACTGGAGTACGCATTGATGCGCGTCAGGGCGTTCGGGGGCAGTGCGCCGAAGTACGCATCGAGGTCCACCTGGGCGCCGCACCCGGCATTGACCCGCCAGTTGGTGCCCAATTGATAGGCGTTGACCCCCACCGGCCACCACTGTGAACCGTCCAGGGTCAGCGACGTCCCCGAAGTCCCCAACCGGTTCGCAGCACGCTGCACCTCGGTGGTGCTGTCGCCGCCGCACCCCGAGACGACCAGAACCCCCAGCGCGACGACCGCGACTCTGCGCACCGACGTCACCGATTCACCCCCCGCGCCGAACGTGCCCTCCTGATAGTGGATACGCCGTCCTGACGGGATGACGTGCACGTTCGACCGACATCATGCCCGCGGGTGGGCCTGGTCGTGCACGGCCCGCAACCGCGCCACGGAGACATGGGTGTAGAGCTGGGTCGTCGCCAGCGATGAATGCCCCAGGAGTTCCTGTACCACCCGCAGATCAGCGCCACCCTCGAGCAGGTGGGTGGCGGCGCTGTGCCTCAGCCCGTGTGGACCGATATCGGGTGCTCCCGCAACGGCGGCCATCGTCTGGTGGACGACGGTGCGCGCTTGCCGTGGATCCATCCGCCGGCCACGCACGCCCAACAGCAGGGCGGGACCCGAGCTTGCGGTTACCAGCGACGGACGCCCGTCGGACAGCCACGCCGTGAGCGCGACATGCGCAGGTTCGCCGTAGGGGGCGGTCCGCTGCTTGTTGCCTTTGCCCAACACCCGCAGCAGCCGGCGCGAGGTGTCGATGTCGTCGACGTCCAGGCCGCACAGTTCGCTGACGCGGATGCCGGTGGCATAGAGCATCTCGACGATCAGCCGGTCCCGAAGGGCGAGTGGATCACCCTGCTGGGCACCGGATTTCGCGGCATTCATGGCGTCGAGAGCTTGGTCTTGGCGCAGTACCGCGGGAAGGGCGCGGCGCGCCTTGGGCACCTGCAGGCGGGTCGCCGGGTCGTCGTCCATCAGGCCGCGCCTCATCGCCCATGCGGTGAAGGTCTTCACCGACGAGGTGCGACGAGCCAGTGTCGAGCGGGCCGCGCCTGCCGAGGCCTGTACCGCGAGCCACGAGCGCAGTAACGGCAGGCTCAGGCCGCGCAGTCCCGCGCCGGGGTTGCGCCGGGCCAGGAACTCGAACAGCGAGCGGAGATCGCCGAGGTAGGCGCGGCGGGTGTGCTCAGAGCGGCCGCGCTGCAGGGCCAGGTACTCGTCGAACTCCTCGAGGCAGATATCGATTCCCGGGTCGCTGCGCTGCTGCCCACGGGTGTCAATTCCCGGGTCGCTGCGCTCCTGCCCACCGGTGTCAATTCCCGGGTCGCTGCGCTCCTGCCCACCGGTGTCCACTCCCCTACCGTCGCAGACGGCGCCGCCCCGATTCAGGTGACGCGCCGCAGCGTGTCCGGGCTGAGATCGGCCAGCGCGGGATAGCCGTCGACCGCCATGATCAGGTCCGTTTCGGCCAGCAGCGACCGCAGGACGTGCACGATGCCGTCCTCGCCGCCGATGGACAGGCCGTACGTGTAGGGCCGGCCGACACCGACGGCCGTGGCACCCAGCGCCAGCGCCTTGACGATGTCTGCCCCGCTACGAATGCCGGAGTCGAACAGCACCGGCGTCCCGTTGGCGGCCTCCACCACCCCGGGCAGGCAGTCGAGCGCAGGCAGCCCGCCATTGGCTTGCCTGCCGCCGTGGGTGGAGCAGTAGATGCCGTCCACCCCGCCGTCCTTGGCGCGACGCACGTCGTCGGGATGACAGATTCCCTTGAGTAGCAGCGGAAGTGTCGTGAGCGATCGCAGCCAGGGCAGGTCGTCCCAGGTCAGCGGGTTGCCGAACACCGAGATCCACTTCATGATCGCGCCTTGCGGGTTCTCCTCCGGAGTCTGCGCGAGGCCGGCGCGGAACACCGGGTCGCTCGTGTAGTTGGCAAGGCAGTGGCCGCGCAGGAACGGGAAGTTCGAGGTGGTCAGGTCGCGGGGCCGCCAGCCAGGGATCCAGGTGTCGAGCGTGACGACGATGCCTTTGAAGCCGGCCGCCTCGGCGCGGTGCACCAGGCTGGCAGCCAGGTCGCGATCGGTCGGTGTGTACAGCTGGAAGAACCCGGGGGTGTCCCCGAACTCGGCGGCGACCTGCTCCATCGGGTCGGCGGTCATCGTGGAGGCCACCATCGGAACGCCGGTGCGTGCGGCGGCGCGGGCAGTCGCCAGATCGCCGTGGCCGTCCTGCCCGCAGATCCCGATGACACCGACCGGCGCCATGAACAGCGGCGAGGCCAGTGTCATGCCGAACAGGTCGACCGTGAGGTCGCGTTCGCTCGCGCCGACGAGCATTCTGGGCATGAGTCCCCAGCGGTCGAAGGCGGTCCGGTTGCCGCGCTGGGTCTGCTCGTCACCGGCGCCGCCGGCAACGTACGACCAGATCGACGGCGGCATCGCGGCCTCGGCCTTGGCCTCCCATCCGGCGTAGTCCATCGGAAGTGACGGCAGCACGCCCGACAGGCCCTGCAGGTAGATCTCGAGCTGGTAGTTACCGAAGGTCACTTCGCCATTTCCTGTCTCTAGCTGCACAAATGCTGATATCACGAGTGTCAAGCACGGTGCACAACGCTCTTGGGTAGGATATCGGTCATGCTGTCAGATTTGCTGCCGTCATGGCAGTTGGCGATGCGGGCCGAACGAAAGGCCGACAAGACGATCACCTCGTACACCGAGGGCGTGAGGCGGTTCCTCAAGTGGTGTGAGGACACCGGCACTCCCCCAGAGTTGACTGCCACCACAGTGCAAGCATTCATCGCCCACCTACTAGACCACGGTGCCGAGGCCTCCACGGCGCTGTCCCGCCAGAAAGCTTTGAGGCAGTACGCCGGGTGGCTGGTCCGTGAGGGCGAACTTGAAGCCAACCCCCTCCTGGGGCTCAAGCCCCCCAAGCAGGACAAGAAGGTCACCCATGCGCTGACCGACGACCAGATCAGGGCACTGCTCAAAGCGTGCCAGGGGAAAACATTGCGGGATCGGCGCGACGAGGCTGTCGTGCGGCTGATGGTGGAGACCGGCCTGCGCGCCGCCGAGACCGTCGCCCTGCAGGTATCCGATGTGGACCTTTCCCGGGGGCTGGCCGTAATCCAGAAGGGCAAGGGAGGCAAGGGAAGAGTGGTTCCTTTCGGCCCCCAGACCGCCGCCGCGCTGGACCGCTACATCCGCGCCCGCCGCGTCCACAACCTTGCTGACACCCCGGCGCTGTGGGTGGGTGCACGCAATGGTCGCGCCTTCACCTACCCCGGACTGGACAAGGCACTTCGGCAACGCGCCAGCGATGCTGGGATTGAAAGGTTTCACCTACACCTGCTGCGGCACACCTATGCCCACCGATGGCTACGCGCCGGGGGAAGTGAGCAAGGCCTCATGGCTGTGGCGGGGTGGGCGAACAGGGCCATGTTGGACCGCTACACCTCCTCCTCAGCATCTGAGCGCGCCGCCGACGAGGCTCGCAACCTTGGGCTGGGCGATCTGTAGCGCCGCCGCGACCGCGCTGACTTCAGCGCCAGTCGTTTGAAATAGGCGCTCTTCGCGTTCTCGGCACGCTTTGCGCGCTCCTGCGGGGTGAGCACCCCCTCAGGATCCACCTCCTGCTCAAAGCGGTCCATAAATGCTTTACGCCCGTTGAATGTTCGCGCGGTGCGATCTTCGGTATGCGCCCATGATTCATGGGCGGCGATCTGCGCAATCAGCGATCTATCGTTGTCGGTCAACAGTTTCTCGACTTCAGCGGGCAGGCGTAACCCTCTGCTGCTTGCCCTCGGGCGAGGAGTCTAGCGGTCGGCGAGAAACACCCACTCCGTGCTGTCGCCCACGCTCTCTACGATGTCCCATGTGGAATACGAGGGGGAACTGTATGCGGAGCGCCTGCGGCGACAGGCGCAGGCCGCACGGCTAGCAACGGGCGATGGTGAATGGACAGAAATCCTGCCGGGAGGTGCCCGAATCAAGATTGCCGTGGCCTGGGAAGACACGATCAAGCACCTCACCCCGGACGGATACGATTTCGTGTCGTCTTTCATCCAGGGGCGAACGCTACGTTCGCTCGCGAACGAGTTGCACCCAAAGGGTATGTCCAAGCCAATGCCGCCCGCTTACCCGTCGGGATACCCGAACGAACTCTTGCTATCGCTGATCGAGGTCGAGCATGAGGCACTGGACGCAGTTGCAAACTATCAAGCCCCCTGGGGTCCTGAGCTTCTCCATCGCAGGTTCGGACACGATACAGATTTCAGTCCCGAAGCTTTCCGAGCTTCGGTAAACCAAGTCTTTCAGGCATATGCGATCTCGTTCCACCTCCACAGCAACAGTCGCCTGGTGCCAGTGGAGTCTCACGAAATGCACTCCGCCGTGGTCGAACCAGTCCTGTACCTACTGGACAACCGCGAGGACTTCTCCTCGGCCGAATCCGCATACCAAGACGCGCTGAAGGAGCTTCGAAACCGCGACCCCGGCGATGCGATCACCGACGCGGGAACTGCGCTGCAAGAGGCGCTAAAGGCGTTGGGCTGTAAAGGGAATACGCTTGGAGACCTACTCAAGTCCGCCAGGAACAATGGGCTGATACACGGGACTGACATTCCATTGACCGACGCGATCATTCAATGGGTAGCGGCGGTGCGGAACCAAGGCGAAGCTCACACGGCTACCCACACTTTCACCATGAGCGATGCCTGGATGGTCGTGCATGTTGTCGGCGCGCTGATCATCCGACTATCCGAGTCAGCAATGCCAGATGCGCCGTGAAGGCGGTCCAATTACTCGGCACATTCTAGACCGGAATTTTCGGTCATGCAGCTACTCCATTCGCGCATTCCCTCATAAGACAGACCTTGCCCCCTACGGGCTGGTGCGGGCACTTAGGCATGAACTCTTGCGACCACCCCGGCTCCAGCTTGTTGTGGTCCTCATGACACTAATCGGACTGTCCCCCAAGGACTTCAGGCGTGTACGTCGGGCCGACTCGGAGAACAGAAATGCCTGCCCCTCTAACGGGCGACGACCGGGAGGGTTGGTCCCGTACCCCTAGTCGGGGTCCAACGTAGCAAGAGCTATTCTTACTTATAAACAAAGTCTAGCATGGGTTGACATGGTTTTCGATTAGTAATCGAAAACATGGTAATATGGGTTTATAGCCAAACTGCCCATAACGAATGGTCGATCCATGAACGCTTGTCCGACCTGCGGTAGACCCGGCACTCAGCTCGGGGCCGTCCTGCAATTCGTCCGCGCTCACGGCGAGGTGCGTCCCAGTGATGTCTCCACACGTCTCGGCATCAGCAAGATCGACGCGTACAACACCTTGCGCCGCCTAGCGGAGAAAGGACTGATCGCACGCGTCCGTCATGGCATCTACTCCAGTGACCGCGACGGCGCGCTGAGGCGGCGTGCACTGCTCAGCGAGCTGAACAAATTGGAGATTGGGTGACCTGTCCAGCGTGGCTGACATGCTATGAGTGTGGCCAGTTTTCACGCTCCCGACTATGTGAAGAATGCGCCAAGGATGACGACTGAGAAACTGCTGCAGCCCGACCCCGAATCCTTGGAGATCGCCTACCATCCCAGTTATTCATGGGGTGACCTCGTCGGTATCGGATTCACCGACGCGGCCACCGGCCAGCACCACAGGATGGTGCTCAGGCCCGAGGTAGCCCACGAACTCTCCACCCTCCTGGCCACTGTGGTCTCCTCACCGAAGGTCACCTTTCTAGCAGACCAGATGAAAGCCCATCAGCGAGAACAGCTTTGATAATCACCGGAGGCCAACAGGTCTCAGTGCAGCGCAAGACCTCCGATAGATTCGGCGACGGAGTGCTCACCACCGTGGGCACCATCGATCATTGCATCCTTGACCCTGGCCGACCCAAAGACTTCGGGGAACTCGGAGAGTTCAACACCTACGCCGCCACCGTGTGGATACCCCGAGGTTCTGACGTGCAGGCAAAGGACAGGCTGACCCTTGGTGGCCAGACATTCCGCGTACTGGGCACCGCGTGGGACCACGACCACCCGGCAACCTCAACCAACTTCGGATACTTCGCCGCCTACGTGGAGGCCGTGGGTTGACCGGCTGGCGCATCTGGACAGTTGAGGATGGGCAACTGGTCTCCCCCTTCGCCCGCCTACCGATGCCGTCCAATGGAGTGATCACCAACGTGTGCCCTGACTTCATTCCCTACATGTGCGACGAACACGGAGTGTCCTACTTCGCCACTGCTGCCGATGCCCTCCAGGCCGTCAAGACTCTGGACGACGACATGGCTGTGACCACCGGGGAGATCATCGGCAAGAGCTGGCCCGATCCCCGGCAACCCCTCTACCGGATCAGTGGGTTTGCGTTCAGTCGTCATGTCACCTTGCCCGCTGGCAGACGCTGCGACGAGTATCGGGTGAGTGAGATCTATACGGACTCAACTCTGTTTACTTACAACAACATTCAAACACAGAAGCTGAGCCACCTATCCACGTGAAACCTTGCATCGAATGCGGTGAGCCAACATCACAGAGTCGGTGCCCTGATCACCGCCGCACATATCCGAAGGCCAACACCACCGAGCGCGGATATGACGGAGCGTGGCAGCGACTGAGCAGAAGAGCACGGGAGTTGCAGCCGTTCTGCTCCGATGCACACAAAGGTGGATGCCGAGGACCGCTCACCGCTGACCACACCGTGCGGGCGTGGGAACGCAGAGAGCGCGGGCTACCGATACGCCTCATGGATGTCGTCGTCAGATGCATGGAGCACAACAGGCTAGCCGGTGATGCACGCGGACAACACGTGGTGCGGAGAGACTGAAAGTTGTTGCACACCAATAGGAGTGAAAATCGCCGGCGGCTTCATACCTACTGTGCTGCAACAGCTTTCACGCATAGGTGGGGAGTGGGGGCGACCAACTCGCCTTTGCCGACCCGGCTCTCTAGGCGCGCTCGCATTCTAAATGTGACGACGAGTCACAGTAACACTCAAAAGTGCTGGTAGAAAGCAACATTCAGCGCTCCGAAATCGACTGGAACATAGCACATTTCAACCGCCGTCAAGCGTGGCCCTAAGCCACCTCCCGATCTGACACCGCTGCCCTTTGTGCGCGGTGATGACGAGGTGGATTCGTTCGCACGGTTCTGCGCAGCCTACATCCGTGTTGAACGCAAAGTGCCTATGGCACTTCGGGATTGGCAACTCGATATCGTCGCCATGTTGTGGGGGCCTGCCCGCCCCAAGATGGCGGGTCTCGCCATTGGTCGCGGTAACTCCAAGTCATCGCTGGCCGCAGCGCTGTGCCTCTACCGGCTGTTCACCGATGACGATATTCAGATCGATCTGTTGGCTTATGACGAGCGCCAGGCCGGTGAGATTGGGCGAATCTGCACCAAGATGATCGGTCGCCACCCGCAGCTGGAGAAGCGGGCACGGGTGTACCGGGACCGCATCCTGGTGGGCAACTCGGAGTTGTGGTGGCTGCCTGCCATCCCGGCGGCACTGGAGGGCAGGACCCCTGACTTCACGGTGTGTGACGAGGCAGGCCGCATTGATCGTGAAGTGTTTGAGGTGGCCGCGTTCTCCTGCTCAAAGAAGCCGTGGGCGCAGCTGTTCCTGATCGGCACACCGGGACCGAAGCCGGACAACGTCCTCTCAGAGTTCCGCGACCACTGCCTTGCCCACCCCGAAGACACCTCCCAGCGCTACATGGAGTTCTCAGCCGATCAGTGGCGGGACCACCCGGTGGACTGCGACGACCACGGAGAAGGAACGGGCTGCCTGACCGCTGCCAACCCCGCCCTTGGGGATTGGCTGACTCGTGAGAGCCTGCTGGCCACCCTTCCCCCGAAGATGGCCGAGCAGCACTGGCGCAGGGTGCGGCTGGTTCAGTTCTGGGCCACGGGTGCGGAGAATCCTTTCGTCACCGCCGACACCTGGGACGGCCTCTGCACTGGCGCAGGTGTGCCAGATGGCGCAGACGTGGTCCTGGCGCTGGACGGCTCCCACAGTAGGGACTGCACCGCCCTCCTGATCGCCACAGTGGCCCCTGTGCCGCACGTAGACACCCTGGCGCTGTTCACCCCCTCTGAGGGCCAGCCCATTGATGTGCTGGCCGTAGAAGAGGCCATCAGGAACGCCTGCGAGCGGTACCGCGTCAGGGAGCTTGTCGCGGATGCTTTCAGGTGGGCGCGGTCCCTTCAGGTGCTCGCCGCCGAGGGGATCACGATCGTGGAGTTCCCGCACACCCCCTCCCGGCTCACGCGGGCCACCACCGAGCTACACACCGCCATCGTGAACGGTGGGCTGAGTCATTCCGGTGAGCAGTCCCTACGCACTCACGTCCTGGCCGCGTCGGTGATCGAACATGACGGCGGGCTGAGATTGGGCAAGGTTTCCCGGTCCCGCAACGCCCCCAAGATCGACCTAGCCGCCTGCCTTGTCATGGCCTACTCCCGCGCCAGCTGGCTAGCTTCCCGTAAACCACAGCGCCGCCGCGTCATTGGAGTTTGAAAGTGTCCGACCTACTTGCCGACCTACTGCACGAATTGGATTCCGTGCAGGGCAGCCACGCCTACCTGAGCCGGTACGCCTCTGGAACTCAGCCGTTGGCGTTCATCTCCCCTGAATCCCGCAAAGCCCTGGGCAACCGGCTCACTGCGATGTCGGTGAACATCCCCGGCCTAGCCGTCACCAGTCTGGTGGAACGCCTGCGAATCTCAGGATTCAGCGACCCCAGAGCCTGGAACCTGTTCGTAGACAGCAACCTTGACCAGTTGGCCGCCGACGCCATGGGCGACGCCCTCACCTACGGGTGCGGGTATGTGCTGGTGTGGGCCAAGGATGGTAGGCCGGTTGCCAGCGTGGAGAGGGCACACCAGTGTGCCGTCCTGCGAGATCCCGCCGACCGCTCCGTCCTCGCGGGCGTCAAGCGGTTCGAAACCAAGACAGATTCTCACGCCTACGTGTATCTGCCCGACGAGGTTCAGCACTGGGTGGCACCCCGTACCGGCCCCGCCTTGTCGGGTTACGTGTTGGTGGATGCCACCCCGCACCCGTTCGGCGTCGTGCCGTTGGTCCCGATTGATAACGGGCGCAGCGAAATTACCGACCTAATCCCCTGCGTAGACGCGTTGGTGAAGCTCCTGGTTGACATGATGTGCAGCTCCGAGGCGGCGGGTAAGGGCCGCAGATGGATTGCAGGCCTTGAACTTTCCGAAGTGCCGGTACTCGATGACAACGGAGACCCGCTGATCGTCGGCGGTGAGCCCGTCATGACGGTGGCCAATCCGATTGACGAACTCAACTCAGTCTCGTGGGCTATCTCCGAGAGCCCTGACACTAAGTTCGGCAGCTTCGCTGAAACGAACTTGGCCGGGTTTGAGGCCGGGGTGCGAATCATCGTCTCGCAGATCATGGCCGTCTCCGCGCTGCCCTCTCACTATCTGGGCATCCTCACCACTCAGCCCACCTCAGCGGACGCGCTACGGGCCTCTGAGGCCTCCCTGACCGCCCGCGCAGAAGCACGCCAACTCAGATTCGGCAGGCCCTGGGAACAGGTGGGCAAGCTACTGGTGGCCGCCGACACCGGCACCGACCCCGCCGACATTCCCCTTCGGGTGCAGTGGGCAGACGCTGCCACCCGTTCCGTTGCCCAAGAGGCCGACGCAGTCGTGAAGCTCTATCAGGCCGGTCTGCTCCCGGCCTCCTACGCACTGGCCAAACTTGGGTATAGCGACGACGAGATCACCGGCATCCGCGCCGCGAAGCGGGCTGAAGTTCTCGACAACCAAGGCGTTGGTGTGGACCTCGTCGGGGGTGACGAGTGAGCGTTGCCGACAACTTTCAACACGCGCTAGAGAAGCTGGCCGACGAGACCGCGTCTACCGCCCGCCGCATCACCAACCGCAGGAACATCAGCAAGGCCGATAAGACGATCAGGCTTGCCGGTCTGATCAACCGGGCCAACGCTCAGGCCGTCGCCCTGGCAGACGCCTTCACCTCCCGGCAGCTGGAAAACCTCACGGGCAGAGCAGCACCGGCCAAGGGAATCCTTCCCGTGGATCACAGCGCACGCCTGTTGGACGCCACCCGCACGATTCTGGCCGACCCTGACCCGCTGGAGCGAGTAGAACGGCTTGCCCGCAGTGAACCTCTACAGAACGCGCAATCGACTGTCACAGAGGCACTCAGAACGCCTATTGAAACCCGCAAGGGCTATGTCGGCTGGGTGCGCCAACTGAACGCCGGTGCCTGCCCGCAGTGCCAGCGCTGGGCGCGCAACGGGCGGGTGTGGCCCGCCGACCACGGGATGGGTAGGCACATTTCGTGCGCCTGTATTCAACGTGTCGTGATCAGCCCCACCAAACCCAAGCCCGTAAGGACACGACGATAACCGAAGCAGCCACAGAAGAGACCACCGAGGACGCCGCCGACGAGGGGGATACATTCCCCCGCAAGGTTGTGGAAGATCTTCGCCGGGAATCAGCCGGATACCGCGACAAGCTGCGCACCGCCGAGGCCCGCGTAGACGAACTGAGCAAGGCTCTGTTCACGGCCCGCGTGGAGTCCACCGGCCAGCTAGCCGACGCCACCGACCTGGAGTACAACCCCGATCTCCTAGACGATGCCGAAGGTCTCAGCGCAGCCGTGGAATCACTGGTGACCACTAAGCCGCACCTGAAGGCCCGCCGAGTCTCTGGTGATGCTGGGCAGGGCGTGAAGGGTGAAGAGAAGCCGTTGCCCACCTTCAGTTCCCTATTCGCGCAGTAACTCTGATGTATACTTAGAGAGACTAAGCGATCTGGTATCGCTGTCTTTGAACCTTTGAGCCCGGTTGCTCTCTCGACTCACGTCCTGGCGGCTGAGTGTAAATCACTCTCCCCAAGGACATTTCAATGGCAGTAACCAACTCCAGCTTGCAGACCGCCTGGACCCCAGAGGACTACGGCAAGCTCATCGATATCGTGATCGCTGAGAAGTCAATCGCATTCAAGGCCGGTACCCTCATCACCACCTCATCGGAGCAGATCCGATTCCCGAAGCTGACCGCCGACCCGGCCACCGGGTGGTACGCGGAGAACACTCAGATCACCCTGACCGACCCCACGACGAATGAACTCGTGGTCACTCCGAAGGCCGTGAAGGGCCTGACGCAGATCTCCAATGAGGCCGCCGAGGATTCGAATCCCGCTGTGGCAGATCAGATTGGCCGTGCACTGGCCCGGTCGATCAGCAAGAAGATTGATGCCGCATTCTTCGCCAACACCACCAGCAACGGGCCATCGGGTCTGCTGTCGCTGTCCGGTATCAACGAAATCGACACCGATACATATGCTTTCACCTCGCTAGACCCGTTCCATCAGGCCAAGGCCGCAGCTCTGGCCGATGGCGCAGAGGTGTCAGTGTGGCTCCTGGCCCCCGACGTAGCCCTAGCCCTATCCACCACCAAGGAATTGAGCTCAGGATCAAACAAGGGCCTCCTGGACTCCACCGGAGTCGCGGACGGCACCACCCTGGCAGGCGTGCCCGCACTGGTGTCCACCGATGTCGCAGCCGGTGAGGCGTGGGGATTGGACTCCTCACAGGTGCTCATCGTGCAGCGCACCGGCACCCGCGTCACCCGATCCACCGACGCCGCGTTCGACTATGACGCCGTGCAGGTTCGCGCCACCGCCCGCGTATCCTTCGGATTCACCAATCCCGCTGGTGTTGTACGTATTTACGACACCGCGTAATGACTCCGACCAGCGATCAACTCACCGCCTACACCGGCAGTGAGGTCTCATCGGATCAGGCAGAGGCCGTGATCAGTGTCGTCCAGGCAATGGTGTCCGCGCACACCCGTGGACAAGGATTCACCGAGGGTGAGCCCAACGCGGAGTTGTCCGCAGTCATCCTGTCCGCATCGGCCCGACTGCTGTGCAACACTGCGGGCCTGGAGAGGGAGACCATGGGCAGCCTATCCGTTCAATACGGAAGTGGCGCATTCGGTTTCACCCTGCCAGAGCTGAGAATCCTGGACCGCTACCGCGTGAAGGCGTTGTAAGGAAACAACTTCCCCGCGTTACTTCCATGGCGCGGGGATACCCGGCTGGTGAGCCGGGGTCACTTCGGTGACTGTCATCACTGCTGAGCCCTTTTGCGGGGTGCTCAACACGAAGGCCCCGGCCACTCACAAGGTGGCCGGGGTTTCTGTGTGCGTAGCCGTACTGATCCAATTGGACCAGTAGAGCTAATCAGAACTGACCGCTTACTCAGGTTTGCTCCCCTGAGTTGTCCACCTTGGGATCTCGCAGAATCTATTGCCTTGGCAAACCGCTTAGCCGACAGGGGCCTTCGCTATTCCTTTTCCAGGTCAATCGCTGCGAGCAGCGCGAGATGTATGGATTGCTCGCGGTAGTAGTCCGACTGCAGCGGGTCAAGTTCCAGCCACGGTTCGACCTCATTGTCGTGCGCAAGTGCTTCACCCCACAGCGGGGTGAGTTCGCCGCCCCTGTCACGTGTGCGCCGTGCAGCCAAGAGGCTGGCGATTCCCGCGCTCCTCATTGCCTGGCCCTCCTCCACGTGACGCTGCTGAAAAGCGAGCACCCGCGCACGCGCAAGGTCGCGCTTGGCTTTGCGTACCCACGTGTCGGGGTTCTGAGGGTCGTCAGGAAGCAGATCGGACATAGACACCACGCTACGGTTCATGGAAGGAGCGCCGCCGCGTTTTCGCTCACGGCGGCGTCACGTGGACGACACGCCGAACTAGTTCAACCCGCCCGGCCCCTGCGCGGACATCATGCGGGCGTTCATCAGCATCCCAACCCGGTGCCCTTCGGGGCCGAGGGGATGGGTGGGGTTGGCGTCGGAGCGCTCCAGTGCTGCGATCTGCTCCGGCGTCAGGAGGTCCTTGAAAACATGCCAAGTGTCAATGCCGTCATCCATACTGCTCCTAGCGGGGCGACCGCAACCTGTTCGTACGGTCGCCACCATGAGGTCCTTTTCAAGATCACATGAGGCTACTCTCTCAACATCCGGCGATGGAGAGCAGAAGGTCCCCACTCTTGTGAAGATGGGCGGGATGCCCACCACGGCGGCGATGATGGTTAGGCGGGTTGTGTTCATGGGTTCTCCGGTGTGTTGCCAAGGGTAGGATATCGACAGGCACAACGCTCCGTTAAAAGCCCATTACCGCAGTTCAGAGCATAGCGCTAGGCTTTACCTACCGAGCTGGTAGTTACCGAAGGTCATGGCGTAAGGGTGCCATCGGCACCGGCTTCGGCACGGCTATTTCGCTTCGGCCTCGGCCAGTTCGCGCTTCCACTGCCGGAACGTCTCCTCGGTGCGGCCGCGCCGCCAGTACCCCGAGATCGATCCGGCCCACTTCGCGTCGACACCGCGTTCCTTGCGGATGTAGGGCCGGAGATTGTGCATGACGGCCTGTGCCTCACCGTGGATGAACACCTGCACCTGGCCCGGCAACCAGGCGGCCTCTTTGACCGCCGCGACCAGCGGGGCGAAGTCACCGGCGCTGTCGTCTGCAACCAGGTCCGCGCGACCGCCGCGATAGATCCACGACACGTCCACACCCGGCGGCGCGATCAGCTCGACCTGGTCCTCTGGTCCGGCGACTTCAATGAAAGCCTTTCCGATCGCGTTGTCGGGCAACGCTTCCAGAGCGGCGCTGATCGCGGGTAGTCCCGCTTCGTCACCCGCCAGCAGGTGCCAGTCGGCGGCGGGATCGGGCGCATAGGCGCCCGAGGGGCCCATCGCGAAAAGTCGCTGACCCGGGGTCGCGGACGCCGCCCACGGCCCAGCGACACCGTGGTCACCGTGCACGACGAAGTCGATGGTGATCTCGCGGCGGTCGGTGTCGGTGCGACGCACCGTGTAGGTGCGCACCGTGTGGTCGAGCGCCCTGAAGCTGTCCAGCGTCAGCGGCTGTTCAAGGCCGTCGACGTCGTCGTCGTCGTCGACGAACACGAGCTTTACGTACGCGTCGGTGCTGTCGTTCGGCGTGAAGGTGTCAAAACCGTTGCCGCCGAGGATGACCCGCACCATATGCGGCGCAAGTTGCTCGGTGCGCACGACCTCGAAGGTGTGCACGGGACGTCCTGCCACGTCAATCATCTCCTACTCAGCTGTCCACGACGACTATACGAGCGCTGCGGTCGCCACAGGGCCCTCCCGTCGTGGCTCAACGTTTGACGAGCTTCCAGCAGCCGTCCACCTGCGTCACCAGCCCACGCACGTCGAGCATCGCCAGCGGGCCGATGATGTCGGTCGCCGGCAGTCCGGCTGTGACGGCGATCTCATCGATAGTCCGGGCGCCCCGGCCCGGGAGGGACTCGTAAACCGTGAGCTCCTCGTCGCTCAGATCGTCGAGACCCGTCGTCGGCCGCGTCATGTCCGGCGCGAGCTCACCCATGTCGCCCACCCGCTCGACGATGTCAGCCGCGCGAGTGACGAGCGCCGCGTCGTTTTCCGCGATCAGCACGTGGCATCCCACCGAGGACGCCGACGTGACGGGTCCGGGGACCGCGCACACCTGGCGGCCGAGCGCTTTGGCCCATGCCGCGGTGTTGGCCGCACCGCTGCGCACACCCGCCTCGACAACGACCGTGGCTCCCGCCAGCGCGGCGACCAATCGATTGCGCGCCAGGAACTGTCGCCGGGTCGGCCGTACCCCCGGCGGGTACTCGCTGACGAGCAGGCCGCTTCGCCCGATCCTGTGCAGCAGCGCGGAATGCCCCGCCGGATAGGGGACATCGATTCCCGCAGCGAGCACTGCGACGGTCTCGCCGTCGGAAGCCAGAGCGGCGCGATGAGCGGCCCCGTCGATGCCGTACGCGCCGCCGGACACCACAGCGACATATCGCTCGACCAGACCCGCCGCGAGATCACCAGCGACGTACTCGCCGTAATGGGTGGCCGCCCGGGTGCCGACGATCGCGGCGGCCCGATCGGCGACATCGCACATCCGTGAGGGGCCGAGGGCCCACAGCACAAGCGGCGGGAATCCCTTCTCGCGGTTCACGCCGCGGAAGGCGCCGAAGGCGAAGTGTGGCCACTCCTCGTCCTCGGGCGTGACCAGCCGTCCGCCCATTCTGTCGAGCAGTTCGAGATCCTTGTCCGCACAGTCGAGTTCGAAGCGAGCCTCGGTGGCCCGCGCCAGTGGGCCGGTGACGTCACGGCGGCGGATCTGTCCCGCGGCCTCGACGACACCCACGGCGGCAACCAGTTCTGCCAGTAGCGGGTTGGGCGGTTCTGCCACGCGTGACAGATAGGCCCATGCTCGGCGCGTGACCTCATCCATCAGTGTCCGCCCCCCTGCCGGAAGCTCATGGCCTTCATGACGTCCTCCTTGTTGGGGCAGGTGCGGCCGGCGAGGTCGCAGAGCGTCCATGCGACCCGCACGGTGCGGTCCATCCCCCGGATGCTCACCGCTCCGCGGTCCACCGCGGTACGGAGCGGCTTCATCGCCTCAGCACCGGGCCGGAACCTGCGGCGCAGCAGCGCACCACCGATCTCGGCATTGGTCGCGACGCCATAGGGGCGCCATCGTTCTTCAGCTGCCTGCCGTGCAGTCCAGACGCGTTTGCGGACAACGGCGGTCGGCTCCCCCTCGACATCGGTGAACGATCCCGCGCGGGAGGCATGCATCTCGACGCGGAGATCCACCCGGTCGACCAGCGGGCCGGAGAGCTTGCTGCGGTAGCGGCGCTTCTCAGCCGCCCCGCACAAGCAGTCGCGAGGGTCGGGTGGCGCGCACGGACAGAGGTTGGCCGCCAGCACCAGTTGAATACGGCACTGATACCGCGCCACACCGTCGCGGCGGGCGAGGCGGATCTCGCCGTCCTCCAGCGGAGTGCGAAGTGCCTCCAGTGCGCCGGAGTTGATCTCGGCGAATTCGTCGAGGAACAACACGCCGCGATGGGCACGGCTGAGTGCGCCCGGACGCGCCATCCCGGCGCCGCCACCCACGAGCGCGGCAACACTGGCGGTGTGGTGCGGCGCGACGAAGGGAGGCCGGGTGATCAGCGGCGCGTCACCGGTCAACACACCCGCCACCGAATGGATCGCGGTCACCTCGAGCGACTCCGCCGGCGACAACGGCGGCAGCAGCCCTGGAAGCCGTTGCGCCAGCATGGTTTTCCCCACTCCTGGCGGCCCTGTCATCAGCAGATTGTGTGCGCCCGCTGCCGCCACCTCCACCGCGTATCGCGCCGGTGTCTGTCCGACCACATCGCTGAGGTCCGCGACCAACTCGGGCGTGTGCTGGGGGCTCTCGACGCGACCGTCGAGATCGCCTTTGCCGGTGAGCCAGGCGTGCAGCTGCGTCAGGCTACGCACACCCCACACCTCGATGCCGTCGACAAGGCTGGCCTCGGCCAGGTTCTCGATCGGGACCACCACCGCAGGCCAGCCCTGGCTCGCCGCAGCCAGGACCGCAGGCAAGACCCCCTTGACGGGACGGACCCGGCCGTCGAGGGCGAGTTCGCCGAGCAGGACCGTCTTCTCCAGCCGGGCCCAGGATTTGGTGTGCTCGGCCGAGAGCACCGCCGCTGCCAACGCGATGTCATAAACCGAACCAACCTTCGGAAGCGTCGCCGGGGACAACGCCAGCGTCAGCCGCGACATCGGCCACGTGAAGCTGCAGTTGTTGATCGCCGCGCGCACCCGGTCCCGCGATTCCTGAAGCGCCGCATCGGCCAACCCGACCAGATGCACGCCGGGAAGCCCCCCGCTGATATCGGCCTCGATCTCGACGAGCGTCCCTTCCACGCCACACACCGCCACCGAGAACGCCCTCCCGAGTGCCATCAACCCACCCCCTGGATGTGGGTGATCTCGGGGGTACGGCGACGGCCGATCCGGATGGTGATCACGTCGATCCGCACCGATGCCCAATTATCCTGCTGCTGACCCAGCCAGATCCCGGCCAGCCGGCGCAGCCGCCGCACCTTGGTCGCGGTCACCGCCTGCTCGACGCCGCCGAACTGATCGCTCGTGCGCGTCTTCACCTCGACGAACACGACCGCTCGTGCGGCGTCGTCGGCGACGATGATGTCCAGCTCTCCATAGCGGCAGCGCCAGTTGCGGGCCAGCACCCGCAGCCCGAGCTGACTCAGATGGTCCGCCGCCAGTTGCTCCCCCAACGCCCCGATCTCGGCGCGACTCTGTGTTCCCGTCATGCCGACGACTCTGCGGCGCAGCCACGACAGAAAGGGCCGCCGAACCGGAGCTATCCCCACCCTGCAGTTCATCCCCAATCCGCCGCTGGGCGGTTTCGCCCTCGTCAAAATCGGGGTACACGGTGCCATCCGCCGACCAGGAGGGGCGTCATGGCCACCAGATCTTCATCCGCAGAAGGCATCGCTGATCGGGCCACCGACAGCGACGCGTTCGAATACACCGCGCGGGCGGGCTTCGCTGCCAGCGGTGTCCTTCATGTGCTGATCGGCTACATCGTTCTGCAACTCGCGTTCACCGGTGGCGGCGGGAACGCCGACCAGTCCGGCGCGCTGGCAACCCTGGGCAGCCAAACAGGCGGCAAGGTCGCGCTGTGGGTTGCCGCTGCAGGCCTCGTCGCGCTCGGCCTGTGGCGCATCGCCGAGGCGGTGATCGGTTCCAAACCCGGCGAGCGCTCCGGCGCCAAGGACGACAATCCGGCGTGGAAACGTGTGAAGTCGCTCGGTTTGGCGGTCGCCAACTTCGCGATCGCTCTGTCAGCGGCGCGGTTCGCGATGGGCAGCGGGCAGTCGAGTAGCCAACAGAATGCGGGCCTGTCCGCCCAGCTGATGCAGTCCGGGTGGGGCAAGGCCCTGCTGATCGCCGTGGGCCTGGGTGTCGCAGCGGTCGGCGGTTACCACGTCTACAAAGGGGTGTCGCAGAAGTTCCTGGACGACCTGCGGGTATCCGGCGGGACCGCCGTCGTCGGCATCGGTATCGCCGGCTACGTCGCCAAGGGCCTGGTGCTCGGTGGCGCCGGTCTCCTGGTGATTGTGGCGACCCTGCAGGCCGACCCGTCGAAGTCGACCGGGCTCGACGCCGCGGTCAAGACGCTGGGTCAGGCGCCGTTCGGAAAGTTCCTGCTGATCGCGGCGGCGCTGGGGATCGCCGCATTCGGTGTGTACAGCTTCATCAGGAGCCGCCACGGCCGTATGTAGGACCCCGCTCGGGAGCGATCAGGCTGCAGGTAAGGTCACATTGGTAAGCCTGTCCTCACCTGCCGCGCGAAAAGGATCTCCTCGATGCTGGTCGAGCACCTGCGTCGCCACGGCGACCGCGTGGCGGTGCTCACCGGTTCGCAGCAACTCACCTACTCCGAGTTGGCTGACCGGGTCGAGACCGCCGCCCACGCATTGGGCGAGCGTCGCCGCCTGATCCTGCTGGAAACCCGCAACGACATCCGCACGCTGGTCCACTACCTGGGTGCCCTGGCCGGCCACCACGTCGTGCTCCCGGTACCCAGGGGCCGCGACCACACGGGCATCATCGCGGCCTATCGTCCCGACGTCGTGATCGACGGAACCGGTGTCCACGTCCGCCCCGGCGGCGGTCATGTGCTGCACGACGACCTCGCGCTGCTGATGTCCACCTCCGGAAGCACCGGCTCCCCAAAGCTCGTCCGACTCTCGCGCGCCAACCTGATCGCGAACGCGAAAGCCATCGCCAGATACCTCGGGATCCGCGAAACCGACCGGGCGGCAACCACATTACCGATGTCGTATTGCTACGGACTGTCGGTGATCCACAGCCATCTGCTGGTGGGTGCGGCGATCATCCTGACCGAGCGGTCGGTGGCCGACGCCGAATTCTGGGAGCTGTTGCGCCGGCATCGCGGCACGACATTCGCCGGGGTTCCGTTCACGTTCGAACTCCTGGAACGGGTCGGCTTCGCGGAGATGGATCTCCCCCATCTGCGCTACCTGACCCAGGCGGGTGGACGCATGCCGCCGGAACGCGTTCGGCAGTTCGCCACCCTCGGCGAGCGGCGCGGCTGGCAGCTGATCGTGATGTATGGGGCCACCGAGGCAACCGCCAGGATGGCCTATCTGCCAGCGGAACTCGCGCGCACCAGGCCCGACGCGATCGGCCGCGCGATCCCCGGCGGGTCGTTCTCCCTGGAGCCGCTCGACGGATGGCCCGACGACGGTTCCGGCGAACTGGTGTACCGCGGCGCCAACGTCATGATGGGATACGCCCACGACGTCGACGACCTGGCGCTGGGCGCCACGGTCGACGCACTGCACACCGGTGACATCGCCCGACGCGGCCGCGACGGACTCTACGAAGTCATCGGGCGCACAAGCCGTTTCGTCAAGATCTACGGTCTACGCATCGATCTGCACCAGGTCGAGACGGCGTTGCGCGACAAGGGCGTGCCCGCGTTGTGCACCGACAACGGCGACCGTCTCGCAGTTGCGGCGTGCGCTGATGATCCCCGCGACGTGCGACGCCTGACATCCGACGTGACGGGGCTGCCCGCCGGGGTCATCGACGCCGCATGCATCCAGGAACTGCCGACCCTGCCGTCAGGGAAACCGGACTACCAGACCGCCCGGGCGCTGGCCGCCGACTCCGGGGCCGCAGAGCCGCAGAGTTTGCGCCTGCCAGCGATGTTCGCCCACGTGCTGCAACTCGACCCGGCCGACATCGACCGTGACGCCAGCTTCGTCGAGCTCGGCGGGAACTCCCTGACCTACGTGACGATGTCGGTACGACTCGAGCGTGCCCTCGGCCGGCTTCCTGCCGACTGGCAGCGACTGTCCCTACGCGAACTCGAAGCCCTGCCTGCGCCGAAGCCGAGGTGGTGGCAGTCATGGGGCGCCACGCTGGAAACCAGCGTGGCACTACGTGCAGCGGCGATCATCATGGTCGTCGGATCGCACGCGGAACTGTTCACTCTGTGGGGCGGTGCCCACATACTCCTCGGCGTGGCCGGCTACAACTTCGGCCGCTTCTGTCTGACTCCTGTCCCCAGAGCAGTCCGGATTCGCCACCTGCGCACCACGATCGGGTGGATTGCGGTGCCGTCCGTGGTGTGGATCGCGATAGTCCTGGTGTTCACGCACGACTATCACCTCACGAATCTGTTGCTGGCCAACAAGTTTCTCGGTCCGCACGACAGCATGACCGCAGGGCGCCTGTGGTTCGTCGAGGTGGTGGTGTGGATACTCGTCGCGCTGGCTGTGCTGTTCTGGCTGCCTGCGATGGACCGACTCGAACGACGGTATTCGTTCGGCCTGGCCGCAGGGTTCCTTGCGTTCGGCCTCGCGCTGCGCTACGACGTGCTGGGGCTCGGCCTGGGCCGCGACGCCTGGTTCACGATCCTGGCGTTCTGGTTTTTCGCGGCGGGCTGGGCCGCGGCGAAGGCCACGACGCTTCAGCAGCGCACAGTGGTCACCGTTGTGCTGATCGCGGGCCTGCAGGGGTATTTCGACACCACCCTGCGGGAGGCGCTGGTGATCGCCGGGCTGGTGCTCCTGATCTGGCTCCCTGCGGTCCGGTGCCCGGCGGCGTTCGCAGTCGCGGCAGGGGTCGTCGCCGAGGCGTCGTTGTACATCTACCTGACGCACTACCAGGTGTATCCGCTGTTCGGCAGCCATCACCTCGTCGGCGTCATCGTGTCGGTCATCGTGGGCGTCGCGTTGACTGCGGCGGTGACGGCGTTGCGCAGCCGCCTGTGGATGCGTCGCCTCAGCCCACCGGACTCGGCGCAGGCTCCCGCTCTGCGATGAGCCCCTCCTGGGTCAGTGTCGCGGCGATCAGTCCGTCCTGTCCGATGAGGCTCGCGGTGACGACGCCGCGGCCACGCGCGGCAGCCGGCGACCGGCACTCGAGCAGGTTCCACCGATCGGCACGCACCGCGCGGTGAAACCACACCGAGGAGTCGGTGGTTCCGCTGCGGTGACTTCTCGAGCGCATCGAATGCCCGTGGACCTGCAGCGCCGGATCGATCAGATACACGTCGGTGACGTACCCGGCGATCAGGGTGTGCAGCAGTGGGTCATCGGGCAGGGCCACGGTCGCCCGCCACCACATTCTGCGGATGAACTGGTCGCCGGCGCCCTCGTCGGCGACCCTGATGTCGAGTTCGTCGAGTGGCATCGATGGTGCGGGACCGGCGGGCCCGGTGCGCGCCAGCGTGTCGGGATCGTCGGGCATCGGCTCCCGGTGGCCGTGCTCGGGGCCGGGCAGTGGGGCGGCGAAAGAGATTGTGGCCGTGGTCAGCAGGCGTCCGTCCTGGACGGCGTCGACCCGCCGGGACGCGGCGGTGCGGCCGTCGAACACCCGCGCCACCGTGTAGTCGACGGGTTCTCCGGCGTCGCCACCACGCAGAAACTGCAGATGCATGGTGGTGGGCGCTTTGACCGTGTCCACGGTGCGGGCCGCCGCGGCGAGGCTCTGTGCAACCAGCTGGCCGCCGTAGGCGCGCTTCCCATCGGGGCCGCTGCCCCGACCCTGGAAGGTGTCCGAGGGGCCGGCGGCCACGTCGAGTAGGTCCAGCAGCGTGCTCATGCGACGGTGCCCGATCGGATGAGTCCGTCGACCTCGTCGGCGGCCAGCGACAACCAGTCGCCCAGCACGGCGGCGGTGTCGTCGCCGAGTGCCGGTGCGGGCGCCGCAGCCGGATACGTTCCGTCGATGGACACGGGCAGCCCGGGCGCGAGGTAGCGACCGACCCGCGGCTGGTCGAGCTCGGTGAACATCGGGTTGGCGGTGACCCTGGCATCAGTCGCGGTCTCGGCGAACGTCCGGTAGCGCTCCCAGAGCACCGAGGTGGCCGAAAGCCCGGCGATGATCTCGTCGCCGGTGTGGGCGGCGAACCATTCGCCGAACAGCGCACCCAGCGCGCCCCGGTGCCGGTAGCGCTCACCCTCGTCGGTGAAATCAGCGCCCAGCGAGTCGGCCAGTGCGGCAACGGCTTCCGTGGTACCGGTCAACTCGGTCAGGTCGCGAAAGTGGCGGCCCGTCAGCGCCACGACCATGAACGCGACACCGTCACTGCTGGTGAAGTCTTGCCCGTAGGTGCCGTACACGGCGTTGCCGATGCGTTGCCGCGACGTCCCATTGACCATCGCCTCGGTGAGCAGACTCAGGTTGCCCGCGGTCGCCAGTGCCACGTTCTCCAGAGGAATGCTGATGCGCTGGCCCTCTCCGGTCGCGTCGCGGTGTCGCAGCGCGGTGACCACCGACAGCGCCACGTAGATCCCGCAGGTGACGTCCCACGCGGGTAGTACGTGGTTGACGGGCGAGGTCAGCTCGGCGGGGCCGGTCACCAGGGGGAAGCCGATCGCGGCGTTGACGGTGTAATCCACCCCGGTGCCGCCGTCTGCGCGTCCCGACACCTCCGCGTGGATCAGGTCCGGCCGCAGGCGGCTCAGCGTCTCGTGGGAATGCCATTGGCGGCCTGCGACATTGGTGATGAACACCCCGCTGTCGGCGATCAGCCGGGCGACGAGCTGCTGCCCTTGTTCGGAGCGCATGTCCACCGCCAGCGAGCGCTTGCCCTTGTTCAGCCCCGCCCAGTAAATGCTCTCGCCGCCGTCGGTCAGCGGCCAACGGTGGTAGTCGGCCGCGCCCCCGATCGGATCGACGCGGACCACGTCGGCCCCGAGCTGGGCCAGCGTCATCCCCGCCAGCGGCACCGCCACGAAGCTGGAGATCTCGACGACCCGCACTCCGGCCAACGGCCTGGTCGGGTCGATTGCACCGGTCATCCGCTCAAGCTAGCAAGCGCCGGCCTAGACCAGTTCGATGGCTTCGGCGATCGACGGCAGCACCCGACTCGGCCGGAACGGGTACTTCTCGATGTCTTCGAGATCGGTGGACCCCGTCAGCACCAGGATGGTCTCCAGGCCCGCCTCGATGCCCGCGACGACGTCGGTGTCCATCCGGTCGCCGACCATCACGGTGTTTTCCGAGTGCGCCTCGATCCGGTTGAGCGCGCTGCGGAACATCATCGGGTTGGGTTTTCCGACGAAATAGGGCTCCCGGCCGGTGGCCTTGGTGATCATCGCGGCCACCGATCCGGTGGCGGGCAGCGGACCCTCGGCCGAGGGGCCGCTGACGTCGGGATTGGTCGCGATGAAGCGCGCGCCGCCGAGGATCAGCCGGACGGCCTTGGTGATGGCTTCGAACGAGTAGGTGCGGGTCTCGCCCAGCACCACGAAGTCCGGGCCGACGTCGGTCAGTGTGTAGCCGGCTTCGTGCAACGCTGTCGTAAGGCCCGCTTCGCCGATGACATAGGCCGATCCGCCGGGCAACTGATCGGCCAAAAACGTCGCGGTGGCCAGCGCCGACGTCCAGATGGATTCCTCGGGGACTGTCAGCCCCGAACGCAACAGCCGGGCCGCCAGGTCGCGCGGTGTGAAGATCGAGTTGTTGGTCAGCACGAGAAAGGGCCGCTCGAGTTCGACCAGCCGTTGCAGGAATTCAGCGGCGCCAGGTAGCGCGTGTTCCTCGCGGACGAGCACGCCGTCCATGTCGGTCAGCCAGCACTGCGGTGTAGGACGCACAGATCCAGTGTGTCAGCACGCGCAAGGGCCGGGGACCTTCGCCCCCTTCCGGCCTGTCAACCCGTCGTGACCGGCAACCGTGCCCAGCCACGCACGCTGGAGGTCCGCGCCCTGTTCGCGTTGCCGTAGTCAACATCCCAGTCCGTCCAGCGCTTGAGGACCTCTTCGAAGGCCACCCGCGCCTCGAGCCGCGCGAGTGCCGAGCCGAGGCAGAAGTGCAGTCCCTGACCGAAACTCAGGTGCCCGCCCGTGCGGTGGATGTCGTATCGGTCCGGGTCGGGGAAATGGGACTCGTCCCGATTGGCGGAACCGTTCAGCAACAACATGTAGGACCCCTCGCTCACGGTGTGCCCGTAGAGTTCGACGTCGCGCGCCACATAGCGCGCCTGCACCGGTGACGGGGCCTCGTACCGCAACGTCTCCTCCACCGCTGACGGGATCAGGGATGGATCCGCCGCGAGTTCGTGTCGTTGGTCGGGGTGCAGCGCGAGCTGCTCGCCCATGAAACCGATGAGTCGGGCGGTGGTTTCGTTGCCGGCGCCGGCGATCATCGCGGTATAGGCGAGAACTTCGTTGCGTTCCAGCGGACGGCGAGTCCCATCCTGCTCCTCCACCTCGGCGTTGAGCAGTTCTGTCATCAGGTCGTCGGAGGGATGCGACGACCGCCACTCGATGTAGTCGGCGAACATCGCGATCGACTGCGCGAAGACGGTCGGGCTGATGTCGCCGGACCCGCCCTGGTCGGCGTCGACGGTGATGAGGGTGTCGTTGAGATCGCGGATCTGCTGTTGTCCTTCCTCGGGGATGCCCAGCAGGTAGCCGATGGTGCGCATCGGCATGAACGCCCCGAGATCGGCGACGAAGTCGAAGCCGTCGGCGTCGCGGAGGGGATCCAGTGCACTCGAACAGAACTCACGTACCAGATCCTCGACGGCGACCATCCGGCGCGGCGTGAAGACCTTCGATAAGAGGCGCCGGTGCAGGTCGTGAATCGGTGGATCCTCGAACAGCAGGATGCCGGGTGGCACCTCGATGCCGGCGAACAGGATGTCGGCCGTGGTGCCATGGCCCGAACGGTACGTCTGCCAGTCCGGAAGAGCCTGTGCGACATCGCTGTAGCGGCTCAACGCGTAGAAGTTGTACTTATCGTTGTAGTACAGCGGAGCTTCTTGCCGCATGCGTTGCCAGACCAAATACGGGTCATCGTCGATCGCGTGGTCGAACGGGTCGTAATACAACTCGACACTGGAATCTATCGCCACCGGATCGCCTATCTGGGTTGATTCGGTACGCCGGGGAACAGCTGCCCGGTCGGCCCCGAGGTCACATAGCCACCCAGCTTCGTTGCGAGGTGAGGCGCGAACACCGCGCCGTAGAGCAGATTGCCGATCACGACCACTGCGGCGATGGACAGCACGGCCGATTGCAGCTTGGTGCTCGACACCTTGTCCGACCACACCTCGATGACATTGCGGCCTTCACCGTCGGTGCGTCCCAGCAGGTAGGTGAAGACCATCATCTGGATGCCCATCGCGATCGCGTCGTAGATCGGGTACTGGTGCAGGGTCCCCTCGAAAAGACCTAGCCCAGGAATCACGTAGGCGTAGTGGAAGACCCCGAGACGGGCGCCCAGACCGGCGTTGAAGATCAGGGCCCAGCAGAAGCCGACGATCAGCCCGACGATCAGCAGGGTCTGCGGTCTGCGCCACCCGAATCGCTTGATCAGCCGTCGCCCGAGCGTGGCGCCGATCACGGCAGGGAGGCAGAAGTAGCCGATGTAGCCCACCGGAACAGAGGACGGCAGCCCTCCCCAAGTCATGTTCAACGGCCACCACGACGGCATGCGGGGCAGCGCGGGCGGGAACTGCGCATACATCGCCCAGTCGTAGGGCGCTTCGATCCACGAGAACGACATCGCCGAGATGCACAGCAGCAGAAGTGGATGCAGACGGCCGCGCCTGATGCTGAGGTACACACCGGCGACGATGAACACGATGCCACTGCCCCAGCCGAAGATCACGGACGCCGTCAGAAGCGGCGTCAGTTCGGTGTTCATCGGTTTCTGATCTTCGCGCGAGCGCTCACTGGTTGCTCTCGCTGCTGGCACTCCCACGGGCTTCTGGGTCGAAGTACATGACCAGCCCGAAGATCAGCACGATCAAGCCGAACAGTGTGCCGAGCATGATGACAGCGCCCATGGCCACCTCCCTCTCCGTTTTAATAGTGGACACTATTACCGTGCGTGGGTCAAGAGAACGGCTATCGTGAGTTCCCGTGCCCCAGGGAAATTCGTCGATCAAGGCGACCGGAGGCCAGACCCAGCCCTCCCGTCGACCACGCGGCGAGGCGCGACGAATGCTGCTCGACGCCGCCCGGGACCTGTTCGCCCGCCGTGACTACCGCAGCACCACCACCCGGGAGATCGCCGAGGCGGCAGGGGTGAGCGAGTACCTGCTGTTCCGCCACTTCGGCTCAAAGGCCGGGCTTTTCCGGGAGGCCCTCGTCACGCCTTTCACGAGTTTCCTCGACGAGTTCCGTACCACCTGGCAGGCCGTCGTCCCTGAGGAGACCGACGAGGAGGAGCTCTCGCGACAGTTCGTCGGGCAGCTCTACGACGTTCTCGTTGAGCACCAGGGCCTGCTGCTCACGCTCGTCGCTGCCGACGGGCTGAGTGAGGAGGACATCGAGGCCGCGGGCATCGCCGACATCCGGCGGGCACTGAGCGTGCTCGGCCAGATCAGCGCCGAGGGTATGAGCCTGCGTGGACTGCGGTCGGCCCAACCGGATCTTCCCGCGCATTCGACCGTGGCGATGATTGTCGGCATGGTGGCACTGCGGTCCACCTTCTTCGGCAACAGCCCACCGTCGCGGGAGGCGATCGTCGACGAACTCGTGCAGGCGATACTCCACGGTTTCCTGCACCGTCCGGACTGACCCCTAGCCCCCGGGTCCGTTGGGCCACTTGAGAAGTGACCCGGCGTCGACGCGGATGTGCTGCCCAGTGATGTAACGGCTGTCCTCGCTGGCGAGAAATACTCCGAGGTTCGCCATGTCCTCCGGCTCGACGTACGGGATCGGCATCGCCTGGAACAGCGAGAACAGTGGCTCGGCGTCCTCGCGGGTCGGTGTCTTGCCCTCGGCCTTGAGATCGGGCCGGAACACCCCGTACATGCCTTCGTTCTGCAGCAGATGGGTGTTGCAGTTCGTCGGGTGGATGGCGTTCACGCGAATCATCCGCGGCGCCAGGTGCAGACACATCTCGTCGACGTACTCCATCACGATCCGCTTGCTGAAGCCGTAGCCCGAACCGCCGGGTCCCATGTCGGGGCTGGTGGTGGTGCCGCGGATCATGCCGGCGGTCGACCCGGTGACGATGATCGACGCACCGTCCGGCAGATGCGGGATCGCCACTGCGACAGTGTTCATCACCCCGACGAGGTCGACGTCCGTGGCGTCGACGAATCCCATCGGATCCGGATTGCCCATGGCCATCGGCAGGATGCCCGCGTTGGCGACGACGATGTCGATCTTGCCGAAATCGGCCACTCCGGCCTCGACAGCGTCGCGCAGCTCGTGGCGCTCCCGGACGTCGGCGACCCTGGCCAGCACCCGGCGGCCGGTCTCTTTGACCGAACGCTCCGTCTCGGCAAGGTCGTCGGGTGTCGCCAACGGGTATGGGTTCGTGGGGATGTCGCGACAGATGTCGACGGCGATGATGTCGGCACCCTCCCTGGCCATTGCGATCGCATGGGCCCGGCCCTGCCCCCGCGCCGCGCCGGTGATGAAGGCGACCTTGCCCTCGAGCTTTCCGGTCATCGCTTTCCCTTCGATCCAGTGGTCGATCGCCGCGTCAGCCGACCGGCGTGAACGTGATGTGCAACTCGCTCAGTCCCCGCATGATGAAGGTCGGCTCGTAGTCGAACCGACGGCGACCGGCGGGACCGTGATGGTCCTCCGAGATCGTGATGTCCTTCATGCGATCGAGAATTCTCTCCAGTGAGATCCGGCCCTCGGCGCGGGCCAGCGGCGCTCCGGGGCACGAGTGCGCACCCCGGATGAAGGCGATCTGCTCGCGTACGTTCTGCCGCTCGGGCTGGAACTCGTTCGGGTCGGCAAACTTCCGCTCGTCACGGTTGCACGCACCGGGCAGCACCATGACGGTCGTACCTGCCGGGACATCGACGTCACCGATCTTCGTCGACATTCGCGCCATCCGGAAGTGCGACTTGACCGGGCTTTCCAGCCGCAGCGTCTCCTCCAGGAACGCCGGGATCGTGCTGCGGTCCTGCCGCAGCATCATTTCGAAGCCCGGGTTGTCGCCGATGAATCGCACCGCGGAGCTCACCAGCTTCGTCGTCGTCTCAGTGCCCGCCGCGAACAGGAACGTCGACAGGTTCATCACGTCCTCGATGTCCGGCGTCGAGCCGTCCTCGTGTTTGGCCAGCGCGAGCTCGGTCAGCACATCCTCGCGCGGCTCGCGCCGACGGCCCTCGATGTAGGCGTAGAACTTGTCGTTGAGCCACTGCAGCGGGTTGTGTGTGGTCGGCGTCTCCTTGCCGAGCTCGCCCACCGTCTCTCCCGCGAACACAGCTTTGAATTCCTCGTGATCCTCCGCGGGCACGCCGAGCAGGTCAGCGATCACCAATAGCGAGAACGGCTTTGCGTAGTCGGTGAGGAACTCGCTGCAGCCGCGATCGATGAAGGTGTCGAGCTGTTCGTCGGCCAGCCGCCACATGAAGTCCTCGTTCTCCTTGAGGCGCTTGGGGGTGATCAGCCGGCTCAACAGTCCTCTGGTGCGGGTGTGCAGCGGCGGGTCCTGGGAGGTGATGTGCTCGGCCATCGGCACCGCGGCACGGTGTTGCTCGATCAACTCCGTCACATCGTCGCTCTCCCCGGGACCGAACGGCATCCCCGAGAACGGCCCGGCCACCGAGTTGCACGACGATAAGGCCGGGTTCTTGTAGACCGACAGCGCCTCGGCGTACCCGGTGACTGCCAACACCCCGAACGGAGTCGCCTGCGCTACCGGGCATTTGGATCGAAGATGATCGAAGTACGGGTACGGATCGGGAACCAGGGACTCGTCGCTGAAGTAGTCGACGGTCTCGAAGTCGGTCATTCGATGCCCCCCGTGGAATCGAACAGAACGGGAATTGAGGTCGGCGAGCGGAACACCTGCCCGCGGATGTGCGGGTCGTCGCCGTCGGGGTCCATTCGCAGGTTCGGCAGTCTGTCCAGCAGAAGGTTGATGGCAGTGCGCATTTCGAGGCGGGCCAGGTGCATGCCCAGGCACACGTGTACCCCGTGGCCCCAGCCCAGGTTGCCCTTGGGCGTCCGGAAGATGTTGAACTCGTCAGGGTCGTCCCACCGATCTTCCTGTCGATTCGTCGAACCGAGCATCGGGAGCACCGAACATCCCTCAGGAATCAGAACTCCGCCGAGTTCGGTGTCGCAGGTGGTGGTGCGGGTGATGGTCAGAAGCGGCGGATTCCACCGCACCGCTTCCTCGATCGCCTGCGGTATCAGTGTGCGGTCGGCGCGGACCGCATCCAACTGCGTTGTGTCCGTGAGCAATGCGAACAGCAGGTTCCCCAGTGAACGATACGTGGTCTCCACTCCGGCAGGCAGCAGCAGCCGTAGGAAGGAGAAGATCTCCTCGTCGGTGAGCTTCTCGCCGTCGATCTCGGCCTCGGCGAGGAGGCTGATCAGGTCGTCCTTGGGCTCTGCTCGGCGCGCTTCGAGGATCGGCGCGAAGTATTCACACAGCGCGGCCGCGGCGGCAAGGCCGCGCTCTGGGTTCATGATCCAGCTCAGCAGCGAGATGGACCAGCGCTGGAACTGCGGGTAGTCCTCCTCGGGGAGACCGAGCAGGCCTGCGATGATCCGGCTGGGGTAATCGAACGTGAACTGCTTCACGAGGTCGGCACTACCGTCCGCCGCGAACCCGTCGATCAACTCATTGCCGACGCGGGAGACCAGTTCGTCCTGAAAGCGCGCCAAGCCCTTCTGCGAGAACGCCTTCGACACCAGCGCGCGCAGCCGGCCGTGGACCGGCTCATCCATGCCAAGCATCACCCGCTCCCCGAGCACCGGGCCGAATGCCGCGATGACCCCTGACGACGAGAACGTCAGGTTGTCCCGCAGCATCTGCTGCGCGTCCTCGTAGCGGTACACGATGAAAACCGGCAGACCGGCCTGTCCGGGCATCGCGGACATGTCGATCCGCTGGATCGGCTCCTCCCGTCGCAGCCGGGCGAGCTCGGGGTACGGGTCCCGCACGTCTCCCGACACGGCGTCGTCGAAGGACCCGAAATCCTCGAGGTCATCAAACAGCTGATCCACCGTTGAACTCCTTCTGAATAAAAGCTATTGGGCCGGATACGCCACGGACTTGATCTCGGTGTACTGGTGGAATCCTGCGAGGCCGTTCTGACGGCCGACACCGCTGTCCTTGTAGCCGCCGAACGGCGTGTCCGCGCCGTAGCCGGCGGTGCCGTTGAGCCCAATGAACCCGGCGCGGAGTCGGCGCGCGACGGCCAGCGATCGCTCCAGCGAACTCGACATCACATTGCCTGCGAGCCCGTACACACTGTCGTTGGCGATCCGGACCGCGTCGTCCTCGTCGTCGTAGGGAATCACCACGAGCACGGGTCCGAAGATCTCCTCTTGAGCAATGGTCATCGAGTTGTCGACGTCGATGAAAAGCGTTGGATTGACCCAGAACCCCTTGTCGAACTGCTTCGGCGCCTCGGTGGTGCCCACGAGCAGGGTGGCGCCCTCGTCGACGCCCTTGTTGATGTAGCCGAGGATCCGGGACTGTTGTTTGGCCGAGATGACCGGACCACACAGCGTGCCGGGTTCCTGCGGGTCGGCGGCGGGGATGTTCTCGTAGATGGCCTTGAGGATTGCGACACCCTCGTCATACCGCGACCGGGGAAGCAGCATCCGGGTCGGCGCCGCACAGCCCTGGCCGGCGTGCATCAGCGGGCCGATGCCGATCAGGCAGGCGGTGTTGAAGTCGGCGTCCTCCAACACGATCGTCGCCGACTTGCCACCGAGTTCGAGAAACAGCCGCTTCATGGTCGCGGCGCCCTTCTCCATGATCCGCTTACCGACCGTGGTGGAGCCGGTGAACGAGATCATGTCCACTTTCGGCGACAGCGTCAGCTCCTCACCGACGAAGTGGTCCGACGCCGGCACGATGTTGACGACCCCGGCGGGGATATCGGTGCTGTCGGCGATGAGGCGGCCGAGCCGGGTGGCGTTGAAGGGTGTGTCGGGTGCGGGCTTGAGCACCACGGTGTTTCCGGTCGCCAGGGCCTGGGCGAGCTTGTTGATGGTGACTTCGAACGGGAAGTTCCACGGTGTGATGGCGCCGACCACTCCGACGGGTTCGTGCCACACCTTCCTGGTGGTGTTGACGCCGGTGACGGACACGACGGTGTCGCCGAGATCGGTTTCCCACGGAAAGGTTTCGATCAGCCGCGCCGGATACTTGAGCCCGTCTTCGAGTGGAGCGTCCAGCTGCGGACCGTACGTGACTGCTCGCGGAGCGCCCACCTCACGGATCAGCTCCTCGCGCAGCTCCTCCTGCTCGCTCACGATCGCCTCGTGCAGCTGTAGGAGACACCGCTTGCGCAGCTGGTGGTTGGTCGACCAATCCGTCTCGTCGAAGCTGCGGCGCGCGGCATCGATGGCCCGGTTCATGTCGGCCTTCGAAGCGTCAGACACCTCGCCGAGCACGTCCTCGTTGGCGGGGTTGATGTTGGTGAAGGTGCCCGCCTCACCGTCGACGAGCTTGCCGTCGATCAGCATTCGCGACTCGTACACGGCGTTCGGTGTCTCAGGCATTGCTCTCACTTCCTTGCTGCGCGGCCTGTTTGGCGGCGGCCCGGCGCATCGCCATGTCGGCGAGACGTGCCATGACCGGCTTGGGTAGAACCTTGGCGGCGGCCACCATCGCCTTCTGGCCAGTGGTCAACGGCCATGCCCCGTCCCGCATCGCGCCTTGCCGCGGGATGCCCAGCACCAGTCGCGACATGTGGTGCATTCCCGCGGACGGCAGAATCCTGTTAAATACCAACAACATCGACGCATCGCGGCCCACCCCCTGGCGGCGGAAGGCTCCCGTGTCCGCCAGTGCCTTCACGAGGCCGTCGGTGAACCGCTCGGGTGGCCGGGCGAACTTGATCGCGAACCGGCCACGGCTGTTCATCGTCTGGTGCAACCGGGCGTACGGGCCCGCGAAATCACGGTCGTCGGTGGTGCCGGCGTCGGTGATGATGTCGGTGTCGTAAGTGCCGGTGATCAAGGTCGTGACCCCGAGGCCGAACGGCGCGATCTCCTCCGCCAGCGATTCGCCCCAGCGCTCCATGGCACCCTTGCTCGCCGAGTACGGCGCGGTACCCGGCTGCCCACGCACGCCCGCCGAGCTGCAGACCAACACGATCCGGCCGCGCCCTGCGGCCCGCATCGACGGAAGCAACGCCTTGGTCAGCGCCACCGGGCCCATCACGTGGGTGGCGAACATGCGCTGCCACAGCTCGATGTCCGCTTCCTCCACCATGCCCGCCGCCGAGATCCCGGCATTGTGCACGAGCGCGTAGGGCGCCCCCACACGGTCTTCGATCACCTTGGCTGCGGCCGCGATCGACGCCGAGTCCATCAGGTCGAGCTGGACACCTAGCAATCGGTCGTCGTCCTCGCCGGCCCCTGTCGCTTCACGCAGCAGCGGCATCCCCGCGTCCGGCGTGCGCATCGCGGCAACCACGCGCCAGCCCTCCCGATAGAGACGCACGGCCGAGGCGAGCCCCAGACCGCGGGCCGCCCCGGTGATGACGACCGTACGAGGCTCAGCCATTTTGGCCCTCAGTGGCACAACGCATGCTCTTCGAACCCAGTTCGACATCGGGCCGACCGTCGGGCAGCACGTACTGCCACGTGGACCACTTACCCACCGAGTACGGGCCTTCGGCTCCGTTCTCCTCGTAATAGCCCTGCGGGTCGAAGACCTTCGCCTCGGGGTACGGCCACGGGCACGCCACCGACGTCGCCAGACCGCTGGCCTTGATCGCCCAGAACCAGCCGCCGTAGGCGAAGTACGAGACGTTGATGATGGCGAACATCACCACGAAGGTGCCCAGCACCGGCTTCGTCGGGAACAGCTTGGCCTTCGCGGCGAGCTTCTCCGCTACCGACTTCCCCGTGTCATCGCGGTAGACGAGGATGGCCGCCGGGATCATCACAAAGGTCACCGACAGCGACTCCCAGATCAGCGGGAACTGGAACGTAGTGCCGGGGAACAACGTCCCGAACGGGATCGCCTGGGAGTAGATGTAGAGCCCGGTGCGCAC
This sequence comes from Mycolicibacterium sp. CR10, assembly GCF_005222675.1. Taxonomy (GTDB): domain Bacteria; phylum Actinomycetota; class Actinomycetes; order Mycobacteriales; family Mycobacteriaceae; genus Mycobacterium. The sequence goes on along the minus strand of NZ_STGE01000039.1, from coordinate 32,911 downwards.
CAGGCTGATCTCCAGAATGGCGTCGAAGATGAAGCCGATCACCAACACGAGCCCGCCCAGAGAGATCAACGGGTGCCTGCTGACGAACGCTTCCGGCCCGCGCTTGGCCTGCACCCTGCGCAGAATCCAGATCGCCGGGAAGTAGGGGCCGAAGTAGAACGTCACGTACCCGAACACGATGAAGGGTTCGACGGTCGGCGACATCATGATCAGCGGCCAGGATTCCGGCCAGTGCAACAACATCGGGTTGTAGACCGCGTACGGCGACCAGTTCATGATCGGGTCCTGCCAGACGATCAATGTCGTCACCAGGACCATCAGCAGCACCGGGCTGCCGGGGTTCTTACGCCAGCCGCGGATGAAGACGATGGTCAGCACCACCACCATGAGCAACGCGCCGACCTGCGGGATGACCTGCCAGTGATCGAAGCCCGTCAGGAACTCGACCGGACGGGGTCGGCCCTCGACGTTCGGGTTGGCCACCCGCGGATCGACGTCGGTCCGCATCATCGCGGCAGCGAACCCGAGGAAGCCGAGCCAGGCGATCAGAGCGATCACTCGACCCCAATTGGGGCCCTCTGCCTTAGGCGCCTCCTCCCGAATATCCGGAGGCAGCGACTCCTGTGTGGTCATGGCTAGTCCTGCCCGAAGCGATCGACGAGGTGCGAGTTGATGCCGTCGGCGTCGAGCGTGCGGGCCACCAGGTAGCCGGCGCCCATCCATGCACGGCGGGTCCACTTGCCCAGGGAGACAAAGGTTCCCGGCGCACCCGAGGCGGCGGGCATCATCTTGACCCGTTCCAGCGCTTCCTTCACCCCACGCGGGCTGAGTGGATGCGCATCGGTGAACGCCCGGACCAGCGTTGCGGCGACATCGCGGTTCACCACAGTCACACAGAACTCGGGACGACTGCCGCCGTACTTCTCGGCGTACTGGTCCAGAAAGCTCTGACCGATCGGGTTTCCTTCGTCGTACTGGTCGACACCGACCCAGCCCATGAATGCGTTCCACATGATCGGGTTGACCCACGCGTTCTGAAATGCCGTGGTGGTGAAACGCGGGGGATCCCAACCGAGGCTCTCGAGCGCCGGGTTGATGAAGACGATGCCGAACCCGAAGCCCAAGTGCACGATGGCTTCGGCCTTGGCCTCATGCAGGGACTGCACGGCGGCGTTGATGTCCTGTGCCGTCTGTGCGATCTCGACTTCTGCGACAATGCGAATACCCTTGCGCCGGCACGCGCTTCGCAGGTTCTTGAGGTAGCTCTCGCCGATGAGGCTCTGCTCGGCCAGCACTCCGATCTCGGTGAGCCCACGCTTGGCGACGAGATCCGCCAGGAAGATCGGCTCATCGGTCATGGAGCCCTGGGGGAAGGCGAACGTCCACTCTCCCAGCCAGTCGTCGGTGCCGGTCACGCTGATGGCGGGCACCTTGAAGCGCTCTTCGATCGCTTCTCGCACCGGCACGCAGTTGTCGGTGATGTTCGGCCCGAACACCACCAGGCAGCCCTCGTCGACGAGTTCGCCGTAGGCGTCGATCACGGCCTTGACCGAACCCTTGGGCAGGCCCTCCACCTCGCGGTAGATCATCTGCACCGGCCGGTCCATCAGTCCCTGCTCGACCGCCTCGGAGAAGACGAGGTCGAAGGTCTGAGTGAAGGACGCGAACAGTTCCTCCGGGAACCCCGGCGGCAAGGTGAAGTCCATCAGGTAGCCGACCTTGATGGGCTCCGCGGTGCTCTCGTAGGACATCTCGCCTCCTCGGCCGACGTGCCCTTCTCACAGGGCCCAAAGGCTAAAACCTAATATTTGTTCAGACCCTAGCGGCGCTGCCGTGCAGCGTCAATCACCTGATACGGCCTGTCCGAGATAGACATCGATCATCTCGGAGAGGCCTCGGATCACGGTCGCGTCGTCGGTGAGTGGACCCGCGATCGCCGCGCGGGCAGCTTCGCTGATGGGGAGCCCTTCGACGGTCAGCCTGCCTGCCGCGATGAGAACCCGGGTGGAGGCGACCTCCCGCAGCCCCCCGGTCTCCAGTCGGCGGATCGCCTGGCCGAACCGCACCAGCGCAGCTGCGGTGGCCCCGTCGACGCCAGCTTCATGCGCGACAATCGACTCCTCCAATTCGGGTGCGGGGAAGCCGAACTCGATGGCGACCATCCGCTGCCGGGTCGAGTCCTTGAGGTCCTTCAGCACGCTCTGATAGCCGGGGTTGTACGACACCACCAAGCCGAACCCTGGTGCGGCGTCGAGGGTCACGCCCAGGCGTTCGATCGGCAGCTGGCGCCGGTAGTCGGCCAGCGGGTGCAGCACCACGGTGGTGTCCTGCCGCGCTTCGACCACCTCATCGAGATAGCAGATGGCGCCCTCGCGCACGGAGCGGGTCAGCGGTCCGTCGACCCAGACCGTCTCGTCGCCCCGCAACAGGTATCTGCCGACCAGATCGGCAGTGGTGAGGTCGTCGTGGCATGCGACCGTGATCAGGGGCCGGGCGAGGTCGTGCGCCATCGCCTCGACGAAGCGTGTCTTGCCACATCCGGTCGGGCCTTTCAGGAGCACCGAGAGACCCTGCCGATAGGCGGCCTTGAAGACTGCCTCCTCATTCCCCACAGGTGCGTAGTACGGGCGCGCGGCCTCCGCGAGAGGCTTCGTGCCGTTCTGGCAGGCGATTTCGGGTGCCAACCCTTCTGCCAACCCTTTCGCCAACCCGTTGTCGCTGGCCATCGCGCTCCTATCTCACCCGCCTCGTTGCGGTGCCCTCACGGCGACTCAAGAGTAATGAGAACAGATATTTGTTTCAACCACCGTCACGCCACCCTGCGTCGGACCTCCGCTGCGCGCAGCGCGGACCGGAAGAGCGGCCCGATCACTCCGGCGAGCTGGTCCGGGCGGCCGATCATGGCGTGTGCCGCACTGCCGAACACCCTGCTCAGCGATGCGGCGTCGGTGCTCGCGCCGACGGTCAGACATACACATCCGGTCCCCCGGCGGCGGGCTTCGGTCAGGGCGCGCCGCGCATCCGCGGCGCCGTAGACACGCTCGTAACCGTGGTCGTAGGCCAGCCCGTCGGAGAGCACCACCAGAAGCCGCCGGGACGTGCCGCCGCGGGATTCCAGCACCGCCGACCCATGGCGGATGGCCGCCCCGAGACGCGAATAGGCCCCGGGCTCAAGGCTGTTGAGCTTCTTGATCACCCGGGCGTCGAGGTGGTCGTCGAAACGCTTGACCGGCAGCATCGTGACATCCTTGCGACCCTGCGAGAAGTAGGCGTACAGCGCGACGCGGTCCCCCAGATCGTGCAGGGCGACGGTCAGGCCGGCCACCGCATCCCGTTGCTGCTGATGCACGGTGCGGCCGACGGAACCGGGCTCGGCGGTGGAACCAGAGATGTCGAGCAGCAGCAGTACCGACAGGTCGCGGCGACGGCGCAGGCTGTCGAGGTAGACAGCTTCGTCCGGCACCGACCGCGCCCGTGCCTCCACCCGCGCGTCGATGACGGCGTCGATGTCGATGTCGTCGCCCTGGGACTGACGGTGGCGACGGTGCAGACCCATCCCCAAACGCGCGAGCGGTCTGCGCACTCCGAGGGCACTGTCGATGGCCTGCCCGGCAGACTGCTTCACCCGCGGCTCCACCTCGCGCACCGTGCACCAGTCCGGTCGGTAGCTCTTTCGTTCAACGTCCCATTCCGGGTAGGTGAAGCCGTGCGCCTGGATGTCCGCGCCGTCGTCGGAGAATGCGGACGCCAACGATGACACTGCGTGCGCTCCGCGCTTGGCCGATGTGATGCGATGCGTCGGCGAATCGGCGCCCGGTGGTCCACCGCCATTTCCCGTCTTGCGCGCCGACGACAACATCTTCTTCAGCCACGTCCCGATGAACCCGCCACCGCCGACCGGGCTGGTGAACAGATCGGGATCATCGGTGTCGTCGACCTCACCATCTTCGAGCTCCTCAAGAGCCTGCACGTCATCCCGACGCCGTGGGACATGTCCGGGCGTCTCGTGATCCGCCTGCTGGGCTGCTCGGCCGCTGACGGCCAGCAGCTTCCTCGGCCGGATCACCCCGAACACTGCGGGTGGATCGGCGAGCACATCCTTTCCCGACGCGATGGCCAGCGACGTCGCTGCCGAATCGCTGCGGTCCGCCGCACTGCGATCGGCAAGCGCGCCAAGAACACCCGGCAACAGCGCATCGTTGACGAGAAGAGCGCGGTGCCCCTCGACCGCCAGATAGCGCGTCGCGATCCGGGGGTGACGCACCATGGCCGCGACGACGTCCGGGGCCAGGCTGCCCGCGGCGATCATCGAGGCCTGAACAGCCACTGCTTCGAGGTTGTCCCGGGTGCCCGCCGACGGGTCGACGAAGACGGTCTGGCCGTCGGTCCACGACGGCTCGCCAGGCCCCACCGGGGCCACGGACATCGTCCTGCCGGCAAGCGCAGAGGCCAGCATCTCCAGTCCGGAAAACCGGTCACGGTCCGCATCGTCGGCACCCTCGGCCACCCGACCACCTCCGCACACCGACCGCCGTTGACCAAATATCTGTTCCACCGTAGAGTTCCGGCCGACCGGAGTCAATCCACCATGAGGTCGCCGCAGAGGTGGGTTTTCCACCCGAAGAGCACGCCGACGACATCCGGCGCCAGGACATGTCCGGACGCGGGTACGTGATCGGCATTGACGACCACGTACCTCGAACGCCGTTACTAGCCGCGACGACTCATGGGAGGTTGAACGCCAAATGGGAGGGAACACACCATGATCGACTTCACCGGCCAGGTCGCCGTCGTGACCGGTGCGGGACGTGGACTGGGTCGGCTCTACGCCCTGGACCTAGCACGCCGGGGGGCATCGGTGGTCGTCAACGACCTCGGCGGCACCATGCACGGCGCCGGTTCGGACGCCGCGGTCGCCGACCACGTGGTCGATGAGATCACGACAGCTGGCGGCAACGCCGTCGCCTCGTACGATTCGGTGGACAGCCCCGCAGGCGGCCAGGCGATCATCGACACGGCAGTGGAGCAGTTCGGCCGCCTCGACGCCGTGGTCAGCAATGCAGGCATCTTCAACAGCATTCCGTTCGAACAACTCTCGGCGGACGACTGGCGCCGCATGCTCCGGGTCCACCTCGACGGCGGCTTCTACCTGAGCCAGCCCGCCTACAGGGTGATGCTCGAACAGCAGTACGGCCGCTTCGTCTTCATCTCCTCGTCGGCGGGCAACTTCGGCCAGCCGATGGAAGCCCACTACGCAGCGGCCAAAACCGGACTCGTCGGCCTGTCGAATGTCATCGCCATCGAGGGCGCACCGCACGGCGTCAGGTCCAACACGGTTCTGCCCACGGGCTTCTCACGGATGGTGACCGAGACGGTCGGCGACGAGAAGTTCCTCGCCGAGTCCGGCTTCATGCGGGCCATCCGACCCGAACTCGTCGTCCCGCTGGTCACCTACCTCGCGAGCCGGAGCTGTACCGTCACCCACCGCAACTACTCGGCGTGCGCGGGGCGCTACGCGCGGGTCTTCGTCGGACTCAGCGACGGCTGGTTGTCCGACGCGGACACCGAGCCCTCTGCCGAGGACATCGAGACGCACCTGGATGAACTGTCGTCCACCAGGCAGTTCACCGTGCCGGAGTCGATCGTCGACGAGGTGTTACAGGTGTGCGACCGGCGCGGCATCAGCGCGATGCCGGACAACGCCGAGGTGTCATTTCCCGGGCCCACGAGGTGACGATGACTGCCGATAGTCACGCTGACGAACTCCCGACGACGACCCGGTCCGCCCGCAAGGCGTTGGACCGGCTGAAGCGATGCGACGGCCGAAGGGCGGTCGCCGAGTGGATCTGTGTCGCGGACGGAGCGCCGAATCGGCATCCCAGATCACCGATGAGGTGCTTGCGCTGATGGCCGGCGCCACGGAGGTCGCGACACAGAACAGGACTGATCCGTCCTATCAGCGTCCCCTGATCGCAGCACGCGGTCGGTAGGATCAGCGCCGTGCGGGCAACATCGGGCAGCGGGCGCTAGCGATGCCGCGTGCCGACGCCACGGGTCGTAACCCCAAGCGGGGCCGTCCTGCGGCCACGAAGAGTCTGGGCCCTGCAAAGCTCAAGGCGGTCTCCGACCCACCGCCGGCCGACGCCACGCGGCGGACCGAAATCCTCAAGACCGCGAACACCGTCATCGCCACCACCGGGCTTCGCAGCTCGCTACAACAGATCGCCGACGCGGCAGGCATTCTCGCGGGCAGCCTCTATCACCACTTCGAGTCCAAAGAGGCCATCCTCGTCGAGCTGATCAGGCTCTACCACGCCGACCTGGATCGCATCGGCGAAGTCGCGCTCGAACAACTCGACAAGGCTGAACCCCGCACCGTCGCCGAACGGCTCACCGCGCTCGGCTGCGCCATCGCCCGGTGTGCGGTCGAGCACCGGGCCGCGCTGCAGATGTCCTTCTACGAAGGGCCGAGCAACGACCCGGAGCTCATCGAGCTGACCGCCCGCCAGCCGACGAAGATCCAGGCCGCGATGCTGCAGACCCTGCGCGCCGGCCGGTGGAGCGGTGACATCCGTGCCGACATCGATCTGCCCACCCTGGCAGACCGGCTGTGCCAGAGCATGTTGCACGTCGGTCTCGACGTGCTCCGCCACAACGCCCCGACCGACCAGCTGGCCACACTCAAGTGCCGGATCGCACTCGAGGGTCTCGCGGCCCAAGCGCCTGCCGATGAGGATCTGGACCGATCGAACGCGTTCATGGTGGCCGAAACCGTCATCAAGAGCTGGGTCGACACCGAGGACGACACCGATCTCAAGGCTGCACATGTGCGCGCGGTGGCCCGGTCCGAGTTCGGCCGTCGCGGCTACGAAATGACCACGATCCGCGACATCGCATCCGCGGCGGGACTCGGCACCGGAACCGTCTACCGGGTCATCGGCTCGAAGGACGAGTTGCTGATGTCGATCATGCTCGAATTCGGACACAAAGTCGGCGGCGCATGGGCGGACATCGTCCGCTCGGATTCCACGACGGTGGAGAAGCTCGACGCATTGAGCTGGCTCAACATCAACGCCCTCGATCAGTTTCCCGACGAGTTCCGGATCCAACTGGCATGGCTGCGCCATACGCCGCCGGACTCGGCGAATCCGGCGTGGTCGTTCACGACACGAATCCGTCAGATGAAAGCCCTGCTGTCCGAAGGTATTCGCGATGGTGAGATCCACATCGGCAGCGCGGGCACGGACATGCTCACCCGGTGCATCATCGGTGAACAGTGGATCCCCGAGAACATCCTTTCCGAGATCGGGACCAGGAACGCGTTGATCCTCGCCCGGGACACCGTGTTGCGAGGCGTCGCCGTCCGTCGTTCGTAGGGCCGCATTCCGGCGGGCGTCAGTCACTCCAGATTGTCGAGGGGCGAGCTTCAGCGGTTCATGTCATAGACGCCTCCGGCGGTGGGGAATCCGGGAGTTCCGGCATTGCGACGTTGGCTACGCGCGACAGACCCGCGGCGCGCATGTCGAACCGACGTGGAGATGCCCCTTCCTCACCAACCAAATGTTTGTCCTTTTGATGCCGGGAGTCGGCCCGCGAGGTGTCCATCAATCGAAGGCGTGGCGCGGCAGGGTGTTCGGTAGATCGAGGGAACTGAGCAGCCCGGCGGGCGCCTCGACCACAAAGGGAATGGCATTCACCACCCGCATCGCGGTGGCCGCCATGGCTGCACGACCGGCACCGTGCCCCTCGGCCTCCCCCAGGTTCATCGCGCAGTGGATGTCGGGGTCACCCTCGATGTCCACGCGGTAGGTCGCATCGAATTCCGAGGTCGGCCAGTCGGGTGCCACGTCGCGGGACATCCGGATGATGTGCTCGATGACGATCGCTGCCCGACCGTTCACCACGCCCGCCGCCCGGGTGCACACCGCGCCGCAGGTACCTGCCGGGATCGTTCCGAAGGCCACCTCGATATCACGGTCGGTGGTGCGTCGGTCGAGCGAGCCGCGGATCTCGGTCACCTGGACCCCGAGTGCATCGGCCATCAGGTGAATCGGTGCTCCCCAGGCCATTTCGATGAAACCGGGCGTTTTGAGCATCGGCTCGAAATCCAGCGGTCGAGCGAAGCCCATGCCGTCCATCATCACCTCTGCGACGGGGTAATGGTCGTTGAGTGCGACCTCGGTGACCTTCAGGCGTTCGATTCGCTTTGACTGCGTGGACAGCAGCAGCGCCAGTTGGTCGGACCCGAACCCGGGGAAGACTCCCGAGGCGTAGAACGACGCATTTCCCGATTCCGCTGCAGCCGCCAGTTGGTCGCGCCATTGCGGCGAGTAGTACGCCGGTGGATAGATCAGCCCAGTGGAAGACGTTGAGACGACGTTGATTCCGGATTCCAACAGCCGCAGATAATCGGGGACGGCAGCGGCGTCGCGCTCCGGCCCGCTCGCGGCATAGACGACACAGTCGGGCTCGAGCGCGATCAGTGCGTCGGCATCCCGTGTTGCTGCCAGGCCGAGTGGTGCGCGGCCCGCCAGGGTCCCCGCGTCCTTCCCCGCCTTCTCCTCGGCATGCACCCAGACACCCACGAGTTCCATATCCGGCCGCCGGGCGATTCCGTCGATGGCGATCGAGCCGACACCACCGGTCGACCAGACCACGGCACGCACGGGCCGTGAAGCAGTGGACATGTGAGCTCCTCCATCAATCGCGGGTTTCAGGTGCGGTGCACCGCCTGTGCCGCCCGCTCGAGGTAGGGCCACGCAAGTGCGGGCGGGATCCCGCCGCACAGCGGCAGAAGCGGAAGAGGTCTGCCCGAGGCGACGTAATCAGCCGCCTCGGCCCGGCTGTAGATGCGATACGGGCCGGCAGCCCGGCGCAACGCATCGACAGTATGTGCGCGCGAGATGCTGGCGACCGCGTCGTCGCCGTGTCGGTATGACGCCGCCGTGACCGCGTCGTGCAGCAGGTAGGGGCCGAGTTCAGCCCAGGCCGCATCGACATCGTCGGCGACGAACACCGTGGTCGGCGCGCCGGGAACGGGAAACTGAACCAGACCCGGTTCGCGCCTGTGTGCGCGGCACTGCGATTCGTAGAAGTCGCGCAGCTCAGGGGAATCGGTCTGCGAGATGAAGCCGAGTCCGTGCCTGGCCGCCCGCCGCGCTGCTGCCCTGCCGCCTCCGGCGATCAGCAGATTGGGTCCGCCGGCGGTGGCACACCCCGGCGTCACCCGGATCCGGCGACCGCCGTACTCCACGACTTCCCCGCGCAGCAATCCGATGAGCACCGACAGCAATTCGTCAGCCAGATGGCCACGCCGTCGCATGTCGACACCGAAGTGTTCGTACTCCTCGGGTCGATGTCCGATGCCGAAGGCATACATGACACGGCCCCCGCTGATGATGTCCAGCGCGCAGATCTCCTCTGCGAGGCGCACCGGGTCCCAGAACGGAATGGGCACCGCAGCCAGCATGATCGTCAACGTCGTGGTGCGGGCCGCGATCGCCGCGGCCAGCAGCTGAGGTGCCGCCAGGTGGCCGTCTTCGGTTGCGTGGTGCTCCGACAGCACAGCTGCCACGGCGCCCCGGGGCTCGGCCCAGGCACACATGTCGATGGCGGCGGCGTACAGATCCGGTGCCGGCGCGGCACCGTCCGGCGCGCGCATGTCGAATCGCAGGGTGAACATCACACCCCTACCGACGCTGAGATTCGCACGTCGCCAATCTAACCTAATTTTTGTTTCGCTCGAGCGGCTTGCGCCCTTGACCGTGCGCCGCACCGACTGCTAACTCCCGGAGCAAACGTTAGGTTCGAGCGAGATCGCCGATTCGAGGTGCCCGCCGTCACTCAGACTTGGCCCCACCGGCGCCGGCGGTCCGCCAGTGTGCGAATACCACTGTGCACAGCCCCTATTTGAAGCCCATGAAAAGGCACACCGATGAGGCACCAACCGACCAGGAGTATCGAATGACTGCAGACAACCAGCGCGTCGTGGTGTGGGCTACCGGTGGCATCGGATCCATCGCCATCCGCACCATCACCGAGCGGCCCGACCTCGACCTGGTCGGCGTGTGGGTGCATTCGGCCGACAAGGACGGCAGGGACGCAGGCGACCTCGCCAACGGCGAGCCGATTGGCCTGAAGGCCACCGGTGATGCCGACGCGCTCATCGCACTGAAGCCCGATTGCGTGGTCTACGCGGCCAGTGGACCGGAGCGCGACGCACTGGCGATACCCGATTACGTCAAACTGCTGTCCGCCGGAATCAACGTGGTCACCACGAGCACCACCCGCCTGGTCAACCCGCATGCTTATGAGCCGGCGGAGTGGCGGGATCAACTCACCACCGCCGCCAAGGAAGGCCAGGCGTCGCTGTACGCATCGGGTATCGAACCTGGCTTCGCCGCCGACTATCTGCCGCTTGTCCTGTCCACGCAGTCGTCGCAGATCGAGAAAATCCACTCGTATGAGATGGGTCTGTATGACGACTACGGCGTACCGGACATCATGAGCGACGCACTCGGCTTCGGGCGCCCGCTCGAGTACGTGCCGTGGATCAGCTTTCCCGGCGCCATCGCCGGCGAGTGGCAAGGACAGCTCAGGTTGGTCGCCGAGGCCCTCGGCGTCGAATTGGACGAAATCCGAGAGACATTCGACCGCGCCGTCACCGATCGGACGCTGGAGGTCGCCATGGGCACCGTCGAGGCCGGCACCTGCGGCGCGCTGCGCATGCAGGCCATCGGTATGGTCGGCGGCCGAGAGGCCATTGTGATCGAGCATGTAACCCGGTTGGCGCACGATGTCGCGCCGGATTGGCCCCGCGGCATCGGCGACCTGTCCTACCGGGTCGTCATCACCGGGCAACCCGATATCGACTGCACGCTGGCGGCGACCTTGCGCGACCCGCAGAAGGCCGGAATCGAGGGCATGACGTCAGGCGCGGGTGCCATGGTCGCCACAGCGATGCGGGTCGTCAATGCGATTCCCTATGTTGTTGCCGCGCAACCGGGATTGCTCAGCTCGGTCGACCTCCCGTTGACGATCCCGCGGGGCTCGTTCGCCACGGCCTAGAGAACGTAGGCAGTAGATCTACTCGGGCAACCGCAGCTCGGGCTTCTCGACCTCTTCGATGTTGACGTCCTTGAACGTGATCACCCGGACCTGCTTGACGAAACGCGCCGGCCGGTACATGTCCCATACCCAGGCGTCGGCCAAGCGCAGCTCGAAGTACACCTCGCCGTCGGCGTTGTGCGGCACCATCTCCACGCTGTTGGCGAGGTAGAACCGCCGCTCGGTCTCGACCACGTAGCTGAACTGCCCGACGATGTCCTTGTATTCGCGGTAGAGCGAGAGCTCCATCTCGGTTTCATACTTTTCGAGATCTTCGGCACTCATCGGCTCAACTGTCCTTCATGTAGGTCGGAGTCCACTGGGCCCACTCGGCCAATGTTTCCCGCGCCAATCTTCCCGCACGTGAGTTCTGCATGTTCTCCGGGTTCCCCTTCGATGTCTGCTGCGGCGATCACCTCGCCGCCTATGGTGACCAGGCGCCGCACGTTGATGAACGAGTACCGGTGCTGAGCGGACGGGCCGAGCCTGGCCAGCGCCGCGGTGTGGGCGCGGGTGCTGTAGCCCTTATGGTCGGCGAATCCGTAGCCGGGATGGTCGTTTTCCATTGCGACCATCAGGCGGTCGCGGCTGACCTTGGCCAGCACGCTCGCCGCCGCGATGCACGCCGCCGCGGCGTCACCGCCCACCACCGGCAGCGACGGCGTCGGCAGGCCCGGCACCCGGAACCCGTCCGACAACACGTAACCCGGCCGCAGCGGTAGCCCTGCCACTGCCCGGCGCATTCCTTCGATGTTGGCGACATGGACGCCGCGGCGATCCACCTCGACCGACGGAATGAACACCACGTGATACGCCAACGCATACCGTCGAATCAGCGGGAACAACCGCTCCCGCTCGCTCTCGTTGAGCTTCTTCGAATCATCCAGGGCGGCAAGGCTTTCCAATCGGTTTGGGCCGAGCACGCACGCCGCGACCACCAGCGGACCAGCACACGCACCCCGGCCCACCTCGTCGACGCCGGCCACCGGGCCCAGACCGGCGCGGTACAGGGCGGATTCCAGGGTGCGCAGACCGGACGATTTGCGAATCACCACCCTGGGCGGCCATGCAGCGCGCAAGAGTCAGGGCCTCCTGTTAGCTCTGCGGATTCACCGAGCTCACGCCACCCCACCGCGAAGGCGGCCAGGCGATGAACCGGGCCTTTCCGATGACATTCTCCACCGGAATCGTCCCGGCCACCGGATCACCGGTGCACAGCAGACCCCGCTGAGCGTCTTCGGGCCGATTGCTGCAGTGAGTGCGTGAGTCCGCCGAGTGGGTCCGATTGTCACCCATCACCCAGAGCCTGCCCTCGGGCACGGTGACGGGGCCGAACTCGTTGCCCAGGCACGGGTACACCGCAGGATCGGCCATCATCGTGTTCGAGTCGAGGAACGGCTGGTTCAGTGGCTTCCCGTCGACGGTGAGCCCGGTATCGGCGCGGCACTGCACCGTCTGGCCGCCGGTGGCCATGATCCGTTTCACCAGATCGTTCTCGTCGGGAGGGACGAACCCGATGAACGACAGCGCGTTCTGCACCCACCGCACGGCGGTGTTGTCCGATCGGATGGACTTGTAGCCGACGCTCCAGTTCGGCGGGCCCTTGAAGACGACGACATCGCCGGGCTCAGGAGACGAGAACCGGTAGGTCAGCTTGTCCACCATGATGCGGTCCCCCACGCAGCCGTTGCATCCGTGCAGCGTGGGTTCCATCGACTCGGACGGAATCAGGTAGGGCCTGGCGATGAACGTCAGCATCACGTAATACAGCACTATCGCGATGGTGACGAGGATGGCACCCTCACGGAGCGCGCCGCGCTTCTTCTTGCCTGACCCCTGGTCGTCGCCGTCGGCGGTTGCCGCTGACGCGGCGTTGGGATCGGGAGACTCGAGAGTGCGCTCAGCGGACGAGTCGTCGGGCTCAGAAGGTCCGGTCACGAGATCAGCGTAGCCAGCGCGCCGACGGACCCGGCTCGACCTGGGTCGTCAGCGCTTTTCCTTGATCTTCGCCTTCTTGCCACGCAGCTCACGCAGGTAGTAGAGCTTGGCGCGACGGACATCACCGCGCGTCACGATGTCGATGTGGTCGATGTTGGGCGAGTGCAGCGGGAAGGTGCGCTCGACGCCGACGCCGTAGCTCTCCTTGCGCACGGTGAAGGTCTCACGGACCCCACCACCTTGGCGACGCAGCACGACGCCCTTGAAGACCTGGATGCGCTCCTTGGAGCCCTCGATGACCTTCACGTGGACGTTGACGGTGTCGCCGGGGCCGAAGTTCGGGACGTCATCGCGCAACGACGTCTGGTCGACGAAATCCAGCGTATTCATCGGTGACTCTTCCTTGCTGTTCGCGGCGCCTGCAGGTGTCTCGAGGACACGTTCTGGCGCCGATGTGTGATTCGGGCGTCTGGGGCAGTCGTGCGGCCCTTCCGGCCATGCACAGACAACTGCCCAATTGTGCCAGACGGAGCCCGATTCTCAGAAATCCGGTGCCTGCGGTGCAGGATGTGCGCCGATCAGTGGCGGCGCCCACGTCCGGCGCGCGAGGCGCACCCGGTTTCCAGGCGTTACCCTGGACGTTGGGTAGAGAACATCGACAGCCTTGCTTCGGCTGACAGCGTAGGCCCAAAACTCATGGAGGGTGACCGATGCGACGGCGGCGGTGCAGGCTGGTGATGACCACCGCAGCCGTGTCTGTCGGCGCCCTGGTCATCTCCGGGTGTGAGGCGCAGGTGTACGGGTCACCGCCCGCGCCCGAGGGTCCTCAGCTGACCGTCGTCGCCCCGCTGGGCACCAATGCGCCGCTGCCCGAAGCTCCCCCCGATGCACCGGCAGCCGGGTTCACCGGCCTGGCGAGCCGCGAGCGCCAAGCCACCACCGAAGCCGCCGAGGCAGGCGCCGAGATCACCGCGGCGGTTCTCGACCGCAACACCGGGGAACTGGTGACCAACGGCAACGGCATGACGATCGCCATCGCCTCGGTCGTGAAGCTTTTCATCGCCGACGACCTTCTGCTGCAGGTGTCCAAGGGCCAGACCACGCTGTCGCCGGAGGACCGCAAGTCACTCGACGTCATGCTGCGCGCGTCGGACGACAGCGCCGCCGAGGTCTTCTGGAACCGCAGCGGTGGCAGCGCGATCATCAACCGGGTGATTGCCCGGTACGGACTGGGTTCGACGCGCGCGCCGGGCAACGGGCGGTGGTTCAACACCATCAGCACGGCCACCGACCTGGTGCGCTACTACGACATGCTGTTGGCCGGAACCGGTGGACTGCCACCCGAACAGGCCAGCATCATCCTGTCGAACCTGGCCGCGTCGACACCGACCGCGCCGGACGGGATGGTGCCCGGCGGCATCTACCCGCAGCGGTTCGGCATCCCTGAGGGCCTCTACGACGAACCGGTGGCGGTCAAGCAGGGCTGGATGTGCTGCGTCGGCGCCGACTGGATGCACCTGTCGACCGGGGTCGTTGGCCCCAACCGCCGCTACGTGATGGTGATCGGGTCGATGCAGGCCGCCGGCGACGACACCGCCCGCCAAACCATCACCCAGGCCGTCAAGACGATGTTCCCCGGCGGGCGGATCTAGTCCAGAAGTTCGGGCCGGCGCTCCCGGGTGCGTTGGACGCCCTGTTCGTGGCGCCACGCGGTGATCCGGGCGTGATCGCCGGAGAGCAGCACGTCGGGCACATCGAGTTCCCGCCAACTCGCCGGGCGCGTGTAGCTGGGGGCTTCGAGCAGACCGGCGGAATGCGAATCGTCGCGGTGGGACTCCGGATTGCCGAGAACCCCGGGCAGCAGACGGACCACCGCCTCGATCATCACCAGGGCCGCCGACTCGCCGCCCGGCAGCACGTAATCACCGATCGACACCTCGGCGACCCGCATCCGGCGGCGGGCGTCGTCGGCGACCCGCTGATCGATCCCCTCGTAGCGCCCGCACGCGAACACCAGATGCTCTTCGCCACTCCAGGCCTCGGCGTCGGCCTGGGTGAACAGCCGACCCGCCGGTGTGGGAATCACCAGAAGTGTTTCCTGCGAGCAAATCTCGTCCAACGCCGCGCCCCACACCGGTGCCTTCATCACCATCCCCGGACCTCCGCCATAGGGAGAGTCGTCGACGGATCGGTGCACATCATGAGTCCAGGAACGGAGATCGTGCACGACGAGATCGACGACACCGGTCTCGATGGCCTTGCCCGGCAACGACTGCCGCAGCGGTTCCAGGTAGGCCGGAAAGATGCTCACTACGTCGATACGCACGGCGCGTCCTACGGGAGATCCGCGATGTTCAGCAGTCCCTCGGGCGGATCGATCTCCACCACGCCGTCGGACAGCGACACCGTCGTCACGATCGCGCCGACGAACGGAACGAGAATCTCGGTGCCTTCCGCGGATTTGACGCTGAGCAACTCGCCGGCCGCGGTGTGCAGGACCTCGGCGATCGTGCCGACGTCGTCCCCGGACACGGTCCGCACCCGCAGCCCTTCGAGCTGATGGTCGTAGAACTCGTCGGCCTCGGTGATCGGCGGCAGATCCTCGGAATCCACCAGGAACAGCGTGCCGCGTAGTGCCTCGGCCGCGTCGCGGCCGACGATGCCGTCCAGTCGCACCAGCAGCCGGCCGGCGTGTTCGCGCACCGATTCGATGGTGTACTCGCGCTCGGCACCACCGCGAGAAGCACGGCCCCGCAACGTATTACCGCGCGCGAAGCGGACATCGGGATCATCGGTGCGGACGTCGACAACCACCTCACCGGTGATGCCGTGCGCCTTGGCCACGCGCCCGACCACCAGGTCCATCAGACCTACTACTGGTCGGTGTCCACCACGTCGACGCGGATCCCCCGGCCGCCGATGCCGGCCACCAGGGTGCGCAACGCGGTCGCAGTGCGGCCTCCTCGGCCGATGACCTTTCCGAGGTCCTCGGGATGGACGTGCACCTCGACCGTGCGGCCACGGCGGCTGGTCACCATGTCGACCCGCACATCGTCGGGGTTGTCGACGATCCCGCGAACCAGATGCTCGACAGCGTCGACGACGACTGAACTCACGGCCGGTCTCAGCTCTCGCTTGCGGCGTCAGCGGTCTCGGCGGCGGCGGGCTCGGCCGTCTCAGCGGCGGGCTCGGCCGCCTCGGGGGCCTTGTCCTCAGGCTTGTCTTCGGCCTTTTTGGCCGGTGCCTTCTTCTTCTTCGGCTGGGTAGCCGCGCCGGACGGAGCACCGTCGGCCTCGGCCAGCGCCGCATTGAACAGGTCCAGCTTGCTGGGCTTGGGCTCCTTGACCTTGAGCGTGCCCTCGGCACCGGGCAGGCCCTTGAACTTCTGCCAGTCGCCGGTGATCTTCAGCAGCTGCAGGACGGGCTCAGTGGGCTGAGCACCGACGCCGAGCCAGTACTGCGCGCGCTCCGAGTCGATCTCGATGAGGCTCGGGTCTTCCTTCGGGTGATAGCGGCCGATGACCTCGATGGCACGGCCATCACGACGGTTACGCGCGTCAGCGACGGAGATGCGGTACTGGGGATTGCGGATCTTGCCGAAACGGGCAAGCTTGATCTTGACAGCCATGGTGGCGCGTTTTCTCCTGTGATTGCCACGTTTGCAATTCAAGCGACGCGGGCGGGCTGCCCGGTCCGGTTTTGCCTGACGTGTGTGACCGCCTCGGGGTTCCAGTCCCGGGGCAGACAGCCGCCCATTGTGCCAGAACGGGCCGCTCGGGAGGAAATCCCGCTCCTGGGCCACCTCCGCCGACCTTTACAAGTTCCGGTGGCAATGTCACCCTCCCATCCATGGACGACGCTGCCGCGCTGCTGGAGATCGAAGCGATCAAACAGCTGAAGGCCCGATACTGCCGCCACCTGGACACCAAGGACTGGGGCGCCTGGCGGGGCCTGTTCACCGACGATTTCCGCAGCGACACGTCGAACGCCGGGGGCAAGGTCATCGTCGGTGCCGACCCGTTCGTCGCGTTCACCCGCAAGAGCCTCGGCGGCAACGCCACCGTGCACCAGGTGCATGCGCCCGAGATCGAGCTGACGTCGGCGACGACCGCCCACGCCGTCTGGGCCCTCGAAGACGTCGTCCGCCTGGCGCCGGGGGTGAACCTGCGCGGCTACGGACACTACGACGAGACCTACGAAAGGGTCGACGGGCGCTGGCTCATCGCGAGTTCGACGCTGACCCGGCTGCGCGAGGACGTCTTCAACATCGCCTTCTCGCTCTACATCTCGGATCGGATCAAGCGGGTGACGGGCAAAGTGGCGCGCCGCCTGGTGCGCTGAGCCACTACAGGATCTTGTCGAAGCACTTCTCCTCGACCCGCTTGCTCATCCGCCACCCCTGAGCGGTCCTGACGAACTCGTCGACGTACCAGATGCCCACGAAATAGATCTGGCCCTGATCGCCACCCATCACCATCGGGTTGAAGCAGATCGCCCGCGAGGTCGCGGTGTCACCGCTGATGCGGATGTCGACGTTGCCCAGCATGTGGAAGTACGCCGGGAAGTTGGGCAGCACGTCCTTGAGCCACGCCTTGACCTCGGAAAATCGGCCGTCGATCCCGCCGGCGACCCGGTAGTCGATGTAGGCGTCGGGTGTGAACACCGCGTCGAGGTCGTCGAACCGCTTCTGGTCGATCGCGGTCGAGTAGTCCATCAGCAGCTGCTGGATCTCCAACCGGTCGGAGATCTCTTCGAGGCTCAACATGGGTCGATTGAACACGATCCGCCATGCGCATCGCGCCGGGCATACACTCATCGCTCATGACAAGGCTTCTCGTATGCCTGGGGGTCACGCTGTGCCTGATCGCGGGCGGCGGCATGGCGGCATCCACGGCGGCAGCGGACGCGCTCAACGTTCAGCCGGTGGGCTCGGTGCCGATTCCCGACGGCCCGGCCCCTGCGTGGATCATCGCCGACATGGATACCGGTCAGGTGCTGGCCGGTCGCAACGAGAACGCCACAAGCGCTCCCGCCAGCACCATCAAGTCCCTGCTGGCGCAGGTGGTGCTCGACGAACTGCCGCTCGACGCCACGATCGTCGCCAACGAGGCCGACACCAAGGTCGAGTGCAACTGCGCCGGCGTGACACCGGGGATGACGTACACCACCCGCCAGTTGCTGGAGGGACTGCTGCTGGTCTCCGGCAACGACGCCGCCAACACGCTGGCCACAATGCTGGGCGGCTACGACGTCGCGGTGATGAAGATGAACGCCAAGGCCGCGTTGCTGGGCGCCTACGGTACGAATGCCGGCTCACCATCGGGCATCGACGGCCCGGGTATCGACATTTGGTCCACCCCGCACGATCTGGCGGTGATCTTCCGCTCCGCGATGAGCTACTCGGTGTTCGCGCAGATCACCGCACAGCCGACAGCGGTGTTCCCCACCAAGACCGGCAACACGGTGCTGCTCAACCAGAACGAGCTGCTGCACCGCTATCCGGGCACGCTCGGCGGCAAGACCGGTTACACCGACCTGGCCCAGAAGACATTCGTCGCGGCCGCCCAACGCGACGGCAGGCGGCTGGTCATCGCGATGATGCACGGATTGATCCGGGAGGGCGGGCCGAGCTACTGGGATCAGGCGTCCAGCCTTCTCGACTGGGGTTTCGCGCTGGGTCCGAACGCCGGCGTCGGCCAGCTCTGACTCGATACCCGATGGAGATCTGATCGCGCGCTGGGCGAGTCCTGGCGCGACTAGCGTCGCCAACCGTGCGAAGACGATTCGCGGGGCTGGCGCTCGCCCTCAGCGTGATGCTGCCTGCCGCCGCGGTGACCGGCGCACCCCCTGCGAGCGCCCAACCTGAGGTAGAACCCGCTGCCGCACAGGCCATTCCCGATGGCCCCGCCAAGGCATGGCTTCTCGCCGATCTCGACACCGGCCAGGTGTTGGCCAGCCGCGACCCGTACGGCGTCTACGCCCCGGCCAGCACGATCAAGGTGCTGCTCGCGATGGTGGTGCTCGATCACCTCCGGCCCGAAAATTTCGCCAGGGCCAACGCATCGCACACCGAGGTCGAATGTTCTTGCGTGGGGCTGACACCGGGCCAGGCCTACACCACCCGGCAGCTGTTGGAGGGACTGCTGATGGTGTCGGGCAACGACGCGGCGAACATGCTGGCCGACATGCTCGGCGGCCGGCCGGCGACCGTCGCCGCGATGAACCGCAAGGCCGCTCTCGTCGGTACCCGCAGCACCAAGGCGGGGTCACCGTCCGGCCTTGACGGGCCGGGTTGGGAATCGGCCACCACCCCACACGATCTCGCGGTCATCATGCGCGCCGCGCTGAAATATCCGCTGATCGCCCACATCATGCGGCAGCCGTCCGCGCAATTCCCCGGTAAGACCCTCACCAATCAGAACGAGCTGCTCACGCGCTACCCCGGCGACCTGGCGGGCAAGACCGGCTACACGAATCTGGCCCGCAAGACATATGTCGGCGCCGCTCAGCGCGGCAACCGACGCCTCGTCGTGGTCCAGATGTACGGCACCGGGGACCTCTACGGGCAGGCGATCGGCCTGCTCGACTGGGGTTTCAGCCAATACCGCTGAGTCATCGACCGCGAATAGCTGAGTCATCGACCGCGAAATATCGTTCCGGGCTGTGATTCGCGGCCGATCACAGCCCTGGCTGCTCACTCAGCGGCGCGGGCAGGCGAGAGCTCACTCACCGGCGAGGGCCGACGAGGGCACTCGCCGCCGAGAGCAGGCGCGGGCAGGGCGAGGAATGCTCAGAAGGGGGTGCCGCGCAGAATTACCAGCGTCGGGTCCGCGAGCACCCCAGCACCGCTGCGTGGATCCTTGGCATAGCAGACCAGGTCCGCCGACGCTCCATGCTCGAGGGCGGGACGGCCCAGCCACTGCCGGGCATCCCAGCAGGCCGCCCCCAGCGCATCGGTCGGCGTCATGCCGATGCCCTTGAGGGCTTCGATCTCGTCGCCGATGCGGCCGTGCGCGACGGCACTGCCCGCATCGGTTCCCGCATAGATGGGCACACCGGCTTCGCGTGCGGCACCGATCCTGGCGGCACAGCTGCGGTGCAGCTCGCGCATGTGCCGTTCGTAGCGGGGATACTTGCTGGCGGCAGAGGCGATGTCGGGAAAGTTCTCGATGTTGATCAGGGTGGGCACCAGCGCGGTTCCGTACTCGACCATCAGGTCGACGGTGTCCTCGGTGAGCCCGGTGCCGTGCTCGATGCAGTCGATTCCGGCCTTGATCAGCCCCGGCAGCGCGTCCTCGCTGAACACGTGCGCGGTCACCCGGGCGCCGTTGGCGTGGGCCGCGTCGATCGCCGCTTCGAGCACGTCGTCGGACCACAGCGGCGCCAGGTCCCCGACCTCACGGTCGATCCAGTCGCCGACCAGCTTGACCCACCCGTCACCCCACCGCGCCTGCTGCGCCACCGCATCGGGCAGTTGCCACTCGTCTTCGAGCTCGATGGCGAAGCCACGCTGATATCGCTTGGGCCGCGCCAGATGGCGTCCGGCGCGGATGATGCGCGGCAAATCGACCCGGTCGTCGAAGCCGCGGGTGTCGGTGGGCGATCCGGCGTCGCGCAGCAGCAGTGCGCCCGCCGCGCGCTCGGTCTCGGCCTGGGCCACCGCCTCGTCCATCTCGATCGCCCCGTGCTGACCGAGCCCGACATGGCAGTGCGCGTCGACCAGGCCGGGGATCACCCATCCTTCAGCCCCGTCAGCACCGAACACCGTGTCGGCACCGGCAACGGGTTCGGCGCTCAGGACACCATCGACGATCCACCACTCCACCGGTTCGCCGTCCGGCAGCCCGCGCCCGCGAACGTGCAGACGCATCAGTTCTTGGGGAACTTGAGCTTCGACAGATCGAAGTCGGCGAGCCCCGGCGGGAGTTCATCGAGCCCCTTGGGCATGTTCGACAGGTCGGGGAAGCCCGGCGGCATTCCTGCCATGCCGGCACCCAGCGGGTTACGCGCCTTCGGCGGCGTCGGCCCTCTGCCCTTCTTGCCCTTCTGCTTGTTCTTGCCCTTGGCTGCCTTCCGGGTGGCGGACTTGCGCCCGAAGGGCGAGCCCATCTGACCGGCCATTTGCGACATCATCTTGCGCGCCTCGAAGAAGCGGTCCACAAGCTGGTTGACCTCGGACACGGTGACCCCGGAGCCGTTGGCGATGCGCAACCGCCGCGAGGCGTTGATGATCTTCGGGTCGGAACGCTCCTGCGGCGTCATGCCGCGGATGATCGCCTGCACACGGTCGAGTTGGCTGTCGTCGACGGCGGCCAGCGCGTCCTTCATCTGGCCGGCACCGGGCAGCATGCCCAACAGGTTGCCGATGGGGCCCATCTTGCGGATGGCGAGCATCTGCTCGAGGAAATCCTCGAGGGTGAGCTCGCCACTGCCGATCTTCGCGGCGGTGGCCTCGGCCTGCTCGGCGTCGAAGTGCTGCTCGGCCGCCTCGATGAGGGAGAGCACGTCTCCCATGCCGAGAATGCGGCTGGCCATCCGGTCGGGGTGGAAGACGTCGAAGTCCTCGAGCTTCTCACCGCTGGACGCGAACAGGATCGGCACGCCGGTGACCTCGCGGACCGACAGCGCGGCACCACCACGGGCGTCGCCATCGAGCTTGGTGAGCACCACGCCGGTGAACCCGACGCCCTCGCGGAACGCGTCCGCCGTGGTCACGGCGTCCTGGCCGATCATCGCGTCGAGGACGAACAGGGTTTCGTCCGGGCGCACGGCGTCGCGGATCGCCGCGGCCTGGCCCATGAGTTCCTCGTCGATACCGAGGCGGCCCGCGGTGTCGACGATGACGATGTCGTAGTGCTTGGCCTTCGCCTCGGCCAGACCTGCCGCGGCGACGGTCACCGGGTCACCGGCGGCCATCTGCTCGATCGTGGCGCCGCCGGGCGAGACGCCGGGGTGCGGTGCGAAGACATTGACGCCCGCGCGTTCACCGACGATCTGGAGCTGGCTGACGGCGCCAGGGCGCTGCAGGTCGCAGGCTACCAACAGGGGTGTATGCCCTTGTCCCTTAAGCCATTTCGCCAGCTTGCCGGCCAATGTCGTCTTACCCGAGCCCTGGAGTCCGGCCAGCATGATGACCGTCGGCGGGGTCTTGGCGAACGACAACTGACGGGTCTGGCCGCCGAGGATCCCGACGAGCTCCTCGTTCACGATCTTGACGACCTGCTGCGCGGGGTTCAGCGCTGCGGAGACCTCGGCGCCTTTGGCGCGGTCTTTGATGCGGGCGACGAACTCGCGGACCACCGGCAGCGATACGTCTGCTTCCAGCAGTGCAAGTCTGATCTCGCGGGCGGTGGCGTCGATGTCGGCGTCGGTGAGCCGGCCCTTGCCACGCAGGCCCGAGAGCGCACCGGTCAACCGGTCGGACAGGGATTCAAACACGAGGCCAGACTACTTCCTTCTTGAATTCCTTCTCGCATACCTTCTCGCGTGGCCGCCCCGACCAGCCATCGATCATGGTGCCCAGTTCAGCTGGCTTCCTCCACCTTCTTCGCCGGAGGCGCTGGCAGGACGGCGAACAGGTCGCGTTCCAGGCTCTGTCGCACCGCGCTTTCGGTGCTGCCTGGGGGCAGCACGATCCCGAACGCATCGACCACCGAGGAACCCAACGTCGTCACCTTCGCCCACACGATGTCCGCTCCGGCCCGCTCGAACACGGCTGTCAGCACCGACAGGAGCCCAGCGCGATCGGTGGCCCGGATCTCGGCAACCAGCTGGCCGGGGCCGGCGCCGTCATGCCAGAGCACCCGCGGAGGAGCGGCCGGGGCGTTGATCGGAACGGCGGCGCGCACCTCTCCCGCCCGGCCCGTGGTCGAGCTGTCCGCACCCTTCTGTTCCAGAGTCCCCACAACGTCGAGCTCGCCGTCGACGGCGAGGATCAGCTGCTGGCGCAGCAACTCCGCCGCGGGCGGGGTACCGAAATGCGGTGAGACGACGAACGTGTTGATCGCCGAGCCCTCGTGGTTGTTGACCGACGCCGAATGCACCCGCAGTGAGTTCAGCGCCAACACCCCCGCAGCCTTGGACAGCAGTCCCCGGCGATCCGGCGCGATGATCGTCACGCTGTAGATATGCGGATTGTCGCCGGGCATCAGCTCGACGTGCACCTTGCCGTCAGCGGCCAGCGAAAGAAACCGCGGGTCAACGGGATCGGGCTTCGGCAGTGCTTCACCGGCCATCACGAACCGGCAGCGACGGACCAGATCCCCGATCAGCGATGCCTTCCAGTCACCCCATACGCCGGGGCCGGTGGCCAGCGAATCGGCCTCGGCGAGCACGTGCAGCAGTTCCAGTACCACCGGGTCGCCGTCGAGTGCCTCGACGACGGCCGAGATGACCTTGGGATCCTGCAGGTCCCGCCTGGTCGCGGTCTGAGGAAGCAGCAGATGATGGCGCACGACCCTGGACAGGATGTCGATGTCCGACGGCCACAGACCCAGCCGGTTGCCGATCTGAGTCGCCAGTTCGGCACCGATGACGCTGTGGTCGCCGCCGCGGCCCTTGCCGATGTCGTGGACCAGTGCGCCGAGCACCAGAAGGTCCGGGCGAGACACCCTGGTCGTGAAAGCGCTTGCCCGGGAGACAGTCTCGACAAGATGACGATCCACGGTCCAGATGTGGACGACGTCCCGGGGCGGCAGGTCCCGGACGGCGCCCCACTCCGGGAACAGCCGGCCCCACAGTCCGGTACGGTCGAGCGCCTCGATCGTGCCCACCGCCGACGGACCGGCGGCGAGCATCACGAGCAGATCCTTGAGCGCCTGGCGAGGCCACGGGGTGCGCAGTTCCGGCGCCGCTTCCACCAGTCGGCCCAGCGTGGACGCCGCCATCGGCAGACCGGTGGTGGCCGACGCGGCGGCCACCCGCAGTATCAAGCCGGGGTCGCGCTCTGGGCGGGCATCGCGGGCCAGGATCACCTCGCCGTTGAACTCGATGACGCCTTCGTCGACCGGGCGACGCACTGGCCGACGCAATACGGCTAACCCCCTGCGCGGCAATGAGTTTCCCGCGGTGCGAATCCCGGCGTCGACGTAGTAGCTGACTGTTCGCGCGGCATCGGAGAGCATGCGTGCCAGATCGAATCGGTCACCGATGCGCAGCGAGGCACCGATCTCGTCGGCGTGCTGGGCCAGCAGCAGTTCCCGGCCGCGCCCGGCGACCCTGTGCAGTTCGGTGCGGACGTTGAGCAGGGACAGGTGCGCCTCCCCGAGTGTTTCGGTCGGTGAGGCCAGCGACCGGCTGGGATAGACGTCGGCCAACTGCGCGATCGCGAGGGCATTGAGCAGTTGAACGTCGCGCAGCCCTCCCCTGCCGCACTTGAGGTCCGGCTCGGCGCGGTGCGCGATCTGACCGCTGCGTTGCCATCGCGCTCTGGTGTGCTCGACGAGTTCGTCGAAACGCGAGGCGATTCCGGTGCGCCACTGGCTACGAGCGCCGCTCACCAGCAACGACGACAGGTCGCCGTCCCCCGCGATGTGACGCGCCTCCAGCATGGCCAGCCCTGCCGAGATGTCCTCGCCGGCGACCTTGAGCGCCTGCGGGACCGTCCTGACACTGTGGTCGAGCCGAATGTTGGCGTCCCACAGCGGGTACCACAGCAGGTCCGCTACCTCACTGACGACGTCGGAGGGCATGTTGTCGTGCAACAGCATGAGGTCCAGGTCGGAGTACGGCAGGATCTCGCCCCGGCCCAGACCCCCGGTGGCGACGATCGCGAATCCGCTGGTCGCGGTGATCCCGATCTCGGTCGCCTTTGTGGTGAGCCAGAAGTCGTAGAGATCCAGCAGTGCGTCACGCAACGCGGCAGAGTCGAGCTGGCGGGAGCCACCTGTGAGCAGCTGTCCGGCGGCCGCGACGAGATCTGTTGCAGGGCGAAAAGAACCCGCCGCCGGGCGCTCCCATCGGGGAGCTCCGGCGGCGGGGCCTTGTTTCTGTCCTGTCATGAGTTGTCCTCTCCGGCACTGACCGATCTAGCGCTCATCCGGTACCAATGCCGGGAGACGACGGCTCATTCCGCTACATGAGTCAGAGGGCGTCGGTCCCCCGCTCGCCGGTGCGGACCCGAACCACGGTGTCCACCGGGCTCACCCACACCTTTCCGTCACCGATCTTGCCGGTGCGGGCGGCCTGGACGATGACGTCCACCACCTTGTCTACGGCGGCGTCGTCCACGACCACCTCCACACGCACCTTCGGGACGAAGTCCACCGAGTACTCCGCGCCGCGGTAGACCTCGGTGTGGCCCTTCTGACGACCGTAACCCTGAACCTCGCTGACAGTCATCCCGAGAATACCGGTCTGCTCGAGACCGGTCTTGACATCCTCCAGCGTGAACGGCTTGACGATCGCTGTGATCAGCTTCATTGAGTGGATCCCTTCGCAGCCTTGATCAATGCCTCTACCCATATTTCCCGATCAGACGAGTTCATAAGCAGTTTCCGCGTGCTCGGTCTCATCGATGCCGGTGTCCTCGTCCTCCTTGGACACCCGCCAGCCCAGCGGCTTGACGGCGAAGGCGATGACGGCGGTCAGGATCGCGGTGAAGATCAAGGCCACCAGTGCGATGACGACCTGCACGACGAGCTGCTTGTAGTCACCACCGGTGAAGAGACCGGTTTCCGTGGCGAAGAACCCGAGCGAAACCGTTCCCCACAGTCCGGCGACAAGGTGCACGCCGACGACGTCGAGCGAATCGTCGTAGCCGAACTTGTATTTCAGTCCGATCGCAAGAGAGGACAGCACGCCTGCGACCGCACCCACGACCAACGACCAGACCGGGGTCAGACTCCCACACGCCGGTGTGATGGCGACGAGGCCGGCGACAACACCCGATGCGGCGCCCACGCTGGTGGCGTGGCCGTCACGGATGCGCTCGACCACAAGCCAGGCCAGCATGGCAGCGGCGGTGGCGGCGGTGGTGTTCACCCACACCAACCCCGCGAGCATGTCCGCAGCGCCTTCAGATCCGACGTTGAAGCCGAACCAGCCGAACCACAGGATCGCCGCGCCCAGCATCACGAACGGGATGTTGTGCGGACGGAAGGCGGTCTTGCCGAATCCACTTCGCTTGCCGAGCAGAATCGCCAGCACCAACGCGGCCATACCGGCGTTGATGTGCACCACGGTGCCACCGGCGAAGTCGATGGGTGAGACGTTGGCGACACCCTCTTCGTCCACGCCGAACATCCTGGCCGCGAGGCCCTGCTCGCTTCCCGACAGCAGACCACCGCCCCAGACCATGTGCGACAGCGGGAAGTACACCAGGGTGACCCAGAGTCCGCCGAACACCAGCCAGGTACCGAACTTCATCCGACCTTCGACAGCACCGGAGATCAGCGCCACGGTGATCACCGCGAAGGTCAGCTGGAAGGCTACCCAGACGATCGCGGGCACCGTACCGAACCCGCCGGAGACGAAGGTGTCGACACCGCCGATCTCGCGCACCTCGGCCAGCTGGTTGACGCCGAACAGCGCGAACGGGCTGTCGAAGAACAGACCAGGATCCTCACCGGTGTGCGCCGAGGAGAAGGACATCGAGTAGCCCCACAGCACGTAGATGACGCTGACCAGGCCCAGTGAGCTGAAGGACATCATCATCATGTTGAGGACGGACTTCTGCCGGGACAAGCCGCCGTAGAAGAACGCCAGGCCGGGTGTCATGAACAACACCAGCGCGGCGGATGTGAGCACCCATGCCGTGTCACCGGCGCTCAGGCCCTCAGGCCCGAACGGCAGAAACATCTCGTCCGGTATGGCTAGGGCTACATCATGCAAGCCAACCACTTTGTGTGAACCTCCTTGGGGATGACGGCCGACAGGATCGGCCTCCCGAAGAGACTCTTAGGCATGCGTTTCACCTGTGATGCTGTTGTGTTTCGTCCACGTGAACGGACACGCCGAAGTCGTTACGCTCGTGTTTCGTTGACCAAGATCAGCAAAATCCGGCGCTGCGTGCGAAGATTGACGCCCCGTGTTGCTGGTTCCGGCCGTCAGCCGAGCAGTGCGTCGACGAACGCCGCCGGTTCGAACGGGGCCAGGTCGTCGGGTCCCTCGCCCAGACCGACCAGTTTGACCGGCACGCCGAGCTCCTGCTGAACGCGGAAAACGATGCCGCCCTTGGCCGTCCCGTCCAGCTTGGTCAGCACGACACCGGTGATGTCGACGACCTCGGCGAAGACCCGGGCCTGCGGCAGACTGTTCTGACCGATCGTCGCGTCCAGGACGAGGAGGACCTCGTCGACGACCGCGCGACGACCCACCACACGTTTGACCTTACCCAGTTCGTCCATCAAGCCGGTCTTGGTGTGCAATCGTCCGGCGGTGTCGATGACGACGACATCGGCGCCCGAAGCGATCCCGGTGTCCACGGCGTCGAACGCGACGGAGGCGGGGTCGGCGCCTTCCGGGCCGCGAACAACCTCAGCGCCGACGCGGGAGCCCCACGACTGGAGTTGGTCGGCCGCCGCAGCACGGAACGTGTCGGCCGCGCCGAGTACGACGCGACGGCCGTCGGCGACGAGAACGCGCGCGAGTTTGCCGACGGTCGTGGTCTTGCCCGTTCCGTTCACCCCGACGACCAGCAGCACCGACGGTTTGTCGTTGTGGGGCAGGGCCTTGATCGAGCGGTCCAGATCGGGCTGCAGCTGCGAGATGAGCACCTCCCGCAGCACCGACCGGGCGTCGGCCTCGGTGCGCACCCGACTGCTGGCCATCTGGGCACGCAACGCTGTCACCACCGACTCGGTGACCACCGGACCAAGATCGGCGATCAGCAGGGTGTCCTCGACCTCCTCCCACGAGTCCTCGTCGAGGTCGCCGCCGCCGAGCAGACCCAGCATGCTGCGACCGAGCGTGTTCTGGGACTTCGAGAGCCGGCCGCGGAGGCGATCCAGCCTGCCTTCAGGCGGTGCGATCGTGTCGATATCGGGCGCGACGGGCTCGGACACGTCGACAACGGGCGCGGGCTCCGGCGGAGGGGGCGGGGCTTGCGGAGGGGCCGGGGCCTGCGGAGGGGGCGGGGGCGCCGTGTCGACGGGGGGCTCGGGAAGCTTGACGTCGGCGATCGGCCGCTTGGGGGCGTCGCGCGGAATGGTGGCGTCGTCGCCGACTGCGGGTAAGCCACTGGTATCGAGACGCTCGGGCGCCTTCGGTGGAGTCACCGGGGCCTCGGCGGGGGGCGCCGATGAACTGAATGTGATGCCTGACGAGGCGGTATAGCCGCCCGAGCGATCGATCGGGGTGGCCGTGTCCGGTGCCGACAAGCTGATCCGGCGGCGGCGATACCGCACCAGCCCGACAACGAGTGCAGCTACCAGCAGAACGGCGATGACCGCGATCGCGATCCATAGACCTTCAGACACGACGCCCATTGTCGCAGGGCCGTCAGGACGGGCTGGCCACCAGCTCCTGGCCCCGCATCCGCTGCGAGATGACGGCCGTGATGCCGTCGTTGCGCATCGTCACGCCGTAGAGGGCGTCGGCGATCTCCATCGTGGGCTTCTGGTGGGTGATGACGATGAGCTGGGACACCTCGCGCAGCTGCTCGAACAGGCTGATCAGGCGACGCAGGTTGACGTCGTCGAGCGCGGCCTCGACCTCATCCATCACATAGAACGGCGACGGGCGCGCCCGGAAGATCGCGACCAGCATCGCCACCGCCGTCAGCGACTTCTCGCCACCGGACAGCAGCGACAACCGCTTGATCTTCTTTCCCGGCGGACGGGCCTCGACCTCGATGCCGGTGGTGAGCATGTCGCTGGGGTCGGTCAGCAGCAGCCTGCCCTCGCCGCCGGGAAACAGCGTCGAGAACACTTGGGAGAACTCACGTTCGACGTCGTGGTACGCCTCGGTGAAGACCTGGAGAATGCGGCCGTCGACATCGGCTATCACGTCGAGGAGATCCTTGCGGGCGGCTTTGACGTCCTCGAGTTGGGTGGACAGGAAGTTGTAGCGTTCCTCCAGCGCCGCGAACTCCTCCAGGGCAAGCGGATTGACCCTGCCCAGCTCGTTGAGCTCACGTTCGGCGCGCTTGGCCCGCCGCTCCTGGGTGGACCGGTCGTAGGGCATGGGCGCCGGTGCGGTGACCTGCTCGCCGCGTTCGCGCGCCTGCTCGTATTCGGCCATCTCGAGATCCGTCGGGGGCAGCGCGACACCGGGGCCGTATTCGGCGACGAGATCGGCGACGGCCATACCGAACTGCTCCAGCACCTGCTGCTCGAGTTGCTCGATGCGCAGTGCCGCTTGCGCTTTGGCGACCTCGTCGCGATGCAGCGAATCGGTGAGCGCGTTGATCCGGGCGGTGAGCTCGTTGACCTCCTCGCGTGCCTTCGTCAGCGCGGCGGCTCGGACCTGACGTTCGGCGCCGACCTCGTCTCGGATGCGGGAGGCGACGGTCACCGCCGCACTCAGCCGCGCGGCGACCAGCCGGCCTGCCTCGGCGACCGCGGCTGCCACCGCGGCGGCGTGCACACGCGCCTCGCGTGCCCGCTGGGCGCGAAGACGCGCCTCACGTTCGGCGGTCGCGGCGCGGCGCAGCGAATCAGCCCGTCCACGAACAGCATTCGCGCGCTCTTCGGCGGTGCGGACCGACAGTCTGGCCTCGACCTCCGCCGAACGTGCCGCCTCAGCCGCCACCGTGGACTCCTGACGATCGACGGGTTCGGCCTCGAACATCGGCTCCTGCTGCGCGTTGTGCAGACGCTGTTCGAGCTCCGTGAGTTCCTCGACGGTGCGGTTCCGGCTGTCCTCCAACTCGTCGCGCTGTTTGATCAGCCGCTGCCACTCGTCGTCGGCCGCGCGGGCGTCCTGGCCGAGGCGTCCCAGCTGCTCGTAGATCGCCGAGATCGCCGAGTCCGACTCGTTGAGGGCGGCAAGGGCCTGCTCGGCGGCATCCTGACGGGAACTCTGTTCGGCCAGAGCACCGGAGAGCGCTGCCGACAGTTCCCCGGTCTGCCGCTCGGCATCGGCGAGTTCTTCCCGCGCCCTGTCGACCGCCGAGGTGATCTCCAGCGTGCTCGGCTTGCGGTCGGACCCGCCACTGACCCAGCCGGCTCCCACGAGGTCCCCCTCAGCGGTCACCGCACGCAGCTGCGGTTGTGCCGCAACAAGTTCCAGTGCTGTCGCGAGGTCGCCCACCAGGGCCACCCCGCTGAGCATGGCGGCAACCGCGGAGTGGACCCGCGGTGACGCGTCGACCACGTCCATCGCCCACACCGCGCCTGCGGGCAGGCGGCCGGTCACCGGGGACGGGTGTGCGGGCCAGTCGCCCAGCACGATGGCCGCCCGTCCTCCATCGGATTCCTTCAGCGCCGCCACCGCCTCGCGGGCGGCACCGAAGTTCTCCGCGGCGACGGCGTCGGCCGCCGCGCCGAGCACGGCCGCCACCGCCGCCTCGTGGCCGGAGCGCACCTTGACCAGCTTGGCGATCGATCCGAAAAGCCCTGCCCCACTGCGGTTCTCTTGCAGCCACGCGGCACCGTCCTTGCGGTCGAGCCCGACCGACAACGCGTCGATGCGCGCTTGCAGGGAGGCGACCTGGCGTTCGGCGGCGCGTTCGGCGGCCTGTAGCTCGGCGACGCGCTCATCGGCCAGCCGCAGCGCAGAGACTGTTCTGTCGTGGTGGTCGTCCAGTCCGACCTCGCCGGCGTCCAGCTCACCGACGCGGCTCTGGACCGTCTCGAATTCCGCCTGGGCCTGCTGGGCGCGGGCGGCGGCCTCGTCGATCCCCGCGGTCAGCCGCGCGACCGTCTCGTCGGCGGACTCGACGCGGCTACGCATGGTGTCGACCTGGCCCGACAGTCGGGCCAGGCCTTCGCGACGGTCGGCCTCCGCCCGGGCGGCAGCCAGGTGGGCGCGTTCCGCCTCGGCTGCGGTCTGCTCACGCTCGGTCAGCTCCGCGCGTGCCGCTTCCAGACGGGCCTGCGATTCGGCGAGTTCCTCGAGCAGCTGCCTTTCCTGCTCGGCGACCTCGGCCGCCTGCGCGTCGAGTTCGTCGGGATCGGGGCCACCGGATGCATGGGGTTCGGCGTCGAGATGCTGGGCTCGCTCGCTCGCGATGCGCACGGTCGCGCTGACGCGCTCGGCCAGCGCCGACAGCCGGAACCACCGCTGCTGCGCGGACTCGGCGCGCTCACTGAGGTCCTCGACGGCGGATTCATGGGCGTCGAGGTCGATCGCCCGGGCTTCCAGCCGCTCGGTGAGCTCGTCGTGCTCGCGCCGCAGCGTCGTCTCGGCCTGGTTGGTGTCGTCGAACTCCGCCTTGCGGGTGACGAGGTCGTCGGCGGCCAGCCGCAGCCGGGCATCGCGCAGGTCGGCCTGGATCGTCTGCGCGCGGCGGGCCATCTCGGCCTGTCTGCCCAGCGGCTTGAGCTGGCGACGCAGTTCTGTGGTCAGGTCCGTCAGCCGCGCCAGGTTCGCCGACATCGAGTCGAGCTTGCGGACCGCCTTTTCCTTGCGCTTGCGGTGCTTGAGCACACCGGCGGCCTCTTCGATGAACGCGCGCCGATCCTCGGGACGGGACTCCAGGATCTCGGACAGCTTGCCCTGCCCGACGATGACGTGCATCTCGCGGCCGATGCCGGAGTCGCTGAGCAGCTCCTGGACATCCATCAAACGGCAACTGCTGCCGTTGATCTCGTACTCGCCTGCACCGTCGCGGAACATCCGCCGGGTGATCGACACCTCGGTGTACTCGATGGGCAGGGCATTGTCGGAGTTGTCGATCGTCAGGGTCACCTCGGCGCGGCCCAGTGGCGCACGCGACGACGTGCCGGCGAAGATGACGTCTTCCATCTTTCCGCCGCGCAGCGTCTTGGCGCCCTGCTCCCCCATCACCCAGGTGAGCGCGTCGACGACGTTGGACTTACCCGAGCCGTTCGGACCCACCACACAGGTGATGCCGGGTTCGAAGCGCAGAGTCGTCGG
Organism: Mycolicibacterium sp. CR10; assembly: GCF_005222675.1. Taxonomy (GTDB): domain Bacteria; phylum Actinomycetota; class Actinomycetes; order Mycobacteriales; family Mycobacteriaceae; genus Mycobacterium. Next base: position 889 of record NZ_STGE01000039.1, on the reverse strand, counting down.
CGAGGCAAAGGACTTGAAGCCCTTCAGCGTCAGACTCTTCAGATGCATGAGCGCAAACCCTACCGCCGCGAGGGTCAGCGCTCCGTGAAGCCCGAGAGCGAGTCGGCCGGTTCGGACCAGTCGACGATCACCTTGTCGACCTGCCCTGGGGTTTTTCCGCTCTGCAGCAGGTCAAGCAGCCGTTCACAGGCGTCGCGGGAACCCTGCGCGACCACCTGGACGCGCCCGTCGGGCCGGTTGGAGGCGAACCCCGCGAGTCCCAACTCCAGCGCCCGTGACCGCGTCCACCACCGGAAACCGACGCCTTGGACGTGGCCGTGCACCCACGCGGTCAAGCGGACTTCAGCTAACTCCTGCATCACTGACCTCAAATGTCACTTCTGTCCCGGACTTCAGGGTGCGGCCGACGGTGCATACCTGGTCGATGGCGCGCGTGACCACGGTCACCAGCCGCGCGACCTCGTCGTCGGAGAGCCCCGACAGGTCGACCTCCAGTTTCTCGTCCAGAAGCGGGTAGCGCTCCTGCTCACGGTCCGCGGCACCCGACACCCGGATCGTGGCCGGGTAGTCGTCGCCGAGGCGCCGGCGTAGCGGCTGGTCGCTGCTCATCCCACTGCAGGCCGCCAGCGCGATCTTCATCAGCTCCCCCGGGGTGAACACGCCGTCAACGTCCTCGGAGCCCACGAGGACCTCTGCGCCCCGCGTGCTGCGTCCCGTATAGCGACGCACACCGGTGCGCTCCACCCAAAGATCGGTCATGGCTTATTTCTACAACCTCCGCCGGAATTGCATTCCACGCGCCAAAGACCGATGCAATGTCAAGGGGCTATTGCAACGGTTAGGCGGCTTGGCTAATCAGGGCTGCCATGCGTTGAGCGGGTGTGTCCAG
>NZ_STGE01000038.1 GCF_005222675.1 Mycolicibacterium sp. CR10 | reverse complement strand
AACACAGTCCTCTGAAAACGACACGGTCGCCGCAACCTCTCAAATCGAGAGTGTTGCGACGACCGCGTGAACCCGCCCCAGGCTTGCGGGGGATTCTTCTTGGGGCTTGCAGTTACGCCGCGACGCCCGGCTTCAGGTAGGTCACCAGGCTGACGTCGATGGCCTCATCGATGAAGTAGTACTGGCAGCCGGTCAGATACTTCATGTACCGGTTGTAGTTCTCCTCATCGGTGGCCGCGATCGCCTCGTCCTTGGCGGCTTCCAACCGGCTGGACCAGATACCCAGCGTCTTGATGTAGTGGTTGCGCAGCGACATGGTCTCGGGGACCACGAACCCGGCCTTCTCGCCGTGCTCGACCATCATCTGCGTGGTCGGGACGCGGCCGCCCGGGAAGATCTCGGTGATCATGAACTTGACGAACCGGGCCAGCTCGAAGGTCAGCTTCTTACCGCGCTCGGCCAGGTCGTACGGGTGGTAGCCGACGCTGCTCTGTATCGTCATCCGGCCGTCCTCGGGCAGGATCTCGAAACACGTCTTGAAGAAGTCGTCCCAGCGGTCCTTGCCGAAGTGCTCGAACGCCTCGATCGACACGATCCGGTCGACGGGGCTGTGGAACTGCTCCCAGCCCTCCAGGCGCACATCGAAGGTGCGCTCGCTGTCGACCTTGCTCAGCAGCTGGTTGCAGTAGGCCTGCTGGTTCTTGCTCAGGGTCAGGCCGATGACGTTGACGTCGTACTTCTCCATCGCGCGCTGCAGCGTCAGACCCCAGCCGCAGCCGACCTCGAGCAGCGTCATACCCGGCTTGAGGTCCAGGCGATCCAGGTGCTGGTCGACATTGGCGATCTGGGCCTCGGACAGCGTGACATTGGGTCCGGTGAAGAACGCGCAGCTGTACTTGCGGGTCGGGTCCTGGAAGACCCCGAAGAAGTCGTCCGACAGGTCGTAATGAGCCTGGATGTCCTCGAAGTGAGGCGTCATATCCTTGGTGCCGGTGGAATTATCAGACATAGTTTCCTTGCTCCGCTTGCCGACGATGTTGCAGACCGTACCGAATGCGCGGTCCGACTTACTGCAAACACGCGCTTGCGGCGTCCACCCTAACGTTTGGGTGGACCGCGGTGAAATCCCGGTGGGCGCGGTTACTTGGCGAGCGTGAACTGATTGACGTCGATGTAGCCGACCCGGAAGCCGTGTGCACATCCGGTCAGGTAGTGCATGTACCGGTCGTAGACCTCTTGGGACTGCACGGCGATGGCCTCGTCCTTGTGCGCCTCCAGCGCCGTCGACCACAGGTCGAGCGTGCGGGCGTAGTGCGGTTGCAGCGACTGCGTCCGGGTGAGCTCGAAGCCCGCCTTGGCGGAGTGCTCGCCCACCAGTTCGATGGTCGGCAGATATCCGCCCGGGAAGATCTCCGTGAGGATGAACTTGACGAAGCGGGCCACCGAGAACGTCAACGGCATGCCGCGCTCGCTCATCTCAGGCAGCGTCAACGCGGTGATGGTGTGCAGCAGCATCACGCCGTCATCGGGCAGGACCCTGTCCGCCATCGCGAAGAAGTCGTCCCAGCGGTCCCTGCCGAAGTGCTCGAAGGCGCCGATCGACACGATGCGGTCCACGGGCTGATCGAACTGCTCCCAGCCCTGCAGCAGGATCTGCTTGGAACGGGGACTGTCTGACGCGGCGAACACCTTCTCGACGTGCGCCTTCTGGTTCTCGCTGAGCGTCAGGCCGATGACGTTGACGTCGTAGCGCTCGATGGCGCGCATCATGGTCGAGCCCCAGCCGCAGCCGATGTCGAGCAGCGTCATCCCGGGCTCGAGGCCGAGCTTGCCGAGCGCCAGGTCGACCTTCGCGAGCTGTGCCTCTTCGAGCGTCATATCGTCGCGTTCGAAGTAGGCGCAGCTGTAGGTCTGCGACGGGTCCAGGAACAGCTGGAAGAATTCGTCGGACAGGTCGTAGTGCGCCTGGACGTCTTCGAAGTGTGGTTTCAGATTTCGTTTTGCCGAGGCCATGGGCGGTAGGCCTTCCTTTGGGCACAGCCCGAAGAGGTTCTTCTGAGACGGCGATCTAGCGTGCCCGTTCGGATGCTACGGGGTTTCCCGACCGCCTGAATTGACGTGTGAGTCAGGACACTTCGGTGAAGGTGGTCGTGAGCTCACCGACGATGTCGTCCCACAGCGGTTCGGGAAGTTCATGTCCCATCCCGTCGAACAGCACCAGCCGCGCCCCCTTGATGGCGCGGGCGATCGCACGTCCGCCGGACGGGCGCATCAGTTTGTCCGCCTTGCCGTGGATGACGACCGTGGGAGCGGTGATCTGCTTGTTGTAGTGCAGCAGGCTGCCGCTGCCGGTGATCGCGTTGAACTGCCGGGCGATGCCCTGGGGGTTGAAAGCCCTGTCGTAGAGCGAAATTGCGTCCGCGCGCAGCTTCTCCTCCGTGGACGGGTAACCGGGGCTGCCGATGATCCTGCTGACCCGGATCGAATTCTCGACGATGACCTCACGAGGCGAGTCCGGCGACGGGCCGGTGACGACGGCGAGCAGCTGCTGCGGTCCGGGCGGGGGCAGTAGTGCTCGGTTGTTGGACGAGAAGATCACCCCCAACGCCCGGGTGCGCGCGGCATGGCGCGCGGCGAAGACCTGCGCGATCATGCCGCCCATCGAGGCGCCGACGACGTGCGCCCGATCGATGCCCAGATGATCGAGAAGGCCCGCGGCGTCGTCGGCCATGTCCTCGAGCGTGTAGACCGACGGGCTCTTGAAGCCCACCAGCGATCGGAACATGTTGCCGACCTGCGAGCCCTTGGTGCGCTGGCCGTGGAAGTGGCTGGACAACCCGGCGTCACGGTTGTCGAAGCGGATCACCCGCAGACCCTGGTCGACCAGCTTGCGGCAGAACTCTTCGCGCCAGAGCACCAGCTGCGCCCCGAGTCCCATGACCAGCAGCACCGCCGGGTCGTCGGGGTTGCCCATGTCCTCGTAGTGGATCTTGACGTCCCCGCCGCCGGGTTGATTCCCCCGGTCGCTTCGCTCCTGCCCGCCGATGAGCGCCTTGCCTTCCCTGATCTCCACGGGCGCCTCAGACCTCCAGCTCGGAGTTCTTGTGCTCGCGGGTGACCTCCACCATGAAGTTGGCGAAGTAACCGGTCAGCGCGGGGTCGCTCATCATCTGCCAGCGCGGCGCCAGCAGTTTCATGTAGCGCTCGACGTAGAGGAACTGCTTGCCGATCAGGACCAGCTCGCGGGGGAGCTTGACGTCGTAGGCGTCGGCCAGCGTGGCGAGCTGCTTGCCGATCTCGGCGTAGCTCAGATCACCCAGCGACGTCATGGTCAGCGGGGTGGCGAACTTCTCCAGATCCTTGGCGGCCTGCGCCTCCGGTTTGACGGTGCCGACCGCGCCCATCATCACGACGATCTTGCCTGCCGTCGCGTGGTCCTTCTTGACCAGCAGCGCATGCACCAGCTCGCGCAGCAGCCACCGCGTGCGCGGATCGATGCGGCCCATGATCCCGAAGTCGAAGAACACGATCTTGCCGTCGTCGTCGACGTAGAGGTTGCCGGCGTGCAGGTCACCGTGGAACAGGCCGTGGCGCAGCCCACCCTCGAAGACGCTGAACAACAGCGCCTTCACCAGCTCGGTGCCGTCGAACCCCTTCTTGCGGATCGCGGCGACGTCGTCGATGCGCACGCCGGTGATGCGCTCCATCGTCAGCACTTTCTCGCTGGTCAGGTCCCAGTACACCTGGGGCACCCGGATGTTCTTGCCCAGCGGCGAGGCGTGCATGTGCGACACCCAGGCGTCCATCGACTGAGCCTCCAGGCGGAAGTCCAGCTCCTCGGCCAGGTTGTCGGCGAAATCGGCGACGACGTCCTGGGCGGACAGCCGCTGTCCGAGCTTGGCGAACTCGACCAGGCGGGCGCCGCGCTTGAGGATCTGCAGGTCGGCCGCCACCCGGCGGCGGATGCCCGGGCGCTGGATCTTGACCACGACCTCCTCGCCGGTGTGCAGCGTGGCGTAGTGCACCTGCGCGATCGATGCCGAGGCGAACGGCTTCTCGTCGAACGACTTGAACAGGTTCTCGGGCTCGTCGCCGAGTTGCTCACGGAACAACTTGTGGATGGCGTCGGAGTCTGCGGGCGGCACCCGGTCGAGCAGGCTGCGGAACTCCCTGGACAGCGGTTCGCCGAACGCGCCCGGGCTGGACGCGATGATCTGGCCGAACTTGACGTAGGTGGGGCCGAGATCGGCGAAGGCCTGGGGGATCTGCTTGACGATCTTCTCCTGCAGCGAGCCGCGTCCGACCAGCTTGCCGACGACACGGGCACCGGTGCGGGTCACCTGCCAGCCGGTGGCGCCGATGCGGGCCGCCTCGATGGGCAACGGCACCCGGTCCAGCTTGGCTACGTCGCGATGCGGGGTCTTGCGGGTAGTGCTCATGCCTGCAGTCTCTCAAAATCTGCTGGTCGGTGAAAAAAGGTGTGCAGCCGGTCACAGTGGCACTCTGTGCGCCGGAATTGCATTCCACGCGGCCCCGCCTCGCTTTCGCGCGCGTGGAATGCAATTCCGGCGGGTCTCAGGCGAAGGCGTCCTCGAGTTCCGTGCGGGTGCGCACTGGGTCGCTGCCCGGCTGATGCGTCGGCACGGTGTGCGGCGCCAGGGCGGGATCGACGCCGCCGGCGACCCGCGCTTTGGCCTGTTCGAACTCCGGCACCGGCCCCGATGCGACACGGAGTCCGTTGATGATCGACCACACCATTGCGCGGCGGGCGGTGCGCTCGACGATGTTGGGGTCGCGGTGCTGAATCAGCCCCTTGGCCCAGGACGGCATCGTGTCGCGGACGGCCCAGTTGAGCGCGCTTTCCGGCAACGGCAGGTTGGGTCCGGTGGCCATCGCGGCGCCGTAGGTGAGGGCCAGCTTGGGGAGGTAGGACTTCAGGCAGTCCAGAGTCTCCTGCTTGGTGGCGGGCAGGTCGGTGCCCCCGAGGGCGTGCCCGACGCGCACGAACTCACCGTAGTAGCGGTCGATCTCCTTGCCCCGCAAGGGGTTCGGGTGATACAGCTCGTGCGCGGTGGCGATCCCCCACACCACCGTCGCATAGTTCCAGCGCAGCCATTCGGGGTCGTCGGCGTCGTAGCGGGCGCCGTCGGGTCGGGTGCCCTTGATGGTGTGGTGCATCGACCGGACCGCCAGCGCGAGGCGCTCCGCGCTCTCCGTCGAGCCGTACGCGGTGCCGATGAAGAACGCCACCGAATGGCCGAGCCGCACTGAGGCGCCCTTCGGGTCGATCACGGGCATCGCCGCATCCCGGCTTTCCGGCTTGACCAGTCGCGAGTGATGAATCCCCATCCAGTAGATCGACGGGTCCAGGCGTTCGATGTAGGCGGCGCACTGCAGGCCGAAGATCAGCGCCTCCATATGGGAGTGCACGTGCCACACCGCGCTGCCCGGGCCGAACCACCCGGGGTCGCCGATCGGGGCGGCGAAGTCCATGCCCTTGAAGAAGTGCCGGCGGACGTCGGTGTCGAACCGCTTGTTCAGCTGTTGTCCGACGATCTGGTGCGGCAGGAACATCGATGCCTCCAAGGAATGGTCACGGGTGTGCCCAGAATACCGTTTGGATACGGTTGTGACCAGAAATGGCGCGCTGCGGCCTAGGCTGAGGCAATGTCCAGTCCCACCCGGTGGGCCGGTGTCCCGCTGACCGACCGCCGCGCTGAGCGACGGGCACTGCTGGTCGACGCCGCCTTCCGACTGTTCGGCGACGGGGGAGAGGCAGCGCTGTCGGTGCGCTCGGTCTCCCGCGAATGCGGGCTCAACACCCGCTACTTCTACGAGAGTTTCGCCGACACCGACGACCTGCTCGGAGCCGTCTACGACCGGGTGAGCGCCGAGCTCGGTGACGCCGTCGAGGCGGCGATGGCCGACGCGGGCGACTCGCTGCTGGCCCGAACCCGGGCGGGGATGGTGGCGGTGCTCGGTTTCAGTTCGGCCGATCCGCGGCGCGGCCGCGTGCTGTTCACCGACGCGCGCGCCAACCCGGTGTTGACGGCGCGCCGCGCGGCGACCCAGGACCTGCTGCGCGAAGGCGTGCTCACCGAAGGCTGGCGACTGCATCCCGACACCGACCCCGTCGCGGCGATGGTGGGCGCGGCGATCTTCACCGGGGCCATGGCCGAGGTGGCCCAGCAGTGGCTGGCCGGACACCTCGGCGACGACCTCGACGCCGTGGTCGACTACGCGCTGCGATTCGTTCTGCGGTAACCGCTTCTGACCCCATTCCGGCGACGGGTTTCTGCCAGGGAGCGTGCATATG
>NZ_STGE01000037.1 GCF_005222675.1 Mycolicibacterium sp. CR10 | reverse complement strand
GAACCACCAAGAACCACCAAAAAAGTCAGAACCGCGCGACTCGCTCCACGGCTCCGACCCGACACAGGGAAGAGCAACATCATGAAGACCTCGACCATCACCCTCACCGCCGCCGCCGCACTGTCGGCCGCCGTCCTCGGACTGGCCGCCCCCGCCGCCGCCGCCCCCTCCGGCACCGGCGACGCCCAGCAGACCATCGCCCAACTCGAAGACCAGGGCAACCGGGTCATCGTCAACCGGCAGAGCAGCAGCCCGCTGAGCGACGCCAGCGTCGTCGGAATCCGCCAGGGATCGCCGATCCAGGAATACACCTGGGACCTGCAGCGCGACGACCGCATCCTCGAAACCGTCGGCCACGTCATCTTCGTCGACGTCAAGTAACCCCACACCACAAAAGGGGCGCCCCCAGCGGGGGCGCCCCTTTTGGCATGCTCGGGCCGAGATCGACACCATGGTTGTGCAAAGCGGTATCGAATCTTCGATCACGACTGTGGTGTCAATCTCGGTCCGAGCATGCCCCGCAGACCCGCCCTCGGTGCCGGCGTCGACGGGTCCTAGCCCTCGGTTGCCGGCGTCGACAGGGCCCTAGGACCTGACGGCCGGCTTCCAGGGCTTGATCCACTCGGTCTCCGGCCAACCCTCCAGCCCGGCCAACAGCTCGTACAGCGTTGCGCCGTCGATGGTCTCGCGGACGATGTCGCCCTGGCCGGCGTGCCGGGCCAGCTCCTCGATCATGTGGAAGATCACCCAGCGCACCGACCACGCGGGCACGTCCTTGGGAAACCACGGGACGTCCTGCGGAATCGGCACGGCCGCTGAGAGGTCCGTCGTCTCGATGAGCACGATCGTCTCGGCGTTCTGCTCATCGAACTTGTCGAGGATCTCGGCCAACGTCTCGTCCTCGCGCATGACGAACTCGTCCTCGTAGTCGGCGGTCTGGTCGTCCATCGGGCGCTGGTCGCTTTCGGCCAGTTCCGGCGCGGCGGCCACGCGTTCCATCCAGCCGCGCTGGCAGCTGGTGACGTGTTTGATCAGCCCACCGATCGACAGCGCGCTCACCGATGGCGCCGACCGCGCCTGCTCGTCGGTGAGCCCGAAGGCGAGCGCATGGAATGCGTACTGCTGCGCGGCGACGTACTCCTTGAGTCCGGCGCGCTCATCGGCGATCGGAGGGGGCATGGCTGGCATCGGTCAGTTCTCCTTCGTGGTGGTGTGGACATAGAGATCACGGAGCAAAGAGATTTCGGCTCCGTGGTGGATCACTTCGCGGTTGATGTGCAGGACAAGCGTGGCCATCGACTCCGCCGCGTACGGACCTTCGGCGGGACCGCACGGCTCGGCCAGGCCGGCGTCGTCGAGGCCGAGCACCCCGTCACGCCACTGCCCGTAGGCCTGGTCGAGCTGGTCGAGAGCCGTCGCGGCGTCGGTGGCGTACTGCCAGGTGCCGTAGTCGGCGGGGGGCCCGCCGAAGTGGGAGTGGTTGCGCACCGCGAGAACCCCGACGATCACGTGGGCCATGCGCCAGGCGATCGTGGTGAACGGCTCCGGCTGCGGCGGCGGGTACGCGAAGTCGATACCGCCGTCGGCGTGCACCGTCCAGCAGTCGGGGACGGGTTCCCAGAAGTACTCGTCGTCGGTGAGCCCGTCGAGTCGGGGGCGCAGCTGCGTGCGCCAGTGGAAGTCGAGCTGTTCTGCCAGGTGAGGGCCCAGTTCGTTGCTCATGAACCCACTCTCGCATCCGTTGAGGACAGTTTCTGTCCGCAAAGTGCGGCAGACTCAGTGGCATGTCCGAAACGACCGGGCGGGTGCTCCGACTGCTCGGCCTGCTGCAGTCCCGCCGTGTGTGGAGCGGCCAGGATCTGGCTGACCGGCTCGGGGTGACGACGCGCAGCGTGCGCCGAGACGTCGACCGGTTGCGGGAGCTCGGCTATCCGGTGCACGCCAGTACCGGCCACGGCGGCGGATACCAGCTCGGCGCGGGCGCCGCGTTGCCGCCGCTGCTGCTCGATCCCGAGGAGGCCGTCGCCATGGCGGTGTGCCTGCGCGTCGCGGCCGGCGGCAGTGTCGCAGGCATCGGCGAGTCCGCTTTGCGCGCGCTGAGCAAGCTCGACCAGGTGATGCCTGCGCGGATGCGGTCGCAGGTGTCCGCCGTGCACGAAGCCACGGTGACGCTGGGTACCGCGACGGACACCCCCGTCGACCCCGACGTGCTGATGACGCTGGCGCGGGCCAGCCGCGACCACGAGCACGTCACCGCCGCTTACGTCGATCTTCACGGCAACGCCACCCAGCGACGGGTGGAGCCCTATCAACTCGTGACGACCGGCCGTCGCTGGTATCTGCTCTGCTTCGACCGTGACCGCGCCGACTGGCGCAGCCTCCGCCTCGACCGGATGGCAGATGTGCGGGCACAGGGCAGCACCTTCCTGCCGCGTGACGCCCCGGACGCCGCCTCCTATGTGCGCCGGGCAATCGCGTCGGCGCCCTACCCGTACATTGCCAAGGTGCGCTACTTCGCGCCGCAAGAGGTTGTCGCACAAATATTTTCGGCGGCATCGGTGGAAATCGAGGCCGACGGGCCCGACGCCTGCATCGTCACCACCGGAGCCGACGACCCCGAACGGATGGTGCCCTGGCTGGCGTTGCCGGGGTGTGACTTCGAGGTGCTGGAGCCGCCGGAGGTGGTCGACGCCGTCCGTGTCGTCGCGGACCGGATCGGGCGCGCCGCTCGGTAGTCTCGACCAATGCCCATCGAGGTGCACGCCGCGGAGTCGACGGAGTTGTTCACTGGGCCGCCCGACGAACCGCTTCACATCGTTCGGGTGTTCCATAGGGGTGGCACGGTCCCGGCGGCGGTGCGCGTCGAAGGGCCAGGCCTGCAGACTGTCGGCGAGTTCACCGCACATCCCGACGGTGCACCCGTGGAGGTGGCGGTCCGCGTCACCGATCCCATCGTCGGAGCGCGCCGCAGCGCCCGCGCGATCGCCGATGACAGCGCTCTCGAGTTTGACTTCGTCGTCGCCGAACCCGGCTGGACGATGTACATGGTCAGCCACTTCCACTACGACCCGGTGTGGTGGAATACTCAGGCCGCCTACACCAGTGTGTGGACCGAGGAACCGCCCGGCCAGTGCCGGCAGACCAACGGGTTCGAACTGGTCAGCGCCCATCTCGAAATGGCAAGACGCGAAACGGAATACAAGTTCGTGCTGGCGGAGGTCGACTACCTCAAGCCGTTCTGGGACACCCATCCCGAGGACCGCGACGACCTGCGCAGGCTGATTGCCGAGGGTCGCGTCGAGATCATGGGCGGCACCTACAACGAGCCCAACACCAACCTCACCAGCCCCGAGACCGCCATCCGGAACTTTGTGCACGGCATCGGATTTCAGCGCGACGTGCTGGGTGCCGACCCTGCGACGGCATGGCAGCTCGACGTGTTCGGGCACGACCCGCAGTTTCCCGGGATGGCCGCCGACGCCGGCCTGACGTCCAGTTCGTGGGCACGCGGGCCGCACCATCAGTGGGGCCCTATGGCCGACGACGGTGATCCCGAGCGCATGCAGTTCGCCAGCGAGTTCGAATGGATGGCGCCGTCCGGGCGCGGCCTGCTCACCCACTACATGCCCGCGCACTACGCGGCCGGTTGGTGGATGGACTCCTCGGCCTCGCTGGCCGAGGCCGAGGCCGCCACCTACGACCTGTTCACCAAGATGAAGAAGGTGGCGCTGACCCGCAACGTGCTGCTGCCCGTCGGCACCGACTACACCCCACCGAACAAGTGGGTCACCGACATTCACCGCGACTGGAACGCCCGCTACACCTGGCCGCGCTTCGTCTGTGCGCTGCCCCGCGAGTTCTTCGCCGCCGTGCGCGCCGATGTTGCGGCGGGCGGGACGCCACCGTCGCCGCAGACCCGCGACATGAACCCGATCTACACCGGCAAAGACGTGTCCTACATCGACACCAAACAGGCCAACCGTGCCGCCGAGAATGCAGTGCTGGCCGCCGAGCGGTTCGCGGTGTTCGCAGGGTTGTTGTCCGGTGCTACCTACCCGGAGGCTGCGCTGGCCAAGGCGTGGGTGCAGTTGGCCTACGGCGCGCATCACGACGCTGTCACCGGATCGGAGTCCGACCAGGTCTACCTGGACCTGCTCACGGGCTGGCGGGACGCGTGGCAGCTCGGGACTGACGCCAGGGACCGCGCGCTCACGCTGCTCTCCAAGGCTGTCGACGCCTCGATCGTGGTGTGGAATCCGTTGGGGCACAATCGCTCTGATGTCGTCACACTCCATCTGGCCGAGCCTTTCACGGGCCACCTCGTCGACAGCGAAGGACATGTGGTCCCCGTGCTGGTCGAACACGGCGGCCATTCTGTCACCTGGCTGGCGCGCGATGTGCCGTCGCTGGGCTGGTGTTCATACCGGATGGTGTCCGGGAGTGACGTACGGAGGGCAGGAGCGGAGCGACCCGGGAATCACGTACGGAGGGCAGGAGCGAAGCGACCCGGGAATCAAGTCTGGGAACCGCTGGCGGGCAACCAGATCGTCAACAATCGCTACCTGCTGAAGGTCGACAAGGCACGCGGTGGCGGGGTGAGCTCGCTGGTGGAAGCCGGGCAGGAACTCATCGCGGACGGCCGGGTAGGCAATGAACTCGCCGTCTACGACGAATACCCGGCACATCCCACAGCGGGGGAGGGGCCCTGGCACCTGCTGCCCAGGGGGCCGGTCACCACGTCGGCGCAGACGCCGGCGACCTCGGTGCGTGGATATCGCAGCGCGCTCGGCGAACGACTCATCGTCACCGGGGAGATCCCGGGCCTACTCCGCTACACACAGACCCTGACGTTATGGCAGGGCGTCGATCGCCTCGACTGCCGGACCACCATCGACGATTTCAGCGGCCAGGACCGGCTGGTGCGGCTGCGCTGGCCGTGCCCAGTGCCCGGCGCCATGCCGGTCAGTGAAGTCGGAAACGCCGTGATCGGCCGCGGCTTCGGGCTGCTGCACCAGCCGGGTTCGGAGGAGTCCGTCGACTCCGCGGTGTTCCCGTACACCCTGGACAACCCCGCCTACGGGTGGTTCGGCCTGTCGTCCGCGGTGCGGGTGCGCTTCGGTGGCGGCGAGGTGCGGGCGATCTCGGTGGCCGAGGTGGTGGCCCCCGGCCGGCCCGATGCTGTCACCGACGCCCTGATCCGCGACCTGATGACCGCGCTGGCCCGCGCCGGGGTCACCGCCACGTGCAGCCTGGCGGAGGCCCCCCGCTACGGGGATCTGGCCGTCGACTCGAATCTGCCCGACGTGCGGATCAGCGTCGGTGGGTCCGTCGAGAACTCCTTCACGGCAACGGTTCTCAGCACAGCAACCGCATCCGCTAGGCAGTGGGTCCCGGCGGCCAAACCGCTGGCCGAGGTGTGGGTGCCCGGCGCCGATCTGCGGGACCCCCGGGCGCTGCCCGTCCTGGTGGTCGGCGCCGACGGCGACACCGCCGCAGCGGTGGCCGCGCTGATCGAGGACCTCGCCGATGCGGAGATCGTGGTCGACCACGACGCCCGGGGTGAGGTGGCCGACTTCGAGTCGCGGACCGTCGCCGTGATCAACCGTGGGGTGCCCGGTTTCGCCGTCGACACCGACGGCACCCTGCACGCGTCGCTGATGCGGTCCTGCACCGGATGGCCGTCGGGCACTTGGATCGACCCGCCACGGCGCACCGCCCCCGACGGATCCAACTTCCAGCTCCAGCACTGGAGCCACACCTTCGACTACGCCGTCACGTCCGGCGCCGGCGACTGGCGCGACATCGACATGCCCTCGCGCAGCGCGGAATTCAACCAGCCACTGGAACCCGTCATCGCCCACCACGACCCGACCTTCGGCGGCCTCCCGGCGTGGGGATCGCTGTTGGAGATCGAACCGGAACGTGGGGTCAGTATCGGTGCGATCAAGGCGGTGGGCAACCCGACGGCCAGCGGCAGCGCTCGCCACGTCGACGTGGCTGACGGCATCGCCGTTCGGCTCGTCGAGACGATGGGACGCGACGTCGCGGTGACGGTGCAGTCGGGGTTGCGCAAGATCGCGACCCCGACCCGCCTCGATCTGATCGAACAGCCGCTGGGCGATGACGGAGGGCAGGAGCGAAGCGACCCGGGAAGCAGTGACGGAGGGCAGGAGCAAAGCGACCCGGGAAGCGATGAAGTCGGCGCCGTGCGGCTGCACGGCTACGAAATCGCCACGCTACGAACACAACTCAACCTTCCGCGGGTTCTCAGTGCCGACCAGTTCCACCTCGCGCCCGACGCGGAGCCCGCTCAACCGCTCTACGCTCGGTACTGGCTGCACAACCGCGGACCCGCTCCACTCGGCGGGCTGCCGGCCGTCGCGTACCTGCATCCCCACCGGCTCGAGATCCCGACGGAGGCGGTGGTCCCGCTGCGGCTCACCGCGGCCAGCGACGCCACCGATACCGCGCTGCGCGGCAGGGTCCGTCTGGTGGCGCCGTCGGGCTGGGATCTGGGGATGGCGGAGCTGCCCTTCGTACTTCCGCCCGGCGGCTACCTCGAGTCCTCGTTCGACGTCGCCGTGCCGGAGGGTGCCGCGCCCGGTCTGTATCCGATACGCGCAGAACTCGCCGCGACGGGGGGTGCCATCCCCGCGTCGTGGCACCAGACGGTCGAGGACGTGTGTGTGATCTCGCTCGGCAGTCACGACGACCAGCTACTGCGATTGGTCGCCGAGCCGCAGGCCGTTGAGATCGCGGCCGGCGAGAAGGCGCGGCTCTGCGTCACCGTCGGCACCGATGCGCACGCCGACCTGGCGGTGGAAGCTCACCTGATATCGCCGTGGGGAACTTGGGAATGGTTGGGCCCCAACATCATCGGAGAAGTCGTCCCGTCGCGGGGCACCGTCGAGCTGAAATTCGATGTCGCGCCGCCGATGTGGACGGAGCCCGGCCAATGGTGGGCACTGATCCGCGTCGCGTGCGCGGGGGAGCTGCTGTACACGCCGGCGGTCCCGGTGACGGTGCGATGAGCGCTTGCGCGAAGAGCCGGGAGCTGCGATGAGCGCTTGCGCGAAGAGCCGGGAGTCACAGTGAGCGGTGACGTCGCGGCCACGGTCGGTGGCGGGTGCGTGACCGTCGCCGACGTCGACGGCAGGGAAAACGCCCTGCGCGCCGGGCGTGCAGCCGCCGCTCTGCCGAGGCCGGGGACCAGTGAGGGCCGTCAGCTGCGCCGCTGGATCACCCAGGTGCTTGTCGCCGAGCAGGTGGTGGCGGCCGCCGCGCGCGCCCTCGGCGTAGATGACGAGCGTGCACCGGCCGAGGCAGACCTGCTGCCCGACGAGGTCGCGCGGCTGGAGATCGGCAGCGTCGCCGCGTCAACGCTGTCAGAACCGGTGGGCCGCGCCGTGTTCGCACGCGTCACCGCGGCGGTCCTGGTCAGCGACGACGACGTGCGCGACTACCACCGCCGCAATCCGCTGCGCTTCGCCCCGCGTCCCGAAGGCGCCGACGGCTGGCGGGGCGCGCCCGTCGGCGCCGAGTTCGAGGAGGTGCGAGCCGCCGTCGCCGCCCATCTGCTGGCCGCCGCCCGGCGTCGCGAGTACCGCCGCTGGCTGGACGCGCGCTGCACCGATGCCGTGGTGCTCGCACCCGGCTACGAACACCCCGGCGATCCCCGCCAACCCGACAACACCCACAGGCACTGATGACCGAACGCACCCTGGTACTCGATATCGGCGGCACCAAGATCGCCGCAGGACTGGTCGACCCCGACGGCACCCTGGTGCGCCACGAGCAGCGACCCACGCCCGACGGCGACGCCGAGGCGGTGTGGGCGGTGGCGGCGTCGCTGCTGACCACGATGCAGGCCGAGGCCGACGCACTGGTGACCGCGGTGGGCGTCGCCTCGGCGGGGCCGGTGCACATCCCCGACGGAACCGTCAGCCCGGTCAACATCGCCGCGTGGCGGGACTTCCCGATCGTGGCACGCGTCGCGGACGCGACCGGCCTGCCGGTGCGTCTTGGCGGTGACGCGCTGTGCATGGCGATGGGCGAGTGGTGGCGTGGCGCCGGGCGGGGTGCACAGTTCATGCTCGGCATGGTCGTCTCGACCGGCATCGGCGGCGGGCTGGTGCTCGACGGCACGCCGTATCACGGGCGCACCGGCAACGCGGGCCACGTCGGCCACGTCGTCGTCGAACCCGAGGGAGAGCCGTGCCCCTGTGGTGGTCGCGGCTGTGCCGAGACCGTCGCCTCGGGCCCGCACCTGGCGCGCTGGGCGCACGAACACGGCTGGCAGGCGCCCGCGGACGCCGATGCGAAAGCTCTCGCCGAGGCCGCGGGGCGCGGGGACCCCGTGGCTTTACGGGCCTTCGGCCGTGGTGCGCACGCTCTGGCGGCGATGATCGCCTCGGTGGCGGCGGTGTGCGACCTGGACCTCGTCGTCATCGGCGGCGGTGTCGCGAAGGCGGGCGCGGTGCTGTTCGACCCGCTGCGGGATGCCTTGACCACCTACGCCGGACTGGACTTCATCCGCGATCTGACGGTGGTGCCCGCCGAGCTCGGTGGCGACGCCGGCCTGGTCGGAGCCGCGTACCTGGCGAATTCGGCGCTGTCGTAGGTCGCAGTCGTAGCCCGCGAGCTTGCGTGAAATGCCGGCGATGGCGGCGTGTCGGCGTACACACGCGCAAGCTCGCTGAGCCGGGCGTGGCCCGCGTTTTGGCTGATCGGCGGGCGGCGCGCTATTCTGGCTCGGTTCCACCAAAGACCGTCGGTCACCGAGAAATCGGTTGAAGGTCCCGGATTCACCGGGCGGCCCACGCAGGAGGACGAGGCCAGATGTTCGCGCCCCGACCTGTTTGCGTCGGGGCGTTCGTCATTTCCGGCCCCGATTCCGTGCTTTCGACCTCCGGCGGTTCCACACCAACGAGGAGGCATGCATGGCCAAGGCTGAAAAGGCCACCGCGGTTGCCGACATCGCCGAGCAGTTCAAGGAGGCGACGGCGACGCTCGTCACCGAATACCGCGGGCTGACCGTCGCCAACCTCGCCGATCTTCGCCGGTCACTCGGCGACTCCGCCACCTACACGGTCGCCAAGAACACCTTGGTGAAGCGTGCTGCGGCGGAGGCAGGCATCGAAGGTCTCGACGAGCTGTTCGCGGGTCCCACCGCGATCGCGTTCGTCAAGGGCGAGGCCGTCGACGCCGCCAAGGCGATCAAGACCTTCGCCAAGGACAACAAGGCACTGGTCATCAAGGGCGGCTACATGGATGGTCGCGCCCTGACCGTCGCCGAGGTCGAGAAGATCGCCGACCTGGAGTCCCGCGAGGTGCTGCTGGCCAAGATGGCCGGCGCGATGAAGGCGAACCTGTCCAAGGCCGCCGGCCTGTTCAACGCTCCGGCGTCGCAGGTCGCACGGTTGGCAGCCGCGCTGCAGGAGAAGAAGGCCGCAGAAGAAAACGCGGCCTGATCCAGACCGCACCCAGCACGACCCATCACACCCAATAGCCAAGAAGAAAAACCAGGAAGGACCATCATGGCCAAGCTGTCCACTGACGACCTGCTCGACGCGTTCAAGGAACTGACGCTGCTGGAGCTCTCGGAGTTCGTCAAGAAGTTCGAGGAGACCTTCGAGGTCACCGCCGCGGCCCCGGTCGCCGCTGCCGGCCCGGCCGCTGCTGCAGCGCCCGCCGAGGCTGCCGAAGAGCAGAGCGAGTTCGACGTCATCCTCGAGGGTGCCGGCGAGAAGAAGATCGGCGTCATCAAGGTTGTCCGCGAGATCGTTTCCGGACTGGGCCTCAAGGAAGCCAAGGATCTGGTCGACGGCGCACCCAAGCCGCTGCTCGAGAAGGTCACCAAGGAAGCCGCCGAGGAGGCCAAGGGCAAGCTCGAGGCTGCCGGCGCTTCGGTCACCGTCAAGTAGTTCGTCAAATTGACGCCGGTTTCACCGGCGAACACTCGCTGTAGGGCTGGTCTGGCAAACAGACCGGCCCTACAGTCGTTTTCTGGGGTCGGTCTGCGCCCGGGTGTTCTCAGACCGACTGTGGCGGCGTGGGTGCGTAGGTTACAGTGACTCAAGCCACAGGCGGGGAGCCTGTGGCACCGGTTTTCTCAGTGGTACGGCACTTGGCGAGAGGAATTCGCGTGGGCATCGGTATTCAGGTTGAGGGACTGACGAAGTCCTTCGGTTCCCAGCGAATTTGGGAAGATGTCACCTTCGATATCCCCGAGGGTGAGGTCAGCGTTCTGCTCGGCCCCTCGGGTACCGGTAAGTCGGTGTTCCTCAAGTCGTTGATCGGTCTGCTGCGCCCCGAGCGCGGCAAGATCATCGTGGACGGCACCAACATCATCGAGTGCTCGGCCAAGGAGCTCTACGAGATCCGCACGCTGTTCGGCGTGATGTTCCAGGACGGTGCGCTGTTCGGCTCGATGAGCCTCTATGACAACACCGCGTTCCCGCTGCGCGAGCACACCAAGAAGAAGGAAAGCGAAATCCGTCAGATCGTGATGGAGAAGCTGGACCTGGTGGGCCTCGGCGGTGACGAGACCAAGTTCCCGGGTGAGATCTCCGGCGGTATGCGCAAGCGCGCCGGGCTGGCCCGCTCCCTGGTGCTCGACCCCAAGATCATCCTGTGCGACGAGCCCGACTCGGGTCTGGACCCGGTCCGTACGGCGTATCTGTCGCAGTTGCTGATCGACATCAACGCCCAGATCGACTGCACGATCCTGATCGTGACGCACAACATCAACATCGCCCGGACGGTGCCCGACAACATGGGGATGCTGTTCCGTAAGCATCTGGTGATGTTCGGACCCCGCGAGGTCCTGCTGACCTCCGATGAGCCGGTGGTCAAGCAGTTCCTCAACGGCCGCCGCCTCGGCCCGATCGGCATGTCGGAGGAGAAGGACGAGTCGACGATGGCCGAGGAGCAGGCCATGGCTGATGCCGGTCACCACGATGGTGGCGTCGAGGAGATCGAGGGCGTGCCCCCGCAGATCCAGGCCACCCCGGGGATGCCCGAGCGCCAGGCTGTGGCTCGTCGTCAGGCCCGGGTGCGCGAGATGATGCACTCCCTGCCGCCGGCCGCGCAGGAAGCCATCCGCGAGGACCTGGACCGGTTCTCGAACGGGGGGTACAACGACGGGTACGGCGACACCACCGCGCAGCACCAGCGCGCCGAGGACGACGCACCCACCGGTCGCATCCCCGTTGCCGGAGAGCGCTGAGCGCACTCCATACCCGCAGAGAACGATCCTGCTTCATTGCTGCCTGACTCAGTAAGCGCGCGCCCAGCCACGAACTGAAACACGTTGCAACGGGCCGCGCGTACGTCGTGCGTTGGAGAAACCGCACGTCGCGGCCCTATCTCCCGGCGATGGCACCACTGAGGGAAATGCACCGGCAAACGCAACTTCAGCAAGTTCAATTTCCTTGCGCAAGCAAATGCGGAGTGATCTTGTTAAAGAAGTGACTGCCGTTGCTGATTTACCCCAGCGCTGTCAGAAACACGGTGACACCCATTCACCTACTGAGCCAGGCCGTATCCAACATCGCCCATTTATGTGCTGGAACAGTGAAATCGGCAATTCTCGCCGCAGTCGTCAATTTTTCCGTGTTGCTCTTGCGAAGTTGATCTGGCCGCCTATACAGTTTGCCAGGATCGCGCCCTCATGTACGAAACGTTATCGAGGGCCGAACGCGTGGTGAATCTCCGCGATGGGCGACAGGGAGAAGGATGGTCGACCGCTATCGGGTCTGGTTGGGGGCCGGAGTACTAGCGGGGGGTGTTTCAGCCGCGATGCTGGCGGGGGCCGGCGTGGCCACCGCGGACGAAGGGTCGTCGTCCAGTTCAGGCGCTCCCGCGTCCTCAGGATCCGACGACTCCGCAGGCTCGAAGCGTGGCCCGAATGCGCCGTCCGGTGCGGACAAGCCCGGCAAGAAAGTCGCCACGTCGAAAGATGA
This sequence comes from Mycolicibacterium sp. CR10, assembly GCF_005222675.1. Lineage (GTDB taxonomy): Bacteria > Actinomycetota > Actinomycetes > Mycobacteriales > Mycobacteriaceae > Mycobacterium. Next base: position 11,385 of record NZ_STGE01000037.1, on the reverse strand, counting down.
CGACGGAGACGACGACGCGTCGACGCCCGCGGCCGACAACGCCAGCGACGACGACACCGCGGACCCTTCCGACTCCCCAGACCCCTCGGACTCCCCGGACCCCTCGGACTCTCCAGACGGCGAGACCGATGCCGACGAGCAGAGCGTGCCCGACGAGGACGCCGCGGAAGAAGTCGACGTCCCGGCCGTGGATCCCGATGTCGAGTCGGTGGCCGATGACGATTCACCGGGCGGCAAGCATCGGGCACCCGAATCCGAGTCGGTGACCCCGGTCGTCACCGCTCCCGAGAACGACGTCGACGCACCGGTGACCGAACCCGCGGTTGCGCCCGTGCCGTCCGCGCCCGTTGACGGCGGCACCGCCGCCGATACTGCGACCGCACCCGAGGCGCCGTCCACCTTGGTGGCGAGCATCGACACCGACCTCGGGAGCGAGGGCGCGGTCGTTATGCGGGCCGCGGCAGTCGACGTGCCCTCGTGGAACGAGACAGCGGCTGACCTGCTCGCCGTCCTCAACGACATCGGCACGCAGATCTACACCCTGTACACCAGCGCCATGCAATTTCTCGCCGGCCCGGTGCGCGCCCCGTTCGGAAGCCGGGTGCGTGTCGAGAGCTCGACTCTGACCCTCGGGACCGGTGTCGTCGTGCCGGCGGACTGGTACTTCCCGCAGCAGAGCAAGCCGCCCACCGGCCTGATCTACCTTCAGCACGGTTTCCTGGCGACCGCGTCCTTCTACAGCGCCACCGCGGCGTATTTGGCGGAGACGACCAACAGCATCGTCGTCGCACCGACGCTGACGTGGAACGTCTTCGACGTCGCGAACTACCCGTTGACGCTGCCGTCCACCCATCGAGCCATCGCGGAACTTTTCACCGGCGACCGGGCGGTGCTCAACGCCAGCGCGAAGGCCGCGGGGTACCGCGGGAAGCTCCCCACCCGGGTGGTCTTGGCCGGGCACTCCGCGGGCGGCGGTCTGGCAGCCGGCGCGGCGGGATACATGGCCGAGCTCGGGATCGCGGACAACCTGGCCGGGGTGGTCATGCTCGACGGTGCCGCGTTCCTCGACTACATGGACGTGGCCCTGGCGAAGATTCCGCTGTCGATACCCGTCTACAACCTGGCGGCCAAGCCGGACACCTGGAACCTCTACGGGAACACGACCACTCAGCTCGCGCACGCGCGACCCGGGATGTTCACCGGCGTCAGCGTCGACGGCGGCCTGCACACAGATGCAATGCAGAGCACCAGCATGGCAATCCAGTTCGCTGCATCCCTCGCCGTCGGTGTCTCGTCGCCGTGGAGCCTCGCCACCACCGGCATCCTCGCGTCGGGATGGATCAACGACATGTTCAAAGGCACCCACACCGCGAACCTGTACGGCTCGAAAGGCTCGCTCGTGGACATCCTGATCGGCTGGTTCTCGGCGCCGACTCGGGTGCAACGGGCCGACGTGGGCGTCATGAACGAGGACGCGTGTGTCGTCAGCGCGGCTGCCCGGAACTGCTCGAACCTGCCGTCGCTCGACGGGGCCGGGGTGTCGCGTCCGGCAGTCGCGGCCCGGCCGCAGACGTCGGTGGCGTGACCTGCACGACGGCGGGTGCGCCGCGGTTCCGGCGATCGGCGCCGGACGTCAGCGGACCGAGATACGGTTTGCCAGATTCGAGCGGGGGTCGGTGATGGTGGATCGCATGTCGGTGTGGCTGGGTGCTGCGATGGTCACGGCTGGGTTGTCGGTGGCCATGCTGGCCGGAACCGGTGTGGCACTCGCCGCGACGGAGCCCGGTGCCAACAGTGAGACGACGACGTCGGACACCGAACGCGCCGAGCCCGAGCAGACCGAGCCGTCCGAGCAGACCGAGCAGACCGAGCAGACCGAGCCCGACGATGCGGATGTCCCCGAGGCCGACGGTGACCTCGAGGAGGAGATCGGCGACGAGGAGACCGACCTCGAGGAGGAGACCGGCGCCGAAGAGACCGACCTCGAGGAGACCGGCACGGGAGAGACCGTCGGCGACGAGACCGTCGCCGACGAAGCCGACACCGACGAAGCCGACACCGATGCCGAGCAGGCGGCCGAGACGGATTCGGAGGCCCGTGGCGGCGACGCCCCCGTGACGCTGGACCCGATCGTCGACTCGGTGGACACGGCGACGGAGCTGGCAGTCGAGGAGCCCAGTGTCGACGCTGTGCCTGCCGCCGGGACCGTCGCGGCACCGGACCCGCAGCCAGAAAACGTCACCGAGACCGCCACCGAGTCGGTGCTCGAGCCGACGCCGGCGGTCGCGCGCCTGGCCGTCGTCGCGCAGGCCGCCGACGACCCGGCGGCCGCCACCGCGGCCCCGCAGCAGACGCTGCTGAGCATCTTCGGCACCGTCGTCTTCAACCTCTACTCATTCGTCGTCAGGGTGTTCGGCGGGCCGCCGTTGCTTCCCTGGGGCAGCACGGTCACGGTGAAGACCTCCACGCTGGAGATCGACTGCGGCGACGGATACGAGGTGCCCGCGGACTGGTACGTCCCCGAAGGGCCGACGCCGACGAACCTGATCTACCTGCAGCATGGGTTCCTGGCCGCCGGACCCTTCTACAGCTACACCGCGGCCCGGTTGGCCGAAGCCACCCACAGCATCGTCGTCGCGACATCGCTGACGTCGAACTTCCTGGCGTGCGACGGCTGCTGGCTCGGCGGTACGCAGATGCACAAGGCGGTCGCGGACCTGTTCATCGACGGCAACACCGCGTTGGGCGCGAGTGCCGCGGCCGCGGGATACAGCGGCACGCTGCTCGACGGCGTCGAGAAGGTCGCGCTCGTCGGGCACTCCCTGGGCGGCGGGCTGGTCGCCGGCACGTCGGGCTACATGCAGAGCAACGGCACCGCCGACCGTCTCGCCGGGGTGGTGATGCTCGACGGAGTCGGGTTCGGCACGACGATGCCCGAAGCGCTGGCCAAGCTGCCGGACGAGTTTCCGATCTACAACATCGCCGGAATGGCGTACTTCTGGAACATGAACGGATCCGGCGGGGCCGCCCTGGAGGAGGAATTCCCGGGCAAGTTCAACGGTGTCCGACTGCTCGGTGGCCTGCACTCCGATCCGATGGCCGGTGGAAACCCACTGATCCAGATCGGGCTCTACGCCGTCACCGGCTTCTCGTGGCCCGTCAACGTCAAGGCGCCGGAAATCCTGAGTGCGGCCTGGATCAACGACATGTTCGCCGGCACCGCACCCTCTCCGACGTCGCCCTACTACGGCGCCCCGAAGTTCATCATGAGCATCGCCACGCCGTACGGGACGGCCAAGGCCTACGTGCAGCCCGGCCCGCCGGAGACGCTGTCGATCCTCGACGTGGTGTTCGGCTACATCTCGAAGCTCGTTTTCAGCATCAACTTCGCCACCTGCGCGGCGCCCCCGACAGAAAACGTCGCAATTTCTGCGCCCAACACGCTTCTATCTCTTGACGGAACCGCGAAACCGCGCCAATCTATTGCCCAGCATGTTTGCATTGGATGAGGACGCCAGCCAGCGCCTGATCGACCGTTTGCGTGCTAGTTGAGGAATATGCCGTCCTGCGGTACTGTTGGACGTTGCGCTGGCTGCATCCTGCCCACTCCGTCCTCTTAACCGCCCGCCACACCCGGACTATGCCTGAGCCCTGCTCAGTGATCTAGTCGCGTGCCGTGCGTCAGAGTTCCGGGCCTGAGAGGCCAGCCGAACCGACGCAAGTTTCGCGACAAATGGTCCGGATTCTCCGGCACCTGATAGTCGCATGAGGTGCTGGAAGGATGCATCTTGGCAGGGTCCCGCCAGATCGAGTCAGAAGTAGCTACCACCAAAAACTCCGTTCCCGGAGCACCAAATCGAATTTCTTTTGCCAAGCTTCGCGAGCCTCTCGAGGTTCCGGGGCTTCTCGACGTGCAGACAGAGTCGTTCGAATGGTTGATCGGCTCTGAGCGTTGGCGTGCCAACGCGAGTGGCCGGGGTGAAGCAAACCCCGTAGGCGGCCTCGAAGAGGTGCTCACTGAGCTGTCGCCGATCGAGGACTTCTCGGGCTCGATGTCGCTGTCATTTTCCGATCCGCGCTTCGACGAGGTCAAGGCCCCCGTCGACGAGTGCAAAGACAAGGACATGACGTACGCGGCTCCGCTGTTCGTCACGGCCGAGTTCATCAACAACAACACCGGCGAGATCAAGAGCCAGACGGTCTTCATGGGTGACTTCCCGATGATGACCGAGAAGGGCACCTTCATCATCAACGGCACCGAGCGTGTCGTGGTGAGCCAGCTCGTCCGGTCGCCCGGTGTGTACTTCGACGAGACCATCGACAAGTCCACCGAGAAGACGCTGCACAGCGTCAAGGTGATCCCGGGTCGCGGCGCATGGCTGGAGTTCGACGTCGACAAGCGCGACACCGTCGGCGTGCGTATCGACCGCAAGCGCCGTCAGCCCGTCACCGTGCTGCTGAAGGCGCTCGGCTGGACCAACGAGCAGATCGTGGAGCGCTTCGGCTTCTCCGAGATCATGATGGGCACGCTGGAGAAGGACAACACCGCAGGCACCGATGAGGCGCTGCTGGACATCTACCGGAAGCTGCGGCCAGGCGAGCCGCCGACCAAGGAGTCCGCGCAGACCCTGCTGGAGAACCTGTTCTTCAAGGAGAAGCGCTACGACCTGGCCCGCGTGGGCCGCTACAAGGTCAACAAGAAGCTCGGGCTCAACGTCGGCCAGCCGATCACCAGCTCGACGCTGACCGAAGAGGACGTCGTCGCCACCATCGAGTACCTGGTGCGTCTGCAGCAGGGCGACAAGTCGATGACGGCGCCCGGCGGCTCCGAGGTCCCGGTGGAGACCGACGACATCGACCACTTCGGTAACCGTCGTCTGCGTACCGTCGGCGAGCTGATCCAGAATCAGATCCGCGTCGGCCTGTCGCGGATGGAGCGCGTCGTCCGCGAGCGGATGACCACCCAGGACGTCGAGGCGATCACGCCGCAGACCCTGATCAACATCCGTCCCGTCGTGGCGGCGATCAAGGAGTTCTTCGGCACCAGCCAGCTGTCGCAGTTCATGGACCAGAACAACCCGCTCTCGGGTCTGACCCACAAGCGCCGCCTGTCGGCGCTGGGCCCCGGCGGTCTGTCCCGTGAGCGTGCCGGCCTCGAGGTCCGCGACGTGCACTCCAGCCACTACGGCCGGATGTGCCCGATCGAGACCCCTGAGGGTCCGAACATCGGCCTGATCGGTTCGCTGTCGGTGTACGCACGGGTCAACCCGTTCGGCTTCATCGAGACGCCGTACCGCAAGGTCGTCGACGGTGTGGTCACCGACGACATCGAGTACCTGACGGCCGACGAGGAGGACCGCCACGTCGTGGCGCAGGCCAACTCGCCGACCAAGCTCAACGACGCCGGCGCCGATGTCTTCGCCGAGGACCGGATCCTGGTTCGGCGTAAGGGTGGCGAGGTCGAGAACGTGTCGGCCGCCGAGGTCGACTACATGGACGTCTCGCCGCGCCAGATGGTGTCGGTGGCCACGGCCATGATCCCGTTCCTCGAGCACGACGACGCCAACCGTGCCCTGATGGGTGCCAACATGCAGCGCCAGGCGGTTCCGCTGGTGCGTAGTGAGGCCCCGTTGGTCGGTACCGGCATGGAGCTGCGTGCCGCGATCGACGCCGGCGACGTCGTCGTCGCCGAGAAGGCGGGCGTCATCGAGGAGGTTTCGGCCGACTACGTCACCGTGATGGCCGACGACGGCACCCGGCACACCTACCGGATGCGCAAGTTCGCCCGCTCCAACCACGGCACGTGCGCCAACCAGCGCCCGATCGTGGACGCCGGGCAGCGTGTCGAGTCGGGTCAGGTCATCGCCGACGGGCCGTGCACCGAGAACGGTGAGATGGCGCTGGGCAAGAACCTGCTCGTCGCCGTCATGCCGTGGGAGGGCCACAACTACGAGGACGCGATCATCCTCTCCAGCCGCCTGGTGGAAGAGGACGTGCTCACCTCGATTCACATCGAAGAGCACGAGATCGATGCCCGCGACACCAAGCTGGGCGCCGAGGAGATCACCCGGGACATCCCGAACGTCTCCGACGAGGTGCTGGCCGATCTCGACGAGCGCGGCATCGTGCGTATCGGTGCCGAGGTCCGTGACGGCGACATCCTGGTCGGCAAGGTCACGCCCAAGGGCGAGACGGAGCTGACCCCGGAGGAGCGCTTGCTGCGTGCCATCTTCGGTGAGAAGGCCCGCGAGGTCCGCGACACCTCTCTGAAGGTGCCGCACGGCGAGTCCGGAAAGGTCATCGGCATCCGCGTGTTCTCTCGCGAGGATGACGACGAGCTGCCCGCCGGCGTCAACGAGCTGGTCCGCGTGTACGTGGCCCAGAAGCGCAAGATCTCCGACGGCGACAAGCTCGCCGGACGCCACGGCAACAAGGGCGTCATCGGCAAGATCCTGCCGATCGAGGACATGCCTTTCATGCCCGACGGCACTCCGGTCGACATCATCCTGAACACGCACGGTGTGCCGCGACGGATGAACATCGGCCAGATCCTCGAGACGCACCTGGGCTGGGTCGCCAAGGCCGGCTGGAATATCGAGGGGTCACCCGAGTGGGCAGCGAACCTGCCCGCGAACCTGCTGTCGGCTCCGGCGGACAGCATCGTGGCCACCCCGGTGTTCGACGGTGCGCGTGAGGGCGAGCTGGAGGGCCTGCTGGGCTCGACGCTGCCCAACCGCGACGGCGATGTGATGGTCAACGCCGAAGGCAAGTCGCAGTTGTTGGATGGCCGCAGTGGCGAACCGTTCCCCTACCCGGTGACGGTCGGCTACATGTACATCCTGAAGCTGCACCACTTGGTCGACGACAAGATCCATGCCCGCTCCACCGGCCCGTACTCGATGATCACCCAGCAGCCGCTGGGCGGTAAGGCGCAGTTCGGTGGACAGCGATTCGGCGAGATGGAGTGCTGGGCCATGCAGGCCTACGGCGCTGCCTACACGCTGCAGGAGCTGTTGACGATCAAGTCCGACGACACCGTCGGGCGCGTCAAGGTGTACGAGGCCATCGTCAAGGGCGAGAACATCCCCGAACCCGGTATCCCGGAGTCGTTCAAGGTGCTTCTCAAGGAACTGCAGTCGCTGTGCCTCAACGTCGAGGTGTTGTCTTCTGACGGTGCCGCGATCGAGATGCGCGACGGTGACGATGAGGACCTGGAGCGTGCAGCTGCCAACCTCGGAATCAACCTGTCCCGCAACGAATCCGCGTCCGTTGAAGACCTCGCTTAGACATTGATTGATGTTTTCTAATCCCGAAAGGGGAAAGGGAGTTACGTGCTAGACGTCAACTTCTTCGATGAACTCCGCATCGGTCTTGCCACCGCGGACGACATCCGTAACTGGTCCTTCGGCGAGGTCAAGAAGCCGGAGACCATCAACTACCGCACGCTCAAGCCAGAGAAGGACGGCCTGTTCTGCGAGAAGATCTTCGGACCTACTCGCGACTGGGAGTGCTACTGCGGCAAGTACAAGCGTGTCCGCTTCAAGGGCATCATCTGCGAGCGCTGCGGCGTCGAGGTCACTCGCGCCAAGGTGCGTCGTGAGCGGATGGGTCACATCGAGCTGGCCGCTCCCGTCACGCACATCTGGTACTTCAAGGGCGTTCCGTCGCGCTTGGGTTACCTGCTGGATCTGGCGCCGAAGGATCTCGAGAAGATCATCTACTTCGCCGCCTACGTGATCACCGCGGTCGACACCGAGATGCGCCACAACGAGCTGTCCACTCTCGAGGCCGAGATGGTCGTCGAGAAGAAGGCCGTTGAGGATCAGCGCGACGCCGACCTGGAGGCCCGGGCGCAGAAGCTCGAGGCCGACATGAAGGAGCTCGAGGAAGAGGGCGCCAAGTCCGACGTGCGCCGCAAGGTGCGCGACGGTGGCGAGCGCGAGATGCGTCAGCTCCGCGACCGGGCCCAGCGTGAGCTGGACCGTCTCGACGAGATCTGGTCGACGTTCACCAAGCTGGCACCCAAGCAGCTCATCGTCGACGAGCTGCTCTACCGCGAGCTGCAGGATCGCTACGGCGAGTACTTCGAGGGCGCCATGGGCGCCGAGTCGATCAAGAAGCTCATCGAGAACTTCGACATCGACGCCGAAGCGGAGAGCCTGCGCGACACCATCAAGAACGGCAAGGGCCAGAAGAAGCTTCGTGCCCTCAAGCGCCTGAAGGTGGTCGCGGCGTTCCAGACCAACCGGAACTCCCCGATGGGCATGGTCCTCGACGCCGTCCCGGTGATCCCGCCGGAGCTGCGCCCGATGGTCCAGCTCGACGGTGGCCGTTTCGCCACGTCCGACCTGAACGACCTGTACCGCCGCGTCATCAACCGCAACAACCGGTTGAAGCGACTGATCGATCTGGGTGCGCCCGAGATCATCGTCAACAACGAGAAGCGGATGCTTCAGGAGTCGGTGGACGCGCTGTTCGACAACGGTCGTCGTGGCCGTCCGGTCACCGGGCCGGGCAACCGCCCGCTGAAGTCGTTGAGCGATCTGCTCAAGGGCAAGCAGGGCCGGTTCCGTCAGAACCTGCTCGGCAAGCGCGTCGACTACTCGGGCCGTTCGGTCATCGTGGTCGGCCCGCAGCTCAAGCTGCACCAGTGCGGTCTGCCCAAGCTGATGGCGCTCGAGCTGTTCAAGCCGTTCGTGATGAAGCGTCTGGTCGACCTGAACCACGCGCAGAACATCAAGAGCGCCAAGCGCATGGTCGAGCGTCAGCGTCCCCAGGTGTGGGATGTCCTCGAAGAGGTCATCGCCGAGCACCCGGTGCTGCTGAACCGTGCGCCGACGCTGCACCGCCTCGGTATCCAGGCCTTCGAGCCGCAGCTGGTGGAGGGTAAGGCCATCCAGCTGCACCCGCTGGTGTGCGAGGCGTTCAACGCCGACTTCGACGGCGACCAGATGGCCGTGCACCTTCCGCTGTCCGCGGAGGCGCAGGCCGAGGCCCGCATCCTGATGCTGTCCTCGAACAACATCCTGTCGCCCGCGTCGGGTCGCCCGCTGGCCATGCCGCGTCTGGACATGGTGACGGGTCTGTACTTCCTGACCACCGAGATCCCCGGCGACATCGGCGAATTCGTGCCTGCCGCCAAGGATCAGCCGGAGTCGGGCGTGTACAGCTCGCCGGCCGAGGCCATCATGGCGATGGACCGCGGTTCGCTGTCGGTGCGTGCCAAGATCCGGGTGCGGCTGACGCATCAGCGTCCGTCCGCCGAGGTCGAGGCGCAGTTGTTCCCCGACGGCTGGACGATGGGCGACGCCTGGACGGCGGATACCACCCTGGGACGCGTGCTCTTCAACGAGCTGCTGCCGCGGGGCTACCCGTTCGAGAACAAGCAGATGCACAAGAAGGTGCAGGCGGCGATCATCAACGATCTCGCCGAGCGCTACCCGATGATCGTGGTCGCGCAGACCGTCGACAAGCTCAAGGACGCAGGGTTCCACTGGGCCACGCGTTCGGGCGTCACCGTGTCGATGGCCGACGTGCTGGTTCCGCCGCAGAAGGTGGAGATCCTCGATCGCTATGAGGCAGAAGCCGATTCGATCGAGAAGAAGTACCAGCGTGGCGCGCTGAACAAGACGGAGCGCAACGAGGCTCTGGTCAAGATCTGGCAGGACGCCACCGAAGAGGTGGGTAAGGCGCTGGAGGAGTACTACCCCGAGGACAACCCGATCATCACGATCGTGAAGTCCGGCGCGACGGGCAACCTCACCCAGACCCGCACCCTGGCCGGCATGAAGGGCCTGGTGACCAACCCGAAGGGTGAGTTCATCCCGCGCCCCATCAAGTCCTCGTTCCGCGAGGGCCTGACGGTGCTGGAGTACTTCATCAACACCCACGGCGCCCGTAAGGGTCTGGCCGATACCGCTCTGCGTACCGCCGACTCGGGTTACCTGACCCGTCGTCTGGTCGACGTGTCGCAGGACGTCATCGTCCGGGAGACCGACTGCGAGACCGAGCGTGGCATCAACGTCACGCTGGCCGAGCTGCAGGGTGAGTCGCTGGTTCGCGATCAGCACATCGAGACCTCCGCCTACGCGCGGACGCTGGCCACCGATGCGGTCGATGCCAACGGCAACGTTGTCGTCGAGCGTGGACACGATCTGGGTGACCCGGCGATCGATGCACTGCTGGCCGCCGGCATCACCGAGGTCAAGGTCCGCTCCGTGCTGACCTGCGCCACCGGTACCGGCGTGTGCGCGATGTGCTACGGCCGTTCGATGGCGACCGGCAAGCTGGTCGACATCGGCGAGGCTGTCGGCATCGTGGCCGCGCAGTCCATCGGCGAGCCCGGCACGCAGCTGACCATGCGTACCTTCCACCAGGGTGGTGTCACCGGTGGTCAGGACATCGTCGGTGGTCTGCCCCGCGTGCAGGAGCTGTTCGAGGCCCGCGTTCCGCGGAACCGTGCCCCGATCGCCGACGTCTCCGGGCGGATCCGCCTGGAGGAGAGCGAGAAGTTCTACAAGATCACCATCGTTCCCGATGACGGGGGCGAAGAGGTCGTGTACGACAAGCTCACTCGTCGTCAGCGGCTGAAGGTGTTCAAGCACGAGGACGGCTCCGAGCGTCTGCTGACCGACGGCGACCATGTCGAGGTCGGCCAGCAGCTGATGGAAGGTTCGGCCGACCCGCACGAGGTGCTGCGTGTCCAGGGCCCCCGCGAGGTGCAGATCCACCTCGTCAAGGAGGTCCAGGAGGTCTACCGCGCCCAGGGTGTGTCGATCCACGACAAGCACATCGAGGTGATCGTCCGGCAGATGCTGCGACGCGTCACGATCATCGATTCGGGCGCGACGGAGTTCCTGCCCGGCTCGCTGACCGAGCGCGGCGAGTTCGAGTCGGAGAACCGTCGGGTCGTCGCCGAGGGCAACGAGCCCGCGGCGGGTCGCCCGGTGCTGATGGGCATCACGAAGGCGTCGCTGGCCACCGATTCGTGGCTGTCGGCGGCGTCGTTCCAGGAGACCACGCGCGTCCTGACCGATGCGGCGATCAACTGCCGCAGCGACAGGCTCAATGGTCTGAAGGAGAACGTGATCATCGGCAAGCTGATCCCGGCCGGTACCGGCATCAGCCGCTACCGCAACATCCAGGTGCAGCCGACCGAAGAGGCCCGCGCTGCGGCGTACACGATCCCGTCCTACGAGGATCAGTACTACAGCCCGGACTTCGGCCAGGCCACCGGTGCCGCGGTGCCGCTGGACGACTACGGGTACAGCGACTACCGCTAGTCAACACGGAGAAAGCCCCCGCTTCGGGCGGGTTCACGCGGTCGTCGCAACACTCTCGATTTGAGAGGTTGCGGCGACCGTGTCGTTTTCAGAGGACTGTGTT
>NZ_STGE01000036.1 GCF_005222675.1 Mycolicibacterium sp. CR10 | reverse complement strand
TGAGTGTGGTCACCTGACTTGGCCCCACTTTGGTCGTGGTTCTTCACGAATTTTGGCCCCGGCGGGGTGGTGAGCGTTCCCGGCCGGGTGGGGCGCGGTGTGTCGTCACCAATGTTGGCCCCACCCTCGTTCAGATCGTTCCTGTCGGCCGTCGTCCTGGCGGTCGGCAGGGAGGTCGGTCAGGATGCGGTCACGCGTGGAACTGTTCGAGCAGATCAGAAGAGATCACCGTCTCGGTGACGTGTCGATCCGCGAGTTGGCGGATCGTCATGGCACGCATCGTCGGACGGTGCGTCAAGCCCTCGAGGCCGCGGTTCCGCCACCGCGGAAGGCATATCCGGTGCGTCCCCGCCCGGCGATCGACGAATGGGTGACAGTGATCGATGCCTGGCTCATCGTCGACAAGGACGCCCCACGCAAGCAACGACACACCGCCCGGCGGATCTGGCAGCGCCTCGTCGCCGAGCATCAGGCCACGTGCTCGGAGGTGACGGTGTCGCGTTACGTCGCTCGTCGTCGGACCGAACTCGGGTTGGAGACCCGCGAGGTGTCTATCTCGCAGACACATCTGGCCGGCGCTGAGGCCGAGGTCGACTTCGGCGAGTTCTATGCGACGATCGCCGGACTGATCGTGAAGTGCTGGATGTTCGTGATGCGACTGTCGCACTCGGGCAAAGCGTTTCACATCGCGTTCGCCACCCAAGCCCAGGAAGCATTTCTGGAGGGCCACGTCCTGGCCTTCGAGTATTTCGGCGGTGTCCCGGGCCGGATCCGATATGACAACCTCAAACCCGCCGTAATTCGGGTCCTCAAGGGCCGCGACCGCACCGAGTCTGAACGGTTCACCGCACTGCGCAGCCACTACGGATTTGACTCGTTCTTTTGCCGCCCCGGTATCGACGGGGCGCATGAGAAAGGCGGCGTGGAGGGCGAGATCGGCCGCTTCCGGCGACGCCACCTCGTTCCGGTCCCCGCCGTGGCCTCCCTGGCCGAGCTCAACGACTTGATCGCCGCCGCCGACCAGGTCGACAACAACCGGGTAATCACCGGCCGCCCGATCACCGTCGGCGCAGCGTTCGCTCTGGAGGCTACGGCGTTGATGGACTTGCCGGGCGAGTCGTTCGACTGTGCTAGCTTGCTCAACGCTCGAGTCGACAACCGGGCCAGAGTGTCTGTGCGGCAATGCTTCTACTCCGTCCCAGCCCGCTACGCCGGGCGACGCCTACCCGTGCGGTTGGCCGCCCGGACCGTCGAAATCTACGACGGACCCCGACTGGTGGCCCGCCACGAACGGGCGGTCGGACGTTACGTCGAGGTCTTGTGCCTCGATCACTATCTCGAGGTCCTCAAGACCAAACCTGGCGGCCTGCCCGGGGCCACCGCACTCGCGCAGGCGAAAGCTCGCGGGGTGTTCACCGCCAGCCATCAGGCCTATTGGGATGCCGCCCGAGCAGCCCGCGGGGACGCCAAGGGAACCCGCGCCCTGATCGCAATCTTGTTGGCGCACCGCACCATCCCTGCGGCCGCGCTCATCGCCGCAATCGACCGGGCCGTGGCCGCATCGTGTCTGGACCCTGAGACCGTGCTCATCGATGCCCGCCGTCATAGCAGCACACTGGCGCCCGTGGTTTCCATCGACGGTCTAGCCCGCTACGACCGACCGCCACCCTCTCTGGCCGATTACGACGACCTGCTCACCGGAAGCCAATCATGACCGCCACCACAAGCAAGCCGACGACCGTGGATGCCGCCGCGCAGGCCTCGATCGGCGTCGCGGCACGCGAACTGCATCTGCCCACCGTGCGCACCGAAGCAGCCCGCCTAGCCGAGATCGCCGACCGGGAACGCCACACCCACCTGCGCTACCTCGCCGAAGTGCTGGCCGCCGAAGTCGACGATCGCACCGAACGCCGCCGTGCCCGACGCATCAACGACGCGAAGTTCCCCAGACTGAAACGGTTGGCGGACTTCAACATCGACGCCGTACCCGGCATCGCACCCGCCACCCTCGGCCACCTCACCGCCGGGCACTATCTCGACGCCGGCGAACCGGTCGTGCTGCTCGGTGACTCCGGGACCGGCAAGTCGCATCTGCTCATCGGGCTGGGATTGGCCGCCTGCGAGCAAGGCCGCCGGGTCCGCTACGTCACCACCGCGCAATTGGTCAACGAACTCGTCGAAGCCGCCGACGAACGTGTTCTGTCCCGCGTCGTGGCCCGCTACGGGCGTCTGGACCTGCTCTGCCTCGACGAGCTCGGATACGTCCAAATCGACCCTCGCGGAGCGGAATTGCTCTTCCAGATCATCACCGAACGCGAAGAGCGGGCATCGGTCGCGATCGCCACCAACCTTCCCTTCAGCGAATGGGGCACCGTCTTCCCCGACCCCCGCCTGGTCGCCGCCATCGTCGACCGGGTCACCTTCAACGCCCACATCATCGAAACCGGCACCAAGTCCTACCGACTACGCACCAGCAAAACCACCACCCGAGCCAAACGAGCCACCTAGACCTGCCGGGGCCAAAATTCGTGACGACGGTGGGGCCAAATCACTTGACGAAACGCA
>NZ_STGE01000035.1 GCF_005222675.1 Mycolicibacterium sp. CR10 | reverse complement strand
CGGGCGGATTCATACGGTCAGTGCAACATCCAGTGATTTGAGGGGTTGCTATGCCGTCAGGGTTTCCGGTTCCGCGTGCTGTGAAGCGGGAGTTCTTCGATTTGGTCTGTGGCGGGATGACCACCACCGAGGCGGCGGTGGAAGTGGGTATGTCGCGCCGGACCGGCTGGTTGTGGTGGCGCGAGGCTAAGGGCATGAAACTACGTAAAGGCGGCGATGGCCTGGGCGGACTGGCCACCGCGGGGGATCTGGACCGACCCGGGGGGCGGGGTCATCGTCTCAGCTTCGCTGAGCGCTACGAGATCGACCGCGGCCTGCGGGCCGGGCTCAGTTATGCCGAGATCGCACGACAGCTCACCCGTGATCGGTCGGTGATTTGGCGCGAAGTGCAGCGAAACCGGCTGCCCAACGGGGACTATCACGCGTTGATGGCCCAGGCCCGCGCCACCGAGAACGCGCGGCGACCCAAGTCCTTCACCCTCGACAATCCTCGGTTGTGCTCGGCAATCGAGGGGTGGATGGATGACGGGTGGAGCCCGAAGTTGATCTCGTCGGTGTTGGCGCGCGACTTCGCCGATGACAAGCTGATGCAGGTGAGTCACGAGACCGTCTACCAGCATCTGTATGTGCAGACTCGGGGTCAATTGCGTGCTGATCTGCACAAATGCCTGTCCACGCACCGCCGGGCGCGCAAACCCCGCGGACAGACCAAGAGCCGCGGCACGTTCAGCGACGTGATCACCATCAGTCAACGGTCCGCCGAGGCCGCCGATCGGGCGGTCCCGGGCCATTGGGAAGGCGATCTGATCGTCGGCGCCGGGCACCGCAGCGCGATCGGGACGCTGGTGGAACGCTCTACTCGGTTCACGATCCTGCTGCACCTGCCCGTCGATCACCGCGCCGACACCGTCGCCACGGCGATGCTTGAGGCGATGGCCGCTCTGCCCGCTCATCTGCGCCGTTCGATCACCTGGGACCGGGGCAGCGAAATGGCTGGCTGGCAAGACATCTCGCTGGAGCTGCGAGCGCCGGTCTACTTCTGCGACCCGCACTCGCCGTGGCAGCGCGGCACCAACGAGAACACCAACCGGCTGCTCCGTCACTGGTTCGAAAAAGGAGGTGACCTGGCCGGCTACACCAAAGCCGACCTCAACACCGTCGCCGACAAACTCAACACCCGACCCAGACCCACCC
>NZ_STGE01000034.1 GCF_005222675.1 Mycolicibacterium sp. CR10 | reverse complement strand
CGCGGAACCGGAAACCCTGACGGCATAGCAACCCCTCAAATCACTGGATGTTGCACTGACCGTATGAATCCGCCCGAGAGAGCACCTGCTGGAATGCCATTTCGGCGGAGTTCGGTACAGGAGCGTTCAGTACAGGCCGGGGCCTCGATAGCCCGGGCCCGCCATCGCCTCCAGGCGCGCGATGCGCTCCTCCATCGGCGGGTGCGTCGCGAACAGCTTGCCGATCTTCTCGCCGGACCGGAACGGGTTGGCGATCATCAGGTGCGCCTGATCGGCCAGCTGAGGCTCGGGCGGAAGCGGCGCCTGCTGGACCCCGCTGCTGATCTTGCGCAACGCGCTGGCCAAGGCCAGCGGATCGCCGGTCAACTCCGCGCCGGACTGGTCGGCCTGATACTCCCGCGACCGCGACACCGCGAGCTTGATCACGGTCGCGGCGATCGGGCCGAGCAGCGAGACGAGAAGAATCGCCAACGGATTGGTGCCGCCGTCGCGGTTGCCGCCGAACATGCTCGCGAAGAACGCCAGGTTGGCCAGCGCGGTGATCACCGAGGCCATCGCACCGGCGACGCACGAGATCAGGATGTCGCGGTTGTAGACGTGCGACAGTTCGTGGCCGAGCACCGCCCGCAGTTCGCGCTCATTGAGGATTCCGAGGATGCCGGTGGTACAGCACACCGCGGCGTTGCGGGGGTTGCGGCCGGTGGCGAACGCGTTCGGGGCGGCGGTGTCGCTGATGTAGAGCCGCGGCATCGGCTGCCGCGCCGTCGTGGCGAGCTCGCGCACGATCTTGTACATCACCGGCGCCTGCATCTCGTTGACGGGCTGAGCGTGCATCGCCCGCAGCGCCAGCTTGTCGCTGTTGAAGTAGACGTAGGCGTTCATGCCGAGGGCGAACACCACGGCCAGGAACATGATGCTGCGCCCGAACAGGGCGCCGACACCGACGATCAGACCCGAGAACACCACCAGCAACAGGAACGTCTTCGCCCTGTTGGCATGCGGATGCCACGTCATCGTCAGTTGCCTCCTTCACAAGCCGCCGACTCATCGAACCGGCGAAAGTCCTCGCTCACTCAACGCCCGGGCAGGCCGTGCAGGTTCCGAGAAGTGTCAGCCGTGACGGTTGATCGTGTAGTCGACCAGCGTGGCCAGCGCCTGCCGACCCGGCCCGTCGGGTAGGTGCACGAGCTCCTGCTGGGCCTGCTTGGCGTAGCCGGCCACGGTCTCCTTGGCCTTGGCGATGCCCTGCGACGCACGCAGCAGCCGCAGCGCTTCGGCGAGGTCGTCGTCGTCGGTGACGGGACCGGCCAGTAGCTCACGCAGCCGGTCGGCGTCCGGACCGGTCTCCTTCAGTGCATACAGAACCGGCAGCGTGTGCACGCCCTCACGCAGGTCGGTGCCCGGCACCTTGCCCGACTCGTCGGAATTGCTGTCGATGTCGATGATGTCGTCGGAGATCTGGAAGGCGGTCCCCACGATGCCGCCGAGGCGCGCCAGTCGCTCGACCTGCTCCTCATCTGAGCCCGAGAACGTCGCCCCGAACCGTCCCGACGCCGCGATCAGGCAGGCCGTCTTCTCGTAGACGACCTTGAGGTAGTGCTCCACGGAGTCGACCTGGTCGGCCGCGCCGCGGGTCTCCCGCATCTGGCCGGTCACCAGCAGCGCGAAGGTGTCGGCGATGATCCGCACGGCGTCCGGGCCCAGCCGCGACACCAGCCGCGACGCCGTCGCGAACAGGTAGTCGCCCGCCAGGATCGCGATGTTGTTGCCCCAGCGGGCGTTGGCGCTCAGCGCGCCGCGGCGCACCTCCGCCTCGTCCATCACGTCGTCGTGGTACAGCGTCGCCAGGTGCACCAGCTCGATCACCGAGCCCGCGACGGTGACCTGCCACGCGTCGGGCTCGGGCCCCAGCTGCGCGGCGAGCACCGTGAACAGCGGGCGGAAGCGTTTGCCGCCAGCTTGGAAGAGATGGTTCACCGCCTCGGCCATCAACGTGTCGGCGCGTCCCAGCTCCTCGGACATCAGGGCCTCGATCCGGGCCACGCCGTCACGGACATCCTGGGCGAACTGGGCATCCCCGAAGTCCACTCCCGCCACCACGTTCGCCGGTGTCCTCACACAGCCAACATACTGGGAGACATGGACGGCACGGCGATCGGAGCGATCGAGGGCTCGACACAGGGCTCGACCAGCGCTGACGTCGTGGTCATCGGGGCCGGGCCCGCCGGATCGGCGGCGGCGGCGTGGGCGGCGCGTTCCGGGCGCGACGTGCTGGTGATCGACTCCGCCCAGTTCCCGCGCGACAAGGCCTGCGGCGACGGGCTGACGCCCCGCGCGATCGCCGAAATGCGGCGCCTCGGGCTGGGCTCCTGGCTGGACGGCAAGATCGCGCACCGCGGGCTGCGGATGTCCGGGTTCGGCGCGGACGTCGAGGTCGCCTGGCCGGGGCCGTCGTTCCCGCCGACGTCGAGCGCCGTGCCGCGGACGGAATTGGACGAGCGCATCCGCCTGGTGGCCGTCGACGACGGCGCGAAGATGAAACTCGGCGCCAAAGCCGTTGATGTGCAGCATGACTCGTCAGGCCGGGTGTCCGCCGTGGTGCTCGATTCCGGCGAGGTGATCCGGTGTGAACACCTGATCGTCGCCGACGGCGCGCGCTCGACACTTGGCCGCGTCCTCGGCCGCGAATGGCACAAGGAAACCGTCTACGGGGTGGCCATCCGCGGCTACATCGCCACGCCGCGCAGCAGCGAACCGTGGATCACGTCACACCTGGAACTGCGCTCCCCCGAGGGACAGCTGCTTCCGGGGTACGGCTGGATCTTCCCGCTGGGCAACGGTGAGGTGAACATCGGCGTCGGTGCGCTGGCGACCTCCAAGCGTGCCGCCGACACGGCGCTGCGCCCGCTGATGAACTACTACGCCGATCTGCACCGCGACAGCTGGGGATTCGAGGGCAACCCTCGGGCAGGGCTGTCGGCACTGCTGCCGATGGGTGGCGCGGTCTCGGGGGTGGCCGGCCCCAACTGGATGCTGATCGGCGACGCCGCGGCGTGTGTGAACCCCCTCAACGGCGAAGGGATCGACTACGGACTGGAGACCGGCAGGCTCGCGGTCGAACTGCTCGGCAGCGGCGACTACTCGGACGCCTGGCCCGCGGTGCTGCACGAGCACTATGCGCGGGGGTTCTCTATTGCGCGCCGGTTGGCCCTGCTGCTGACGTTCCCGCGGTTCCTGCCGGCGACGGGGCCGCTGGCGATGCGGTCGTCGACGCTGATGACGGTCGCGGTCCGGGTGATGGGCAACTTCGTCACCGATGAGGACGAGGATGTGGTGGCCAGGGTGTGGCGCACGGCGGGCCGGCTGTCGGGTCGCATCGACGGCCGACGCCCCTTCGTGTGACCGCTGTCTACCGGGCGCCGCTGCGATCACGGCGCGACGACATCGACCCCCGGGGCACCGGCGAACGCGCCAGATCAGTGGGACTGTGCGGCTTCGGCGGCGACAGCGACGCGGTGCGACTGGCCCGCCGCATCGAGCGGTTTGCCGACGCAGCCGACGGTTCGTTCGTGTGGACCCGCGACCCCGATGGGCAGTACTGGCTGGGCCGGCTCGACGGGCCGTACTTCTACGACGCCGACGGCGCGGACGTCGACCTCACCCACGTGCGGCCATGCCGGTGGCGCACCGCGCCCGTCGCCGAATCCGTCACCCCGGCAGCCGTCGTCGCGACCTTCGGCCGCGGCGGTCGCAACTTCCAGAAAATCCACGACGACGCCGTCGGCGAGGAGACCACGAGGCTGTGGGCGCTCTAGTCGGCTGAGCACGGCGAGGTCGGCGCGACGGGGGCCGCAGGTGCGGTCATGGGGCGAACAGCAGCGCAGCGACGATGGCCGCCGCGAATGCGAAGGTGGCCCCACCGATGACGAGAACCTCTGCACGTGGGGCGAGCACCACGAGTCGGCCCGCGATGACCGGACTCTCTCTGATCTGTCGCGATCGCCGGTAGCCGACACCGAGGACGAGTAATGCGAGCACGGTTGCCAGGAGCGCAAGCGCTACCCGCCCGGGACCGAGGGGGCCGTGCTGGCGCAGCAATACCAGCGCGCCGCCGACGAGGAACCCGAAAGCGCTTCTCTCCCACGACATCAAGGTGCGCTCCGCGGGCAACCCCGGCTTCCACGGCTCTCGGCGGGTCATCTCAGGTGCCGGTCGGCGGCCAGACCACCAGAATCACGAGAACCACGACGGTGACGGCGAAGATCGCACCGCCTAACAGCAACGGCACACGGGTGGGCGGCAGGTCGGCGTGCCGACGCATGGCGGTCTGCACTTGCTGCCAACGCCGCACCGCAAGCGCGGCCAACAGGCCACCCCCGGCGGTCAGCACGACGCTGAGACCATGGCGCACGCCGGGAATCCCGAACGACGGCACGAACTGCACGACCGCGATACCCCCGGCGATCAGGGCGAGCGCCGTGCGGATCCACGCCAGGAAGGTCCGCTCGTTCGCCAGCGTGAAGCGGTAGTCGGGTTCCTCCTCGGTAGATTCAGCTGACCGTTCGTGATCGGAAGAACTCATCAGACCGCATCTCCTAGAGCGCACATCGTCGTGAGCAGCGTACGTCAGCGGTTGCCGGACATCAGGTGTTGCCGCAGGAAGGCGACATGGTCGGTCGCGACCTCCTGCTGCACGTCACCGTGGTACATCTCGAAGTGACTCACGGGATACTCGCGAATTTCGTGGCACGGGACTGCGGCCACCATGCGCTTGGTGTAGTCACTGGACACGATCTCGTCGTCGCGGGCCAACGTCACCAGCAGTGGCGCGCTGATCCGGTCGAGTACGCCTTTGCGGTACCGCGGCGCGCTGAACAATAAGCGCGGCGTGACCCTGTTGCGCCACGTGGGAGCCTGCTGCTCCACCGTGCGGAACAGACCTTCGAGCGACGGATCGGTGAAGACCGCGCGTCCGGGCGGGCCGTAGACGCGGATGTAATGGGGCGGACGCCGCAGGACACCGGCGGCGGCGTCCAGCGTTGCCGAACCGAGCAACCGGGCTGTCGCGAAAGCGATTTGGGCGCGGCTCAGGTGCAGTCCCGGGCGCCTCGCACGACCCGACATGCCACGGAAGAGGTCGATCGCCGGCACGTTGGCGACCACCGCCGCGATCGACGCATCGTTCGCGGCGAGGTCGAGCACGTGGCTACCGCCCAACGAGGTTCCACACAGAGCGATCCGGTCTACGTCGATGCCCTCGCAATGACGGACGAAGTCGACGGCCGCGCGCAGATCGGCCCGTTGCGAGCGGGTGTCGATCATCTGTCGCGGCCGCCCCTCGCTGGCACCCAGGTAGCGGTAGTCGAAGATCAACGCCGCCAGCCCTGCTGCCGCGAACCGGTGTGCGAAGTCGGGGACGATCCAATCCATCGTGCCGGAGAAGCCATGTGCCAACACGACGCCGGGCACATTTCCCGGCGTGTCGGCCGGGCGATACAACACGCCTGCACAACGGGTGCCCTCCGACCGAAACGACACCGGGCTGCACTGGTAGCTGCACGCTTGCTCCATCATCGGCCTCCCCCGTCGATCATTCGTTGCTTCCTACTCGACCGCGGCCGTCGTCCGGGCACTAGAGCGCAATGGCCCTCCGCGTTGGCTCATCCCAGCCGCCGTCAACTGAGCACGGCGAACCCTGACCGAAGCAGCATCATGCTTGCGGCGGTGATCTCACCGAGGTCGTCGACGCAGCCGTTGCGCCCCCAATTCTCCACTGCCACAACGAGAACAGCGGCAATCGCGGCACCGGCAACTTCGGCGACGAGGTCGATGTCAGGCAGGTCGGCGTAGCGCATCCTGACGAAGTCGGTCAGCACGCCGGCGAACGACGACTGCACGACCCGCAGGTGTCCCGCGATGCGTTCGGCGCTGATCAACTCGGTTCGCGCGGTAGCCGCCTGACGCACCACCTCAAGGTCGTAGGGGAAACCGGCGATGCCTGCGAGCACCGCGTCGAACACCGATTCCGACTTGGGTCGGCGCGCCAACGCGTCGGCGAGCCACTCGACCTGGGTCTCGTAGTCCTGAAACAGGACGGCTTCCTTAGTCGGGAAGTGCCGGAAAAAGGTGCGTTCGGTGACGCCGGCCTCCCTCGCCAGCTCGGTGACCGTGACATTCGAGAAGCCCCTGCTGGCGAAACTCGCCAGGGCGGCCCGCCGCAGCGCTTCCCGCGTGGACTGGCGCCGCATTTCGTGCAGATTCGGCGTCGCGGTCACAGGGACCGATCGTACGCACGGCGGCGTAAAGATGTCAGCACTGACTATAAATTGTGTCAGTACTGACATATTATCCCTGCGACGCCTTGAGGAGGACCCTGAGATGAGCGATTACGACGCGATCGTCGTCGGCGCCGGTCACAACGGCCTGACCGCCGCCGCGATACTGCAGCAGGCCGGGCTGCGCACCGTGTGCCTGGAGGCCAACACCTACACCGGAGGGATGGCGGCCACTGTCGAGTTGATCGACGGATTCCGCTACGAGATCGCGGGTTCGGTGCAGTTCCCGATGCCGAGCCAGATCGCCAAAGAACTGGGTCTCGACACACTCCCGACGGTCGACGCGGACGTGATGTCGGTGAATCTCGGCGACGACGGTGACGAGCCGATGATCTTCTACCGCGACCCGATGCGGTTGATGACCCACCTCGCCGAGCGGCACGGTCTCGACGCCGTCGCCGGCATGGCCGGGTTGATCGGTTGGAGCCAGGGTCCGGCAAAGGCGCTCGGCCGCTTCGATGTTCGCACCGCACCGAAGACCATCGATGAGATGTATGCCTGCGCCGCAGACGAATCCGAGCGCAAGGCGATCCACGAGATGCTGTTCGGCACCGCGATGGACGCCATCGACCGGTTCCTACCCGACAAGCGCAAGCACGCCGTGATGCGCAGCATGCTCGCGTTCCTGGCGATCAACTCCACCTACCGCGGCCCCTACACCCCCGGCAGTGCCGCGTGTCTGGCGTTCGCGCTGGCGGTGCCCGACGACAGCACCGCCATGATGACCAAGCTCGAAGGCGGCATCGGCGCACTGTGCGACCATCTGCATCGCCAGTTCATCGACCACGGCGGTGAGGTCCGGTACCGCAGCAAGGTGGACAGGATCCTCGTCAGCGACGACCGGGTGACCGGGGTACGCCTTCGGGACGGTTCGGAAATCACTGCGCCCATTGTCATATCGAACCTGTCACCCGACACCACGCTGACCGATCTCGTCGGCGCAGAGCACCTTCCAGGCGATCTCGTCGCCCGGATGGGCGACCGCGATCACCGGGCGACGTTCGTGCAGATCCACTTCGCGCTCGACGGTCTGCCCGAATTCGCCTCCCCCTTCGACTTCCTCAACAAACCCGGCATGCAGGGGTCCATCGGCATGTTCTGCTCGCCCGAAGAGCAACAGCGCCAATGGGAGGAGTGCAGGCGCGGGGCCATCCCGGACAACCCGCCGATGGGTATGCAGATCCCGTCGGTGCACGATCCCGCGATGGCGCCACCGGGTAAGCACGCCGCAAGCGTGTACGCCTACGCCTTCCCGGTGGAAGCGGACCGCGACACCCACGGCCACACCAAGAACGTCATGGCCGAGAAAGTGATCGACAAGATCACCCGGTATGCGCCCAACTTCCGCGACATCCAGATCCGGCACATCACGTTCGCGCCCTACCACATGAACACGATGTTCGGCGCCCCGTCGGGCGACTTCTGTCACGGCCTGCTGCACCCGGATCTGATGGGGCCCAACCGACCTGGACCCAAGGGCTTCCTCGACATGCCCATCCCGATCGACGGCCTCTACCTCGGCGGCGCCGGATGCCACGGCGGACCCGGGATCACATTCATCCCCGGCTACAACGCCGCGTACCAGGCCCTCGACGACCGCGTCAGCTGAGCGAGTGGGCGAACCCACTCACATCGCGGATGCTGGCGGCGAACACCTCCGGCATCGCGCCGCCCAGCAGCAGGTCGCCGGCGTGGCAGGTGCCCGCCACCATCCGGCCGACGGCGGGCACTCCCGCGCGCAGCAGCCTCCGGTAGTACAGCAGGCCCTCGTCGCGCAGCGGGTCCAGCTCGTTGACGGAGATCACATGCGGGGGAAGGCCTCTCAGCTCTTCATCGGTGGCCGCCAACGCCCAGCACGTCGCGTCGTCGGCGTGCGAGCCGGCGGGGTCGTAGAGCGACCCGAGCAACCCCGCCTGTTCACAGCTGATGAAGTACCCGTCGTTTTCGTAGAGCGACGGCAGATCGTCGCCGCCGTCGAGCCATCGGTTGGAGATGTAGGGGCACTGCGCGTAGAACCCGGCCATCTCACCGACCCAGCCCTCGCGTTTCGCCTTGTGCGCCAACGTCAATGTCATGTTGCCGCCACCGGACTCTCCGGACGCGACGATCCGGCTGACACCGAGTTCGTCGCGGTTCTCGCTGACCCACCGCGCCGCCGACGCGCAGTCGTTGAGTCCGGCCGGGAATGGGTGCGGCCCCAATGTGGCGCTGGAGTTTCGGAATTCGACTCCGACGACGACGAGCCCGGTCGCGGCGAGATGTTCGCGCAACCGGACGTAGCAGACGTCGGCGGCGCCGTTGATCGCCATCGCGCCACCGTGCAGATGCAGCACGGCGGGCATCGGACCGGGCATCTCGTCCGGTCGGCTGATGTAGAGGGTGATGTCGTTGCCGTCGATGCCGGTGATCGTCGTCGCCGTCGTCGTCACGCCATCCGGTGCCGCCAACTCGTTCGCGATGCTGTCGAAGATCGCGCCCATCCCCTCTTCGCTCATGGCCGCGAACGCGTGCCGCTGCTCCAGCGGCGAGTCGACCGTCAGCCCGCTCGGCGGCAGCCGGCCGTCCAACCCGAAGCGGGCGAGGACCTCGACCATCCGGGGATCAGATCGCGGATCGGTGCCGAGAGTCGAGTCGGGATCAGCGTGTCGTCCATGAGCCATGCCCCGACGGTAACGCGGTGCCGCGTGCTGATTCGTCACTTTCGCGGGCCGCGAACGTGCGCACAATGCCGGCGATCGCGGCGTGTCGGCGTGCAGACGCGCGAGCTCGCGGGAATTACTTGGTGGCCGCGTGCAGCGCGACGATGCCGCCGGACAGATTGCGCCAGCGCACGTCCGTCCACCCGGCGTCAGCGATGCGCCGCGCGAGATCGGGCTGCTCCGGCCACGCCCGGATCGACTCCGCCAGATAGACATACGCATCGGGGTTCGACGACACCGCCTGCGCCATCCGCGGCAGCGCCTTCATCAGGTATTCCTTGTACACGGTGCTGAACAGGCCGTTGGTCGGCGTCGAGAACTCGCACACCACCAACCGTCCGCCGGGGCGCGTCACCCGCGCCATCTCCCGAAGCCCCGCCGAGTGGTCGACCACGTTGCGCAGCCCGAAGCTGATCGTCACCGCATCGAAGGACCCGTCGGCGAACGGCAGCTTCGTCGCGTCGCCGGCCACCTTCGGCACCCGGCGGCCCGCACCTGCGGACAACATGCCGACGGAGAAGTCGGCAGCCACACACCATGCGCCGGAGGCCGCCAGCTCCTCGGTCGACACCGCGGTCCCAGCCGCAAGATCGAGCACCTTGTCGCCGGGGCCGATCCGCAGGGCCTCGCGGGTGGCGCGCCGCCAGAAGCGGTCCTGCCCCAGCGAGAGCACGGTGTTGGTCAGGTCGTAGCGGCGCGCGACGCCGTCGAACATCGACGCCACCTCGTGTGGGTTCTTCTCCAGCGAGGCGCGGTTCACACGGCCGAACGTATCAGGAGTCTGTCTGGACGTTTCCTGTGCACTTCCCGCTTACGGGAATGCGCAGCGGCTTTGCGGGTATTGACTCCGAACATGAGCGAAAAAGTCTGGTTCATCACGGGTACGTCGCGCGGATTCGGGCGTGAATGGACGATTGCCGCGCTGGAGCGCGGCGACAAGGTTGCCGCCACCGCGCGCGACGTGTCATCTCTGGACGACCTGACGGCCACGTTCGGCGACGCGTTGCTGCCGATCACCCTGGACGTGACCGACCGCGACGCCGACTTCGCGGCCGTCAAGCAGGCACACGAGCACTTCGGGCGACTCGACATCGTCGTCAACAACGCCGGGTACGGACAGTTCGGGTTCATCGAAGAGCTTTCCGAGCAGGAGGCCCGGGACCAGATCGAGACGAACGTGTTCGGCGCGCTGTGGATCACCCAGGCCGCACTGCCCTATCTGCGCGCACAGCGCAGCGGCCACATCGTCCAGGTGTCCTCCATCGGCGGTATCACCGCGTTCCAGAACGTCGGCATCTACCACGCGTCCAAATGGGCGCTGGAAGGCTTCTCGCAGGCGCTCGCCCAAGAGGTCGAGTCCTTCGGCGTGCACGTCACACTCATCGAACCCGGCGGTTTCGACACCGACTGGGCGGGTCCGTCGTCCAAGCGGGCCGCCGAGCTGCCCGACTACGCCGAGGTGCACGAGGACGCCAACCGCAAGCGCGCCCAGCGGATGCCCGCCCCCGGCGATCCGACCGCGTCGGCCAAGGCGATCCTGAAGGTCGTCGACGCCACGCCTCCCCCGCTGCGGGTGTTCTTCGGCGAAAAGCCGCTGTCACTGGCGAAGGCCGACTATGAGAGCCGCCTGAAGCTGTGGGAGGAATGGCAGCCGGTCGCCGAGTTGGCGCAGGGCTGAGTTCACGCGGCCTTGACGCCGCGGGCGCCCAGCACGTCCGCGTAGTGCCCGATCAGCTCGTCGCAGATCGACGGCCACGTCCTGCCGAGCACGCTGCGCCGGGCCGCCGCCGAATACCGCCGGCGTTCGGCCAGCAGATGGTCCACCGCGGTCGGCAGCTTCGCCTCGAACTCGGCGACACCCAGCAGCACACCGGTGTGCATGGGCGTCACCAGATCACGCGGGCCGCCCGCATCGGGTGCGACGACCGGAAGCCCGGACGCCATCGCCTCCTGCACCGCCTGGCAGAAGGTCTCGTGTTCACCGGCGTGCACGAAGACATCCATGCTGGCGTACGCGGCTGCCAACGCGTCACCGTAGAGCGCGCCGGTGAAAACCGCACGCGGAAGCACTGATTCGAGCTTGGGCCGGTCCACACCGTCACCGACGATGACTATCTGCAGATCCTCGCGGCCGGCCAGCGCTGCAAGGCGCTCCACGTGCTTCTCGGGGGCGAGGCGCCCGACGAACCCGACGATCGGTCTGCCGTCCGGCGACCACGATCGGCGTAGCCGCTCATCGCGTGCCGACGGCGCGAAGCCCGTCACGTCGACACCGCGTGCCCACCGGTGCACCCGCGGGATGCCATGGGCGGCGAGGTTTTCCATCGCGGAGGTGGATGGCGCCAGGGTGCGGTCGGCGCGCTTGTGCAGATGTCGGGTCCACGCCCAGGCCGCCCGCGACGCCATCCCCATGCCATAGCTGGTCGCGAAACCCGCGATGTCGGTCTGGAACACCGCGATGGTCGGGATCCCGAGATATCGCGCGGCGTGCAGCCCGCCGTAGCCGAGCAGCGCAGGTGACGCGAGATGCACCACGTCGGGGTCGAAACCGCGCAGCACACCGACCATTTTGGGGCGCGGCACCCCCAGCGGCAGCGACGTCACCTTCGGGAACATCCGCGACGGGACGCGGTGCACCCGGACCCCCTCGTGCACCTTGTCCGCGGGAGGTTCCCCGCGCGGTGTGTCCGGGGCGATCACCAGCACCTCGTGGCCGGTGCGGCGCAGGTGCTCGATCACCCGAAGGACCGAGTTGGTGACGCCATTGACATTCGGCAGGAATGATTCGGCGACGATCGCGACTCGCACGCCTCGAGAATGACAGCGCGAACTGTCGGCGAGGTTGCCAACAGGGAGATGTCGCGCGAATTGCCGGGTAGCCGGACGGTGCCGAGTGCCACCTCCCGACGGGGTCAGGGACTACTCTCTCGACATGCGGGCATCGAGGACAGCGCTGGTCATCGCGATTGTGGGGCTGTTGCTCACCGTCGTGGGCTGCTCGAAACAGATCACCGGCACCGCGTTGCCCGACCCCGCCAAGGTGCCGCTGGCCATTGCCGGGGACGGATACGGCATCGTCGCGGGTTTCGACGACGCACCGGTGAAGATCGAGATTTACACCGAACCGCAGTGCACCCACTGCAGCGATCTGCAGCGCGACTTCGGGGACCAGATGGCGTACTACCTCAATATCGGCAGACTCCAGATCACCTACCGGCCGCTGACCTTTCTCGACGACGACTACGCCGGGTACTCGTCGCGGGTTGCCAACGCGCTGTTCCTGGCCGCGGAGGCGATCGGGAACGCGTCGGCCACGGGCACGCAGTTCCAACTCTTCGTCGAGGACCTCTGGATCAATCAGGATCCCGGCGGGCCCGGGTTCACCGACGACGAGCTGCGCGACATGGCATTGGCCTCCGGGATGCCGGATCTGGTCGCCGACAACATCGCCAGTGACCAGGAAGCGGTCGACCTCGCCGACATGGAGGAGACCAACTTTGGCTACCTGTTCGAGATCGACGAGATGACCACAGGAACCCCAACGGTTTTCGACCTCGACACCAACGAGAAGCTCGACATCTTCGACGCCAACTGGCTCGAGGACCTCGTCGAGTCCTGAATCAGGAGACGGCGTCGCGCCGATCGAGGCGCCGCTCGACCATGGCGGTCGCGCCGAGCGCCACACCGGCGACCAGCCAGCCGACCACCGCGATCGAGCCCGCCGGGATGATCGCCAGCGCAGCGTTACGGTCCTGAACGCGAACGAGATCCGGATTGTTGGAGTCGTATTCGACATAGATGCGCATGCCGGTGTCCAGCTCCGAGGGATACAGCACGCCGAGCTCAGGACGGTAGGTCACCCGGTCCGGCGTGACGAACTCGATCGTCGACCGCCGCGGACCCGCGTCGAGCACACTGGCTTCGGCGACCCCGAGGTGACGCTCGATCTGGCGATCGTTGCGCCAGGCACCGAGCACCAGCAGAGTCGACTGCAACGTCACCAGGCACGCCGCGACGACGATGCCGATCCGGATGCGCCGCACGACCCGGCCGCCGGGCGTCTCACCCGGCTCGCCGTACAGATGCGGAATGATCAGGCGCCACAACGCTTTCAGGCGTGCAACCACCTGTTTCACAGGGCGGCTCTGATCGACGCGTGCAACGCCCGCAACGACGACCTGTCCGCCTTGACCTCCAGCACCCGCATGCCCTCGGACGGCTGGCCGAGCGTGTCCGCCAACTCGCCGACCTCGATCTGACGGCTGTCGACGTGGTAGGCGCGGCACAGCGCGCCGACGTCGACGTCGTGCGGGGTGCCGAAGATGCGCGAGGACACGTCGGAGAACCTCGGATCACCCTGCTCGAGCAGCTCGAAGATGCCGCCACCGTTGTCGTTGGACACCACGATCGTCAGATCGCGCGGCGTCGGCTCGGTCGGCCCGATCAGCAGGCCCGAGCTGTCGTGCACGAACGTCAGGTCGCCGATCAGCGCGATGGTGCGTCCGCCGGCGGTGCGATCGTGGGCGTCCGCGCGTTCCAAGGCTCCCGCTCGTTCAAACGCCAGGGCGGCGCCGATCGCCGTTGACACGGTGCCGTCGATACCGGCCACCCCACGATTGGACCGCACCTGGACCTCGGGGGTGTTGAACCCCACCAGGGCGATGTCGCGGACCGGGTTCGAGGCCCCCAGCACCAACTGGTCTCCCGGCCGCAGCGCGTCGGCGACGGCGGCCGCCACGTGCAGACCTGTCGTCAACGGATACATCTCGAGCTGGCCGCGCACCGCGTCGTTGGCGCGGCGGTTGGCCTCGGCGCACCGGCGCAGCCAGTCCGGGGAGGCCGCACCGGCGATGACCGCGCGCGTTCCTGTCGCCTGCGAATTACCCGACACGTCGGGCCAGCGCGGACCGGTGGTCAGCGCATACACCGGGATCGACGGATCGGCCAGCAGCGACGACACCGGCCGATGCAGCGTCGGCCGGCCGAGCATGATGACCTGCTGCGGCCTGACCAGCCGCAACGCCAACGGGTGCAGTGGGTTCTGCGCCGGCGGTGCGGTCGGCTCGGCGACGGTCGGCAGATGCGCCAGGTTTTCGTGCACGCCGGCGCCGTGACCGGCGATGACGACGGTGTCGGGGGTCAGGTCGATGTCCAGCGGCTGGTCGAAGATGACCGGCGGTGTGTAGGTCCACGGCTTGCCGTCGGGCCGGCCGGGCGGCGCGTATACGGCCGCCCCGTCCTGGCCTTCGCCGGCATCGGGGACCAGCGGCTCACGCAACGGGATGTCGAACTGCACCGGTCCGGCGTTGGCCGAGCGAGAACCCGTCGCGGCCGCCAGAACCCGGCAGGTGACCGATCGCCACTGTGCGTTGAACGCCCCGGTGAGATCCGGTAAATCCTCAGCCAAGCCGAGGCTGATGTTCGCGCGCATCTGCGTGCCGAAATAGCCCAGCTGCTCGAAGGTCTGGTTGGCGCCTGTGCCCAGCAGCTCATAAGGCCGGTTGGCCGACAGCACGATCAACGGCACGCGCGCGTAGTTGGCCTCCACCACCGCCGGTCCGAGGTTGGCGACCGCGGTCCCCGAGGTCATGGCCACACACACCGGAGCCCGCTCGGCGACCGCCAAGCCGATCGCCAGGAAGCCCGCAGTGCGTTCGTCGATCCGGACGTGCAGACGCAGCAGGCCGGCGCGGTCGGCGTCGTGCAGCGCGAACGCCAGCGGGGCGTTCCGGGAGCCCGGGCACAGCACGACGTCGCGGACGCCGCCGCGGATCAGTTCGTCGACGACCACGCGGGCCTGTGCCGTCGAGGGGTTCATTACTACAGACTATCGGCGAAGAAATTCAGGATCGCTGTGTTCACGACCTGCGGTTTCTCGATGAACCCGAGGTGACCGGTGCCGGGGATCTCCAGGAATTTCCCGTTCGGCATCGCGTTGGCCACCTCGCGGCCGAGGTAGGACGGCAGCACCACGTCGTCGGCGAAACCGATGACCAGAGTGGGCGTGCCGATGTTCTGGTAGGCGGCCAGCCGGCTGCCCTGCGGGGCGATGTGCAGCTGGGTGGCCATGCCGGGGGTGGGCTTCTGTGGCCACATCGTGAACATGTCGATCCAGTCGCGCACCGCGTTGTCGTCGTTCAACGTCTTCGGCGAGAAGCTTTCGAGCAGGCGCACTTTCGCCTCGAACTCGATCGGCAGCTCGACGCCCGATTCGGCCAGGGCCAGCTCGCCCTTCCAGAAGAAGTCACGGGCCCGGTCGTGGCGGCCGCGGGTGGCCATCAGCACCGCCGACTTCACCAGTTCGGGGTAGGCCACCATCACCTCCTGGGCGATGTAGGAGCCCATCGACACCCCGACCAGCCGGACAGGGGCGAGACCGAGCTTCTCGATCAGCGCGACGACGTCGCCGATCATCGTCTCGGTGGTGAAGCCCTCGGCGCTCTCGGTGGCGCCGATGCCGCGGTTGTCGAACGTCACACATCGGTAACCGGCACGGGTGAAGACCGGCACCTGGTGCAGATGCCAGGTGCGACCCGCCCCGCCACGACCCGCGATGAACAGCACCGGCTCACCGGTGCCACGGTCGTCATAAGCCAAATTCACCCCGACGACGCTACTTCGATTCGCGTTGAGACGGCGCCCAGGGTGGCGAATCGTGGGAAAACCCCGCCGTCAGCGCAGCCTCAACGGGTTGCGGGGGTGCGCCGACGGACGCGCCGAGAGCGCACCCGCTGCAGCGCGGCATCCCAAAGCAGGCCGGTGGTGGCCGCCAGCGCGGCGGGCTTCGCCAACTCCTTGCCCATCAGTGCGACGGCGGCGGCCTTGGTGCTCGCCGACGCCTTCGACATGTGCCCGGAATCGAACGGCGGCTGCGGGTCGTACTCCATGGACAGCTGGATCGCCTTGGCCTTGGCATCGCCGCCGATCCGTCCCGCCAGCCACAGCCCGAGGTCGATCCCTGCCGACACCCCGGCGCACGTGACGATCTTGTCGTCGGCGGGCACGATCCGTTCGTCGTCGACGGGCACGGCACCGAAGGTCCGCAGCATCTGCACTGCAGCCCAGTGCGATGTCGCACGTTTGCCCTCGAGCAGACCCGCGGCCGCCAGGATCACCGATCCCGAGCACACCGACGCCGTCCACGTCGACGTTTGATGCGCGGTCCGCACCCAGTCCAGCACCTTCTCGTCCCGGGCATGCTCCATGGTGCTGAAGCCGCCCGGGATCAGGATGACGTCGGGGGACGGCGTTTCGTCGAACGAGTGCGTGGCGCCAACGAGCAGCACACCCGAGTCCGCGGCGATCGGCCCCGGCTCGTGCCAGACGAACCGGACCTCAGTGTCGGGCAACCACCGCAGGCACTCGTAGGGACCGATGAAGTCCAGCGCGGTGAATCCCGGGTACAGCATGATGGCGACCTGCATGTGAATCTCCTTCGGGTGTCAGGCGAATGTCTTGCGGTACTGGTCCGGCGAGATGCCGAGCCGGCGAACAAAGTTGCGGCGCAACGTCTCCGAGGATCCGAATCCGCAGCGCGCGGCGATCACCGTCACGGTGTCGTCGCTCTCCTCCAGCTGACGGCGGGCCGCTTCGGTGCGGATCCGTTCGACGTAGGCTCCCGGCGCCTCACCGACTTCCTCGGTGAACACCCGGGTGAAGTGCCGCGGGCTCATCGCGGCGCGCCGGGCCAACTCGGAAATGCTGTGCGCACCAGCGGGTTCGGCCTCGATCGATTCCTGGACGTCGCGGATCGGCGTGCGGCGGGCACGCGGCATCCACACCGGTGCCGCGAACTGGGTCTGCCCGCCGGGGCGTCGCAGGTACATCACCAGGTACCGGGCGACGGTCTGCGCGGCCTCGGTGCCGTGGTCGTCCTCGACGAGCGCCAGCGCCAGATCGATGCCGGCAGTGACGCCCGCGGCGGTCCACACCTTCGGCGAACTGCGGACGAAGATCGGATCGGGATCGACGGTCACCAAGGGGAATTCGGCGGCCATCTGCGGGGCGAACGCCCAGTGCGTGGTCGCCACGCAGCCGTCGAGCAGTCCCGCCTGCGCCGCCAGCACCGCGCCGGTACAGACACTCACCACGCGGCGGGCGTTCGGGGCCACCGCGGCGATCCAGTCGATCAGTTTGGCGCTGCGGCGCGCCACGTCCGTGCCCCAGCCACCCGGCAGCACCACCGTGTCCACGGCCCCGCCCGGGTCGGGCAACGGGTCGGCGACCAACGTGAGGCCGGTGCCGGTGCTCACCGGGACTCCGCCGGCCGAGACGATGCGGACGGCGTATCCGTCGGTTCCATTGCCTGCGCCCTGGCTTGCCACGAACATCGACGCCCCGGTGAAGACCTCGAAGGGCCCCACCATGTCGAGTGCCTGCACACCCTCGAACCCGAGGATGAGCACCGTGCGCGTCATGGACCCAGTGTTGGCCAGCGAGCCGGTGGCGTCTAGGCCATGGATCCCACAGATCAGGACAGCGTCAGTGCAGCAGGGGAATGCAGGCCCGGACGCGTTCGATCCACCACTGCCTGCGCTCGGGTGAGGCGGCCAGCGCGGCCAGGCGTGCCGGGTCCGGCGTCACCGTCGCCGCAGGCAGATAGCCGTCGACGGGCGTCACCGGCTCGGCGACATCCTCGACGAACAGACCGCCGGTGCCCAGCCCGCAGGCGTAGGGCAGCTCGGGTAGACAGGCCGCGGCGACGAGCCCGACCCCGATGCCGACCGCCGAGTCCAGGGCGCTGGACACCACGATCGGGATGTCGATCTGCCCGGCGATGTCGAGCAACTTCTGCACTCCACCGAGGGGCGCGACCTTGAGCACGGCGACGTCGGCGGCCCCGGAGCGCACCACCAGCAGCGGGTCCTCGGCCTTGCGGATGCTCTCATCCGCAGCGACCGGCACGCCGATCCGGCGGCGAACCTCCGCGAGCTCGGGCACCGTCGTGCAGGGTTGTTCCAGGTACTCCAGCATTCCGTCGGCGGTGAGCGCCCGTGCCGCGGTGACCGCCTCCTCGACGCTCCAGCCGCCGTTGGCATCGACGCGCACCCTCGGCACCACGGAGCGCACGGCGTTGACCCTTGCGACGTCGTCGGCCAGCGACTGACCGGGCTCGGCGACCTTCACCTTCGCGGTGCGTGCGCCGGGGAAGCGGGCCAGTATTGCGGCGACCTCGCCGGCCGCGACGGCGGGCACCGTCGCGTTGATCGGGATACGGTGGCGCACCACCTCAGGCTGTGGGCGGTACGCCGCCTCGAGGCCCGCAGCCAGCCAGTGCGCGGCCTCCGGCGGCCCGTACTCGAGGAAGGCGCCGAACTCCCCCCAGCCGGCTGGACCGTCGATCAGGGCGACCTCGCGAACGGTGATGCCGCGGAAGCGCACCCGCATCGGCAGTGCCACGACGTGGAGTCGGTCGAGAACGTCGGACAACTCCACCATCCCTCCATCGTGCCGCCCTGCACCCGGAATCACCAATGGTGACGGGGATCTCGTCAGCCGGAGCATCACCGTCGACAGCCGCGAGTCCCCGGTCGTCGATGTACACCTCGTCATCGCCGACGTGTCGTGAACCCCACGGTTTGAACCGCGAGGCTCGCGGCTACCTCAAGACGCGAGGCGACGCGAGGTGAGAGTGTGAAGATCGATATCCCCCAACTGGTGAAGCAGATTCCGGAATCTGCGCTGTCGGTGGTCGGCATCCGCGCCGGGACCGAAGAGCCGCGCTACCTGGGGCGTCAACTGACCGAGACGGTCGAGATCCGCCAGTACGGAACACGTATCGCCGCCGAGACCATCGTGTTCGGCGAGCGAGACCACGCTCTCAGCACCGGCTTTCGCCGGCTGGCGGGCTACATCTTCGGCGGCAACCACCGCCACGACAGCATC
Source organism: Mycolicibacterium sp. CR10 (assembly GCF_005222675.1). Lineage (GTDB taxonomy): Bacteria > Actinomycetota > Actinomycetes > Mycobacteriales > Mycobacteriaceae > Mycobacterium. The sequence continues at coordinate 20,541 of NZ_STGE01000034.1, read as the reverse complement.
GCGATGACGGCGCCGGTGGGGCAACAGCCATCGAGCGGCGACACCATCGCGATGACAGCGCCCGTCACGCAGGACGGCAGTGCCGACCGGGGCTGGACGGTCCGGTTCTTCATGCCGTCGAAGTGGTCGCTGGACACCCTGCCGACGCCCGATGACGACGACGTGCGGCTGATCACAGTGCCCGCGGAGACGGTCGCGGTCCTGCGGTTCAGCGGCGACCGGGGACCAGGCGCCGTCGCCTTCCACACCGAGACGCTACTGGATGCCCTGTGCGAGAACGATATTCAGCCCACCGGTGAGGCAGTCGCGTGGTTCTACGATCCACCGTGGACGCTGCCGTTCCGGCGCCGCAACGAGGTGGCGGTACCCATCTGAGTCTGACGACGTCACGCCCTTTCGATACACGACTGCAGTTGCATCGCCTTCCACGGCCGTCGACCCCCGACGACGCGCAGGCCGCGCCTGACGGCGGTAACAGGACCGATGCGGTGAAGAATCAGCCGAATCATGGTCGATGCCGGCGCTTTCACTACCGCGTCCGGCCGGTCGCCGGAGCGCCGCGGGCGGACCTCCAGGGTTCCGTTATGAACGTGCATCACATAGGGCCGAGCACCCGGGATTCGAAGGGCCACGCAGATGTCGGTCGCAGGGGAGACCTCCGCCTTCAGGTAGGCCGGTGCCAACTCCACAAACTCGCGGAGCAGAAGCAACATATCGCGCTCGCTAATCGCCCACGGCACCCCCACAGCCCGCGCGATGTCCTCTCCGTGCAAGACCAGGTCGAAGAGCCAGTTAACCTGGGCGACAATCCCGGAAGCCATAGCGCCGCAGTGAAACTCGACCGTGTAGTCGTCGGAGAGGCTGTCGAAATACGCGTCCATTACCGGTTCGAGCGCCTCAAGGTCCTCGAGTAGTTCGGGGATCGGGGCCATCGCCGCGAGCATCTCTTCTTGGTTGATCTGATCCAGCTCGCGCGGGTGGAGTGCACGGCGAAAATCTCGCCCCTCGATGACCGCTTGATAACGGCGCGCGACGCAGAGCACGTGGGCGATCACCTGATGCACGTTCCAGTCCAAGCCTCGCCGCCGGGCGTCCGGGTCGGCGGACCGAGCCAGCCGATAGAACCGCCGCCGCGCCTGGTCGATGCGATCCCTCAGTTCGTCCCGATCAGTATCAACGATCGCGACGTATCCGGTGTCGTTCATTACGTACTCCCATACTCCATGCTGGAGCATTAAATTACTCCAGCATGGAGTATTGTCAAGCGGTGCCCTCGAAGCCGACCACCACATCGTTCGCACTTCTCGGGCTGCTGGGCATAAGGCCATGGACGGCGTACGAGATCGTCGCTCAGATCAGGCGCGGTATGCACTATTTCTGGCCGCGATCGGATGCCCACCTGTACGCGGAGCTCAAGCGACTCGTCGAGCGCCGACATGCGACCGCCGAGGTGGTCGACGGCCGCCGGAAGCAGGCCACGCGCTACACGATCACTGCGGAAGGCCGGGCGGCCCTTGAGGAGTGGTTCGGCAGCCAGCCCGCCGCACCGTTGCTCGAAGTAGAGGGGTTTCTTCGGCTTTTCCTCGGGGACCAGGCCACGAAGGAAGAGCTTCGTGAGTCGCTGGAAGCAACTGCTCGCCACGCCCGCGAGTTGCGCGGCAAGGGCCTCGCACTCATCGAGGAATTGCTCACCACTGGCGGGCCCTTCCCCCAGCGCCTTCATCTCGTCGAACGTCAGGCGACGTTCATCAGCGACTTCTACCGCGCTCTCATCGAATGGTGCGAACAGACAGCCACCGATATCGACGAATGGCCCAGCACCCGCGACGTAGGCCTCACGCCACGGGGCCGCGAGCAGTGGGAGCGAATACTTGCCGAGCCCGATCCCTAGACCGTGGAGCGGTCGCGACCTTCCCAATGCGGTTTGCGCAGTTCCTTTTTCAGGACCTTGCCGGTCGGGTTGCGGGGCAGTTCGTCGGTGATGTCGACGCTCTTGGGGCACTTGTAGGCGGCGAGCCGCTCGCGCGCGAACGCGATCAGGTCGGCCTCGGCGACATCGCCTTGGGAGCTCTCGAGCACGACGACGGCCTTGACGACCTCGCCCCACCTCTCGTCCGGAACCCCGAAGACCGCGACCTCGACCACCGCATGGTGTTCGGCCATCACCCGCTCCACTTCGATGGAGTAGATGTTCTCCCCGCCCGAGATGATCATGTCCTTGAGCCGGTCCTCGACGAAGATGTAACCGCCGTCGTCGACACGGCCGACGTCACCGGTGCGGAACCAGCCATCCTCGGTGATGGCTTCGGCGGTGGCCTCGGGCTTGTTGTGATAGCCCTTCATCAATTGCGGTGACCGGAACCACAATTCACCCTGCTGCCCGGCGGGGACGTCTTCGAGAGTGTCGGGGTTGACGACGCGCACCTCGGCGTTGGGCACCAGGGTGCCTGCGCTCGTGAGTCGCTCGGGGTGGTCCTCGGCGCGGTGTGCATCGGGCATCAGGTGGCTGATGACACCGCAGAGTTCCGTCAGCCCGTAGGCCTGGATGAAGTCGGTGTTCGGCCAGGCCTTCAGCGCCGCGCGCAGCAGCGGCAGCGGCATCGGCGACGCGCCGTAACCGTAGGTCTTGAGCCCGCTGAACAGCTTGACCGCGTCCTCGCCGGACTCCAGCACCTTGGCAAGCACCGCGGGGACGAGGAAGGTCCGGTTGGCGCCCTTGAGAATCGCCCCGGCCAGCGAGACACCGTCGACTTCGCGGGTCATCACGCTCGGGACACCGTCGTGAATACCGAACTGCGCATATGACGAACCACCGACGTGGAACAGCGGCATCGACACCATGTTCTTGTCGCCCTCGTCGAACTCGAAGCCCTCGTGGGCGTTCACGGTGTGGGCGATGATGTTGGCCTGCGTGAGCTCGACACCCTTGGGGCGTCCGGTGGTGCCCGAGGAGTACATGATGATCGCGACGTCGCCCGGGTCGACGTCGTCAGCGCGTCCGGTGGGCGTCGCCGCCTCCAGCATCGCCTCGTACTCGTCGTCGCCCTCGGGCGCCACGGAGATGACGTGCTCGACGTGGTCGAGCTTGTCGCGGATCTTGTCGATCGACGGCGTGAACTCCGCCCCGACGATCAGCACCTTGGCGCCCGAATCGTTGAGGACGTAGTCGAGCTCGTCGGCGGCCAGCCGGAAGTTGATGATCGCGTTCGCCGCGCCGAGCGACGCTGCGGCGAAGGTCAGCTCGATGCAGGCCGGGTGGTTCTTGTCGAGGAACGCCACCACGTCGCCGCGGGTGACGCCGCGCTCCTTGAGGGCGCCCGCGAGTCGGCGGACCCGCTCGTCCCACTGTGCCCAGGTCCAGGACCGGTCGAGGTAGTCCAGGGCTTCGGCATCGGGCGTGGTGCGCGCCCAGTGGGCGATGCGGTCATCGAGAAAACGGGGTTCGGGCAGATCAACCATGGCCAGAAGCGTGCCACGCTCGCAGCCGCCGCTGTCCGATTTCGCGCAATCCTCGACAGGTGATTCGCCGTTCCGTCTTATTGCACGCTGTTACTGCTGATGAAGCAGCGATATGCGATTGCTCTCAGTCATCGCACAAGCGGCGCAAGGTAGGTCCGGGCGTAGTGGGCCACTGCGTCATCGTCGGTGACGTCGAGCACCGGGGTATTGACCTGGACCAGCGAGGCGGCCAGCCGGATGTGCACCTCGGCGACGGCGAGGAGCTCGGCGTCGGACATCGTCGCGCCGGCAGCCCGCAACGCCTTGGCCATCGCGGTTGCGGCACTGACGAGGAAAAGTCGGGCCTCCTCGACCATCTCCGTGGTGGCCGTGAACTCACCGTCGAGTTGCAGGAAGCGACGCATCACCGGCTCACCGGTCAGCAGCCGGACGCCCTCGCGGAACGCCGCCACCGCGGCCGCCTGCGGGCCCGAGTCGATGGCCACGGTCTGCAGGCGGGCCATCGCGAAAGCGAAGGTCTGCCGGCCCAGCTCGGTGATCAACACGTCGCGGCTGGGAAACCTGCGGTACAGCGTGCTGCGGCTGACGCCGGCCTGGCGGGCGATGACGTCCATGTTCAGGCGGCCCACCCCGACCAGCGCGACCTCCTCGGCGGCCGCCTTCAGGATCGCCGACTCCTGCTCGGTGCGGCTGTCGGTGTTGCGAAGTCGTCGCACGGTCAGCCCGCGGGGCAGCGGCCCGGCGGTGGAGCGAAGGACTCCAGCGCGACGGAGCGGTGCAGCCGAACCAGTTTCTCGTACTCGATCCTGTTGCGGGCCAACGGAATCAGCAGCACCCTGTCGGGAAGCGTGCGCCAGGCCAGCTGCAGTAGTCGGGTGTAGAGCGCGAACTCGCGGTCATGGCGGGCCTGCCACCGGAATCCGGTCAGCTCACGGATGCCGGGATGCAGGATGCCGAACGAACACACCGTCACCACCCGTCCGGCCACTGGGCGCAGCACCAACCACGGCGGGGTCAGTGCCAGCCGGAGCGCCGGCGAGAGCATCAGCGTCGGCAGCGGCAGCCGGGTCAGGTTCTCGGTGACGCGGCGCAGGAACGGGTTCGCCGCCAGTTCGCCGTCCACCATTGCCTCGTAGTACTCGACGGCGTCGTCGTAGGTGGCGGGCAGTTTGGCGTTCTTGCCCGGCAGTTCCAGCGTGCGGAACGACTCCAGGAGCTGCTGGTAGGCGACCTCGCGTTCGTCATCGGTCAGCGTGACCCCGGTGCAGGGTGTGAAGGAGTTGAGCACCAGCATCAACCCGCTGACCGCGATCCAGTTCCACAGCTTCGGATCCAGCGCGCTGTAGCGGACGTCGGCGAAATCGCCCTTGCCCGTGCCCCGCACGTCGCGGTGCAGCGTCTTGAGCCGCTCCCCCTCGGCGGCCTTGTCCGCTGCGTCGCCCCAGATCGCCAGGAACGTCGAGAACCCGCTGCGCACACCACGATCGGCGAAGTTGGACTCGAAGCGCCCGGTCTTGTCCACCGCGGCGGCCACCGGCACCAGCGCCACCTCGTCGAAGGCCGCCGCGCCGAAGAAACCGCCCAGGACGCTGCCGGAGTGCTTGCGGAATTCGTTGATGGCTTTCGGACGAACCGTGCGGGTGACCTCCTGTGGAGCATCCCTGACGACTGCGACCATGACGCCTCCCGACTTAGCCGTTGACACAAAGAGTAACTCTGCGTGTCAACGTGTCAGTACTATCTGTGCCGGGGCGTCAGATCAGACCGCAGCCCGCAACCCCGCACACCAGCGCGCTCCCCAGCAGTAGCGGCCACATCGTCATCGTCGCGGCCAGTGCCGCGTAGTCCCCGAACACCGTGAAAGGCCCACTCAGCCGATGCTCGAGTTGGTCGAGGAGTTCGATGTGCAGCCCGGTGTACACCACCCCGATCACGACATACACAAGGATCGCCCGCAACACCATCTCCATGGGCGTCGCCGAGAAGCGATCCTCGGAGTCAGCCCGCCGACGAAGCTTTGCCGTAACGGCGCGGAATCCACCTGCCACCCGTGCCTCCTTTCGCCACGCCACGGTCTACCAAAAAACCTTGTCGTGCCGTGTCGATTTCGGGTCTTGCCGATCGACGTAGGTAGCGAGGGGTACTTCAACACTAGGGACAGGCCCCTTCCCACACAGAGAGGAGACACACAATGACCCGCTACATGCTGATTCTGCGGTCCACCCCCGAAGCCGAGAAGGCGATGGAGAACGTCGACTTCAACGAGGTGATCGCCGACATGGGCCGCTACAACGAGGAGCTCATCAAGGCCGGCGTGCTGCTTGCCGGCGAGGGACTGGCCGGGCCGGAGGAAGGCTTCGTCGTCAACTTCGACACCGACACCCCGGTGGTCACCGACGGTCCGTACACCGAGGCCAAGGAGCTGTTCAACGGCTTCTGGGTGCTGGGTGTGTCCTCGATCGAGGAGGCCAAGCAGTGGGCGTTGAAGTGCCCACTGGGACTGGGCGCCCGGCTGGAGGTGCGCCGGATCACCGAGTCCGAGGAGTTCCCCCAGGACAACGAGTGGGTTCAGAAGGAGATCCGGTGGAAGAAGGAGGGCGTCTGGAAGTAGGGGCGTCGACGCCGGAACGGCATTCCAGCAGGAAAAGTGCGAGAGTGCGCATGCTGGAATACCGTTCCGGCGGGGGGTTTCGCGGGCATCGCGAGAGAGCCCGCGTGGAATGCATTCCAGCCGTTAGACGTCCTGCTCGACGTGACCGAATTCGACGTTCTTGCCGTTGAAGTCACCCCTGCACGACACCACCACGTGGTAGGTGGACAGCGGCGGCGGGGCAAGCACCGGGAAACTCGTGCTCCCGTTGGGGCCGATGTCGAAGGTCTTGTTAACCCCGGGCAGAATCGGGTTGGTCGCGACGTAGGTGCACGTTCCGGCCAGCGCCGAGGAGTTCGTGACGTTCACCGTCCAGGTCAGCCCCCGGTCGAACGACACCCGGATGGCGTCGGTCGGCGCGACGGGATCAGGCTTGGCCGCCTCGACCGGCGGCGGGGGCACCGGCGCCGGCGCGGCGACGGGCGGCGCCTCGACGGGTTTGGCGGGGGCGCCGAACACGATGGTCACCACATCGACCTCCCTGTCCTCGTGACGGACGAAGCCGACACCGAAGTCGGTGAAGTCGCAGTTGCTGATCAACCCGCCCGCGCCCCTTGAATAGGCGCTCGTGGTCGCCGCGGCCTGGGGGTCACCCGAGCCCAGGAACGCCAGCGTCCGCCCGTTGTAGCCGGCGGGCTGGCCGTCGACCGGGTTCTCCGATCGCGCATACGCCTGGGCGGCTCCTTCGAGGACCCCGTTGTCGTATTGCAGTGCCGGGCACCGGGCGGGCCGGTCGTTCTTTACGGTGGTGATGATCGCGTCGAGCGGATCGGCATGCGCGACGGGCACCGCCCAGACGCCCGAGAGCGCGGAGGCGCCTACGAGTGCGGTCAGCAGGGCAAGTGTTCGTTGGGTCATCGAGATGTCCTTTCGGTCTGGGCAAGCTCTCTGCTGGCCTCCGTGGAGCGTTGCGGGGCCACCACCCGCGGTCCTGCGTAGTCGACTACGCGACTTCAGCGGCACCGCCGGCCAGCCACGCACGGACTCGGGGCGAATACGCAGGGCTTGATGACTCGAACTGGAACACGTTCTAGTCTGTAGGCCATGAGTGATCTGCTGCGCCATCCCCTGCACTCCGGCCACCTCACCGTCGGTGCGCTCAAACGCCACAAAGACCGCCCCGTGCTGTTCCTCGGCGACACCACGCTCACCGGTGGCGAGCTCGCCGACCGCATCAGCCAGTACATTCAGGCCTTCGAGGCGCTCGGTGCGGGCACCGGCAGCGCGTCGGGACTGCTATCGCTCAACCGTCCCGAGGTGCTGATGATCATCGGCGCCAGCCAGACCCAGGGCTTCCGGCGCACCGCACTGCACCCTCTCGGCTCGCTGGACGATCACGCCTACGTGCTGTCCGACGCCGGGGTGACGTCGCTGATCATCGACCCCAACCCGATGTTCGTCGAGCGCGCGCTGGGTCTGCTGGAGAAGGTGCCGTCGCTCACGCAGATCCTGACGATCGGCCCAGTCCCAGAGGAGCTCAGCCGAGCGGGGGTGGCCGCGGTGGACCTCAGTGCCGAGGCGGCCAAGTACACCCCACAGCCGCTGGTGGCCGCCGACCTGGCGCCCGACAATATCGGCGGACTCACCTATACCGGCGGTACCACCGGTAAGCCGAAGGGCGTGATGGGGACGACGCAGTCCATCACGACGATGACGACGGTGCAGTTGGCCGAGTGGGAATGGCCGGAGAATCCGCGTTTCCTGATGTGCACGCCGCTGTCGCATGCGGGTGCGGCGTTCTTCACCCCGGTGATCGTCAAGGGCGGCGAGCTGATCGTGCTGACAAAGTTCGATCCGGCCGAGGTGCTGCGCGTCATCGAGGAGCAGAAGATCACCGCGACCATGCTGGTGCCGTCGATGATCTACGCGCTGATGGACCACCCCGATTCGCACACCCGCGACCTGTCGTCGTTGGAGACGGTCTACTACGGCGCCTCTGCGATGAACCCGGTGCGGCTGGCCGAGGCAATCCGTCGGTTCGGGCCGATCTTCGCGCAGTACTACGGCCAGTCCGAGGCGCCGATGGTGATCACCTACCTGTCGAAGAAGGATCACGACGAGAAGCGGCTGACCTCGTGTGGCCGGCCGACGCTGTTCGCGCGGACCGCGCTGCTCGGTGAGGACGGCCAGCCGGTGCCCCAGGGCGAGGTCGGCGAGATCTGCGTCTCCGGTCCGCTGCTGTCCGGCGGTTACTGGAACCTGCCCGAGGCCACCGCCGAGACTTTCCGTGACGGCTGGATGCACACCGGTGATCTGGCGCGCGAGGACGAGGACGGCTTCTGGTTCATCGTCGACCGCACCAAGGACATGATCGTCACCGGCGGTTTCAATGTGTTCCCCCGCGAGGTGGAAGACGTTGTGGCCGAGCATCCTTCAGTCGCCCAGGTGTGCGTGATCGGCACGCCCGACGAGAAATGGGGCGAAGCGGTGACGGCCGTGGTGGTGCTGCGGCCCGACGCGTCCACCGACGAGGACGCGGTGGCCACCATGATCGCCGAGATCCAGGCGTCGGTGAAGGAGCGCAAAGGCTCGGTGCAGGTGCCCAAGCAGGTCGTCGTCGTCGACTCGGTGCCGATCACCGCACTGGGTAAACCCGACAAAAAGGCCGTCCGCAAGCAGTTCTGGGAGGGCGCCGGCCGGGCCGTCGGCTGAGCAGAACGAGCAGAATCACCAGGATGCACGCGCCGGCCAAGTGGGTCCGCGGTGACCATCTCGGCCTCGACATCCCCGCTGACGCCGACGCACTGCGCGACGGTGGCACCGCCTTCCTGACCGAGGCGTTCCGCCGCGCCGGCGCGCTGGGTGCCGACAACGCCGTGGTCGACCTCGAGTTGGCGGAGTTCCGAGGCGGCAGCACTGGCCGCAAGGCGCAGCTGACAGTGTCGTACGGAAAGCCGTGTGACCTTCCGGGTGAGCTGTTCGTGAAGTTCTCCCGCGACTTCGACGATCCCGGGCGCGATCTCGGGCGGAGCCAGATGGCCCTCGAGGTGCGCTTCGCATTGTTGACGCGAACGCCGGGTTTTCCGATCGCGGTGCCGCGGTGTCTGTTCGCTGACTTCCATGACGGCTCCGGCACCGGGTTGCTCGTCACAGATCGAATCCAATACGGATGCAACGGGATCGAGCCGAAGTACCACAAATGCGCCGACCACTCAATGCCCGATCCGCTGGGGCACTACCGCGCGGTGTTCACCGCGTTGGCCTGTCTTGCGGGCACGCATAAAGCGGGCGATCGCAGCGACCGGGACTTCTCTGTCGACATGCGACGGCTTTCGGTTGGCGAACGCGCGCCCTACACCCCTGAGCAACTGCAGCGCCGCGTCGACCAACTCGCAGAGTTCGCGACAAGTCAACCCGAACTGTTGCCAGCCAACACCGTTGCCCCGGAATTCCTTTCGCGGTTGCGTGCCGACGTCGCGCTGATTCCCGGTCGCGTGGACCGCCTGTGGGAACTGCTGGGCGCGGACCGGGACTACGTCGCCTTGTGTCACTGGAACGCCAACGTCGACAACGCCTGGTTTTGGCGCGACCGTGACGAACTCGCGTGTGGCCTCCTCGACTGGGGCTGCGTCGGCGAGATGAACCTCGCCATGGCGATCTGGGGATGCCTGTGCAGCGCCGAGACCGACATGTGGAACAACCACCTCGACAGCCTGCTCGAGCATTTCATCGTCGAGTACGCAGCAGCAGGCGGTCCGCGGTTGGACGCGAACACGTTGCGTACACACCTGATCGGATATGTCGCGATCATGGGGACCGCGTGGCTGCTTGACGTACCCCGATTCCTGCAGCAGCTGCTGCCCGACCCGGTGACCGACCGATTCGACGCGCGGATCGCCGACTCCGAGCAGGCGCGCAGCCGGCTGTTGATGATGACGAATTTCCTCAACCTGTGGGAGAGGTTCGACGTCAGGGGCGTGCTGGCGTGACCACCCAGTTAGATCGCAAGAGTCCGAATGAGCAGCTCGCCGACGAGTTCGAGATCGTCGCGGTTGAGGTCAGCGGCCTCTGGGATTCGCCTCAGCAGGCTGAACGAACGCGCAATCGTAACGTCGAACCACCTGTCAGCGTGAAATGCTGCGTCGGCCTTGAGCTGAACATCTGCGGCGGAGAGCTGCTGCCGCACAACAGCTCCCGTCTCCCTATCGAGCACAAGCCGCACAATATCGAAAAGTTCGGTCGCCTCTTTCGCGACTATACGGTCCGGCAGCGACTGCAGCTTCATCGCTACCAGCGGGCCCGGTTCTGCCACAAGCACGTTGATGTCGGCCGAGTTGTCGGCTCGTATTGTCACCGGGGTTGACGTTTCCGAAGCCCAGGCATGGGACATCACGTAGAGCCGGCCTGAGGGCTCATCAGGTGGATGCGCTATTTCGTCTTCTGAAATCTCAAGCACGTCGACTCGCACCCGCCCCGCCGGCGTTGGAATCAAAACACCTACTGGGCCGACACGTTCAACACTGCTAAAACCGGCCAGCAATTCCAGCTGAGGCATCTGCTCCGCAGCGCGACGACTCACAGTGTCCAAGTCAGTCGTCGCTCGATGCGGAACGCGTAGTCGACACACCACTGCAAGCCCCCCGATGACCATTACCCGGCGGCTTGTCCGCGATTCCACCTCCGGAATCGCGTGCACCAAAGCAGACATCGCGTTTCCCACAAGGTTTACGACCGGAGGGCTGGTCTCACCAGACACGATGCCAACCGATCGGAGGGGTCCACTGGTCGAGCGCCTCCCGCCCTCGTCCGGGATCCTGTGCCAGATCCAACGCGACGAACAGCGGATGCGCTAGAGGCCAATGCTCATTGGAACGGAGCGCCTTTGCGCCATCCACACGACCCGCACAGACTGCCTTCACAGGTGTAACGCGCAGCGTCGCGGCACGCTTCTGCGATTGCCGCGAAGGACCGAGAAGGTGCACAGCCCTTCGCAACACTCTGTCGTCGGGCACATAGAAGTCTCTAGGATGATCCGACCGAATCGCGATCGGCGCACCATAGGCGACAGCCGCCCATGCATCACTCATCGCCCAACCGACCGTGGTTGGTATGTCGTCGAACCCGACCTGGAGTGCATCTACAACCGCAGCGTCGCCCGGCTGAGGTAGGGACGCCACATCCTCGTCGCGTGTTCGCCAGACGGATGCGAGTTCCGAAAAGAGCGCCGCTTTCGCGACCGACCCGTCATCGTGAACCAGGTCCGCCCGCTTCAATCCCGCGATGACCTCCGAGACCGAGCTCGGAGCACGCTGGATCGACCTCGCAATGGGTCGCACGGCCACTTCGCGCTCGGGATCCAGAAGGATTGCCGTCGCCACTTCGATGCCGACAACCCCGGCGAAGGGTTCTGTTGGCTGCCTACGCTTCAGCGGTTCTACATCGGCGTCTATGAAAAGACCGTCACCACTCAAATGCAGATGGCCACGCAGGTCCAGCCAACTGATGTCGGCTGCGCTTAGCAGCCGACGGGAGTCGTGTGTAACCCGGTCGGCCACAATGACACGCAGGGAAGACGCCGCCGACGCCTCTCGCTTCCAGTTCTCTATCTGACGGTCGAGATCCTGGCTCGCTACCAGCGCTATCCGCTTGACGTCGATCGCGATGCGACGGCCGTCCGGTGTCTGTAGGTACGCGTCCGTCGTATGGTTCGCCCCGCCTTCAGACGTCAGCGTAAGACCAACAGCCGCCACAGCGTCGGCTAAGAACAAGACGGCATCGGCTCCGGAGTTCGGGCTCATCCAGCAAGTATTGCCACTGTTCGCTGTTCGGTCAATACCGAACAGCGAACACTGATCGCGCGCGTCAACTACCGTGGCCGCGTGGCCGCCGCCGACCTGCAGCAGACCGTGGAGGCGGTGTGGCGCATGGAGGCCGCGAAGATCGTGGCCACCCTGACCCGCGCGGTCGGCGACGTCGGGCTCGCCGAGGACTTCGCCCAGGAAGCCCTGATCGACGCCCTCACCCAGTGGCCGGACAGCGGCGTCCCACGCTCCCCCGGTGCATGGCTGACCGCCGTCGCCAAACGCAAGGCGATCGACCACTGGCGCCGGCAGGACAACCTCGACGCCAAGTACGCCGTGCTGGCCCGCGAACTGGAGACCCACCTCGACGACCCCTGGGACCCCGACCGCATCGACGACGACGTGCTGCGACTGATCTTCATGTCCGCGCACCCGGCGCTGTCCCGGGAGAACCAGATCGCGCTGACCCTGCGGGCGGTCGGCGGCTTGACGACCGAGGAGATCGCCAGGGCGTTTCTGGTGCCGAAGGCGACGATCGCCCAGCGCATCGTGCGGGCCAAGAAGGCGCTCACCGGGGTGCCCTTCGCGGTGCCCGACCGATCCGATTATCCGCAGCGGTTGTCCGCCGTCCTCAGCGTCATCTACCTGGTCTTCAACGAGGGTTATTCGGCGTCCTCCGGCCCGCGTTGGAGCCGCGACGAACTGTGCAGTGAGGCTTTGCGTCTGGGTCGCATCCTGGCTTCGCTGGCGCCCGAGGAGGCAGAGGTGCGCGGTCTGGTCGCCCTGATGGAGTTCCAGTCCTCACGCCTGCGGGCGCGCACCGGCCCCGACGGCACACCTATCCTGCTCGAGGATCAGAACCGCACCCGATGGGACCGGGCACAGATTCAGCGGGGCGTCGCCGCTCTCGAGCACGCAGCGAAGATGCTGCAGCGCAGGGGAATCGGCTGGGGGCACTACTGCCTGCAGGCGGCCCTGGCCGAGTGTCACGCAGTCGCGCCGACCGCCGCCGACACCGATTGGCCGCGCATCGTTGCACTCTACGACGCCCTGCTCCAACTCGCGCCGTCACCGGTGGTGGAACTCAATCGCGCCATCGCGGTTGCGATGGCCGACCCCGTCGCCGGACCGTCGTCGGCACTGCACACCATCGACGGCATCGAGGGGCTCGGCGACTCCTACCTGGTGCCCAGCGTGCGCGGCGAACTGCTGTCCCGGCTCGGCAGGACCGCCGAGGCCGCAGCGGAGTTCGCCAGGGCCGCGTCATTGACCGACAACGACCGCGAACGGGACGTCCTGCAGGACAAGGCCGATCGGGCCCGCAGCAGCTAGGCGCCGGGAACTGCGGTGCGCGCCGCGACGGAGGGGCCCCCGACGTTGTCGAACACATCGATCACCACGTCGGCGTCGCGGTACACGCCGAGGTGGTGCAGACCCGGCGTCGCGCCGATGATGTCGTTGGCGCGATCACCCGCCATCGGGTATTCGTCGACCTTGTGTCGCCAGTGGGCGGCAACGATGGTGGCCGCGGGCGCGAGCCGAGGCACCTCACGGTCGAGCACCTCGCGCAGCAGTTCGGGCTGCAGGTAGTAGCACACCTCGGAGAGCACCACGAGATCGAATGGCCCAGCGGGCCAGGGCTGGTCGAGAGAACCACGCAACAGCGTGACACGCTCCCTGGTCCCGGCCGCAGTCATCCTTGCGTTCGTGGCGTCCAGTGCGCCGACGCTGATGTCGGTACTGGTCACATGATCACACCGGAGCAGCAACTGTTCGGTGAGCACGCCGACCGAGCAGCCCGGCTCGAACGCGTGCCGGAATCGCGGATAGGGCAGTAGCGCGGTGGTGATCGCGTACTTGCGCTGTTCGTACCACCGCGACTCCAGTTGCCACGGATCGGCGGCCTCTGCGTACATGTGGTCGAAGTAGCTGTCAGGCAGTCGGGGAGTCAGCGGAACACCACCTCACCCACCGCGAGCAGCCTGCTCACCACGAACGGTGGGAGCACCGGCGCCGCACCGGCGGTGGGCGACGTGAACTGGCTGCAGAACACCTGCGCCGCTTGGGTCTTGCGCTCGATCGCCGACCGTGTCAACGTCGGCGCATAGGCGCGATTCCACGGCACCGCGACGTCATCGGGCTGTGCCCAGTGCCACATCCACACCGGGTACTCCATCAGCACCGCACCGGTGCGCTCCGCCGCGATGGCCGCGGCCCGGCCAACCGCCTCGTGGTCGGGGTGGCCGTCGCCCCGCCAGGTCGCGGCGCACCAAGTGCCTGCAGGCTTGGTGGCCAACACCTCGGTGACCAGGTCTGCCAGGCGCTCCTCGTGCCGGGCGATCTGACCGTCCGGCAATCCCAGGCAGAGCGGCGCGCTGAGTCCCAGCGTCGCGGCAGCACGGTACAGCTCCGCGCGGCGGACCCGCTCTAACTGAAAGCGTTGCAGCAGAGACTGATCCGGAAATGCGCCACCGCCGTCGCTCGCCGAGACGATCTGCACACGCACCCCCGCCTCGGCGAGCAGTACCGCCGTCCCACCGAAGCCCAGCGTCTCGTCGTCGGGGTGCGCTCCGACGACCACGACCTCCGGGCACCCGTTGAGATCCAATGCGGGAAGCTGCAATCGGGCGTCCAGCCAGGTCTGCGTCGGCGTGCCGCCGTCCGCCAGTGGCCGGGCAGCAAACCGATTCGAGTTTCCGACCTGGGCGGCGTGCTCGGCGCTCACGTCGGCTGTCACGACGAACCTCCCGTCAGTCGGCCCAGTCGCTCGAGATCCTTCTCGGCGTGACTCTGGCGGACGTATACCGACAGGTCGGCCACCCGCTGCGCATGCGCGGCGTCCAGGCACAGCGGCGACGGCCCGAGCGCACGGCCCGTGCGGTGGATCGATTCGTCGACCGCGGTCTCGACGACGGCGCGGGCCCGCCGGGCGATCAACTCTGCACGACCCTTGCGGTTCAACGGATCTCCGTCTATCTCGGCGGCGGCCGACATCAACGTCGCCTCCGCCGCCGCCAGCGCCGCGTCGACGGCACCGAGGTGGGCGAGCGCATGCGCATCCACTTCCTCCGATGACGCCTTCGCATACAGCGGTGCCGCGACGGCGCGGGCGCCGCCGAGCCAGCACGCCGCGACGCCGACAGCGCCATGCCAGAAGCCGGGACGGGTCAGGTACTCCCCGGGCCGTCCGACCGCGACGGCAGGCGTGCCGGTGAATTGCACGGAGCGTGTGTCGGATTCGGCCATACCGACGTTGTTCCAGTCGCTGGGAAGCGGCTGCACGCCGCTGTCGTCCCGAGCCACCGCGAACAGCCCCCGGTCACCCGAGGGCAGCAGCGCGGTCACCAGCGCGTGCGAGCACAGTCCGGCGCCCGAACACCACACCTTGGTCCCGTCGAGCAGGATTTCGTCCCCGTCATCGCTGGCGGAGAGGGCGGCGCCGGGACCCTCTGCGGCCCAGACGCCCCAGAACTGACCAGGCAACGGTGCCGGCCCGTCGAGCTCGGCCAGGATCGCCACCGCGTCGGCGTGGGCTTCGGCGAGCCGGCCGGCCACGACGTCGGTTTCGGCGAAGGCGGCCAACCGATTCCAGCGCTGCGCCGTGCCGCCGTGACCGGGTAGCGGGAGGTCCAGGGCGCCCGATTCCCGCCAGGACGTGATGACCTCGACGCTCACGTGCGCGCCTTGGCTTTGCGCGCCGAACGGGACAGCCCCTTCAGGTGCTGGGCGAAGCCCCCTGGAGCGCGGCCCTCGGGCCGGTCCGAGGTCGCCACCGACAGATGCCGGTCGCGGTGGATGGTCAACCCCGACGCCTCGAATCGGCCGACCAGTTCGACGTCCTCTCCGGTGGCCAGCGCGCGGAAACCCCCGACGTGCCAGTAGGCATCCGCGCGGAAGCCCATGTTCGCGCCGTGCACGTGATCGTGGCCGGGGCCGTTGGACTGGTAGCCGCGCAGGTAGCGGCGCACCACGGCGGGCGAGAAGTTCCGCCACGTGGGCACGCGCACCACGCCGAGCACCATGTCCGCGCCGTCTGCGCCGGCGTTCACCTGGCAGGTCAACCAGTCGGCGTCAACCACGCTGTCGGCGTCGGTGGTGGCATACCAGGTGTCCGCAGACTCGACGTGCGCGCACAGCGACTTCGAGTACTCGAATCCGGCGGCCCGTGCGGCGCCGACGTTGCCCGCGTCCACCGAGATGAAGTGCACGTCGGGCCCGTACTGACCGGCTAGCCCGGCGCTGCCGTCGTCGGTGGAATCCAGCACGACGATCATCAGCACCGGCGTCGGCAGGCACAGGGCAGCCGTCGTCAGCGCGCGCAGGCATGCGGGCAGGTGGGCCAGCTCGTTGTGGGCGGGAACCACCACAACGGTCTGCAGCGGAAACGGCTCGGGCGCGCGCATGGCGCTTATTTAGCCGTTTAGCGGGCATTTCACACCTGGCACGATGGTGGCGTGGCTGACATCGACGCTGTGTTGTTCGACTTCTCCGGCACGCTGTTCCGACTCGAGGAGGACGAGAGCTGGTTCGCGGGCATCACGCTCGACAGCGACGAGAACCGCGACGTCGACGGTCACGTGCAGGCCGAGTTGATGCGGCGCCTGACCGCGCCGACCGGGCGGTCGGTGACGATGACGCCCGAGGCCCTCAACGCCTGGGTGAACCGGGACCTGGCGCCGCACCTGCACCGTGAGGCCTACCTGCACGTGCTGCGCGAATCGGGTCTGGCCCGACACCACGCGGAGTCGCTGTACGACCACGTGATCGATCCCGCATGTTGGACGCCCTACCCGGACACCGCTGCGGTGCTCAGCGGTCTGCACCGCCGCGGCGTCAAGACCGCGGTGGTGTCCAACATCGCGTTCGACCTGCGGCCGGCGTTCGAGGCGCTCGGCACCGCCGGCTTCGTCGACGAGTTCGTGCTGTCCTTCGAAGTCGGTGCCGTCAAACCCGATCCGGCGATCTTCCAGGCGGCACTCGACCGGCTGGACGTCCCGGCCGGACGCACGCTGATGGTCGGCGACAGCGACGAGGCCGACGGCGGCGCCCGCGCGCTGGGCTGCGGCTTCGCGCTCGTCGACCCGCTGCCGACATGGGAGCGCGTCGACGGGCTGACCGTCGCGCTCGAGGAGCACGGCCTGTGACGGCGTGATCTCTACGCTGGGCAGCATGGCCAATCCCAAGCCGCCGTGGTGGCTCAAGCCGATGAACAAAGTCCTGATGGCCGCGATGAAGACCGGGCTGATGAAGGACGGGCCGCTGGTGCTGACGGTGACGGGCCGCAAAACGGGCCAACCGAGGTCGACGCCCATCACCCCGTTCGAGGTGGACGGGCAGCGCTACGTCGTCGGCGGGTTCCCGGGCGCGGACTGGGTGCGCAACGCGCAGGCCAACCCCGACGCGATGCTGGTACGCGGCAAGGTGCGCCAACCGGTGCGGATGGTGGAGTTACCCGCCGAACAGGCCCGCCCGCTGCTGCGGCAGTTTCCCGTCCTGGTACCGACGGGCGTCGGGTTCATGAAGAGCGCCGGTCTGGTCACTGGACCCAACCCCGACGAGTTCGAGGCGCTGGCCGGAACATGCTCGGTGTTCCGCTTCGATAACGTGTGACCCCGTGACCAATCCGTTCGATGCCACGCTGTGGGAGCCCGTCAGCGGCTTCGCCGACCTGACCGACATCACCTATCACCGCCACGTCGTCGAAGGCGTGCGCCGACCGACGGTGCGGGTGGCGTTCGACAGGCCCGAGGTCCGCAACGCGTTCCGGCCGCATTCGGTCGACGAGCTGTACCGGGTGCTCGACCACGCCCGGATGTCCTCCGACGTCGGCGTCGTGCTGCTGACCGGCAACGGGCCGTCACCCAAGGACGGCGGCTGGGCGTTCTGCTCGGGCGGCGATCAGCGCATCCGTGGCCGCAGCGGCTACCAATATGCGTCCGGCGACACGGCCGACACGGTGGATCCGGCGCAGGCGGGCCGGCTGCACATCCTCGAGGTTCAGCGGCTGATCCGGTTCATGCCCAAACCGGTCATCTGCGTGGTCAACGGGTGGGCCGCCGGCGGCGGGCACTCGCTGCACGCGGTCTGCGACCTGACACTCGCTTCGCGTGAGCACGCCCGCTTCAAGCAGACCGACGCCGATGTCGGCAGTTTCGACGGTGGCTACGGCAGTGCCTACCTGGCACGTCAGACCGGGCAGAAGTTCGCCCGCGAGATCTTCTTCCTGGGTCGCCCCTACACCGCCGAACAGATGCACGCGATGGGTGCGGTCAACGAGGTCGTCGACCACGCGGAGCTGGAAAATGTTGCGCTGCAATGGGCTTCCGAGATCAACGGCAAGTCACCGCAGGCGATCCGAATGTTGAAGTACGCGTTCAATCTGCCCGACGACGGCCTGATGGGCCAGCAGCTGTTCGCCGGCGAGGCGACGCGGCTGGCCTACATGACCGACGAAGCGGTCGAGGGCCGCGACGCATTCCTGGAGAAGCGCGACCCCGACTGGACCCCGTTCCCCCGCTACTTCTGACTTCGCCGAAATGGCATTCCAGCAGGGAAAGTTCGAGAGAACGCCTGCCGGAATGCCATTTCGGCGCAGAGAGCGTGGCAGTCACGCGCGCACGCTGGCGCGGTAGCGCATCGGCGACATGCCGACCTCGCGCTTGAAGGCGTTGCTGAACGCGCTCTCCGAGGTGTAGCCGAGCCGGAATGCCAGCGGTCCGACACGGGCGTCGCCGTCCCGCAGTGCGTGCCTGGCCAGTTGCATGCGCCAGTTGTTCAGGTACGTCAGCGGGGGCATCCCGGCGACGGTGCGGAAGCGCTCCGCGAACGAGGTGCGTGACATCGCCGCCGTTCGTGCGAGTTCCTCGAGGCGCCAAGGCTTTCCAGGCTCGTCGTGCATCAGCGAGACGGCGGGTCGGAGCCTGTCGTCGGTCAGCAGCCGCAGCCACCCGGGCGGGAGCTCGTCGTTCTGCGCGATGTAGGCGCGCAACACCTCGAGCAGCAGCAGCTGACCCTGCTGCTTGATCGCGAACGCCGCGCCGACCCGGTCGCCGGTGACCTCGTCGAGCAGCCGGTTGAGGATGGCGTGCAGGTTCGTCGCCTCGGTCGCCGAAGCGCGCACATGCCCGACGGGCGGCAGCGCCTGCATCAACAAGGCCTGGCCGATCGGGTTGACGTCGATGTGGCCGCCGATGATGACGTCGGCGTCGCTGCAGTTGGCGCCGTCGACACGCACGAAGGTGTCCGAGTCGCCGATGACGAGTTCGGAAGGCGGTGCGAGCCCGTGTCCGCCCTGGAGCGTCATGTGAGAGCGGTTGTTCAGGATCGCCACGTCGCCGGGCGCGAGATAGATCGGGCCGACGCCGTCGACGGTCAGCTTCAGGCGTCCGCAGACCACCGCGATCATCTTGAGTGGGTCGTGCAGATCGACCCGGCAGATCCAGTCCCCGCGCACCGAGAAGCCACCCGACACGAGGCCACGCACCTCGATGAGGTCGAACACGTCCGACAGCTGATCTCGAGCCATATCCGTACTATCGCGCATGAAATCTGGACGCACAACCATTCAAAGTCCGATCGTCTCGGTGCACCGTGGAGGTATGACCAACAAACAACAACCATTCGGATCCGGCTTCACCGCTGCCTCGACGGCCGAGGAGGCCGTCTACGGCATCGACCTATCGGGCCGCAACGTCGTCGTCACCGCAGGCCACGTCGGCCTCGGACTCGAGACCACCCGTGCACTGGCCAACGCTGGTGCCAACGTCGTCGTCGCCAGCCGTAATCCCGAGACCGCCGCGGCCGTGCTCCGGGGCCTCAACGGCGTCGAGGTCGAGCGCCTCGACCTCATCGACCCCACCTCCGTGGAGGCCTTCGCCGAGCGGTACCGCGATTCCGGGCGCCCTCTGCACATGCTGATCAACAACGCCGGAATCATGGGCGGCGACCTGGTCCGCGATTCGCGCGGATACGAAGCGCAGTTCGCCACCAACCACCTGGGCCATTTCCAGTTGACGAACGGGTTGCTGCCCGCGCTGCGCAAGGCCGACGGTGCGCGGGTGGTCGAGGTGTCGTCGTGGGGCCATCACCTGTCCGATATCCGCTGGGATGACCCGCATTTCGAAAGCGAATACGACGGCATGGTGGCCTACGGCCAGTCGAAGACGGCTAACGTGCTGTTCGCTGTCGAGCTCGACCGGTTGTGGGCGGGCGACGGAATCCGCGGCTATTCGCTGCATCCCGGCGGAATCGTTTCGACGAACCTGGGCCCGTCGTTCAGTATCGACGACTGGCGTGCGATGGGTCTGCTCGACGAGAACGACGAGCCGATCATCGACCCGGACAACGACATGAAGACACCGCAGCAGGGTGCCTCGACGCAGGTGTTCGCCGCGACCAGCCCACAGCTGGCCCAGATCGGCGGGGTGTACCTGGCCAACACCGACATCGCACCGCTGGAAGTGGGGGCGACCCCGGTCGTGCTCGACATCGCGGCCGGCCCGCTGCGTTCCACCCCCGGGGTGACGCCGTATGCCGTGGACCCGGAATCCGCGGAGCGCCTGTGGGCGCTGAGCGAAAAATTGCTCACCGCCTGACCATCGCCTCGCCGAAATGGCATTCCACCCTCTTTGCCACGCTCGTTGTGAGTCAGTTCGAGTGAGCGCGAAGGGGTTGGGTTGTGTCGATCAGTGC
>NZ_STGE01000033.1 GCF_005222675.1 Mycolicibacterium sp. CR10 | reverse complement strand
GTGCGGTTAACTGCAGTTGGATGATCCACGTGGTGCGGCTGTGCAGGCTCAACTTGTCGGCCGGTGCGTTTAGTCTCCACGCAGATTGAACTTCCGGACCAGGGGCTGTGATGGATGACGGGATCGAACCGAGACTTGTGGAGGTTCTCGATGTCCCGAGGCTTGGTGCGGTCGTTCGCGGCAATGCGGGCTCGTTGCCGTGGCGTTTGGTCGACGAGTCGGGTGCCGGCGTAAACCACGTCAATCTGTGGTTGGCCGACCTGTTCGCGTGCGACAACTCGCCTGCGACGCTGCGCGCCTATGCGTACGACCTACTGAGCTGGAGTCGTTTCCTCGGCGCACTGCAGGTTTCGTGGACTCAGGCAACGCGGGGCGAAGTCCGGGACTGGGTGAGGTGGTACCGGTGTCGCGCGAACCCGCAACGACGCCGCGGATCGAGTGCGGATACTCATCGGCCGACCCCAGGTTCTGTGAACGAGCGGACGGGCAAGGCCTACCTGGAGTCTTCCTACGCGCGGTCGTCGATGAATCGCAGACTGTCGTCGCTCAGTGGCTTCTACGAGTTCGCCCTGGAGTCGGATCTCGGGCCGCTCATCAACCCGGTACCGAAATCGCGCGACGATCTCACTCGACTCGACGTGCACCGCCAGCACTTCGATAACCCGCGCCCCCAAAAGCGCGCGCCTTATCGGCAGAAGCTAGTGGAACGTGCGCCGCGCGCGCTCAGCGACGACCTGTACGAGGAGGTATTTGCATCGCTGAGAACAAACCGCGACCGTGCCATTGTCGCTACGGCGATCTCCTCTGGTTTACGCGCCAGTGAACTGCTCAGCATGCGGCGGGGGATGCTCCATGCCGCCGACCAAACCGCCGATGTAATACCCAAGGGCGGGAATGGAAGTCGTGTCATGGTCCGTATCAGTCCCACTGCGTATCTCTGGATCGCCCGGTACCTTGCTGAGCGCCCCGTGGGTCCGCCTGAAGAGCCAGTCTGGCTGACATTGCGCGGCACACCGCGGCCGCTGAGCTATTGGGCAATGCGACAGATCCTTGAACGCAGCAACGCGCTGCTGGGCTCCAACGTCACGATGCATGACTTCCGGCACACCTTCTGCATGCGTCTCGCCCAGGACGAGAACATGACCATCGCGGAAATGCAGGAGCTGATGCGGCACGCGTCGATCGCCAGCACCACACGCTACCTGCGACCCACCGTAGCCGAACTCGTCGACAAACTTGATCAGCACTGGAATAGACCCCCGTCACCGCAGCCCACGCCGGCGAAAGGCTATGCGGCAGAAGATCTCCAAGTTCTTTTCGGTCGGGCATTCTGATGGCGCGGGTGCTCACGCGTGCCCAGTCGCTGGCGAGTTCGTCTGCGTTTGCCAACCATCCAGTCGAAGTACTGCCTTCGCTGTCCCCGACGCCCGAGGACCATCCGTGGTTCGGAAACACTGTCACCTGCGCCGAACGTGAACGCATCATCACTGCGGGACTTCCGCTCGTGATGGCACGGATGAGTGAGAAGTACCGCAGCGAGGCAGTAGCCCGCAGCGGTGCACGGCTCTGGCTGAGTCGCCTATTGGACTGGCTGGATGGCTTTGTCGGCGACAGTTATCAAGACCGTTGGATCGCCAGCGATTCCGATCGCCAGCCGAAGGCGTGGTGCCCAGCCTTATCAACCGGATCGCATACACGGCTTGGGGCAAGGCTGTCGATCAACGCACTCATAATGCTGGGGGTCATTCGTCCCGGCCATGACTGGTTGATCGAGAACAAGCAGGCGCGGTTCTACCGTGACTGGACGACCACGCACGAACCGAAGGCGTGGGATCGCTACTTCGCCGCCGCGGAGCACGAGGGCGCACCGGAAGTGAAGAAATGGCGAACCGCCACCCACCTGGTACGTATCAGCATCTGCAACGGGCTGCCAATCACCGAGCTGCACAGCCAGCATGTGTTGGCCTACCGAGACTTTCTCGTCTCGACCGGCAGGATGCCGGGGGATCTTCTCGCCATGTGGCACTACGGACGCCGCGGCGGACTGTTCGCCGGTGAAGCCGACGACCTGCGGCACTACCTCATCGCCAAACGTCTCAGTCCCACCGAACTGGTCGACCGCTTCAATGTGCGAGCTCCCAGCGTGCGAGGACTGTTGATCGCCTACCTCGCCGAGATCGCCGTCGGTCAGGACTACGCCAGCCTGGACGGAACCAGCCGAAACCTGGTGAAGCTGTTCTGGAAACCGATCGAAGACGCCAACCCCGGCATCGACACAATCAGTTTGACGAAGGCCCAGGCATCCGCCTGGAAAGAGTGGTTGCGCACCAAACCGGATGGGACTCCGCGCCGGCACGCCGAGAGCATTCTGGGAGCGGTCCGCAGCTTCTACCTCGACGTGGCTGCCTGGTCCCACGAGGATCCCTCGACGTGGGCCCATTGGGCTGTCTCATGCCCGGTCAGCATCCGCGACGTCCGAGGCCAGCAGAAGCGCCGGGCCCAGCGGGCACACCGCATGCATGCCCGCACCCGCACCCTCACCCCGCACGTCGATGCACTCGTCGCTGCAGCCCGGCGGGCGTACGTGCAAGCAGCAGAGCTGCAAGCGGTCGCGACGACAGCGCCGTTCGGTGAACCGTTCGCCGTGCACGGGAGCACCTACATCAAGCACACACCGGGCAAGCGGGCCGACCGAGTGCGCATCCATGTTCTGCAGGATGGATCGGAGAAGCGGGTTGACATCCACTACACCGTGACACGGGCCTTCATGACCTGGACGATCATCGAGGTGTTGCGCCACACCGGTATCCGGATCGAAGAGATGCTGGAGCTGACCCATCTGAGCATCAAGCAGTACCGCAAACCCGATGGCACCGTGATACCGCTCCTGCAGATCGCACCGAGCAAGACCGATCAGGAGCGGATATTTCCCTGCAGCCCGGAGTTGACCACCACCTTGGCGCGACTGGTCGAGTTCGTCAGCATCGATGGCCGCGTTCCGCTGTGCTGCCGAATCGACACACAGGAACGCCAGGTGTCGGCGCCGATGCCGCATCTGATCCAGATCCGAGAGGGTGGACGGTCGCGGGTAATCAACCAGTGCACGGTCCGAAAGTGGTTATCAGAGCTGGCCAACAGCATGGCCTTGAAGGACGCTGACGGTACTTCGCTGCATTTCACGCCACACGACTTTCGCCGGATCTTCATCACCGACATCGTCAACGCCGGGTTCCCGATCCATTTGGCCGCAAAGATGGTGGGCCACAACAATATCGAAGTCACGCGCGGCTACACCGCGGTGTATCAGAAAGATGTCTTCGAGGCATATGACCGGTTCATCGACAACCGTAGACAGGCACGGCCATCGGCCGAATACCGTGAGCCCACCCAAGCCGAATGGGACGAGTTCGTCGAACACTTCGGCCAGCGCCGGATCGCGCTCGGCAATTGCCACCGCCCCTATGGATCTGACTGTTCCCATGAACATGCCTGCATCCGGTGCGATTTCTGCGAGGTTGAACCGGCCCAGGCCGCAAGGCTCGATGAGATCCGTGACAACCTTCGCCTCCAGGTGGTCGAGGCCCAAAAGAACCGGTGGCTGGGCGACGTTAACCAATTACGCCTCACCATTGAGCACGCCGACCGCAAGGCGGCGAGGCTGGCAGCCCTCACCGAGGCGGCCCCGGTACTCCTTGCCGCGCACACGTCCTGACGCGAGCAGTAAGGGACCGTCCTTCTGACAGCTAGGTGCAGCAGTTGGGGTCGAGGACGACGCAGAGTGCCTGCAGGGCTTCGGGTTTGACGCGGTGAAAGACGTTCATGCCGCGCCGGTCGGAGATCACCAGCCCGGCTTTGCGGAGCTGGCCCAGGTGGTGGCTGACGGTGGATTCACTCAGGTCGAGCACCGCGGCCAGATCGCCGCTGGTCTCTTCGCCGGGGCGTGAGCTGAACAGCAGCGACATCATCTTGACCCGCACCGGGTCGGCGAGCGCCTTGAGCCGCATCGCGACCTGCAGGGCATCGGCGTCGCTGATCGGGCCCGCGGCGACCGGGGCGCAGCACACCGGGGCGGACATGTCGATCACGGGCAGCGCTTTGGGCATGACCCCATCCTGCCACCTGTCTTGACATATATCAAAAAGGTGGCATCCTGAGGTCGACGCGCCAGTTCGATATATGTCTCATCCCTAGTGGGAGGTCCATCATGTCCCGTATGCAACTCGCCCTCAACGTCGATGACCTCGACGAGGCGATCACGTTCTACACCAAACTGTTCGGCGTCGACCCCGCCAAGGTCAAGCCCGGCTATGCCAACTTCGCCGTCGCCGAGCCGCCGCTGAAGCTGGTGCTGCTGGAAAATCCCGGTAAGGGCGGCACCATCAACCACCTCGGCGTCGAGGTCCAATCCAGCGACAAGGTGCACGCCGAGATCGCCCGCCTGACCGGCGAGGGGCTGTTCACCGATGAGGAGATCGGCACCACGTGTTGCTTCGCCACCCAGGACAAGGTCTGGGTGACCGGGCCGGCCGGAGAGAAATGGGAGGTCTACACGGTGCTGGCCGACTCCGACACCTTCGGCACCAGCCCACAGCACCTCGACGATTCCGCCGACGGCGAGGGTGGGGTGTGTTGCGGCGGAGCCTCCAAGGAGGCTGACCCCGCCGCAGCGTCCTGTTGCTAGCCGATCGCACCTGCCGCGGCCGTGGTCACATGGCCGCGGCAGGCGCATGATCGGGGCATGGACCGCGATGCCATCGCTGCCGATCTGGAGCGCGCGCGTGTCACGTTCCACCAGCTACTGGCGGCCGCCGGCCCCGACGACTGGGATGCGCCGACGCGCGGAACCCGGTGGACCAACGAACAATTGCTGTTCCACATGGTGTTCGGCTACATGGTCGTGCAGCGGCTGCTGCCCCTGGTGCGGGTGATGGGCCGACTACCTGACCGCGTCAGCGGGGCATACGCCCGGTTGCTCAACGCCGCGACCACGCCGTTTCATCAAATCAACTACTATGGATCATGCGCCGCCGCCATGGTCTACAACCGGCGCAGGATGGGCGCCAAACTCGACCGGGTCATCGACTCACTGCAACACCGGCTCGCCCGCGAGACCGACGACACCCTGCGGCGCGGCATGCATTTCCCGCCGGGATGGGATCCGTTCTTCTCCGACTACATGACGCTGGAAGACGTCTACCGCTACCCCGGGCGCCACTTCGACTTCCACGCCGCCCAACTCACCTTCACCTGACGTTTCATTTGCCAACAACTTCGATATCCGTCAATATTGATGTATGTCGAAGTCGCAGGAGTCGTTGACCGACGGGGACGCGTGCTGCCCACCCGGGGCGCTGCTGCGCGAACCCCTTACCGCCGCGGACGCGGCGGACATGGCGGTCAAACTCAAAGCGCTGGCCGATCCGGTACGCCTGCAGCTGTTCTCCGCGATCGCCAGCCACGCCGGTGGTGAGGCCTGCGTCTGCGACATCTCCGCCGACATCGAGGTGTCACAACCGACCATCAGCCACCACCTCAAAGTGCTGCGCGACGCCGGGCTACTGACCTCACAGCGCCGGGCCTCCTGGGTGTACTACGCCGTGGTGCCCGACGCGCTGGCCAGCCTCGCCGTCCTGTTCGGCATTGACGCAGCCGCCGGGGTGTCGGCATGACCGACACCACCACCCCGGCCCCAGCGGTCGTGGGCAAGCTCTCCACCCTGGATCGGTTCCTGCCGCTGTGGATCGGCGCGGCGATGGTCGCCGGGTTGCTGCTGGGCCGCTGGGTTCCCGGCTTGAACACCGCGCTGGAAAGCGTTCAGCTGGACGGGATTTCACTACCCATCGCTCTTGGCCTGCTCATCATGATGTACCCGGTGCTGGCCAAGGTCCGCTACGACCGCCTCGACACCGTCACCGGCGACCGCAAGCTGCTGCTGTCCTCACTGGTCCTGAACTGGGTGCTCGGCCCCGCGCTGATGTTCGCGCTCGCGTGGCTGCTGCTGCCCGACCTGCCCGAATACCGGACCGGCCTGATCATCGTCGGCCTGGCCCGCTGCATCGCCATGGTCATCATCTGGAACGACCTGGCCTGCGGCGACCGGGAAGCCGCCGCCGTCCTCGTGGCGCTCAACTCGATCTTCCAGGTCATCATGTTCGCCCTGCTGGGCTGGTTCTATCTGTCGGTGCTGCCCGGCTGGCTCGGCCTGGAACAGACCACCATCGACACCTCCCCGTGGCAGAGCGCCAAGTCCGTGCTCATATTTCTGGGCATCCCGCTGCTGGCCGGCTACCTGTCGCGCCGGCTCGGCGAGAAAACCAAGGGCCGTGACTGGTACGAGGCCAAGTTCCTGCCCCGGATCGGGCCGTGGGCGCTCTACGGGCTGCTGTTCACTATCGTGATTCTCTTTGCGCTGCAAGGCGACCAGATCACCCACCAACCGTTCGACGTCGCCCGCATCGCCCTGCCGCTACTAGCGTACTTCGCGATCATGTGGGGCGGAGGCTACCTGCTCGGCACCATGCTCGATCTCGGTTATGAGCGCACCACCACCCTGGCGTTCACCGCCGCGGGCAACAACTTCGAACTCGCCATCGCCGTCGCGATCGCCACCTACGGCGCCACCTCCGGCCAAGCCCTGGCCGGCGTCGTCGGCCCGTTGATCGAAGTCCCGGTCCTGGTCGGGTTGGTCTACGTGTCCTTGGCGTTGCGCAACCGGTTCCACCACCACACCTCCCAACACCTTCCTGCCGACGGCTCGACGACGAGAACGGAACCCAATCCATGACTGACAGCCCCGTCACCCACGAGCTTCGCCACGATCTGTCCATCGACCAGCAACTCGCCCTGAAAACCGCGGCGACCCGGCTGGGCGGTGAGTTCGATGGCACCTTCGGTACCGAAACCATCGAACGGTTCTTGCATTCGTCCTACGACCAGTTCGCCGGCCGGGCCACCATTCCGAACTTCCTGCCGCTGTTGGCCGAACGGTTCGCCCGCCAACGCCTGCACGCCCTGGCGAGAGTGGAAGGAAAGATCAGCGACGGCAAACCGACCGTGTTGTTCCTGTGCACCCACAACGCCGGCCGCTCGCAGATGGCGCTGGGCTACTTCACCCACCTGGCCGGTGACCGGGCCGTCGCCTGGTCCGGTGGATCCGAACCCGGCAACGAGATCAACCCCGCCGCGATCGCTGCCATGCACGAAGTCGGTATCGACATCACTGGCGAATACCCCAAACCCTGGACCGACGAAATTGTGCAGGCGGCCGACGTCGTCATCACCATGGGCTGCGGGGACGCCTGCCCGATCTTCCCCGGGAAACGCTACGAGAACTGGGAACTGCCCGACCCCGCCGGCCAGGGCCTCGACGCCGTCCGCCCGATCCGCGACGACATCGAAGAACGCGTCCACCGTTTGTTGGCCGACCTGAACGTGCCCGTCACCCGGTAGCCGCGAAAACCTCAAGGGAACACACCGAATATGGCTGACACATCAGTGTTGTTCGTCTGCGTCAGTAACGCCGGAAAATCGGTCATGGCCGCCGGGCTCATGCGCCAGATCGCCGGACCGACCATCCACGTCAGCTCGGCGGGCACCCGCGCCAAGACCGCCGTCAACGACCTCTCGGTACAAGCCTTGGCAGAAGTCGGCGTCGACATCAGCGACCATCAGCCCGCCCAACTCACCGCGCAGATGCTCGACGACGCCGACCTGGTCGTCATCGTCGGCAGCCAAGCCCACCTCGACGAGTACTGTCCCGGCGTCACCATCCAGCGGTGGGATACCGACGAACCCTCCTTGCGCGGCATCGACGGAATCGACCGCATGCGAATCATCCGCGACGACATCACCACGCGCGTCCAGGCCTTGGCCGCCAACCTTTCCACCGCGATCACACCACCCACCGGCCAGCCATCCCGATCCAACGCGCGTATTGAGCGAAGCTAGATGTATGCGTGCGTGTGGAACTTCTCACGAGCCCGGGATGTCCGAATGCGGCGGCGGCTCGGCGCTTGCTCGCCGAGGGTCAAGTCCAGGGACGTGGTGTACGACGTCGTCGTGTGATTCTTCGAGGTGATGGTTCAGGCGGTCAGTGCCGCGG
>NZ_STGE01000032.1 GCF_005222675.1 Mycolicibacterium sp. CR10 | reverse complement strand
CACGCGGAACCGGAAACCCTGACGGCATAGCAACCCCTCAAATCACTGGATGTTGCACTGACCGTATGAATCCGCCCGGGTCACGACAGCGTGGAATGCAATTCCGGCGCGCTTGGGACGGAACTCTTCGTGATCTACGGTGCGCCTGCGCCGCGATGAGGTCTCAGCTTCGTAACATCAGCCTCAATGGCAACACAGTTCACATCAGTCTCACGTATGACGAGCGCGGTCGCGGTGGTGGCGCTGGTCGTCACGCTCGGTGCCTGCACGCCACGGCCCAACGGTCCCGAGCCGGTCGCCGAGGAGTTCTTCGCCGCCCTGGCCGTCGGTGACACCGCATCGGCCGCCGAGCTCAGCGATCGCCCGGAAGCCGCGCGGGCGGCGCTCAACGAGGCGTGGGCAGGCCTGCAGGCCACCGGCCTGAACGCCCAGATACTGAGCTCGAAATACGCCGAGGACACCGGAAGCATCGCCTACCGCTACACCTGGCATCTGCCCAAGGACCGCACCTGGACCTACGACGGCCAGCTCAACATGGTCCGCGACGAAGGAAACTGGGAAGTCCGCTGGAGTGCCACCGGCGTGCACCCGAGGCTGGGGGAAAACCAGACCCTCGCGCTGCGCGCCGATGCGCCGCCTCGCGCCTCGGTCAACGAACGCGGCGGTACCGACGTGCTGGTGCCCGGCTACCGCTACGGCTACGCGCTGGATGCCCAGGCGGCCGGCACCGAGCTGATGCCCACCGCGCGGGCAGTCGTGGGCGCTCTGCACCGCTTCGACAACACGCTGGATCCGCAGCGGCTCGCCGAGCTCGCCAGCTCGAAGAAGGGCCCATTGAGCGTGATCACCCTGAGGCAGGCCGATCACGACGCCGTCGCGGGGCCCCTCGGTGCGCTGCCCGGCGTGGTGATCACCCCGCAGCCCGAAATGGTGGCCACCGACGACGATTTCGCACCCGCTCTGGTCAACCAGGTCAAGAAATCCGTCACCGACGAACTCGACGGCACCCCCGGGTGGCGCGTCGTCACCGTCAATCAGAACGGGGCCGACATCGACGTCCTGCACGAGGTGGCCGGCGAGCCCGCGCCCTCGGTGACCATCAGCCTGGACCGTCTGGTTCAGGACGCCGCGCAGCACGCCGTCAACACCGCGGGCAACCAGGCGATGATCGTGGTCATCAAACCGTCGACCGGCGAGATCCTGGCCGTCGCGCAGAACTCGGCCGCCGACCGCGAGGGGCCGCTGGCCACGATGGGCCTTTTCCCGCCCGGTTCGACGTTCAAGATCGTCACTGCGGGCGCGGCGATCGAACGCGATATGGCCACGCCCAATACGCTTCTCGCCTGCCCGGGGCAGATGGACATCGGCCACCGCACCGTGCCCAACTACGGCGGATTCGATCTGGGCACGGTACCGATGTCGCGGGCTTTCGCCAGCTCGTGCAACACGACGTTCGCCGAGCTGGCCAGTCGAATGCCGCCGCGCGGACTGACGCAGGCCGCCGCGCAGTACGGCATCGGGCCGGACTACAACATCGAGGGCATCGACACCGTCAGCGGATCGGTGCCGCCGACCGTGAACCTGACCGAACGCACCGAGGACGGGTTCGGCCAGGGCAAGGTCCTGGTCAGTCCCTTCGGCATGGCGCTGGCCGCCGCGACCGTCGCCGCGGGCCGGACCCCGACACCTCACCTGATCGAGGGTCGCGAGACGGAGATCACCGGTGACCGCGAGCCGATCCCCGCTGCGGTGGTGGACAACCTGCGCCCGATGATGCAGCTGGTGGTGACCAACGGTACCGCCAAAGACCTTCAGGGCGTCGGTGACGTGCGCGGAAAGACCGGTGAGGCCGAGTTCGCGGGCGGTTCGCACTCCTGGTTCACCGGGTACCGCGGTGACATGGCGTTCTCGGCGCTGATCGTCGGTGGCGGCAGCTCGGAGTACGCAGTGCGGATGCTGCGGGGCATGCTGGACGAACTGCCGCCGGGCTATCTGGCCTGAGGATCGCCGGAATCACACCCACTGTGTGCGGTTTGCGCAGCTGACGGCGGTACCGTGGAGGCTGTCATGACCGATATCAACCATGTGCCCCGAGGCATCCCCACCGACGCGGTGGAGATGCGGATCTCCGATGCCGATCGCAACGGCACACTGCGCCGGCTGCACAACGCCGTCGCGCTCGGGCTGATCGACATCGGCGAGTTCGAGGAACGGTCGGCGATGGTGTCGCAGGCCCGGTTGCGGTCCGAACTCGACACCCTTGTCGGCGACCTGCCCGGTCCCGGCGCGATCGTCACGTCGGCGGCGGACCGCGTCGAACTGCGCGGCGTGCTCGGGTCGCTCAAGCGTCAGGGTGAATGGGTGGTGCCCACCCGGCTGGCCCTGCACCGGCGGATGGGCTCGGTCGAGCTCGACCTGACGCGGGCCCGGTTCGCCGGTCCGATCGTGGTCATCGAACTCGACATGAAGTTCGGCGGCCTCGATCTGCGGCTGCCCGACGGGGCGAGCGCCTCCATCGACGACGTCGAGGTGAACGTCGGCAGCGCCCACGACCACCGCAGGGACGCTCCGGCCGAAGGCAATCCGCACGTCATCCTCACCGGCAAGGTCGTGTGCGGCTCGGTCGAGGTCCGCGGACCCCGCAAGGCATGGCGGTTCGCCCGCCCCCTTCGGCCTGCCTGACGGCCCGGCTACCTGAGCGGTTCGTCGGCGACCCCGTAGCGCTCCTGGTATCGGCGAACCTGCTCGCGGACCTCGCCGGCGTCCAGGCCGGTGTCCGCCCAGCGGTATCTGTTGCCGCCGCGATCCCCGGGATGGGCGGCCAGGAAGGTCCGCATCCGTTGCTCGGCAACGGGTTCCAGCTCGCGGCCGAGCGCTGCGTACAGGGCGCGGACGGTGGCGAACGGGTCCCGCATGAAATCGGCGAAATGCACGTCGATCACCCGCTGGTCGGCCAG
Source organism: Mycolicibacterium sp. CR10 (assembly GCF_005222675.1). GTDB lineage: Bacteria > Actinomycetota > Actinomycetes > Mycobacteriales > Mycobacteriaceae > Mycobacterium. Next base: position 253,814 of record NZ_STGE01000032.1, on the reverse strand, counting down.
CGCGCCGGAGTCCCGCATCGTCATGCCGCGCTCGAGGCCCACGACGATCTCCTCGCACGACTGCGCCGCGCAGTCGGAGATTGACGAATCGTCGGAGGCCAGCCTGCGCAGATGGTGGGTGAGCGCGCTGATCGAGGAGATGACGTTGAGCGGGTCGCGGTGGGTCTGCACGATCAGCGCGTCGGGGTATTCGGCCACCAGCTTGTCGAGTTGCCACAGGTGTGCGGGCGACTTCAGAAGCCACTGGCCGTGAACGCCGGACTGCAAGTGCTGCAGGAACATTCGGTGATACCGGTAGGCCGGACCGTGATCGGCATCGTAGAGAAGCCACCGGTAGTAGGACGGCAGCCGGTACTGGACCGAGAAGATCATGCTGCAGAACTGGCCGGCGGTGATCCGGACGCATTCCTGCCCCACCTGGGCGCCCATCGGGTGGTGGGCCAACAAGCCCGGCACGATGTGCTCCGACATCTCGATGCTGGCCTGTGTCTCGGCGATCCGGGGATCGGTGACATAGGTCTCGGGCCTTGGCGGTGGGCAGGGATTGTCGACCTCCCACGTCAGCGGCGGACGGAGCGCGGGATCCTGGGCGAGGAGGTCGAAGAGGATCGTCGTGCCGGTGCGTGGCTGGCCGACGATGACGAGGGGCCGTGGCACCGGGGCGGCGGCCACGTCGGGATGACGGCTTCGCCAGGCGACGATCTGCAGTCGGCTGGTGAGCGCGCGGACGATGTCCATGACCGCGATCTCGACACCCAGGTCGTTGAGACGCGCCTCCTCGATAAGCCCGTCACACAGTCGGCCGAGGCCGTCCCGCCAGGTGGTGTCGACGCCGAAATCGTCGCTGCCCGCGGCCTCACACGCCTGCTCGACGAAGCGTTCGGGTGTGATCCGCTCGCTGATCACGAGGCGGTGCCGCGGTGCACTGAGGTGCGTACCTCGGGTGCAGCGGGGTTGTCGAGCCACCGCAGGATGACGAACCCGCGGTGCCGTCCGCCGGTGTCCAGCCAGTGACCGTGACCGAAGTCCCTGGCGCCGATGGCGATCCGCACGATCCCGTCGGCATCCGGTCGTACGCCCTTGTTGGTGACGGAGCTGTGCCGGTGGCGTGGTTCCAGGCATTCGTGCCAGATGCTCTCCAGCGTGACGTTCCAGTAGCGGGTGTCGGGCGGTGCGAACTCGAGCACCAGGGATTGGTCGGGTTCGAGCCCGAATGTTCCGATCATGTACAGGTTGTCGGGGGTGGTGTCCGCACCTCCGAGTTCGGCGGCCGCGGCCGTGACCAGGGTGTTGGGCTGGGTGAGCAGTTCGGGCTTGATGGTGCGGTGCAGCGTGGTGAGCTTGACGATGGTCCAGGCCATCGCGGTGAACGCCTCAGCCGCCGATTCGTCGGAGATCGGTTGCAGCGCTTCGGCATCCAAGCAGTCGATGGTCATCGTTGCAGGCTTTTCGTTGCGGGGGTCGCCGATGTACTCGCGCACGACGATCGACGACGCATCGGCCGGGATCGGTACCCACCGGGCGTCGCCGAGCACCCCTGGGGCTGGCTCGGATGCAGACAGCACAAGGGCGAATGACCCTGAGCCGCCCGTCAGTTCGGTATCACTGACGTATCCCGCCATCCGGCGCGGTGTCAGGCCGGTGCCCGCGAGCACCTGGAATCCGAGATAGGCAGTGCTGCCCCGTGTTCCGGTGATCCGGTAGCTGCGGTCACCACGGATCATGGCCAGCAGGTACCGGCCGTCGGGGTTGGGGCCGCCGATCATCCTGGTGGCACTGCACATGTCGAAGAAATGCGGACGCTGTGGGTCGGCCTCGACGGACAACTGCGTGCACAGCGCGGTCGCCTTGGCCAGGACTCCCAGCCCCTCGAGAAGCTCCCGTTCGCTGGTCGCGTCCTCGGTCACGGTCGTGGTCAGGTCGGCCAGCATCTGCTGGACGAACCGCCACGCTGCCAGGGCCGCCGACGCGTCGTCGTTGCCAATCGCCTCCATGGTGAGACATAGTCTCACTATGGACGCCGTCTCAGGAGCTGAATCGCGGGAAAGCCTCACCGTCCGCAAGCAGCGGGCGACGAAGATCCGGATCGCCGCCGCGGCGGCCCAGGCCGTCGCCGATCACGGGCTGGCCCGCGCGACGGTGGAACAGATCGCCGCCGCCGCGGAGGTCGGTCGGGCAACGTTCTTCCGCTACTTCAGCGCCAAGGAGGAGGCGGTCGCCGAGGGCGTCACCATGCACTGGCTGGACCTCATTACCGTGGCCATCGCGCAGCAGTCGGTGGAGCTGTCGGCCGGCGAGGCCGTCCTGGCCGCCTTCGAGAATCTCGGCGACGGCTTCGACGGAATCAGTGACCAGGTGCGCGAACTGGCCGCCCTGACGCGGTCATCGCCGGTATTTAGTGCGTGGACGCTGCAGATCTACCTCCGCTACGAGGCCGCCATCGCCGACCTCGTCGCTGCTCGGTTCACCGATCCGGTGCCCGACGATCCACGGCCGCGGCTTCTGGGTGCGTTGACGATGGCCTCGATCCGGATCGCGCTCGACGACTGGCTGGTGCACGGCGGTTCGCTGCCGACGCGGGTGTCGTCCGCGCTGGCCTCGATTCGGATCGTGTGAGGCTGTCGAGGGTTCGCCTCCGGCTCAGTGTCGAAGGTTCGCCTCCGGCTCAGTGCGAATCCAGGACGGCGAAGCTGAGGGTGGCCCGTGCGGCGAGCCGGCCGCGCGCGGCGTCGGTGACGTCCACCGCGATGATCGACAGGCGCCGCCCGGCACGAACGACGGTGGCCTCGGCGCGGGCAGGTCCCTCGAGGATCGGCGCCAGATAGTGGATGGTCATGTCCGCCGTCGTGACGTCCTGGCCGGGACCCACGTGCCGGTCGGCCAGTCGGCCCGCGGCGATGTCGATGAGCGTCGCGACCAGCCCGCCCTGCAGTGCACCGCGCCTGTTGACGAGGTCGGGGCGGTTGTCCAGCTCGATCACCAGGCGCTCGTCGGACTCCTCGACATCACGGAAGTTCATCTGGGCGAACAAATGGCCAGGGGTGACCTGCATGGCGGAACGCTAGCATTGCCGTATGTCAGTACGGACTGCCCTTCGACCCGGTGTGGTGTCACCGACACTGCCGGTGCCCAAGTCGATCGCCCGCCCCGAGTACGTGGGACGACCGACCGCCCGCGAGGGCAGCGAGCCGTGGGTGCAGACGCCCGAGGTGATCGACAAGATGAGAGTGGCGGGGCGGATCGCCGCCGGTGCACTCGCCGAGGCCGGTAAGGCGGTCGCGCCCGGGGTGACCACCGACGAGCTCGACCGGATCGCCCACGAGTACATGGTCGATCACGGCGCCTACCCGTCGACCCTGGGCTACAAGGGTTTTCCGAAGTCGTGCTGCACCTCGCTGAACGAGATCATCTGTCACGGGATCCCGGACTCGACCGTGGTCGAGGACGGTGACATCGTGAACATCGACGTCACCGCCTTCATCGACGGGGTGCACGGCGACACCAACGCGACGTTCCTCGGGGGGGACGTCTCCGAGGAACACCGGCTTCTCGTCGAGCGCACCCATGAGGCCACCATGCGGGCGATCAAGGCGGTCAAACCCGGCAGGGCGCTCTCGGTGGTCGGTCGGGTGATCGAGGCGTACGCAAACCGCTTCGGTTACAACGTCGTTCGCGACTTCACCGGCCACGGCATCGGTACCACGTTCCACAACGGGCTGGTGGTTCTGCATTACGACCAGCCGTCGGTCGACACCGTGCTGGAGCCGGGCATGACGTTCACGATCGAGCCGATGATCAACCTCGGCACCCTGGATTACGAGATGTGGGACGACGACTGGACCGTGGTCACCAGAGACAAGAAGTGGACGGCGCAGTTCGAGCACACCCTGGTGGTCACCGACTCCGGCGCGGAGATCCTCACCCAGCTGTGAGGCGTGAGTAGCCTGGGGCCATGACCAGGCGGCGGGCGACGTGGGCTGCTACGGCGATGCTCTCGACGGCGGTGCTTGTCGGGTGTTCGCAGGAGGTCACCGGCACCGCGGTCTGGCCCGGCGCCCGACTCGAGCGGGCGGTTCTCACCGAGTCGGATTTTCCGTCCGGTGTGCGGTATCAGCGCATCGTCAGAGACCCCGGTGAAGGCGACGGGGCCGGCGCACCGCCGCCGATGTTGTCGTCCCCGGAAGGCTGCACCGATGGGCTGACCAGGGATATCGCGCAGACAGCCGAGCGCGGGGCGGGCAGTGCGGCCGAGTACATGGCCGCTTACGACGGCGTGCGGATGGTCATCACCGTGCTGACGTGGTCACTGGATCTGGAGCGGCTGGCGGCGACTGCCGAACGGTGCGCCGAGTATGAGACCTTCTTCGAGCCTTCGGATCCCGGGATACCGGTGACCACCGAGAAGTTGCAGACCCCGCGCGGTGATGCGCTCGTCTATCGACAGACCATGCGCCTCGGCGGTACGGACAGCAGCGTGTACTTCTCGTTCGAGAACGTCGGAACGATGGCGGTTTTCGGCATCGCGTTCCCCACGCCCGACCCGTCCGTCACTGTCAAAGGCACGCTGCCACAGACTTTTTTGGACATCACCGGCAAGCAGGCAGACCGCGCGGAAGCGGTCTGAGGCATCGGTTAAGAGCATGAAAAGCCGCCCCCGGACTTCGCTGTTGGCTGTAGTTTTACGCAATGCCCTCTCCCATGATGACCGTTGACGGCTTCGGCATTCCTGTCGAGGTCGCCGGTCCGGAGAAGGGATCGGTCGTGGTGGTGCTCAGTGCGGCCCATCAGTCACCCGCCGCTTACGAGGCCGTCTGTCAGCGTCTGCACACAGCGTCGCTGAGGACCGTGGTCATCGGCCCCGACCCCCGACTGACCGCCAAATCGGTGATCTCGATTCTCGATACGCTCGAGGTGCGGTGGGCGCTGCTGGTCGGGGACCGGCTCGGCGGAGAACTGGCATGGGAGTTGGCCGCCACGCGGCTCGACCGGTTCATCGGGCTGGTGGTCATCGATCGCGGCCATCCGCGGGTGGCCGACCTTGCCGGGGTGATCCGCGACGAGCATTGTCCGCCGGTCGAGCTGAACACCACCGCACTCGTGAGCACCAGCGCGGCGCGTGCGGTCGCGAAAGCAAGCCAACGATTCATCTACGGCGAATATCGGATCGTCGAGCTGCTGGGCCGTCGCAATGCGGCGGACTCGACTGCCCAGCTGGCCGCTGAGATTGTGATGCGCACCAGCACCTGGTGACGGTCAGGACTCGTCGGGAGTCCAGGCCTGGGGCAAACCGGGCTGGCCGGGGAACAGGTAATCCACGAATGCCTTTGCGGTGGGCTGCGGCTCGTGATTGGCCAGGCCGGGGCGCTCGTTGGCCTCGATGAACGCGTAGTCCGGTGCCGTCACGTCGGGGACGACGAGATCGATGCCGGTGACCGGGATACCGATCGCCTCGGCCGCTCCGACCGCGACCGACCGCAGTTCGGGATGCACCGTGGCGGTGACGTCGTGAATCGTGCCGCCCTGATGCAGGTTCGCGGTCCGTCGCACGCGCAGCCGAGTGCCCTCGGGCAGGACGTCGTCGAAGGACCAGCCCTCCTCGTTGACCGTCGTCTCGGTCACGACGTCCATCGGGATCTGGGACTCGCCGCCGGTGGCGGCCGCGCGCCGTCGGCTCTGCATCTCGATCAACTCGCGGACGGTGTGTGTGCCGGTGCCCGTGACTTCGGCGGGCATCCGCAGCGCAGCGGCGACGACCTTGCCGTCGATCACCACCAGCCGCAGATCGTCGCCCTCGGCGCGCTGCTCGATGAGCACCTCCGGGTGCTGCTCGCGGGCACGGGCCAGAGCCGCGTCGAGCTCGTCGCGACCGTTGATGCCCACCGTGATGCCCTTGCCCTGTTCACCCCGGGTGGGCTTGACGACGACATCGCCGACCTCGGCGACGAACTCGTGGTCGGCTTCGTCGAACGTCGCCAGCCGCCCCCTCGGCACGGTGATGCCGGCCTCGGACACCAGGCGTCGGGTCAGCCGCTTGTCGTCGCAGCGACTCATGGCCACCGCTGAGGTGTACTCGGACAGCGACTCCCTGGTGAGGACGCTGCGCCCGCCGTGGGAGAGGCGCATCTCACCGGCCTCGGCGTCGAGCACCTCCACCCAGATCCCGCGGCGCATGGCCTCATCAGCGATTATCCGCGCATAGGGGTTCAGGTCATCGACGGTCTCCGGCGGATGGGTGAACAACGGCTCGTTGATGGCGTTCTTGCGCTTGACCGCCATCACCGGGACCCGGGTGAACCCCAGCTTCTCGTACAGCGCGATCGCGGCGTTGTTGTCGTGTGCCACCGAGAGATCCATGTAGGCACGGCCACGGTCCCGGTAGAGCGCGGCCAGGGAGCGGGTCAGCGCGGCGCCCACGCCGGGCACGGTGGCCGCTGGATCGACGGCGAGTGTCCACAGGCTCGAACCGTTCTCGGGGTCGGAGAACAGGGCCTCGTGATCCACGCCCGTCACGGTGCCCAGCACGGTGCCGTCGTCATCGCGCACGGCGACCAGGTAGTCCACGGACTGCTGGTGGCAGTGGTTGTCCCAGAGGACGTCCGTGGGTGCCGGCACCATCCCGCACTGGACGTACACGCGGTTCATCGCGTCCGCGTCCTCGCGGCTTTCCAGCGTCCGCACGCGGAACCCGCTGGGCGGGGGCCCGCCGTCCTCGCCCTCGGCAAATCGCAATCGGTAGGTGTGGCTGGGGTCGATGAACAGCTCGGCGGGCGCCTTGGACACCAGGACGTGGGGTTCGCGCGCGTAGATGCAGATGTCGCGGCGCCCGTGTCCCTCCTGGCGCAGCACCTCGGCGAGCTTTCCCGGGTCGGCGAACGTCTGCCCGAAAATCAGCCTGCCCCAACCGAGTTCGAGAACCACGTCATCGGCCATTGCGTCCACCATGTGCGGGGGGGAGGCCTCGTGAAGGGCGAGGGTCATCGCCTCGGGGTGGTCTTGATCAGGGTCGGGATTGGTCATGCGGCCAGTCCGTTGATGCCGTGCCGTTGCAGCCACAGCTCGAGCAGGGCGATCTGCCAGAGCTCGTTTCCGCGGAGTGGGGTCAGCTTGCCGTTCGGGTCGGCCAACAGCCGATCCACGGCCTCCGGTCGGAACAGGCCGCGCTCCTTGGCTTCCGGCGCGTACAGCGCGTCGCGGACCATATCCAGGTACGGCCCCTCGAGGTGGGTGAGCGCGGGCACCGGGAAGTAGCCCTTGGGGCGGTCGATCACCGCAGACGGAACTACCTGGCGGGCGGCCTGCTTGAGCACGCCTTTGCCGCCGTGGGCGGTCTTGTACTGCGGCGGGCAGGTGGCGGCCAGCTCCACGAGTTCGTGGTCGAGGAACGGCACCCGGCCTTCCAGTCCCCACGCCATCGTCATGTTGTCCACGCGTTTGACCGGGTCGTCGACCAGCATGACGGTGGTGTCCAACCGCAGCGCGCGGTCGACGCCGCCTTGGGCTCCGGCGCGGGCGAAGTGCTCGGTGACGAAGAGTTCGCTCGGATCGTCGGCGGTCACGAAGGCCGGCGATACCAGATCGGCGTATCCGGACCGGTCACGGTCGAAGAACGCCGCCCGGTAGCTGGCGACCGATCCCTCCAGTGAGGCGGCCGCCGGCTCACCCATCGGGGGATACCAGTGGTAGCCGGCGAACACCTCGTCGGCGCCCTGCCCGGACTGCACGACCTTGACGTGCTTGGCCACCTCCTGGCTGAGCAGATAAAAGGCCACGCAGTCGTGGCTGACCATCGGCTCGCTCATCGCGTCGATCGCGTCGCCGAGCGCGGGCAGCATCCGCTCGGTGCCGATGCGGATCTGATGGTGATCGGTCGCGAACCGCTCGGCGACGATGTCGGAGTAACGGAACTCGTCGCCCTGCACGCCGCCCACCGATTCGAAGCCGATCGAGAAGGTCTTCAGGCCGTGCTGGCCGGCCTCGGCGAGCAGCCCGACGATCAGGCTGGAGTCGACGCCGCCCGACAGCAGACACCCGACCGGGACGTCGGCGACCAGCCGCCGCTTGACCGCGACCCGCAAAGACTCCAGAACCGCGTTCTCCCAATCACGTTCGTCCCAGTCGGCGCGATCGTCACGGCGGGTGAAGTCGGGCGCCCAGTACGTGGTCGTGGTGCGCGTGCCGTCGGGCTCGATCGCGACCAGCGAGGCGGGCGGCACCTTGCTGACCCCGCGCAGGATCGTGTGTGGGGGCGGCACCACCGAATGGAACGTCATGTAGTGATGCAGCGCGACCGGGTCGATGCGGGTGTCGACGCCGCCGCCGGCGAGCAGCGCGGGCAGCGACGACGCGAACCGGATCCGGTCGGCGTTCTCGGTGACGTAGAGCGGCTTGATGCCCAGGCGGTCGCGGCCCAGCAGCACACGCCCGCTGTCCCGCTCGACGATCGCGAACGCGAACATGCCCTTGAGGTGGTCGACGAAGCGGTCGCCCCAGTGGTGGTAGCCCTTCAGCAGCACCTCGGTGTCGCTGTGCGAAAAGAAGCGGTAGCCGTGGCCGGCGAGCTCGTCACGCAGTGCTTCGTAGTTGTAGATGCAGCCGTTCCAGGCGACCGTCAACCCGAGGTCGGAGTCGACCATCGGCTGGGCGCCTGCCTCGGACAGGTCGATGATCTTCAGGCGCCGGTGCCCGAGGGCGACCCTGCCTTGGGACCACACCCCCGCGGCGTCCGGCCCGCGGGGAATCATGACCTCGGCCATCGCCGCAACGGCGCTGATATCTGGGGTTTTTCCGTCGAGGCGTACCTCGCCGGTGGCTCCACACACCTGTTCGACCCTACTCTGTATCGGCGGTTCTCGATCGGGCTGACGCCGCCGCGCGAAGGGCCGGCGCCGTCGTTAATTACCCGGGCACCACCGGGTCAAACCCGAGTTGGGCGATCAAGATCGAGATACCCGTCACAGGGTCGGATCAGTCAACGCATCGGATCGGGAGCCTCGCCGAGACTGCCGGGAGATCGCCGTATGGGCCGATTTGACGATCTCCCCGCAGTCTCGGCGTGTGCGCGCTACCTGTCGAGGATGATTTCCTCGCCCGACTCGGTGAGTTCGACCTGCTTGATCGGGCCGGTGAACCAGTTCTTCACCGACACGTGCCAGTAGATGAAGAGCAGGAGCAGGACCGTGCCGACGAGGATCGGGGTGTAGTTGACGTACTTCCATTCGAAGCTGCCGCCGAAGGGCACCCCGCCGATGGACGTCGGGAACAACGCGATCAGCGACGTGACCGCGATCTCGGCGAGCGCGACCGGGGCCATCCACTTGTGGTGCCCGCGCAGGTTCCACTTGCCGACCGGGAACGAGTCGCCCGCCTTCCAGCGGTAGTAGATCGGCACCGCGAAGCACAGGTAGAGCCCGACGACGCCGATGGACACCACCGCGAAGAACGCGATCGGCACGGGTGCGCCGTTGATGTCGACCTCGACGAGGGCGGGCAGCGTGATGGCGGCGGCCAGTACGGCGGTGACGATGACGCCGTTGGCGGGGATCTTGTTCTTGCTGACCTTCGACCACAGCTGGTGGCCGGGTACTGCGCGGTCCCGGCTGAACGCGAACAACATCCGCGACGCGCTCGTCTGGCACGCCGTCGTGCAGAAGAACTGACCGGCCGTGGAGATCAGCAGCACGATGGCGACCCAGCCGGAATCCATCGCTTGGGTGAAGATCACCACGACGGCGCCACCACCCGCCGTGACTCCCTCGACGTCTTGGACCGCAAACAGGAAGGTCAGCAGCAGGATCCAGCCGCCGATGGCGGAGTAGAAGATCGACCGCCAGATGCCTTTGGCCGCACCGTCGGCAGCGCTCTTGGTCTCCTCGGACAGGTGGGCCGAGGCGTCGTAGCCGGTGATCGTGTACTGCGTCAGGATCGCGGCGATGGGCAGGACGAAGATGAGCCAGCCCCACCCCTTGTCGCCGTTGAACATTCCGGTGTTGTTGACAGTCGTGGCGAATACGTCGCTGAAGCTGGCGTGCTGCTTCGGGATCAGCCAGAGGATCGCGATCACGATCGCCGCGCCGGCCACATGCCACCACACCGAGACGTTGTTGATGACGGCCAGCAGGTGCGACGAGAAGATGTTGATGAGCGCCGAGACGGCGAGGATTGCCAGGAACATCCAGAACACCCTGGTCAGGCTGTAGCTGGCGGCCCAGCTCTCACTGAATGTGCTCAGCGTCAGGTCGAGGAAGGTCGCGCATCCATAGGCCACCGACGCCAAAATGGCGATCAGCCCGATGAGGTTCAGCCAGCCGGTGTAGAAGCCGGCCTTGGCGCCACCGAGTTTGGCGGCCCACCAGTAGATACCGCCCGACGTGGGGTAGGCGGACACCAGCTCGGACATGCACAACCCGATGATCAGGATGAAGACCGAGATGATCGGCCAGCCCCAGGCGATGGCCGCGGGACCGCCGTTGTTCCAGCCGAGACCGAAGGACGTGAAGCAGCCGGCCAGGATCGAGATGATGGAGAACGAAATGGCGAAGTTACTGAACCCGGACCAGGAGCGGTTCAGTTCCTGGGTGTACCCCAGCGATGCAAGGTGCTTTTCGTCGTCGTCGAGTATTTCGTGACCCTCTGGCACGGTGGTCTCCTTCTCCTGGCAGCGCTCACCAAAAGCGCGCACTGAGTAGGGACAATAGAATGTCAAAGGACTGGTGTCCTACCTTTGGCAGTGAAGGTTGTGTAAAAGTGTCACGGGATTGCCCGGTGGCAGGAATTCAATGGTTGACTTTTCGACATGTCTGACAAGGGAGGCCCCGTGGCGACAGGATCGAATTCCCGACCCGGGATGTTGTCGCAAACCGATCTGGAGCGACTCATCGCCGACGACGCGGTAGACACCGTGATAGTCGGGTTCACCGACATGCAGGGGCGGTTGGTCGGCAAACGCATCTCGGCCCGGCTCTTCGCGGACGACGTGGCCGCACACGGCGCCGAGTGCTGCAACTACCTGCTGTCGGTCGATGTGGACATGAACACCGTCGACGGCTACACGATCTCGAGTTGGGATACCGGATACGGCGACATGGTCATGACGCCGGACTTCTCCACACTCCGATTGCTGCCCTGGCAGCCGGCCACAGCATTGGTCATGGCCGACCTTTCGTGGACCGACGGCAGACCCGTCAAGCAGGCGCCGCGCAGCATCCTGCAGGCTCAGCTGGACCGGCTTGCCGACCGCGGCATGACGTCCGTCGCCGCCACGGAACTCGAGTTCATCGTGTTCGACGACTCCTACCGGGCCGCCTGGGCTGCCGGGTACCGCGGCCTGACGCCTGCCACCGACTACAACATCGACTACGCGATGGTCGCATCGACACGGATGGAGCCGCTGCTGCGCGACATCCGGCGCGGCATGGAAGGCGCAGGCCTGTACTGCGAAGGCGTCAAGGGGGAGTGCAACTTCGGGCAACAGGAGATCGGCTTCCGCTACGACGACGCGCTGGTGACGTGTGACAACCACACCATCTACAAGAACGGTGCCAAGGAGATCGCCGATAAGCACGGCAAGAGCCTGACCTTCATGGCGAAATACGATGAGCGCGAGGGAAACAGCTGTCATATCCACATCTCGTTCCGGGGAACGGACGGTTCGGCCGTGTTCTCTGATGACTCGGATCCGCTCGGTATGTCGCCGATGTTCCGCAGCTTCATCGCCGGCCAGCTCGCGACGATGCGCGAGCTCACCCTGTTCTTTGCGCCGAACATCAACTCCTACAAGCGGTTCGTCGACGGTAGCTTCGCGCCGACCGCTGTTGCCTGGGGCATGGACAACCGGACCTGTTCGTTGCGGGTCGTCGGGCACGGGCACGGCATGCGGATGGAGTGCCGGGCGCCCGGTGGCGACGTCAACCAGTACCTCGCCGTTGCCGCGCTGATCGCGGGCGGGCTGCACGGCATCGATGAGGGCCTGGAGCTGCCGGATGCCTTGGAGGGCAACGCCTATACCAGTGGTGCCGAGCGGCTTCCGACGACTCTGGCCGAGGCGGCGGCCTTGTTCGAGGGTTCGGCCGTGGCGCGCGAGGCGTTCGGGGACGACGTCGTCGACCACTACCTCAACAACGCCCGCGTGGAGCTCAAGGCGTTCAATTCCGCGGTCACCGATTGGGAGAGGCGCCGTGGCTTCGAACGGCTCTGAGCCGAGGCCGGTCATCGGCCTGACGACATATCTCCAGCAGGCCCAGACCGGGGTATGGGATGTCCGAGCGAGCTTCCTGCCCGCGATCTACCTCGACGGCGTGACGATGGCGGGGGGCATCGCGACGCTGCTGCCCCCGCAGCCGGTCGAGGACGTGATTGCCGCCCGCGTCCTCGACGGTCTCGACGGGCTGGTCGTCACCGGGGGCAGAGACGTCGACCCGGCGACCTACGGACACGCCCCGCACCCCACCACCGACGAGCCCGCACGCGAGCGCGATGCATTCGAGTTCGCCCTGCTGCGAGGCGCTTTGGCGCGACGCATGCCGGTACTGGGAATCTGCCGCGGCGCGCAGGTCCTCAACGTCGCGCTCGGTGGCACGCTGCACCAGCACCTGCCCGACGTGATCGGACACCACGGACATCAGGCGGGCAACGCGGTCTTCAGCACCTCGACCGTGCACACGGTGCCCGGTACCCGGCTGAGCGCGCTCGTCGGCCCCGACACCCAGGCGCAGTGCTACCACCATCAGGCCATCGACCGAGTCGGCCACGGACTGATCGTATCGGCCCAGGACGGCGCCGACGGGGTGATCGAAGCGGTCGAGATGCCGGGCGAGCACTTCGTGCTCGCCGTCCAATGGCATCCGGAGGAACGCCTCGACGATCTGCGGCTGTTCGCCGGCATCGTCGCGGCGGCAGCAGATTACGCGACAGAAAGGGTCCAGTAACTTCCATGAGCACGTCCACACTGATCAACCCGGCGACCGAGGAGGTGCTGCGGACCGTCGAGCAACTCGACGTGCCCGCGGTAGACGACGCCGTCGCCCGCGCGAAGGATGCACAGAAGCGCTGGGCGAAGCTGGCACCCGCGGAGCGGGCCGCAGCGCTGCGCGCGTTCGCCGCGCAGGTGGATGCCCACGTGGACGAGCTTGCCGCGCTCGAAGTCGCCAACTCAGGACACGTGATCGGTAACGCCGAATGGGAGGCGGGGCACGTCCGCGACGTGCTGCAGTTCTACTCGGCCAGCCCGGAACGCATGTCCGGCAAGCAGATTCCCGTCGCGGGTGGGCTCGACGTCACGTTCAACGAGCCGCTCGGTGTCGTCGCGGTCATCGCGCCCTGGAACTTCCCGATGACGATCGCGTCGTGGGGCTTCGTGCCCGCGCTGGCCGCGGGCAACGCCGTGCTGGTGAAACCGGCCGAGATCACCCCCCTGACCACGATGCGGCTGGCCGAACTGGGCCGCGATGCGGGGCTGCCCGACGGGCTGTTCCAGGTGCTGCCGGGCAAGGGGTCGGTGGTCGGGGAGCGCTTCATCAGCCACCCCGACGTCCGCAAGATCGTCTTCACCGGCTCGACCGAGGTCGGCGTCAAGGTGATGGCCGGCGCTGCGGCCCAGGTGAAGCGGGTGACCCTGGAGCTGGGCGGCAAGAGTGCCAACATCGTGTTCGACGACTGCGACCTGGAGAAGGCCGCCGCCACAGCGCCCTACGGCGTCTTCGACAATGCCGGTCAGGACTGTTGTGCACGAAGCCGGATTCTGGTGCAGCGCAACGTCTACGACAGGTTCATGGAGCTCCTCGAGCCGGCCGTCAAGGGTGTCGTCGTCGGGGACCCGGCATCGCGGGACAGCGAGATGGGACCACTGGTGTCGCGGCCGCACCTCGACACCGTCGCCTCCTTCGTCCCCGACGATGCACCGGTGGCGTTCCGTGGCTCGGCACCGACCGGAGCCGGCTACTGGTTCCCGCCAACGGTTCTCACCCCGGCGCGCAACCACCGTGCGGTCACCGAGGAGATCTTCGGCCCGGTAGTGACGGTCCTGCCCTTCGACGACGAGGCCGACGCGATCGCGCTGGCCAACGACACCCCCTACGGGCTGTCCGGATCGATCTGGACCGACAACCTGTCGCGGGCCGTGCGGGTCTCCCGAGCGGTGGAATCGGGCAACCTGAGCGTGAATTCGCATTCGTCGGTGCGGTACACCACCCCGTTCGGCGGGTTCAAGCAGTCCGGCCTCGGCCGGGAACTGGGTCCGGATGCGCCGCTGCACTTCACCGAAACCAAGAACGTCTTCTTCGCAATCACGGAGGTGAGCTAGTGGATCTGACCCAGCGGCTGAAGGACAAGGTCGCCGTCATCACCGGCGGTGCCAGCGGCATCGGGCTGGCGACCGCCAAGCGGATGCAGGCCGAAGGCGCCATCATCGTGATCGGCGACGTCGACCCGGCCACCGGCAAGACCGTCGCCGACGACATGAACGTGACGTTCGTGCAGGTCGACGTCTCGGATCAGGTTGCGGTGGATCAGTTGTTCGACACCGCCGTCGAGGTGCACGGTGGCGTCGACATCGCGTTCAACAACGCCGGGATCAGTCCGCCCGAGGACGATCTCATCGAGAACACCGGGATCGACGCCTGGCAGCGGGTCCAGGACATCAACCTCAAATCGGTGTTCTTCTGCTGCAAGGCCGCGCTGCGGCACATGGTGCCTGCGCAGAAGGGCTCCATCATCAACACCGCGTCGTTCGTGGCGGTGATGGGCTCGGCGACTTCGCAGATCTCCTACACCGCGTCGAAGGGCGGCGTGCTGGCGATGTCCAGAGAGCTCGGTGTGCAGTACGCGCGCCAGGGGATCCGGGTCAACGCGCTGTGCCCCGGCCCGGTGAACACCCCGCTGCTGCAGGAACTGTTCGCCAAGGACCCCGAGCGCGCGGCGCGCAGGCTGGTGCACGTCCCGGTGGGCCGGTTCGCCGAGCCGGAGGAACTCGCCGCCGCCGTGGCGTTCCTGGCCAGCGACGACGCGTCGTTCATCACCGCGTCGAGTTTCCTGGTCGACGGCGGCATCAGCGGCCACTACGTCACCCCGCTCTGATTCGTCACGTCACTGCCATGACCTCCGAGCCGGATCCGACGTCCGAGGCACTGCTACGTCCGGTGCGGCTCGGCAATGCGTTCGAGGACACCGTGGGTCGCCTGCTGGAGACCATCCGACTCGGGGTGCTCGAGCCCGGCGAGTCCCTGCCACCGGAGCGCGAACTGGCGACCAGGCTCGGTGTCAGTCGCGACACCGTCCGGGAGGCCATCAAGTCGCTCGCCGATGCCGGCTACCTGGTATCGCGTCGGGGCCGTTACGGAGGGACGTTCCTGGCCGACGAGCTTCCGCTGCCGAGCGCCGAAGGCATCGGGTTCAGCCGGGCCGATATCGACGACGCCTTGCGCCTGCGCGAGATCCTGGAGGTGGGTGCGGCGCGGATGGCTGCGGCCCGGACACTGACCGCCGCGGAGCGAGAAACGTTGTGGAGCAGGCTCACCGACGTGCGTGGCGCTCCTCGCGAGGATTACCGGCGGCTGGATTCGCGGCTGCACCTGGCTATCGCCGAGGTGGCCGGCGTCCCGTCGGTGGTTCCGCTGGTCGCCCAGAATCGGATGCGGATCAACGAGATGCTCGACCAGATCCCACTGCTGTCGCTGAACATCGCGCACTCCGATGAGCAGCACGAGGCGATCGTCATGGCGATTTTGGCCGGGGACGCGGACAGCGCCGCGCAGACGATGACTGCGCATGTCTGGGGTTCGGCGGCGCTGCTGCACGGCTTCCTGGACTGAATGCCCACCGCATCGTGTCGAGGACGTCCTGAGCGGCGCGTCGAGGACTACATTTGGCAACTGTGGAGGACCCGTCGGTGGTGAAGCTGGCGTCGTCGGCATTGTCCGACGTCGACACCTCGGGCTGGGCGCAACGCTTCGACCTGGTATCCGACCCCCATCGCCTGGAGATCCTGCTCAGCCTGCACCGGGCCCCGGGGATCTGTGTCAGTGACCTCGCCGCGGCGCTTGGTCGATCGGAGAACGCCGTGTCACAGGCGCTGCGAGTGCTCCGCGCCCAGGGTTGGGTGACGAGCACCCGCACCGGCCGCTCCGTCAGCTACCGACTCGATGACGAGATCGTGCACGACCTGCTGCACTGGATCGGCGCCCGGCACACCGAGCCGCACGGCCACTCGGCCCGCCACTGACGCCGATGCGTGTCTTGAGCGTGGATGAGCCTCCGCTGGCGGGTCGTCCGGACCTCGTCGGCCCATCCGACCTCCCCGTCCATGCGCGCATCTGCCACTGGTTGGAGGGGCTGATCGTTTCCGGTGAGGTGGCCTCGGGGGACAAGTTGCCGAGTGAGGTGGAGATCGCCACCTCGTTGGGTGTCAGCCGGATGACGCTGCGGCAGGCGCTGAGCTCACTCGAAAGCAAAGGCCTGATCGACCGTCGCCGCGGCCGCTTCGGCGGCAATTTCGTGTCGTCCCCCCGCTTCGAGTTCGACCACGCGAGCCTTCCCGGCTTCACCGAGCAGATGCGCAGGATCGACGTCGAGGCGGGGGCACGCGTGCTGCGCGCGACCACTCACCGCCCGGACTCGCAGGTGGGCGGCGCGTTGGGGCTGCGGCGAGCCGACCAGGTGCACGAGATCCTGCGGGTGCGTACGGCCAATGGCGAACCGATCGTTCTCGAGCAGGCGTACCTGCCCGCGGCGGTGTTTCCTGGCCTGTTGTCGATGAACCTCACGGGCTCGCTCTATGCGGTCATGCGCGACTACGGTGCGCCGCCGCAGTCGGCCGACGAACGCATCGAGGCGACTCGTGCGACGCCGGAGCAGGCGGAGATCCTGGGCGTCGATGTTGCGGGACCGCTGCTGCTCATCGTCCGAACATCGTTCGCCGACAACGGCGTTGCCGTCGAGTTCTCCCGCGACTACCACCGCTCGGACCGGACGACGATCCGGATCACGTCCCGCGCGAGCCTCGAACCGATCAGCGATGCCCGTCGAGGGCGTCGCTGAGCAGATCGCCCCACAGTGCGGGCACGATCGCCGGTGCGACAGCCGGCGTGCCTGGCGTCTTATTAGTCTAGACCTTTGACCGGAGCCGGTTTAGAGTGAGGGCCAACCACACTGCCGCGTTTTGAGGATCACCGATGTCGTCACGGCTCACCGACGAACAGCTTGAGGCCATGTTCGAACAGGTTCCGCTGCTCGCCGGTCGACCGCGGCAACTCGAGGAACTGTCCGGCGGTCTGACGAATCGCAACGTCAAGATCACCACGCCCGACAACGTGTACGTCGCGCGGTGCGTCGACACCAGCCGCAACCTGCTCGGCATCGACAGGGATCAGGAACACTTCAACAGCGTAGCCGCCGAGCAGGCGGGCGTCGGAGCGCCGGTGCTCGATTATCGCCCGGATCTTGGGGTGTTGCTGCTCGGATATCTGGACGGAAAGACGTTCAACAACAATGACTTCCAGCGCGACGGGGTGATTGCCAAAGTGGCCGGGGTGTGCCGGAAGCTGCACCAGGGGCCGCGATTCCGGGGCCGGTTCGACATGTTCGAACGTCAACCTGCGTACCTCGAGACCACCCGGCAGCACGGATTCCGGATTCCCGCGGACTATCTCGACCATGCGGACGCGTTCGCCGCAGCCGAGCGGGTTCTCACGGCCACCGACCAGACCACCGTGCCCTGCAACAACGATCTGCTCGCCGGTAATTTCATCGAGGACGGTGACCGGATGTGGGTGATCGACTACGAATACGCCGGCAACAACGATCCGTGTTTCGAGTTGGGCAACATCTGGAGCGAATGCGGGCTGTCCCTCGATCAGCTCGACGAACTGGTCACCAGCTACTACGGGCGCCCTCTTCGTCACAAGACGGCGAGGGCCCATCTGCAGGGGATCGTCGCCAAGTACGGCTGGACGCTCTGGGGATGCATTCAATGTGGTTCCAGTGCAATCGAATACGACTTCTGGGAATGGGCGATGGAGCGCTACGAAGTTGCCGTCGCCGAGTTCAGAGATCCGCACTTCGCCCGCCTGCTCGACGATGTCGCCGCCCCAGACTGAAACCGAAAGCGAGGAAACCAAGTGGCAGCCAAGTCGCTCCCGGAGCGCGCCCGTGTCGTCATCGTCGGCGGCGGGGTGATCGGCACCAGCGTCGCCTATCACCTGACCAGGCTCGGCATCACGGACGTGGTACTGATCGAGCAGGGCCAGCTATCCTGCGGAACCACCTGGCATGCGGCGGGTCTCGTCGGGCAGTTGAGGGCGAGCGAGGGTATGACCCGGCTGGTGCAGTACTCCACCGCCTTGTATGCGGAGCTCGAGAACGAGACGGGGCTCTCGGCCGGCTACAAGCAGTGCGGGGGCGTCACCGTCGCGCGCACCGAGGACCGGATGGTCCAGCTGCGACGTACGGCCGCCACCGCGGCCGCGTTCGATCTGGATTGCGAACTGCTCACTCCCGAACAGGCTTACGAGCACTACCCGGTGATGCGGGTCGACGATCTCGTCGGCGCGATCTGGCTTCCTGCTGACGGTAAGGCCAATCCCACCGACCTGACCTATGCGCTGGCCAAGGGCGCCCGCAATCGCGGGTGCCGGATCGTCGAGAAGACGCGCGTGCTCAACGTGCTCACCGCCGGCGGCGCGGTCCGCGGGGTGCGCACCGATGCCGGTGACATCGAAGCCGAGATCGTCGTGAACTGTGGCGGGCAGTGGGCCAAGCAGCTCGCCGCAATGGTGGGCGCGAACGTTCCGCTGCACTCTGCCGAACACTTCTACGTCGTCACCGAGGACATCGACGGCGTCCATCCCGACCTGCCGATCCTGCGCGACCCCGACGGCTACACCTACTTCAAGGAGGAGGTCGGCGGTCTGGTCATCGGTGGGTTCGAGCCCGAGGCCAAGCCGTGGGTGTCGCCTGACGCGATCCCGTACCCGTTCGAATTCCAGCTGCTGGACGAGGACTGGGAACATTTCGAGGTCCTGATGAATAGCGCGCTGCTGCGTATTCCCGCACTCGAGTCGACCGGGATCAAGAAGTTCTACAACGGACCCGAGAGCTTCACGCCCGATAACCAGTTCGTCCTCGGCGAGGCGCCCGAATGCCGGAACTTCTTCGTCGGGGCCGGATTCAACTCGGTGGGCATCGCCACCGCGGGCGGGGCCGGACGCGCGCTCGCCGAGTCGATCGTCGAGGGCGCACCGACCACCGACCTGACCGGTGTCGACATCCGCCGCTTCGCGCCGTTCAACGGCAACAACCGCTGGCTACACGACAGGGTCGCCGAGGTTCTCGGCATTCACTACGAGATCCCCTGGCCCAACCGGGAAATGAAGACGGCCAGGCCGTTTCGGCGCTCGCCGGTGCACCACCTGCTGGCGGCTGCGGGCGCCAACTTCGGCAGCAGGATGGGGTGGGAGCGGGCCAACTTCTTTGCCCCGGCGGGCAGTGAGCCGGTGATCGACTACACCTGGGGTAAACCCAACTGGCTGGAATGGTCCGCCGCCGAACAGGCCAGCACGCGGACCGGAGTCACGGTCTTCGACCAGACGTCGTTCTCCAAATACCTGTTGGTGGGCCGCGATGCCGAGGCCGCGCTGCAGTGGTTGTGCACCGCCGACGTCGGCGTCGAGATCGGCAGGTCGGTCTACACCGGGATGCTCAACGCACGCGGCACCTACGAGTCCGATGTCACCGTCACCCGGACCGCCGTCGACGAGTACCTGATCGTCAGCAGCGCGGCCACCACCGAGCGCGACAAGGACCACATTCGTACCCAGATCCGTGAGCACCTGCCCGCCGATGCGAACGTCAATCTCGTCGACGTGACCTCGGCCTACGCGGTCTTCGGGGTGATGGGTCCGAGATCGCGAGAAGTGTTGTCGGCACTGACCTCTGCGGACCTGTCCGACGGCGCCTTCCCGTTCGGCACCAGTCGACTACTGTCGCTCGGATACGCCACCGTGCGCGCCACCCGCATCACCTACGTCGGCGAGCTGGGCTGGGAGCTCTACGTGCCCGCCGAGTTCGCCGTCGGCGTGTACGAGGACTTACTGGCCGCGGGCGAGCCCTACGGTGTCGGGCGGGGCGGGTACTACGCCATCGAGTCGCTGCGGTTGGAGAAGGGTTACCGGGCGTTCGGCCGGGAGCTCACACCCAGTGAGAACCCGGTGGAGGCCGGCCTGGTGTTCGCGTGCAAGCTCAAGACCGACATCCCGTTCCTCGGCCGCGACGCGGTCGAGAAGGCGCGCGCCGAGGGAGTGCGCAAAAAACTGGTCGGATTCAAGGTCGACTCACCCGAGCCGATGCTGTGGGGTGGCGAATTGATCCTGCGCGACGGTGCCGTGGCCGGTCAGGCGACGTCGGCGGCCTGGGGTGGCGCGACGGGGTCGTGTGTGGGCCTGGCCTATCTGCGCGCGACGGACGGAGGGGTGATCGATGCCGACTGGGTGCGCGGCGGCGACTACCAGGTCGACGTGGGAGGAGCGCGCTACCCGATCACGGTGTCGCTGCGTCCGCTCTACGACCCCTCCGGCGAGCGGATCCGCACGTAGCGCCCTGCCCGTTCGGACAGGTGCCGACTGTTCATCTGATCAGCTAGACAGATGATCAGATATCGGAATACGCTCGCGGGGTGACTTCTCAACTCGTCGCCATGCACATGAGCGACGGCATCGTCAACGCGCCGATCTCGCTGTTGTTCGGCGTGATTGCCGTCGCCGCGCTGGGTATCTGCGCATGGCGGGCGCGGGAGGAACTCGACGAACGGACGGTGCCGCTGGCCGGCCTCGTCGCCGCGTTCATCTTTGCCGTGCAGATGGTGAACTTCCCCATCCTGCCGGGGGTGAGCGGCCACCTGCTCGGCGGCGCTCTCGCGGCCATCCTCGTGGGCCCCTTCACGGGCGCCCTCTGCGTGGCCATTGTCCTGATCGTTCAGGCCCTCCTTTTCGCTGACGGCGGCGTATCGGCGCTCGGAACCAACATCACCAACATGTCGGTCATCGGCGTCGCGGCCGGATATGCGACGGCGGTGTTGCTGTACCGCCTCGCGCGCCGGTGGCGCCAGGATGTCCCGGTCGCGGCCGTGGGCGCGATCGCCTTCATCGCTGCGGTCATCGGAACGGTGTCCGCCGCGATGGGCTTCGTCCTCGAGTACTCGCTCGGCGGTGCGTCGTCGACATCGCTGGGGACCGTCGCCGCCTACATGTTCGGCACCCACGTCCTCATCGGCGTCGGTGAAGGCATCATCACCGCGCTGACGGTGATGGCTGTGGTCAGAGCCCGGCCCGACCTGGTGTATCTGTTGCGGACCAACCCGGCGCGAACGCTGGTGACGGCATGACCGACGCGCCGCACCGCCGCTGGTGGTTTTGGATCGGATTCGCCGTGGTCACTCTTCTGATCGCCGGTGGGGTGTCCTACTTTGCGAGTGCGAGCCCGGACGGGCTCGATTCGGCAACTCTCAAGGGGTGCGAGGTGGTCGAAACCGCTGCGGGCGAGGAGTTGCGGGGGGAGTGCATCGCCCAGCATGCCGATGACCACGCTATGGCGGGCTCGCCGTTGGCCGACTATGCGGTCCAAGGCAACGAGGCAACCAGTGGTGTGGCGGGGATCGTCGGGGTCATTGTCACTGTCCTCGTCGCCGGCGGTGCGTTCTGGTTGATCTCGCGATCCCGGGCGAAGCCGAAGTCGACAGTCGGCGACTGACGGTGGGCAGCGGGCACGCGCATCCGCTCTACCGTGACGGGGAGTCCCCCGTGCACCGCCTGCCGGCGGAGGTCAAGATCGTCTGTCTGGTGGTATTCGTCCTCGCGGTCGTCGCCACACCCCGGGAGTTGTTCTGGCCCTTCGGAATCTACGCACTGATCCTGCTCGCTGTCTGGCGGGTCGCGCGGATTCCGCTGCGCTGGATTCTGCCCCGCATGCTGATCGAGGCACCCTTCATCGTGTTGGCAGTGCTGCTGCCGTTCGCCGAGGGCGGTGAGCGTGTGACCGTCGCGGGTGTGCACCTGTCGGTCAGTGGGCTCTATGCGGCGTGGGGGATCGTGATCAAGGGCACGCTCGGCGTCGCCGCGTCGCTGACCGTCGCGGCGACCACGACGGCGCGGGAACTGCCGGTGGCGCTGAGCCGGTTGCGCGTGCCGGGACTGATCGTGTCGATGCTGACGTTGATGATCCGCTACGTCGACGTTCTCGCGGCCGAAGCACGGCGGATGCGGATGGCGCGCATCTCGCGCGGTGACTCACCGCGGATGCTGCACCAGGTCGGTGCGACCGCGAAAAGTGTCGGCTCGCTGTTCCTGCGCTCCTACGAACGGGGCGAGCGGGTGTACCTCGCGATGCTCTCCCGCGGTTTCGACGGGCAGGTCCCGCAATTAGCCGTCGGCGCCGGATGCACGGCGCCGGCATCGACGAGGCAGTGGTTCTTCGCCCTGCTGCCGGCATCGGCTGCGGTGATGGTGTCGATCAGCGCCTTGGTGGCGCGATGAGCGCGAAGGGCAGAGGGCTGCAGTGACCACGCCTGCGGTGCGCGTCAGGGATCTGCGGTATGCCTATCCGGGCGGGCAAGTCGCCTTGGCCGGCATCGATCTCGAGGTCGCACCGGGAGAGCGCGTCGCGCTGCTGGGCCCCAATGGTGCGGGCAAGACGACGCTGATGCTGCACCTCAACGGCGTGCTGTCGGCATCGCAGGGGACCGTCGAGATCAGCGGAACGGCACTGTCGCGCAGCACCATTCGTGATATCCGGCGGCGCGTCGGGTTGGTATTCCAGGACCCCGACGACCAGTTGTTCATGCCGACGCTGGCCCAGGATGTCGCCTTTGGACCGGCCAATTTCGGCGTCCGCGGCGACGAGTTGGAAGCCAGGGTCGCGCGTGCCCTCGAGGCCGTGTCGATGACCGAGCTCGCCGCCCGCAGCCCCGCCCACATGTCCGGTGGCCAACGCCGCCGCGCCGCGCTGGCGACCGTACTGGCCTGTGAGCCCGATGTCCTCGTGCTCGATGAGCCTTCGGCAAACCTCGATCCGGTGGCCCGGCGCGAACTGGCCGAGACGCTCTTGGGTCTCGAGGCCACCATGCTGATCGTCACCCATGATCTGCCGTACGCCGCGCAACTGTGCGATCGGGCCATCGTGATGGACGGCGGCGTGATCGTCGCCGACGGGGCGATCGGCGAAGTGCTGTCCAACGCCGAACTGCTGGCCGCTCACCGGCTCGAGCTGCCCTGGGGCTTCGTCGTCCCGTCGCGCTGATCCTCCGCCGGAATTGCATTCCGGCAGAACTTGTTCGAGTGGACGCCTGCTGGAATGCAATTCCGGCGGGATTGGTGCAAGCGGGTCGGCCGCGGCGGCTGTAGCCACCCGAAGTCCGAGCCGGCAAGACGATGTGCTGCATCGACGCCACTCACGGCCGACCTCGCGAACCCCAGCCTAGCACAGACATGAATATCTGAACAGATAGACAGATAATGGTTTCGGCCCTAAGCTCCAAGGGATTTCGCCGAAGGAGGGCTCCGTGATCAGCTCATGCTGAGGTCGGCGCGTGGGCGATGTCGACGGCGATCGTGGGTAGCTTCACGTTGAAAGTCGTTGTTCCCGAATCAGATCGGGCTGCGATGGTCCCTCCGTGGGACTCCACGATCGACGCGACGATCGACAGGCCGAGTCCGAAGCTGCCCGTCTGGCGCGAGCGTGACTTGTCGGCGCGGACGAACCTCTCGAACATGTGCGGCAATAGCGCGGGGTCGATGCCATGCCCGTTGTCGGTCACCGTCAGCTCGACGAAATCCGTCCCGTCAGGGTGCTTTCCGGTCGCGATGCTGGTTGTGACCGTGGTGCCCGCGGGGGTATGGACACGCGCATTGGACAGCAGGTTGGCCAGGGTTTGGTGCAGCTGCGCCCGATCCCCGCGCACCCACACCGCGCCGTCGGGTATGTCGGTCAGCCAGTGATGCGTCGGCGCGGACACCGCCGCGTCGTTGACCGCATCGACGACAAGCTCGGTGACGTCGACTTCGGTGGCCTGCAGATCCTGGCCCTCGTCGAGTCGCGCCAGCAGCAACAGGTCCGCGACCAGCGAGCTCATCCGCTGCGCTTCGGCCTCGATTCGCGCCAGTGAGTACTCGGTGGTCTCGGGGAGCACGGAGCTGTCCTGACGGGTCAGTTCCGCATAGCCGGAGATGGCCGCCAACGGTGTGCGCAACTCATGGCTGGCGTCGGTGATGAACTGCCGCATCCGCCGATCCGACGCGGCGACGTCGGACAGCGCACGTTCGACGTTGTCGAGTAGCCGGTTCAGCGTGTCGCCGACGAGCCCCACCTCGGTGCCCGGATCTGTGTCGACGGGGGGCACCCGAGGGGTGATCGCATGGTTGTCCCGGTCGAGGGGCAGCGTCGCCACCTCCGCCGCGGTCGCAGCGACACGGCGCAGCGGCCGCAGCGCATACCTGACGATCGCGATGGTGCTCAAGGCCGTGACCACCAGGGCGAGCGCGGTCATTCCGGACACGATCGCCGTCTCTCGGACCATCGCGTTCCACGCCGGCGTTCTCGATACGCCCGTCACCAGAACCTCGTTGCCGTCGCCGGGTCGACCGACCATCCGGTACCAGCCGAGGTCGGGCAGTTCGACACTGCGGGGTTGCGGATCGGTCCACGACAGCTCCGCGATCTTCGCCACTGCCTCGGGAGGTGCCGGTCGCGCCGCCCCGTCGGTGAAGTACGCCGAATCGACCACCTGGCCGTTTTGGATGAGCGCGACGACATTGCCCGGTGCCTGCCCGATGAATTGGGTGAGTGGCTTCATCGCGCCCGCGGCAGGCAGCGTTCCGTCGGGACCTGGGGTGGATCGGTACTTGGCCATCGAGCTGGTGCCACCGTCGGCCGTTCCCGATAACTGGGTGTCGATGATGCCCAGAACCGACGCCCGCAGCGTCACCACGGACATCGTGCCGACCGTGACGAGGGCGACCATCACGACGGCGGAGACACCGACGACGAGCTGGCGCAGCAGAGTCCAGCTCTGCCAGGTGCGCGTCATTCCGCCGGCCGCAGCATGTATCCGACACCGCGGACGGTGTGGATCATGGGTTCGCGGCCCGCATCGATCTTCTTGCGCAGGTACGACACGTAGAGATCGACAATGCTGGAACGGCCACCGAACTCGTAGTTCCATACCTGTCGCAGAATTTCGCCGCGGTCCAAAGCTTTTCGCTGGTTTCTCATCAGCAGCCGCAGGAGTTCGAATTCGGTCGAGGTGAGCGAGATCGGATCGCCGGCGCGCGTCACCTCGTGGCTGGCGGCATCGAGCGCGAGTTCGCCAACGACAAGCGATTCATCGTCGGCAGGGGTGAGGTAGGCCGACCGCCGGAGCAGCCCGCGCAGCCTGGCGACGAGCTCCTCGAGGGAGAACGGCTTGGTCATATAGTCGTCGCCGCCGGCGGTGAGCCCGGTGACACGGTCGGCCACCGAGTCGCGCGCAGTCAGGAACAGCGTCGGCGTGTACGTGCCGGAGTCGCGGAGTTGAGTCAGCACGCCGAGCCCGTCGACGTCGGGCAGCATGATGTCGAGAACCAGCAGGTCAGGGGTGTTGGTGTGGTACTTGTCGACGGCCTCGGCGGCATCGTGGGCGACGTCGATCTCCCAGCCCTCGTACTGCAGCGCCATCCGGACCAGGTTCGTCAGAGCGCGTTCGTCGTCGACGAGCAGCACTCGGATCGGCGACCCGTCGGCGCGGTACATCCGGGGCAGCTTGCCCAGGATCGCTCGACGGGGCCCTTGGTCCTCGACCGGTACGGACGTCACCTCTCCATTGTCGCGCCCAGGACCCGGGCAGTCACCACGCTCATAGAGATTTCATAGGACCAGGCCCGCAGCACATGTGAATCGTCTATGAGAAGCCTGAAATCGGCCGCTGCACTCGCCACGATGGACAAGTGGGGCCGGCCGGTGAGATCCGCCACCACTGATGCCTGCGATCGCGCGCAATCGCATTGTTGCGCAGATACTTCGGCGCCCCAACATGTTGAAATCGAGGGAAAGGCACCACCACGTCATGTCGACAGACACCACATTCGAGACACGCCTGACATCACGATCCGACATCGCTCTGGGCATCTTCCGGATCGTCGTCGCCCTGTTGTTCGTCATGCACGGGACAGTGAAGCTGTTCGGCTGGCCCGAGGGTTCGCCCGTGGCGCTCGGTGCGTGGCCGATGTGGTGGGCGGGGGCACTCGAAATCGTGCTCGGTGGCGCTGTCGCTCTCGGCCTCGTTACCCGTCTGGCAGCTTTCGTTGCATCCGGCATGATGGCGGTCGCCTATTTCTGGCGGCACTTCGGAGATGGCTTCTGGCCGATTGCCAACGGTGGAGAAGCGGCTGCGCTGTACTGCTTCGTCTTCCTGCTTCTCGTCTTCACCGGGCCCGGCGCGCTCACGGTGTCCAGGCGTTGAGCCGACCCATCGGCGAATGACTCTGTGCGAGAACACTTCTTCACATCTTTCTCAAATGTTTGGGTTTCCTATGCAGATCTGGCCAAAGCATCTTCGGTCCATACAGTGGAATGCACAGGCAAAGAGGAGATTTGGAGGTTCGCCCATGGAAATCGCAACGGAAGAAACAGTTCTGCAACGTTTTGAACGCGACGCGCTGCCGCTGCTGGATCAGCTCTACCGCGCCGCACGGCGCTACACCGGCAATGCCGCCGACGCCGAGGACCTGGTACAGGAAACGATGTTGAAGGCCTACCGCGCCTTCGACCGGTTCGAAGAGGGGACGAACATCCGCGCGTGGCTGCTGCGGATTCTGACCAACACGTGGATCAAGTCCTACCGCAGGGCACAGTGCCGGCCCGCCGAGGTGCTCTCCGACGGCGTCACCGACGCACAGCTGGCGGCACACGCCGGCCACACGTCAAGCGGCCTGCGATCTGCTGAACTGGTTGCGCTCGAGTCCCTCGGCGACGACGAGGTCCGCCACGCGTTCGAGCAGTTGCGCGAGGATCAGCGCCTGGCGGTGTACTACGCCGATGTGGAAGGACTGCGGTACAAGGAAATCGCCCTCATCCTCGACATCCCCGAGGGCACCGTGATGTCCCGGGTGTACCGGGGTCGGCGCGCATTGCGCCGGCTTCTGGCCCACGTCGCGTTCGACCGCGGCTATCTGCGGCGCGACCAGTGCGCCGCCTGACCCTCCGCCGGAATTGCATTCCATGCGCAAAACATCGAGAGAGGTACGCGCGGAATGCAATTCCGGCGGAAGGTGAGGCGCAGAGTGATCAGTGGCGGCGCGACGGCGGCCACGGCGGTTCGCCGCACAGCGCCAACAGCGCATTCTCGATCACCTCGGGCAGCGCCGGGTGAATCCAGTACTGACCACGCGCCATGTCCTGAGCCGGCAGATCGAACGACATCGCCTGGATGATCGGCTGGATGATGGACGATGCCTGATGGCCCATGATGTGGGCGCCGAGGAGCAGCCCGCTGTCGTCGTCGACGATCAGCTTCGCGAAGCCGGTGGAATCCTCCATCGCCCAGCCGAATGCGACATCGCCGTAGTCCTGCACCTTGGACCGAATCCGGTACCCGGCGGCGCGGGCCTCGTTCTCGGTGAGCCCGACGCACGCGATCTGCGGATCGGTGAACACGGCCGAGGGCACATTGCGGTGATTGGCGGGCATCAGGTTGTCGGTGTCGTCCCAGTCCTGCAGAAGGTTGTGCTTGACCACCCGTGCTTCGTGGTTGGCGACATGCTTGAGCTGGTACGGCGAGCTGACGTCGCCGAGCGCGAAGATGTTCCGCGCACTGGTGCGCTGGAACTCGTCGACGGCGACGAGACCGTCGTCGACCCGGACGCCGGCGAGGTGTGCATCGAGTTGGTCCCCGTTGGGCACCCGACCGGTGGCGACCAACAGCGTGTCGGCGCTCACCGTCGACCCGTCATCGAGCGTCAGCGTGACACCGGAGCCGTCCGATTTACCGTGAACGATGTTGCGGTGGCTGCGGATCTCCCACTTCTTGGCTGCGATGTCGGTGAAGCGTTCGCAGATGGTGTCGTCGCAGTGGGTCAGCATCGTCGACCCGCGCAGCACGATCGTCACCCGCGACCCCAGCGACGAGAACACGTGCGCGAATTCCGCGGCGACGAACCCGCCGCCCACGATGACGATGTGCTCGGGCAGATCCGAGATCCGCATGATGGTGTCGCTGGTGTGATGGGCCACGCCGCAGTCGCGGATCGCGGGCGGCACCGTCGCCCGCGCGCCGGCGGCGATGACCACCTGCTCGGTGCTGAACTCGTCGCCGTCTTCGGTGCGCAGCCGGTAGCCGTCACCCGTACCCGCCTCCACGAAGCGGGTGTGGCTGGCGAACACCTCGACGTTCGGCAACGACCGTCGGTACTGCTCACCGCCGTACGCGATCGGGTCGATGCGGCCGAACACCCGCGACACGACGTCGTTCCAGCGCACCGCGTCCACATGAGCGTCGACCCCGAACCGGCTTGCGTCGCGGATCTGGGCGGCCACCTCCGCCGCGTAGACGAACATCTTGGTCGGGATGCAGCCGACGTTGAGGCAGGTGCCACCGAAGACACCCTGCTCGCAGATGGCCACCCGCTTGCCGGCATAGCGTTCGTCGATGATCGAGTTGCCCGATCCGGTGCCGATGATCGCGATGTCGAAGTCAGCCATGCCCGTCGCTCCTGTCGGATTGTGTTGGCGCTGGGGGATTGTCGATGTCGAGGTACCAATCCAGCCAGCGGTCCAACTCGGCGTAGGCCTGCTCGCGCGACTCACGCACCGACAGGAACACGTCGTGTTTGGCGTCGGCGATCGGCACGATCGTGGTCCGGTTGCCGATGCAGCCGGCCCACCGCGCGATCTGCGACACGTCGAGGACGGCGTCGCCGCGCTGGATCTGGTCGGGGTCGACGACCTCACGCACACTTCGGTCCGAACGCAGAATCAGATTCGGGACGCCGACGTCGAGACCGCGGTGCAGACGTGCCTGCCCGCGCCTGATGGCGTGGATCCAGCCGAAGGTGACCGGGAAGCCGCCGATCGGTTTCCAGGTCAGGTCGTAGTCGAACTCGCCGTAGTAGTCGCGGTGCAGCGTGGTGCCGTAGCCACCTTCGGCCGGCCGGCGGATCACCGTGCGTTTGCGGAGCCGCCCCAGGGCCAGAAGTGCCGCCGACGTGGGTGGCGTTCGCAGGATCGGGTGGCCCTGAAGGTCCAGCCACGGGCTGTTGAGCATGAGGCCCGACACATGCTTGCGTGCGGTGGCCCCGCGGCGGCGAAGCCGATCCAGCCACAGCGACACAACGAGCCCGCCGGCCGAGTGGCCGCACACCAGGATGCGCGCCGGCGATTCGGCCGCGATGGCATCCAGCGAGCGCTCCAGTTCGACGTCGTAGCGGGCGAGGTTCGTGGTGAAGTGCGGCGTCTGGCCCTCGCGGTGAGAACGCCCACATTTGTGCAAGTCGAGGGCGTAGAACGCGAAGCCGCGGGCGGCGAGATGATCGGCGAACTCGGTGTTGAAGAAGTAGTCGGTGAAGCCGTGCACCATCAGCACCGCGCGTCGGGCCGAAGGGTCGGGCTCTCCCCGGCGCACCAGCGTCGCTTCCAGTTCGCCTTCGCCGTCCGGATCGGGGCCGAGGGGGAACGTGCACTGCCAGTATCCAGGCAGCACGTCGGGCTCCCATCCAGACACGACAGCCACCCTAGTGTGCCGTGGCGGCGTTGCGGAGCGGTGCGGTCAGTGGTCGACACGCTGCGGTCGACCGCGGCGGGATAACCTGAACACCGGTAAGCCGTGATCAACGGGCAGCGACACGAAGGACTATCGAAAAGGTGTCTGAACCAGAGAAGACCGACGTCCTGCTCATCGGGGCTGGCATCATGAGCGCCACGCTCGGTGCGCTGCTGCGTTTGGTGGAGCCGAACTGGTCGATGACGTTGGTCGAGCGTCTTGACGGCGCGGCCGCAGAGAGCAGCGATCCGTGGAACAACGCGGGGACGGGGCACTCGGCGCTGTGTGAGTTGAACTACACCCCGGCGCGGCCCGACGGCTCGATCGACATCACCAAGGCAGTGCACGTCAACGAGCAGTTCCAGGTGTCGCGGCAGTTCTGGTCGTACGCCGTCGAGAACGGCGTGCTGCCCGACGTCCGTAGCTTCCTCAACCCGATCCCGCACGTGAGTTTCGTGCACGGGGCCGAGCACGTCGACTACCTGAAGCGCCGCTACGAGGCTCTCGTCGGTAATCCGCTGTTCGCCTCGATGGAGTTCATCGATGACCGTGACGAGTTCACCCGCCGGTTGCCGTTGATGGCAGAGAAGCGGGACTTCTCCGATCCGGTGGCGCTGAACTGGACACAGGACGGCACCGACGTCGACTTCGGCTCGCTGTCGCGGCAGTTGATCGGCTTCGCCGCGCAGCAGGGGATGACCACGCTGTTCGGGCACGACGTTCGCGACCTGAAGCAGGAATCCGACGGCTCGTGGACGGTCAAGATCGTCAACGGGCGCACCGGGAAATCTCGCAAGATCAACGCCAAGTTCGTCTTCGTCGGCGCGGGCGGTGGCGCGCTGCCGCTGCTGCAGAAGTCGGGGATCAAGGAAGCCAAGGGTTTTGGCGGGTTCCCTGTGGGCGGCGAGTGGCTCATCACCGGCAATCCCGCGCTGACCGCCGGGCACCAGGCCAAGGTGTATGGCCTGCCGCCGCTGGGCGCTCCTCCGATGTCGGTGCCGCACTTGGACACCCGCGTGATCAACGGGAAGTCCTGGCTGCTGTTCGGTCCGTTCGCGGGCTGGTCGCCGAAATTCCTGAAGCAGGGCAAGGTCACCGACCTGCCGTTCTCGGTCAAGCCGGACAACCTGATTCCGATGCTGGGTGTGGGTCTCACCGAAGGGGGTCTGCTGAAGTACCTGATCGGTCAGCTCCTGCTCAGCGAAGCGGCCCGCGTGGACACACTTCGTGAGTTCGCTCCCAGCGCAGTCGATTCCGACTGGGAGCTCGACGTGGCCGGTCAGCGGGTGCAGGTGATCCGCAAGGCGAAGGGCAAGGGCGGTGTGCTCGAGTTCGGCACCACCGTGTTGTCGGCCGCGGACGGCAGCATCGCAGGGCTGCTCGGCGCGTCGCCCGGCGCATCGACGGCGGTGCCCGCGATGTTCGACGTGATGCAGCGCTGCTTCGCCGACCGCTATCAGGGCTGGCTGCCCAAGCTCAAGGAGATCGTCCCGTCGTTGGGCACCGAATTGTCGGGTGAGCCTGCGCTGTTCGAGGAAGTCTGGGCGCACGGCACCACGGTGCTCAAGCTCGACAAGCCCGCCAGCGGGATCCCCGCGACCGTCGGTGACGACTCGGTCGCGGGCACCGAGCATTCCCCGACCGCAGCCACCGCATGACGTTGGCCACCGGATGACAGTGGCGCTGCGGCGCAGCTGGGCCAAGGATCTGGACGCCGCGACGCTCTACGAGCTGCTCAAATTGCGCGTCGAGGTGTTCGTCGTCGAGCAGGCCACCCCGTACCCCGAGCTGGACGGCCGTGACCTGCTCGCCGAGACCCGCCATTTCTGGCTGGAGAGTCCCGAGGGGCAGGTGATCTCCACATTGCGGCTGATGGAGGAGCATCCCGCCGGTCACAAGGCCTTCCGGATCGGTCGCGTCTGCACCAAGCGCACCGATCGCGGCCACGGTCACACCGCTCGGCTGCTGCAGGCCGCGCTCGCGGAGGTGGGCGACTATCCGTGCCACATCAACGCGCAGACCTATCTCGAGGAGATGTACCGCAGCCACGGGTTCGTCCGCGACGGCGACGAGTTCCTCGACGACGGCATCCCGCACGTGTCGATGGTGAAGCCGTGAGTGCGCCGACTTCGGCGACGGAGATCTATCCGTTCAGCGCTGTGGTCGGTCATGACCGGTTGCGGCTGGCGCTGGTGCTGTGCGCGGTTCGGCCCGACATCGGGGGCGTGTTGATCCGCGGCGAGAAGGGCACCGCGAAGTCGACCGCCGTCCGCGGTCTGGCGCAGGTCCTGACGGTGGCCGCAAGGACCTCCGGGACCTCCGGCGATTTCGGCGGGCAGCTGGTCGAACTGCCCATCGGTGCCACCGAGGATCGCGTCGTCGGCTCGCTGGACCTGCAGAAGGTGCTGCGCGACGGTGAGCACGCGTTCTCGCCGGGGCTGCTGGCCCGCGCGCACGGTGGCGTGCTGTACGTCGACGAGGTCAATCTGCTGCACGATCATCTGGTGGACGTCCTGCTGGACGCCGCGGCGATGGGCAGGGTGCACATCGAGCGCGACGGCGTGTCCCACAGCCACGACGCCCGATTCGTCCTGATCGGCACGATGAATCCCGAAGAGGGGGAGTTGCGTCCGCAGCTGCTCGACCGTTTCGGTCTGACCGTCGACGTGGCCGCCTCCCGCGACGTCGACGTGCGGGCCGAGGTGATCCGGGCCCGACTGGCCTACGAAGCCGATCCCGTCGGGTTCGCCGCGAAGTACGCCGCTGCCGACGCCGAACTGGCGGCCCGCATCGCCAAAGCCCGCGCGGTGTTGCCCGATGTGGTGTTGCCCGACAAGGAATTACGGCGGATCGCGGCGCTGTGTGCGGCCTTCGACGTCGACGGGATGCGTGCCGATCTGGTGGTCGCACGCACCGCCATCGCCCACGCCGCATGGCGCGGGGAGACCGCTGGGGCGAGCGACGCGACGGGAAGAATCCTGGTCGACGAGGAGGACATCCGGGTGGCGGCCGAGCTCGCGTTGCCGCACCGTCGTCGCCGCGACCCGTTCGACGACCCCGGCCTGGACCCCGGCCGTCTCGACGATGCGATGGAGCAGGCGGGCGAATCCGCTGACGGACAACCCGACCCGGACCCGGAGCCGGAGCCCGACCCGCCGGGCGGTGGCGAATCGGTGACCGAGGGATCGGCCGAAGGGCAGGCAACACCACAGAAGTCGCCGTCGGCGTCGGCGCCGCGGGCCAGTGCCCCGCCGTCGGCGGCGTTTCGCACCAAGGCGCTCGTGGTGCCCGGAGTCGGGGAGGGCGCACCCGGACGGCGCTCGCGGGCACGCAACCGCACCGGGACCGTCGTCGCGGCGGCCACCGAACCCGATGCGGGGCACGGCGTCCATGTGTTCGCGACGCTTCTGGCCGCAGCGGGACGGCAGGCCCGGCCGGGCCGGCTGCGCCCATCGCCCGCAGACGTGCGCCGTGCGGTGCGCGAAGGCCGTGAGGGGAACCTGGTGATCTTCGTCGTCGACGCCTCGGGGTCGATGGCCGCGCGTGACCGGATGTCGGCGGTCGGCGGGGCCACGCTGTCGCTGCTTCGGGACGCGTATCAGCGCAGGGACAAGGTCGCCGTGATCACGTTCAGGCAGCAGGACGCCACGGTGTTGCTGCCCCCCACATCGTCGGTGTACATCGCGAGTCGTCGGCTGGCGCGCTTCGATACCGGCGGCAAGACGCCGCTGGCACAGGGCCTGCTGGCCGCCCGCGACATGGTGGTCCGCGAGCGCGCCCGCGACCGCGCACGCCGCAGCCTCGTCGTGGTGCTGACCGACGGTCGTGCCACCGGCGGGCCGGATCCGCTGGGCCGCACCCGCACCGCAGCGGCCCGCCTGGTCGCCGAAGGTGCCGCCGCCGTCGTCGTAGACTGCGAAACCTCCTACATACGGCTGGAATTGGCGAAAGATCTTGCGGGTCATCTCAATGCGCCCGCGGTGCGACTGGATCAGCTTCGGGCCGACGACCTGACCGCCCTGGTGAAGGGGCAAGCCGACCGGGGCGCCGCCTGAGAACTGTGGAAGTGGAGATGCGATGCCTCAGGGTCAACCGCTGACGGTTCCCCGCGACGGGTTGACAACCCGGGCGCGGCGCAACGCCCCGCTGCTGGCCGTGCACACCGGGCCGGGCAAGGGGAAGTCCACCGCAGCGTTCGGGATGGCGCTTCGCGCGTGGAATCAGGGCTTCGACGTCGCGGTGTTCCAGTTCGTCAAGAGCGCCAAATGGAAAGTCGGGGAAGAGGTCGCGTTGCTCGAGCTGGGACGGATCCATGACGAGCGCGGCATCGGCGGTGCCGTCGAATGGCACAAGATGGGCTCGGGATGGTCATGGTCCCGCAAGAGCGGTACCGAGGTCGATCACGCCGCGGCGGCCGCCGACGGGTGGGCCGAGATCGCGCGGCGGCTGGCCGAGGAACGCCACGACTTCTATGTGCTCGACGAGTTCACCTACCCGCTGAAGTGGGGGTGGGTGGACACCGAGGATGTCGTGGAGGTGCTCCGGGTGCGCCCGGGCACGCAGCACGTGGTGATCACCGGCCGCGACGCGCCGCCCGCGCTGCTGGACGCTGCGGATCTGGTCACCGAGATGACCAAGGTGAAACACCCGATGGATGCCGGGCGCAAAGGCCAGAAGGGCATCGAGTGGTGAGCGCAGCGCACCACGACCGGAAGGGCATGGCGTGAGCACCCCGGCCGTGGTGATCGCCGCGCCCTCATCGGGCAGCGGGAAAACGACCGTCGCCACGGGTCTGATGGGTGCGCTGCGGCAGGCCGGTCACACGGTGGCGCCGTTCAAGGTCGGTCCGGATTTCATCGATCCCGGGTATCACGCGTTGGCCGCGGGCCGGCCGGGACGCAACCTCGACCCGGTACTCGTCGGTGAGCCGTTGATCGGTCCGCTGTTCCGGCACGGCAGTGACGACGCCGACATCGCGGTCGTCGAGGGCGTGATGGGCTTGTTCGACGGGCGGATCAGCGACGTGGCAGCCGACGGGGCCGCCCGCGGCTCCACGGCACACGTCGCCTCGCTGCTGGGTGCACCCGTGATCCTCGTCGTCGACGCCCGCGGTCAGAGCCACAGCGTCGCGGCCCTGTTGCACGGCTTCGCGACGTTCGACCGCGGCGTGCGGCTGGCCGGGGTGATTCTCAACAGGGTTGGGTCGGCGCGTCACGACGCCGTCCTTCGCCAGGCCTGCGAGCAGGCCGGGGTGACGGTGCTGGGGTCGATCCCGCGTGCCGACGAACTCGCGGTGCCGTCCCGGCATCTCGGGCTCGTCACCGCCGTCGAGCACGGCCGTCGGGCCGGCGCCGCGGTCGAGGCGATGACCGGTCTGGTCGCCCGCCACGTCGACCTGGAGGCCGTCGCGTCCATCGCGATGAGTCACGTCCCCGACGAGCCGTGGACACCGGAGCTGCCCGAGCACACAGAACGCGTCGGCGGTCCGGTGACGGTCGCCTTGGCTGCGGGCAAGGCCTTCAGCTTCGGCTACACCGAACACGGTGAGTTGCTGCGCGCCGCCGGCGCGCAGGTCGTGGACTTCGATCCGATGTGCGATCCGCTGCCGCCCGGCGCGACGGCGCTGGTGCTGCCCGGGGGCTTCCCCGAGGAGTTCGGCACCGAGCTGTCCGCCAATGAGCTAGTGCGCGCGCAGATCGGTGGGCTGGCCGCCCGGGGTGCGCCGATACATGCCGAATGCGCGGGGCTGACCTATCTGGTGGACGACCTCGACGGGCACCCGATGTGCGGGGTGCTGGCCGGGTCGGCGTCGTTCACGGACACATTGACACTGGGCTACCGCGACGCGGTGGCGGTCGCCGATTCGCCACTGCACGCCGTCGGCGACCGGGTGGTCGGCCACGAGTTCCACCGGACCGCGGTGCGTTACGCGGGCAACCCCCAGCAGGCGTGGCGCTATCGGGGGCGCGCGGGCAGGACCATCGAGGACGGCGTGGTCCAGGGCGGAGTACATGCCGGCTATCTGCACACCCATCCCGCCGCACATCCGGAGGCGATCGCGCGGTTCGTCGCCGCCGCCGCACCCTCTAGGCTCGCCCGGTGACCGAGAACGCCTATCTGGTTGGCCTGCAGCTGCAGGGCAAGAAGGTCGTCGTGGTGGGCGGCGGCACGGTCGCGCAGCGCCGCCTGCCGCTGCTGGTGTCCAGCGGCGCCGACGTGCACGTCATCACCATCAGCGCCACCCCGGCCGTCGAGGCGATCGAGGGAATCTCCTTGCAATTGCGCGAGTTTCGTGACGGCGATCTTGACGGCGCCTGGTATGTGATCGCCGCCACCGATGACGCCGACGTCAACGCCGCCATCGTCGCGGAGGCGGAACGCAACCGGGTGTTCTGTGTGCGTGCCGACGTGGCGCGCGAGGGTACGGCCGTCACCCCGGCGTCCTTTGAGTACGAAGGGCTGGCGGTCGGGGTGCTCGCCGGCGGTGAGCACCGGAGATCAGCCGCCATCCGTTCGGCGATTCACGAGGCGCTCCAGCAAGGGCTCATCACGGCGGAGGCTCCGGGAGTGGTTCGCGGCGGCGTCGCCCTTGTCGGCGGCGGCCCCGGAGATGCCGAGCTGATCACGGTGCGCGGCCGGCGGCTGCTGGCCCACGCCGACGTCGTTGTCGCCGACCGGCTGGCCCCTCAGGAACTGCTCGCCGAGCTGTCGCCGGACGTCGAGGTGATTGACGCGGCCAAGATCCCGTACGGCCGGGCAATGGCCCAGGACGCGATCAACGACGTCCTCATCGACAGGGCTAGGGCCGGCAAGTTCGTCGTCCGCCTCAAGGGCGGGGATCCGTTTGTCTTCGCCCGCGGCTACGAAGAGGTGATCGCGTGCACGGATGCCGGCATTCCGGTCACCGTGGTGCCCGGTGTGACAAGTGCCATAGCTGTGCCCGCCCTCGCCGGCGTTCCGGTCACTCATCGCGGCCTGAACCACGAGTTCGTGGTGGTCAGCGGGCATCTCGCGCCCGACCACCCGGAATCGTTAGTGAATTGGGATGCGCTGGCCGTGATGAAGGGCACAATCGTGCTGCTGATGGCGGTCGAGCGAATCGAGCTTTTCGTCAAGATCTTGATTCAAGGCGGCCGACCTGCGGATACCCCGGTGCTGGTGGTGCAACACGGCACCACGTCCGCGCAACGGACACTGCATGCCACCCTCGCCGACGCCCCCGAACGGATTCGTTCAGACGGCATCCGACCGCCCGCGATCATCGTGATCGGGCCCGTCGCGGCCTTCGGCGCTTAAAGTCTTCTTAAGATTACTGTAAGGTAGCTCGGCATGACGGCTCTCAATGACGCAGAGCGTGCCGCCATGCATCGGGATGCCGACGGCAGGCGACAGCGCGGCTCGAACAGAGCACTTCCCGCGCCTATTTCCGGCACGGAGACCGCCGGCGGCGGCGCGGCCCGGCGACCCGGGAGGACTCCCGCCTGGATGCCGTCGCGGCGCTTCATCGCCGCGGTGGTCGCCATCGGCGGTATGCAGCTGCTGGCCACAATGGACAGCACCGTCGCGATCGTGGCGCTGCCGAGAATCCAGGACGAGCTCAGCCTGTCCGACGCCGGCCGCAGCTGGGTCATCACCGCCTACGTCCTGACGTTCGGTGGCCTGATGCTGCTGGGCGGGCGCCTGGGCGATGTCATCGGTCGCAAGCGCACCTTCATCGTC
The DNA here is from genome assembly GCF_005222675.1 of Mycolicibacterium sp. CR10. Lineage (GTDB taxonomy): Bacteria > Actinomycetota > Actinomycetes > Mycobacteriales > Mycobacteriaceae > Mycobacterium. The sequence goes on along the minus strand of NZ_STGE01000032.1, from coordinate 216,328 downwards.
GGCGTTGCGCTGTTCACCATCGCCTCGATCCTGTGCGGTCTCGCCTGGAACGAGGCGACGCTGGTCACCGCCCGTCTGCTGCAGGGTGTCGGCGCGGCGATCGCGTCGCCGACCGCCCTGGCGCTGATCGCCACCACGTTCCCCAAGGGGCCGGCCCGCAACGCCGCGACCGCGATCTTCGCGGCGATGACGGGCATCGGCTCGGTCTTGGGGCTGATCGTCGGCGGTGCACTGACCGAGGTGTCCTGGCGCTGGGCGTTCCTGATCAACGTTCCGATCGGGCTGCTGATGATCCACCTGGCCCGCAGGACCCTGCGCGAAACTCACCGCGAGCGGTTGAAGCTCGACGCCGCCGGAGCCATCCTCGCGACGCTGGGCTGCACGGCCGCGGTGTTCGCGTTCTCGATCGGGCCTGAAGCGGGCTGGGTCTCGCCGATCACCCTCGGCTCGGGCGTGGCCGCGATCGGCGCCTTCATCGCGTTCCTCTGGGTCGAGCGCACGGCGGAGAACCCTGTCGTCCCGTTCGATCTGTTCCACGATCGCAACCGGGTTGCCACGTTCGCGGCGATCTTCCTGGCCGGCGGCGTGATGTTCACGCTGACCGTGACCATCGGGCTGTATGTGCAGGACATCCTGGGCTACAGCGCGCTGAAGGCGGGTATCGGGTTCATCCCGTTCGTCATCGCCCTGGGTGTCGGACTCGGCCTGTCCTCGGCGTTGGTGTCGAAGTACCCGCCCCGCATCCTCGTGATCGCCGGTGGTGTGCTGGTTCTCGCGGCGATGCTGTACGGCTCCACGCTGGACGCCGGCATTCCGTACTTCCCGAACCTCGTGCTGCCCATCACGATCGGCGGCTTCGGTATCGGCATGATCGTGGTGCCCCTAACGGTGTCGGCGATCGCCGGTGTCGGGTTCGATCAGATCGGTCCCGTCTCGGCCATCGCGTTGATGCTGCAGAGTCTCGGCGGACCGGTCGTGCTGGCCGTCATCCAGGCCGTCATCACCTCACGGACCCTGTACCTGGGCGGCACCACCGGCCCGGTCAGCGATATGAACGCCGTCCAGATGCACGCTTTGGACCAGGGCTATTCCTACGGGCTGCTGTGGGTGGCCGCCGTCGCGATCATCGTCGGCGGCGCCGCGCTGTTCATCGGCTACACCGCCGAACAGGTGGCGCATGCGCAGGAAGTCAAGGAAGCGATCGACGCCGGAGACCTCTGACTCCAGCGATGTCGGCGCGTTGGCGTCGCTGAAGGTGCGTTCGCGCGCCCGATTCATCCCCGTGGGTAGGGTGGCTGTCCATGTCGTCCGGCGCCCCCGAAAACCAGCAGGCGCCGCTGACGTCCTCGGTGCTTGGCATCGCGATCGTCGCGATCACCGGCATGCAGCTGATGTCGACGCTGGACGGCACCATCGTCATCGTTGCGCTGCCCCGGATGCAGGCTGAGCTGGATCTCTCCGATGCGGGTAAGAGCTGGATCATCACCGCCTACGTTCTGGCCTTCGGGGGCCTGCTTCTGCTCGGTGGGCGAATCGGCGACGCGATCGGGCACAAACGCGCCTTTTTGTCCGGCGTCGGGATCTTCACCATCGCCTCGCTGGTGTGCGGGGTCGCCTCCGACGAGGCCACGCTGATCATCGCGCGCGCCGTCCAGGGGGTCGGCGCCGCGGTGGCCGCCCCCACCGGCCTGGCGCTCATCGCGACGACGTACGCGGTGGGGCAGCCGCGCAACCGTGCGCTGGCCGTGTCGGCGGCGATGCAGGCCACCGGTTCGGTGCTCGGCCTGGTGCTCGGCGGCGCCCTCACCGTGGTGTCCTGGCGGCTGGCATTCCTCATCAACGTGCCCATCGGCATCGTCATCATCGCGATCGCGGTGACGCGGCTGGCCGAGACCCGTCACGAACGCCTCAAGCTCGACGTCACCGGCGCCCTGCTGGCCACCCTCGGCTGCAGTTCGGCGGTCCTGGTGTTCACGCAGGGGCCGGCGCGGGGGTGGGGCGACCCGTTCGTGATCGGTGCCGCCGTTGCCTCGGCGCTGTTCTTCCTCGGCTTTCTCGTCGTGGAGCGCTCCGCCGACCATCCGATCGTCCCGCTGTCGGTGTTCGACAACCGCAACCGGGTGGCGACCTTCATCTCGCTGTTCTTCGCCGGCGGGGTGATGCTGTCCGCGACGGTGATGATCGGGCTGTACGTCCAGGACGTCATGGGCTATTCCGCGCTCAAGGCCGGGGTGTGCTTCATCCCGTTCGCGCTGGCCCTCGGTGCAGGCACGATCGTCGCGGCGCGCGTCGCGCCGCACATCGCGCCCCGGTGGGTCATCCTCGGCGCCGGGACCCTGGTGCCGGCCGCGATGGTCTACGGATCCACTCTCAACCGCGGCGTCCCTTATTTCCCGGACCTGCTTGTGCCCTTGGTGGTGGGTGGGTTCGGCATCGGTGTGATCTCGGTGATGCTGCCGCTGTGCGCGGTCGCCGGCGTCGGGCCCCGCGAGATCGGCCCGGTGTCGTCGATCACCCTGATGGTGCAGAACCTGGGCGGCCCGATGGTGCTGGTCGTCATCATGGCCGTCCAGACGTCGCGCACTTTGTACCTCGGCGGCACCCGGGGCTCGGTGACCGACATGACGCCCGCCCAGCTCGACGCCCTGGACGCCGGCTACACCTACTCGCTGCTGTGGGTGGCGGCGGTCTCCGTGCTGGTCGGTGCCGCCGCGCTGTGCATCGGTTTCACGGCACGCCAGATCGCCACCGCGCAGCACACGCGGGAAGCCGTGGAGGCCGGTGAACTGTAGTCAGTAAGGTTGTCGGCTGTGATCACCCGCATGTCCGAGCTGTTCCTGCGCACGCTGCGCGAGGACCCGGCCGACGCCGAAGTACCCAGCCACAAATTGCTGATCCGGGCAGGCTATGTCCGACCTGTCGGACCCGGCCTGTACAGCTGGCTCCCGTTGGGGCTGCGGGTGTTCCGCAAGATCGAGAAGATCATCCGCGACGAGATGAATGCCATCGGAGGGCAGGAGATCCTGCTGCCCGCGCTGCTGCCGCGGGCACCCTACGAGACGACCAACCGCTGGACCGAATATGGGGACACGCTGTTCCGACTCAAGGACCGGCGCGACAACGACTACCTCCTGGGCCCCACCCACGAGGAGATCTTCACGATGACGGTCAAGGGGGAGTACAGCTCGTACAAGGATTTCCCGTTGCGGCTGTACCAGATTCAGACCAAGTACCGCGACGAGGCCCGGCCCCGCGCAGGGATCCTGCGGGGTCGTGAGTTCGTGATGAAGGACTCGTACTCGTTCGACGTGGACGAGGACGGGCTCAAGAACGCCTACCACGCCCACCGCGAGGCGTACCAGCGGATCTTCGCGCGACTGGCGGTGCGCTACGTCATCGTGTCCGCCGTCTCGGGCGCCATGGGCGGCAGCGCCTCCGAGGAGTTCCTCGCCGAGAGCGAGGTGGGGGAGGACACCTTCGTCCGTTGCCTGCAGTCCGGCTACGCTGCGAACGTCGAGGCCGTCATGACGACGCCGCCCGCGCCGATCCCCGTAGACGGGTTGCCGGAGGCCGTCGTGTACGACACCGGCGATACCCCCACCATCGCGACGCTCGTCGACTGGGCCAACGGCGCCGGCCTCGGGCGCGAGATCACGGCCGCCGACACGCTGAAGAACGTGCTGCTGAAGGTGCGGCAACCCGGCGGGGAGTGGGAACTGCTGGCTGTCGGCGTCCCCGGCGACCGAGAGGTCGACGACAAGCGACTCGGGGCTGCGCTGGAACCGGCCGAGTACGCCATGATCGACGACGCCGACTTCGCGAAGTACCCGTTCCTGAAGAAGGGTTACATCGGCCCGAAAGGCTTGCTGGCCAACGGAGTTCGCTACCTGGTGGACCCACGGATCGTGGACGGCTCGGCGTGGATCACCGGCGCCGACGAGGTGGGCAAGCACGTCGTCGGGCTGGTGGCGGGTCGCGACTTCACCGCCGACGGCACGATCGAGGCCGCAGAGGTGCGCGACGGTGATCCGTCACCGGACGGCGCCGGACCGCTGACGGCGGCGCGCGGCATCGAGATCGGCCACATCTTCCAGTTGGGCCGCAAGTACGCCGACGCCTTCACCGCCGACGTGCTCGGGGAGGACGGCAAACCGGTTCGGCTCACGATGGGCTCCTACGGCATCGGGGTGTCCCGCATGGTGGCGGTCATCGCCGAGCAGCAGCACGACGAGCTGGGGCTGCGCTGGCCCTCGGCGGTGTCGCCGTTCGACGTGCACATCGTCATCGCCAACAAGGACGCCGACGCCGGGACCGGCGCCCGGGAGTTGGCCGCCGAACTCGACGGGCAGGGGTTCGAGGTGTTGCTCGACGACCGCAAGTCATCGCCGGGTGTGAAATTCAAGGACGCCGAACTGCTCGGGGTGCCGTGGATCGTCGTCGTCGGGCGTGGCTGGGCCGACGGTGTCGTCGAGCTGCGTGACAGGTTCAGCGGCGAGAAGCGGGACGTCCCCGTCGGGTCCGCAGCCACCGACATCGCGTCGGTGATCGGGTAGCGCCGGCTATTCGGAGCCGCCGGGGAACGCGACGATGATCGTGGTGTCGCCGCGGACCCGGCGCCATTGCGCGGCCATCGCGGCGCTCTCCGTCAGCGCGGTGACGCCGAACGCCCGGAAGGTCTGATCGGTGGCCTGCTCGACGACGGCCCGCCACGCAGTGGCGGTGTCCTGCTCCATCGTCACCGCGAGGTTGGTGGCCTCGGTGGGGCTGTCGACCTCCGTCGGCAACGAGTACCCGGCGGCGGGCAACGGCACGTCGGCGCCGCGTTGTCCGAGTAGCGTGATGGCGGCCTCCCGCCGCGTCCGGTGCTCGAGCATCGCTTCGGAGACGAGGTAGTTGACCTCGGGCGTCGAATGCGCCGAGACGATCCCGTACCCGTAGATCGTGGCGTGCTCGGCGGCGATTGCATCGAAGAGCGCACCGTCGGCAGCGTCAGCCGGGCGGGCCGGTTCCGAAGCGGTAGTCGGGTCGGGAGACGTCACTGCCCACCACCCACCGGCGTCAACGCGACGCTGTAGGCGACCGCGCAAGCGGCGGCGACCGACGCGAGCAGCCCGGCTCGATAACCGGACAGCGCCGCGGCGGCCTGGGTGGCGCTGTCGGCCGACGCGCGCAAGGCGCCGATCACGTCGTCTGCCGTGGGGGCCGGGGTGGGCGCCGACGACGTGGTGGTTGTCGTGACGGCGGTGGTGGTCGGGGCGGCCTCGCCGGTGAGTCGCACGATCTCGTCGGCGAGCGCCTCGCCATGGGCCGACCGTACGGCGGCAACCTCGGTCAAGGTGTCGGCGATCGACCCGCGCGCGGCAGCGGCGGCGTCGGTGGCCAACGTGCTGTCGGAGCGGGCGCGGTCGAGGGCGGTCGTCAGGTCATCGAGGTCCGGTGGGGGCGTCGCAGCGGTGCCGCAGGCGGTCAGGGTCTCCGCCGACGCGCCCAGCGCAGCGAGTGCCGCTGCTCCAGCGAGCAGACGGCGGCGACTGATGGTCGGCGGGCGGCTCGGCACGTGCAACATCCTGCCAGCACGATTCGGCGATGCCGCGACAGCACCCGCGGCGCCGACTCCGGTGTCGGAGCGCCGCGCTCGCGGGTTTTCGTTTTTTGGCCTGGCGTTACTGGCGTATCGTGGAGTGTCGGGTCCGGGGACGTGTTCTCTGTGAAAGTCACCGGGACCCGATGTCCGGACAACTCAAGACGAGGAGCTCGCCGTGGCGGAGCGGTCTACGGGATTACCGTCGCAACGACAGGTGATCGATCTGCTCGACGGAGAGTTCTCGCGCGCCGGATTCGACATCGAAGACGTGGTGATCGACGCCGCGGCACGTCCACCCCGGATCGTCGTCGTGGTCGACGGCGACGACGGCCTGGACCTCGACTCGGTTGCCCAGCTGTCCCGGATCGCCGCGGAACTGCTCGACGAGCTCGAATCCCCGGCCTATGTCCTCGAAGTGACCTCGCCGGGCGTCGATCGCCCGCTGACGACGGACACGCACTTCCGCCGGGCCCGTGGGCGCAAGGTCGAGTTGACGCTGGCCGACGGTTCGTCTCTGACCGGCCGTCTGGGCGAGACGCAGGACGGCACCGTGTGCGTGATCATGCGCGAGGGTGCCCGTGGCAACCTCGCGACCCGCGATATCGCGCTCGATACTATCGCCAAAGCTGTTGTACAGGTTGAGTTTTCGCCGCCAAGTCCGCGTGAGTTGGAATTGGCCGGCCTATCAGGAAAGGAGGCCTGAACGTGAACATCGACATGGCAGCGCTGCATGCGATCGAGGCCGACAAGGGAATCACGGTCGACGTGGTGGTCGAGACCATCAAATCCGCCCTCCTGACCGCCTACCGGCACACCGAAGGCCACGAGGCCGACGCCCACATCGACATCGACCGCAAGACCGGCGTCGTCAAGGTGATGGCCCGGGAGACCGATGCCGACGGCAATGTGCTGCACGAATGGGACGACACCCCAGAGGGTTTCGGCCGTATCGCGGCCACCACCGCCCGTCAGGTGATCCTGCAGCGGCTGCGCGACGCCGAGAACGAGAAGAACTACGGTGAGTTCTCCGCCCGTGAAGGCGATATCGTCGCTGGGGTCATCCAGCGCGATGCGCGCGCCAACGCCCGCGGCCTGGTCGTGGTCCGAATGGGCAGCGAGACAAAGGGATCCGAGGGCGTGATCCCTGCCGCAGAGCAGGTGCCCGGCGAAAGATACGAGCACGGGGACCGGTTGCGGTGCTACGTCGTCGGGGTCGCCCGCGGCGCTCGCGAGCCACTCATCACGCTGTCGCGCACCCATCCGAATCTGGTGCGCAAGTTGTTCTCGCTGGAGGTCCCCGAGATCGCCGACGGCTCGGTCGAGATCGTCGCGGTGGCCAGGGAGGCCGGCCACCGCTCCAAGATCGCCGTCACCTCCCGGATGCCCGGACTCAATGCCAAGGGTGCCTGCATCGGTCCGATGGGCCAGCGGGTCCGCAACGTGATGAGCGAGCTGTCGGGCGAGAAGATCGACATTATCGACTACGACGAGGAACCGGCCAGGTTCGTCGCCAATGCACTGTCGCCGGCCAAGGTCGTGTCGGTGAGTGTCATCGACGAGGGGACGCGGGCGGCGCGGGTCATCGTCCCGGATTTCCAGCTGTCGTTGGCGATCGGCAAGGAAGGGCAGAACGCCCGGCTGGCGGCCAGGCTGACCGGCTGGCGCATCGACATCCGCAGCGACGACGCGGCGGCCGACAGGCCCGCTCCCAGATCCGATGCCGCCCACGGCGCGGTCGGCGACCACTGACGCGCCTCGCGGCGGACCGATTTTCTATTCCGTACTGCGGTGACGGTAGACTCAGCTGTGATCCAGCGCGAGACCTCGGCTCGGACGCAGACAAGCACCATCGAACCTTCGGGTGAACCGGTGCGGACCTGCATCGGATGCCGGAAACGAGAGCTGGCCGTCGAATTGCTTCGGGTTGTCGCTGTCGATGGCGGGAATGGCCAGTGGGCCGTGACCGTTGACGCAGCGAGAACGCTCCCGGGGCGGGGTGCCTGGCTGCACCGCGATCCCGAGTGTCTCCAAGCGGCAGTTCGCCGGCGGGCGTTCGGCCGAGCGTTGCGGATCACCGGTACACCGGACATCACCGCGGTGGAAGAGCGATTCCCGGCTTCGGGGGCGCTCAGGCCACCCGGCAACAGAACAGGTAGCGAAGAACATGAGCACACCGTGAAGTCTCGATGACCATGCGTCATAGCTAAACCGAGGCGCGGCGCCCACCACCGCTGTCGCCTCCCAGACAGGAGATGTAGTGGCAGGTAAGGCCCGTGTGCACGAGTTGGCTAAAGAACTCGGTGTCACCAGTAAGGAAGTTCTCTCCCGGCTCAACGAGCAGGGTGAATTCGTAAAATCAGCGTCGTCCACGGTCGAGGCGCCCGTCGCCCGCCGGCTTCGCGAATCATTCGGCGGATCAAAGCCCGCAGGCGACAAGGTCGCGAGCGCAGGCGGTGGCGCCTCCAACGGGTCACCCGCCAAACCCAGGCCGGCCGCACCCAAGCCCGCCGCGCCGCCGGCGGCTCAGGAACCCGCCCCCGCCCCGGCGCCACCCGCAGCGCCCCCGGCTCCGGCGGCACCCGCTGCGCCCGCCGCGTCCGCGGAGCCGGCACCGCCGGCCAGGCCGGGTCCGGCCCCGACCCCAGGTCCGCGTCCGAGCCCCGGTCCCGTGCCGGGCGGCGCTCCCAAGCCCGCCGCGCGGACCCCGCGCGTCGGCAACAACCCGTTCTCGTCCCAGCAGCCGGTCGACCGGCCGATCCCCAGGCCCCAGAGCCCAGGGGCGCCCAGGCCAGGTGCCGGACCCGGCGGTCCGCGCCCCGGCGGCGGTCCCCGTCCCGGCGCCACACCCGGCAATATGCCGCCCCGGCCGCAGGGCGCACGCCCCGGCCCCGGTGGTGGACCCCGGCCCGGCGGCGGCCCTCGCCCCGGCCCCGGCGGTCGCGGCCCCGGCGCTAGTGCCGGTGGTCGCCCAGGCGGCGGCGGTGGCGGTAACTATCGCGGCGGCGGCGCAGGCGGCCCCGGCGGCGGTGGCGGCGCACCCGCAGGCGGTGGCGGCGGCTATCGCGGCCGTCCCGGTGGCGGTGGCGGCGGTGGCCGCCCCGGCCAGCGCGGTGGCGCGGCCGGAGCGTTCGGTCGTCCCGGCGGCGCGGTCCGGCGAGGACGCAAGTCGAAGCGGGCGAAACGCGCCGAATACGAGAACATGCAGGCGCCCGTTGTCGGTGGCGTGCGGTTGCCGCACGGCAACGGCGAGACCATCCGGCTCGCCCGCGGCGCATCGCTGGTGGACTTCGCCGAGAAGATCGACGCCAACCCGGCGGCGCTGGTGCAGGCGTTGTTCAACCTCGGCGAGATGGTGACCGCCACGCAGTCGGTAGACGACTCGACGCTCGAACTGCTCGGCGGCGAGATGAACTACGTCGTGCAGGTCGTGTCCCCCGAGGACGAGGACCGTGAGCTGCTCGAGTCGTTCGACCTCACCTATGGCGAGGACGAGGGCGGCGAGGACGATCTCGAGTTCCGTCCGCCCGTGGTCACTGTCATGGGTCACGTCGACCACGGCAAGACCCGGCTGCTGGACACCATCCGTAACGCCACGGTCCGCGAGGGCGAGGCCGGCGGCATCACCCAGCACATCGGCGCCTACCAGGTCCTCACCGAGCTGGACGGCAACGAGCGACTGGTCACCTTCATCGACACCCCGGGTCACGAGGCGTTCACCGCCATGCGTGCCCGCGGCGCGAAGGCCACCGACATCGCGATCCTGGTGGTCGCCGCCGACGACGGCGTCATGCCGCAGACGGTGGAGGCGATCAACCACGCGCAGGCGGCCGACGTGCCGATCGTGGTGGCGGTCAACAAGATCGACAAGGAAGGCGCCGACCCGGCCAAGATCCGAGCCCAGCTCACCGAGTACAACCTGGTGGCCGAGGACTTCGGTGGCGACACCATGTTCGTCGACATCTCGGCCAAACAGGGCACCAATATCGACGCCCTGCTCGAAGCAGTGCTGCTGACCGCCGACGCCGCGTTGGACCTTCGGGCCAACCCGGACATGGAGGCTCAGGGCGTGGCCATCGAGGCGCACCTGGACCGCGGTCGCGGTCCGGTGGCCACCGTGCTGATCCAGCGCGGCACGCTGCGGGTCGGCGACTCGATCGTCGCCGGCGACGCCTACGGGCGGGTGCGGCGCATGGTCGACGAGCACGGTGAAGACGTCGACGCGGCGTTGCCGTCGCGTCCCGTCCAGGTCGTCGGTTTCACGTCGGTGCCTGGCGCCGGTGACAACCTGCTGGTCGTCGACGAAGACCGGATCGCCCGGCAGATCGCCGACCGGCGCAGCGCGCGCAAGCGCAACGCATTGGCGGCCAAGACCCGCAAGCGCATCAGCCTGGACGATCTGGATGCCGCGCTGAAGGAAACGTCGCAGCTGAACCTGATCCTCAAGGGCGACAACTCCGGCACCGTCGAGGCGCTGGAGGAAGCTCTGTACGGCATCGAGATCGACGACGAAGTGGAACTGCGCGTCATCGACCGCGGTGTCGGCGGCGTCACCGAGACCAACGTCAACCTGGCGTCGGCATCGGACGCGATCATCATCGGGTTCAACGTCCGCGCCGAGGGCAAGGCCACCGAGCTGGCGAACCGCGAGGGCGTGGATATCCGGTACTACTCGGTGATCTACCAGGCCATCGACGAGATCCAGAGCGCGCTCAAGGGCATGCTCAAGCCGGTCTACGAGGAGAAGGAGCTCGGTCGCGCCGAGATCCGGGCCATCTTCCGCTCGTCGAAGGTCGGCAACATCGCGGGTTGCCTGGTCACCTCGGGTCTGATGCGACGCAACGCGAAGGCACGCCTGCTCCGCGACAACGTCGTGATCGCCGAGACAGTCACCATCTCGTCGCTCAAGCGCGAGAAGGACGACGCGACCGAGGTCCGCGACGGCTACGAATGTGGTCTGACGCTGACGTACAACGACATCAAAGAAGGCGATGTCATCGAGGCGTACGAGCTGGTTGAGAAAGAGCGCGTCTAGATGACCGACGAGCGACATGGTTGATGTCGGCCGCGCACGCCGGCTCTCCAAGCGCATCGCCACGGTTGTGGCCTCGGCCATCGAGTTCGAGATCAAGGATCCTCCGCTGGCCTTCGTGACCATCACGGACACGAAGGTCACGGGGGACCTGCACGACGCCACGGTGTACTACACGGTGCGCGGCGAAACGCTGCAGGACGAACCCGACTACGCGGCCGCGGCGGCGGCGTTGGAGCGGGCCAAGGGCACGCTGCGCAGCAGGGTCGGCGCCGCCACCGGCGTGCGCTTCACCCCGACGCTGGCGTTCGTGCTGGACAAGGTCCCGGAGACCTCGGCGCACATGGAGGAACTGCTTGCCCGTGCGCGGGCTGCAGATGAGGATTTGGCAAGAGTTCGTCAAGGTGCCAAGCACGCCGGCGACGCGGACCCGTACCGTGTAAGCGGGGTGGAGGAAGACACGAGCGGGGGGCCGCAGGGGAGCACGGACGGGCCGAACGCTGAGGACACGGGTGACCGCGACAGATTCGACGACTGACAGCTTGGTGGCTGGCGTGCGCGTCGATGCGCGCGCCGCTGTCGAACTGCTGTCGGCCGCCGGGTCGGTCATCGTGCTCTGTCACGTCCACCCCGATGCGGACACCATCGGTGCCGGGCTCGCCCTGGCCCTGGTGCTCGACCACGCAGGCAAAGACGTCGAGGTCAGCTTCGCGGCGCCGGCACAGCTGCCCGAGTCATTGCAGTCACTGCCCGGCGGGCACCTGCTGGTGACACCCCAGGAGCTCCGCCGCGACGCCGACCTGGTGGTCACCGTCGACATCCCCAGCGTGAATCGCCTTGGGACGCTGCGCGACCTCGTCGAGTTCGACCGGCACGTCCTGGTCATCGATCACCACGCCTCCAACCACCTGTTCGGCACCGCGAACTTCGTGGATCCGTCCGCGGACTCGACGACCATGCTGATCGCCGAGCTGCTGGACGTGTGGGGCAAGCCCATCGATTCGCGGGTGGCGCACTGCCTGTACGCCGGATTGACCACCGACACCGGTTCTTTTCGTTGGGCCAGTGCCCGGGCGCACCGGCTGGCGGCGCGCCTGGTCGACTTGGGCGTCGACAACGCCGCCATCAGCCGCACCCTGCTCGACACCCATCCGTTCGCGTGGCTGCCGCTGTTGTCCCGAGTCCTCGGGTCGGCCACCTTGCTGGCTGACGCAGCAGGCGGGCGCGGACTGGTGTACGCCGTCGTCACCCACGAGGAATGGCTGAACGCGCGGCCGGAGGAAGTGGAGAGCATCGTCGACATCGTGCGCACCACGCAGCAAGCGGAGGTGGCGGCGGTCTTCAAAGAGATCGAGCCGCGCCACTGGTCGGTGTCGATGCGCTCCAAGTCTGTCGATCTCGCATCGACGGCCAGCGCCTTCGGCGGCGGCGGTCACCGTCTCGCCGCCGGCTATTCGGCGACTGGAACCGCCGATGACGTGGTTGCGGAGCTTGCGCGCGCCCTTGACTGACCCCGTGGTTCCCGCCACCAACCGTCGTATCGCCGCACTCGCCTTTCCGGCGCTCGGAGTGCTCGCGGCCGAGCCCCTCTACCTGCTGTTCGACCTGGCAGTCGTCGGTCGCCTCGGAGCCCTCAGCCTTGCCGGCCTGGCGATCGGCGCACTGGTGATGGGCGTGCTGAGTTCACAGCTGACCTTCCTGTCCTACGGCACCACCGCCCGCGCCGCCCGGTTCTACGGCTCGGGCGACAGAACCGCGGCGGTCCACGAGGGCGTGCAGGCGACCTGGCTGGCACTGGGAATCGGCACCGCCATCGTCATCGCGGTGCAACTGACGGCGGGTCCGCTGGTGACCGTGCTGGCCGGTGAGTCCGACGGGGGACGGATCGCGGCCACCGCGCTGCCGTGGGTGCGCATCGCCAGCCTGGCCGTGCCGGCGATCCTCGTCGCCGCCGCGGGCAACGGATGGATGCGGGGCGTGCAGGACACGATGCGCCCGCTGCGGTACGTGGTCTTCGGGTTCGCGGTGTCCGCGGTGCTGTGTCCGCTGTTGGTGTACGGCTGGCTGGGTGCTCCCGAACTCGGGCTGTCCGGCTCGGCGATAGCCAATGTGGTCGGTCAGTGGCTGGCCGCGGGGTTGTTCTTCCGGGCACTGTTCGTTGAGAACGTCCCGTTGCGGTTACGGCCGTCGGTGCTGCGGGCCCAAGTCGTGATGGGGCGCGACCTGGTGCTGCGGACTCTGGCGTTCCAGGCGTGCTTCGTCTCCGCCGGCGCGGTGGCGGCACGGTTCGGCGCGGCCGCCGTCGCCGCGCATCAGGTGGTCCTTCAGCTGTGGAGTTTCCTTGCGCTGGTGCTCGATTCGATGGCGATCGCGGCGCAGTCGCTAGTCGGTGCGGCGCTCGGGGCGGGTCAGCTGGCCCACGCCAAGTCGGTGGCGTGGCGGGTGACCATCTTCTCCACCGTGGCAGGCGGCGCGTTGGCCGCGCTGTTCGCTCTGGGCGCCTCGGTGCTCCCTGCGATGTTCACCGACGACCGCTCGGTGCTCGACGAGATCGGGGTGCCCTGGTGGTTCCTGGTGGCCCAATTGCCGGTCGCCGGGGTCGTTTTCGCCATCGACGGGGTGCTGCTGGGCGCCGGTGACGCGAAGTTCATGCGCAATGCGACGCTCGTCAGTGCGCTGGTCGGATTTCTGCCGTTGATCTGGTTGTCGTTGGCCTTCGGGTGGGGACTGGCGGGCATCTGGTCCGGGCTGAGCACCTTCATGGTGCTGCGGCTGGTGTTCGTCGGCTGGCGGGCGTTCTCGGGTCGCTGGCTGGTGGCGGGCACCGGCTGACAGTGTCTTACGGTTTCGCCGCGCTGACCGCCCACACTTCGCGGCGCCCGGCGCGATCACCGCGCACGTGCACGTCGATCAAGCCGGTCGAACGGCACAGCGCCGCAAAGGTTTCCGCCTGCTCGCCGGTCCATCCGTGGCTGGCGAATCCGGTCGCGCCCGGTTCCGACTGCTTTTCCACGGCCAGCAGTCGGCCACCGGGGGCAAGCACCCGATGGATCTCTACCAGTGCCGCATCGACGTCACGCCAGTGGTGGACGGTGGCCAGCGCCCACACCACCGTCGCGGTGCCGTCCGGCGCCGGCAGGGCCTCGGCGGTGCCTTGAGACCAGGTGACGGCGGTCCGCCGGCGGGTGACGGCCCGGGCCACCCGCAGCATGGACGATGACGGGTCGACGCCGGTCGCACGGGCACCCCGCCGCGCAGCCTCGCGGACGGCGTTGCCGGCGCCGCAGCCGATGTCGACGACGCGGTCCGCCGGGCCGACGCGGGTCAGGTCGCCCGCGAGCTTCCCGCTGTCGCGGCCGGTGAGCAGGAATATCCACGCGCACAGGCTGCCGGTCAGTCCCGAGAAGCCCGGATGGTCGCCGTGGTGGTTGACGGGCAGCGGGGTCGATTCGTTGCTCATGGCGAGAACACCTCCTGCTCAGCGCACCTGGGCGCGGCCGCGCTCGATGACGCTGCTGCGGTTGGCGGCGATGTCGTCACCGCTCGCGCTCTTCATCCACTCCTTGGCTGCGTCCGCCTCGAGCCACAGCGGGCCGCTGGTCTGCGTGTCGTCGATGCGGTGGTAGGACGCCAGCAGGGCCCGCACCGCTTTCTGGTTGTTGCCGACGATCGACGCGGCAATCTGGCGGGCGGTGTCCAGCAGTTGATGGTGGGCCACCACCTGGGTGACGAGCCCGGTGCGCAGCGCATCCTCGGCCGACAGGTAGTCGCCGGTCATGCTCATCCGGCGGGCCATGCCGACGCCGACCTTCTGTGGCAGCCGCACCGACAGCCCCCAGGTGGGCAGCAACCCGACCCGCGCGTGGGTGTCGGCGAAGCGCGCCTGCTCGGAGGCGACCAGGATGTCGCAGTACAACGCGATCTCCAGCCCGCCCGTCACCGCTGCTCCGTTGATGGCGCCGATCACCGGTTTGGTCATCGGCGGCCACTTGGGGGAGATGTCCGGAAGGTCGGTGGTGTCACCGAGTTCCTTGAGGTCGAGGCCGGCGCAGAACACCGGATCGGCGCCGGTGACGATGACGACGTCGACGCCGTCGTCAGCCTGAGCATCCCGTAGCGCCTGGTAGAACTGCGTGCGCAGCGCCGACGAGAGCGCATTGCGCGACGACGGCCGGTTCAGGGTGAGCGTGCGGATCCGGTCACGGGTGTCGATGAGCAGGACGTCGGTTCCGTCGGCGTTGGTCATCCGCCCACCGTATCGGCCGGCCTGGCCGCGCCTATCGTGGAGGTCATGTGCCGAAACATCACCGAGCTGCGGGGTCTGGAGCCGGCCGCCACGTCTGAGGAGATCGCGGCTGCCGCGCGGCAGTACATCCGCAAGGTCAGCGGCATCACCCGACCGTCCGGCGCCAACGTCGACGCGTTCGAGGCGGCGGTCGCCGAGGTGACCGCGTCCACGGAGCGACTGCTCGCCGGGCTCCAGCCACGGCGGCAGCCCCCGAAAACCGTTCCGCCACTGCGTCGACCCGAAGTCCGCGCGCGGCTGAATCTGCCGTGACCGCGACGCTGACCGAGCCGGCGCTCAAGGAGTGGAGCGCCGCCATCCATGCGCTGCTTGACGGCACGCAGACCGTGCTGCTGCGCAAGGGCGGCATTCACGAGAAGCGTTTCGAGGTGGCCGCCGACCGTTTCCTGCTGTTCCCCACGGTCGCGCACAGCCACGCCCAGCGGGTGCGTGCGGAACACCGCGAGTTCTTGGCAACCGCCGCTTCGGACAGCACCGAGGACGAGGTGGTGCTGCGTGCCGGTGCCCGGGTGGTTGCCGCTGTCGAGGTCCAGCGACCAGAGAATGTGAACGAGCTTGCGCCGCTGCATATCTGGACCGCCGAATCGGTGCAGCAGGATCGGCTCGACTTCCGGCCACGACACCGGCTGACGGTGCTGGTCGTCTCGGCGGCGCCGTTCACCGTGCCGCAGCGGCTGGCGCGCACCCCGGACCACCGCGGGTGCGCGAGCTGGGTGCAGCTGCCGGTGCACCCCGAGTGGGCCGAGCCGGTGCACGACGACGCGACGCTTCAGGACGTCGCCGCATGGGTGCGCCGCTCAGTCGGTTGAGGGCGGCCGGTCGCCGGCAGGCAGGGTCAGCCGCGAGGCTTCGCCGAGGTGCACGGTGTGCTCGGCGGTGATGATGCCATTGCCGCTGACCGGGGATTCGCCGGTGCCGAGGTTGCGCAGGAAGCGTGGATGCGACCCGCCGGAGATCATGAGCCGGAGACGGCAGCCGGCCGGGAACGTGTGCGCAACCGGATCGAGTTCGATGTGCACGGTGCCGGAGGCCGGCGCCGAGGCGCGGTACCCGTCGCTGACATTGCGCGAACCGCCCTGCGGGTCGACCTGGCTGATGCGCACGAACAGGTCGTTGTATTCGTTGGTGCAGGAATGGGACAGCTCGAGCGCGGGTGCGCCGACCACATGCAGATCCGCCGGCAGCGGGTCGCCGGTGAACGTCACCACATCGGCGCGCCGCGCCAGAGCGGAGTCGTCCCGATACCCGCCGGTCGGGGAGAGCATCCTGCCGCCCACCGTGGGTGTCGGGTCGGCGGGGTTGTAGACGAACGTCACGGCGGCGCAGTCGGTGTCCGGCGCCGCACCCCCAAGACGGCCGCCCGGTTGCGGATAGAGCACGCGCTCCGGCATCGGCGGAGGCCACGCGGCGAGATCCAGCCACCCGGCGTCGGCGGGCGAGCCGTCCAGATGAATGCGCACCGGGCTGCGTCGCTTCGACGGTGCGCCCCCGAGGTACGTCTCGAGCCAGTCCAGGGTTTCGGGGATCACCGTCGAGATGGCCTTGGTCGTCATCTGCGAATGGGTCCACGGGCCCACCGTCAGCCCGGTCGGTACGCCGCGGCTGCTCAGCCGGCGGTACTGCTCGAGTGTCTGATCGACGAAGAGGTCCTGCCAGCCGGTCAGCAACAGCACCGGAACGGTCGTGCGGTCCAGCGCATCCCGAAGGTTGACCTTCGTCCAGAAGGGGTCGTCGCTACTCGGGTGCTCCAGCCACGCCTCGAACCACGGCGCGCCCTCGCCGAGCATCGCGCGACTGGACTCGCCGAGCGGCAGGCCCAGTGAAGCGCGGGTGACATGCCGTTGGGCACGCAGCTGTCGCAGCAAAAGGCGTAGTCGTCGAGGATCCTCCTGGCGCGACACCAGATCACTCCAGCCGAGGAAGTCGTTGAGGCTGAAAGAACCTGTGCCCCAACGTGGTCCGCTGGGGTCGTGAAGTCCGACGGTGATCACCGCGGCCTTCATCTCCGGCGGTGGATCCATCAGCAGCGCCCACTGCGTATACCCAAGATACGACAGTCCGAGGGTGGCGAAGGTCCCGGTGAACCACGGCTGCTCCCGCAACCAGGCGACGGTGTCCGCGCCGTCGTCGACCTCGTGCACGAACGGGTCGAACTCGCCGCCCGAGCCGAACGTCCCACGCACACTTTGGAAGAGCACGTGGTACCCGCGCGCGGCATATACCGCGCCGAACAAAGCCGTGAACGGGAAGCCGCGACCGTAGGGCGCGCGGACCAGCAGCGTGCCGGCAGGCGAGTCGGTCTGGGGAACGTAGTGGTCGGCGATCAGGTCGACACCATCACGCATCGGTACGCGCACATGGTGCTCGACAACGAAGTCGGTCGTGGCAGGCGGCAGGTGCATTGCGCCGCTGAGTTTGCGAAGAAGGGCTTGCTGGAGCGTCACGCTGACGAGGCTACGCACCGGGTCGGCGGCCGCTGTTCCCGCGGATCAACAGATTTCAATAGACGTAGAACGGGCTGAGCTCGTGGGCCTTCTGCAGGTTGGTCTGCATGCAGTCCGGGTCGGGCTCGGAGTAGACGGGCGCGTAGAACAGCGACTGCTGGATGATGCCGTAACTGGTCTTGAACGTGACCATGCAGGTGATCCAATTGCGGTTGTTCCAGTCGGTCGGCTTGATGATCCAGTACTGCGCCGCCCGGTGGCCGTTGATGTCCAGCTCGACGGCATCGGGCGGGAGCGTCTGCTCGTAGGTGCGCCACACGAACGCCTCGATCGTCATCTGGTAGTTCCCGGCGTCGTACTTGCACCGCAGGGCTTCTTCCGGCGCGGGCGGTGTGAAGGCCAGGCCGACTCGCTGGATCACGTCGAGCGGGATGTCCCGGCACGGATCGAACGGGTCGGGATCCACGACGTCGACCACCGGCCATTTGATCGTCGTCGACGGCGCCGTCAGCGGCGCATCGGTTGCCCTGAGCTCGACCCGGTCGGCGCTGCGGGGGACGGCCGGATTGGCCTGCCAGACCACCACCACCGCCGCGACCAGCGCGCACAGCGCCGACAGCAGTCGCAGCTTGGCGATCATTACACCCCCATGATTCCGTGGCGGCCATGCCGCCGGCTCATCCCGACCTGCTCGGGAGTGTAGCGGTCTGTGAAGCGCCATCGGGCGGGAACCTAGAACCTGTTCTAGTTGCCGGAGCGTCGGTTCCGTGAGGCACCAGTAGGCTGACGGGTTGTGAACAGTGACGACCGACGTCCCACGTTGTGGGCCGTCAGTGACCTTCATACGGGACACACCGGCAACAAGCCGGTGACCGAGTCGCTGTACCCCGCCTCGCCCGACGACTGGCTGATCGTCGCCGGAGACGTTGCCGAGCGCACCGATGAGATCCGCTGGGCACTGGATTTGCTGCGCAAGCGGTTCGCGAAGGTGATCTGGATACCGGGCAACCACGAACTGTGGACCACCCAACGCGACCCGATGCAGATCTTCGGGAAGGCCCGCTACGACTACCTCGTCAACATGTGCGACGAGATGGGGATCGTGACCCCCGAGCATCCTTTCCCGGTGTGGACCGAGGAGGGCGGCCCGGCGACCATCGTCCCGATGTTCCTGCTGTACGACTACTCGTTCCTGCCCCAGGGCGCAGGCACCAAGGCCGAGGGTCTGGCCATCGCCAAGGAGCGCAACATCGTCGGCACCGACGAGTACCTGCTGTCGGCGGAACCCTATTCGACGCGCGATGCGTGGTGCCGCGACCGGGTGACCTACACCCGCAAGCGGCTCGAGGATCTGGACTGGATGATGCCGACCGTCCAGGTGAACCACTTCCCGATGGTGCGCGAACCGTGCGACGCGATGTTCTATCCCGAGTTCTCGCTGTGGTGCGGAACCACCGCGACCGCCGACTGGCACACCCGTTACAACGCTGTCTGTTCCGTGTACGGCCACCTCCACATTCCGCGTACCACGTGGTACGACGGGGTGCGGTTCGAAGAGGTGTCGGTCGGCTACCCGCGGGAATGGCGACGCCGCAGGCCCTATCGCTGGCTCCGGCAGATCCTGCCCGACCCGAAGTACGCGCCCGGTTACCTCAACGAGTTCGGCGGTCATTTCCAGATCACCCAGGAGATGCGCGAGCACGCCGAGAAGATGCAGCAGCGGATCAGGAGCAGATAGGCATGATCCCGGAATGATCTCAGCCACGCTGCTCGCCGGTGTGCTGCCGGAGTCTCTGGACGCCCTGGCGGCCGCGGAAATGTACTCCGATCCCAAGGAGTTGGCGCCGCTGCCGGAGGAGGAGCCGCTGATCGCCCGTTCGGTGGCCAAGCGGCGCAACGAGTTCATCACCGTGCGCTACTGCGCGCGCCAGGCGCTCGTCGACCTCGGGTTACCGCCGGTCCCGATCCTCAAGGGAGACAAGGGCGAACCGTGCTGGCCCGACGGCATCGTCGGCAGCCTGACGCACTGCGAGGGATTCCGTGGGGCCGCTGTCGGGCGTCGCGCCGAGGTTCGGTCGGTCGGCATCGACGCCGAACCGCACGACGTGCTGCCCCACGGCGTCCTCGACGCGATCAGCCTTCCGGTGGAACGGCACGAGCTGCAGTCGATGCCTGACGGCGTGCACTGGGACCGGGTGCTGTTCTGCGCCAAGGAGGCGACGTACAAGGCGTGGTTCCCGCTGACGCACCGCTGGCTGGGCTTCGAGGACGCCCACATCGTGTTCGACGTCGACGCGTCCGGGCAGGCGGGCACGTTCACCTCGCGGATTTTGATCGACCCGGCGGCCGAGTCAGGACCGCCGCTGACGGCGCTGTCGGGGCGGTGGTCGGTGCGCGACGGCCTGGCGCTGACGGCGATCGTGTTGTGACCCCTCCCGGCGGGCAGGAGCGAAGCGACCGGGGGATCAGACCCGGACTGGTGATCGTCGACAAGCCCGGCGGGATGACGAGTCACGACGTGGTGGGCCGCTGCCGACGACTCTTCGGCACCCGCAAGGTCGGGCACGCGGGAACACTCGACCCGATGGCCACCGGTGTCCTGGTGGTGGGTATCGATCGGGCGACGAAGATCCTCGGGCTGCTGACGGCGACCGACAAGTCCTATTCGGCGACGATCCGGCTGGGCCAGACGACATCCACCGAAGACGCTGAAGGTGAACTCCTGCAGTCCGTTTCGGCATCGCCGGTGACCGATGAGCAGATCGAGGCCGCAATTGCGCCGCTGCGGGGCGAGATCGAGCAGGTCCCGTCCGCGGTCAGCGCGATCAAGGTCAACGGCAAACGGGCCTACCAGCTGGCTCGGGACGGGCAGACCGTCGAGCTGAAGCCGCGCCGAATTCGCATCGGACGCTTCGAGATCCGCGCCGTGCGCCGCGATGCCGACACGGTGGATGTGGACGTCGAGGTGGACTGTTCGTCGGGCACCTACATCCGCGCGCTGGCCCGCGACGTCGGCGCCACACTCGGAGTGGGCGGTCACCTCACCGCCCTGCGGCGCACCCGGGTCGGCGGCTTCGGACTCGACCAGTCCCGCACTCTGGAGCAGCTCGCCGATGTGCCGAGCCTTTCCTACAGCCTCGACGAGGCCTGCCTGCAGGCGTTTCCGCGCCGTGACATCACCGTCGCCGAGTCAGAAGACGCCAGCCACGGCCGGCCGTTGCCCCCGGCCGATATCGACGGGGTGTACGCGGCGACCGCACCCGACGGGCGCGTCATCGCGTTGCTCGAGGACGGGACCACCCGCACGAAAAGTGTTGTCGTGGTGCGGCCCGCGACGCTCTGAGGCCGCTCAGGCGTACAGGCTCTCGAACGTCTTGATCGATTTCTCGATGTCGCCTTTCACCGCCCGCACCGCAGCGGAGCCGATGGGGCCGAACAACGGGGCGCCACCGAGGTCCATCCGCACCGTGAACCTGCATCCGTCACCGGTGGAGGCCACCGTCAGCGCGAGCTTGTAGCGGGTTCCGCCCACTCCTTCACCGCTGATCTCCAGTGCCGACGGCGGATCGAACCTACGGACCGTCCAGGTGACGCGGTTGCGCATCCCCTTGGCGCCGGCGACCCCCACGATCGTCGTGCCGACGTTGAGCGCCGCCGGCAGGTCTGAACGCCAACCCTGGTGCATGCTCATCCAGTCGCCGAGGCTGGACAGATCCGATGCGTGCTCCCACGCATGCTCGGCGGGCATCGGCAGGGAACGGGACAGTTCGAGTTTCGCCATGGCCGTTGAGCTTAAAGCGTGTCGTGGTCAAGACTCGTGCGACGCGGCCGCCGCCGGCGGCGATGCCGACCTTCCCCTCACGTGTCCGACGGCGATGCCGTGCGGGGCAGGCCTGCTAGGCGACCACCCAGATTGCTTGTGCGGCAGGGCTTCCCAGCTCGACAACCGTCTCGGCGCCCACGGCGTCTGCATCGTCATCGGAGGAGGCCGGATCGCCCGGATTGTGTACGGTCACCGAGATCATCCCGGCGAAGTCGCGGCGGGCCACGACGCGCAGCCGGGAGTCGAGGCTGATCCCGACGGAGTCGAAGTACCGCAGCATCTCGGGGTCGGCGTCGGAGATGCGCGCGACGGTGCCCGCGTCACCGTCTTTGCAGACCGACAGCTGCCGGGCGGGCGGTGTCGGGACCTGACCGTCGGCGGCGGGGATCGGATCCCCGTGCGGATCGCGCGTGGGGTAGCCGAGCTTGGCGTCGATCCGGTCCAGCATCCGGTCGGAGACCGCGTGCTCGAGCACCTCGGCCTCGTCGTGGACTTCGTCCCAGCCGTAGCCGAGTTCGTTCACCAGGAACGTCTCCATCAGCCGGTGACGACGCACCATCGCCAGCGCGGCGCGTCTGCCCGCGTCGGTCAGCGTGACTGCGCCGTACTTCTCGTGATCGACAAGGCCCTGCTCGGCGAGCTTGCGGATCGATTCAGACGCCGTGCTCGCCGACACCCCGATGCGATCGGCAAGGAGCTTGGTGCTGACTTTCTCGTGCGACCACTCCTGCGCGGTCCAGATGACTTTCAGGTAGTCCTGAGCCACGGTCGTCAGATCGCGGGGATTGCTGGCCGGACTCGCAGGGGTCACAAGCTCAAAGTTTAGGCAATCATCACCTGATCTGGTGGTGCTGGTGGGCCGGTGTTGCGGACGGGCCGTAGGCTGACACCGTGCAGCGCTGGCGGGGGCAGGACGAAATCCCCTCAGACTGGGGCCGATGTGTCGTCACTATCGGCGTATTCGACGGCGTTCATCGTGGCCACCAGGAGTTGATCGGTCGTGCCGTGAAGGCCGGCCGGTCCCGCGGAATCCCAACGGTCCTGATGACCTTTGACCCGCACCCGATGGAGGTCGTGTTCCCCGGCAGCCACCCGGCGCAGCTCACCACTTTGACCCGGCGGGCGGAGCTGGTCGAGGAAATGGGCATCGATGTCTTCCTCGTCATGCCGTTCACCTCCGATTTCATGAAGCTCACGCCCGACCGTTACGTCCATGAACTGCTGGTGGAGCGACTGCACGTGGTCGAGGTCGTGGTGGGGGAGAACTTCACGTTCGGCAAGAAGGCGGCGGGCAACGTCGACCTGCTCCGCAGAGCCGGTGACCGATTCGGGTTCGCCGTCGATTCGGTCTCCCTGGTGGCCGAACACCACCGCGACGAGACGGTCACCTTCTCGTCGACCTACATCCGGTCCTGCGTCGATGCCGGTGACATGGTGGCGGCCGCCGAGGGCCTGGGCCGGCCGCACCGGGTCGAGGGTGTGGTGGTCCGCGGTGACGGCCGCGGTCGGGTGCTCGGATTTCCCACCGCCAACGTCGCCCCGCCGATGTACTCGGCGATCCCGGCAGACGGCGTCTACGCCGCCTGGTTCACCGTCCTCGGGCACGGACCGGTCGTCGGCAGCGTCACCCCCGGTGAGCGCTATCAGGCCGCGGTGTCCGTCGGCACCAACCCAACCTTCTCCGGTCGCACCCGCACGGTGGAGGCGTTCGTGCTGGACACCGCCGCCGATCTGTACGGCCAGCATGTGGCCGTCGACTTCGTCGCGCGCCTGCGCGGCCAGGAGAAATTCAATTCGGTGACCGATCTGGTGACGGCGATGGGCGCCGACACCGAACGCGCGCGCACCATTCTGTCCGCGCGGTGACGATTCGCGGCGCGCCTGTTGCCGCTGCTAGACTCCCTGCCGACCCGGTGTGTGCTGCAGTTCGCGGTGGCCGCGCCTCTGGAGAGTCCTCGTGACATCCTCTGGATATTTGATCGCGGACCGATGTGATGGAGTTGTATTCGTGGCGCTCACCACCGAACAGAAAAAAGAGATCCTGGGCCAGTACGGCCTGCATGGCACCGACACCGGTTCGCCGGAAGCCCAGGTCGCGATGCTGACCAAGCGGATCTCGGATCTTACCGAGCACCTCAAGGTGCACAAGCACGATCACCACTCGCGCCGCGGGCTGCTGCTGCTGGTCGGCCGTCGCCGCCGGTTGCTGAAGTACGTGGCCCAGGTCGATGTCGAGCGCTACCGCTCGCTGATCGAGCGCCTCGGCCTGCGTCGCTGACGCTCTGCCCGCTGCGGCCCTTCCGAGCTCTCGGTCCCCCGTGCGCACCCTGCTGGTTGTCGCGTCCGTCGCGGTCTTCGGGCTGGGAGGATTGACGGCATGCTCGTCGGCGGCCGCCGCCGACCTGGTCGTCGGTGACTGCCTGAAGATGGGCGGGCCACCCGACAGGCCGGAGGCCACGAAGGCCGCCTGCGGGACGCCCGAGTCGAACTTCAAGGTCGTCGCGGCCGTGGAGGAGACCGACCAGTGCCCGTCCGACGTCGACTCGTACTACTCGATGGGCAGCGCCTTCTCCGACGCGCGCACCACCATCTGCATGGACATCGATTGGGTGGTCGGCGACTGTATGAGCATCGACCCCGACAACGGCAGGGATCCCCTCCGGGTGGACTGCAACGACGCCTCCATGGCCGGTCGGCAGCGGGCCACCCAGATCCTGGAGAACGTCGCCAGCGTCGATCAGTGCACCAGTGGGGTGGGCTACGCCTACGACGAGCGCAACTTCACCGTGTGCGTGGAGGACGTGGCGTGACCGTTCGGCCGCCCCGTCACTGCCCCGGATTAGGGGTTACACATATGCCGGGATGTACGATGGATCCGTTCGCCAGCCGTATGGCGCGAACAACCGGGTGCGGTCCTCGCAGATCCGCAAGCACCGTTCCCGCGTGACACGACAGGTACCGCCCGATCGTGCGGTCTTCGGTAGTGGCTGCCGGATGTACTCCGGCCGCTTCGATCGACGGCCGTCGACATATTCGGGCTGGTCTCGGGGCGACTCGAGGTGTCTGCAACTGCACCGCTTCACCGCGCAGTGCTCACGCAAAACAGTTGAATATGAGAACCAAAGAGGCCTGACACACGTATGTCTGCAACTGAAATAGAAGACGGCGTCTTCGAGTCCACCGCCGTGATCGACAACGGGAGCTTCGGCACCCGCACCATCCGCTTCGAGACCGGCCGGCTGGCCAAGCAGGCCGCCGGCGCAGTCGTCGCGTACCTCGACGACGAGACCATGTTGCTGTCGGCGACCACCGCCGGCAAAACCCCGAAGGACCACTTCGACTTCTTCCCGCTCACGATCGACGTCGAGGAGCGGATGTACGCCGCGGGTCGTATCCCCGGGTCCTTCTTCCGTCGTGAAGGCCGCCCGTCGACCGACGCCATCCTGACCTGCCGGCTGATCGACCGGCCACTGCGCCCGACCTTCATCTCGGGTCTGCGCAACGAGATCCAGGTCGTCGTCACCATCCTCAGCCTGGATCCCAAGGATCTGTACGACGTGCTGGCCATCAACGCGGCGTCGGCGTCCACCCAGATCTCAGGGATCCCGTTCTCCGGTCCCGTCGGCGGCGTCCGCGTCGCGCTCATTCCCTCGCCTGAAAACAGCGCAGGCCAGTGGGTCGCGTTCCCGACCGTCGAGCAGCTCGAGGGAGCCGTCTTCGACATGGTCGTTGCAGGCCGTAAGACCGCCGACGATGTCGCGATCATGATGGTCGAGGCCGAGGCCACCGACAACGTCATCGAGCTCATCGCCGGCGGCGCGGGTGCTCCCACCGAAGCCGTCGTGGCCGAGGGCCTGGAAGCCGCCAAGCCCTTCATCGCCGCCCTGTGCGACGCCCAGGCCGGACTGGCCGAGGCCGCTGCCAAGCCGGTCGCGGACTACCCGGTGTTCCCCGACTACCAGGACGACGTGTTCTACGCCGTGTCCTCGGTGGCCACCGACGAGCTCTCCAAGGCGCTGACGATCGCGGGCAAGGAAGAGCGCGACGATCGCACCAACGAGATCAAGGCCGAGGTGCTCGAGCGCCTCGGCGAGACGTACGCCGGACGCGAGAAGGAGATCGGCGCCGCCTACCGCTCGCTGACCAAAAAGCTGGTCCGTCAGCGCATCCTGACCGACCACTTCCGCATCGACGGCCGCGGCATCACAGACATCCGCGCGCTCTCGGCCGAGGTGGCCGTCATTCCGCGGGCGCACGGCAGCGCGATCTTCGAGCGCGGCGAAACCCAGATCATGGGTGTCACCACGCTGGACATGGTCAAGATGGCACAGCAGATCGACTCGCTGGGCCCCGAGACCAGCAAGCGCTACATGCACCACTACAACTTCCCGCCGTACTCGACCGGTGAGACCGGTCGCGTCGGATCGCCCAAGCGTCGCGAGATCGGCCACGGCGCGCTGGCAGAGCGGGCGCTGATGCCGGTGCTGCCGTCCGTCGCGGAGTTCCCGTACGCGATCCGCCAGGTGTCGGAGGCGTTGAGCTCCAACGGCTCGACGTCGATGGGCTCGGTGTGTGCGTCGACCCTGTCGCTGCTGAACGCTGGTGTGCCGCTGAAGGCTCCGGTCGCGGGTATCGCGATGGGCCTGGTGTCCGACGATGTCGAGGTGGACGGAAAGACCGAGAGGCGCTTCGTCACCCTGACCGACATCCTCGGCGCTGAGGATGCGTTCGGCGACATGGACTTCAAGTGTGCAGGCACCAAGGACTTCGTCACTGCGCTGCAGCTCGACACCAAGCTCGACGGGATTCCGTCCAAGGTTCTGGCGGGCGCGCTGGCGCAGGCCAAGGACGCTCGTATCACCATCCTCGAGGTGATGGCCGAGGCCATCGACGAGCCCGACGAGATGAGCCCGTACGCGCCGCGCATCACCACGATCAAGGTGCCGATCGACAAGATCGGCGAGGTCATCGGGCCCAAGGGCAAGATGATCAACTCGATCACCGAGCAGACGGGTGCGTCGATCTCGATCGAGGACGACGGCACCGTGTTCGTCGGCGCAAGCAACGGCGAGGCGGCACAGGCGGCGATCGACTTGATCAACGCCATCGCCAACCCGCAGTTGCCCAAGACCGGTGAGCGGTTCCTCGGAACAGTGGTCAAGACCACCGATTTCGGTGCTTTCGTGTCCTTGCTGCCGGGCCGTGACGGCTTGGTGCACATCTCCAAGCTGGGCCGTGGCAAGCGGGTCAACAAGGTGGAGGATGTCGTCAAGGTCGGCGACAAACTGCGCGTGGAGATCGCTGACATCGACAATCGCGGCAAGATCTCGCTGGTCCTCGTCGCCGAAGAAAGCGCCGCCGAAGAAAGCGCAGTCGAGACCCCCGCGGAAACCCCAGCACCGGTTGATGCAGCGACCGCCAGCAGCTAGCTCTGGGTCGTTGCGCCGGGGGCGCCGCACCGACGACACCTCGGCGGCGGTGCGGCGCACGGATCTGCCCGGTGGCCTGCGGGTGGTCACCGAACGCATCCCGCACGTGCATTCGGCCTCGGTCGGTGTGTGGGTTGGCGTCGGATCGCGTGATGAGGGGCGCAGCGTCGCCGGCGCCGCGCACTTCCTGGAGCATCTGCTGTTCAAGGCGACGCCGACGCGATCTGCGGTGCAGATCGCGCAGGCGGTCGACGCCGTCGGCGGTGAGCTGAACGCCTTCACCGCCCGGGAGCACACCTGCTACTACGCGCACGTTCTGGATTCCGATCTGGCCCTGGCCGTCGATCTGGTCGCGGACGTGGTGCTACGCGGCAGGTGCTTCGCGCATGACGTGGAGATCGAGCGCGACGTGGTGCTCGAGGAAATCGCGATGCGCGACGACGATCCCGAGGACACCCTCGGTGATGTGTTCCTGTCGGCGATGTTCGGGGCACACCCGGTCGGTCGTCCCGTGATCGGCAGCGTGGAGTCGATTACGACGATGACACGGGCGCAGTTGCATTCGTTCCACCTCCGCCGCTACACGCCAGACCGGATGGTCGTTGCGGTGGCCGGCAACATCGACCACGACGAGGTCGTCGGGCTGGTGCGCGAGCACTTCGGCCCGCGCTTGGAGCGGGGCCGGTCGCCGGTCGCTCCGCGCGGGGGTGCCGGTCGGGTTCCTGGCCGTCCGACCCTCGAGCTGGTCAGCCGTGAGGCGGAGCAGACCCATCTGTCGATGGGGGTGCGCACACCGGGGCGGCACTGGGAGCAACGCTGGGCGCTGTCGGTGCTCAACACCGCGCTCGGTGGCGGCCTGAGTTCTCGCCTCTTTCAACAGATTCGAGAGACTCGCGGGTTGGCCTACTCGGTGTACTCGACGGTGGACACGTTCGCCGACAGCGGTGCGCTGTCGATCTATGCGGGGTGCCTGCCCGAGAGGTTCGACGAAGTCGTACGGGTGACGACCGACGTGCTGGCCGACGTCGCCCGCGACGGAATCACCGCCGACGAATGCCGGATCGCCAAGGGCTCGCTACGTGGTGGATTGGTTCTGGGGCTGGAGGATTCGGGATCCCGGATGAACCGTATCGGCCGCAGTGAGCTCAACTTCGGGCACCACCGCAGCATCGCCGACACGCTGGACCGGATCGAGGCTGTCACCCTCGAGGACGTCAATTCCGTTGCGCGCCTTCTGCTGACCCGCCCGTTCGGTGCCGCGGTTCTCGGGCCGGTCCGGGCGAAGAAGTCATTGCCGAAACCCCTGCAGACCATCGCGGGCTGACCCACGGTGAGGTTCCGATGACACGGTTGTCGCGGCGTCGCCTGATGGTCGGCGGCATTTCGGCGGCTGCGCTGGCCGCCTGCTCGCGGCCTTCGGCCGATCCTGTCGACCCCAACCCGCCGGTGCCGCCGACCGATGAGCGCCTCAAAGCGCTGGAGCGGAAGCACAATGTCCTCATCGGGTTTTCGGCGGTCGAGGTGCCCAGCGGTAGATGGCTGGCCCATCGGGCCAAGGATCGCTTCTCGATGTGCTCGACGTTCAAGGCGTACGCGGCAGCCGATGTGCTGCGCCGGTCCGAACGCGGCGAGCTCATGCTGACCGACACGGTTCCCGTCGAGCCGACCGACATCATCGCGCACTCGCCGGTGGCCGAGACGCGGGTCGGCATGACGATGACGCTGGCGGAGATGTGCCAGGCGGTGCTGCAGCAGAGTGACAACGGCGCAGCCAACCTGCTGTTGCGAGTGCTCGGGGGTCCGCCGGCGATCACTGCATTCGCGCGCAGTATCGGAGATGAGGAATCGCGATTGGATCGGTGGGAGACCGAGCTGAACTCCGCGGTGCCGGGCGACCCGCGCGACACCACCACCCCGCTGGCGATCGGCATCGGCTTCCGCAATCTCCTCACCGGCGATGTGCTGAGCCCGGCAGGCCGCCGGCAATTGGATGACTGGATGCGGGCCAACCAAACGTCGAGCATGCGCGCCGGGCTGCCCAAGGGGTGGACATCGGCCGACAAGACCGGCAGCGGCGACTACGGCAGCACCAACGACGTCGGCATCGCCTACGGGCCGTCAGGTCAGCAGTTGCTGCTGTCGATCATGGTCAGATCGGCCGTCGACAACCCGGATGCGCAGAACCAGCGCCCGCTGATCGGCGAAGTGGCTGCGTTCGCCGTAGCCGAGCTATACCAGCGGCAGTGAGTCGTCGCGCTGCAGCACGAAGAAGTACGGTGCCTTGATCCCGCGTAGATCCATTGCGCCGATGAGGGTTTCGGCCCCTACTGAATCATCGAGGCTGCGGAACACGTCGTTGATCGGCAGCTGGTCGTAGATCATCGTCGCGCTGTCGACCTCGCGGTAGCGCGTCGTCCGCAGCCGGGCTTTGGCTCCCCGCGCCCGCAGGGCCGGTTTGAGTGTGGCGATCACGCCGGTGAAGTTCTGTCGCTTGAGGGCGGGAACCTTGGTGGCTATTCCGAGGCCGGCGAACGCCAGCCCGGGGTTGAGCGGCCACAGCGCGCTGCCGTCGCGGGTGGGGAACAGGAGGGGATGAACCGTTTCGGAGTCCAAGAACGCTTTACCCCACCAGCCGCTTGCGGCCAGCATGCCGTCGAGCGGGTGACCGGTCGGAAGCTCGGCTCCGTGCCACGTGCCGATCATGGCCTGCGGATCGACGGCGGGGCGAGAATCGAACAGCTCCAGGGCGGCGGTCGTCGTCGTCGGGGCGTTCGGAAGGACGTCGGTGAGAGAAAGCATGGTGCGACTCTACTTGACACCTGTCAAATCAGGCACACTGTGTCGGTGCGCCCCGACGAACCCTGCCCATGTGGCACTGGCGCTGCCTTCGGCGACTGTTGTCTGCCCTTGCACAGCGGCGAACGGGTGGCGCGAACGGCCGAGCAGCTGATGCGGTCCCGGTACACCGCCTTTGCGGTGGGAGACTGCGACTATCTCTGGAGGACCTGGCATCCGCGCACCCGCCCGGGCAGCGTGACGACCGATCCCGCCACGGTGTGGACAGGTCTGGAAATTCTCGACTGCGTGGCGGGCGGCCCCGAGGACGAGTCCGGTGAGGTGGAGTTTCGGGCTTGCTACCAAGAAAGCCAACGAACCGGGACGCTGCATGAGCGGTCCCGGTTCGCTGTGAGAGCCCGCCGGTGGTTTTACCTGGACGGGGAAGTGTTCGGTTAGGCCAGCAGGTCTGCCGGATCGGTGAACGGCAACGCGAGGTCGGCGGCCACCTGTTCGGACAGCAGCGCGCCTTCGTGGGTCGACAATCCCTTCGCGAGAGCGGCATCGGCGGCGCAGGCGGCCTTCCAGCCCTTGTCGGCGAGCTTGAGCACGTACGGCATGGTGGCGTTGGTCAGCGCGTACGTCGACGTGCGCGGCACCGCACCGGGCATGTTGGCGACGCAGTAGAAGACCGTGTCGTGCACGGGGAACGTCGGATCGTCGTGGGTGGTCGGCCGCGAGTCCTCGAAGCAGCCACCTTGGTCGATCGCGATGTCGACCAGTACGGCACCCGACTTCATCTGCGCGACAGTCGAGTTGGTGACCAGCTTGGGGGCCTTGGCGCCGGGTACCAGCACCGCACCGATCACCAGGTCGGCTTGCGTGACCGCCTCCTCGAGATCCAGCGACGACGAGTAGCGGGTCTCGATGGCGCCGCCGTACTCGGCGTCGATCTTGCGCAGGATGTTGACGTTCAGATCGAACACCGTGACGTGCGCGCCCATGCCCCAGGCGACGGCGGCGGCATTGTCGCCCGCCATTCCGCCGCCAATCACGACCACCTTGGCCGGGGCGACGCCGGGGACGCCGCCCATCAGCACGCCGCGGCCGCCCTGGGTGCGCATCAGGTGGTAGGCGCCGACCTGAGCGGACAGCCTGCCGGCCACCTCGGACATCGGAGCCAGGAGGGGAAGCGCTCCGTCAGCGGTCTGCACGGTCTCGTAGGCGATGGACGTCGTACCGGAGGCCATCAATGCGTCGGTGCAGGGCTTGGACGCTGCGAGGTGCAGGTAGGTGAAGAGCGTCTGACCTTTGCGCATGCGGCCGTACTCGGCCTCGATCGGCTCCTTGACCTTGAGCAACAGGTCGGCCTCGGCCCACACCTTGTCGGCGGTGTCGACGAGTTGTGCACCGGCGGCCTTGAAGTCGCCGTCGGAGATGGCGGAGCCCTCGCCCGCGCCCGCCTGCACCAGAACGTCGTGGCCACGGCGGGTCAGTTCGGCGACGCCTGCCGGGGTGATGGCGACGCGGTATTCGTTGTTCTTGATCTCGGTCGGGACTCCGACACGCATGATCGCTCCTAAGAGTCGTGGCTGGTTGTCGCCAATTGTGAAGAACTCGCAGATTGAAGGCAATAACTATGACGATGATTCGCTAGCATGCCGACATGGGCGAAGAATCGACGGATTTACTGGCGAACGACGCGAAGGCGTCGAAGGATGTTCGGCCTGCCGTGATCGACGACGTGGACCGGCGCATTCTCACCGCGCTGCACTCCGACGCCCGCATGTCGAACAGTGCCCTGGCGGAGCTCGTCGGCATTGCGCCATCGACGTGTCACGGCCGGGTGCGCCGGCTGCAGGACGTCGGCGTGATCCGCGGCTTCTACGCCGACATCGACCCGGCCGCGATCGGTCTCACGCTGCAGGCGATGATCTCGGTCAGCCTGCAGTTCAACGCGCGCAGCAAGATCCGCAACTTCATTCAGCAGATCCGCCGCAAGCCCCAGGTGATGGACGTGTACTTCCTGGCCGGGGCGGACGACTTCATTCTGCACGTCGCGGCGCGGGACACCGACGATCTGCGGTCCTTCGTGGTGGAGAACCTCAATGCCGACGAGAATGTCGCCGGGACTCAGACGTCGTTGATCTTCGAACATCTGCGGGGTGCGTCACCGCTGTAGGTCTACGGCGCCGCCGTCAGCGTGACGTGGTGCAGGCTGACCGCGACGTCGGAAGCCAGGATGTCGACGAATGTCGGCGCGTCCCGGAGCGCGGCGCCGGTGGCGATGACGTTGGGAGAGCCCGCAGCACACGGAAAGTTGCTGCACCGGAACCACGACCCGGGCGGGCTCTGGTACGGCTGCATGCTCGGAGACTGGTCGACGCGATAGCGACCCGGCGGGATGTACGCGGTTGCCCAGCCCTCGCGCGGCTGGGTGCTGACGCCGAACACGCCGTTGCTGCCGTAGACCACCGGTGCCGCCCCTGCCGGCGACGCCATGACACCCGCCGACACCAGCGCGCCCGCGGCGATTGTGGCGAGCTTGCCGGCCCGCCGATCGTTGCTCACCATGCACCGAGGCTAGACCGGGCTGCGGGTCGTCGTCCGCGTCTTCGGGCAGGAGGTATCGCTGGGGGTAGGCCCACGCATCGAACCCTAGTTCGAACCGTCGACCAGAAACCGGAGGGGCACAAGTGATTTCAGTGACGAATGTGGCAGCGCCCGAACGTCTTCGTAGCACGCTAGGGTTAGCCCCATGCGAGTCGGAGTGCTGGGCGCCAAGGGCAAGGTCGGCGCAACGATGATGCAGGCAGTCGAGGACGCAGACGATCTGGTTTTCTCCGCGGGAGTGGATGCCGGTGACCCGATGTCGGCCCTCGTCGACGCCGACACCGAGGCCGTCATCGACTTCACCCACCCGAGCGTGGTGATGGACAACCTGAAGTTCCTCATCGACAACGGCATCCATGCCGTCGTCGGCACCACGGGGTTCACCGACGAGCGCATCGATCAGGTCAAGCAGTGGCTGGCCGCCAAACCCGATGTCGCGGTACTCATCGCGCCGAACTTCGCGATCGGCGCGGTGCTGTCGATGCACTTCGCGAAGCAGGCCGCGCGGTTCTTCGAGTCCGTCGAGGTCATCGAGTTGCACCACCCGCACAAGGCCGACGCACCGTCGGGTACGGCGGCACGGACCGCCCGTCTGATCGCCGAGGCGCGAAAGGGTCTGCCGCCCAACCCCGATGCCACCAGCACCGGGTTGGAGGGCGCGCGGGGTGCGAACGTCGACGGCATACCCGTGCACTCGATCCGACTCGCCGGGCTCGTCGCACATCAGGAGGTGCTGTTCGGCACCCAGGGGGAGACGCTGACCATTCGGCACGACAGCATCGACCGCACCTCGTTCGTTCCGGGTGTGTTGTTGGCCGTCAGGAAGATCCGCGAGTTCCCCGGACTGACAGTGGGCATAGAGCCGCTGCTCGACCTGACATGAGCGAGGGTGGGCGCGCGGTGCGCATCCAACTTCTGATCGCTTTCATGTGTGTCGCGCTCGTCGTCTACTTCGTGATGCTGGGCCGCGCGGCGTTCGTGTTCATCACGTCGGGCCGCCCGGCCGCGATCGGGCTGGGCGTGGCCGTGCTGATCCTGCCGATCATCGGCGTCTGGGTGATGGTCACCACACTCAAAGCCGGTCTGGCGCATCAGCGGCTGGCGCGCCTGGTGCGCGAAGAGGGCCTGGAACTGGACGTCAGTGACCTGCCGCGGATGCGGTCCGGTCGAATCGAACGTGATGCCGCCGATGCGATGTTCGAGACGGTCCGCGACGAGCTCGAGACCGATCCCGGCAACTGGCGTCACTGGTACCGACTGGCACGCGCGTACGACTATGCCGGTGACCGCTCGCGTGCCCGGGAAACGATGAAGAAGGCCGTGCAGATGCAGGAGCGGGCGCAGTGAGTAAGGCGCTGCTGATCATCCACCACACACCGTCACCGCACTGTCAGGAGATGTTCGAGGCGGTGCTGGCCGGCGCGACCGATCCGGAGATCGAGGGCGTCGAGATCATCCGGCGACCAGCCCTCACGTGTTCTGCCGCGGACATGCTGGCGGCCGACGGCTATCTGCTTGGGAGTCCGGCCAACCTCGGGTACATCTCCGGTGCCCTCAAGCATGCGTTCGACGGCGCCTACTACCAGATCCTCGACTCGACCCGGGGACGGCCTTTCGGGCTATACCTACACGGCAACGAGGGCACTGAGGGGGCTGAGCGGGCGGTGGAGGCGATCACGACAGGGCTCGGGTGGGAGCGGGCTGCCGACACCGTCGTGCTCTCCGGCAAGCCGGACAAGACGGGCCTCGAAGCGTGCTGGAATCTCGGCGCGACCGTCGCCGCACAACTGATGGCGTGAGACGCGACCTATGAGGGCTCCAGGGCCATCGCCCGAACCGCGCGACCGACGTCGGCCGCCAGCGCTTCAGCGTCCAGTCCCGGCCGCAGGCCTGCCGCCCAGCGGCTCACATCGACTGCGCCGTGGGCCATGGCCCACGCCAACACTGCTCGCCTGGCGGCTTCGTCGACCGTGAGCCCAGGGTTGGCGTCGCGAACCGCTTCCGCCAAGCGGCCGAAGGTCGACAGCGCCGCCTGCCTGAGCGCCTCCCCTTCGTCACCGCCGACTTCCGTCGGTACGGTCCGGAACATCAGCCTGTAGTGCGTGTGGTGCTGCAACGCAAACAGCACGTACCGCCTCAGTAGCTCCTCGAGTCGGTCAGGCGCTGCTTCGGGACCACCGAGGACCTCGAGCTGGACTCTGGCGAGGGCTTCGAACCCGTCGCGTGCGACCGCGGCCAGGAGCGCGTCCTTCTCCCGGAAGTGGTGGTACGGCGCCGCCGCCGACACCCCGGCCCGCCGGGCAACGGCCCGCAGCGTCACCTGGTCGACATCGGATTCGGCGACAAGTTGCAGCGCGGCAGTCAACAGCGAATGGCGCAGGTCGCCGTGATGCTGACCCACTCCACGGTTCATCACCAGAGATTGACAGTGTTCAACACAAGCGTCAAGATGAACACTGTTCATCTTCCGCGCAGACGGGACTTCTCATGCACACCTTCACCACGAACGGCCGCGTTGTCCGGGTACATGCCCTGCACTGCGGCTCGGTGACGATCAAGCGATGTCACGCCACCTGCTGCCTGCCGGAGCGGACTCCCACGCTGCTGCGATTCCTCGCCATCCTCGCCGACCGTCGCTTCGCGGCACCCATGCCGATTTGGAGCTACGCCATCGAGCACCCCGACGGCCTGTTCGTCGTCGATGCCGGAGCGTCGCCGTCCTACAACGACCCGCAGTCATGGCGAGCCGATGAGCGAAGCCGCGCGGTCATCCAGTCGTTCATCAAGTTGGCCGTGGCGGACGGCGAGACGCTGCCCGACCGGTTGAGCGACGCCGGACTCGTCGCCGCCGATGTCCGCGCTCTGGTGTTGACCCACCAGCACGTGGATCACACCGGGACCGTCCCCTCGTTCCCGCACGCGGACATCTGGACGACGAGGGCCGAGGACGCCGCCGCAGGGCGGATCGGCGCGCTGCACTGGCGCTGGCGCACCCCGTCGACGCGTATTCGCTATGTGGACGATGAGGGCGCGGCGACTGACCTCGGCCCTGCCGTGAACCTGACCGAGGACGGCGCGTTGACGGCGATCCACACCGGCGGCCACACTCCCGGTTCGGTCACCGTCCGGCTCCACACCGATCAGATGGATGTCTGGTTCACCGGCGACACGGCATTCACCGCCGACGGTATGGACCCCGCCGCGCCTACCGCAGGTATCCACACCGACATGCAACGAGTCCGGACGCTGCAGTCGCGGCTGCGGGGAGCGGGCCTGATTCTTCCGTCGCACGATCCGACGGCGCTGGATCGTCTCAGCGCAGCAGCCGGGCAGCCCGTGTGAGCCGGCCACCGGGCTGCGCCGATGCCGCCGTTTGTGAGCGCGCCTACGACCTGGGCGGCACACTTGCTGCGACGCTGATGAACTGAAGAAGGAGTCTCATGCCCGGTATCGCCGATATCGCCATGGCAGGTGCGCCGATCGCCGGTGGGGCGCTGCTCGGATTGGCTGCGGGTGGCTTCAAGGGCCCCGACGTCCGGGCATCGATCATGGGCGACATGGACCTGCTGGACCGCATCCCGCCCGAGGACGTCGCGCGGCGGGCCGAATTGCAGCGGGTGATCGACCTTCGGATCGACGACATCATCGCCGGGGTCGACAAGAACCGCCAGATCCGTGAGCTCGCCACGTCCTACGAGGGCAATTGGCGCGACATCGTGGTGTTCATCTGCGTGATTCTGTTCACCATCGTCTGGTGGAACGTCAGCCACAGTCGGAGCAACTGGCTGATCCTGTTCATCGTGCTGATCATCCTGTCGGTCGTCGCAGGCATCTACGCTGCGCGCGGCATCTTGCGCGGAGTGGCGACCTTCATGCACTCTCGCAAGAAGACTCAGTAGTGATAGGTGTCCGACGGCGCCGGGATGTGGGTGGGTTCGTCGACGTCGTCGAACTCTGACGGTTCGATCCCATACGCGCGGGCGAGATCCAGGATCTTGTTCGCGCGGGCGATGCGCGGCAGATCTGAGCCATTGCGGATCTCGCCGCCGTCACGGTCGTACTCGACGAAAAACTCCTTCGCCCAGCCGATTTCCTCGACAGAAGGGGACAGGCCTTCATTGACGGTAGGACACTGGTCGGGGGTGAGGCAGATCTTTCCGGTCATGCCGAACTCTGCCGAGACCGCCGTCGCCTCGCTCAGTCGCAGCGCGCTGGACCCGACGGTCGGACCGTCGATGGCGCTCGGGAGATGGGCCGCCTTCGCGGCGATCGTGAAGCGCGAGCGTGCGTAGGCCAACGTCGTCGGATTGTCGCCGAAGCCGGTGTCGCGGCGGAAGTCGCCGATTCCGAACGCCAGGCGGAAAGTGCCTTTTGCAGAGGCGATTTCGGTAATCCGTTCCAATCCGCGCGCGGTCTCCACCAGCGCCACGATCAACACTCCCGGTAGCCGTTTTGCCGTTTCGGTGACGTGGTCGACCGACTCGACCATCGCCAGCATCACGCCACCGACCGAAGAGCCGGAGAGCATCTCGAGGTCGTCGGCCCACCACTGGGTTCCGAATCCGTTGACGCGCACCCAGTCGGTGTTACCCGCGGCCAGCCAGCGCGTCACGTTGTCGCGTGCGGTCGCCTTGTCCTTGGGGGCCACCGCGTCCTCGATGTCGAGCACAACGATGTCGGCCCGCGAATGCTCCGCCGCGGGAAAACGGTCGAAGTGCCCGCCGTTGACCAGCAGCCAACTGCGGGCCAGTACCGGATCGATCCGCGACCCGCGCTCGCCGGAGGTGGATTCGCTGAACTTCTGGTCATACACGGCGTTCATGGTCGCTCATCGGATCCGGCTTGAGCAAAACGAGTCGACCGGATTACCCCAGGTGCGCGCCGAAGAAGGACTGCATCGTCTCCCAGTGGCGCCGGGCCGACGGTTCGTCGTAGGGACCGTTGTCCGGTACGGCGAAGCCGTGAAATGCCGGATAGAACTCGATGGTGTGCTCGACACCCGCAGCGGTCAGCGCCTTGTCCAGCGTCTCGCCGTCCTCGGTGGTGAACGACCGGTCGTTCTGCGCGGCGCCCACATAGACGGCGGCCTGCATCCGCTCGGCGAGCAGGTGTGGGCTGCCGGGATCGTCACCGGCCAGGCCGCCGCCGTGGAACGACATCGCCGCGGCGACGCGCTCAGGCACTCGACCGGCCACCACCAGGGAGGTTCGGCCGCCCATGCAGTACCCGGTGGTTCCGAACGACTCCCCGCCGACCTCGGGTCGCGTCGCCAGGTAGTCAAAGAACGCCGTCGCGTCCGTCGCCATGATCTCCGGGGTGACTTTGGAGATCATGGAGAACAGCCGGTTGCGTTCGCCCTCGTCCTCGAACACCGTCGCCATCGAGAACGGCGCCCAGTCGCCGTCGCGGTAATACACATCGGGCACCAGCACCGCATAGCCGTAGCCGGCGAGCCTGTCGGCCATTGCGCGAAACGTCGGGCGGGCGCCACCGGCGTCGGGGTACATGATGATGCCAGGCCACGGGCCATCCCCGTCCGGTGTGTGCAGGGTGACGGGGCAGGCGCCGTCGGCGGTCCTCACGGTGTCGTTGATCCTCGGCATGGTTCCGTTCTACTACGGACCGCGCAACGTAGGCTGGGCGCGTGCCGATCCCCACGCCGTACGAGGACCTGCTGCGCCTGGTGCTCGACACCGGGACCCCGAAATCCGATCGCACCGGCACCGGAACCCGCAGCCTGTTCGGCCACCAGATGCGCTACGACCTGGGCGCCGGCTTTCCGTTGCTCACCACGAAAAAGGTGCACACCAAGTCGATCGTGTACGAGCTGCTGTGGTTTCTGCGCGGCGACTCCAATGTTCGGTGGCTGCAGGAGCGCGGCGTCACGATCTGGGATGAATGGGCTTCTCCGACAGGTGATCTCGGTCCGGTCTACGGGGTGCAGTGGCGGTCGTGGCCGACGCCGTCGGGCGAGCACATCGATCAGATCAGTGCGGCGCTGGAGCTGCTGAGGTCCGATCCCGATTCGCGACGCAACATCGTCTCGGCGTGGAATGTGGGGGAGATCCCTCAAATGGCGTTGCCGCCGTGCCACGCGTTCTTCCAGTTCTACGTGGCGGACGGCCGGTTGAGCTGCCAGCTCTATCAGCGCAGCGCCGACCTGTTCCTCGGGGTGCCCTTCAACATCGCCAGCTATGCGTTGCTCACCCACATGATGGCCGCGCAGGCCGGCCTGGCCGTCGGCGAGTTCATCTGGACCGGTGGGGACTGCCACATCTACGACAACCACGTCGCGCAGGTCACCGAGCAGCTGTCGCGCGAGGCGCGACAGTATCCGGAACTTGTTCTGGCGCACCGTGATTCGCT
This sequence comes from Mycolicibacterium sp. CR10, assembly GCF_005222675.1. GTDB lineage: Bacteria > Actinomycetota > Actinomycetes > Mycobacteriales > Mycobacteriaceae > Mycobacterium. The sequence goes on along the minus strand of NZ_STGE01000032.1, from coordinate 177,959 downwards.
TTTCGACTACACCTACGGGGACGTCGTGTTCAAGAACTACGAACCGCACCCGGCGATCAAGGCCCCGGTGGCTGTGTGAGCGAACTGAACCTGATCTGGGCTCAGTCATCTTCTGGCGTCATTGGCCGTGACAACGGCATACCGTGGCAGGTGCCCGAGGACATGGCCCGCTTCAAGGAACTGACCATGGGGCACACCGTGGTGATGGGTCGGCACACCTGGGAGTCGCTGCCTGAAAAGTTCCGGCCGCTGCCGGGCCGCAGAAATGTCGTACTGACCCGGCAAGTCGGCTATCTGGCCGACGGAGCCGAGGTGTTCCAGTCCCTGGAGGCCGTCCCACTCGAGGACGCCTGGGTGATCGGCGGTTCGCAGATCTACGGGCTGGCGTTGCCGTTGGCGACGCGGTGTGAGGTCACCGAGGTGGACATCGACCTGCGTATGGAGGACGAAGACGCGCTGGCGCCGGTCCTTGACGAATCCTGGACCGGCACCGAGGGGCACTGGCAGGACAGTTCGTCGGGACTGCGGTACCGGTTCTATAGCTATCTGCGCAACTCCGACTCGTAGAACCGCCCGGGAATGCTTCTGGCCCCAGACTCGTTGGGATTCGACAAGACGACCGGTCGTATTAGATCGAACGGTCGACCGATCGAAGGAGATCCCATGAAGCTTCTCGACGAGGTGCTCGCCGCGCACGGTGGAGTCACCCGCTGGCAGCAGGTCGAGACCATCGCGATTCACCAGACCGTCGGGGGTGTTCTGTGGCCGCTCAAGCACGTCGACGGCATCCTCGACGATTCGACGGTCGAGATCCGGGTGCAGGAGCAGCAGACGTGGCACCGACCGCTACCGAAACCCGGCCTGCGGTCCTCATTTACACCTGGGCGAGTGGTGATCGAGCACGACGATGACGCACATCAACCGCTCGAGATACTGCGCGATCCGCGCGCGTCGTTCGCAGGGCACACTCTCACCACCCCGTGGTCGCCGCTGCAACTGGCGTACTTCGCGGGTTATGCGATGTGGACCTACCTGTCGGAACCGTATTCGCTGACTTTTCCCGGCGTGCAGACCGAGGAACTCGGCGACTGGCGCGAGAACGGTCAGACCTGGCGCCGACTCGCTGTTCGGTATCCGGACAGCATCGCCACGCACAGCGTCGACCAGGTGCTCTATGTCGATTCGGACGGTTTGCTCCGGCGTCGCGACTACCAGGTCGACATCGCCGGCGGTTCGCCTGCGGCGCACTACATGGACGATCATCGGGAGTTCGGCGGCATCGTGATGCCGGTTCGCCGCATCGTCCACCCCAGGGACGAGGCGGGCAGGCCGGTACCCGACACTGTGACCGTGTCCATCGACATCGACGACGTCACGGTGCGCTGAGGTAGGCCATGCCGAAACCCACGCTGCGAGAAGCACTTCTGGATGCCGGTTGCGAACAGTTGCATGCCGGTGGCTATGCGGCGACCGGTGTGGCAGCCATTGCCGCGGCCGCGCACGCCCCCAAAGGATCCTTCTACAACCATTTCCGCAGCAAGGAGGCGCTTGCCGTCGAGGCGCTCGGGCGGTATGGCGATAGTCGCAGGCTTGACCTGCTCACCGATCCCGGGGTGGCGCCACTTCAGCGCATCCGCGACCATCTCGAACACCTCCGCTCGGACCTCGCCGCACACGCCTATCGGCGGGGCTGCATGTACGGAAACTTCGCCGCTGAGGGACCCGCCGGCGCGCCCGCGGTTACTGTGGCGGTGTCCGCAGCGCTCGAGCGGTGGCGCACGCTGCTCGCCGACACCATCCGCGACGCGCAGCGGGCCGCCGAGATCGGCGGCGACGTCGACGCCGACGCGGCAGCACAGCTCATCGTGGACGCGTGGGAGGGTGCTGCGCTACGGGCGAAGACTGTGGGGAACAGCACGCCGATCGACAATGTCACCGAGCTCGTCTTCAACCGCATCCTGTCGGTGGGGTAGGCGACGATGGCGTAATGGGTTCCTCTACCCGCACGGCGACGCTGACCGCCGGCCAGGCCCGTCGGATCGCCATCGCCGCACAGGGCTTCACCGAACCGCCGCCACGCGGGCCGGTGACACGAGCACACCTCAGGCGCCTGATCAACCGTCTCCAGGTGTTGCAGCTGGACTCGGTGTCGGTGGCGGTGCGCGCGCACTACGCCCCGGTGTTCAGCCGGCTCGGTCCCTACGATCGCGACATCCTGGATCGGGCGGCGTGGAGCCACTCGGCACGGTCGCCGCGGCTGCTGGTCGAGTATTGGGCGCACGAGGCGGCGCTGATGGCGGTCGACGACTGGCCCCTGTTGCGGTGGCGGATGCGCGAATACGAGCACGGCCGGTGGGGCACCGAGATCGTCAAGCGCAACGCCACGCTCGCCGAGGACATCGTGGCGGCCGTGGCTGAACTCGGCCCGGCGACGGCGGGTCAGATCGAGGCACACCTGGAATCGGAGCCGCGGGGACGCAAGGGTCCGTGGTGGGACCGCAGCGACACGAAATGGGTGGCCGAGGCGCTGTGGTCGTCGGGAGTGCTGACCACCGCCACCCGGGTCGGCTTTGCGCGGCACTACGACCTCACCGAGCGAGTGCTGCCGGCCGAGGTGGTGGATCGGCAGGTCGACGAGACGGACGCGCTGCGCGAGCTCACGCTGCGGGCGGCGACGGCGCTCGGGGTCGGCACCGAGGCCGACCTCCGTGACTATTTCAGGCTGGGTGCCCGGCAGGTCAAGCCGGCGATCGCCGAGCTGGTGGCCGCGGGCGAGATCGAGCCGGTGCAGGTCGACGGTTGGACCGCGCCGGCGTATCTGCGGACGGGACAGACCGTGCCCCGTCGGGACCGGGGGACTGCGCTGTTGTGTCCCTTCGACCCGTTGGTCTTCTTTCGGCCCCGCGTCGAGCGGATCTTCGGTTTTCACTACCGCATCGAGATCTACACCCCGGCACCCAAGCGCCGGTTCGGCTACTACGTGTGGCCGTTCCTGCTCGATGGGGCTCTCGTCGGCCGCGTCGACCTCAAAGCCGACCGCGTCCAGAACACGCTGAACGTCGCCGGTGCGTTCACCGAGGACGGCCAGGATCGCTTGAGGGTGGCATCGGCGCTCGCGGCCGAGCTGCGGTCGATGGCGGCCTGGCTCGGGCTCGGCGACGTCAGTGTGGGCGACCGCGGCGATTTGGCGACGGACTTGCGTGCCGCCTTGGTTAGGTGAGCCATGGACGTTCTGCGCACACCCGAGGATCGCTTCGCCAATCTGCCGGACTTTCCGTTCGCCCCGCACTACGTCGAGGTGGGCGGCGGCGTCGACCCGCTGCGCGTGCATTATCTCGACGAGGGACCGGCGGACGGCGAGGTGGTGTTGCTCCTGCACGGCGAGCCGTCGTGGAGCTTCCTGTACCGCACGATGATCCCGGTCCTCGTGCGAGCCGGACTGCGAGCGGTCGCGATCGACCTCGTCGGCTTCGGTCGCAGCGACAAGCCGGCACACCGCGACGACTACACCTACCAAGGCCACGTCGACTGGACATGGTCGGCCATCGAGGCCATCGGTCTGTCGGACATCACACTCGTGTGCCAGGACTGGGGTGGGCTCATCGGTTTGCGTCTGGTCGGTGAACATCCCGATCGATTCGCCCGGGTGGTGGCCGCCAACACCATGCTGCCGACGGGGGATCACCACCCCGGCGAGGCGTTCCTGGCGTGGAAGCGATTCAGTCAGGAGTCTGCGGACTTCCCGGTCGGCAAGATCGTCGACACCGCGTGCGTATCGACTCTTGCACCCGAGGTGATCGCCGGATACGACGCGCCGTTCCCCGACGATTCCTACAAGGCCGGTGCGCGCCAGTTCCCGATGCTGGTGCCGACCAGTCCGGACGATCCCGCCGCCCCCGCCAACCGGGCCGCCTGGGAGGTGTTGGGCCGGTTCGACAAGCCGTTCCTGTGTGCGTTCTCCGACTCCGACCCCATCACCCGCGTCGCCGAACCCGTGCTGCGCAAACTCATTCCGGGCACTCAGGGTCAGCCGCACGTCACGATCGAGGCCGGCGGACACTTCCTGCAGGAGGACAAGGGTCCCGAACTCGCGAGAGTCGTGGTGGATTTCGTCGCCGCCAATCCCAGATAGGGCTTGCCCAAGGCGCGCCCGATGCTGGGCCGACCCCGGAATGACGCCGGTGTCACGGCCGGGCAGACTGTGGATGGTGGAGGGGTGGCAGTCAGACCGGTACGACTGGTTCAGCATCTACCTGCGCGACCGCGGAATGCAGATGCAGTGGCGACTGGCCACGTCGGTGTTCACCATGTTCCTCGCCGCGGTCCCCATCGTGATGCTGGCGAGTCCCGACGGACCCCATGGCACCGTGACGACAGCTGTCACGATCGCGGCTTCGGTATCTGCATTCCTCGCATCGACGCTGTGGCTGTTCCGGTGGCCGACCCGGGCCCAGTCGCTCGCCTACAACGTCGTCTGCTGCGCCTGCATCGCCGTGGGCTGCCTCGTGGTCCCGAATCCGTACGGCGGGTTGATGGGATGCACGCTGTTCGCGGCCCTCGGCGGGTTCCTCGCCTACTTCCACGCTTTCGCACACGTCCTCGCGAACTTCTGTGTGGCGATGGGATGCGCGGTGTTCTGCGCTGGTCGGATGTGGGCGGACACCAATGACCCTCCGCTGGTGGCCGCGTCGTTTCTCCTGGTGCTGGGACTGAACATCGGGGTGCCGTTCGGCATCCACTCGCTGGTCCATTCGTTGCACAGCGACCTGCGGAACTCCGACCGAGACCCCCTGACCGGTCTGCTCAACAGGCGTTCGTTCTACAACGCGGTACACGAGCTCACCGCGGTTCCCCAGGACTCCGCTGGCATCGACCTGAACGTCACGATGATCGACCTCGACAAGTTCAAGAAACTCAACGACACCCGCGGCCACGCGGTCGGCGATGAGGCCCTGATCAGTGTCGGTGACGTGCTCCGGGAGAGCAGCACTTCCGGTGCGGTGCTGGGTCGGCTCGGCGGAGAAGAGTTCGTCATCGCCGACACCGACACCCCGGCCCGGCACGCCAAGACGGTGGAGCGCATCCGCGCGGGGATTGCGGCGACGCCGTTCCAGATCACCGCCAGCTTCGGCACCTGTGGCACCACCGTCGCCGCAGGGGCACCGATCGCGCACCCGGAGTTCATCGACCGACTCATCCGGGTCGCCGATGCGGCGATGTACAAGTCGAAGCGCGCAGGCGGTGATCAGATTCAGCACCGGGTCCTCGATCAGCCCGCGGTCGAGGGACGCTAGTTCAGCGGAATGTCGTTGTCGCCCTTGGATTGCTGGTACAGCACCGACAGCGCATCGTAGCGGCCGCGGATGCGGTCACGATGATCGCGCAGCTCGGTGCGCAACGGCTCGGGCTCGTCGTCGATCAGGTCGCCGATCGCGTAGGCCGACCAGAACTCGTTGGTGCGCCGGTAGCCGCCGGGTTCGAGGCCGAACACTTCCTTGAGGATCTTCAGGTCGTGGGGGATCGCGAAGGCATCGCGGGAATCCTCGTGGCTGTAGAAGTAGTAGTAGTTGTCGAACCCCGCCCAGGTGATCGCCGACATGCAGAGCGTGCAGGGTTCGTGGGTGGTGAGGAAGATCAGATCCCGCGTCGAGGGCCGTTCGGGCATGTCGTAGAACTGCCTCAGCGTGTTGATCTCGCCGTGCCAGAGCGGGTTGTCGGTCTCATCGTTGGTGCCCGCGATCACCACCGAGAGATCCGCTTTGCTCAGCAGAGCCGCGCCGAACACCTTGTTGCCGCCCGCGACGCCCCGCTCGGTGAGCGGAAGGATGTCGCGCTCGATGACGTCGAGCAGACGCGCGGCGACGGTGGTCCCGGTCATGGGCAACCCTAACCCGATCGGGGCTTGGCAGCAGGGCGCGCCGACGCCGTTCAGGTTGTCGCGACGAACTCGGACAGCAGGTGGGCGAAGCGGTCTGGATCGTCGAGGTGGGGGAAATGCCCGGCGCCTTCGAACAATTGGACGCGGCAACCGGGGATGGTGATCGAAGCTGCGAGTACGCAGAAGAAGGTCGAGTGGACACCTGCGTGGTTGCAGTCTCGAAGGATCGAGCGCTCGCGCTAGGCTCACCGCGTGGCCGAGATCGCCCCGCTGCGTGTGCAGCTGATCGCCAAGACCGAGTTCTCGGCACCTCCGGACGTGCCGTGGAGCACCGATGCCGACGGTGGCGCCGCACTGGTCGAGTTCGCCGGTCGCGCCTGCTACCAGAGTTGGTCCAAACCCAACCCACGCACGGCGACCAACGCGTCCTATGTGCGGCACATCATCGACGTCGGGCACTTCTCCGTGCTCGAGCACGCCTCGGTGTCGTTCTACATCACCGGCATCTCGCGTTCGTGCACCCATGAGCTGATACGGCATCGCCACTTCTCCTACTCGCAGCTGTCACAGCGGTATGTGCCCGAACACGACTCGCAGGTCGTGGCGCCCCCTGGCATCGAGGACGACCCCGAGCTGCGGGCGCTGTTCACCGGTGCCGTGGACGCCAGCCGTGCTGCCTACACCGAGCTGCTCACCCGGCTGGAGGCCACATTCGCCGACCAGGCGAGCGCGACGCTGCGGCGCAAACAGGCCCGCCAGGCTGCGCGCGCGGTACTGCCGAACGCCACCGAGACCCGAATCGTCGTGACCGGGAACTACCGGGCCTGGCGTCACTTCATTGCGATGCGGGCCAGCGAACACGCCGATGTGGAGATTCGACGGTTGGCGATCGAATGTCTGCGGCAGCTCGTCGACGTCGCACCCGCGGTGTTCTCCGACTTCGAGATCAGCGTGTTGTCGGACGGCACAGAGGTCGCGACCAGCCCGCTGGCCACCGAGGTCTAAGCCGACAATCCATTCGTGGCGCGGGGAACCGACCGGGTAATCTTGGTGCCCGTGAGCACCAGCGGATTCGACGCCACCGCCCGTTTGGGCACCCTGTTGACCGCGATGGCCACCCCGTTCAAGCCCGACGGCTCGCTGGACACCGATGCCGCGGCCCGGTTGGCTACCCACCTGGTCGACGGGGGCTGCGACGGGCTGGTGCTGTCGGGAACCACCGGAGAGTCGCCCACCACCACCGATGACGAGAAGATCGCGCTGCTGCGCGCGGTGCTCGACGCGGTCGGGGACCGCGCGCGGATCATCGCAGGCGCAGGCACCTACGACACCGCGCACAGCGTCCACCTCGCCACGGCGTGCGCCGCCGAGGGCGCGCACGGGCTGCTCGTGGTCACTCCGTACTACTCCCGCCCGCCGCAGGAGGGCCTGATCGCCCACTTCACGGCCGTCGCCGACGCGACCGACCTGCCGGTGATCCTCTACGACATCCCGCCGCGATCCGTCGTGCCCATCGAGTGGGACACCATCCGCACGTTGGCCGACCATCCCAACATCGTGGCGATCAAGGACGCCAAGGGGGACCTGCACGGCGGTGGTCAGATCATCGCCGAGACGGGATTGGCCTACTACTCCGGCGACGACTCGCTGAACCTGCCGTGGCTGGCGATGGGCGGGGTCGGTTTCATCAGTGTGTGGGGACACCTGGCTGCGGGTCAGCTGCGAGAGATGTTGGCGGCCTTCGCTTCCGGCGATGTCACGACCGCGCGCAAGATCAACGTCGGGCTCGCGCCGCTGAACGCCGCCCAATCGAGGCTGGGCGGTGTCACTTTGGCGAAGGCCGGTCTGCGGTTGCAGGGCTTCGAGGCCGGTGATCCGCGCCTGCCCCAGATGCCGGCCACCGACGCTCAGGTCGAGGCGCTCGCCGCCGACATGCGTGCCGCCGCGGTGCTTCGCTAGTGGATTCGGGACTCACTCCGCCGGGGCCGTTGGCCCCGGGTGGTCTACGGGTGACCGCACTGGGTGGCATCAACGAAATCGGCCGCAACATGACCGTTTTCGAGCACCTCGGCCGGCTGCTCATCGTCGATTGCGGCGTGTTGTTCCCCACCCACGACGAGCCGGGCGTCGACCTGATCCTGCCCGACCTGCGTCACGTCGAGCATCGTCTCGACGACGTGGAAGCGCTCGTCATCACCCACGCGCACGAGGACCACATCGGTGCGATCCCGTTCCTGCTGAAGTTGCGGCCCGACATCCCGGTCGTGGGTTCGAAGTTCACGATTGCGCTGATTACCGAGAAATGCCGGGAGCATCGGATCAAGCCGGTGTTCGTCGAGGTCACCGAAGGTGGCCGCTCCACCCATGGCGTGTTCGAATGCCAGTACTTCGCCGTCAATCACTCCATCCCCGGGTGCCTGGCAATCGGGATCCATACCGGTGCGGGCACCGTGCTGCACACCGGCGACATCAAACTCGACCAGCTGCCGCTCGACGGGAGGCCGACAGACCTCCCGGGCATGTCGCGACTCGGCGATGCCGGCGTGGACCTGTTCCTCTGTGATTCGACGAACTCCGGAATACCCGGCGTCGGACCGTCGGAGAGCGAGGTCGGTCCTGCCTTGCACCGCCTGATGCGTGGTGCCGAGGGGCGGGTCATCGTGGCGTGTTTCGCGTCGAATGTCGATCGCGTGCAACAGATCATCGATGCTGCGGTGGCCTTGGGGCGCAGCGTGTCGTTCGTCGGCCGATCGATGGTGCGCAACATGGGAATCGCTCGCGACCTCGGCTATCTCACCGTCGCCGACGAGAATGTCCTCGACATCGCCGCCGCGGAGATGATGCCTGCCGATCGGGTCGTGCTCATCACCACGGGCACGCAGGGCGAACCGATGGCGGCGCTGTCGCGGATGTCGCGCGGCGAGCACCGCAGCATCACCCTTACCGATGGTGACCTCATCATCCTGTCGTCATCGCTGATCCCGGGCAACGAAGAGGCAGTGTTCGGTGTGATCGACTCGCTGGCCAAGATCGGTGCCCGCGTTGTGACCAACCAGCATGCGCGCGTTCATGTTTCGGGCCATGCCTATGCCGGTGAGCTGCTGTTCCTCTACAACGGGGTCCGACCACGCAACGTGATGCCGGTGCACGGGACCTGGCGGATGATGCGCGCGAACGCCGCTTTGGCTGCGAGTGCCGGGGTGCCGGAGGAGAACATCGTGCTGGCCGAGAACGGCGTCAGCGTTGACCTGGTCGCCGGCCGGGCAAGCATTGCCGGCGGCGTGACCGTCGGGAAGATGTTCGTCGACGGACTGATCACCGGCGATGTCGGGGACGCCACCCTGGGTGAAAGGCTCATCCTGTCGTCCGGTTTCATCGCGGTGACGGTGGTTCTGCGCCGCGGTACCGGCAAGAAGGCGGCGCCCGCCCACCTGTCCTCACGGGGCTTCTCCGAGGACCCGAAGGCGCTCGAGCCCGTGGTGAGCAAGGTCGAGGCGGAGTTGGACAAGCTTGCGTCCCAGAACATCACGGATCCGCCGCGTATCGCGCAGGCGGTGCGCCGCACCGTCGGCAAGTGGGTGGGGGAGACCTACCGCCGCCAGCCGATGATCGTGCCGACGGTCATCGAGATCTAGTCAGCCGACCGGCGCGCCGCCGCCGCCCTCGTCACCGGACCCGGTCCCGCCGTCGTTGTCGGCCACGGGGGCGGTCGGTGCCGGCGGCGGCTTTCTGGTCGGCTTGGGCGGATCGGCCCGTGGGCCGACGCCGGCCCAATGCGGCACGGCTACCCCTCGTCGAGCCTCGCCGCAACGGTGCCTGGCGACCTGCCATTCGTCGTTGCTCACGCACTATAGGCATACCGCTAGACGCTCGGCAATCACTTTGCCAAAGTTACATAAACACGGTCATTTGCCGATCCGGATAAATGCAGATAGCGAACTTCGGGTGGTGATCTGGCGGTTTTGGACTTGCTTCCAACTGCAATTATCCGGTGTCCCACGCATGGGATTTAATCGGCAACGTCAATAACAGTGTGCGTGATTATGTATCGGAAAGATGTTGCCTTTAGTGCCGGTATGACTTTATCGGTTGGTAACAAGAGATTTGCTGACTGACCTTCGGTGGAGCGGGTGTGCCGTGAGACGGCGCGTGAGCGTGCCGGGCCGTCTCACCGCTCGGCGAGTGCCGTCCACTCGATCGGCGAGGCTGACAACGCGCGGCCCGTGGGCCGGATGTAGGTGTCGCGGTAGTAACTCGGTCCGGCTTGTTCGACCAGCCTCCAGCCGAACTCGGCCAGCAGGTCGCCGACCTCCTCGGGCACCAACCCCGACTTCCACAGCTGGCTGCGTTGCCGGAAGCGGCGATAGACGGCCTCGGCGCCATATGTCTGCGTCCCGTCGATGAAGTCCTGCCGGATGTAGGTGACGATGAGCCTGCTGCCGGTCGCGGCGCCGCTGAGTTGACGGAGCGTCGCGCGCACGGCCTCCGGGGCGAGGTACTGGGTGACGCCCTCCCAGAGGAAAAAGGTGCGCCCGTCCGGGCGGTAGCCGTGGGCGGCGAGGACGGACATCAGGTCGTCCTGTTCGAAGTCGACCGGCACCAGATGTACCGACTCGGGTGCCGCACCGAGGACCCGTTGCACGACAGCGGCTTTGCGGTCGATGTTGACCTGCTGGTCGACCTCGAACACGGGAAGATCGCTGTGCCTGGCGATCCGGTAGGCGCGGGTGTCCAACCCCGATCCCAGTATCACCACGGTGTCGAACTCGTTGACCGGATCGGAGAGACGTTCGTCGATGTAACGCTTACGGCAGGCGATGCTCGCCCATAAACCCGGGCCCGTACGGTCCGAGGCCGCGACGGCGGCCCGGCGCAGCGCGTCGATCCGGGTCAGCCCGACCAGCAGTCGCAGCCGAGATGGCAGAAAGGACGCCGCCAGATCGTCGTCGACGAGGCGGGCGCCCGGTTGCTCGTGGTGCTCGATGGCCGACAGCACGATCGGGCCGAAAGCTGTCTGCGCCGCCGGATTTGGGGGCTGCATCATCGTGTCAACGTTTGTTCACGTAACCGGCGTCTACGGGCAACGTGATGCCGGTGACGTAACGGGCAGCGTCCGACACCAGCCAGAACACCGCGTTGGCGATGTCCTCGGGTTCCAGCGTCTGCACCGGCAGGGCATTGCCCATGTCGGGCCCGCCCTCGCCCTGTTGTGCCACGCCCTCGAGCCAGGACCGGGTGAAGTCGTTGTCGATCATCGGGGTGTTCACCCCGGCCGGATGCACCGAGTTGACCCGAATGCTGTACTGCGCAAGAAAATTCGCGTAGACGCGCATGATGCCGACCATGCCGTGCTTGGCGGCGGCGTACCCGACGGAGCCGCCGACCGGAGCCCCCAGTCCGACGAGGCCCGCCACCGAGCTGATCAGCACGATCGAGCCGCCGTTGCCGAACTTGACCATCGGCTTCATCGCGACGTCGACGGTGTTGTACACGCCGGTGAGGTTCACGTCGATGACGTCCTGCCACGCACCGGCTGCCGCCATCGGTGCGATCCCGGCGTTGGCGACCACGATGTCGAGGCGGTCACCCAGTTGCTCGGTGCCCTCTCGCACGGCGGCCTTCACGGCGTCGCGATCCCGGACATCGGCTTGGCAGGCAACGATGCGTGCGCCGGTCTCCTCGACAAGCTTGACGGTGGCGGTCAGGTCATCGGGTGTGGCAAGGGGGTAGGGCACCGAGTCGATCTGATCGCACAGATCGAGGGCGATGATGTCGGCTCCCTCCGAAGCCAGCTTGACCGCGTGCGCGCGGCCCTGACCCCGCGCGGCACCCGTGACGAACGCGACCTTGCCGGTGAGCTCACCCATGGTTGAGCAGACTAGGGCCGAAGTTGGCCCTTGGCCGGATCCCCCGCCACGACAGGCTGCAACATCTTGATGTCCGGCGCCCCGTCGAGGTGCTCGCCGACCGTGCCGAACAGCGCGGCCACCGCCGGTGCCCCGCTGTGTGCGGTAAGCGCATCGGCGTCGGCCCACTGCTCGACGAACACGAAGGTGCCGTCGGCTTCGTGCAGCGAGTACAGGTCGCAGCCCGGCTCGCTGTGCACCGCTTCGATCGCCTGCGTACACGCCTGGCGAACGGCGTCCACGGACTCGGGCTTGGCGGTCAGGGTGGCGACGACGGTTATCGGCATGGGGACGGGCTCCTCGATCTCAGCGCTGAGTTGGACAGGTGTCCACCCTATTACGGGAGCGGGCGCGCGGTGACACCGCGACCCGGATTCTCGGACGCGCCGGCGATGCGCAGTTCCCGGGCGATCAGGAACAGCGGAAACGTCACGCTGATCGCGATCAGCGCGCCACCGATGATGTACAGCCACACGAACCTGATCCCCAGTCGGCGGGCCTCGACCACCATCAGAATTGCCGCGGCCAAGAAGAACAGCAGGATGTCCGCGGTGATCGAGCGTGCCGCGGGCGTGAGCGTGAGATCGTGGACGAACGCCGTCAGGAAGGTGCCCGGCTCGCCGAGGTAGGCGGCGTTCTGACTCCACGTCGCGACCAGGGCGACGAGCGCGATCGCCGCATAACAACCGCATAACACCTTGCTGGTTACCGGCGGGGACGTCGCGGTGGAGCCTGTCGATTCCGTCATTTCGGCACCATAGAGCGGTGTTCGGGGGAATCGACGCCATTCTGTGACCCGTGTGGCAGATGGTGCATCTGAGGCGAATGCGACTAGTCTTACCGGCATGGCGAGTAAGACCGCGGCCCGATCTGGCGCCCGTCCGACCAGGTCAAAGACCAGCTCACGGGGCGGGTCGCGACCCTCCAGGCCGGCTCCACGACGTAAGCCGGCGCGCCGGAGTCCGTCCGCGGTATCGGCAGCGGGCACCGCGGTCGGCCGCGGGGTGCGCGCGGGTTGGCTGATGGTGGCCAAGGGCGCAGGGAGCACCGCCCGCTCGGTCGGCCGGGCGCGCGATCTCGAACCAGGACACCGGCGCGACGGCATCGCCCTGGCACTGCTCGGCCTCGCGGTCATCGTCGCCGCGAGTTCGTGGTTCGACGCGGCCCGTCCCGTCGGCGAATGGATCGACACGTTCCTGAGGGTGCTGATCGGCTCTGCGGTGGTATTGGTCCCGCTCGCGCTGGCAGCGCTCGGCGTGGTGCTGATGCGCTCCGAGCCCGACCCGGAAGCACGGCCCAGGTTGATGCTCGGCGGGGCGATGATCGTGCTGCCCGCACTGGGTCTGTGGCACCTGTGGTCGGGCTCGCCGCAGAACCCGGTTGTGCGCCAGCACGCCGCCGGCTTCTTCGGTTTCGCGATCGGCGGCCCGTTGTCCGACGGTCTGACCGCCTGGATCGCCGCGCCGCTGCTGTTCCTCGGCGTCCTGTTCGGCCTGCTGCTGGTGACCGGGACGACGATCCGCGAGGTGCCCGAGACAGTGCGGGACATGTTCACCACCAGGTGGCGCGGTGAGTATGAGGACGACTACGACGAGTACGACGACTACGACGAGAACGCCCAACCCGACGACCTCTCGGACGGCTACTACGACGACGTGGACCCCGACGACGAGGCCCGGTCGTGGCCGTCGGCGGATCAGCCGACCCTGGCCCTGCCCGCGCCTCCCGGACCGTCCGGGTCTCCGATGGACAACTACCCGATCCAGGACGACGCCCCGACCGTTCCCGAGCCCGCTGCCCGCACGCGGAAGAAGAAGCCGAAGGCAGAGGGAACCCTGACACTGGACAGGGTGGTGGAGGGTCCATACGCGCTGCCCTCGCTCGACCTGCTCGTCGCGGGCGATCCGCCCAAGATCCGCAGCGCCGCCAACGACAAGATGGTCGAGGTGATCGGTTCGGTCCTGGACCAGTTCAAGGTCGATGCCACGGTCACCGGCTGCACCCGCGGTCCGACCGTCACCCGGTACGAGGTCGAGCTCGGCCCGGGAGTCAAGGTCGAGAAGATCACGGCGCTGCAGAAGAACATCGCCTACGCCGTAGCCACCGAGAGCGTGCGGATGCTCGCGCCGATTCCGGGCAAGTCCGCGGTCGGCATCGAGGTGCCCAACACCGACCGTGAGATGGTCCGGCTGGCAGACGTCCTCACCGCACCGTCGACCCGGCGCGACCATCATCCGTTGGTGATCGGGCTCGGCAAGGACATCGAGGGCGATTTCATCTCGGCGAACCTGGCCAAGATGCCGCACCTGCTGGTCGCCGGCTCGACCGGTTCGGGCAAGTCCAGCTTCGTCAACTCCATGCTGGTGTCGTTGTTGGCGCGAGCCACCCCGGAAGAGGTCAGGATGATCCTGATCGACCCCAAGATGGTGGAACTCACGCCCTACGAAGGCATTCCGCACCTCATCACCCCGATCGTCACGCAGCCCAAGAAGGCCGCCGCGGCGCTGGCGTGGCTGGTCGAGGAGATGGAGCAGCGCTATCAGGACATGCAGGCCAACAAGGTTCGCCACATCGACGACTTCAACAAGAACGTGAAATCCGGGGTCATCACCGCGCCGCTGGGCAGCGAGCGGGTGTACAAGCCCTACCCCTATATCGTCGCGATCGTCGACGAGCTGGCCGACCTGATGATGACCGCTCCGCGCGATGTCGAGGACGCGATCGTCCGTATCACCCAGAAGGCGCGTGCCGCAGGCATTCACCTCATCCTGGCGACCCAGCGCCCGTCGGTCGACGTCGTCACCGGGCTGATCAAGACCAACGTGCCGTCGCGGCTCGCGTTCGCGACGTCGTCGCTGACCGACAGCCGTGTCATCCTCGACCAACAGGGCGCCGAGAAGCTGATCGGTATGGGGGACGGGCTGTTTCTCCCCATGGGTGCCAACAAGCCGGTGCGGTTCCAGGGCGCCTACATCAGCGACGAGGAGATCTACGCCGTCGTCGCCGCGTGCAAGGACCAGGCCGAGCCGGATTACACCGACGGCGTCACCACGGCCAAGCCGACCGGCGAGCGCGCCGACGTGGACCCCGACATCGGTGACGACATGGACGTGTTCCTTCAGGCGGTCGAGCTGGTCGTGTCCAGTCAGTTCGGATCCACGTCGATGCTGCAGCGCAAGTTACGGGTCGGGTTCGCGAAGGCCGGCCGGTTGATGGACCTGATGGAGACACGCAACATCGTCGGCCCGTCGGAGGGTTCGAAGGCACGTGAGGTGCTGGTGAAGCCCGACGAGCTCGCGGGCACGCTCGCGCTGATCCGCGGCGGCAGCGACGCCGCGGGTTCTGCAGACGACGACGATCCCGACTTCTAGGAGCGCGCTCGCGCCGAAATGGCATTCCGGCAGGCAGATGTCGAGTGGCGGCCTGCCGGAATGCCATTTCGGCGGCGTGGGCGCCGGTGGAGCGAGACCTCAGAGGGTCAGCAGCATCCTGGTGTTGCCGAGGATGTTCGGCTTGACGAAGGACAGGTCGAGAAACTCCGCCACGCCGGTGTCGTAGGAGCGGCGCATCTCGTCATAGACCTCCGCGGTGACGGGGGTGCCCTCGATCTCCTTGAATCCGTGGCCGCCGAAGAACTCGACCTCGAAGGTGAGCACGAAGATGCGTTTGAGGTGCAGCTCGTTGGCCACGGCGAGCAAGCGCTCGACGATCGCGTGGCCGACACCTCGACCTCTGACCTTGGGATGCACCGCCACCGTGCGCACCTCGCCGAGGTCTGACCACAGCACGTGCAGAGCGCCGCACCCGATCAGTTCACCCTGAAGTTCGGCGATCCAGAACTCCTGCACGGCCTCGTAGAGGGTCACAAGGTTCTTCTCGAGCAGAATCTTGCCGGAGTAGATGTCGACGAGGGCCTTGATGGCGGGTACATCGGAAGTTCTGGCGCGTCGCACGACGAGGGGGCCGACGGCCTCATCCGGGACTGCGCTCACACACCGAAGGGTATCGGTCCCGGCAACCAGTATTCTGTGGCGGTGCCGGGCCAACCACATACCGATCCTGTGGTTCCGCGCGCTCGGGTCGCGAATCTCGCAAATGCCCTCACCGGTGTGCGTTTCGTGCTTGTGCCGGTGTTCCTGGTCGCGCTGTTCGTCGGCGACGGGCATGAAACGTATTGGCGAATAGTCGCATTCATCATATTCGCAGTAGCGGTCATCACCGACCGCATCGACGGGGCGCTGGCCCGCAGCTATGGCATGGTGACCGAATTCGGAACCCTGGCCGATCCGATCGCCGACAAGGCTCTCATCGGGGCCGCACTGATCGGGCTGTCGGTGCTCGGTGATCTGCCGTGGTGGGTGACCGCGGTAATCCTGGTTCGCGAGGTCGGCGTGACGTTGTTACGCCTGGCGGTGTTGCGCCGCGGCGTCATCCCGGCCAGCCGTGGCGGCAAGCTGAAGACGCTCGTTCAAGCCGTCGCGATTGGTCTGTTCGTGCTGCCGCTGTCGGGTGGCTGGCTGACCGGAGCGTGGGTCATCATGGCAGCCGCGGTGGTGCTGACGGTGATCACCGGGCTCGACTACTTCGTCTCGGCGTATCGGGATTCGCGTGGACGACCCGCTGGTCACTGACGACGCCCGCGGCCTGGTCGCCGACCTGACGGCGCGGGGGCAGACCGTCGCGACTGCGGAATCGCTGACCGCAGGCCTGCTGGCCGCCACCCTCGCCGGCGTCCCGGGCGCCAGCGCCGTGCTGCGTGGCGGGCTGGTGACATACACCGTCGAGACGAAGATCGAGCTGGCGGGCGTGGCCCCCGAAGTCCTCGAGGATGTCGGTCCGGTCGCCGAGGCCACGGCGCGGGCTCTGGCCGTCGGCGCGCAGCAGCGCTGCGGCGCAACATGGGGCCTTGGGCTGACCGGGGTCGCCGGTCCGGAACCGCACGGCGGATACCCCGTCGGCACGGTGTTCCTCGGGGTGGCGGGACCTGTGCACGCCGGCCCCGGCACCACTGTCCGCCTCGCCCTCGAGGGGACGCGATGGGACATCCGGCTGGCGTCGGTGCACGCGGCGATCAGCAGGTTGCGGCTGCTCATCGCGCAGAACTGACCGGCAACGGGCGGACCCCGGATTACGCGTGCGGATCGGGAACCAACCCGGCGACACCGAGCGTTGGTCTAGAAGAGCCAAGCAGGACGCCAACCGAACAAGGAGAGCGCGATGACCCCATTGCTGCGTGAGGTGATCGGTGACGTGCTGCGCCGCGCCCGTGTCCAGCAAGGACGCACCCTCCGCGAGGTGTCGGACTCCGCGCGAGTCAGCCTGGGGTATCTCTCCGAGGTCGAACGTGGCCGCAAAGAGGCCTCGAGCGAGTTGCTCAGCGCCATCACCGGCGCCCTCGACATCCCGTTGTCGAGGGTGCTCTCGGAGGCCGGCGACGATATGGCGCTCGAAGAATCCCGCGGCGCGATCACCACTGCCCCGGACCCTGTCGGTACCGCAGGCATCGACGTCTCCACGAAGGTCGTCATTCCGCAGGCCGTGTCGATGGCGGTCGCCTGATACCGACGGACTGGTCGCCCGCCTGCGCAAAAAGCCCACGGGGGTGTGGCGATCTACGTGGAACCGATAGGTTGGAATCAGAAACTCTCTGGCACTGTCAGGCAGAGTTGACCCAGTTCGACACACATCCAGACACGAATACATCCCGACACTGAAGGCGGAGCGAACCGATGGCCAATCCGTTCAGCAAGGCATGGCGCTACCTCATGGCGCTGTTCAGCTCGAAGGTCGACGAGTACGCCGACCCGAAGGTGCAGATCCAGCAGGCGATCGAGGAGGCTCAGCGGCAGCACCAGGGGTTGACCCAGCAGGCGGCCCAGGTGATCGGCAACCAGCGCCAACTGGAGATGCGGCTCAACCGCCAGCTGGCTGACATCGAAAAGCTCCAGGTCAACGTCCGCCAGGCGCTGACGCTGGCCGACCAGGCCGCGGCCGCCGGTGACGCCGCCAAGGCCACCGAGTACACGAATGCGGCCGAGGCGTTCGCCGCCCAGCTGGTGACCTCCGAGCAGAGCGTCGAGGACCTCAAGGGTCTGCACGATCAGGCGCTGCAGGCGGCCGGGCAGGCCAAGAAGGCCGTCGAGCAGAACGCGATGATGCTGCAGCAGAAGATCGCCGAGCGCACCAAGCTGCTCAGCCAGCTCGAGCAGGCGAAGATGCAGGAGCAGGTGAGCGCGTCGCTTCGGTCGATGAGCGAGCTGGCTGCTCCGGGCAATACGCCGAGCCTCGACGAGGTGCGCGACAAGATCGAGCGCCGTTACGCCAACGCGATCGGCTCAGCCGAGCTGGCGCAGAACTCGGTGCAGGGCCGGATGATGGAGGTGCAGTCGGCGAGCGTGCAGATGGCCGGGCACTCCAGACTCGAGCAGATCAGGGCATCGATGCGTGGTGAGCAACTGCCCGCAGGCGGTTCCCCGTCGGCGACGCCGGCACAGACTCCGGCCACCCCGGCCGCGACCCCCAATCCGACGCCGGAAAATCCGCTGTCGCAGTAACTGCCACAGGACCAAGACACCGATGAGTACACGCACCAGTAGACCCGAGGCCTGGCGTTCGTTGGCGCAGCGCGGCGTCGACACCGCCGCGGAGTGGTCGGACATGCTGGCACAGAAGCTCAACGCCGCCGCCGACCCCCGGGCAAAGCTGCTGCGCAAGCGCCGCTGGGCGTTTCGGCTCGGGGTGTTCTTCGCGGTCTCGTCGGTGTTCTGGGTGGGCGTGACCGCCTTGCTGGCCTCCTGGAGCACGCCTGTCTGGGCACTGTTCATACCGTCGCCGATTGCCGTCGGCGCGGCGTTCCTGTCGACGCTGGCCTTTCTGAGGTACCGGTGGCTGCGCGGCGAACCGCTGCCGGCGCAGCGGGCCAGGGCGGCGCGACGGCTACCGCCGTTCGGGTCGGCCGCGCGGCAGCCGATGGCCGCGCTGGCAGCCTCGGAGCGGGGGCTGACGTCCCTGCTCGGTGTCATGGACCGGGGCCGGATGCTGCCCGCCGACGAGTTGCGTGAGTTGCGCGCCGCCGCCGAGCACACCGTGGCGACGATGACTGCCACCGCCACCGAGGTGGTGTCGATGGAGCGGGCCGTCAACTCGGCTCCGCAGTCACGCGCCCACCTCGCGCCGACGATTGCCGCGTTCCGGGCGCAGCTCGACCGCGGCGCCCACCAGTACAACGAGATGGTCTCTGCTGCAGCGCAATTGGTGTCAGCCGCGAACTCGGGGTCGATGTCGAGTTCGCCGATGTCACAACGGCGCTACCGCGACGAGCTCGTGCTGGCCACCGACCGGTTGACCGGGTGGGCGCAGGCTTTCGACGAACTGGGCCGGTTGCGCGGCGCTTAGCTCAGAAGGTCGGCCGCAGTGACGGGAACACGGTGGCGGCCACGGCGCGCAGCGGCGCCTTGACCAGGATTTCGAAGTAGTCGAAGTAGTCGCGCCACACCGTGACCTTGCCGTCGCGTACCTCGAAGGTGCCGCACACCCAGAACTGCAGCCGTAGGGGTCCGACGATGATGGCGTCGGTGCGTTCCGTCAGCACGACGGCGCCGTCCTGGGCGATGTTGTGGAACTTCACTGCGAAACCGAATTTGCCCTCGCCGTTGCGCAGGATCTTCATGATCCGGGCGCGGCCGCGGATGGCCGGGATGCCGACGTTGTGCCAAATCAACTCCGGGGCCGCCAGCGACTCGAAGGTGTCGAAATCCTCGTCGGCCAGGGCGAACAGGAAGTTCTGAACCGTGCGCGCGTTGGCCGCTGCGGTCGTGAACGGCGTTGTCAGTACCTCGTCAGTCATGCGCCCGAGCCTAACGGTGGGCGCTGTGGCAGGGTAGCCCGCATGCGCGTCGCCGTGGTCGCGGGACCCGATCCCGGACACGCCTTTCCGGCCATCGCGCTGTGCCTTCGATTCATCGCCGCCGGCGATACCCCCACCCTGCTCACCGGCAGGAAATGGCTCGAAGTGGCCCGTGGCGAGGGAATCCACAGCGTGGAACTGGCCGGACTCGATCCGACGGCCGACGACGACGACTCCGATTCCGGCGCGAAGATCCATCGGCGCGCGGCGCGCATGGCGGTGCTCACCCAGCAGGGGATCGAGGAGTTGGCACCCGATCTGGTGGTCTCCGATTCCATCACCACCTGCGGCGGGCTGGCCGCAGACCTGCTCGGCCTGCCCTGGATCGAGCTGAACACCCATCCGCTGTACCGGCCGTCCAAGGGCCTGCCGCCGCTGGGCAGCGGGCTGGCCCCGGGCACCGGGTTGCGCGGCCGACTGCGGGACTCGGTGATGCGGGCGCTCAGCGCGCGTTCGTGGCGCACCGGCCTGCGCCAGCGATCCGAGGCACGTCTCGGGATCGGGCTGCCTGCCGACGATCCGGGTCCGGTGCGGCGGCTGATCGCCACGCTGCCCGCTCTCGAGGTGCCGAGACCGGACTGGCCCGCTGAGGCCGTGGTGGTGGGCCCGCTGCACTTCGAGCCGACCACGTCGATACTGCAACTGCCCCCCGGCGACGGTCCCGTCGTCGTGGTGGCTCCGTCGACAGCACACACCGGCGCGGAGGGGCTGACCGAACTCGCGTTGACGACGCTGGTCCCCGGTGAGGTGTTGCCCGACGGTGCGCGGGTGGCGGTGTCGCGACTCGAGGGACCCGACGGCGGGGTGCCGCCGTGGGCGGTGGTCGGACTCGGGCGGCAGGACGAGCTACTGTCCCGAGCGGATCTGCTGATCTGCGGCGGCGGCCACGGGACGGTCGCGAAATCGCTGCTGGCCGGTGTGCCCATGGTGATCGTTCCCGGCGGCGGTGACCAGTGGGAGATCGCCAACCGTGTTGTGCGCCAAGGCAGTGCGCAACTGATCCGGCCCCTGACTGCCGAATCTCTGGCCGCCGCGACGCGGGAAGTACTGGGCTCGCCGCACTACCGGGACGCGGCACGGCGGGCCGGTGCGAGCGCCGCGCAGGTCTGCGATCCGGTACGGGTGTGCCATGAAGCCGTCGACCCGCCAGCGTAGGTTGGGGCGTGTGCGACTGACGGAATTCCACGTGCTGGTGTCGGAGCAGTTCGGCGCTGTGCGGGCGTCGTCCATGCTGGTCGATCATGTGCTGACGAGCCTGGGTGGACGCACCCCCGAGCAGGCCATCGAGGACGGTATCGACCCACGCGAGGTGTGGCGGGCGTTGTGTGCCGACTTCGACGTGCCGCGCGATCAGTGGTGAGGCTCTGGCCCTAGGTGGCCGACGCGCATCAGCGCGGCGTTGACCACCGCGAGTGTCGCGCGGGTCGCGGCTTCCAGGTCGGCGGCTTCCTCGTCGGACAACGCACCGCAGATCCAATCCCAATGCGCGGATACGATCTGCCCGGGGACCGGTGCGGGTGCCAGCGAAGCGCCGTCCCGGCGCCACCGGACCCGCTCGGCCGCGGGGTGCCCGAGCCCGAGCACGCCGGAGTCGAACGTCAGACGGCGCGACACGATCACCGCATGCTCATCGTCCACAGCATCGACCTCACCCCAGCGAATCCTGCAGTCCTGCATGACCTTCAACGGTGTCGTGGAATCACGAACCAAGAACCGTGCCCACGGGTAGACCACGAAGACATGGAAACTGTGGTTCGCCAGCACGCGCTCGGGCATCACCGCGCCGAGCAGGCTGGTGACCTGGTCGCTGAATGCGCTCCGCAACGTGGTCAGCAGCACCGGGGCGTCGACGTCGGCCAGCAGCGGTCCGCCCACCCAGTAGCTGCGCACGATCTGCTCATCAAGGGGGTCGGGCCGGCCCACCGCCTCGGCGATGGCAGTCAGATACGGCCAGGCGCCGTCGAATTCGCGGGCATAGCCGGCCAGGTCCGTCGCAGCGCCACCCGGCAGTGCGCCGGTGGCGGGCGGCCCGCAGTACCCCAACTCGTTGGGCGGGTACGCGTACCTGGCGAACAACGCGTGCCCGGGATGGGTTCGGTGCCGGGTCGCCGTCATTCAGCGGAGCCTCCCACCGCGGACCGCACCGTGGACGCAGACCCGCGGCCGGAAACGGTCCGTCACGGCGCGTCCCCGCTGCCCATCAGCTTCAGACCGGCCAACGCGGCGTCCGCCCCGGCCTTGTCCGTTTTCTCGACGGCGAATCCCATGTGGATTACCACCCAGTCTCCCTCCTCGAACGTCTCCTCAGGCAGCATGCCGATGTTGACCTTGCGGGCCTCACCGGCGACATCGACGAGAGCCAGTTGCCCGCCGTAGCCCTCGAGCATGCGCATCACCTGGCCGGGAATCCCCAGACACATCGCTCAGCCCTCCCGCGCTGCGGTACGAGCAGCGAGCCCGGCCACCACATGCTGGACGGCGCGCACCGCGCCGGGCACGGCGGCCGAGACCGCGTCGGAAAGCCCGATGCCGTCCTCGACGCAGGCGACTTCGCAACCCACCACCACGGTGTACGGCGGGGCGCCGCCGAGAGCGTTGAGGCTCGCGAACACCGCCGCCGGATCCATCGCATGGGCATCCAGGCCGCTGGCCGCGGAAACGTGTTGATGATCAACCTCGAAGACGTGCAGGGTGCCGGGCGCACCCTGGCTGGGCAGCGCATCGACGAGGACCAACGCGTCGTACCCGTCGAGAAGGTCGTAGGCCAGGTGCATGCCCCGAATTCCGTAATCCGTTGCGCGGACTGCCGGGTCGCTGACTCGTGGCGCGAAGCAGCGCAACACCTCAGGTCCGAATCCGTCGTCGGAGAGGAAGATGTTGCCGATGCCGGCTACCAGCGTGTTGGACGTGATGCCTCCCTCGCTGCTACATCCGGCGCATCTTCAGGTATCGCTTGGCATCCGGTACCGACCGAACACCGACCATCACCGCCGCGACGACGACGACCGCCACCGCCGCCGTCGCGATCCAGCCGACTACTGCCATCTCGAACTCCTTTCTGGGCTGAGATCCTGAGTCTCGAGAGGTTCGACTTCGTCTGGCGCGAAGTACAGGTAACGGCCATACCATTCGTGCAGTTCCGCAGCCGGGTCGTCCTCGATCACCACGCCGATGTGGGTCTCCCCGTCGACGGTCTCGTGCACCGAGGTGACCCGCGCGATCTTGTCGGCGTAGAACAGATCCTGGGCATCGGCGCGCCGGGAGGGCCGCAGCCGCACGCGGGTCCCGCAATTCACGCGAACCCCGTTCACCAGCACCGCGTCCACACCGGGATTCACGGCGTTGTCCGCCATCGGATCCCACCAGTCGACACCCTCGGGGATTTCGGGAATGAGCCCCGGATCGGCGGCAGCGTGCGGATCACGCAGGACACCATGGAGATTGAGCAACGCCTCCGGCGACATGGTGTCGCACCGGTCGATGATCCTTGCGGCCAGCGGGTCGGTGGCACGGGCCTGGGCCTTCTCCTCGTCGGTCATCGTCATGATCCGCAATGTGAGAATCTCGTCGATCTCGCAGGAGTCGTACAGCGCGCCGTCGCTCTGCTCCGCGATCTCGGGATGGTCGTACAGGATGATCGGCGAAATCAGCATCAGATCGCTTGCGCCCGCGGGCCCGGCCAGCACCGGGAAACAGCGGTGGCGCTGGCACCGTGCCACGGCGCCGATAGCCTCGGGCGGGGGCTCGAGTAGCGAGACGAACTGGCCGCCTTCTACTTCGGTCAACACGTGGGTGCCGATCAGCGACGTCGCGATCGCGTCGCCCTTATCGCGGGCCGGCGCGGCGATGTTGCGCACAGCGACGCGTACCCGGATCAATCCGCGATCCTGCTCGGCAGCCAGCGTCACCTCGGCGCGGAGTACCCGCCGGGTCCGCAGCAGCCTACCGCCGTCGACGGTCTCGACCTCCTCGCCCGCGGGCACCACCAGCGGAAGCCGCACTGTGCCCGCCATTTCGGTGAGTCGGAAGGGGCCGAATGGAACCTCGTGTTCGACGGCCTCGTCCCACGTCAGCCACGATCGATCGCCGACCACCAGTTCGCCGGCCGGTTCGAGACGACCGTCGCCGGTGGCGCGTTCGACCGCCCGGTGCTGCAGCTGCAGGAAGCGGACCACGACCGACAGCGTTGTCGCGCTGCCGGGTTGGACGAGGACGTCGGCCGACAGGGTGTCGTTCTCACCGATGCCGCACTGCTCGGCGTCCTGCGGGCCGAGAACCCCGAACTGCCAGCGGGACTGGTTCTTCGCCGACGTGGCGCGGTAGGGGTAGAGAAGATAGCCCTCGTAGAGCACCGCGTCGGCGACCGCGCGGGCCCGGTCCCAGTCGGTCATCGGACGTCCTCGCTGGGCCGGGCGAGCAACGACATGACGGCCTCGTCCTGCGACAGCAGCCCGTGCGCAGAGCGGTACCCGGCGAGTGCGTCGACGGTGCTGCGGTCCAGTCGTAGCCAACCGGTGTTCGGAAAGTGCTGGTGGATCAGATCGCGCCACACCGACACCGGCATGTCGTAACGGTCCTCTCGATCCCACGGCACCTGCTGCACGGAGAAACCTCGGGTGCCCTGCACGAAAACCGTTCCGCTGAAAAGGAACTGCAACGGAACGGCGCCCTCGCGCAGGGCGTGCAGATACTTCGCCGACGACACCTCGAAGTCGTAGGTGCACTCCAGCGGCAGCTCGATCTGGGTTGCCCCGTTGAACCCCTGCACCATCGCGGTCGTGTGCTGCCACAGGAACGTGTGCTGGGTGGTGGCCCAGCGTTCCCGGGTGCCGAACAGGTCGGTCATCCCCTCGGCCTCCGTGGCGGAGTAGTTGCGCCGCAGCGGGTCGATGCGCACTTGGCAGCGCAGCGCGATCGCGTGGACCGGGTCATCGCCGACCGCGGCGATGCCGACCTTGGCGGTCAGAATCGGGGTCACCGCGTACGGTTCCGGCGCCACATCCAGTACCGCGAACGTCACCTCGGTCACCGGACCATTACCTTGCTCCGGTCGGCGACGATCTCGAAGAAGCCGTCCATATAGCGGCGCGCGTCCTGCCCACCGTCGAAGCCGCGCCACAGCATCCGCAGCCGGCCGACGAATTCGTAGCAGGCGTCGATCGGCAGAAGATGGCAGACCGGCGGCGCGAACTCGTCGTCGGGCACCCGCACCAACAGCGCTTCGGTGTCGTCGGCCATCGTGTCGACCCGCGGGTCTGCGGCGCGAAGGTCGTTCCAGGACTCTAGATCCAATTCTGATTCGGTGGCGCCCGCCGGGCCGGGATAAAACGCGACCGTGCGGTCGAGGTGGGAGTTACGGAAGAAGAACGCCACCCCGACCGGGATCTGCAGAGCCTCCCAGCGGTGGCGGTCGAGCGCGAACTCCGGAAACGCCAGATAGCGGTCCGGTACCGCCCGATATCGCAGGGTGGCATGTCGATCGGTGAACAGTAGGTAGCAGCCACGGCAGACGCACATCAGTTGGCGGCCCTCGACGTTGACCACATGCTGGTGCTCGTCAGCGATCAGCTCGGCGCACATCTCGCAGGCTTCGCCGGCCGGTTGCGGCGCCGTCCGGTTTGCGCGGATCCGTGCCAGCACGTCGTAGGCGCTCCCGGCGCTCATCAGGCCACACTCTCGGCCGATAGGCCCGGGAGAGCCATCGACAGCACGCCGTCGCGCAGCAGCACCGGGACCGGATCGAGATGCGCGACGCTCCCGTCGGCGGACGCACCGGCGTGGACGATGTCGAAGTGGGCGTGGCAGCGGGGGCAGCGCAACACCACATCGGCTGAGGCCATCCGGCGGTGCAGTACCGCGCCGGCCAGCGATTCGCCGCAGCCGGCGCAACGGTCGTGGTAGGCGTACACGTCATCGCCGACCCGGCAGCCGAGCACCGTCACCCCTGCCACCAGGAAGCCGCCGACCTCACCGGGTACCAACTCGGCCAAGCCGGGGACCGGATGCCAGGCATGCCGACCGGCGTGGACGCGGTTCAGCAGCGACTCCGCCGGGATCACTGTGGTCGCCGATTCCTTCTCTTGCGCAACGACTTCGATCGATGAGATCTCGGGCGCGGCCGCCCGCACCGCGTCCTCGACAGCCAGTTCCAGCGTGACGGCCGACGACGGGCAACTCTTGCAGCTGCCGGAGAACTTCAGCCGAACCACGTCCCCGTCGACATCGAGCAGGTGCACGTCACCACCGTGCGACCCGAGGTAGGGCCGCACGGTATCGAGTGCGTCGGTGATCCGGCGTTCCACGGGATGTGGGTGCAGGCCGTGCACCAGAAGCAGGCTGGCAATCAGGTCGTCGGCGACGAGTTCGTCGGCTATCCCGGGGGCTGCCCGAACCGCGATTGCCATCAACCGTTCGAGCCCGGCGCCATAGAGGTCGGTGACTTCCCGCACCAGCTGCTCGGCACGCTCTTGTGCGGCCGCGCCGCCCGACGCCGTCGCGTCGAGTAGCGCCTGGATCCGATCGCCCGCGGCGCGCCACTGCGCATCTACTGCGGATTCGTCGAGGTATGACGATCCAGACGGGCCCATCCGCTATTCCCCGGTGACCGACTGAGTGGGGGAGTGCAGCCGGTCGAGACTCATTCCCTCACCCAGATACATGTGGACCCCGCACGGCAGGCACGGGTCGAAGCTGCGCACCGTGCGCATGATGTCGATGCCCTTGAAGTTCTCTCTGCTGTTCTCCTCGAAGATGGGCTGGCCCTGGACCGCATCCTCGTATGGGCCCGGTGTGCCGTAACTGTCGCGTGGATTCGCGTTCCACGGAGTCGGCGGGTACGGGTGGTAGTTCGCGATCTTGCCGTCGCGGATCACCATGTGGTGCGACAGCACCCCGCGCACGGCCTCGGTGAATCCGCAGCCGATGCCCTCGTCGGGTACCTCGAACTTCTCCCACGTCTTGGTGCGGCCGGCCCGGATTTCGACCAACGCCTTCTCGGCGAAATGCAGTGCGCACGCTGCGGCATAGGCCTGGAAGTAGGTGCGCGCACGGTTGCGCTCGAGGGTGTTGCTCCCGTACTGCGGGATCTTCCACTCGAACTCGACCGGTCCTTTCAGCGCGGTCTTCGGCAGGTTGATCTGCACGCTGTGACCGGTCGACTTCACGTAGCCGATGTCGACGAGGCCGGCCAGCGCCGTGGACCACAGCCGCGCAAGCGGTCCGCCGCCGGTGTCGAGCGCTAGATGGTCCGTACCGTCGAACCAGCGCGGGGACATCACCCAGCTGTAGTTGTCGTCGAAGTCGCGCTTCTGCGGCTTGGGGTTGGTGTGCTGGTTCCATGGGTGCCGCCGATCCACCTTGTTTCCGAGCGGATCGGTTTGGACGAACATCTCCTGGTCTTCCCAGTCGTCGTAATACGAACTGCCCAAAAGGATTCGGATTCCGAGGTTGATATCGACCAGTGAGTGGGTGTGCAGCTTTCCGTCGATCACCACACCCGGTGTGACGAACATGGCATTGCCCCACTTCTCCATGTCCTTGTAGGCGAAATTGCACACCGCCGGGTCCTGGAACGAACCCCAGCAGCCGAGCAAGGTGCGCCGCAGCCCCACCTGGTCGTAGCCGGGGAGCGCCTCGTAGAAGAAATCGAAGAGGTCGTCGTGCATGGGCACCACCTTTTTCATGAACTCGACATAGCGCATCAGCCGTGTCATGTAGTCCGTCATCAACTGGATCGTCGCTGTGGTGCCCACGCCGCCCGGATAGAGCGTGGAGGGATGTACGTGCCTGCCTTCCATGAGGCAGAACATCTCTCGTGTCCACCGGCTGACCTGCAGCGCCTCGCGGTAGAAGTCGCCGGTGAACGGGTTGAGCGCGCGCATGATGTCGGCGATGGTCCGGTACCCGTGGTCGGCGGCATGTGCCGACTGGGTATTCTCCGCCTTGGCCAGCACGCTCGGGTTGGTCTCGGAGACCATCTTCTCGCAGTAGTCGACCCCGACCAGGTTCTCCTGAAAGATGTTGTGGTCGAACATGTATTCGGCAGCTTCGCCGAGGTTGACAATCCATTCCGCAACGTGCGGCGGCTGCACGCCGTATGCCATGTTCTGCGCATAACACGAGCAAGTGGCGTGGTTGTCGCCGCAGATCCCGCAGATGCGACTGGTGATGAAGTGGGCGTCGCGTGGATCCTTGCCCTTCATGAAGATGGAGTAGCCGCGGAAGATCGACGACGTGCTGTGGCACTCGACGACTTCGCGATTCTCGAAATCGATCTTGGTGTAGATGCCCAGGCTGCCGACGATCCGGGTGATGGGATCCCATGCCATCTCCACCAGTTGACCGGGATCGCGCTTCGCATGGGACGGCTCAGGGATGATCGTTGTTGACATCGAACTCTGCTTCTTTCGTCTAAATGCTGCGCGCTAGAGGATGGGTCGGGGTCCCATCAAACGTTTCGGTAACCTCGGTGCACACCACGGGACGTCGTGGAGCGCACCAGAGCGACCGGCACCTACCAGGTGCGGGTCGCACCGGTGTCGAGAGTGCGCCCGGGATGCCGCCACTTGGGCTCTTTGTCGACGGTCTTGCCGGTGACGTGTCGCAGGCTGCGGATGACGGAGCCGTACAGGCTGGATGCCGCGGTGGACACCTTGCCGCCCGGCGGTTCGTCCATGAACGGCATGAACTTGTCCGGGAAGCCGGGCATGGTGCAGCCGATACAGATGCCGCCCACGTTCGGGCAACCCCCGATGCCGTTGATCCAGCCGCGTTTGGGCACGTTGCACTTGACCACCGGACCCCAGCAGCCCAGCTTCACAATGCATTTCGGCGAGCCGTACTCGGTGGCGAAATCGCCCTGCTCGTAGTAGCCGGCGCGGTCACACCCCTCGTGGACAGTCTGACCGAACAGCCATTGCGGGCGAAGCGCATCGTCGAGCGGAATCATCGGTGCCTGGTCGGTCGCCATGTAGAGCAGGTACGTCAGCGTCTCGGCCATGTTGTCCGGATGCGCGGGGCAACCGGGAACGCAGACGATCGGGATGCCGGCCTTGCTCTTCCACTCCCACCCGAGATAGTCGGGGACTCCCATGGCTCCGGTCGGATTACCCGCCATTGCATGGATGCCACCGTAGGTAGCGCAGGTGCCCACAGCCACGATTGCTGTTGCCTTGGGCGCCAGCCGATCCAGCCATTCGCTGGTGGTCATCGGCTGACCTGTCGCCGGGTCGTTGCCGAACCCGCACCAGTACCCGTCGTCGTGAATCTGTTCGTTGGGGATCGATCCCTCGACGACCAACACGAATGGTTCCAGTTCGTCTCTGTCCGCTTTGAAGAACCATTCGAGGAAGTCGTCCGCACCTCCGTTGGGCCCGCACTCGAAATCGATAAGGGGCCAATGCACGGCGATCTTGGGCAGACCGGGGAGAGCGCCCAGGGCGATCTCCTCGATGCTGGGCTGTGTGGCGGCAGTCAACGCCACGGAATCACCGTCACAACTCAATCCGGCGTTGATCCATAACACGTGGATCAGGGCCTCTTCTGCTTTGACTGCTGCCTCTGTAGGCATCGCCACAGCTTTCCGGGCTCCGGGCTGGGGAGCCCTGCGTCGATGGAGTCGACCCTCGGCCCACTTGCGCGACGCTAACTCTTGGGTCTACTCCGGCAGAATTGTCTTGTCAACGGAATCTGATGACATCTGCCCATCGCCGCACCCGTTTGCCAAATCTTTCGATCCAGTCGTCTCAATCGGTGAGGCCGTCACCCTTAAATGCCGACAGCGACAATATCTCGGCATCGCCGTTCAGCGATTGTGCGCAGCCAGGGCACGTTCGACGACAAGCTATCCGACGACGTCGATGAAGATCCGCTGCAGGAAGGTGATCTGGTCGGCCTTGGCCTGCGGGTCCTGGTAGATCTCGAAATGGCCGTACGGGTAGCGGCGCAGTTCGCCGCGCGGGGCCCGCTGGGCGGCCTTGATCGTCGGCCCGGGTGGTGTGACGACGTCGCGGTCGCAGACGCAGACCAGCAGGGGCATGCGCAGCCGGGGCGTCGCGCGGCCGGGCCGGTAGAACGACAGGCCGAACATCGTCCGTGCGGTGAATTCGTTGCGCCACAGTGAGTTCGGGGTGACGATCGC
Organism: Mycolicibacterium sp. CR10; assembly: GCF_005222675.1. Classification (GTDB taxonomy): domain Bacteria; phylum Actinomycetota; class Actinomycetes; order Mycobacteriales; family Mycobacteriaceae; genus Mycobacterium. The sequence goes on along the minus strand of NZ_STGE01000032.1, from coordinate 148,131 downwards.
CTCGAAGCCGGGCTTGGCGTCGGGCGAAGTCATCGCGGCGACGGCGCCCGGTTGTCCAACGGCGGGAAGGAGGCGCGGTGGGCCGCCGCGCCATGCCGAGATCTGGTCGCGCAGCGCGGTGAACATCACTTTCGGGACAATCCTCGTCGGAACCTTCGCCAATGCGGCGATCGCGCTGGTGAAGGGGACCTGAGAGATCACCGCAGCGATGCGGGGATCCTCGGCAGCGACAGCCAGCACGTGACCTCCGCCGAATGAGGAGCCCCAGAGAATGATCCGGTCCGGGTCTATGCCGTCGAGGTGGCGCGCCCAAGCGATGACGGTGTGGAAGTCCTCGCGCTGCCTGGTGATGTCGAGCAACTGGCGGGGATGACCCGTCGATGCCCCGAAATGCCGGTAGTCGAACAGCACCACGACGTATCCGGCGTCGCAGAACGCCTCGGCGTAGGCAGGCAGCCCGTCGTCGCGTGTCGCAGTGAATCCGTGCGCCATGACGATGCAGAGGCCGGGCTGGGTGGTGCCATTCGGGCGGTACACGTAGGCGGCGAGCTGTTCACCTGCGGCCGGAATCCGGACGTCCTGTGGCGTGGTCATCTTCAAGAACCTAATCCGACGGCGTGTCTCCTTGTATCGAACACCTGTTCGTCTAGTGTGGGAAACGTTCGACACAGTCACTTGTCGGTGCCCTGATCTAACGTCGCGGCCAACCGACCGAGAACCGGTCAACAACGACTACCGGAAGAGGTACCACCATGGCGCAAGCGCCTGACCGCGAGAAGGCTCTGGAGCTGGCTCTCGCTCAGATCGAGAAGAGTCACGGCAAGGGATCGGTGATGCGACTCGGCGACGAGGTGCGCACGCCGATCTCGGTCATCCCGACCGGGTCGATCGCCCTCGACGTCGCGCTCGGCATCGGTGGGCTGCCCCGCGGACGCGTCGTCGAGATCTACGGTCCGGAGTCCTCCGGTAAGACCACCGTGGCGCTGCACGCCGTCGCCAACGCGCAGGCCGCCGGCGGCATCGCGGCGTTCATCGACGCCGAGCACGCGCTCGATCCCGACTACGCACAGAAGCTGGGGGTCGATACAGATTCCCTGCTGGTGTCCCAGCCGGACACCGGTGAGCAGGCGTTGGAGATCGCCGACATGCTCATCCGGTCCGGCGCATTGGACATCCTGGTCATCGACTCCGTTGCCGCGCTGGTCCCGCGGGCGGAGATCGAAGGCGAGATGGGGGACAGCCACGTCGGTCTGCAGGCCCGCCTGATGAGCCAGGCGCTCCGTAAGCTCACCGGTGCGCTGAGCAACTCGGGTACCACCGCGATCTTCATCAACCAGCTCCGCGAGAAGATCGGGGTGATGTTCGGTTCTCCCGAAACCACCACGGGCGGAAAGGCGCTGAAGTTCTACGCCTCGGTGCGGATCGACGTTCGCCGGATCGAGACACTCAAAGACGGCACCGACGCGGTCGGTAACCGCACGAGGGCCAAAATCGTCAAGAACAAGGTGGCGCCCCCCTTCAAGCAGGCCGAGTTCGACATCCTCTACGGCAAAGGCATCAGCAAGGAAGGCTCGCTCATCGACATGGGTGTCGAGCAGGGCTTCATCCGCAAGTCCGGTTCCTGGTTCACCTACGAAGGTGAACAGCTGGGACAGGGCAAGGAGAACGCCCGCAACTTCATGATCGAGAACCCCGAGATCGCCAATGAGATCGAGAAGAAGATCAAGGAGAAGCTCGGTATCGGCGCCGTGGTGACTGATGACGCGATCGACGATGTCCTTCCCGCTCCCGTCGACTTCTAGTACCTCGAGTACCCCGGAGTCCACCGAGGATCCGACCAAGCGCGCGGAGCAGGCGCGGGCGCTGTGCCTGCGCCTGCTCACCGCGCGAGCCCGGACCCGTGCGGAGTTGGAGGGCCGGCTCGCCACGCGCGGCTATCCCGACGACATCAGTGCGCAGGTGCTCGACCGGTTGACTGAGGTCGGACTGATCGACGACGAGGACTTCGCCGAGCAGTGGGTGCGCTCACGTCGGGACAACGCGGGAAAAGGTAAGCGCGCCTTGGCTGCCGAGCTACGCACCAAGGGTCTGGGCAACGAGGTGATCACCGCCGCGCTGGCCGGCATCGACGCAGCCGCCGAGCGGGCCCGGGCCGAGCAACTGGTCCGCGACAAGCTTCGCCGCGAGAAGCTCGGCGATCCCGGCGACAGGGACACCGAGAACAAGGTGGCGCGTCGGCTCGTCGGGATGCTGGCACGTCGCGGCTACAGCCAGAGCATGGCCCTCGACATCGTGACCACCGAATTGGTGAACGAGAGGGAACGCCGCAAGGTGTAGCGGGGCTGCCTAGCGTGCGGGCGCGCCGCGGGCAACAGTGGCAAAATCCGATGCCAGACTCCGCGTGAGGATCTGGCGCACCGCGATGACAGACGCGGTGCCCGCAATCGTCTCCCAGGAGAGGTCGACGCTCAACCGGAGCAACCCGGCGGCGACGAAGAGGTCCAGCGTCACCCGCAGCGCCAGCAGCGGATGGCGAAAGGTGATCAGAGCGGCGGTGCCGACAAGGATTCCGGCGAGGGCGAGACACCACGACGCGCTGACGACGACGTTCATGGAGCCGGTGGTGATCCGGTGATCGGCCGTGGGGGCTTGGCGTGGGATTTCGCGAGCTCGATCTCACGCTGCTCCTGAGCGATCTCGCGGTTGAGGAAGTAGTTCAGGACCGTGCGGATGGTGGCGATTGCCGCAAGCTTGCCGATCTCCTCGAATGACGGCGAGATCGCCGTCCGCAGCACATCGGCGGCGAGCTGAAATTCCAGCCCCAACACCAGGAACCGGGCCATGGACAGTCTTACCGCCGAGAACTCGTTGATGTCGCGCCGAAACAGGGTGACGGCGAACTTCACGATCGCGACGATGGCGCCGATCATGATGACAACAGCGCCGCAGGCCTCGATGAGCCGCACCATCAGATCGACCGCGTCGCGCAACACCGACTCGGGCAGTACGTCGAAAGCGCTGAGGGACGTCGACATCTCAGGTCTCGGTGCGCACGGGCACGGTGACGGGGTTGGGCACGGGCACGGTCACACGACCTTGGCGCCGGGAGCGCCCTCCTGTTCGACAGCGCCGGGCTCCAGCGGCGCTGGCCCGCGCTTCGACTTCCTCAGGCGCCGCTCGAGCCAGACCGCAAACCACGACAGCGCGAAGTTCACGGTGATCATCAACAGCGCGATGACGATCAGCGCCGGAATGTAATTGCCATAGGACGAGCCGACATTCGTGCCCTGGCGCACCATCTCGACGAACGTGATCTGATAGCCGATCGCGGTGTCCTTGAGCACCACCACCACCTGCGAGATCAGCACCGGGAGCATCGACGTGATCGCCTGGGGCAACAGGATCGACCGCATCGTCTGACCCGACGTCAGCCCCAACGCCGACGCGGCCTCGCCCTGGCCGCGCGGGAGCGAGTGCACGCCTGCCCGAACGATCTCGGCGATCACCGCGCCGTTGTAGAGGGTCAAGCCGGTGATGACACCGGCGAGAGCCAGGTGCTTGGACGGGAACACGTCGTAGGTCGCGTACAGGAAGTAGGCGAAGATCATCATGATCAGTACCGGCACCGCGCGGAAGAACTCGACGATCACCGAGCACACCCAGCGGATACCCGTGTGTGTCGACAGCCGACCGACGCCGAGTACGAAGCCCAGGACGAGCGCGAGCACGATCGACACCACGGCGGCGGTGATGGTGCCCTGGACGCCCGGCAGCACGTAGGTCCGCCACAAATCCGCCGTCAGGAACGGCTCCCACTTCGCCGCGGTCAGCTGGCCCTTGTCGTTGAGTCGCGAGTAGACGACCCACGCCACCGCCGCGACGACCACGACGGTGACCGCGCTGATCACATGGTTGCGTACCCGCGCCCGCGGCCCCGGCGCGTCGAACAGAACAGAAGCCCCGCTCATGATCGTCCGTTCTTCGCGCAAGCGCTCATCTCGCCACCGCCATCCGCTTGCCCAGGTAACCGAACAGCAGTCCCAGCGGCAGCGTCAGGATGACGAACCCGAGCGCGAAGATGCTGCCCACGACCATCACCGCGGCGGTGGACTCGATCATCTCCTTCATCAGCAGGGCCGCCTCGGCCACGCCGATCGCCGACGCGATCGTGGTGTTCTTCGTCAGGGCGATCAACACCGAACCCATCGGTATCAGAACGGCTCGAAAAGCCTGCGGCAACAAAATGATTCCGAGGTTCTGCCCGAATGACAGGCCGAGGGACCTGGCGGCCTCGGCCTGCCCCAGCGGCACCGTGTTCACCCCCGAGCGGACCGTCTCACACACGAATGCCGCGGTGTAGAGCGTCAGCCCGAGCACCGCCAACCGGAAGTTGCTGTCGACGATGAACGTCGGCGACTGCCGGCTCGCCATCGTGACACCCAACGTCTGCGACAGCCCAAGGGAGGCGAAGATGATGATCAGGGTCAGTGGAGTGTTGCGCACGACGTTGACGTAGCTCGTGCCGATCCAGTTGAGCATCGGCACCGGTGCCAGCCGCATCGCGGCCAGCACCGTGCCGAGCAGGAGTGCGCCGATCGCCGAGAACACCGTCAGCTGGATCGTCGTCCAGAACGCAGCGAAGATCTGGTCGCTGTACTCGTTGAAAATCTCCACTGGGACCCTTGATTACCCGGCCGACCCCGTTCAGTTGTCGATCGGCGGCGGCTCCGGCGCAGTGATGCCCGCGGGTCCCAGGTTCTTGTCGAACGCCTCTTTCCAGGCGCCGCTGGATTCCATCTTCTTGAGCGCGTCGTTGATCTTGGTGCGCAGTTCGGTGTCGTCCTTTTTCAGGCCGATGCCGTAACGCTCCTCGGAGAACGGCTCACCGACGATCTTGAACGCGCCCGGGGACTGTGCGGCGTATCCGGCGAGGATGACCTCGTCGGTGGTGACAGCGTCGACCGCGCCGTTCTTGAGCGCCTCGATGCACGCCGAGTAGGTGTCGTACTGCTGCAGCTGCACAGCCGGGTACTCGTCCTTGATCTTCTGCGCGGGCGTCGAACCCGACACCGAGCACAGGATCTTGTTGTTCTCCAGCGACGCCGCCCCGGTGATGTCGTTGCTGTCCGAGCGCACCAGCAGGCTCTGACCGGTGAGCAGGTACGGCCCGGCGAACGAGACCTTCTCCTTGCGGGCGTCGGTGATCGAGTAGGTCGCGGCGATGAAGGTCACCTGGCCGTTCTGGATCAGGTTTTCGCGCTGCGCCGACGGCGACTCTTTCCACTCGATCTTGTCGGGCGCATACCCGAGCTCGCCGGCGACGTAGGTCGCCACGTCGACGTCGAAGCCGCTCATCGTGCCGTCGGGGTTCTTCATCCCGAGGCCGGGCTGGTCGAACTTGGTGCCGATCACAATCGAGTCACCGCCACCCCCACCGCCGCCGCCGCTGTCACCCCCGCCGCATGCGGTCATGGCGAGGGGGAATGCGACGGCCAGTGCAACAGCACCGATGACGCGCTTGGACAGGAACCTCGAGGACATGGAATGTTTCCTTTCGCCTGAGCTCGGATGAGGCCAACGGTTGGTCAATGATGGAGAATCTTGCCGAGAAAGTCCTTGGCACGGTCGGTTTGGGGATTGTCGAAGAACTGCACGGGTTCGGCGTCCTCGAGAATGGCGCCGTCGGACATGAACACCACGCGGTTGGCCGCCCGCCGCGCGAAACCCATTTCGTGGGTGACCACGACCATGGTCATCCCTTCGGTGGCGAGGTCCGCCATCACCGAGAGCACCTCGTTGATCATCTCGGGATCCAGCGCGCTGGTCGGTTCGTCGAACAGCATCACCTTCGGGTTCATCGCCAGCGACCTGGCGATCGCCACGCGCTGCTGCTGGCCGCCCGACAGCTGTGCCGGGTACTTGTCGGCCTGGTTGGCCACGCCCACCCGCTCGAGCAGGCCCATCGCCTTGGTGCGCGCCTCGGCCTTGGACGTCTTGCGCACTTTCATCGGCGCCAGCGCCACGTTGTCGACAATTGTCTTGTGCGCGAAGAGGTTGAAGGACTGGAACACCATCCCAACATCGGACCGCAACTGCGCCAGCTTGCGGCCCTCGGCCGGCAGCACCTGGCCATCGATCGCAATGGTGCCCGAATCGATGGTCTCCAGGCGATTGATGGTGCGGCACAACGTCGACTTGCCGGAGCCCGACGGTCCCAGCACGACGACGACCTGTCCCTTGGCGACATCGAGGTTGATGTCCTTGAGCACGTGGAGAGCGCCGAAGTGCTTGTCGACCGACTTCATCGAGATCATCGGCACAGCCGAGGCGCTCTCCATGGAAGGTGACCTTACCCAGGGAATGCTCAGCTTGCCTGGAACTCGGCAATCCGCCCAGATCACCGCGCGCGGGCGCGCGTTTTAGTACGCCCGCGTCCCTACGTAGGATGGGGGCCGTGACTTCCACGGTGACGCAGCAGACGAACGGGGTGATCCCCGAGAGTCGTGCGCGCACCTTTGTGGTCCGGACCTACGGCTGCCAGATGAACGTCCACGACTCCGAGCGGCTCTCCGGACTGCTGGAGGCGGCGGGCTACCGGCGGGCCGCCGACGGCAGCGACGCCGACGTCGTCGTGTTCAACACCTGCGCGGTGCGCGAGAACGCCGACAACAAGCTGTACGGCAACCTCAGTCACCTCGCACCGCGCAAGCAGGCCGACCCGCACATGCAGATCGCTGTCGGCGGCTGCCTGGCGCAGAAGGATCGCGACACGGTGCTGCACAAGGCGCCGTGGGTCGACGTCGTGTTCGGCACCCACAACATCGGCTCGCTGCCCGCGCTGCTCGACCGTGCCCGCCACAACCGGGTGGCGCAAGTCGAGATCGCCGAGGCGTTACAGGAATTCCCGTCCGCACTGCCGGCCAGCCGCGAATCTTCTTACGCCGCATGGGTTTCGATCTCTGTCGGCTGCAACAACACCTGCACGTTCTGCATCGTTCCCGCGTTGCGGGGCAAGGAAGTGGATCGCCGGCCCGGCGACGTGCTCGCCGAGGTGCAGAGCCTCGTCGATCAGGGAGTCCTGGAGATCACGCTGCTGGGGCAGAACGTCAACGCCTACGGCGTCTCGTTCGCCGACCGCGACCAACCCCGTGACAGGGGCGCATTCGCCAAGTTGCTGCGCGCCTGCGGCAGCATCGACGGACTGGAGCGGGTGCGCTTCACCTCGCCGCACCCCGCCGAGTTCACCGACGACGTCATCGAGGCGATGGCCGAGACGCCCAACGTCTGCCCGACACTGCACATGCCGCTGCAGTCGGGATCCGACCGCATCCTGCGGGCGATGCGCCGTTCCTACCGTGCCGAGCGCTACCTGGGCATCATCGACCGCGTCCGCGCCGCCATCCCGCACGCCGCCATCACCACCGACCTGATCGTCGGATTTCCCGGCGAGACCGAGGAGGACTTCCAGGCCACCCTCGACGTGGTCGCCGCTGCGCGCTTCTCCACCGCGTTCACGTTCCAGTACTCCAAGCGCCCCGGCACCCCCGCGTCAGACCTGGACGGACAGCTTCCCAAATCCGTTGTGTCCGAACGCTATATGCGGCTCATCGAACTTCAGGAGCGAATCTCGCTGGAGGAGAACGCCGCTCAGATCGGGCGGACCGTCGAACTGCTGGTGGCCACCGGTGAAGGACGTAAGGATGCCAGCACGGCCCGGATGTCAGGACGTGCCCGGGACGGCAGGTTGGTGCATTTCGCTCCCGGCGACTCCGGCCGGATTCGGCCGGGCGACGTAGTCGTCACCACCGTCACCGGCGCGGCGCCACATCACCTGATCGCCGACGCGGTGCTGACCGGGCACCGGCGCACCCGCGCCGGCGACGCGCACGCCGCGGGGCAGAAGCCACGCACCGGCGTGGGGCTGGGGATGCCCGCCGTCGGCGTCCCCAGTGCGCAGCCTGCGACCGTAGGGTGTGCGCGGTGAGCCAGGACCCCCACGGCGAGCAGCACTTCGACGACTTCAAGGGTGACCTCGAAGCCGCAGAGCGACGAGTTGCGCGCGAGATCGACCCCGGTGTGCGGGCGTTGACCATCGCGATCTTCGTGTTCGTGCTGTTGGTGACGCTCGTGCTGCCGCACACCGGCGGCGCCCGGGGGCTGGACGTGCTGGTGGGCACCGACACCGCGATCAGCAAGGGGATCGCGCTGCCGTCTCGGGTGTTCGCCTGGCTCGCGCTCGTCTTCGGCGTCGGGTTCTCGATCCTGGCGTTGCTGACTCGCCGCTGGGCATTGGCGTGGATCGCACTGGCCGGTTCGACCGTGTCGTCGTTCCTGGGACTGCTGGCGGTGTGGTCACGCCAGACCGCGCCCGACTCCTATCCGGGCCCCGGCATCGGGTTGATCCTCGCCTGGCTGGCCGTCGTCATGCTGGCCTACAACTGGGCGCGGGTGGTGCTGGCCCGTAGTGCCCTTCAACTGGCCACCGAAGAGCACCGCCGCCGCGTCGCCGCAGACCGCCACCGCAAGGGCGTGCTCGACAGCTTCGGGGGCGACGAGGATCCCGGGCCCGAGAAGCCCTGAGTCGCTAGCGCTTCCTGCCCAGCGCGTCGGCGGCGGCGTCGGCCCACTGACGCCACTGCTCGGCGCTGGCACGGGCCGACTCGGCGTCCTTTGTCCGGCCGGCGGCCGTGGCCTTTTCCGCCTGGCGCTCGAATTGCTCTGCGCGGGAACGGAACTGGTCGGCGCGGGCCTGCGCTTCGGGATCGACTCCGCCGGTCGGCGTATCGCGGATCTTCTTCTCGACCGTGCGCAGGCGGCGCTCCAGATCCGCACCGCGTTCGCGCGGCACCTTGCCGATCGCGTCCCACTTGTCGCCGATGACGCGCAATGCCGCCCTGGCCGCTTCGAGGTCGGAGCTGTCGAGTTTCTCGGCCTCCGCGAGCAGAGCCTCCTTGGCCTCGGCGTTGCCGCGGAACTCGGCGTCGCGTTCGGCGGTCGCCGCGTTGCGGGCTGAGAAGAACTTGTCCTGCGCCGACTTGAAGCGGTGCCACAACGCATCGTCGACATCCTTGGCGGCGCGGCCCGCCGCCTTCCACTCGGTCAGCAGATCGCGGAACGTCGCGGAGGTGGGACCCCAGTCGGTGGAGTCGCACAACTCCTCGGCGCGGACGCACAGCGATTCCTTGGCCTGCTTGGCGCCGACCCGTTCGCGGTCGAGCTCGGCGAAGTGCGAACCCCGGCGTCGGTTGAACGTCTCGCGGGCGGCCGAGTAGCGCTTCCACAGTGCGTCGTCGGTCTTGCGGTCCAGGCCGGTGATGGTCTTCCACTCGTCGAGGATGGCCCGCAACCGGTCGCCGGCCGCCTTCCACTGCCCGGAGTTGGCCGCCAGTTCCTCGGCTTCGGCGGCCAGCGCCTCCTTGCGCGCGGTCTGCTCGGCGCGGGCAGCCTCGCGCTTGACCTTCTCCTCCTGGGTGGCGGTGTCGGCGTGCTCGACGATCGCCTGCAGGCGGGTGGCCAGCGATTCGACATCGCCCAGCACGTGCGCCGTCGGCAGGCTCTCGGCGAGGGCCGATGCGGCAGTGCGGATCTTGCGGGCATCGCCGACACCTGACGCCAGCCGCTGCTCCAGGAGCAGCACCTCGGTGTGCAGGTCGTCGAAGCGTCGGCCGAAATGCTCGTAGGCGGCCTCGGTGTCGCCGGCCTGCCACGACCCGATGGTGTGTTCACCGGATGACGTGATCAGCCACACCGTGCCATCGGGGTCCACCCGGCCGAACCGATGTGGATCGCTGGCAGGGACTGCGCTGACGGTCGCGGCCTTGGCGGGCGCGGCGGGTCGCGGCAGTCCCGGTCCGGGCCGCGCCGGACCTGGCTTCGGCCTGGGGGCTGCGTTTTCCTGGGGTTCGCCCGACTCGGTGATCGTCATATCCGTTACCTCATGCCCTCCGCGCGGGGATCCGCGCACCTGCCGCGCACCGCGGCGCCTCCGTGCTGGTTCTGAAATTGATCTGGACGACTCTGGATGACTCTGAGTGACATTGAAACAGGTCGCCGGGCGCTGCGCCCACGCCTTCGGATGCCAGGTCTCTAGGCTCGGTGCCGAAACCGTGGGAGGTGGTCGATGGCGAAAGCGGATCTCGCTGCATTGCTCGCCCTCGCCGCTGCCTTCTTCATCGCGGTCGGGGATGTCATCCACCAGCGCTCCGCACACGAGGTCACCGACGAGCCGGTCGGCCATCTCGCGCTGTTCCTGAGCCTGCTGCGGGACCGCCAGTGGTGGCTGGGCAGCGGCGTCGCGGCCGCCGGGTTTGCGCTGCAGGCCGCGGCGCTAGGCCTGGGTTCGGTGCTACTGGTGCAGGCGGTGTTGGTCACCTCGCTGCTGTTCGCGCTGCCGATCAGCGCACGACTGTCGCATCGGCGGGTCACCCGGTGGGAGTGGATGTGGGCGGCGCTGCTCGCCGCCGCGGTCATCGTCATCGTGACCGTCGGCAATCCCACCGAGGGGCATTCGCGTGCGTCGCCGCAGACGTGGCTCATGGTCGCCGCCGTCCTGGGGCCCGTCCTGGCGTTGTGCCTGGTCGGCGCCCGGGTGTGGTCGGGTCCGGTGGGTGCGGTGCTGTTGGCGGTGGTCTCGGGGGCCCTGTGGGGGTTGTTCGCCGTGCTGACCAAGGCCGTGGTGGACCGTCTCGACGTTTCCAGCTGGGCGGGTCTGGGGGAGTTGTTGGTGACCCCGGAGCTGTACGCGTGGGCGCTGGTCGCGGTCGCGGGCACCGCGATGCAGCAGGCGTCGTTCCGGGCCGGCGCGTTGACGGCGTCGCTGCCGACGATGACGGTGACCGAGCCGATGGTGGCGGGGGTGCTCGGCGTTGTGGTGCTGGGTGAGACGTTGCGCCCGGGAGATGCCGGCTGGTTCATCCTGATCGTCGCGGTGGCGGTGATGGTCGCGGCCACCGCGGCGCTGGCGCGCGGTGAGGCCACCCGCCAACCTGCCTGAGCTGGTGCGGTTACCTTGGTGGCGTGCTGAGCGCTATCGCCATCGTGTCGTCGGCGCCGGTCATGGTCCCCGAGCTGGCAGGTTCGGCCGCCGCCGAGACCGCGGATCTGCGCGCTGCGGCGTTGTCGGCCGTGGCGGCGCTGCCCACCCGGTGGATCGCGATCGGTGGCGCGGACGCCGACGGCGTCTACGGCGCGGACTCGGTCGGCACGTTCGCCGGCTACGGCGTCGATGTGCCGGTCGGGCTGTCCGGTCCGGCGGTGGCGTCCGGCCGTTCCCCGTTGCGACTGCCACTGTGCGCGCTGATCACCGGGTGGCTGCGCGGGCTCGCGCAGCCCGGGGCCGCCGCCGAGGTGCGCGCCTACCGCACCGGCCATGACGTCGCCGCGGCGCTGACGTTCGGCAGGGAACTACGTGCCGAGATCGACCGCGCCGGCGAGCCGATCGGTGTGCTGGTGGTGGCCGACGGAGCGAACACCCTGAGCCCGCCCGCGCCGGGCGGCTACGAGCCGGACTCCATCCCGGTGCAGGCGGCGCTCGACGACGCGCTCGCCGCCGGGGACGCGGCGTCGCTGACCCGGCTGCCGGGCGGCATCGTCGGCCGGGTCGCCTACCAGGTGCTCGCAGGTCTGGTCGAGCCCGCACCGGCATCGGCCGAGAAGCTCTATCGGGGCGCGCCCTACGGCGTCGGCTATTTCGTCGGCGTCTGGCACCCGTGACGTCCCTGCGGCCGCTCGCCATCGTCGGCCCCACCGGAACCGGCAAGTCGGACCTGGCGCTGACGGTCGCCGAGAAACTCGGGGAACAGGTCGCCGTCGAGGTGGTCAACGCCGACGCGATGCAGCTCTATCGCGGCATGGACATCGGCACCGCGAAGCTCACGGTCGCCGAGCGCCGTGGCATCGCCCACCACCAACTCGATGTCCTCGAAATCACCGAGACGGCGACCGTCGCTCGCTACCAGGAGGCCGCGTCCGCCGACATCGAGACGATCATGGCGCGCGGCGCGCTACCCGTCGTGGTCGGCGGGTCGATGCTCTACATCCAGTCGCTGCTCGACCAGTGGTCGTTCCCGGCCACCGACCCGGCGGTCCGGGCCAGATGGGAAGGCCGACTCGCCGAGGTCGGCGTCGCCGCCCTGCATCAGGAACTGGCCCGTGTCGATGCGGCTGCCGCGCGCTCGATCCTGCCCACCGACGGCCGTCGGATCGTGCGGGCGCTCGAGGTGGTCGAGCTGACGGGGCTGCCGTTCGCAGCGTCGGCGCCGCGCATCGGAGCACCCCGATGGAACACCGCGATCGTTGGATTGGATTGGGACACTGATGTTCTCGACGAGAGGCTGGCCCGCCGCACTGACACGATGTTCGCCGACGGACTCGTCGGCGAGGTCGTGTCGCTGCTCGGCCGCGGGCTGCGCGAAGGCGTCACCGCCGCCCGGGCACTCGGCTACGCCCAGGTGATCGCCGACCTGGACGCCGGGGGCGACGGATCGGGCGCCCGCGAGCTGACATTCGTCGGGACCCGCCGCTACGTACGCAGGCAGCGGTCCTGGTTCCGCCGAGATCACCGGATCACCTGGCTCGACGGGGCCGCGGGCGGAAACGTCGATCGGACGCTGCGCATCTGGCGCGACGTATCCTGAGCGGGTGAAGTTCGCCAAGGGTCACGGCACGGAGAACGACTTCGTGCTGTTGCTCGACGTGCCGGCCGCGGTCGATCTGACGCCGACGGCGGTGGCCGCGCTGTGCGACCGACGGCGCGGACTGGGCGCCGACGGGCTGCTGCGCGTCACTGTCGCCGGGGCGGCTCGCGAGGCGGGGGTGTTCGAGCACCTCCCCGAGGGCGTCACCGCCGAGGACTGGTACATGGACTACCGCAACGCCGACGGGTCTATCGCGCAGATGTGCGGCAACGGTGTCCGGGTGTTCGCCCACTATCTGAGGGCCGCGGGCCTGGAGCGCCGAAGCCAGTTCGTGGTCGGCTCGCTGGCCGGTCCGCGCCCGGTCGACCTGCACCGTTGCGACGCCACGTTCGCCGATGTCAGCGTCGAGATGGGCAAGGTCAACCGGACCGGGGTCGGCGAGGCCGTCGTCGGCGGCAGGCGGTTCACCGGAATCGCCGTCGACGTCGGCAACCCGCACCTGGCCTGCGTGGATCCTGGACTGAGCCTCGACGACCTCACCGCACTCGACGTTGCCGCGCCGGTCCACTTCGACCATGAGCAGTTCCCCCACGGAGTCAACGTCGAGGTCGCCACGGTGCCGGTGGCCGGCGCCGTGCACATGCGGGTCCACGAGCGCGGTGTCGGCGAAACCCGCTCGTGCGGCACCGGCACTGTCGCCACGGCCGTCGCGGCGCTGGCGCACACCGGCGAAACCACCGGCTCGCTGGCGGTGCGCATCCCCGGCGGTGAGGTGTCGGTTCGGGTCACCGACACCACGAGTTACCTGCGAGGCCCGTCTGTCCTGGTCGCCCACGGCGAGATCGCCGCGGAATGGTGGGCGACTCATCAACGTTAATTGGGGTGCATGAACAGTGATCTCCGTGCGAATCTCTATTCGCCCATGACCCATCCCGAATTCCCCAACACCACCCCAAGCACAGGTGAACTGGCTCTCGAAGACCGCGTCGCGCTGCGGCGTGTCGCGGGCCTGTCGACCGAACTCGACGACGTCTCCGAGGTCGAGTACCGCCAGCTCCGCCTCGAACGGGTGGTTCTGGTCGGCGTCTGGACCGACGGCACCGCCGCAGATGCCGACGCCAGCCTGGCCGAGCTGGCAGCGCTGGCGGAGACCGCGGGGTCCGAAGTCCTCGAGGGGCTCATCCAGCGCCGTGACAAGCCGGACCCGTCGACCTACATCGGCTCGGGCAAGGCCGCCGAACTGCGCGAGGTCGTCCTGGCCACCGGCGCCGACACCGTCATCTGCGACGGCGAGCTGAGCCCCGCCCAGCTGAACTCGCTGGAAAAGGTCGTCAAGGTCAAGGTCATCGACCGGACCGCGCTGATCCTCGACATCTTCGCCCAGCACGCCACCTCCGCCGAGGGCAAGGCTCAAGTGGCCTTCGCGCAGATGGAGTACATGCTGCCCAGGCTCCGAGGCTGGGGTGAGTCGATGTCCCGCCAGGGCGGCGGCGCGGGCGGTAGCGGCGGCGGCGTCGGCACCCGCGGCCCGGGCGAGACCAAGATCGAGACCGACCGGCGCCGGATCCGCGAGCGAATGTCCAAGCTGCGCCGTGAGATCAAGGACATGAAGAAGATCCGCGACACCCAGCGCAGTCGCCGGCTTTCCAGCGACCTGCCGTCAGTGGCAATCGTCGGTTACACGAACGCAGGGAAGTCCAGTCTTCTCAACATGCTTACGGGCGCAGGTGTGCTCGTCGAGAACGCATTGTTCGCCACTCTCGAACCGACCACTCGCCGAGGCGAATTCGCTGATGGCCGAGAGTTCGTCCTGACCGACACCGTCGGGTTCGTGCGCCACCTACCGACCCAGCTCGTCGAGGCCTTCCGCTCGACGCTCGAAGAGGTTGTCGACGCCGAGCTACTCGTGCACGTCGTCGACGGATCGGATGCCAATCCGCTCGCACAGATCAACGCGGTCCGGGCAGTATTGAGGGACGTCATCACCGGAGGCGCTCCGGCGGCGACATCAGATCGGGCGCATCACGGGCCCGCCGCTCCAGAACTGTTGGTAGTGAACAAGATCGACGCCGCAGGAGACCTGGCGCTGGCGCAGTTGCGTCGAGCACTGCCCGATGCTGTGTTCGTGTCTGCGCGCACCGGAGAGGGGCTCGAACGGCTGCAGGCGCGCATGGCCGAGATGATCGCGCCGCGCGACACCGTGATCGATGTCACAATCCCTTACAGCCGAGGCGATCTCGTCAACCGCGTGCATGCCGACGGCCGCGTGGATGCCGTGGAGCACACCGAATCCGGCACCAGGATCAAGGCGCGCGTACCGATCTCGTTGGCCGCCGCGCTCAGTGAGTTCGCCACGTTCTGACCGCGATAAATGCGGCGCGCGCACCGAGGTGCGGTACGATGATCGTGAACGTCGACTGCGGACGACTCAATTGATCTCTTCGAGCTTCTCGAGTTGAACCCGCCCACCTTTGGAACGTCGACGAAAGACCACCCACTACGGCGACAACCGCCACTGTGTGCGCACTCCCGCTTGACGGATTCCGTCGCGGTTGCCGGGCACACGCTGCCCAACAAGGCCGGAAAGGCACACATGACCACGCAATCCTTCGCCCAACTCGGCGTGCCCGCACCACTGGTGCGCGCGCTGACCGAGCGCGGAATCACCGAACCGTTCCCCATCCAGACCGCCACCCTGCCGGATGCGCTCGCAGGTCGCGACGTGCTCGGCCGCGGTAAGACCGGCAGCGGCAAGACGCTGGCGTTCTCGATCCCGCTGGTGGCGGCGCTGACCGGCCACCGCACCCAGGCCTCGCGCCCGACCGGCCTGGTCCTGGCCCCCACACGTGAACTCGCCACACAGATCACCGCGGTGCTGGAGCCGTTGGCCGCCGCGTGCGGGCTGCGCGTCACCACGATTTTCGGCGGCGTGTCCCAGAGCAGGCAGGTCAGCGCACTGCGCTCCGGCGTCGACATCGTCGTGGCCTGCCCCGGCCGCCTCGAAGACCTGATGCGCCAGAAACTGGTACACCTCGATCACGTCACCACGACGGTCCTCGACGAGGCCGATCACATGGCTGATCTGGGTTTCCTTCCCGGAGTCACCCGCATCCTTGCGGCGACTCCCGCCGGCGGTCAGCGACTGCTGTTCTCGGCGACCCTGGACAACGGCGTCGACAAGCTGGTCCAGCGCTTCCTGAGCGAGCCCGTGCTGCATTCGGTAGATGAGGTCACCGAAGCGCCGGCGGCGATGACCCACCACGTCTTCCACGTCGGGGGAGTCCAGCAGAAGAAGGATCTGGTGCAGCGGCTCGCCTCCGGCACCGGACGCCGGATCCTGTTCATGCGCACCAAGCACCAGGCGCGCAAGCTCGCCAAGCAGCTCACCGAATCCGGTGTGCCGTCGGTGGATCTGCACGGAAACCTTTCGCAGCCGGCCCGTGACCGCAATCTGGCGGCCTTCACCAACGGAACCGCGCGGGTGCTGGTGGCCACCGATATCGCCGCGCGCGGCGTCCATGTGGACGGAGTCGAACTGGTCGTGCACGTCGACCCGCCGATGGAGCACAAGGCCTACCTGCACCGGTCCGGGCGTACCGCACGCGCCGGCAGCGACGGCGACGTCGTCACCGTCGTGCTGCCCGAACAGCGCCGCGACACCCAGCAACTGCTGCGCCGCGCAGGCATCACCGTGCGCCCGCAGGAAGTCACCGCCGATTCCGCCCCGGTGCACGAACTGGTCGGCGAGCTCGCGCCGTTCCACGCACCTCCGAAAGTTGTTGCCCCGGTGGCCAGGGTTGCCGGACCGAGAAACGATCGCGGTGCCGATCATCGGCGCGGCGGGGCAGCCCGCGCCGCACGCAGCGGTGGCGGTACCGGTGGCGGCGGCAGGCGGCGCGGCACCCGTGGCGCAGGTACTCGCGGGCGTTCTCAGACGACGTCGTAGAACTCGGGCGGATGATGGGCCCGCACCGGTGGTGGTGGGGCAGTGAACTTCTCGACTTCCACCAGCACGTGTGCACCGGTGCAGCCACGGGCCAGCGATGAGGTGCCGACATCGTCGGTGAGCACATTGGGGTTCCCGTGCACGCACATCGCGTCCGGATCGCTAGGGTCCTCAGGATCGAACCACGCGCCGGTCGACAGTTGTACGACCTGAGGGCGTACCGCCTCGTCGAGCACCACACCGGCCAGGCAGGCGCCCCGGTCATTGAACACCTTCACGATGTCGCCGCCAGTCACCCCGCGTGCCTGAGCATCGACCGGATTCATCCGAATGGGTTCTCGGCCTGTGACTTTCGACTGCTGGCTGGCGGCCCCGCCGTCCAGTTGACTGTGCAGTCTGCTGGCAGGCTGGTTGGCCAGCAGATGCAGCGGATAGTCGGCGGCGCGCGGGCCGCCCAGCCACTCCGTCGGCTCGAACCACGCCGGGTGGCCTACGCAGTCGTCATAGCCGAACCCGTCGATCTCGGAGGAGAAGATCTCGATCAAGCCGCTGGGGGTGCCCAGTCGGTGCGTCGACGGATCAGCGCGGAAGTCGGCCAGCAAGGTCAGGCCGTCCTCTGTCGGCAGCCTCAGCTGGCCGGCCCGCCAGAACTCGTCGAACGCCGGAACCTCGAAATCCAATGCTGAGGACCAGTCTTCGTAGAGATGGGTCAGCCACTGCCGTGCCGTTCGACCCTCGGTGAACTGGTTCTCGAACCCCAGTCGGCGCGACAGCGCGGCGAATGTCTGGTAGTCGTCTCGCGATTGCGCATACGGTTCGGTCAGTTGCGGCATCGCCATCAGGACGGGGTCGTTGCGGGAACCGGAGTAGTCGTCGCGTTCCATCGCGGTGGTCGACGGCACCACGATGTCGGCGTGCTTGGCCATCGCCGTCCAGTACGGGTCGTGCACCACCACGGTGTCGGGACGGCCGAGCGCCCGCCGCAACCGGGAGAGGTTCTGGTGGTGGTGGAACGGGTTGCCGCCCGCCCAGTAGACCAGCTTGATGGCCGGGTAGCTGAGGCGAAGGCCGTTGTAGTCGAACGTCTCACCCGGATGCAGCAGCATGTCACTGACCGCCGCGACGGGGATGAACGACGATACCGGGTTGACGCCCTGGGGCAGGCGCGGCAGGCCACAGCGCAACGGCGGCATCCCCGGTTCGTTCATCGACCCGTATCCGTGGCCGAATCCTCCTCCGGGAAGGCCGATCTGGCCGAGCATCGCGGCCAGGGTCAGCCCCATCCACGGCGCCTGCTCGCCGTGCCTGGTTCGCTGCAGCGACCAACTGACGGTGACGATCGTCCTCGCGGCGGCCATCCGGCGGGCCAGCGCGGTCAGGTCGTCCGCGGCCAGACCGCAGAGGGACTCGGCCCACTGCGGCGACTTCGGGACACCGTCGTCGGTGCCGAGCAGGTAGCGCTCGAATCGCTGGTATCCGGTGCAGTAGCTGGCGAGGAAGTCGCGGTCGGCCAGCGATTCGGTCGCCAGCACGTACGCCAGCGCGAGCATGATCGCCACGTCGGTGCCGGGCACCGAGGCGTGCCACTCGTACGCGCCGTCGACGTCGTCGCGCAACGGCGAGAACGAGACGATCCGGCCGCCGCGTTCCCGGAAGCGGCGCAATGCGTCCCGGGCCGGGTGTGCGGTGGTGCCACCGTGGTTCACGCCGGTGTTCTTGAGCGCCAGCCCGCCGAAACACACCATCAGGTCCGTGTGTTCGACGATCACCTCCCACTGGGTGGACCGCTTGAACAGGTCATCGTGGGTGCCGACCACCCGCGGCATGATCACCCCGGTTGCGCCGAGGCTGTAGGAGTGGCGTGAAAATGTATAGCCGCCAAGGCAATTCAGGAATCGATGCACCTGGCTCTGGGCGTGGTGGAATCGGCCCGCGCTGGCCCAGCCGTAGGAACCCCCGTAGATGGCCTCGTTGCCGTGGATGTCGACGACGCGGCGCAGTTCGGTGGCCAGCAGCTCGGTGAGCTCGTCCCATGACACTGCGACGAACTCGTCGGCGCCGCGCCGGGCGGTGGGGCCGGGCCCGTCGTCGAGCCAACCGCGGCGCACTGCGGGCGACGTGATGCGCGAGACATGCCGCACCGAGCCCGGCAGGTTACCCAGGGCGGGAGACGGATCGGTGTCACCGTCCAGGGGAGTGACCGACGTGATGTCGCCGGAGTCGACAGTCGCCGTGAACGCGCCCCAGTGGGTGAGGCTGGTCAGGGCATTAGGGGAGGCCGAGGCCATGGCGGAGAGTTTACGACGGTCGTGCGGACCCGGCCGTCCGTCGACCAACCATCCGGTTGGATGGGGTACCTTCGTGGTAACAGCCCGTACCAACCACGGAGGATGCCCATGGGCGCCACAGCCCCAGCGGCCACGTCAGTCATCGCCTACGACCGCACCCTGTTCGAACCCGAGCACGAGATGTTCCGCGATTCCTTCCGCGCGTTCCTCGAAAGGCATGTCGCGCCCTTCCACGAGCAGTGGGAGAAGGACAAGATCGTCGATCGCGGCATCTGGCTGGAGGCGGGCAAGCAGGGCTTCCTGGGCATGGCGGTTCCCGAGGAATACGGCGGCGGTGGCGTTTCGGACTTCCGCTACAACACCGTCATCACCGAAGAGGTGACCGCGGGTCGCTACAGCGGACTGGGATTCAGCCTGCACAACGATGTCACGGCGCCGTACTTCATCAGGCTGGCCACCGAGGAGCAGAAGCAGCGCTGGCTGCCGAAGTTCTGCACAGGTGAACTGATCTCCGCGATCGCGATGACCGAGCCGGGCACCGGCAGCGACCTGCAGGGCATCAAGACACGGGCGGTCAGGGACGGTGACCACTACATTCTCAACGGCTCCAAGACGTTCATCACCAACGGCATTCACGCCGACCTGGTGATCGTGGTGGCCCAGACCGACCCCGACAAAGGGGCGCTGGGCTTCTCGCTGCTGGTGGTGGAGCGTGGGATGGAGGGTTTCGAACGTGGTCGTCATCTCGACAAGCTCGGTCTCGACGCTCAGGACACCGCCGAGTTGTCCTTCACCGACGTCAAAGTGCCGGTCGAGAACCTTCTCGGAGAACAGGGCCAGGGCTTCGTCTATCTGATGCAGAACCTGCCACAGGAGCGGATCTCGATCGCCATCATGGCCGCCGCGGCGATGGAGGCGGTGCTGCAGCAGACCGTCGAGTACGCCAAGGAGCGCAAGGCATTCGGAAAGCCCATCGGTAGTTTCCAGAACAGCCGCTTCCTGCTGGCAGAACTGGCGACCGAAGCCACGGTGGTGCGGATGATGGTCGACGAGTACATCCGCCTGCACCTCGACGAGCGGCTGACGGGCGAGCAGGCCGCCATGGCCAAGTGGTATTCCACCGAGAAACAGGTCCAATTGATCGACCGGTGCCTGCAATTGCACGGTGGCTACGGCTATATGCGCGAATACCCGGTGGCGCGGGCTTATCTCGATGCCCGTGTGCAGACCATCTACGGGGGGACCTCCGAGATCATGAAGGAGATCATCGGCCGCAGCCTCGGCGTATAGCCCGCGGCGCATTGCCTCACCGGGTACCGGACAACTGCATATTCTTTCCGTCGGACCGGCGAGGTTCCTTGGTAATCGGCGTCCACTGACGCAAAGTGAACGCACGCGGTACTTTCGCAGGGCTTTTCGAATGAAATTCGAACAGACTTGCCGAAGTAACTTGTCGCAGACCGCGGGGAGGATGAATGATCCGGCAGCCGATGCTGCGCACACGTGTGGTCGGTCGAGCGATGATCGGCCTGCTGGGGGTTGCCTCGGCACTCCTGCTGGCACCCTCCGCGACCGCGCAGCCCGATATCGAGGCCAACGATGCCATCACCGCGGCGTGGCAGGCCGGCGGCGGCGACACCGGTCCGCTGGGTCCCAAGTCGGGTGATGTCTACCCGGCCGGCGCGGCCTTCGCGCAGAACTTCGCGTCCGGCAAGATGTTTTTCACCCCCGCCACCGGCGCACACTTCATGCAGGGCGCGATCCTGGAGAAGTACGAGTCCCTCGGCGGTCCCGCCGAGAGCGACTTGGGCTTTCCCACGATCGACGAGGGTCCCGGTCGTGCTCCGGACAGCCGTAACACCACGTTGAGCGCGGCGGACAACCCGGTGATCTTCTGGACACCGGCGACGGGCGCGAGAGTGGTCCGTGGACCGATCAATGCGGCGTGGGACACCCTCGGAGGATCGTCCGGCGCGCTCGGCGTGCCCGCCGAGGACGAGACCTATAACGGCGCGGTCGTCACGCAGAAGTTCACTGGCGGTGAGTTGTCGTATGACACACGCGCCAAGACGTTCACCACGGTGCCGCCCGACCTGGCGGGACAGCTGACGGACCTGACGATCGCCGACGATCCGGTGTCGGCGATCAACGCCGCCCGTCGCGCGGCCGGCGGACCGTTGGGCCCGTTGGGTGCCTCGGAGGGTGAGCCGTATCCCATCGGCGCCGACGGCTTCGGTCAGGATTTCGTCAACGGCAAGATCTTCTACAGCCCCGCCACCGGCGCGAACGTCGTGACCGGACAGGTGTTGGCCAAGTACGAGAGCGTCGGCGGCCCGGAAGGCGACCTCGGGTTCCCGACCACCAGCGAAGTCGACGGTGGCGTGGCACCGGCGAGCCGGATGAGCACGTTCGCCGCCGAGGACAAGCCGGTCATCTTCTGGACCCCCGACTTCGGCGCCGTGATCGTCCGCGGACCGCTCAATACCGCATGGGACAAGCTAGGTGGCGCCACCGGCGATCTCGGCCCGCCCGTCGCCGACCAGACCCAGGACGGCGACGTCACCACGCAGCGGTTCAGTGGCGGCGCCATCTCCTGGAACTCCGCGACCAAGAAGTTCAGCACCGAGCCGGCCAATCTCGCCTCTGCGCTGGCAGGCCTCGAGGTGCCCGAGAATGAGGCGCCCGCGCAGGCGCCGCCGAAGGCCTCGGACACCGGCAAGGGCAAGTGGTTCCAGTGGACGTGGTGGTGGCTGCTCGCCATCGTGCCGGTGCTGCTGCTCGCGGGCCTGGTGGCGTTCGCCGTGATGCGGAATCGTCGCCGCGGTGACGACGATGATCTGTTCCCGAGCGTCGGACCCCCGACAGACGACGGCCGCGACTACGAGACCGGCACGACCGATGGTCCGCCCGAGAGTGACGATGGTCGTGAGGACGCACTGTTCGCCGATCGCTACGCCCGAGAGGGCCTCGGCTCGTTGTCTTCAGCTGCTCCGTCGTCGCCGTCGTCGGCGGCCTCCGATGAGTTCCCTTCGGGTCCGCTGAGTTTCTGGGGCGCGCCGGTGCGTTCGGTGGCGTCGAGCGGCACCAACGACGAGACCGGACGGTCGGCTTCCGTTGACGAAGAGGAAAACCCTGACGCGATTACGACTCCGACCCGGGTGCCCACGGCCACCGAGATCGCTTCCGAGAGTGAGTCGTTCGCCGAGCGGGAACCGGAGCCGGAACCGGAACCGGAACCCGAGCCGGAACCCGAACGGGAACCGGAGCTGGAGGCGGAGCCGGAGCCTTCGGTCGGGCCGTCCGCAGAGCCGGCGGTGGTGTTCGATCGGGATCCCTTGACCGACACCGGCCGCCACGCACGGATCGACTTCGACGAGCCGATGCCGACCGTCACCGCGTTGCGTCTGCCGCTCGACGATCCGAACGACATTCCCGAGGGTTATCCGATCAAGGCGGACACCAAGTCCGGTCTGTACTGGACGCCCAGCAGCGACGACTATGACGAGGCACCTGTCGAGATCTGGTTCGCCAGTGAGGAAATGGCGCGCACCAACGGTTTCGTGCGCGGCGAGTAGCCGAGCGACTTCCGCGTCAGATCTTGCGGATGACGGTGACGACCTTGCCCAGCACCGCGGCGTCGTTGCCGGGGATCGGGTCGAAAGCCGGGTTGTGCGGCATCAGCCATACCTGACCGCGGGTGCGCTTGAACGTCTTCACGGTGGCCTCGCCGTCGATCATCGCCGCGACGATGTCACCGTTGTCAGCGACGTTCTGCTGCCTGACCACGACCCAGTCGCCGTCACAGATCGCGGCGTCGATCATCGACTCGCCGACCACCTTGAGCAGGAACAGCGAGCCGTCGCCGACAAGTTCCTTGGGCAACGGGAAGACGTCCTCGACGGCTTCTTCGGCCAGGATCGGACCGCCGGCGGCGATGCGTCCGAGGACCGGGACGAAGGTGGGCACCGGCAGTGCGTCGGAACCTGACACGTCCGTCGTGACCACAGGTGACCCGTGGTCCTCGGAGCCGCGCACGTCCACGGCACGCGGGCGGTTGGGGTCGCGACGTAGATAGCCCTTGCGCTCGAGGGTGCGCAGCTGGTGGGCAACCGATGAGGTCGAGGTCAGCCCGACCGCATCACCGATCTCCCTGATGCTCGGTGGGTAGCCGCGGGTGGTCACCGAGGCGCGGATGACATCGAGGATTGTGCGCTGACGTTCGGTCAGGCCCGAATCGCGGCCGCGCGCTGCGCTGCCGGTGCTGTCGCTGCTGTCGTCGCTCATGAGCCCGAATGTAACGCGGACAGGTCCGATAATCAAACATGTGTTCGAGGCGTGTCGGGCGCCGGGATCCGGGGGGTAGGCCTCGGCAACGGGCCGGATGACGTGTCGGTGGGGTGCGTTAGCGTTCGCAACAGTTCGATCACATGTTCTATCCATCGAACACATGATCGAGTAATATTCGAACACAAGAGCGAATCATCCGAGAACGAAGGGCAGACAGATGACGATCCTCCACACTCGCGAGGCCTGGAACGACTTCGAGTCCGAGTTCGAGTCCGAGGTCCGGCAGGCCCGGCGGGAGTCGCGGGGCGAAATCCACGGCACTGTCATCGGCCGGACGCGGACGCGGTCTGCCGTGGCTGCGCGCAGGCCGCGTTCACATCGACCCGCCGGCGCTCCGATGCGTTATCGCGGCACGGGAGTGCTCGTCTCGCGGGCGCCACACCGCCGGCGCCCGATAACCCCCGCGACCACGGTGGTGCTGGCGCTGATCGCCGGCGCCATCACCTTGTGGCTGGGTCTGGTCGCCCAGTCCGGCGGCGTGGTCGGCAGCGAGGCCGAGATTCCCGGTCGCCTCGCGGTAGTGCAGGTGGAGGCAGGGGAGTCGCTGCAGCAGGTGGCTGAGCGGGTGGCACCCGATGCGCCGATCGGAGACGTCATCGAACGAATCCGCGAGCTCAACAAGCTCGAATCCGTGGCGCTCGACCCCGGGCAGACCCTCATCGCTCCGATAGGCTGACGGCGCGCCGACGCATATCCAAACACCCTGATGCTCAAGCATTCTGAGGAACCGTGACGTGAGGTATGCGCCAATCGCTCCGGTGCTGGGCCGCCCGCGGACCGCGCAGGTACGCTCGAAGGCGTCCGAAGCGGTTGTTCATCGGTGCGGCGAAGGAGCGGTGATGCACTGTCCGTTCTGCCGTCATCCCGATTCTCGGGTGGTCGATTCCCGCGAGACCGACGAGGGGCAGGCGATTCGCCGCCGCAGGTCGTGCCCCGAGTGCGGGCGGCGATTCACGACTGTCGAGACCGCGGTGCTGGCGGTGGTGAAGCGCAGTGGCGTCACCGAGCCGTTCAGTCGGGAGAAGGTCATCAAGGGCGTGCGGCGGTCCTGTCAGGGCCGCCAGGTGGACGACGACGCACTCAACCTGCTCGCGCAGCAGGTGGAGGATGCGGTGCGCGCCACAGGGGCTCCGGAAGTGCCCAGTCACGAAGTCGGTCTGGCGATCCTGGGGCCGTTACGGGAACTCGACGAGGTCGCCTATCTGCGGTTCGCTTCCGTCTACCGGTCGTTCTCATCGGCCGAGGACTTCGAACGGGAGATCCAGGCATTGCGTGCCCATCGCGAGGCGCCAGCCGAGGGTGAACCCGCTCAGTCGATCTGACGGGCGCCGTCGTCGGCAACCCTGCCGGCAACCTGTACCCAACCCTCCGCGCTCCACGTGGTCTGGATGATCGATCCCTGACCCTGCACGATGGTCAGATCACGGCTGAGGTACTCGGTGATACGCACGGCGGCCGCACCGGTCGCCTCGTCCTCGCGGATCCCCAACGATGGGGCGAACATCCTGGATCGGATCGTGCCCGCGGGTTCGTCCAGCCAGGTCCACAGGTAGTGCTCACCCTCGTCGGCGTAGTCCTCGGGGTCGGCGGCCAGCAACTCGTCGATCGTGGCGAGATCGTAGATCGAGAAATCGGGCGCCCAATCGGCGCGCGCGCTGACCGACGTCAGATCGTCGGTGTAATTCACCTGCACGATGCCCGCGGGCACCTGCAACGTCTTGACCGGTGTCCCTCGATCCTTGAGCCACCAGGACGCACCCACCGTCGGGTGTCCGGCAAACGGGAGTTCGGTGGTAGGAGTGTGGATGCGGGCGTGCGCGGTGCTCCTGCCCGATTCGGGCAGAGTGACGAATATGGTTTCGCTGTAACCCAATTGGGCGGCGATGCGTTGGCGGTCAGCGGGCTCCACGACTGCGGCGTCCACCACGCCGAGAGGGTTGCCGAATCGTCCGTCCTGATCGGTGAATACGCGCAGCACTGTCACGTCGATGGCCATCCGCCGATGCTACGTGAGGCGCGGAGGGTCAGGTGGCGCTGCGTTCGTCGGCGCCCATGGCGTCCAGCACTGCGACCCGTGTGTCGACGGAACCCGAGATGGCGCCCTCGCTGATGCCCGCACGCAGCAGGCTTCGCAGGTACTCCTGGTCGTACTTGGCGGGTTCGGTCGAATCGATGAACTTCTGCACAACCTCGACGAACCGATCAGGGTCGTCATGGAATGGGAAGTGGCCCGAGCCCTCGAAGATCTCCAGTTGCGAACCCGGCATCGCCGCATGTGCCATCTCGGCATGACTCATCGGGATCACGGAATCTCGGCTGCCCCAAATGAGCTGCACGGGAACGGATTGCGTCAAATAACATCGGTCCAGCATGGTCACCACCTGACCACGCCAATCGACCACTGCGCGCAGGGTGCGGGCGAACGCCGACGATGCAGTGGGCTCGGGGAGATCGGCGAGAATGCGCAGCATCTGGGGGATGTCGCGGCCCATGCCGGTGGAACCGAACAACGCCCCGCCCATCCGTCCGATGACCTGCAGTGCGGGAAGCACCAGGGGCAGCCGCAGCAGGGCCAACGCTTCGCTGCCGAGAGGGAGCGACGCCACGCGCAGTGCGACGTTCACGTCCTTGGTGACTCCGCCGGCCCCCACCAGGATCAGTCGGTCGACCAGTTGCGGGAACTGGTACGCAAATTGCATGGCTACCCCGCCGCCGAGCGAATGCCCGACCACCGTCACGCTGTCGATGCCCAAGACGCTGAGCAGATCGCGCATGCCGTTGGCATAGGCGGCCACCGAGTAATCGGCGCGCGGCTTGTCGGACTTGCCGTGGCCGAGGAGATCTGGCGCGATCACGGTGAACCGCTGCGCGAGCTTGGTCTGCACGGTGGCCCACGTGGCGGAGTTGTCGCCGATGCCGTGGATCAGCAGGATCGCGGGACCCGACCCGGCCACCCGGTACGCCCGGCGGTAGCCGTGCAGCGTGCGGTACTGCAGCGAGGGTGTGAGTTCTCGCACGGTGCGCAGGTTCGGCTTGCGGTCGGTCATGTCGCCCACTTCGTCGTCGGGACGGATGGCAGCTACGCGTGCTCTAGGGGCGGTCGGTGGGACCGTCCCCGTCGTTTTCACCGGCCTGTTGAGCGAGGAACCGCTCGAACTCGGCTCCGAGCTCATCCCCACTGGGCAAATCTTCGTCACGTGCCAGAAGGGACCGGTTCTCCTGAGCGGCAACGAACGCATCGTACTGGCGCTCCAGCGCGTCCACCACCTGAGCGACCTCCGGGCTTGCCGCCACCTGCTCGTTCACCTTGTCGTGGACCTCGGCTGCCGCCTGGGTCAGTGCGGCAGTCGGGATTTGCAGCGAACCACTGCGGGCAACCTCAGACAGCAGCGTCTCGGCGGCGGAGGGGTAGTCGGTCTGCGCCAGGTAGTGCGGAATGTGCACGGTGAACCCGACGACCTCGTGACCGTGCTGGGCCATCCGGTACTCGAGCAGGTTCGACACGCTGCCGGGCACCTGGACCTCGCCGACCCAGGGTGCGTGCTCGGCGATGAGCTCCTTGTCGTTGGAGTGCGCGGTCAGCGTGATCGGCCGGGTGTGGGGAACGGCCATCGGGATGGCGCCGAGTCCGATGACCCGTCGCACGCCGAGCCGCTCGGCCAGCAGGCGCACCGCGGTGATGAAGCGCTCCCACCGCAGATCCGGCTCCAGGCCGGCGAGCAGCAGAAACGGTGTCCCGACGCTGTCGTGCAGCGCGTAGAGGTTCAGCTGCGGATCGTCGTAATGGGTGAAGTGATCGGTCTTGAACGTCATCAGTGGCCGCCGGGACCGGTAGTCCAGCAGTTCGTCGATCGCGAATGACGCCACCAACTCCGTGTCCAGCGTGTTCTTGAGGTGCTCGGCGGCCAACCGGATCGCCTTCCCGGCGTCTGAGAAGCCCTCGAGCGCATGGATCAGCACCGGGCCACGGCCGTCGGCAGAGGCCAGCTGCGGAGCCGGGAACTCGAGCTCATACATGCCGGTCAGTTCAGGTTGGTACTGCTGTCCGGGGTCTTCTGGATGGTCAACCATCTGTCTTGCCTCCTCGCCGCGGTACGTCGCGACAGTGATGTCGGTATGCACCGTGAACAACTAGTGTCTCGCACGTCGGGTCTATCGCCACGGCGGTATACCCGTCGTCACCCATTTGTTCGAACGCGCACACGCCGATGTGACATTCCGCATGCTCTCCGTCGGGGACCGGCCCGGCCGGTTTGGGGGAGTATTGGTGGGCATGCGCTGCTGTGACACCGGTCGCCGGGCGCTCGCGTGTGCGCTGGCGGTTGCGGTGTCGTCCTGTGCACCCTCACCCCCCGTGGAGGCGGTGCCCGCCGCGCAGCCCATCGTGCCCGATCGCCGGGTCGGTGCGGTATTCCTCGGCGGGGATGCGGTCCACCTGTGCAGCGGCGCGGTACTGGCGACACCTGCCGGCGACTTGATCCTCACCGCTGCCCATTGCCTGGCCGACGGCGTCGGCGCCAGATTCGTCGCGGGCTTCGACGGCGTGCTCCCTGCTCAGGATGTCGGGGCCATCGACGCGGTCTATCTGGATCCACGGTGGGTGCGGGATCAGGATCCGGCGGCCGACTACGCCATTGCCCGGGTGCAGTTGGGCGCAGGCGACAGCGTGGAGGGGGAAGCGGGCGGCGGGCTGCGACTCGGCACCGCCCCCCGTCCGGGCACCGCTGTCACCGTCACCGGCTATGCCTCGGGCAGTGGCGGGCCGACCTCCTGCGTGGCTCCGATAGCGATTGAGCGACAAGGGTTTCCATCGCTGAACTGCGACGGCCTGGTGGCGGGATTCTCCGGCGCACCGTGGATCGACGGCGCGACGGTACGGGGACTGGTCGGGGGGCTCGACGGCGGTGGGTGCCTCGACGAGGTGTCGTACTCGCCGCCGTTCGGGGACGCGGTGGCTGTGCTGCTCGCCCGTGCCGAGGCGGGCGGGCCCGGAGACCGCGCGCCGACGGTGTTCGACGACGGCTGTGGCGAGTGAGTGTCGAACCGCGCTTCAGGAGCGGAACTGGATCAGAGCGCGCAGCTTGTTCATCACGTCCAGCGCGGCGACCTTGTAGGCCTCGGAGAACGTCGGGTAGTTGAAGACGGCGTCGACGAGATACTCGACGGTGCCACCGCAGCCCATCACCGCCTGGCCGATGTGCACCATCTCGGTGGCATTGGTCCCGAAGATGTGGACGCCGAGCAGGCGCAGGTCCTCAGTCGAGACAAGCAACTTGAGCATGCCGTAGGAGTCGCCGGCGATCTGCCCGCGGGCCAGTTCGCGGTAGCGGGATACCCCGACCTCGTAGGGCACCGAGTCCTTCGTCAGGTCCACCTCGGTGGCACCGACATAGGACACCTCGGGGATGGAGTAGATGCCGATGGGTTGGAGCTCGGTCACGCCCTTGCCGGGCTCGCCGAACGCGTGGTACGCGGCCAACCGGCCCTGGTCCATCGACGTCGCCGCCAGCGCCGGGAAGCCGATGACGTCGCCGACGGCGTAGATGTGCTCGACCTTGGTCTGGTAGTTGTCGTCGACGAAGATCCGACCGCGGTTATCGGCCTCCAGACCGGCGTTCGGGAGGTCGAGGCGGTCGGTTTGACCCTGGCGGCCCGCGGAGTACATGACCGTCTCGGCGGGGATCTGCTTGCCGCTGGCCAACGTCGTGACGGTGCCTGTGGACCCGACGTCGACGGCGGTGACCTCCTCGCCGAAGCGGAACGTGACGGCCAGGTCGCGCAGGTGGAACTTCAGCGCCTCGATGATTTCGGCGTCGCAGAACTCCAGCATGTTGCTGCGCTTCTCGACGACGGTGACCTTGGTGCCCAGCGCGGCGAACATCGACGCGTACTCGATGCCGATGACGCCGGCGCCGACCACGACCATCGAGCCCGGGATGGACTTGAGGTCCAGGATGCCGTCGGAGTCCAGCACGCGGTCGTCGTCGAACTCGACACCGGACGGGCGGGCTGGCGTGGTGCCGGTGGCGATGACCACGTAGCGACCGCTGACGGTGACGCGTTCGGCCCGGTTCGGGTCGTCGACGTGGATGGTGTGTTCGTCGATGAACCGGGCGTGACCGACGTAGAGCTCGATGCGGTTGCGCATCAGTTGCGAGCGCACGACGTCGTTCTCCTTGCCGATGACGTGCTGCGTACGCGCAAGCAGGTCGGCCGGGGTGATCTTCTCCTTGACGCGGTAGCTGGCGCCGTAGAGCTCGCGCTGGCTCATGCCGGTGAGATACACGACGGCCTCGCGCAGCGTCTTCGACGGAATCGTGCCGGTGTTGACGCACACGCCACCCAGCATCCGACCCCGCTCGATCACGGCCACCGACTTGCCGAGTTTCGCCGCGGCGATGGCGGCCTTCTGCCCGCCTGGGCCGGAACCGATGACGACGAGGTCGTATTCCTGTGTGGAACCCATGCTCAAGGTCTACGCCGGTTGCCCGAATCTCGCATGTCGACCGACGTCAACTCCTCGTGAACAACTGCCACGTGGCGATCACTCATCCCCAATGGAGATTTCATCCACAGTTCGGGGCGGGCGGATCGGCGTCAGCCGCTCGACGTCGGTAGCTATTGCGAGGTTTGCGGTATGCCCACAACACACCGCCCCGATTCGCCTCTCGACCGACCCGGCGTCCTCATCGCCGCACTGCCTTTCCCTGCGCAGTCAGCGTGTCGGCTAGGTCGGGTCCAATTTTCGGTGCATTGTGACTGTGCTGCCGTGGTCAGTTGGCAAATCCCCGGGAGAGGCTGTCTTTGACGAGTTGGCGGGTGTTCTGGGTTCCAAGCGTGGCGCGGGACGGTGGAGTGCGGCCACGACTGTTGCCCGATTGGGCGGACCTGCGGGGTCGGGAGCGGTCGGTCGGGGTCCAGGCGGGTGACCCGATCTTCCTTTCGCCGGATTACCGCATCGACCGGCGATTGACCGTCTATGCCCAGTCCAGGGTGTTCCGCGGCTACACCGCCGAAACGCGCCGCAACCACGTGACGGACATGCGGCTGTTTCTCACCTTTCTATCGAACAGGGATGTGAGTTGGACCGAGGCGACCCGCAATGATGTTGAGGACTACGAGGATTGGCGTCGGTTCGCCGAACAGAACCCGCGCCGAATCGGCGGCGCCAAGTGGGATCGGGAGCTGTCCGCACTCGCGGGCCTGTATGCCTGGGCAGCGCAAAATCAGTATGTCGAGCGGAGTCCTGTCGCGATGAAGCGCGTCATCGCGCGCGACGGCATGACGATTACCGCGCCCGCGGCTCGCGCCAAGGATGCTCGGCGCAGCAACGTGCATTGGCTGACCCCACGCAGTTGGCGACGGTGGATCGACGTCGGTCTGCGCGGTCATACCCGGGACGGCATGCCCGAACCGGGATGGGTGGGGCGGCTTGAGGATCGAAATGTCGCGTTCGTGCGACTGATGGTCACCTCGGGCCTACGCCGCGCCGAGGGAGGATCGCTCTTGACCGTTGAAGTCCCCAACCGCGCACCCGGCACCGGAAGGTACTGCCGCGGCCGGATCGGCGCAGAGGTCACCAGATCGAAGAAGCCGCGCACGTTTTACGTTGCCGCCGACGCGGTCGCCGAGGTCGAGACATACTGCGATTCCTCGAGGGCGTTCGCTATCCGCCAAGCCCAACGAGTGCGCCGTTACGAACGTATGCCTGAGCGGCGTGTGGTCACCGCGATAACCGGAGGCCGTAACCCGACGATCATTTGGCGCGACCAAGACGATGCCACCGGTCGTCGTGAACTCAACGACCTGACCGTCGCCGACCGCATGACACTGGTCATCGAAGGCAGCCACGGTCTTGAGCCACTGTGGCTGTGGCTGAATGAACAAGGCCTGCCGTTTCAGGTCCACTCCTGGGACGGTGTGTTCACCGCGGCGAATCGGCGGTGCGCCGACATTCTTACGCCGCCGATGCGACTGGGTTTCGACCCCCACAGGGTCTACGCCCCATACGCGACACCGCATTCCACACGGCATAGCTTCGCGCTCTACATGCTGGTGGTGCTCAACACGTTGATGGACCAGCGATACGGTTTGACTCCTGAGGATCGGCGCGATTTCCGCCAGCTTTACGGCGACCCCTGGTTCATGGTGCAAAACCTACTCGGCCACGCGTCCCGGGAGACCACCGTTGAGCGCTACCTCGCGCCTGTGGCCGATCTGCAATTGCGATCCATGCTGGCCGATGCTGACGACCCCGTTCCGGCACCGATGCCCGAGCTCGACGCCGTATTCACCCGCATCGCAAAGGAATCCGTCGGCATCCAAGACATCGACGACTTCGGCCCCGCAACCGCGGAAGACGGCTGGTGACCACGCGCGGCCGAGAGGCGGCCCTGCCGCCGAACGATCACACCAGACCCCGACCACTGGCGTTCGACGGTCTGCTCGTGCAGCACCGCAACAACGCCGGCCAGGTCAAGGACTACGACTTCGCCACCCTGCCAGTGCCCCAGCCGATGCAACAATCGCTCGCCGCCCTGTTCGCCAGCCGATGCGTGCCGCAGACCTGGGCCACCCACGCGACATCGCAAGCCTCTTGGCGGCTGCTTGTCCGGTTCACGCGATTCCTCGCCGAACAACCAGAATCGGTCAGCGATCTCGACGACCTCAGCACCGCCATCGTTCGGCGATGGCGCAACGGCACGCTGCTGACCGACAAACGCCCCTTCACTGAGGTTGCGCTGCTCCTGCGCGAAGACCCACGACTGCAATCGGGACCGGTCGCCGATGAACTCGTGCGTCGTATCAGATCAGCGAAAAGCACCACCCAGTCATACAGTCGCGACGAACTGCATGACATCAAAGTTGCCGCCCGGCGCACCTTCCGCACCGCGCTGACCCGCATCGAACACAACGCGGACCATCTCCAGCGTTGGCGCCAGGGCGTTTTCGCAGACAACACTTCGGATTGGCTGATCGGCCATGCGTTAAGTGTCCTCGCCGAGACCGGGTCCATGCCGGAATACCGGATGAGGGATCCCAGGATGAAGGACGGCTTCGGTTTGTTGGTCAAGAAGTATCGAGGACCACTCGGGGGCACCACCGCAGAAGCCACCTGGCAGCGGCTGTTTCTGTCCCGGATGGAAGCTACAGCCCTGGCGGTGCTGCTGATGATCGAGTATGGCTGGAACCTCTCGGTCATCGACGGGCTGAAAGTGCCCAAGGCATCACCGGATACCGGTCATGACGGCCGACCGACCTATCGGGTTGAGTTGGAGAAGCCACGCCGCGGTCCAGGACGCCATCACGAATCCAGAAATCTCACCGACGACGGAGCGGCATCACCGGGCAGGCTCATCACTCACGCCCTTCGCGCCACCCGGTTCGGCCGTGCCGTGGTCGAACAACTAGCCCCAGGAACCGATCGCCTCATCGTTTGGCGAACCGGAAACCGCGGCTGGGAGAACGTCCACAGCGATCGGCACCAGCCCGTCGGACCATTCCGCTTCGGTGTGTCGTCTTTCGATGCCGCAACGTGGGCCAAAAGCGAAGGTTTCGTCGGGTCGCCGTTTCTTCGAGGACGCCGAACCGTGATCGCCCTCAATCGCCGAGAACCCACACAACACTCCGAGGAAACCTACGAACGCAAATACACTCTGGTCGACAAACGGGTTCAACAAGAAGCTCTCGACGTCATCGCCGCCGGCGCCGAAGATGCGCTGAGCCGGGCCACCAAAGCGGTCCTCGTCGCCGACCTACGCGACACTGCAGATCCCGGCGACGTCGAGACCGCTACCGCCGACTGCGCCGACCCCAACTCCAGCCCCTTCTCGCGTTCACCCGAAAACGGCTGCACCGCATCATTTCTTATGTGCCTCGCGTGTCCCAACGCCCACGTCCATCCAGGACACCACAGTCGGCTCGCCCACCTGCACGCAGCATTAACCAACCTGCACTCAGTCCTGCCGCCGACGACATGGCGCCGCGACTGGGCTGAGCACCATGCCCGCCTGCAAGACCTCAAGACCCGCCTCGGCGAGCCCACATGGACATCGGCGCTTGCGCAGGTGACCGACGCCGATCGCGGCCTCATCGACAACCTATTGCAGGGAGCGCTCGACGCATGACAACCGCACTCGAACCCGACCCATACCTGCTGCCCATGCCCACACCCAACAGCCCAGTGGTCAGCCACAGACTAGTGAAACCCATTCACGCGCACCTCAACTCGCTCTACCGCGACCCGACCTGGTCTGTTGCTCCGCTCACCGAAAAGCCATGCGCCGAACGGCCCAAAATCCACTGGCGGAATTGCGCCGAAGCCTTTCAGGACGAACTGCGACTCGCGGTATGGAACCTCATCAACGGTGAACTACGGCCCACGTTCGTGCGCGATCGCCGATCCAACATGCGAACCCGCATCAGCGTCCCCGCGATCCTTTCAACCGTGCAGCAGTGGTTTCACCTCGCCTCCTGGCTGCAGGACCGCGGCAACCGCACCCTTGCCGACTGCGACACCCAAATGCTGCACGAGTACGGAGAGCACCTTCTCGCCACGACATCCAAACTTCGGTCGACGATGGTTCGCAGACTCATCGCCGTGACACGCCTGTGGGCACTCGACCAAATCAGCGCCCGCCCCGCCGGCATCGGGCAACCACCATGGGAGCCCACCGGGCTGGATCAATACCTGCCGGACAGCACCCCGATCGGGGGGGAGAACGCAACCCCGCCGCTGGCCGAGCACACGATCGCGCCGCTGCTGGTCTGGGCCATCCGCATTGTCGACGACCTCGCCGACGACATCCTCAACGCCTGGGCCGAACGCCAGCGCCTCGCAAACGCCGTCCCGGCCGCCGCTATCCCGGAAGGCCGCTATGCGGTGCGCGCCTACCTCGACGGACTGCTCCAATCGCGAGATCCGCTGCCCGCCTTCTATCGACAGAACAAAGTCAACCTAGTCGCCAATTACATCTGCGGTCGCACCGGCGCCACAAAGGCCCAACTCGACGAATACCCCCGCCGCGAGGAACTGCTCGCCACCGCGCCTCAACGACCGTGGGGATGCCCACTCGACACTCCAGTCACGGGCCGCATCGCCAACAGACCCTGGCGCCAAGCCATCGACTACCTAGAAGTCGCAACCCTCTGGCGTCATTTGGGCACCGCCGCGTTCATCGTGTGCGCCTACCTGACCGGGATGCGGCCCAGCGAAATCCTCGGCCTGAGGTCCGGCTGTTGTCCCGACCCCGTACCCGACGCTGACGGAGTTACCGCGCGACACCTGATCCGCGCCCGCGAATACAAAACCGCGGTCGACGAACACGGCAACCATATTTCCGGCGGTGTAGAACGCGACGTGCCCTGGGTCGCCATCACGCCGGTCGTCACCGCCATCCGCGTGCTGGAAAGGATGGTCCGCGCCGGCGAGCTGCTCTTCGACTCCCACGCGCACGATTCCACTGGCAAAGCCGGCAACACCGGATCGATCGTCATGACACCAATGCGCCTGAGAATTAACGACTTCGTGGACTGGGCCAACGCTGAAGCGACTCGGCACAATCTGGTCCACGAGGTCATCCCGCCCGACCCACAAGGCAACATTGGACTCAGACGGTTCCGGCGATCCCTCGCCTGGCACATCGCTCGTCGACCCAACGGCCACGTAGCACTCGCCATTCAATACGGGCATCTGCGCTCAGCCCTGGTCTCCGGGCGCTATGCAGGCCGCGGCCGCGACGGCATCCACGATCTGATCGACATCGAAACCGTGCGAACCGTCGCCGATACCGCCGCCGAACTCAGAGACGACCTCGACAACGGTGGTGGAATCTCCGGGCCCGCAGCGCGAGACGTGATCAAAACCGCCGCCCGTGCAAGCCAATTCGCTGGCACACCCATTACCGCCAAGACCGCCCGACAACTCATCGCCAACCAAGACCTCATCATCTACGACAACCCGCAAGCCCTGCTACTTTGCCGCTACAAGCCAGACCGCGCACTCTGTCAACGCGACGGCATTACCGATAGCCCCAAGCTGGAGGCCTGTGTCCCCACCTGCACCAACATTGCACGAACCGACCATCACGCGGCCCAATTGCGGGCACGCGCTGATGGACTCGACCAACAAGCCGCGCACGCCCCAACGCCAATCGGGGATCGCCTCCGCGCTAACGCCGCAAAGCTGCGGCACTATGCGAAGTCCCACGACAGCACCCGCATCACCGCCAGCGAGGAAGCTAGACACGACTCCCAGGAGGAACCGGAATGACCGCTGCCATCGATGAGCGCGACCGTATCCGCGCCGCTATGGAGCGCATCCTTGCTGGGACCCCGGAAAGATCCAACGGTGCTCTCACGATCGTCGCCCTCGCTCAGGAAGCTGACGTTCCCCGCAACGCCCTGACCCAACGACACACCGACCTGAAAAACGAGTTCTACCAACATGTTAAAGATCGGGGTGGCCCGTCCGAAATCGAAGCACGCCTTCGCGCAAGCATCGCGAAGCTGCGAGTCACTATTGGCAATAAGAACCGAGAACTTCAACAGCTCCGCGCCGACGTCCCCGCCCTCGTGCGTGTCGTCAACCAGCTCACCTTGGAAAACGAGCACCTCCGCCACCAGCTAGCACATCCTACCGACGACGTGGTCATCACCTTCCCAAAGCGGCCCTGAATGAAGCATCAGGCACAACACCAAACCCTTTGGTTAGAAACGCCCTAGGTCCGCGCCACGCTCTTGGGCGGCCTGAACTCGAAGGCGACTGGCGAGGCACGCCGAGGTTGTCAGCCGATAATCAGCGACCACTCCTGCGACGACGTCCCTGGCCAACCGGCGCCTCGGGGTGGGCGGCGAAGTTACTGAATTCTTCGCAAACTCGGAACATTTGTGCAGCAAAGAAGCTACGGTCCATATATTGTCGTCGGCGACAGTCGTTGCAACATAGTAAGGGTTAGGTCATGAACGCCGGACGCACCCTCGGACTCGTGACGTCGGTCGCTTTGGCTCTCTGGTCGTTCTCGGTGGTGGTCAGCGCCCCCGCGAGTGCTGGCTGTTCGTATCTCAGTGACGGTCGATACGTCTGTGAGGATGCACCTCTGCCCACGGCGCAGACGTCTAGCGACAACTGCGAGAAGGCGTGGTACAACCCCTCGTGCGAGTACTGCAAGCTTTTGCCGCAGACGTTCCCGCAACAGAAGCAGCCTAAGTTGCCCTGTGACCACAGCAGATACGAGTGACAAGTATGAGAAAGACATTCATCACCCTGGCGGCGACAGCCGCCCTGGTCTGTGCGCACATCGTGTTCGTCGCTTCGCCGGCAAGCGCGGCCCCATGCTCGCCCCCGGCAAATGTCTCAAACAGCCAGGCGTGCCATGACTGTTTTGTGCAGGCGAACATTCCAGTGATGAATACGCAAAACCAGATGGCTTGTCTGGGGATAGCCGCACCACAGCAGAGCTCGACCGGCTTCCCCGACTGTGATCAGTACGAACTACCGACTAATCGCGCGTTGTGTGTCGACCAGCACCTCACCGGTCAACGATGAGACTAGCGGCCGCTGTTGAAAACGATCCGTCGTCGAGGTCAGCCAGGTCGACAAACGCGAAAGTGGTCGGACCTGTGAACTGGTGCACGGCGAACGAATCTCGTTCATCAGTGGCCTCGGTGCGCGTCAGTTCGCGCATCAACGAGGTGACTGATTGTGAATGTTATGAAAGTTGTTATCGCCGAGGAGAAAGAACTACTGCGGGCTGTCGTCGGGGTGTGTTCCCCGGTGACCCCTGCACGGTCGGGTCGCCAACTGAGCAGGCGGTCTGCCACGACCTCGAGATGATTGGACGATGATGAAGATCATGACGCTCGCCGCAGCCGCCGTCCTCAGTGCCGGGTTCACAGTGGCCCTGGCCCCAGCCGCGCAGGCCGACGTCTGCTACACGATGTTCGCCACCCCCGAGGGACAGAAGATGTGCGAGGACTGGTTCGCCCAAATGCCGGGCGGGCCGGGTGGTTGCAAGAACCCGCCGACTCCAGAGGCGGCTGCCTCGTGCGAGCAGATGGCGCTGGCGATGCGGGCGGCGTTCTGCGCCCAGGAGGGCCGGGCTCAGGTAAAGGACATCCTCGGCTGCGATCCGGTGACCCCATGAAGCATGCCGCCGCCTTGTTCGCCCTCGCCGCCGCAGGACTCCTCGTCGCCGCCCCGGCCCACGCTGACGGCGACCCTGCCAACCTAGAGGCCCTTGTCGGTCAGGCGTACGTCAAGTACCAGGCTCGCTGCACGCCACAGACCCCGCCCAGCTTTCAGGGCGTCGAGTGGTCTTCCGGCCCCACCGGCCAAGGCGGCATGGGCACCGTCGTGGACGCCAATCCCAGCCTGGGCGGGCCGTTCACCGCCTTGTGGAACGCCACCACCGATTCTTCTGGGCAGTTCCAGGTCTCGGATGGCGGTTCGGGCTACTGGGACATCACCTTTGAGTTCTGCTGAAAGGGGATAAAGAGCGCACCATGAAGGGGTGTGGAGAGGCCTGATCGTCATCGCGGTGGTGATGCCTTCCCAAAGCTCTCTCCGCCGACGACGGGGACACAGTTAGCGAGGCATGGATCGACGGCGTCTCGGACTGCGCCACCGACAACCACCCAACGTCGTCGGACCCGGAACGCCTGCGGCTTGGAACGGGGGGAACATCCGGTGGGGGCCTGAGACGACACAACACCGACCACATATGGAGTGAGGGGAGCACGGCTGCCGACCTCGCACCGGCGCGGCAGGGTTGCCTGCTTTGGCGCTGGGCCCACTAGGGGTTGCGGCTCATCCCATTAGATATCCACCGAAGGCCAAGCTCAGGAAAAAGCCGATGCAGCCGGTGATGACGCCGGTCACCTGCAGCCTCCTGCCGCGCGGAGACTTGGGCCTTGCGGCAAGGCCCGTGATCACCGCTAATGGGCCGAA
Organism: Mycolicibacterium sp. CR10; assembly: GCF_005222675.1. Taxonomy (GTDB): domain Bacteria; phylum Actinomycetota; class Actinomycetes; order Mycobacteriales; family Mycobacteriaceae; genus Mycobacterium. Next base: position 109,968 of record NZ_STGE01000032.1, on the reverse strand, counting down.
CAGGATACCCAGGCAGAAGACGCTCGCCAGGATCGACGCAACACCGAAGAATGCCGACCTTCCAGCCCACCCGTTAGCCGACCAGGACTTGGCATACGCCCTGTTCAGCTCGGCCCTCGGGTCTCTCACGTCCAGCTGCCACCGCCTGCCGTCCCAGTACTTCCGCTCGGGGCCACCAGCGGGGTCGGGGTACCACCCCTCGGGTTGGCTCACTTCTTGTCTCCCGCCTGCCCGCGGTACTCCCGTGCCTCGATCACCTCGAGCATGCGCCCAACTCCTTCAGTACGCACCCACCGAAGCCATCGCGCCGCATGGGTTAGCTGCAATGACGCTGAGAATAGCCTCCGGCCACGCTATGGAGGTGTCGAATCCGTTAATATGCGTTGCCGAGCAGCCGGCATAAAACAGAACTCCTCGAAAGCGCCAGGCTCGCGTCGCTGGCCGGATCCACTTGCCCCGACATGCTGATCGCGGTCGCCGGCAAATCGGGCCGTCTAGCCAGCCAGCAAATCCGTACGGCCCATCGCGCGTAATCGATCAATTACCCGTCGGCCGCGTGTCAGGCCGCTGATACCAACCTGGACCGACACGCCGACGCAATAGGGAAGCCCCCGCCGTGCTCGGCTTCGTACCCGAGAAATCGCTGGTGCTCGTCACCGCCGCCCACGGCGAGATGGGTGCCGTGCTGCGCGCCGACCTCCCCGGTGACGGGGTCGGAGAAGTGGACGGTGACTCCTTGAGCCATTTCGCGGAGCTGGCGGCGGCGTCCCGAGCGGAGATCGCGATCGCCGTGATCGTTGACCACGAAGGCGCGGCCTGCAGCATGTGCGCCGATGAGTACCGCGAACTGGCGCACGAGCTCGCTGTCGAGCTTGCGCGGTGGGATGTCGAGCTGTTCGCCGCCCATGTCGTCGACAGGGTCGCCGCGGGCGGCCGGTGGTACTGCGCTGATGGCTGTGGCAGCGCGGGGGTCGTCGAGGACCCGGACGCATCGCCCATCGCGGCGGCCGCGGTGCTGGATGGCCGGCGCCTGTACCGACGGCGCTCCGATCTCGTCGCCGTCGTCGCGCCCGCTGATCCCGGCCGCAGCGCTGCGCTGGCCGAGGCGATCGAGCAGGCCGACGCGGTCGATCCGAACCGTCCCGATCCGCAGGTCCGTAGCGACATCGAGCATGCGCTCGCCTGCGCCGGCCAGATCGGCGACGGTCGTCCGCTCGCCGATGACCAGCTGGCCCGGCTGGCTCTGGCGCTGACCGACCCGCGGGTGCGCGACACCCTGTACGCGCTCGCCGTCGGGGACGCCGCGGGCTCAGCCGAATCGTTGTGGGCCGACCTGTCTCGCCGTCTGCCGGAGCCGTGGCGGGTGGAAGCGCTTGTGCTCTTGGCCTTTTCGGCATATTCGCGGGGAGACGGGCCGCTTGCGGGCATATCGCTGGACGCGGCGCTCAGATCCAACGGGGAGCACCGGATGGCCGGCATGCTGGACCAGGCGCTTCAGTCCGGGATGCGCCCTGAACAGATTCGTGAACTGGCGCAGACCGGATATCGCCTCGCCCGCCAGCTCGGTGTGCGGCTACCCCCACGGCAGCGTTTCGGCCGCCGGGCGGGTTGAGGGCTCAGACCTTCTCGACCTTCACGGCGTGGGCCATCTCGTGCGGCAGCTCGACCTGCTCGTGGCCCGGGATGACGATCATGACGCCGCCGTGGTTGTTCACCTCGACCGTCACGCGGGCGTTGGGCACCACTCCGGCGTCCTTGAGCCGCGCGATCAGATCGGCATCGCCTTGAACGTGTTCGGTCAACTGGCGCACCACCACCGCGACGGGCATGCCCGCCGGCAGTTCGGTGAGGCGGACCAGGTTGATGGTCTCGTTGATCAGTTCGTCGCCGACACCGAGCTCGGAGAGGCCAGGGATCGGATTACCGAACGGGGAAGTGGTGGGGTTGTTGAGAACCTGGACGAGCCGGCGCTCGACGTCCTCGCTCATCACATGCTCCCAGCGGCACGCCTCAGCGTGCACTTCCTCCCACGGCAGCCCGATGACGTCCACGAGGAGGCGCTCGGCGAGACGGTGCTTGCGCATCACCGCGACGGCGAGGCCGCGGCCCTTGTCGGTCAGCTCGAGGTGCCGGTCACCCGCGACATGAAGAAGTCCGTCCCGCTCCATCCGCGACACGGTTTGGCTGACGGTGGGTCCACTCTGATCGAGACGCTCCGCGATCCGCGCACGCAGCGGAATGACGCCCTCTTCCTCGAGGTCGTAAATGGTTCGCAGGTACATCTCGGTGGTATCGACCAGATCGTTCATTCGCACACCCTCCGTCCGCACAGAGTCTACCGGTCCGCCCGCCTGAACAGCGGTGCATCATCGGGCGACACGGGTGCCCACCGGCCGACGCAGCAGAAAGCCCGCCGGAGTTCCGGCGGGCTTTCTGATCGATCCGGGCAGGGGATTTGCCGTCAGCTGGCGTAGGACCGCAGACGGTCGGCGCGTTCACCGTTGCGCAGTTTGGCCATGACCTCGCGCTCGATCTGGCGCACGCGTTCGCGGGACAGACCGAACAGCTTGCCGATCTGGTCCAGGGTCCGCGGCTGTCCGTCGTCGAGGCCGAACCGCAGGCGGATCACCTGCTGCTCGCGCTCGTCGAGAGTGGTGAGCACGTAGCGGATGTCGGTGTGAAGCAGTTCGGAGATCACGGCGTTCTCGGCAGACATCGCCTCGGAGTCCTCGATGAAGTCGCCCAGCGGTGCTTCCTCGTCGCTGCCCACAGGCATGTCCAGGCTCACCGGGTCACGGCTGTGCGAGAGCAGATCGGCGATCTTCTCGGCGGGGATGCCCGACTCCTCGGCCAGCTCGTCGTCCGTCGCATCGCGGCCGAGGCTCTGGTGCATCTCCCGCTTGATCCGGGCGAGCTTGTTGACCTGCTCGACAAGGTGGACCGGCAGCCGGATGGTGCGGCTCTGGTCGGCCATGCCGCGGGTGATCGCCTGGCGGATCCACCACGTCGCATAGGTGGAGAACTTGAAGCCCTTGGCGTAGTCGAACTTCTCCATCGCGCGGATCAGACCCAGGTTGCCTTCCTGGATCAGGTCGAGCAGCGGCATGCCGCGCCCGGTGTAGCGCTTGGCCAGCGACACCACCAGCCGCAGGTTCGCTTCGAGCAGATGGCGCCGCGCCGCTTCGCCATCGCGCACCACGGCGGCGAGATCGCGTTTGCGGTTGTCGCCCAAGCGTTTCCGAGTTTCCAGCAAATGCTTCGCGTATAGCCCGGCCTCGATTCGTTTGGCCAGTTCGACCTCGTCGGCCGCGGTGAGCAACGCGGTCTTGCCGATTCCGTTCAAATACACGCGCACCAGGTCCGCGGCTGGGCTCTGAGCGTCCAGGTCTTGGTCACTGCGAATGGTGGCAATTGCCATTACGGCCTCCTGATCGGGTCGAACCTTTCATGAGCTACAACGCCTCATACCCGCTCAGAGTTCCCACCGCTGCGTCAGTTCACACCTCCTGAGCTGCGGTTATCGGAGGTCGACCTGAGAATGTGCTGAGAAGTGGGCAAGAAGACGCTCAGCGAGGAACGTCGCCGCCGAAATCGTGCGACTCGGCCGCGTCCCGCGGCGACTCCGGTACCGGTCGCGCTCCGTAGATCGCCGGACGTTCGGCGGTCGGGAAAAGCGGTATGCGACCCTTCGATTCGTATCGCCTGGGCTCCTCGGCCCGCCTGGGCGGCCGGTCGTTGGCGATCAGAACCGCCATCCACGGCAACGGAATCGAGAGCACGATGATCCCCAACGAGATCAATCCGTTGTGCCAGATTCCGTAGGCCGCGGCAGCGAGGATGAGCGCTGGAATGCGGAACGACATCAGAGCCAGATACTTTCGTACTCGCTTGCGGTGCTGTTCCTCGTAGGCGGGGGCCGCCCGGGTGATGAGAACGGGCCGGCCCTCGTCGTCGAAGCCATCGAAACTCAGCTCTTGGCCTTGTTTCATTCCTCCACTGTTCCACATTCGAGACGAGGTGCGCCGGTCACGTTTCTTACCGATTCATTGCGGGGCAGAATGGAGGGATGGAAACCCAGACCATCGAGCGCACCGAGACCGACTAACGCGCCGACGACGGCACCGATGACGACACCCCCAAGTTCTTCCACTACGTCAAGAAGAACAAGATCGCCGAGAGCGCGGTCATGGGTACCCATGTCGTAGCGCTGTGCGGTGAGGTGTTCCCGGTGACGCGGTCGGCCAAGCCGGGTTCGCCGGTATGCCCCGACTGCAAGAAGATCTACGAGCAGCTCAAGAAGTAGCGGCTTCGGAGCCGGGGCCCTTGGCGGCGGCGGCGGGAGTGTCCGCGGTGACCGCTGGGTTGTTGCCGCCGTTGCGTGATTCGGCCTTGGCCTCGAGCCACCACCGGAAGCGTTTGGCGTGGGTGTCCGGCGCGGGCCACTCCTCCTCGATTGCCGCGTTCAACTCGGCACCGATCATGATGGCGAAACCCAGGAAGAATGCGAACAGCAAAAACGCGATCGGTGTCGCCAGCGCGCCGTAGGTGTAACCGGTGCTGGTGATCCAGGTCAGATAGACGCGCAGCCCCGAGGTCGCCACCAGGAACACCACCGCGGCCAAGATCGAACCGGACAGGAGCCGGTGCGAGGGCAGCGGCTTGGGCAGCGACACCCGGTAGAGCAGATTGACGGCGACGACCAACGTCACAAACAGCACCGGGTAGTAGCCGAACTGCAGCACCCTGTCCCAGCTGTCCGGGATGAACTCGGCGATCTTCCGCGGACCCAGCGCCAGGAACGGCGCGCTGACGATCGCGCCGACCAGCATCACCACGTAGAGCCCCAGCGCGTAGAACCGCTGACGGACGGGGTGGCGCAGCGGTGTCTGGTCGTGGGCCTCGGTGATGGAGTCGACGAACGCCGACACCGCCGACGAACCCGCCCACAGCGAGATCACGAATCCCAGCGACACCACTTCGCCCCGGGCGCCCATGACGATGTCGCGCACCGTGGGCTCGATGATCTCGCCGATGACGTTGGGCGAGAAGAACCGTCCGGCCGTGCTGATCAACTGATCCTGGATCACCGGCAGCGTGTCCGGCCCGAACAGCGGCGCGATGTAGGCCAAGCTGCCCAGCATCCCCAGAAGCAGCGGCGGCAACGACAGCGCGCACCAGAAAGCCGCCTGAGCCGACTCGGAAAAGATCGAGTCGTCCCAACTTTTCGACAGAGTCCGGAGGGTGATACGCCGGATGTGGTGACGCGACGGCTTCGGGCGCTCCGCTGGCCGAGGGGACTGGTCAGTCATGACCGGTCCAGCATTGCGGATGGGAGGCTACGGCTCCAACTGGCTGACTTCGATGACCGCAGCCAACTCGACCAGCTTCGCCTCGTGCTCGTTGGCGTGGTGCTGGCAGAACAGCAGTTCGGCGCCCGAAGGCAGCTTCGCCCGTACGCGGGCGGCCGCCCCACAACGGTCGCAGCGGTCAGCCTTGGTTAATTCGGGACTGGTGAGCGTTGCGGTCATGGCACCTCCATAGGGTGTAGCGACGTAGTTCTACTGTGTCAGACGCTTGGGGTTCCGGCCTTGTTCCCCGGGGGTTTACGGGTGTGTCGTGTCTCACGGGCCCACCTGTTGCGACGGTTGGAGGCCGACGGTATGCAATTTGCACCACATTCAGGCCCTGAGGCGCTCGTGCACCTGTGCTCCGCGCAGGAGTGGGAGTCAGCCCGCCGGGACGGCGAGCACCACCCTGCTTCGCTGGCAGCCGTGGGCTTCGTGCATCTGTCGACCCCGCAACAGGTCCACCTGCCGGCCAACCGGCTGTACGCCGGACGGACCGATCTGGTGCTGCTCCGCATCGAGCCCGCACGCCTCACCTCTCCAGTGCGCTGGGAACCCGGGGTCGCGGACGACCCCGATGGGATGGTGTTCCCGCATTTGTACGGTCCACTACCCGTCGCGGCTGTGATAAGCGTCACCGCGTACCTCCCGGGTGCCGACGGCCGGTTCGCGCCCGACGAGGCAGGCCTCACTCCGTGACGACGGCGTCGACCTCGATCTCGACGACGAGGTCGGGGGAGATCAGCGCGGACACCTCGACCATGGTGGTGACCGGTCGGATATCGCCGAACACCTCGGCGTGAACTGAGCCGACCTCACGCCAGGCCTCGATGTCGGTGACGAAGATGCGGGTGCGCACCACGTCGGAGAGCGACGCATTCACCTGCTTCAGGGCTGTCTCGATGCGACGCAGCGCCTCACGTGTCTGGGCCGCCGGTCCGTCACCGGGCGCGGTGGTGCCCGCCACGACGACGTGCGGGCCAGTGCGCACCGCGCGCGAGTAGCCGACGGCGGCTTCGAACTCCGAGCCTGATGAGACGTTGACACGCTGGGTCACCGTGCCAACGTACGTGGACCGCACCCGGTTGCCATGCAGGTCGGCCCCCGTGGCCGAGTGCGGCTCAATACACTGACCGGTCGTGGGCATACTGTGTGGATTCGCGCCGTGGATCGTCTACTGGGTTCTCGTCGGCAACGTTCCCTTCGTCACCGCGGTGCTCGTCGCGTTCGCTGTCGCCATTGCGTCGTTCGTCGTGGCACGCGTCAGTGGATCGCCGGGGCGGACGCTCGAGATCGGTTCCGTCGCAACGTTCTTCATCCTCACGGTGCTCACCTTCTCGGTGAGTCAAGCATTCATGGAGCGGTGGATTCAGCCGCTGAGCACCGCCGGGATCTTCGTCGTCGCGTTGGTCAGCGCGCTGATCGGCAGGCCCTTCGTCCGGGAGTTCGCCGAGGTCGGTCAACCCAAGGAGGTCATCGAGAGCGAACCGTTCGCCCGCATCACGTCGCTGCTGACGTGGATATGGATCGCCGCGTTCGGTGGCATGACGGCGTCATCGGCGATCCCACCCATCGTGCAGGGCGACGCGACCATCCTGGACACCCGCACGCCGCTGTCGTTTGTCTGCTACTGGGTCCTACCTTTCGCGCTGCTGGGCGTCGCCGCTCTGCTGACCCGGGTGCTGCCGGACAAGATGACGCCCGCTGCGGAGGAACTCGTCCGAAAGACGACGTTCGTCGCCTTCGCCGAGGCGGAGATCGACCAGTTGATCTACCTCGCCACCGAACACGCCAACCGGGAGGTCGGGGCCAGCAAGGAGGCCTACGACATCAGGATCGGCAGCAAGGGCGTTCCACTGGTCGGCGACGAGACCCGCGAATCCTGGCCCTCGACATACAAAGTTCGCGAACGTAAACGCTGAGGTAATTGGTCGCCATTGTCCATTCGCGGCATTCGCGCTGTTCTTTGCCGATTCTGTGTGTGGGGGCCGAATCGGCCGTCGGTGTGACGGGGTTTGCGAACCTGTTCCGTCGCAGCCACGAGAAGCACTACGCGTGTCGGGTAAGCAAAGAATCTCGGGCTGATGGCGCGGTGGAGCGAACAACTCATTGGTCGGGTTGACTGCTTGGCGGCCAACGGTTTTCGGCTATCGACAGTGGACTCCGTGTGATTTTCCATTTCAACTATGAGCGCTGCGGTAATTGCATAGTCAACGACACCGCCCCCGTCGACGTCGGCACTTTTTGTTCATGACAATACGAATCAATTCACAAGGGTCAGATGGCACCAGAAATGACAACGAAAGACCCCCGGATTATCTGAGATGATTCTGCGATGACTTCCATCTCGCTGATCGCAGGGGCATCGTCGTGCATCAGCGGAGACATTGCTGCTCATCGGGCGCTCGACTTGGTCCAGGTGGTCGGGGCGGCCCTCGTCGTCCCGATAGCCGCGGTGTGGAGTATCGCCGTCGTCGCGCGCCGAAACCCCACCGACACCGTGCGCTGGACCGGGCGCAGGATGACTGCGTTGTTCGGCAGGATGTCCACCCTGCGTTGGGCGGCGGGCATCCTGATCGTCGGCTTGATCGCGTTCGCCGCGAGCATCTTCGTGCCGGTCGTACAGACAGAGGACTGCACGACCGGTCTCGGAACCGTTGGGGCGCTGGGAATGTTGTTCACGCTGGGCGGGGCCATGCTGTTGGGCCTTGCGTTCGCCTACCGGGTCCAGTCGGGCTGGGTGGTGTTGGCCACTTTCTTCGCCCTCGACGTCTGGATCGTCTTCGGCATGGTGATGATGCATATCGAGGGCAGCCCGGCTGCGCCGGACGCGATGCTGATGCTGGCGTTCATCGTGCACTCGGTGTGCATGTTGCTGACCGCGGTGTGGTCCTTCCATGCGCGAAACGTGAGCACCATCGGGCAGGTTCGGGCCGACGAGGCCGGCCGGTCCATCGGCGCGGTGTGGGTGTTCCTCGCTGCCTACGTCGTGGTGGGGCTGTTCCACAACCAGTCCGGTCCGTTCGATTCGACAGCAGGTGGCGCGGTGCTGTCCGCGCTGACGCTCAGCGCGCTCGCGCTGACCATGGGCGGCGGCTACACCAAGTACCGCGAAGTCATGGAAGCTGAGGCACGCGGCGTCCACGCGGCCACGCCCCGCTAAGGCACTGCCAACCCGAACGCACGAATCTCAGATGGCGACGGCCTCGACGACGGACATCGGGCTGACGGTCGGGATGACGCGGGTCAGCCGGAAGCCGGCCCGGTCCAACAGGTCGTAGTACTGCGCGCGGGTGCGCTCCCTGCCGTGCAGCATGAGCAGCATCTCAAGGTCGAGCATGTGGCCGATGAACGACGAAGCTCGTTGCGGCAGAACCATTTCCAGCAGGATGAGCTTGCCGCCATCGGCGATCGCGGTGCGGATATTGCACAGTATCCGGAGCGCGTCGCCGTCACTCCAGTCGTGGATGATGTTCTTCATCACGTAGACGTCGCCGCCGCCGGGCACCGACTCCATGAACGAACCACCCTCGATCGTGCAGCGTTGGGCGACCCCGGCCGCCTCGAGGAGAGGTCGGGCATTGCCGACGACCTTCGGAAGGTCATAGAGCACTCCGTGGGCATCCGGCGCACTGCGCAGGATGGTGCTCAATACCGCACCGTGCCCACCGCCGACGTCGACGACACGCCTGGCGTCGGTGAAATCGTATGCCGCCAGCGCGATGTCATTGGCCAGCCCGCTGGCCGCCGTCATCGCGTTGTTGAATACCTGGGCGAACTCGGGATCGGTGTCGAGGTATTCGAAGAACGGCATCCCGCGCAGCTTCTCGGCGGCGGGTAAGCCGGTCTGCACCGAGTACAACAGGCTGCCCCAGTCGGCCCAGCGAGCGGGGTGTCCGATGAACAGCACCATGTCGCGCAGCGAGCCTTCGACGTCGGTGCGCAGCGCCTGGCCGACGGGGGTGAGGGCGAACCTGCCGTCGCGGCGCTCGCGCAGCACGCCACGGCTGGCCATTGCCCGCATCAGCCGATGGACCGCGGCTGGATCGGCGCTGACCTGGCCCGCAACGACGTCCGAACGCAGTGGGCCGGCGGCGAGTCGGTCGGCGATACCGAGCGTGGCGGCGACATAGAGCACCTGCGTGGTCCACGAGCCGGTGGCCAGCTCCAGCAGCGCGATGTTGCCGGGCACAGACGAGCGGTGCAGCTTCGCAAGCACGGCCCGGACACGGTCGACGGCCCGGATCAGAGGGACCGGTGGGACCCGGTTGCGGGCGGTGGGTGTTCGGGCATCGGCAATCAGCGTTCGCTTCATCGCCGACGAACCTAGGTGAGCCGCCTTGGAATTTTCTTGGACGACACTGGCGGAGCCTGTGGGCCGCCGCCGACGCCAGCGGCCGCTGGCTGCGGTCCCTAGTCGAGGTAGTCGCGCAGCACCTGAGAACGACTGGGGTGCCGCAATTTCGACATGGTCTTCGACTCGATCTGGCGGATACGTTCCCGCGTCACGCCGTAGACCTGGCCGATCTCGTCGAGCGTGCGCGGCTGTCCGTCCGTCAAGCCGAAGCGCAACCGGACGACGCCCGCCTCACGCTCGGACAGCGTCTCCAGCACCGACTGCAGCTGATCCTGCAGCAGCGTGAACGACACGGCGTCGACGGCAACCACGGCTTCGGAGTCCTCGATGAAATCGCCGAGCTGCGAATCGCCTTCGTCGCCGATGGTCTGGTCCAGCGAGATGGGCTCGCGCGCGTACTGCTGGATCTCCAGCACCTTTTCCGGCGTGATGTCCATTTCCTTGGCGAGCTCTTCGGGCGTGGGCTCGCGGCCCAGGTCCTGAAGAAGTTCGCGCTGGATACGGCCGAGCTTGTTGATCACCTCGACCATGTGCACCGGAATACGGATGGTGCGGGCCTGATCGGCCATCGCGCGGGTGATCGCCTGGCGGATCCACCAGGTGGCGTACGTGGAGAACTTGTAACCCTTGGTGTAGTCGAACTTCTCGACCGCACGGATGAGGCCCAGGTTGCCTTCCTGGATGAGGTCGAGGAAGGCCATGCCGCGTCCGGTGTAGCGCTTGGCCAACGACACCACGAGGCGCAGGTTCGCCTCGAGCAGGTGGTTCTTGGCCCGGTCGCCGTCGCGGCAGATCCACTGGTAGTCGCGACGCTGCGCGGTGGTGAGCTTCTCGCCGCGCTCGGCGAACTCCGTCATCAGCTGGGTGCAGTACAGGCCCGCCTCGATGCGCTTGGCGAGCTCGACCTCTTCCTCGGCGTTGAGAAGTGCGACCTTGCCGATCTGCTTGAGGTAGGCGCGCACCGAGTCGGCCGATGCGGTGAGCTCGGCATCTTTACGGGCCTGCCGCAGCGCCTCGGACTCCTCCTCGTCCCAGACGAAGTCGCCGGAAGCCTTGTCCTTCTCCGATGGCTCGGCGATGGCGTCGTCTTCGGCGGCCTTGGCGGCCTTGGCGGGCGCCTTAGTCGTGGTCTTCGCCGCGGGCTCGGTGTCGTCCGATGCCTCGTCGTCGCCGTCCGTGTCGTCGTCGGCGGAGTCCTCGTCGCTGTCGTCGTCGACCTCGATGTCCTCGAGGTCGATCTCGGTGTCGTCGACCTCGAGAACATCGCCGGGCTCGATCTCCTCAGCGCTGTCGGTCTCGACGACGTCGTCTACCACTCCCTCAGCAGCGGGCGCAGTCGCCTTCTTCGCGCGGCTTCGCGACGCGGGCGCGTCGGCGACCTTGGCGGCGCGCGGCTTGGTGGCCTTGGTTGCCTTCTTGGCGGGCGCAGCGCCGTTCGCCGACTTCGCCGGCGCGGCCTTCTTGGCGGGGGGCTTGGTGGCGGTGCGCTTCACCGGCTCATCGGTTGCCGGGCTTGCCTTTGTCGCGGCCACGTACACCCTTTCGGTCGTGCGGGTTTCGGCGCGCACACGTGCGCCACCGAAAAGTGTCGGCTATGTCGAATGTCGGCGTCGATCTCAACTCGGGATACTTCGCCGCTACTCGATATGCGGCCGCCGTCGACCATTGTAACGACAGTGTGGGTGTGCACCGCGCCGAGCGGCAAATTTGACAGCCGCGGCGTGGCGGCCGGGAAGGTTACTGGTGGGTAGCGGTGACGTCGCCGCCGGCGGCCATCGCGGCGCCGACGATCCCCGCGGTGTTCTGCAGGACCGCCGCGACCACCGGCGTGCGGTTCTTGAGCAGCGGTATCCACTTGTCCGCCTTACGGCTGATGCCACCGCCGGCGATGAACAGATCGGGCCAGATTGCGTTCTCGATTGCCACCAGCACTTTCGTGACCTCCTGGGTCCAGCGCTCGTAGCTCCATTCCTTGCGTTCCTTGATCGAGCTGGCCGCCCGGTGTTCGGCTTCCTTGCCGCCGACCTCGAGGTGACCGAACTCGGTGTTGGGAAGCAGGACACCGTTGTGGATGACCGCTGAGCCGATACCCGTGCCGAACGTCAGAAGCACGATGACGCCGGTGTTGTCCCGGCCCGCGCCGAACTTCTCTTCTGCGAGTCCCGCAGCGTCGGCGTCGTTGAGCACTGTCACGCTCTGGCCGCCCAGCGCCGCGCCGATGACCTCCGGGGCGTTGGCGCCGATCCAGCCTTTGTCGACGTTGGCTGCTGTCCGCACGATCCCGTCCGTCACCACGCCCGGGTAGGTCACTCCCAGCGGACCTTCCCAACCGAAGTGGCCGACCACCTCGGCGATGGTTTTGGCGACAGCATCGGGTGTGGACGGCTGGGGAGTGAGCAGTTTGAACCGCTCACCGATCAACAGGCCGGTGTCGAGGTCCACGATGCCGCCCTTGACGCCGCTGCCGCCGACGTCGACGCCGAAACCGCGACGCTGTCCGCCGGCGCTGGAGTCGGTGGGTGATTCGGTCATGGAAGCTCCTCTGCGCAGGTCGGCGGCCACTCACGTGTTCTGCACGGCTCCGCCGTGCGGCAGCTAGGGCGCGTTGCCCAACACTATCGGCTCACCAATTCCGATGTGGGCCAGTCGCGCATCCCATACCGCCAATCTTCGCCGGATGTGCTGCGATGGGCGCGTGACCGATAACGACACCGATCCCGCGCTTCTCCGTTCGGTGGCCGAGCAGTTGGCGTCCGAAGCGGCGGCATTCGTCAAGCGGCGGCGCGTCGAGGTGTTCGGCGCTGGAAGCGCGGGATCCGAATCGGCGGTGAGCGCCGTGTCCTTCAAGAGCACCGAGACCGACCCCGTCACGGTGGTCGACACCGAAACCGAGCGGCTGCTGCGGGACAGGCTCGCCGAGCTGCGCCCCGGTGATCCCATCCTCGGCGAAGAGGAGGGCGGTTCAGCCGCGGCAGCCGACGGTCAGGTCACCTGGGTGCTGGACCCCATCGACGGCACGGTGAACTTCATGTACGGGATCGAGGCGTACGCGGTGTCGGTCGGTGTGCAGCGTGACGGTGCCTCGGTGGCCGGCGCGGTGGCCGACGTCGCCGCCGGGACCCTGTACTCGGCCGCGCTGGGCCACGGCGCCCATGTGCGGCGCGACGGCGTGGCTGTCGAGTTGCGCGCCAGCGGGCTCACCGAATTGCCGATGGCACTGGTGGGCACCGGTTTCGCCTACCAACCCGAACGCCGCAGACGGCAGGGTGAGATCGTCGCCCGGTTGTTGCCGGAGGTGCGTGACCTGCGTCGGATCGGATCGTGCGCGCTGGATCTGTGCATGGTGGCGGCGGGCAGGTTGGATGCCTACTACGAAGAGGGCGTCCATGTGTGGGACTGGGCGGCAGCGGCGCTGATCGCCACCGAAGCGGGTGCACGCGTGCGGACGATCGGATCGGCCGACGGCGCGGGCCTGGTGGTGGCCGCGGCTCCGGGTATCAGCGCGGCGTTCGACGACGCGTTGGTGCGCTGCGGCGCGATGTGACGCCGGTGCCCGATCGAACGGGGCCTGCGCTCAACACGTTCCCGTGTGGATCGTAGACAGCAGCTCGGGGTCGGCCGGCTGGGTCGCATCGGGGAGCAGGCTCGCCAGCACGGCGTCGATGTCGTCGCTGTGGCTCAGCTCGGCGAAGTCGGTACCCAGCGCGAGGTCGACGGTGTCATCGGTGCGGCCATCCTGGAACAGTTCAGTGCACGGGGCCACCAGCCAGATCGACGCCGCCGCGGCGCGGCCGGAGGGCCCGAACCGGATCTGGCCCTGGCATTCGAGCCGGACGCTTTCGTATATCGGGTCATTGGCGGCTTCGGGATCGGCGAACCCGAGGTCGCGCAGCGCGCCTGCGACCTCAGCGGCCTGACCTCCCTGCCCGCTGGCGTTGAGCACCCGAATCTTGGTGTCGGCCAGCTTGGCGGGGGTCACGTCGATCATGTCCGAACGGGACACCTGCTCACCGACCACCGGCCGGGGCTCGCTGGGATCTGCGGGCACGGGGGGCGGGTTGCACACCGCGACCTCCCGGACATCCGGCGGACGCGACAAGGCAATCACCCACACCAGCAGGGCCACCACCGCCAGGCATGCGAACAGCACGCTCCCAGGTATGAAATTGCGGCGGCGGAACGGGCGTCCGTGTTTGTCGAACGCCGTGCCGTCTGTGATTTGCGCGACCACGATGTGCACTCTAAGGCCACCACGGCCAGTGCTCCGACCGGCATCGGAGGGGGTCAGTGCCCTAGTGTGACATAAATCACATGAGAACCGGTGTCAATACGGGCACGAATCATTTGGTGGATGCGTTCGACGCTGGTACAAAGCACTGCCGCACTTGCTTCACGTGAGTTTCTGGGAGGGACGACGATGGCTACCGATTACGACGCCCCAAGGCGCACCGAGACCGATGATGTTTCTGAGGATTCCCTCGAGGAACTGAAGGCGCGGCGAAACGAAGCCCAGTCTGCTGTCGTCGATATCGACGAATCCGAGTCTGCTGAGTCCTTCGAGTTGCCGGGCGCCGACCTTTCCGGCGAGGAGCTGTCGGTACGGGTGGTCCCCAAGCAGGCCGACGAGTTCACCTGCTCGAGCTGCTTTCTCGTTCACCACCGCAGCCGGTTGGCGAGCGAGAAGAACGGCATGATGATCTGCACCGATTGCGCCGCCTGACGCCTCGGGGTTCACGCCGCGAGAGCTGCGAGCACCTTGTCCGGGTGTCGGGCACTGATCAGCCAGTACGGGGTGGGATCGTCGGGGTCATCGAGAACCAGCAGGACCATCGGGCCGACCCAGGCCCGGTGCACGACGTAGGCCGCCGGGTCGAGTTGTCGGCCCAGCGCGGCCGACTTCGCCGATCGGGGGACTTCGGCCAACCGGGCGACGACGCTGACCGGCAGATGAGCGCCCCCGATCCAGACCTCGGGGTCACCATCTCCGCTGATGACGCGCAATTCGGTTCTGCCGAGCCACAGAAGCACGACGGCCGCCACCGGGAGCAACACGGCGAACGGCACCCAGTTCGGCAGGGCGCGGACGCCCTGATTGACCTCGAGCGCGATAAGGCCGGCCAGTCCCAGTCCGGGCAGCCACCACCACCAGGGGACCGACAATCGTTCGCGGTAGCGAACGGTTTGCGTGGTGGCGCGCGTGTCGGACACGCGGCCAAGAGTAATCTCTGACGTCGTGTCCACCTCTTTGGCGGTAGTGCGACTGGATCGCGACCTGCCGCTGCCCAGTCGGGCCCACGACGGCGACGCGGGAGTTGACCTGTTCAGCGCACAGGACGTCGAACTGGCGCCCGGTGAACGTGCGCTCGTGTCGACCGGAGTCGCGGTGGCGATCCCGTTCGGCATGGTCGGTCTAGTGCATCCGCGCTCGGGTCTGGCTGCCCGCGTAGGGCTTTCGATCGTTAACAGCCCGGGCACAATTGACGCGGGCTATCGTGGCGAGATCAAGATATCGCTGATCAACCTCGACCCCCGGACCCCGATCGTGGTCCGTCGCGGAGACCGGATAGCCCAGCTGCTCGTGCAGCGGGTCGAGCTACCTGAACTGGTCGAGGTGACGTCGTTCGACGAGGCCGGCTTGGCCGACACAACCCGTGGCGATGGCGGTCACGGTTCCTCCGGCGGACATGCGAGTTTGTGAAAATGGCACTGAAACGACAGAGCAACGACCTCTCGGCCGCCCACGGGGCAACCGGCGACGACGCCGACGATGAGCTCGAGGGTCCGTTCGACATCGAGGACTTCGACGACCCGGCGGTGGCCGCGCTGGCCAGGCTGGACCTGGGTTCGGTGCTGATCCCGATGCCGGAAGGCGGGCAGGTGCAGGTCGAGCTGAGCAACACCGGCGTGCCCAGCGCCATCTGGGTGGTCACCGCCAACGGCCGCTTCACCATTGCGGCCTATGCCGCACCAAAGTCCACCGGCCTGTGGCGCGAGGTTGCGTCCGAGCTCGCCGACTCGCTGCGCAAGGACACCGCCACGGTGGCCATCGAGGACGGCCCATGGGGTCGCGAGGTCGTCGGCGTCGGCGCCCAGAATGCAGGCGTGGTGCGCTTCATCGGTGTTGACGGATACCGGTGGATGATCCGCTGTGTGGTCAGCGGGCCTCACGACCGGATCGACGCACTGGTCGAACAGGCCCGAGATGCTCTGGCGGACACGGTTGTTCGTCGCGGCGATACGCCCATGCCGGTGCGCACCCCGTTGGCGATCCAGCTGCCGGAGGCGATGGCCGCCCAGCTGCGTGCCGCCACCGAGCAGGCCGCCGAGCAGCAGGCGGCGGGGGCAGGGCAGCCACAGCCACAGCCACAGCCACAACAGCAAGCCCAGCCTCAGCCGCTGGAGCCGACGCCGGAGCAGCAGCCCGCCGCGAGGCGAGGCACCCAGGGCTCGGCGATGCAGCAGTTGCGGACCATCACCGGCGGCTAACGCGCCCGGTCGTCGGCGTCCCAGAGGGCGGCCAGGCACTGCGCGCCCAGGACCCCGGCGTCGACGCCGATCTGGTCGAGCGTCACCGTGCGCAGCGACGCGTACGGGGCGGCCGACACCCATTCGACGCCGACCTCCACAGGGTGCACCGGGTCGTCGGTCGCGGACACCACCCCCATCGGGACGGTGAGTCGTTCGAACTCGCTGCTCGTCGGCGCAATGTATCCGGCCGCCTCGTCCATGGCGTCGGGCAACGACGGCCACTGCCCGACCCAGGACCGCGTCAACTCGTCGGCGAGCCATTTCGGGCTCGATGCCCGCATCTGTGCGGCCACCGTCACCAGGCCGTCGCGCCGCAGCAACTGTGCGGAATGGCGCGCCGCCAGCGCCGCGGGCGCCGCATCGGGAGCTCCGGTCCACGCAGGCAATGCCGCCAGCACCGCGATCACCCGGTCCGGATGTGACAACGCCCACGCAGCGGCCACCGCTGCTCCGATCGACACACCACCCACCGCGATCGGCCCCGCCTTAGCCGCGCCATCGAGCTCGTCGCGGTATCCGTCGACCAGCCGGTGGGGCTGGGGGGCCGGGGTGACAACCACCGCGCCGACGTCGTGCAGTGACGCGGAAAAGGCCCGGTAGACGAAGTCGTCGTCGGATCCTGTGCCAGGAAGCAGAACGGTCGGAACACCGCGCAGATTGACCGCCATCACACGATCGTGCCCGGTCGCAGAATCCCCGGCGCGGCGGGTCGTCCCGACGTGGCATATCGGAAGCAAGAGGGTTAACGTGGCGTTGATTGGGTTAATACACAGTCAATTGTCAGAGGGTCAGGAGAAGCCATGGCTACGGCCGAGGGATATCTACGGCGGCTCACCCGTCGATTGACCGAGGACCCGCAACAGCTCGATGTCGAGGAACTCAGCGACGAAGCCGCCCAGACCGGCGCGCAGAAGGCGATCGACTGTCAGCGAGGCCAAGAGGTGACCATGGTGGGCACCCTGCGCAGCGTCGAGTGCAACGGCAAGGGCTGTGCGGGCGGCGTCAAGGCCGAACTGTTCGACGGCACCGACTCGGTGATGCTCGTGTGGCTGGGCCAGCGCCGCATTGCCGGCATCGAATCCGGTCGCACCCTCAAGGTGCACGGCCGAATCGGCAAGCTGGACAACGGCACCAAGGCGATCTACAACCCCCACTACGAGATTCAGAAGTGAGTGACCCGGCCACCGAACCGGGCACTGAGACGTCACCACCGCGGGGAGCGGCCGTCCTCGAGCAGATGGGCGGCATCAGTGGACTGATCTACTCGTCGCTGCCGGTCCTGGTGTTCGTCCCAGTGTCGTCTGCGTTCGGGCTGATGCCCGCCATCGGTGCCGCCTTGGCGGTGGCGACGGTGGTCTTGGCGTGGCGGCTGCTGCGCCGCGAGTCTGTGCAACCGGCCGTCCGGGGCTTCATCGGCGTCGGGGTCAGCGCGCTCATCGCCTATCTGGTCGGCGCGTCCAAGGGGTACTTCCTGCTCGGCATCTGGACGTCGTTGTTCTGGGCGGTCGTGTTCGCCGTGTCCGTCGTCATCCGGCGTCCGCTGGTCGGTTACATCTGGGGCTGGGTGAGCACCCACGACCGGCGATGGCGAGGCATCCGTCGCGCGGTTCGCGCGTTCGACGCGGCGACGCTGGTGTGGGTGGCGGTGTTCACATCCCGGTTCGTGGTGCAGCACCACCTGTACGACGCGGACCAGACGGGATGGCTGGGTGTCGCCCGCATCGCGATGGGCTGGCCGCTGACCGCGGTGGCAGCCCTGGTCACCTACCTGGCGATCCGGGCCGCGCAGCGGGCGCTGCACGAGCACGACGCCGCCGAAACGACTGAGGCGTCCGAAGCGTCTGAGATATCCGAGGCCTCCGAGGCCGCGGCGTCCGAGACCGACGACTCGGCGCAGAAGCCGAACTGACCGCTACGCTCAGCGCTGCTCGGGGTGTAGCAGCAACTCGCGCAGCACGCCCTCGACCTCGGCGACCGCGACGAACAACAGCTCGTCGCCGCCTTCGAGAGGCTCGTCGCCCTCGGGGACGATGACCCGCGGCCCACGCAGGATCGTCACGAGCGCCACGTCCCTGGGAAGGTCGAGTCGTTTGACCGGCTTGCCGCCCCACGGGGTGTCGTCGGGCAGCGTGATCTCGACGAGGTTGGCCTGCCCCTTGCTGAACGCCATCAGGCGCACCAGATCGCCGACCGACACCGCCTCCTCCACCAGCGAGGCGAGCATCCGCGGGGTGGACACCGCGACGTCGACCCCCCAGGCCTCGTCGAAGAGCCATTCGTTGCGCGGGTCATTGACGCGGGCCACCACCCGCGGCACCGCGAACTCGGTTTTGGACAGCAGGCTGAGGACCACATTGACCTTGTCGTCGCCCGTGGCGGCGATCACGACGTCGAAATCCTCGAGCTTGACCGATTCCAGCAGGCTGAGCTCGCAGGCATCGCCGAGGCGCCAGTGCGCCGCGGGAATCGCGTCGACGTCGATGTGATTGGGGTCGCGCTCGAGCAGCGTGACGTCGTGGGACTCGACAAGCTCGCGGGCGATGGACCGGCCTACGGCGCCGGCACCGGCAATCGCAACCTTCATCGGGCCTCCGGGTCCTCGCTGGGCGGCAACGCCGCGATGGCCAACGCCTCGGCGATGTGGCCCGAGATGGCGGCCAGGTACACCTGGTCGCCTGCCTGGATGACGGTCTTCGCGTCGGGCAGCGCGCCTGCGCCGAAACGGATCAGGAACGAGACCCGGCCTGAGGTCGCGGCCTCCAACTCGGTGATCCGGCGCCCCACCCAGCTCTCGTGCAGCGCCAGCTCGGTGACCCCCACATTGCCGGTGGGATCACGCCACTTGGTGGTCTCGGTCTCGCGGACGAGCACGTTGAGGAGCCGGTCGGTGGTCCAGGGCACGGTGGCCACAGTCGGAATGCCGAGCCGTTCGTAGACGGCCGCGCGCTTGGCGTCGTAGATGCGGGCGACGACGCGCGAAACTCCGAAGGTCTCCCGAGCCACCCGCGCGGAGATGATGTTCGAGTTGTCGCCGGAGGACACCGCCGCAAAGGCTGCGGCGCCCTCGATGCCGGCCCGCAACAACACGTCCCGATCGAACCCCATGCCGAGTACCCGTTGGCCGGGGAAGTCGGGGGAGAGACGGTGGAAAGCCGTGCCGTCCCGGTCGATCACGGCGACGTCGTGGCCGATCCTGGCCAGGCTGTCCGACAGCGACGCGCCGACCCGGCCGCATCCCATCACCACTACACGCACCTGCGGTCCTTTCCGGCCGGAGCCAGGCATGGCGTTCTGAAGAACTGATGCTGCACAACCCGCGTTCTGGAGAACGCTACAGCTTTGCGACGCCCGGAGGCCTTCGGGCTTAGTGTTGGCACTCGTGTCCAAGCTTTCTACCGCCGCACGGCGCCTGCTGCTGGGTCGCCCGTTCCGCAGTGACAACCTGGGGCACACCCTGCTGCCCAAGCGGATAGCCCTGCCGGTGTTCGCGTCTGACGCGCTGTCCTCGGTGGCGTATGCGCCGGAGGAGATCTTCCTGGTGCTGTCCGTGGCGGGCCTGGCCGCGTACTCGATGGCGCCGTGGATCGGCCTGGCGGTGGCTGCGGTCATGCTCATCGTGATCGCCAGCTATCGGCAGAATGTGCATGCCTACCCATCCGGTGGCGGCGACTACGAGGTGGTCACCACCAATCTCGGCCCCACCGCCGGGCTCACCGTCGCCAGCGCGCTGTTGGTGGACTACGTGCTGACCGTCGCCGTATCGATGGCCTCGGCGATGTCGAACATCGGGTCGGCGGTGCCGTTCGTCGACCAGCACAAGGTGTGGTTCGCCGTCGTCGCGATCCTGGTGTTGGCGTCGTTGAACCTGCGGGGCATCCGCGAATCGGGAACCGCGTTCGCCATCCCGACCTACGCGTTCATGGTCGGCATGTACATCATGCTCGCCTGGGGGTTCTTTCAGATCTACGCCCTCGATCACCCGCTGCGTGCCGAGTCGGCCGGCTTCGAGATGCAATCCGAGCACGGCGAGATCCTCGGCTTCGCCCTGGTGTTCCTGATCGCGCGGGCCTTCTCGTCGGGCAGCGCGGCGTTGACCGGTGTCGAGGCGATCAGCAACGGCGTCCCGGCCTTCCAGAAGCCCAAGTCCCGCAACGCCGCAACCACACTGCTGCTGCTGGGCGTCGTGGCGATCACGCTCTTCATGGGGATCATCATGCTGGCCAAGGCGACCGGCGTGCAGATCGCCGAGCGGCCGCACGAACAACTCATCGGGGCGCCCGCCGACTACCAACAGAAGACGTTGGTGACGCAGTTGGCCGACGCGGTGTTCCAGGATTTCCCGATCGGCCTGTACCTGATCGCTGGTGTCACCGCGCTCATCCTCGTTCTTGCCGCCAACACCGCGTTCAACGGGTTTCCGGTGCTCGGATCCATTCTGGCTCAGGATCGTTACCTGCCCCGGCAGCTGCACACGCGTGGTGACCGGTTGGCGTTCTCCAACGGAATCCTGTTCCTCGCCTTCGGTGCCGTCGCGTTCATCGTGGCATTCCAGGCCGAGGTCACCGCGCTGATCCAGCTCTACATCGTCGGGGTGTTCGTATCGTTCACGCTGAGCCAGATCGGCATGGTCCGGCACTGGACCCGGCTGCTGCGCACCGAGACCGACGCGAACGCCCGCGGTCGGATGATCCGCTCCCGGGTCATCAACACCATCGGCTTCGTGTGCACGGGCACCGTGCTGATCATCGTCGTCGTGACCAAGTTCCTGATCGGAGCGTGGATCGCGATCCTGGCGATGGGCGCGCTGTTCGGCATCATGAAGCTGATCCACAAGCACTACGCGTCGGTCAGCCGCGAGCTCGAACTGCGGGCCTCGGAGTCCCCGGACATCGTGCTGCCCAGCCGCAACCATGCGATCGTGCTGGTGTCCAACGTGCACATGCCGACCCTGCGTGCGCTTGCCTATGCACGGGCCACCCGACCGGACATGTTGGAGGCCATCACGGTCAGCGTGGACGACGCCGAAACCCGTGAGCTGGTGCACAAGTGGGAAAGCAGCGATATCAGCGTGCCGCTCAAAGTGATCGCGTCGCCGTACCGCGAGATCACCCGGCCGGTGCTCGACTACGTCAAACGGGTCGGCAAGGACTCGCCGCGCACCGTGGTCACCGTGTTCATCCCGGAGTACGTGGTGGGGCACTGGTGGGAACAGGTGCTGCACAACCAGAGTGCATTGCGGCTGAAGGGCAGGCTGCTGTTCGAACCCAATGTGATGGTGACGTCGGTTCCGTGGCAGTTGTCGTCGTCGGAGCGGTTGAAGAAGCTGGCACCGCAATCGGCGCCAGGCGATGCCCGCAAGGGATTTCTCGATTGACCAGCGACACAACGCAAGACGAGCTCACGCTGACCACCGGTGCCGCGGCCAACGGGGGCAGCTGCGTGGCGCGTCACGACGGCCGAGTCGTGTTCGTGCGCTACGCACTGCCCGGGGAGACGGTGCGGGTCCGCCTGAAGGGGAACGTCGATAACCGGGGCTCCTATTGGAATGCCGAGGTCGTCGAGGTCCTCGAGCCGTCCGCCGACCGCGTCGACTCGCTGTGCGCGATCGCCGGTGTCGACGGTGCCGGATGTTGCGACCTGGCGTTCGCCGACCCCGCCGCCGCCCGTCGGCTCAAGGGCGCGGTCGTGGCCAATCAGCTTGCGCGCCTTGGTGGATACCAATGGCGTGAGGAAAGCGATGCCGAGGCTCGGCCGGTGGGCGACCAGGGTGCCACCGGGTGGCGAACACGGGTAAGGCTCGACACCGATCCGGACGGCCGCGTGGGGTTCCATCGCTACCACAGCTCCGAGCTCGTCCACCGGCTCGACTGCGCGCAACTGCCCGGCGGCATGCTCGCGGGCATCGCCGATACGCAGTGGCCGGTCGACTCCCAGGTCCATGTGGCGGTCGACGACGACGGTGTCCGGCATGTGGTGGTCTCGGGATCTCGCGGCGGCAATCGGACGACGGTGGCCGAAGGCGGCTACGAAACGGTCCAGCGCGTGGGTGGGCGGAGCTGGCGGGTGCCGGTGACGGCCTTCTGGCAGGCGCACCGCGACGCACCGGCGCTCTACAGCTCGCTCGTCACCGAGTGGGCCAGGCTCGAAGCGGGAATGACGGCGTGGGACCTCTACGGCGGGGCAGGGGTTTTCGCCGCGGCGTTGGCACAGGCCGTGGGGGACACCGGCAGGGTGCTCACCGTCGACACGTCGCGCGGTGCGTCCCGCTCGGCGCGCGCGGCGTTGGCCGACCTGAGCTGTGTCTCGGTACAGACAGAGTCCGTGCGACGTGCGTTGATGGGTCAACGTGAGCGTGCCGACGTCGCGGTGCTCGATCCACCGCGGGCCGGGGCGGGTCGTGAGGTGATCGACCTGCTGGCAGCAGCCGAGGTGCCGCGAATCGTCCATATCGGTTGTGAAGCAGCATCTTTCGCCCGTGACGTCGGGCTCTACCGAGGGCGCGGCTACGAGGTGGAGGAGCTGGAAGTGTTCGACTCGTTCCCGCTGACCCACCACGTCGAGTGTGTCGCTGTGCTGCGTCGAGAGTAGGGCGCGGCCCGCGGATGTGACATAGCATGTCCGGCAGGTGTGCCGGGAAGTCTGGTCGGCGGGTATTCGTTGACGACAATCGAAGGCAGGCTGTGACATCTGACCCCGGCGCACGACGCATCCGAAGCGCGCTGCTGGCGCGCGGCTCCTGGGCGGAGACCAGCAGGGTCACCGAGATCCTGCGCAAGGAGACCGTCGGCGGGGTGATCCTGCTGGTGGCCGCTGCTGCCGCCCTCATTTGGGCGAACTCACCGTGGGCGGAGACCTATTTCGCGCTGCGGGATCTCGAGATCGGTGGTGAGCCGTTCGGGTTGCACCTGAACCTGACCATCGGTACCTGGGCCGCCGACGGTCTGCTGGCGATCTTCTTCCTCGTGGTGGGTCTGGAACTCAAGCGCGAGTTCGTCGCCGGGGATCTCCGTGACCCGAGCCGCGCCGCGCTGCCGATCGCCGCTGCGGTGGGCGGCATGGTAGTGCCGGCGGCGATCTTCGTGCTGGTGAACCTCAACACCGGCGATGGCGCGCTGCGCGGTTGGGCGATCCCGACCGCGACCGACATCGCCTTCGCGGTAGCCGTGCTCGCGGTCATCTCGACTCATCTGCCGTCGTCGCTGCGCACCTTTCTGCTGACGCTGGCCGTCGTCGACGATCTGCTGGCGATCACCGTCATCGCCGTTTTTTACACCGAGCACATCAACGGTGTGGCGCTCGCGCTGGCGCTGGTGCCACTGGCCCTCTTCACGCTGTGTGTACAGCGCGGGGTGCAGGCGTGGTGGCTGCTGGTCCCACTGGCGGTGGCCACCTGGGTCCTGGTCCACGAGTCCGGGGTGCACGCCACCGTGGCAGGGGTGCTGCTGGGATTCGCGGTGCCGGTACGTCGGTCCGCGACGCGACGTGGCGTCGAGGTCGATTCCGGGATGGCCGAGCATTTCGAGCACCGCGTCCGTCCGATCTCGGCCGGCATGGCGATCCCGGTGTTTGCGTTCTTTGCGGCGGGCGTGAGCCTGGGTGGCCTCAGCGGGCTCGCGGAAGCCCTTCGGGACCCGATCGCGCTGGGCATCGTGCTCGGCCTGGTGGTGGGAAAGCCCGTCGGCATCTTGCTCACCACCCGGGTGGTGAGCGCGGTGACCCGAGCAAGTCTCGACTCCTCGCTGCGCTGGGTCGACGTGCTCGGCATGTCCATGCTGGCCGGGATCGGGTTCACCGTGTCGCTGCTCATCGGTGATCTCGCGTACGGTTTGGGCTCCAATCGTGACGAATTAGTGAAGGTCGGCGTGTTGTGCGGATCACTGTTGGCAGCCCTTTTGGCCTCGGTGCTACTGCTCACCAGAAACCGTGCCTACCGGCGCATTCACCTCCTGGAGACCGCCGACGACGACCACGACGGAGTGCCCGATATCTACCAGACTCGACAAGACTGACAGTGCGGGCCGTGCGTAGACTGACGGGATGCTCGAACAGATCCGCGGTCCCGCAGATCTGCAGCACCTGACACAGGCGCAGCTGGACGAACTGGCCCGCGAAATCCGCGACTTCCTGATCCATAAGGTCGCGGCCACCGGCGGGCACCTGGGACCCAACCTCGGTGTCGTGGAGTTGACGTTGGCGCTGCACCGCGTCTTCGATTCGCCCCACGACCCGATCCTGTTCGACACGGGGCACCAGGCCTACGTGCACAAGATGCTCACCGGTCGCAGTCAGGACTTCGACACGCTGCGCAAGAAGGACGGCCTGTCGGGCTACCCGTCGCGTACCGAGAGCGAGCACGACTGGGTCGAGTCGAGCCACGCCAGCTCCGCGCTGTCCTACGCCGACGGCTTGGCGAAGGCCTTCGAGCTCAGCGGACACCGCAACCGGCACGTCGTCACCGTGGTGGGGGACGGCGCGCTCACCGGCGGCATGTGCTGGGAAGCGCTCAACAACATCGCCGCGTCCGGTCGACCGGTCGTGATCGTCGTCAACGACAACGGCCGCAGCTATGCGCCTACGATCGGCGGGTTCGCCGAACACATGGCGGGCCTGCGACTGCAGCCCGGTTACGAGAAGGTCCTCGAAGAGGGGCGCAAGGCGGTGCGGGGCGTGCCGGTCATCGGCGAGTTCTGCTACCAGTGCATGCACAGCATCAAGGCCGGCATCAAAGACGCCCTGTCGCCGCAGATGATGTTCACCGATCTGGGCCTGAAGTACGTCGGCCCGATCGACGGTCACGACGAGCACGCGGTGGAGAGCGCGCTGCGCCACGCCCGCGGGTTCAACGCCCCGGTGGTAGTGCATGTCGTGACCCGCAAGGGCATGGGCTACGCGCCTGCCGAGAACGACGAGGACGACCAGATGCACGCCTGCGGCGTCATCGACCCGGAGACCGGGCTGGCCACCTCGATTCCCGGACCCGGCTGGACGTCGACGTTCTCCGAGTCGCTGATTCGGTTGGCAGCCAAGCGCCGCGACATCGTGGCGATCACCGCAGCCATGCCCGGCCCGACCGGCCTCAGCGCGTTCCGGGACCGGTTCCCGGATCGATTCTTTGACGTCGGCATCGCCGAACAGCACGCGATGACGTCGGCCGCCGGGCTGGCGATGGGCGGCATGCACCCGGTGGTCGCGATCTACTCGACGTTCCTCAACCGCGCGTTCGACCAGATGATGATGGACGTCGCTCTGCACAAGCTGCCGGTCACACTGGTCCTGGACCGGTCCGGAGTCACCGGACCTGACGGCGCGAGCCACAACGGGATGTGGGACCTGTCCATCCTCGGCATCGTGCCCGGCATGCGGGTGGCGGCGCCGCGCGACGGAGCCCGGTTGCGCGAGGAGCTTGGCGAGGCCGTCGAGGTCAGCGACGGGCCGACGGCCGTCCGGTTCCCCAAAGGCGATGTCGGCGACGACATTCCGGCGATCGAACGGCGCGGCGGTGTCGACGTGCTGGCACTTCCCGCCGAGGGTCTCTCCGACGACGTCCTCGTGGTCGCGGTCGGTCCCTTCGCGGCGATGGCGCTCGCGATCGCCGAGCGGCTGCGTAACCAGGGCATCGGCGTGACGGTAGTGGACCCGCGGTGGGTGCTGCCGGTTCCGGCCGAGATCGCCACCATGGCGGCCGGCCACAAGCTCGTCGTCACCCTCGAGGACAACGGAGTGCACGGCGGCGTGGGCTCGGCGGTCTCAGGTGCGCTGCGGCACGCCGAGATCGACGTGCCGTGCCGCGACGCCGCACTGCCGCAGGAGTTCTTCGACCACGCGTCCCGCGGAGAGGTGCTCGCCGCCGTTGGGCTGACCGAGCAGAACATCGCCCGCCAGATCACCGGCTGGGTGGCCGCGCTGGGCGCTTCGCCGGCTGAGCAGGAAGTCGGCCAACGGTTGGACTGATCGAGGTCAGGCCTGCGGTGTGGATATGAGAATGGTTGCGCTGCCGCGATTTCTGGCTGTCGTGATCGCGGTCGTAGTCGTCCTGGTCAGCGGGGCCGCTTCGGCCGCTGCGGACCTGCAGTGGTCTGGTATGGATGCTCGCGGTTACCGCGGCCCCATCCCGGCCCCGGGTGGACTGATCACGACGGTTCCGATGGATCCGTCGCTGTCGGTGTCGGGCGCCGGTGCTGCCTACCGGATTCTGTACGCCACCCTCGATCAGCATGATCGGCCCGCCGTCAGCACCGCGGCGGTGTTCACCCCGAAAAGTGCTCCCCCCGAACATGGTTGGCCGGTCGTGGCGTGGGCGCACGGCACCGTCGGGCTGGGGGACGATTGCACCCCGTCAGCGCGCCCGCGCAGCGGACGCGACAACGAGTACCTGTCGCATTGGCTCGATCAGGGGTACGCGGTGGTGGCCAGTGACTACGCCGGGCTGGGCACCCCCGGCCTGATGAGCTACCTCAACAGCAGAACCACCGCCCGCGGCGTGGTGGATTCGGTGATCGCGGCCCAGCAGACGGGGCTGAGGCTCGCGCGGCAGTGGGCGGTCGTCGGCCAGTCCCAGGGGGGCGCGGCGGCCGTCGCGACGGCCCGATGGGCCACCGAGTTCAGTGCCGGTTCCGGGCTGGAGTATCGGCAGGTCGTGGCCACCGGCACGCCCGCCAATGTCGAGAGTCTGGTCAAGCAGGCAGGCCCGGCTATGGTCACGCCCCCGGAGTTGGGA
This sequence comes from Mycolicibacterium sp. CR10, assembly GCF_005222675.1. Taxonomy (GTDB): domain Bacteria; phylum Actinomycetota; class Actinomycetes; order Mycobacteriales; family Mycobacteriaceae; genus Mycobacterium. The sequence continues at coordinate 83,021 of NZ_STGE01000032.1, read as the reverse complement.
CCCGTCGCCAACGCGTACACGGCCTACATAGTCGCCGCACTGCGCGAGGCCCGTCCCGATCTCGATCTCGACGCGGTGCTCACTCCTGCTGGGCGCGTCGCGGCGGATCAGGCCGAAACGCAGTGCATTTCCGACCTTTCCGCGGCGCTGGCCGATATGACGGTACCCGGCTTCTTCAGCGCGCCGGTGGCGAGCATCCCCGGCTTCGACGAGGCCGTGGACCAGTTCATGGGGATTCCGACCTCGGGGTACGACCGTCCGGTCTTCCTCGGCGTCGGACTCCTGGACCGGGATGTTCCGCCGAGCCTCACCCTGCGGTTCTACGATCAGTTGGTGGCCCAAGGGCAGGACGCGACGTTGAAGGTGTACCCCGAGCAGGATCACAGCGGCACCGTGCTGGCGTCGCTGCCGGACTCCACACCGCTGCTGGCACGTCAGCTCGGCTAGACGACCGAGCATGGACGCCGAACTTGAGCGCTGGAAGGCCGAAGGGCAGTACTTCGACTACCTGGGATTCGAGGTCTTCTACCGGGTTGCCGGCCGTCCGCTCGGCGAAGGCCCGCACCTGCTGCTCATCCACGGCTATCCGTTCAACACGTTCGACTGGGCGCCGATCTGGACGACGCTGACCAAGCGGTTCTGCGTCATCGCCCCGGACATGCTGGGGATGGGCTTCTCCGCCAAGCCCGTCGCGTACCGCTACTCGGTGCACGACCACGCCGACATGCACGAAGCGCTGCTCGCCGAGCTCGGTGTGCGGTCCGCGCACCTGCTGGCCCACGATCTCGGGGACTCCGTGGGTCAGGAGTTGCTGGCACGCGGCGAGTTCGGTGAACAGACCTACGGGGGGTGGGCCATCGAGTCGATCACCTGGCTCAACGGCGGTCTGTTCAATGAGTCCTACACGCCGCGGACGCTTCAGAAGCTGATGTCGGCAACGCCCTTGGGCGACATCATGAGTCCGCTGCAGGGCAGCGCGCTGTCGCGACGGATTCTGGAGCCCACCATCAACGAGATGTTCGGCCCCCACACCAAGCCGTCGCGCCACATGCTGGACATATTCCACGAGATCCTCGAGTTCAACGACGGAAAACGGGTGCTGCACAAGGTCGGGAAGTTCATCGAGGACCGCTACGCGCACCGGAACCGGTGGGTGCGTGCCATGCGCCAGACCGAGGTGTCGATGAGGCTGATCGACGGACCCGTCGACCCCAACTCAGGTGCCCACATGGCGCGTCGATACGCCGAAGTGGTGCCCGATCCCGATGTCGTGATGCTCGCCGACGACATCGGGCACTGGCCGCAGATCGAGGCACCGGAGGCGGTTCTGGAGCATTTCCTGGCTCACGTCGACCGGGTCACGGGGCGGGGATAGACAGCGCGTCCGCCAGCGGCGCCACGGTGAGTTCGCGCTGCCACTGTCGGGCCGCAGAAGCGCGCAGGAACTCCTCGACCGCGGCCGCCGTGTCCTCGGTGCCAGCGGGTTCCCAGTCCCAGCACAGTCGCCGGACGATCTCGGGGGACAGCAGGTTCTCCACGGGCACCGAAACCCGTTGGGAGAGTTCGGTCAACCCGGCTCTCGCTGCCTCGAGTCGCGCTGCCGCCTCCGGTTTGCGGCGTGCCCACCGCGACGCCGGTGGGGGACCGTTAGACGAATCCGACGCGCTGGGCGGATCGTCGGTCTCACGGGCGCGGGCCAACGCGTCCAGCCAGACCTGCGCGCTGCGCCGCTGCTTGGATCCGCCGAAAATCGGTAGCGCGGTGAGCTTCTCGGCAGTGTCGGGATTCACCGTGGCGGCGTTGATGATCGCGCTGTCGGGCAAAATGCGGCCCGGAGCAATGTCGCGGCGCCGGGCGATCTGGTCGCGTGCCGTCCACAGCTCCCGCACCGCGGCCAGCGCCTGCGGGTTGCGGACCTTATGGATGCCCGACGTGCGCCGCCAGCGATCACGCCGGGTAGGTGCGCCTTCGAACGTCCGCAGGAACTCGAATTCCTGTCTGGCCCACTCGCTTTTGCCCTGCTCCTCGAGAACTGCGGCGATCGCGTCGCGCAGTTCACCGAGAACCTCGACGTCCAAGGCGGCGTAGTTGAGCCAGTCGTCCGGTAGCGGCCGTTTCGACCAATCCGCCGCGCCGTGGCCCTTGGTCAGCTGCAGGCCGAGCAGTTGTTGCACCATCGCGGCCAGATTGACCCGGTCCAAATTGGCGAGTCGCCCGGCCAGTTCGGTGTCGTACAACGCAGTGGGGCGCATGCCGATCTCGGCCAGGCACGGCAGGTCCTGATCGGCGGCGTGCAGCACCCACTCGTCGGTGGCCAGCGTCTGGGCTATCGGCGCCATCACCTCGAGGGAATCTCCGCCGTGACTCACGGGGTCGATGAGAACGGTGCCCGCGCCGGCCCGGCGGATCTGCACAAGGTAGGCGCGGTTGGAGTAGCGAAACCCCGACGCCCGCTCGGCATCGACCGCGAACGGTCCGGTGCCCGATGCCAGACGCTCTGCCGCACTGGCGATTTCATAACGGCTGACCGACACCCCGGGCACGCCTTCCCGCGGAGCCAGCAGGGGCTCGGGCGGTGGACCCTGCTGCTCCGACACCTCGGCGTCACCGGACGCCTCGGGCTCGGTCTCTCCGGGTTCCACAGCGGAACCGGCAGCTTCGGGTTCTGACATGCGGTCAGGCGCGGGTGCGGGAACTCAGGTCGGTCACCCCGTCGGGAGGCAGACCGGCGGCGTGCTCGAGCACTTCGCAGAAGGCTTCGACGTGAGGGCCCAACTCCAGCGTCGTGGCGGTCCAGGAGGCACGCAGCTCGAGTTGGTGCGCCCGGGGCGGCCCGGAGATGTCGCCGTAGCGGACCGAGGTGGTCGCGGTGACGGTCCCGCCTAGCGCGGTGACGTGCTCGGCCCGCTGTTCGAGCGCGTCGACCAGCCAGCTCCACGCCACCTCGGGCAGCAGCGGATCGACGGCCTCGCTGGAGTCCAGATCGGCCTGGATGTAGGCGACCAGGCGCATCGTGCCGTCCCAGGCCTCCGCGCCCTCGGGGTCATGCAGCAGGATGAGTCGGCCGAACGCATCGCCTTCGGAGCGCTCCGGGATGATCGCCGTCTCGGCGTGCTTGACCTCAGCGCCCAGCGCATAGCTGAACGGCGCCAGCCGCTGCGGCGGCCGGATCGGGCCAAGCTCGATCTCCGGTCGCACGGTGGTGGCATTCATCGCCGCCACCGCTTCGCGGAACTGAGCCGGTTCGGCGGTGGTCACGACGTCTGACGCTAGTCCATTTGGGCTGGTCTGTGGTTATGGCGCGCCGATTGGGGAGAGTTGGCCGCATGGCAGCATAGGAGTCGATGAATACGCGCCGCGAGCTGCCTGAATCGCCCTACCTGGCTGCCGTCGCCGGCCGCAAACCCCGCCGGACCCCGGTGTGGATGATGCGGCAGGCGGGGCGGTCGCTGCCCGAATACCGGGCGCTTCGCGCCAAGAACACGATGATGCAGGCCTGCTTCGACGCCGACCTGATCACCGAGATCACCGTCCAGCCGGTCCGCAGGCACGGCGTCGACGCCGCGATCCTGTTCTCCGACATCGTGGTGCCGCTGCGGGCCGCGGGCATCGCCCTGGACATCGTTCCCGACGTCGGCCCGGTCATCGATCATCCGATCCGCACGCTGGCCGATGTCCGTGCGGTCGCACCGCTGGACCCCGAGCAGGTGCTCCCGGTGGCCACTGCGATCACCCAGCTGACCTCCGCGCTGGGCGACGTCCCGCTGATCGGCTTCGCCGGCGCACCGTTCACGCTGGCGTCGTACCTGGTCGAGGGTGGGCCGAGCCGCAATCACGAGCACGCCAAGGCGATGATGCTGGGGGAATCCGACACCTGGCAGGCTCTGATGACGGCCCTGACGGACGTCACGATCGCGTTCCTGCGGACCCAGATCGACGCCGGTGTCGATGCCATCCAGCTGTTCGACTCCTGGGCCGGCACGTTGTCATTGGCCGACTACCGCACGTACGTGTTGCCGCACAGCGCACGGGTGTTCGCCTCGCTGGCCGACTGCGGCGTGCCGATGACGCACTTCGGGGTCGGCACCGCCGAGCTGCTCGGCGCGATGTCGGAAGCCGTCGCCGGGCATGGTGTGCCCGCCGTCGTCGGTGTCGATTGGCGGACGTCGCTGACCGACGCTGCCTCGCGGGTGCAGCGGGGCTGCGCGCTGCAGGGCAATCTTGATCCGGTGGTGCTGCTCGCGGGCCTGCCTGTGGTCGAGCGCGCGGTGCGCGCCGTCGTGGAGGACGGCAGGCGCGCCGTCGACGCCGGTGCGGCCGGGCACGTCTTCAACCTCGGTCATGGTGTGTTGCCGGGAACTGATCCCGAGGTGATCACCGACGCGGTCGCGCTGGTGCACGAACTGTGAGCCTGTCGTATTGTGTTGTCGGCGGCGGCATTTCGGGCCTTGTCGCGGCGTACCGGTTGCGGGTGGCGGCCGGCCCCGACGCGTCGATCACTGTGCTGGATCCGGCTGATCGCCTGGGCGGTGTGCTCCGGACGGAGCGAATCGGCGGGCAGTCGCTCGACGTCGGTGCCGAGGCCTTCGTGGCGCGCAGGCCCGAAGTGCCGGCGTTGCTCGCCGAGTTGAGTCTGGCGGGAAAGCAGATCTCGACCAGCGGGGTGCGCCCGTTGATCTACAGCGAGGGGCGCCTGCATCCACTGCCCAAGGACACCGTCAACGGCATCCCGTCGCGGCCCTCCGAGTTGTCCGGGCTGGTGGACGACGCCACGATCCGCTGGATGCTCGACGAACCCCGACGACCGTTCACCTGGCATCCGGGGGCAGACCCGACGGTCGCCGATCTCGTCGGCGACCGCTTCGGCGAGCAGGTGGTGATCCGTTCGGTCGATCCGCTGCTGTCCGGGGTGTACGCCGGTTCGGCGGCGACGATCGGCATCCGCGCCGCCGCACCGACGGTCGCGACGGCCTTGGACCGCGGGGCCGGCAGCCTGACCGAAGCGGTGCGCGCCGCCCTGCCGCCGCCGTCGACCGCGTCGGTGTTCGGTGCTGTGGATGGCGGATACACGGTGCTGGTCGACGAACTGGTGCGCCGCTCGGGGTTGCGCTGGGCGCAGGTGGCCGTCCGAACCGTCCACCGCGCGCCTCGGGGGTGGGAGCTGGTGGACGACGAAGACGCCCGCTGGCCGGCCGACGCGGTGGTGCTCGCGGTGCCTGCGCCGCGGTTACCCGCGCTCATTGCCGATCTCGCCCCGCGCAGCGCAGCGGCGGCCCGCAAGATCCAGGTCGCATCAGCTGCGGTGGTGGCGCTCGCACTGCCCGGCGGGACACCCCTGCCGGAGCAGTCCGGGGTGCTGGTGGGCGGGCCAGGTCGGTTGCACGCCAAGGCCGTCACGCTGTCGTCGCGCAAGTGGGGCAGGCGGGGCAGCGTCGAGATGGTCCGGCTGTCTTTCGGACGGTTCGGCGACTCCGTGGCGCGCAGCACCGGCGACGAGGAGCTGCTGACGTGGTCGGCGCAGGATCTCGAGACTCTGTTCGGGATATCGGTCGACCCGGTGGATCACTGCGTCGCGCGCTGGATCGACGCATTGCCGCAGTACGGTCCGGCGCACGCCGAGCTGGCCGCCGAGGTGCGGGCCGGGCTGCCGCAGGGATTGGCGGTGGCGGGCGCCTACCTCGACGGGATCGGGGTGCCGGCATGTGTGGCGGCAGCGACCAGGGCGGCGGCGGAGTTGGTCGTCGACCGGCGGTGAGGATCCTGGTGTCATCTGCGCGCGTGGCACGATAGGCACATGGCCAAGCTCGACTACGACGCTCTGAACTCCACCATTCGTTACCTGATGTTCTCGGTCTTCTCGGTGAGGGCGGGGGAACTGGGCTACGACGGCGACGCCCGCGCAGCCGTCGTCGACGAGACGGCGACGTTTCTGAAGGTGCAGGAGGACAACGGTGTTGTGGTGCGTGGGCTGTACGACATCGCAGGGATGCGCGCCGACGCCGACTTCATGATGTGGACGCACGCCGAGAACGTCGAGGCGCTGCAGTCGACCTATTCCGATTTCCGCCGGACCACGGCGCTCGGGCGCGCGTCGACACCCGTGTGGAGCAACGTGGCCCTGCACCGGCCCGCCGAGTTCAACAAGAGCCATATTCCGGCGTTCCTCGCCGGCGAAGAGCCCGGGGCCTACATCTGCGTCTACCCGTTCGTCCGATCGCTGGAGTGGTACCTGCTGCCCGACGAGGAGCGTCGCAAGATGTTGTCCGAGCACGGCATGGCAGCGCGCGACTACAAGGACGTCCGGGCCAACACCGTGCCCGCGTTCGCGCTGGGGGACTACGAGTGGCTGCTGGCGTTTGAGGCTCCCGAGTTGCACCGGATCGTCGACTTGATGCGCGACTTGCGGGCCACCGACGCCCGCCGACACGTCCGGGAGGAGACCCCCTTCTTCACCGGGCCGCGGGTCTCGGTGGAACAGCTCATCACCTCGCTCCCGTAATAGTTTGCTGGTTTAACCATGTCGGCCATTCTCCGGACGCTTTCGCAACGAGCGGAAATGGTCACATCTGAGAATCGGTCGAGTGCAGCTGCGGTTACGCCGCAGGTCAGCGCACCATGGCAAACTCCAATGAGTCGGAGCGTTCTGGTTCTTTCTGTGACCACTAATTGCTAGAATCCGCGGGTGCCTCACCTTCGGGGGGTGACAGCGGGCGCTGTAGTCATCGGCGTCGGGTATACGGTTTGGCTGCTGGGCGGGTGGGGCGGGCAAACCGTAATCCGGGTGCTCGATGATGTCGGGCTCGTCGGCTTCGCCCTCTTCGCGTCCCTTCGCGCGGCCCACGCCGCGCAGTTGACGCATGGCAGGGAACGCGCCGCATGCCTCTCCATCGCGATCGGCACCGCCGGATGGGCGGTCGGTGAGGCACTGTGGAGCTACTACGACCTCGTCGCGAATCAGAGCCCCTTCCCGTCTTGGGCGGATGCAGGTTATGTGACCTTCCTCGTGGGTGTCGCGCTGTGCCTCGGCTTCTTGCTCACGGCCTATCCGCCTGCGACTCAGCTGCGGGTGCTCCTCGACGGCGTCATCGTCGGTGCGGCCCTCTTCGCCGCCGTGTGGGTGACGCTGTTGGAGCCGGTGTACGCGGCGCGGTCGTCGGACCTGCTGTCGCTGACGGTGTCGCTGGCGTACCCGGTGGTCGACATCGCCCTGATCACCGTCGCCATGCTTCTTCTCGTTCGGGCACCCGCGGAGAAACGGTTCAAGCTGGCGATGTTCACCGGCGGTCTGGTGTTGATCGCCGCGTCGGACACCGCGTTCGCCTACCTCACCGCCGTCGACGGGTTCTACGATTCCCACTTCATCGCCGTCGGATGGGCGTGGGGGTTCGTCTGCATTGGCCTCGGTGCTCCGTGCATGCCCAAGCCGCAGCCCGACGATCCGCATGCGGTGGCGCAGGTGCCCTCGCGCACCTCGGTGTGGTTGCCTTACGTCCCGGTGCTGGCATCCGCTGCGGTGTGCACCCCGGTGCTGATCTCAGGACTGGGGACCCTCTACGTCGCGGCTTTGGTGACCGTGGGCGCGGTCATGATTCGGCAGTTCCTGGTGATCGGCGAGAACCGACGGCTGCTCGTGGACGCCGCCGACCACGCACTGCGCGACTCCCTCACCGGGCTGGCGAACCGGACCCTCTTCCAGGATCGGCTGGCGCACGCGATGCAATTGCATCACCGCGATTCGCAGGTCGTCACGGTGCTGCTGATGAACCTCGACCATTTCCGGCTGGTCAACGACAGCCTCGGGCATCCGGCCGGAGACGACATCCTGGTCCGGGTGGCGGAGCGGCTCGTCGGAACCGTCCGGATCAGCGACACGGTCGCCCGGCTCGATGGAGACGAATTCGCAGTGCTGATGGAAGGCGACGCCGACGCCTCGCGGCTGGTGGCGCAACGGATGGTGCAGACCTTCGAGAGACCCTTCGCCATCAACGGCCAGGATCTGCTGGTGCGCCCCAGCGTCGGGCTGGCGGTCGCGACGGTCGATAACCCCGACATCACCGCCGACGGGCTGCTCAAGCAGGCCGACACGGCGATGAGCTCGGCCAAGCAGTCCCGGTCCTGTGCGCTGACCGTGTTCTCGCCGGAGATGGATCTTGGTGGCGCCGCTGATGTCGTTCTCGCCACCTTCGGAGGTGACGATGCCGGCAACGGTTCGGCGCGTCTGCTCGGCGAATTACGGCACGCGATCGAGCATTTCGGGTTGAGCGTGGTCTACCAGCCGAAGTTCGATCTGCGCAGCTACCAGGTTGTCGGGCTGGAGGCGTTGATTCGGTGGCCGCACCCGAGGCGCGGTCTGCTCAACCCCGACCAGTTCCTGCCCCTGGTGCGCCAGCACGGGCTGATGCGGCCGGTGACGGCGGTGGTCCTCGACCTGGCTCTCGACGATGCGGCGAAGTGGGAAGACAAGGGCGTGGGCGTGCCGGTGGCGATCAACCTGTTCGCTCCGGCGGTCAGCGACCCCGAACTGCCGACTCGGATTGCGCAAGCACTCGACCAACGCGGACTGCCGCCGTCGGCACTGACGGTCGAGATCACCGAGGATCTGCTGCTGGACAACATGGGCGGTACCCGATTGGTGTTCAACAAGCTGCGGGAGAACGGAATTCGAATCGCCATCGATGACTTCGGCAGTGGCTATTCTTCGTTGTGGTACCTCCGTGAATTCCCGGTCGACGAGGTGAAGCTCGACAAGGAGTTCATCGCGCCGATACTGACCCATCCGGCGTCGGCCGCGATCGTGCGCGCGGTGATCGACCTCGCCCACGCACTGGGTGTCACGCCGGTGGCCGAGGGCGTCGAGAATGCCGAAACCGCTACGCGGCTAATCGAATACGGGTGCGAGATTGCGCAGGGGTACCACTACAGCCCGCCCCTGTCCCCGGCCGCCGTTCTCACACTGCTGGAGTCGCAGCGGCGGGGACTCGGCATCGGCGCCGCGGGACTACTGACCTGACGGCACGAGACGCAGCGAGATCGAGTTGATGCAGTAGCGCTGATCGGTCGGCGTCGGGTAGCCCTCACCCTCGAACACGTGGCCGAGGTGGCTGTGGCAGTTTGCGCACAGCACCTCGACGCGATGCATCCCCAGCGTGTCGTCGGTACGCAGGATCACCGAGTCGGAATCGGCCGGATCGAAGAAAGACGGCCAGCCGCAGTGAGATTCGAACTTCTCGGTGCTTCGGAACAGCTCGGTTCCACAAGCCCGGCACTGATAGACGCCCTCGGTTTTGGTGTCGGTGTACTCGCCGCTGAAGGGGCGTTCGGTGCCGGCCTTCCGCAACACGGCGAACTCCTCGGGATTGAGTCGTTCGCGCCACTGATCGTCGCTCAGCACCAGCTTGGGGCCTGACTCAGAATTCGGCGCGGTCATGGCTCAAGGCTACCCGCCTGGCCTTACCGAGCGGCGGTGAGCTGCTTGACCCATGGAGGGTCGATGCCGTCGTCGAGGCGGTCCTCGTCCTTGGCGTCCAGGTAGCGGAACAACAGCACCACGAATACCACGATCGCCAACAACGACCAGCCATAGGTGATCTTCAGATACTCCAGAGCCCGTCCGGTGGTCGGCCAGTGTCCGAGCAGCCAGCGGTCCATCGTCGTGAATCCGTAGATCGCCAGCCACGCGACCCAGCTGCGGATGACCGAGTTCGGCAACACGACCGTCATCAGGAACGGGAACAGCATCATCGAGTAGTAGCCCTGCCCGAGCGAGAGCACCAGCCACGACGTCAGCAGCAGCACACCGGAGGAGGTCAGCATCCAGAACAACGGGTCGCGGGTCCGGTAATACCGGTACAGCATCCACAGCGAGGCCGCGCCGAGCACCGCGAAGGCGACGCGCAGCAGCATGATCAGCCACATCGGCAGGCCGTAGTAGACGCCGTTGCCCAGGATCGAGCTGTTGAAGTAGTCGCGCGTCGACAAGATGTAGGGCAGCGTGCGGGTGACGAAGTTCATCGGGTCGCTGATCAGCGGCCAAGCCACCGCATTGAACACCAGCGGCAGAGCGAAGGCGGTCGCCAGCGCCCGCCACTGCCGATTGAGCAACGGAAGCAGCAGCAGCGGCGCGAGAAGCGGTTTGACCACCAACGTCAGCCCGATGGCCACGCCCGCCCACCACTCATGGGACTTGTTCCCGTCCAACAGCCAACGGAAGAACAGCACCTCCAGCAGCAGGATCGGTCCGTTGATGTTCCCGAAAACCAGGGTGTTGGTGACATTTTCGGTGCAGAACATCGCCAGCAGCAGCGCGGGTGCGGCCACCGATGCCAGGGTGAACTTGAACAGGCGCAGCAGGAAGTACGCCGCAAGCACGATCGCCAGGGTGTTGAAGAAGATGAACCAATACCGCGAGGCGTCCACGGGCAGGTACCCGAACGGCGCCATGATCAGCGTCCCACCCGGTGGATAGAGGTAATGCGGGTCGACGTGGTTGAAGTTCTCGTTGTAGATGTCCCAGCCGAGCTTGAAGTTCACCACCGCCCGGTAGACGGGTGCGAAGTCGTCGGTGATGTAGCCGTTGGTGGCCAGCACGTAGCTGCGGTGGATAACCGACATGATCGCCAGCGGCCACAGGATCGACCGCAGCACCGACGCGGTGGTAGGCGGCGACGTGCGAGGCCGGAACCCGGCCAGAACAAGATCACGCACGTGCGCACCGTACCTGAACGAGCGACCGGGCCGCGGGAGGGTAGGTCGCGACATGACCTCGGTCAGGCCGGGCAGTACGTGTCGGTCGGCGGCAGCACGCCGGTGTCCAGGTAGCCGATCAAGGGGGGCAGCGCACAGGGCGAGTAGATCGCGGCCCCGTGTCCGATGCCCTGCCACATCACCCGACGGTTGGACGAGCCGGCGTTGATCGCGGTAGCCGCCACCGCCGCGACGCCCTCGTTGCCGACGATCGGGTTGTTCTGCACACCTAGCAGCAGCGTCGGAATCTTGAGGTCTTTGGGTTCCTGGGGCGCCGTGCCGCTGGGCCAGTTCAGGCACTTCACCATGTCGAGGGCGCCGACCGTGCCGAACTGCGGATACAGCTTGTCCCACGCGACCACGAGTTCGCGGACCCGGTCGGGCGTGGGCCGGTTCAGCGCGTCGCTGCACGTGTTGACGAACTGGCCGTCGGTTTGGCGCAGAGTCTCGGCCTGGTTGACGAGGTTGTTCAGCCGGTTGGTGTTGCCGGACCTGGCGTCGGCGATCGCGAGGGCGAGTTCGTTGCCCGAGTCCACCCTGTTTCCGCTCGGGTAGCCCAGCGTGGTGGAGATGGCGTCGGCGAGCGCTGCCACCGAAATGCCCCCGGGACCGTCGCCCGCGCGTGCCGCTTCCAGAAGGGCGTCCACAGCCCCCTTCGGGTCGGCACCCAAGGGGCAGTTCGTGGCCTGACACTGGGTGGCCCAGGCGTCCAGCGCGGCCTGCTCGCCCTTGACCCGCTGTTCGGTGGCGGCCTCCGCGGAGATGCCCAGCGGCAGGGGAGAGTCCAGGATGAGCCTGGCCACCTTGCTCGGGTGCGACCCGGCATAGGCCAGCGCCACCTGTGCGCCGTTGCCGACGCCCATCAACGCCAACGTGGGAACGTCCCAGGTGGTGCGGAGTCGCTCGATGTCCTCGGCTGCGTGGGCGTTGTCGTAGGCGGAATCCCCGGGGGCGATGGTGTCGGTGCAGCTCGTGGTGGCCGTCATCGTCACCGCGCCGAGATTGGCGACGGGGTCGTCACCGGACTGGAACTGGGCCTGCTCGAACATCTCCTGGCGGTCGAACAGGTCGCGGCAGTCCAGCGCGCCCGACATGCCGATGCCGCGGCGGTCCACCGACACCACGGGGTGCTTGTCCAGCACGTCGGTGCCTGCGCGAGACAACCACGCGGGCAGCTGAACCGACGACGGCAGATCCGAACCGGTGGTCATCACCAGCGGTCCGGCGTCGCCCGGTGTCTTCGGGGATCGGGCGCGCACCACACCGATGCTGACGGATCCGGTGGCGCCTTTGATGGAGTCAAGGTCGGCGTCGTAGCTGGCGCAGTCCAACGAAATGCCGGGGATCGGGTCGAGCGCGGCCTCGCTGAACAGCCGTGATGTGCAGTCCCGCCACGACAGGTCGTTCTTGGGCGCTTCGATCCCGGGTGGTCCGTCCGGCGGCTTGCTGGTCTCGGTGCCACCCTGGGGGCCGGCCCCGGAGTTGGTGGCGTAGCGCGGGTTTGCCGCCAGGCCGGGGGAGCAGCCGGCAAGTACCACCGCGAGCGCGACAGCCACCACGGCTCCTCGAGTGCCCGGAGCACGGAGCAGACGACGCATGCCGACCACAGTACTGACCGGTGTCATTGAGCTTCGTCGGCGCGCGCCGGGTCGCGCCGGGTGTAGCGGAGGTAGAGATAGCCGTCGTCGTCGGTGAGTGCGTGGCGCAGCTGCATCGCGGAGTGCAATTCGGCGGGCCCGGTCACGATGCGGTCGGACTTGCCGCCGACCAGCACCGGCGCCACGGTCAGGCACAACTCGTCCAGCACGTCCTGTTCGATGAACATGCCGAGGACGCCCGGACCACCTTCGGTCAGGACTCGCAACAGCCCGCGACCGGCGAGCAGGGCCAGTGCAGTGTGCAGATCGACGGAGTCGGATTGCGAGCCGGAGGCGTCGAGCACCTCCGCGACCGCGCCGAGGCGGCTACGGGTGTCGGCGACGGCGTCGGCGCTGGTCAGGATCAACGGCGCGGCCTCGGTGTGGTGGAACAGTTTGGCGTCGCGTTCCAGCCGGCCCGACCGGGTCAGCACAGCGATCGGTGGCACCTCGCTCTGACCGCGTCGCCGGCGTTCCTCGCGCTGCGTGGCGGTGAACCGCACTCCCGAGTAGTCCTCGACGCGTGCGGTGGAGGCGCCGACGACGATCACGTCGGCTACCTCGCGCAGCGCCGCGAACACCGCGCGGTCGCCGTCGCCGCCCAGGCCGCCGGACTTACCGCTGCTGGTCGCGCCGCCGTCGATCGAGGCGATCATGTTGCACCGCACCCACGGTGAGCGCAGGTCGTCGGGGTAGGCATAACGCCGGGCGAGCGCGCCCTCGCCCAGTTCGTCGATCCGGCCGACCACCGTGAACCTCGTTGCGTCACCGTCGGCGGGCATACGCAGAATCAGACCACGCCGATAAGGTGCCTGCATGCACGGGTCCAGCGATGTCGGGCATCTGGTCGATCGACACCCCAGCGTCACACCGGAGCGGTTGATCGCTCAGCTGATCCCGCCGCCTACGTTCGCCGACGTCAGCTTCGACACCTACCAGCCGGATCCGGACGAGCCGTCGCAGGCCGCGGCGGTGCACGCGTGCCGGCGGTTCTGCGAGCAGGCGGTGGATCGGCGGGCGGGTAAGAAGCGGCTGTTCGGCAAGCGCGAGGTGCTTCCCGGCGTCGGGGTGTACCTCGACGGCGGATTCGGTGTCGGCAAGACCCACCTGCTGGCGTCGTCGTACTACGCCGTGTGCCACGCCTCCCCGTCGGAGTCGGCGTTCGCCACGTTCGGCGAGCTGACTCAGCTCGCCGGCGTCTTCGGGTTCGTCGAGTGCATCGAGCTGCTGTCCGACTACGCGCTGCTCTGCATCGACGAGTTCGAACTGGACGACCCCGGCAACACCACGCTGATCTCGCGGCTGCTGTCCCAACTTGTCGAGCGCGGCGTGTCGGTGGCGGCAACCTCCAACACGCTGCCCGAGCAGTTGGGTGAGGGCCGGTTCGCCGCACAGGATTTTCTGCGGGAGATCAACACGCTGGCGGCGATGTTCACCACGGTGCGTATCGAGGGGCCCGACTACCGGCACCGTGATCTGCCGCCGGCGCCCCAGCCGCCGAGCGATACCGACGTCGCCGAGCGCGCGGCCGCCGCTCCCGGTGCGACACTCGACGATTTCGACGCGTTGTGTAAGCATCTGGCGACCATGCACCCGTCGCGCTATCTGGCGCTGATCGAAGGGGTTTCGGAGGTTTACCTCACCGGGGTGCACCAGGTCGAGGACCAGAGCGTCGCGCTCCGGCTCGTCGCCCTGACCGACCGGCTGTACGACGCCGGTATCCCGGTGGTGGCGTCGGGGGCAAAGCTGGACACCGTCTTCAGCGAGGAGATGCTGGCGGGCGGGTTCCGCAAGAAATATCTGCGGGCCACCTCGCGCCTGCTGGCGTTGACGGCGGCGGGTCAGGCGGGGCGCACCATCACGTAGTCCTGCTCGATGTGGTTGCCGAGCCGGAAGGTCTTGGTACCAGTGATCGTGAAGCCGTGCTTGGCGTAGAAGCGTTGTGCGCGATCGTTGTGCTGGTTGACACCGAGCCAGACGGATGCCGCGCCTTGCGCGGTGGCTCCGTCCAGTGCGGCCGACATCAGCGCCGCGGACACGCCGCTGCCGTGGGCGTCGGGCAGCACGTACATCTTCGACAGTTCCACCGCGGGACGCGCGGTGACCGCGCGGGCGACGTCGTCGTTGTCGGGAACTCCGCGAATTATCATGGCGTAGCCCACGATTCGTCCGTGCTCAGTCGCGGTGAGCACGTCGCGGCCGGGGTCGGCGACGTAGTCGGCGAAGCGTGCAGCGGTGAGGTTCTCGGCGATGAAGGCGGCGATGTCCTCCGCGGTGGCCGATGGGGGACAGGCCAGCGGAAAGGTGCGGGCGGCGACGTCGGCGAGTTCGGCCAGCCGGGTGACGTCGGCCGCGCTGATCTGCGGGCTCAGGCCACGTTCCACTGCGCCAGGCGGGTGCCGGTGATCTTGTCCAGCAGGACCACATTGGACACCAGGTCGCGGTAGCAGTCCCACCAGACACCGCCGGTGAATGTCTGGCCCACCCGGGCGTTCTGCATGCCGAGTTGCAGCGCGTCGGGTGCGTCGCTGTTGCGCGGCTCGTAGGCGTCGCCGGTCGGGGTCACGCCGCGGAACTGGAACGTGATGGCCATTGCGTACGGCGTGGGGACCTGCACCGGGGTGATGGTGATGTCGGCGCGGAACACCTGATAGCGCGGCGCCCGGGGCGGATAGCCGAATCCCGGGGGCACCGGTGAGGGAAGAATGTTGTTGACGGTGACGTCGGCAACCAGCCCCTTGAACTCCACGCGAAGCGGCTCACCCAGTCGGCCGATCGGGATGTTGGCCGCCGACGCCGGCGGCGCGAGCAGACCTCCCAGTGCGGCCAGCGTGGCGATCAGCAGCGCGAGCGAGCGACGCATGTAGGTGTCCCCTCCTAGACGTGCTTCGCATGATCGCACACCCGCGGAATGGCCAGCACCGGGTTGACCGTCAGGCCGCTTCGAGTTCGAGCAGAACGGACTTGGCCCGCGGCCCGCCGACGTACTGGCCGGTGGTGCCGTCCGAGCGTACGACGCGGTGGCACGGGATGACGACGGGCAGAGGGTTGTGGGCGCAGGCGCTGCCGACGGCGCGCACCGCGCGGGGACTGCCGATGGCGGCGGCCACTTGCGCGTAGCTTTCCCGCCGGCCGTAGCCGATGTCACGCAGGTGCTCGACGACGCTGCGCCGGAACCCGTCGGTGAGGCTCAGGTCGACGGGGACGTCGAACGCGGTGCGCCGCTTGGCGAAGTACTCGTCGATCTGATGCGCGACGACGTCCAGGCGAGCAGGCGCATGCACGATGCGTGGGCTCAGCGTGTCGGCAAGCCGGGCCAGCACCGCGTCGTGGTCCTCGATGTCGAAGGCCACCCGCACCACCCCGACCGGGGTGGCGGCCAGCAGCAGGGTGCCGACTGGGGTGTCGAGGGTCCGATAGGCGACGTCGAGGAGCCCCGACTGCTCGGCGGCCGCACAGAGGCGGTCGCGCAGTTGTCGTAGCGCGGCGTCCTCGTCAGGAACTGAAACGTCAAAAATGTTGTCGTTCATCTGATGTCGTCCTTCATCCAGTGCTTGCGCAGGGTCTTGATGCCGTCGGACGCGGCGCGTCGCGCGGCGTCCGGGGAGTTGTCGAGGATGGCCGCCACTTCCGCGAACGGAAGGCCGGCGATGTGGTGGTAGGCCACGGCCCGACGCTGCTTCTCGGGCAGGCGTGCCAGGGCGGCCCACAGATCCGGGTCGCGGGTCCCGGGGTCGGCGCGGGTGTCGATGCGTTCCGGGGGCGCCTCGGTCGGGATGGGCCGCCGCGAGCGGGCGCGCCCGACGTCAAGGGATCGGCGGTGGGCGATCGTCACCAGCCAGGCCTCGACGTTCGCATCGTCGGGCAGGTCGGGGTAGGCGCGCAGTGCCGAGAGGAAGGTGTCCGACCACGCGTCCTCGGCGTCCTCGCGGTGGGCGGGACCGAGTACCGCGCGACAGACCCGCAGCACGGTGGCACCGTGCTGGGTCACCACATCCTCGAACGGTCGCACCTTCACATCATGAAGACGACCGCGGGGGCCCGAGTGTGAGGTCGACGTGTGGATCAGGTGTCGGTGAAGGCGTCCAGCGCGGCGAGCAGGTCGCGTTCGAAGCGTTCGCCGTCGACGCCGAGGACGTGCAGTGCGCCATCGGCGTCTTCCTCCTCGTGGAGCGCCAGCAGCAGGTGTTCGGTGCCGACGTAGTTGTGGCCGAGCCGAAGGGCGTGGCGGAACGTCAATTCGAGTGCCTTCTTGGCGCGCGCGTCGAAGGGGATCAGTGCGGGCACCTCGTCGGCCCGGGGCGGCAGGGTGATGGAGTCACCGACCGCGGTCACGTCGATTCCCTGATCGGCGATCAGGCGGGCGGCCAGACCGGTCGGGTCGGCGAACAGCCCCAGCACCAGGTGTTCTGGCCGAATCTCGCCGTTGCCCGCGGCGTGCGCCGTGTTCTGCGCCTCGACGATGACGTTGCGGGCTCGGTCGGTGAATCGGCTGAACCCGGCGTTGGGGTCCAGCGCGGCAGCATCGGTGGGGGTTTTGGGGACAAATCGCTTCTGGGCGGCCTGCTTGGTGACGCCCATGGACTGACCGATCTCGGTCCACGATGCCCCCGACCTGCGCGCTTGATCGACGAAGTGGCCGATGAGGTGGTCGGCCACCTCGCCGAGCGCCTCTGCGGCCAGCACAGCGTCGGTGAGTTGCTCGAGGGGTTCGTCGTGAACCTGCGTGATGACGTCGATGAGATCGTCCAAGCGGACGGGGTGGGTGATCTTGGCGGTCATTCGTCAACCGTAGGTTGACGAATGCGATGCGTCAACCGTGGGTTGACGAGTCAGCCCTTGGGGTAACCGCGCCGCACCGTGCGGTCGAGGATTCCGAGCGTGGCGCGCAAGGCGGCCTCGGAGACGACAGGAAAGATGTCGGCGTCGCGCCAGTGCTGGTCGATGTCGGACCAGTCATAGAACGACGTGACCAGCGTGCCCTCCTCGGCCGGTTCGAGGCGGTAGCCGTACACGTGGCCGATCTGCGGCTTGATCTGGCCCAGGATCGTCCATGCGATCAGCTGGTCCTGCTCGAACTGGCTGATCTGCACGGTGACGTCGTAGCGGCCCATCGGGAAGTCGTTGAGTGCCTCGCGGTCCATGTGGACGACGAAGCTGTCGCCGACCGCGCCGACGGGTGTGCCGTCGGCGTCCTGCAACATTCCGGTGGCGTCGATGGCCACGTGACCCTGCGGATCGCACAGCACGGCGAAGATGTCGGCGGGGGATGCGGGGATGGTGCGCGGAACCTCGATGCGATCGGTCATAGGTGCGATCGTCTCAGGCCGATCAGTGGCGTAGATCACTCGGGGGTTTCGCTGTGCGCGAAGTTTGGGAACACCCCCCTTGATGCAGAGTGATGAGAAGGCAACCACGACCAAACCGCGGATGTTGCGGCGCGCACTGGACTTCATTCATGACAATGCCCAGTACGAGATTTCCATTCGGGACATCGCTGCTGCCAGCGACGTCACTCCGAGGGCCATCCAGTACGCCTTCCGCGAGCATCTGGACCTGACTCCGCTGGAGTATCTCCGGCGGGTCAGGCTGGAACGCGCCCACCGCGAGCTGAAGTCGGCCGATCCGGCGCAGGACACCGTCACATCGATTGCGGGACGCTGCGGGTTCAGCCATCCCGGCCGCTTCAGCAGCGCTTACAAGCAGGTGTTCGGCACTGAGCCGAGTCGCACTCTCCGGAGCTCCTGAACGTCAGCGGGGGAAGAAACGGGCGTCCGCGCTGGTGAGGAATCCCGGCTGCCATCCTTGGGCGCCGAGGCACAGCAGCGGTCGACCGTCGGGGGACTGAGCTGCGGCCTGGGGCTTCGGGCACCGGGCGCCGATCTCCTGGACACCGTGGAGTTCATAGGTGGACTGCCAGAAGCCGGTGTAGATCGGCGGCCACTGGTTGGGAATCCACCGGCACTGCAGGGCCTCGCCGCCGCGGCCCCGCCCGAATGTAAAAAGCTCCATGTTGGTGCACGGACCGGTGAGGTGGGCGTCGTAGACCATCCCGGGCACGTCGGTCGCGTAGCGTCCCGACAGATCGGGATATTGCGGGCCGGGCTCGGCTATCGCGGCCGGGGCTGCTGCAACGGCAGCGGCGCCGATGGCGGTCGCAACGAGCATCTCGCGAATCATGTCCCACCCCTGGGTTGTCGGAAGCGTGCCGGTGTACCGCGAAACTTTAGTCGGTGAGGGCTAGGCGTCGTGCACTTTCCAGGACAGCAAACACGATCTCGGCCCGCCACCCAGGGGGGGTTGGTGGCGGGCCGAGCGTATCGGGTTCGTCTTGGGTTGTATCTCTGACGATGAACATATGGGCCGAACCTGAGAAAGGCCTTATAGGTGCATAGGCGCCGGCTGCGAAAGTGGTAACGATCGGGGATTGACCCGGCACTCGGTGGCGGCCCGCTGTCCCCGCCCGGCAGTGAGCGAGGGCGGGCGTCCGGGGGCGGTGTGGTCTCGGTCGACGCTCTATACCGCGCCAATCCCGTTGTACAGCAGGGCAATGCCGATGAGGAGGAGGACCGCGGCCGTGATGAGGGCCTGCCGTCGCTGCATCCAGCTCCTGAATCGCTCGAGTTGCCGGTCGACACGATGCGTCCACAGCAGGTACGCGAGTATCGGGACCGCCGCGGTCGGTCCCGCAAGGGCGGTGAAGTAGACCACCGCCACACTGATGCCGAGCACGCTCATGTGCGCGGTGCCGATCGCGAATCCCGCAGCTGCGGCATGCTTGGCGGGCTTTGAGCGAGTCGCCGCCCAAATTGTCTGAGCGTCAACAGGTTTACCTCTATCCGCCGGCCGCAGGCCGTGTCGGACTCGCAGGGGTGTGCACACTGATGGCTGACCAATAGTCGGCGGGTCACTGCTCACCAGTTGCTGCCGCGGGCCGGGGCGGTTGTGCCGTGCCCCAAGTTCGGGGCCCGCTCTCCTGGGTCAAAGCACACCTCTGTGAGGCGTCGCGCGCTGTAATGATTAGACACGAGCGGTCGCGGTTCCGAAAATCGGCGGCTCACCGGACAACTCTCGTCTCGTCCAGCAATGGCGCCGGCAGCGCGTCACATGTCAGATCGCCGCTAGCCTCGTCGCCCGCGTTCAGTACCGAAAGGGAACCCACATGACACAGACACCCGGCGACCTGCCCTCGCCCGACGAGTTCCGCAAGAAGATGCCTCATGTCGACCGGGAGTTCGCGGATGCCCGCCGGTACCTGTCGGCGCTGTGCGCCGAGGACAATCAACAGCTCGGTGCGCTGATGGAAGAGATCCACCGCAGCGGACGGGCGATGAACGTCTTGGCGGCCATGGCGGTGCAGGCCCTCGACTTCGCCCAACTGTCGGCGGATCGCCTTGGCGGCGACGTGCAGAAGTGGCTCGACGAATCGGTGATGGCCCAAAACGCCGCTGAGACTGAGCGGGATTGGACTGAGCTCGGCGGCGAGGGATGAGGTGCGCCTCGTCAACCGAGGTTCTCACCTGCACAAACTCTGGTGCGCGATACTGGGATTGAACCAGTGACCTCTTCCGTGTCAGGGAAGCGCTCTCCCGCTGAGCTAATCGCGCCGGGACAAATCTCGGAGGTGGAGACGGGAATCGAACCCGTGTGCACGGCTTTGCAGGCCGTTGCCTCACCACTCGGCCACTCCACCGCTGGGGTTGATGCCACTGCATCCTCGAGCGGATGACGGGATTCGAACCCGCGACCCTCACCTTGGCAAGGTGATGCGCTACCAACTGCGCTACATCCGCACGCCACGGCCGAGATCGTCGGCCGTCGCGATGCACGACGATAGTCGACGCACTTAGGGGTACACAAATCCCTTGCTCGCCGTGTCGCGCCGAGAATCAGAAGAGGGAGTACGCCTGTCGGGAAATGGTGAACCCATGGCCATCGGAGTTGGAACACCGCATCCCGGAGGGTTCGCTGTTGCAGCTCATTCCGCCACCTGCCTCGAACTGCCCGTAGGGCAGGGCCGGACCGGCACCCAGGGTGGTGTCGCCGGCGCACACGAACCTCGCGGGGCCGTACTGCTGCACCATGAGGCCTTGACCGAAGTCGGTGAAATCGGGACAGTCGGCGGGGCGTGGCGGAGGCGACCAGTCTCGCGTCGCGATATCGCAACGCAGAAGATCCTCGGACAGGATGCAGCCGATGTTGCCGCTCGGGGACGTGAAACCGACGACGTCGGCCGCGGCTACCGGCGCGCCCAGCACTGCTGTCCCGGCCAGGGCAACCGCCACGATGACTCGATTCATCACACCGCCATGCCTCTCAGAAGAATCGTGGGCACCGCCGTCGACGCCGCCAGGGTGGGGGCGTGAGCTCAGCGCGTCATGGCGGCGACGATACCTGTGAAAGCCCTGATGAGCGGACTGAAAAAGGGAATCGACCCCTAGAGGATTCTGGGGTGAACCGCCTCGCGTGTTAGTCTTCTGCCTCGTTCGATTCGTCGGGAATCCGGTCTCGTAGCTCAGTGGGAGAGCGTCCGCCTCACACGCGGAAGGTCGCTGGTTCGATACCAGCCGGGACCACCAGCTCAGACTCGCTTCGGTGATCACCGAGATCCACTGGCGCAAGGGCGCTTCCACAAAACAGCGGGACCATCCTCCGTGGAGGACGGTCCCGCCGATAGTTCTCGGTGCGTGAGTGCTACTCCGCTGCCTTCTGCCGGGCCTCGGCGGCCTTCTCGGCGCCGCGAGCAGCCTCGGCCTCGGCTTCCTTCTTGGCAACGTCGCGCTGGGCCTCTGCCTTGTCCTGCTGGGCCTGGCCCTCTTCCTTCAAGTCATCGCGATCGGTGACGATGCCGATGACTTCCTTCGCCTTGCCTTTAACGTCTTCAACGACGCCCTTGACGGCTTCTTCGGGACCACTGTCGCCCATGATCTGTCCTTTCGTTCGGGATCGTGTCGTGTCAGATACCCACGTCAGGCGTTGTGTTAACGCAATGTGACACGACGGGCCGTGCAGTCGGCCGCGTGACTGCGATCACCTCCCGGGTGGGCTCAGTCCAAGTCGGCGAGGGCCTTGCGGGCGGCCTCCAGTTCGGCTTCGAGAGCGGCGACCCTGGCGGCCTGCTGGGAGCGGGCCTCCTCGATGACCTCATCGATCGGGGTGGAAAGGTCCTCATGGAGTTCCTTGGCGGCCCGGGAGACCGCGGCGGCCGCGACCGCGAGGTTACGTGCCAGATATGAGGCGCCCTGCTTGAGTTCCGCGCGCCATTCGCCGTCGGCGGTGCCGGTGACGGTGAGCGTCAGCTCGAGAGTCTTGGTCTTCTTGCCGGCCGCCTTCTTGGCCGGGGTCTTCCTCGGCCGGTCCTCGGCCGGGGCTTCTGCGGCGGGCGCGGCGGGTGACGACACATTCCCTGCCGAGGTGTTCTCGATCGGAGAAATCGCCCGGTCGCGGGTGTCGGGGTCGGCGGGCGGCGCGTCTGCTGTGAGAGTGTCTACAGTCATCGTGAAGCGATCTCCTCCTTGGACATTGCCCGCGGTGAGCGGGCTGGCACGGAGCCAGAAGTAGAACACATGTTCGACTATTGGGACAACCCGGCGGCTCTCTGCAACTGCTCGGACATCGGCCACCCGCAAGACCTGGCCGGCTTCTCAACCGCGGCCTGGGCACGAATCGAAATAATGTGCAGCACAACGGTTTCGTTTTATGCCGGGCCCCGAACGGTCGGTGTGCGAGCGCCCACAGTCAGTTCGTCAGCAGACCGAAGTGGGGCCTTTGGTCCTTGCAGTGGTGACCTATTCCCCGAGAGTTTCGTGCGCCGGTCGACCTAGCGTGTGAACGAGCCGAGATACGCGATTCCGGCGCCATGACGGAGGACGACATGACTTCTGCAACCACACCGCAGTCTTCGCAGACCAGACACCACGGGATCGTGGTGGCCGTCGACGGTTCCCCCGGCTCGCGACTCGCCACTGCGTGGGCGGCACGTGACGCAGCGTTGCGTCACGTCCCGCTCACCCTCGTGCACGTGATGCCCTCCACCGACATCGGGCCGTGGCTGGACATCCCCGACACCGAGGACTATCTCGCCGAGCGCGGTCGCCGGGCCGAAGAGATCCTCACCGAGGCTCGCGACATCGCCACCGGTTACCTCGCCGGAGACCACGGAGTCACCGTGGACCAACTGGTGCTTGCCGGGCCGAAGATGCCCGACCTGATCGACTTGTCCAAGGACGCGGACATGATGGTGGTGGGGTGCCGCGGCGTGAGTGGATTGCCGGGTCTGCTGCTGGGATCGACCAGTTCGGGCCTCGTCCATCACGCGCACTGTCCGGTGGCCGTGATTCATGAAGAAGATTCCAGCGCGGACCTCGCCGATGCGCCGATCGTCGTCGGCATCGACGGATCGCCGGCATCGGAGCTCGCCACGGCGATCGCCTTCGACGAGGCATCGCGTCGCGGAGTCGTCCTCGTCGCCGTACACACCTGGATGAACAGCGTTGATTTCGTGGTCGACGTGCCGCGCGGCGACATGGAGGCACAGGCCGACGAGGAGCTCGCGCAGCGCCTGGCCGGTTGGTGCGAGCGCTATCCCGACGTCGTCGTCCGGCGCGTCGTCGGCCAGGACAACCCAGCCCACCGGCTAATCGAGGAGTCCCGAGACGCGCAGCTGCTGGTGCTGGGCAGCCATGGACGTGGCGGCTTTGCCGGCCTCGTGCTCGGTTCGGTCAGCTGGGCGGTGACGCAGGTGGCGCGCGTCCCGGTGATCGTGGCACGGCAGTCCTGACCGTCGTGTGCTGCGGACGTCACTAATGACTCCTCACTTTCCCGACACCGACACTTTGCGGTCGGCGCTTCTGCTGGCCACCAGGGCACCGTCGAAGCACAACTCGCAGCCGTGGAACTGGCGGGTCGGCGACCGCAGCCTGCATCTCTATTCCGATCCGGAATTGGCTCTGCCGCATACCGATCCGGATGCCCGCGATCTGATGCTCAGCTGCGGGGCAACCCTGAATCACTGTCAGGTCGCGCTCGCTGCGCTGGGCTGGCAGGCGAAGGTTCACCACTTCCCCAGCCAAGCGGATCCGAATCATCTGGCGGCCGTGGAGATTCACCGCTATCCGCCCACGGATTCGGACGTCTCTCTGGCCGGGGCAATTCCGCAGCGCCACACGGACAGGCGCACCTACAGCTCCTGGCCGGTACCGCCGGGAGAGTTGGCGATGATGGGTGCGCGAGCCGCACGTTCGGGCGTCATGTTGCGGCGATTCGACACCCTCACCAATCTCACGCGACAGGTGCTGGAGGCGGAACGGCGGCACCGCGGCGACCTCGAGTACCCTGCCGAATTATCCAGTTGGAGCGGGCATTACGGGTCGACCGCCGAAGTTCCGGAGCGGAGTGCACCACTGTTCGACCCTGCCGCCGAGACACCGACACGGTCCGTTGCCGGTGCAATGTCGCTACAACCCGCCGAGGCGACCCCTGCGCAGGACAACGCGGCCGTCATCGCCTTGGGCACGGCCAGCGATGACCCGGTATCGCAGCTTCGCGCCGGTGAGGCCACCAGTCTGGTGCTTCTGACGGCCGCTGCGGCCGGGCTCGCGAGTTGCCCGGTGACGGGGCCGCTGGAGATTCCCGACATTCGAGCCGAGATCGGGCAGGACGTATTCGGGTCGGCGGGCTATCCACAGATGCTGCTGCGCATCGGGTGGGCGCCGGTGGGCACGGACCCACTACCCAGCACGCCGCGGCGCCCACTGGATGAGGCGGTCACTCGACTCGACGGTGCGCCGCTGCAACACTTCTGACGCCGTCGACAGCAGGCGTTTGGCCTCCCACAGTGGGACTTTCGCCTCTGCACTCCCGGCGGGGTTCCGACGATGATCGGGACTACGGAAACGATCGGCCGCCACCGTGATGGAGTCGCCATGCAGACCTTCTCGCTCAGTCTCGGCAGCTGGTGGCACCACCTGCTGGCCCGAAATCCACTGGTACGCGGCAGCGATCGCATTGAAGCGGTTGCTGTTCTGCTGATCGTCGTGGTGGGCATCCTGGTGATCCCGCTGGCCGGCGCGGCCGGAACGGCAGTGTTCGACGAGCGGACACATGCGTTCGCGTCCGATCGACTCACTCGCCATCAGGTCGAGGCCACCGCGACGCGGGACAGCACGGCGTCGCCGGAGGCCTACGAGAAGCCATTCCTCACCCAGGTTCACTGGCGCTACGCCGGCGGGACGCATACCGCCGAAATGCGCACCGGCCGGCTGAAAGCCGGTGAGCCGTTGACGATCTGGGTCGACGCCGCGGGCAACCGCTCTGCAGAGCCTCTGACAGACGAGGATGCCGCGGCGGCAGCGATCGTGGCTGCGCTGGCACTGTGGGCTGCTCTCGTCGGATCCGCCACGGCCGTGTGGGCGGGGCTGCGCCTCAGGCTCATCCGGCTGCGCTACGCCGACTGGGACCGCGAGCTCGACGACCTCGCAGGCAACGGCCGCACAAACAACAACGCCTAGCATGAGCCACTCTGCGCACGAATCCATCGGGGCGGTCATCGTGGGTGTCGACGGCTCCCATTCCGCACTCAACGCGGTGCGGTGGGCGGCGGCCGAAGCGGTCGATCGCGATGTGCCCCTGCGCATCGTTCACGTCGTGTCCCCGGGGGCGGCCCGCCGCCACGATGCTCCCGGCGGCGACACGGTTCTGGACGAGGCAGAGGACGCCGCGTTGCTCGCGCTGGATCGCGTTCGCGTGCACACGGTGCAAATCCACGGCGAGCCAGGTGAGGTGCTGGTGAGCGAATCGCACAACGGCGCCATGGTGTGCGTCGGCGCCGGGCCGACCGCCTCCGGGGAGGGTCGGGTGTTCGGTGCCACCGTCACCGCGCTGGCGGGGGAGGCGGAATGTCCGGTGGCGATCATCCGGAGTCACCTCGACGGCAGCGCCCGTACCGCCGGGGTGATCGCGGTCGTGCTGTCCGACGAACCCGGCAACGACGATGTGGTGCACCTGGCCATGCGGGAAGGCCGGTTGCGCGGGACGACGGTGCGCCAGATCGATCAACGCGCCGACAGTTGGGTACGGCGTTACCCTGACGTTCCTGTCGAGGTGGTGGCCGCGGGCACCGGCAGGCCCTACCGGGTCCCCGGGGAGGGCGACCGAGGCGTCGGGCTCGCCGTTGTCGGTCGCTGCGACGCCGACAGGATCTCGGACTCCGAGACCTCGGGCTGTCACCCCATCCTGGGATATCCCGGCTGCTCGGTGCTCGTGGTGCGCCGTTGAGGGCGCGAACCCGATCAGGGCGTCAGTCGGAGCCGGCGCGGTCGGTGCGGTCCAGCTTGGAGATGAACACCGCTGCCTGGGTACGGCGTTCCATGCCAAGCTTGGCCAGGAGTCGAGAGACGTAATTCTTGACCGTCTTTTCCGCCAGGAACATCCGGTCGGCGATCTGGCGGTTGGTCAGGCCTTCGCCGAGCAGGTCGAGCAGAACCCGTTCCTGGGCGCTGAGCCCGGACAACGGATCGGAATGTTCGGCCGCTCCCCGCAGCTTGGCCATCAGCGCTGCTGCAGCGCGGTTGTCGAGCAGCGACCGGCCTGCGCCGACATCTTTGATGGCCTGCGCCAGTTCCATGCCCTTGATGTCTTTGATGACATACCCGCTGGCGCCGGCCAGGATCGCGTCGAGCATCGCTTCATCTGAGGTGAATGACGTCAACATGAGGCACCGCAGATAGGGCAGTTGCGACAACAGATCACGACACAACTCGATCCCGTTGCCGTCGGGCAATCTGACGTCGAGCACCGCAACATCGGGCTGCAGGGCCGGGATGCGGGCCATCGCCTGCGCCACTGAGCCGGCCTCGCCCACGACCTCCAATTCGTCGTCTGCGCTGAGAAGGTCGATCAGTCCGCGTCGGACGACTTCGTGATCGTCCACCAGAAAGACCTTCACCATGCGAAGACCTCCATGATCGCCGTCAGCCCGAAGTACGCCCTTACAATACGTTCTGCGGTTCGCAGATCAAGATTCCGCAGTTGGTGTCGCGCAAGGCGCCGCGGCCCGGAGGGCCGACCAACTCACCGATTCCGTTGGCCCGGTCGTGGGCGACGACGACCAATTGGATCGATCCCGATTCTCGGGCAAGGTAATTCACGAAACTTCCGTGCGCGGCCACCGCCTGCACGTCGAGGTCTGGGTAACGCCGCCGCCAGTCGCTCAGCCGGCGGTCCAATCGGGCCTTCGCCAGCCGGTTGCCGTCGGCGACGGCGTGGTTGTCATGGATGTCGGTGTACCTGGACAGCCATGTGGTGACCACACACAGCCGCGCGTGCCGCAGCAACGCCTCTTCTGTGGCGCGCCGCAGGGTGGTCTCGCGCGCCGGTGACTCATTGATCTCGGCGACCACCCAGCCCCCATCCAGCGGCGGCGGATGGTGAGCAGTGATGATGGCGACCGGACACTGCGCCGTCGCGGCCAGGGCGGCAGCGGTGGATCCGATGCGGCCGCGCCCACTGTGCGCCAGGCCGGCGGCGCCGACGCAGAGCATCGCCGATCCCCGGCAGGCCGTCTTCAGGGCATGCACCGGTTCGCCGTGCACGATCTCGTGTTCGATCTTGACGGTCTCGTCGGCGGACTCGACCGCGGCAATCGCCTCGCGAAGCGCCCTCTCTGCCGTTCTCACGTCGTGAATGCCCGACGGCGCGGTGTTCGCCGGTGCCACCACGCACACGAGGCGCAGCGGGATGCCGCGACTGACCGCATCGTCAACCGCCCAGAGCGCCGCATCGATGGCGGTTCGAGAACCGTCGATTCCCACGACGATATCGGGCAGTGCCTGGTGCTCGGGCATTCTCTCGTCTCCCTGCGTTGGTTGTCGGTCCTCGGCCCCAGCGGGTCATTCGCTCCCGGGGTCGACCTCGAAGACATCGCCGATCGGCCGGCGCGGCGTAATGGGGATCTGGTCGCCGGTGCCAGGGGAGTCGCCTACCCGGACCACGACCTGGGGAGCGGCGTCGCGTGCGATCAGCGTCGCCACGACGTGCCGGCTCGCTGCCACCTCGGTGATGTGGGTCAGTGTGCAGGTGGCCATGCCGGCCATCGTGGCGTCCAGCAGCACCGCGGAGAGGGCCTCGCCGCACCGAAGGGCACTGCGGCGGGTGTCGTCGGGCGTGGACAGCACCAGCACGTTGGCGTGGTCGGCGGAGATATCGGGCCGCCGCTCCGGGTGCGGTGAGGACGGGAACTGACGGGCGATGTCGACGCGTTCGGTTTCGGTGGCCGACAGCAAGGCGCCCGGCGGTATGCCGTCTGCGCCGCTGAAACCGCTTGTCCAACCGATGATTTCGGAATGATACGAGGAGTCGTAGAGGCGCTGCGATTCCGCGAGTTGCGAGGCGCGCGCGAGCTCCGCGTGATGCTCGCCGGCCACGACATCGAGGAACACCTCCGATCCGTCCATGGTGCCGCGCAGCTGTTCCAGGAAAGGTTCCCAGTGTGCCGGGGCCGCCAGGGGCAACCGGTCGGTGCGTCGTTGCAGGATGGCCTGCGCCCGACTGCGGTGACCGTCGGTCACGAAGTCCAACGGGCTGAAATCCACCGACGCCAGGTGGTCGAGGTTGTTGGGATTGGGAAACCGGTCGACATTCGTGGCCCATCCCGCCGCTGCCATGGCTACCCGAAAGTGGTCCAGTACTGCGCCACAACCGATCACCGCCTCGCGGCCTGAGGTATCGGTCGACCTGGGCGCCCGGTCCGCGTCGAGGAAGAGTTGCACGCCGTGTCGCTGCGCGATCCACCGCCACGGCTGACTGTTGTGCAGCGACGGCGCCCGGCACGCCAACCACACGGCATCTCTGATGACATCGGTGTCCACCACGACATCGCGCATGTTGCACCTCCGTTGGGCTGCGTCAACCCTGCCGCAGGATCGGGGGGCACGGACAGGGTCAATGGTCCTCTTGCGGGAGCCGTACGGCCTGCCGGTCAGTCGGCGCGGGGTGAACTCGGGACCACGATGACCGGGGTTGACGCGGATTCGGCGACAGCGGTGCTGACAGAGCCGAGGAGCAGGCCGGAGATCCCGCCGCGGCCGCGGCTGCCGACGACGACGAGCTGGGCCTGTTTCGCGTCGTCGATGAGCCACCGTGCGGCTCGGTCGCACACGATCCGCCGCCGCACGTGGACGTCGGGGTAGCGCTCCTGCCAGCCGGCGAGACGCTCGCCGAGCAGCTCGTGTCCCTGTTGCTCGTACTGGTGCCAGTCCATGCCCAGGATGGGAAATACCCCGACGTCACTCCATGCGTGCAGCGCAACGAGGTCGACACCCCGGCGCGATGCTTCGTCGAAAGCCACGGCTATGGCGGCGTCGGATGCCGGTGACCCGTCGATCCCCAGCAGGACGGGCGACGTCCGGTCGGGCGCTCTGGGCGCCGTCGCTTTGGTGATGACCACCGGACATCCGGCGTGGTGGAGCAGGCTCCGGCTGACGGACCCAAGCACCGCTGCGCCCAGCGGGCCCACCCCTCGGCTACCGACCACCACCAGCGACGCCTTCGCCGACGCGGCGGACAACTCCGTCATGACGCCGTCATGGCGCAACCGGACTCGTACGTCGGGCGGCGCGGCGTCGCCGACCGCCGTCTGCACGACCTTCTGCGCCTGCTCGATCACATACTGTGCGTTGTCGTTCTGCCACTGCTGATAGCTGAACTCGAGGGTTTCGATCGGCCAGGTCACCAGTGCGGGCGCCACGACGTGCATCAACGTGACAGGCAGATGTCGCAGTTCGGCCTCGTGAGCAGCCCAGCGAATCGCGGCGTCCGACTCCGGTGAGCCGTCGATCCCGACGAGAATGCCGAACTCACTTGCGGACTTGATCATCTGCGCCCCTTCCGAGGCATTCCACCGATGGCCGGCGCACGATGAATGCTCCTCAGCAAGGGTATTCAGGCACGCGGCTCACCCGGCAGGGCCGTAGGTCCCTGGGAGCGAGGGCCGGTGGACCCGGAACGTGCGTCAGGGAAGTGCGGCACTCCACAGCAGTGCGGTGCCGCCGGTGTCCCGCGCGGCCACGCTGAACACGCCGTGACAGTCGGCGGCACGTCGACGCAGGTTGGCCAGCCCACTTTCGGTGCCGGTGTCGCCGATGCCCACGCCGTTGTCGAGAACCTCGATACTCAGATTGTCGTCGACGAGGACGCGGACGGTCACCTCCGTCGCGTGCCCATGGCGGACGGCGTTGCTGACCGCTTCGCGGACCACCGCCTCGGCGTGCTCGGCCAAGGTTGCATCGACCACCGACAGCGGGCCGCTGTAGTGCGCAGCGGTGCGCACGTCGGCACTTCCGAACTGAGCCAGCACGTCGTCGAGGCGTTGCCGGAGCCGGGTCGAGCCCTGGCCGGCGTGCAGGTCGAAGATGGCGGTGCGAATGTCGACGATCACCGCCTGAAGTTCGTCGACGCCCGCGGTCAACCGCTGCTGAACCTCGGCCGACCGCGCCCGCGAAATGGTGCCCTGCAAGGACAGGCCGACCGCGAACAGTCGCTGGATGACGTGATCATGGAGGTCACGGGCAATGCGGTCACGGTCGGAGAGCACGTCGAGTTCACGCATTCTGTGTTGGGCGTTGGCGAGTTCCCAGGCAAGGGCGGCCTGGTCGGCGAAACCGGACATCATGCTCAACTGATCGTCGGTGAACGGTTTGGCTCCGGCATGGCGCATTGCAATGAGCACGCCCGCGACGGTCTCGCTGCTCCTCAGCGGCAGCACCAACGCCGGGCCTTGGTCCTGATCCTGGAGGACGCTGATGAGCACGTCGAGCCTGTCGGCGCGGTACGGCGTCCGTTGAACAAAAGCCTGTCCCACAAGGGTATCCGCCACCGAGATGGGATCTGCGGTGCCCGGGGTGTGGTGGGCGGAGCCGGACGCGGCGCTGATGATCAGCTCGCGCACGTCGCTGTGGGGGATGTCGTCATCGGAGGGAACGGCGACCAGGGTCGCCTCGGCGTCGGTCAGCTTGAGGGCCTCATCGGCGATCAACTGGAAGACCCGGGCGGGGGCGGTGCCGCCCAGCAGTTCCGTGCCGATGTCGCGGGTGGCCTCGATCCAGGCTTGCCGGGTCTGTGATTGCTGGTAGAGACGCGCGTTCTCGATGGCGATTCCGGCGGCAGCGGCCAACGCCTGAGCCAATACCTGATCGTCTTCGCTGAACGGGTGGCCCGATCGCTTCTCGGTGAGGTAGAGGTTGCCGAACACCTTGTCCCGGATCCGGATCGGCACCCCGAGAAATGTCTTCATCGGTGGGTGATGTAGCGGAAATCCCACGGAGTCGACGTGGTCGTGGATGTTGTCGAGCCGGATCGGGGTCGGGTGCTCGAGGAGGACACCGAGCACGCCGCGGCCCGAGGGTAGCGGACCGATCAACCGGCGGGTGTCCTCGTCGATGCCCTCGTAGACGAATTCGACGAGCTCGTTGCCGTCGCCGCGCACGCCGAGGGCCCCGTACTGTGCGTCGATGAGTTCGCGGGCAGTGTGCACGATCGTGCGCAGCGTCTCATCGAGCTCGAGGCCGGCGGTGACGGTGAGCATGGCGTCGACCAGGCCGTCGAGCCGGTCGCGGCCGGCCACGATCTGCTCGATTCGGTCCTGCACCTCGCTGAGCAGTTCGCGCAGCCGGAGATGCGACAGCGTGTCCCGCAATGGCGCGTCGCCAGTTTTTTTAGGCGACTGCTCACCGGTCACGTGGCGATTGTGGCACCCGAACTCTCGGAGGGCCAGCAATCCTGGCCCGTTCGGGTCAGATTTACTCTCGGACACCGACGGAGCGGTGGTGTGATCACGAAACCATTTGCGCCGGCAAGGATCGCGCTGACCGGCGCTTCTTCGGAGTCGGACTTGTCAGATCAGGCATCCTGGTGTCGGGTACCGGTGCCCCGGGCGACGATGACGGGGATGGGCGAGGAGTGCACCACCGCTGAACTCACCGAGCCGAGCAGTGCGCTGACGGCTGCACCGCCAAGCCCGTGACTGCCCACCACGATTGCCTGCGCAATGTCGCAGTGCCCGACGAGTTCGCGGGCGGGCTGATCGCGAACGACGATGCGCCGAACCGGCACGTCTGGGTAGCGCGTCCGCCAGGGGTCGAGTCGGCGCTCAAGCTCGGCGTCGACATCGGGGCGCAGACCCTCCCAGTCGAAACCGGGGAACTGGAACGCCCCCGGCGACCACCAGGAGTGCAACACCACCAGGCTCACCCCCCGGGTGGCGGCTTCGTCGAATGCCAATTCGGTGGCGTGATCCGATGCCGGCGAGTTGTCGCTTCCCAGCAGGATGGGCGCCTCGGGCCGTGGCGGTGGTGGAGGATCGTCGTGAATCACCGTGACAGGGCAGTCCGCATGGTGGACCAGGCGGGTGCTGACGGAGCCCAGGACCATGCCCTTGAGCGTCCCGGAGCCGCGCGACCCCACAACCACCATCTGCGCGTGCGCCGACATGTCCATCAGCGCGTCGGCCGGCGACCTGAAGGCGAATTCCTCTGACAGCTCTAGTGATTCATGGGCGATCTCACGGGCCTGGCGCGCAGCCTCCCCGAGCAACTCGGCGCCTGTCCGGCGCTGCGTCTCGAGAAAGCTGTTGACCAGCCCGGATGACCATGTTCCCACCGGCGCGGGGTAGGTGTGCACGAGCACGAGAGGGGCACTGCGCAGGGCCGCGTCGGTGGCCGCCCAGCGCACCGCGAGGCCGGACGCCGGCGAGCCGTCGACGCCCACCACGATTGGCTTCGGCGCTCCCTTGGTGGACATTGCGGCCCCTTCCCTGTGCGGCTCATCAATGGTGGTCGCGACTCAGATGGACAGTGATTCAGCAGGTTTGCGGTGATCGTGGCAAGTTACATCAGGAGCACGGCGGCACCGGCGATCTTCCCAGAACTCAAGTCGCGCAATGCTTTATCGGCCTTGTCGAACGGGTAGTGCACAGTGGTCACCTCGATGTGGTGTTGGACGGCCGCGGCGAGGAACTCGCGTGCGTCGGCACGGGTGTTCGCGGTCACCGAACGCAGCTGACGTTCCTGGAACACGTGTCGCTGGTAGTTCAGCGGCGGGATGTCGCTGAGGTGAATGCCTGCGACGGCGAGGGTGCCTCCTCGGTCCAGCGCTTCCAGCGCGACCGGCACGAGATCGCCTACGGGCGCAAAGAGGATCGCGGCGTCCAGGGGCACCGGGGGACGATCGTAGGCGCCTTGCACAGACGCGGCGCCCAAGGCGGTCGCCAGTTCCTGCGCGTGCTCGCCGCGGGTCATGACGTGCACCTCGGCTCCTCGGAATCTCGCTATCTGGGCGGTGATGTGTGCGCTTCCGCCGAAGCCGTAGATGCCGAGTCGACCCCCTGGGGGCAGGTCGGCGCGAAGTAGCGACCGGTAGCCGATGATGCCTGCGCACAGCAGCGGGGCCAGTTCGGTGTCGGAGTAGCCGGGTGGCAGACGGTGCACATAGGCGGCAGGCGCGACGATGAACTCGGCGTAGCCGCCGTCGGCGTCCCAGCCGGTGTACCGCGACTCCGGGCACAGATTCTCCTGGCCGCGCACGCAGAATCGGCAGCGACCGCAGGTGTGCCGCAGCCATGCGACGCCGACGCGGTCACCCACGGTGATGTCGTCGACTCCAGGACCTGCGGCGACCACCTCGCCCACCACTTCATGACCGGGGGTGACGTGGACGCGGTGGATCGGCAGGTCGCCCTCGGTCACGTGCAGGTCGGTGCGGCACACCCCGCAGGCCCGGACCGCGATCAGGACCTCGCCGTCAGCGGGGTCGGCAAGGTCGGTGGTCACAAAGTCCATCGGCGAGGTGCTGATCGGCGCAGGCGTTCGGACCTTCCAGGCGCGCATGGTCCGTGCAGACATGACTTCATTGTGCGATCAGAACCCCAGCCGGGATAGGGCATCCAGCCCCGGCAATCCGGTCCAGCCTCGGGTCGAAGGGGATGCCGGGTAAAGGACTTCGGACTCTAACCATGCGCAGCGCGGCGGCCTAGCGTCGTGTTCACCGCGAAAAGGAGTGTCCCGTGACAACGACGTTGAGCGCTCCTGAACTCGCCGACCCCACGTCGAAACTGACCGAGCATGAACTGGCCAGCGTCGTCGGCTTCGTGTGCGCGAGGTTCCCGCAGCATTCCCGTGACGAGGTGGCTGACGTGGTGGCCGCGGCCTATCGGCACCTGTCCGTGCGAGCGAGCGTGACCGCGCACCTGATTCCGCTGACGGTGAATCGCAGTCTGCGCATCCTGCGGCAGTCGACACCTGTTCTCACGGCGAAGCGCCCGTCTCCACCGGTTTCTCGGTGATTCAAGGACTTTCGTCCTCTGCGCGCATGACTGTCTCCTCCTGAGCCGAGGTCCCGCCGACGATAGTCTCGGAGGAGAGGCGGCGTCGATGTCGCCGGCACAGGCAAGGAGGCGCACCATGCCAGGACAAGCAGCATCCCTCGGAGTCATCGTCGGGGTCGACGGGTCTGCCGCATCCAGGGTTGCGGTCGACTGGGCGGCCCGCGATGCCGCACTGCGCCACGTCCCGCTCACTCTTGTGCACGTCCTTCCGGGCGCGGCAATTCAGTCGTGGATTCAGGTCCCGTTGCCCGCCGCCTATTTCGAGGACGAGAAGACCACCGCGCGCGAAATTCTCGCTGACGCACAAGATGTGGTCCGATCCGCGACCGCAGGTGCGGAACCGATCACTGTCGACGAGCGAGTGGTCTCCGGTCAAGCCATCTCGGCCCTCGCCGACCTCACCAAGGACGCCGACATGATCGTCGTCGGTTGCCGCGGACTAGGGAAGTGGGAACGGCGGGTGCTCGGCTCGGTCAGCACCGGGTTGGCGCAGCACGCGCACTGCCCCGTCGCCGTGATCCACGACGAGGACCCGCTCATTCCGCATCCTGCGCAGGCGCCTGTCGTCGTCGGCATCGACGGTTCGCCCGCCTCCGAGCATGCGACGGCGATCGCCTTCGACGAGGCTTCGCGCCGCGGTGTCGATCTGGTGGCGGTGCACACCTGGAGCGACGCCGGATACGAGCTCCCGGACGCCGCCTGGTCTGAGGTGCAGCCGGAGGAGGACATGCTCCTGGCTGAGCGACTTGCGGGCTGGCAGGAGCGGTATCCCGATGTCAGCGTCCGGCGTGTGGTGCGCCGCGACCAACCGGCCCGCCGACTGCTCGAGGAGGCTGCGGCCGCGCAACTGCTGGTGGTCGGCAGCCATGGCCGCGGCGGATTCGCGGGAATGCTGCTCGGCTCGGTGGGGTCCCAGGTCGTGCAATCGGCGCGGGGGCCGGTGATCGTCGCAAGAAGCTCCTGACCTCTGAGCCGACTAGCAGCGGTAGATCCGCTCCGCGTTGGAGGCGAAGAGTTTGTCTCGGGCCTCGTCGCTGAGCCCGGCGGTGACAGTCGAGTACGTGGTGTAGAGCTGGTCGAAGGTGCCGCGCAACCCGTCGACGGGGAAGTTGCTGGCGAACATGCAGCGGTCGACGCCGAAAGCGTCGATGGCGTGCTCGAGCCACGGCGCGAGAACATCTGCCGCCATTGATCGCAGCGGCATCGCGAGGCCGGACAGCTTGCACACCACGTTGTGGCCGAGGCCGGCGAGGGCGTTGATGCCGTCGGTCCACAGAGCGCGCTCCTCGTCGGAATCGTTGCGGGGCCAACCGACGTGCTCGACGACGACCACCAGATCGCCGTGATTCTCCAGCCTCCTGGCGGTCGGTGCCAGCAGGTCGGGGTGGATCATCAGCTCGAACACCAGGCCGCGCTCCTCAAGAGCGTGAAGCACCTCGGGTGCCGGCAGGGGACCCTCTGCAGCTCCCATCGGACGGACGCCCCGGAATCGGGTCGCCCCCAACTGTTTGTCGAGCGCGGCGACCGTTTCGGCCACCGAGTCGGTGGGCGGCAGGCCGCCGATGATCGCGTCGGGGTGGCCGTCGGCGTCCGCGCGCCGGTCCATCTCGAGGGTTTCGTCGACCGAGTGCCACCCGGTGGCGGCGGCAACGTTGACCATCTTCTCGACGTTCCATCCCGCAGATTCCGCGAGATAGATGGTTACGTCGAAGCGGCGCGCCATCCCGGAGGCGTCGCCCATCTGGAGCTTGTCCTGGCTCGTCGAGAGGTAGGGATACCAATCGCTGCGGGCCGGATCCCACAGATGCACGTGGGCGTCCACAATGCGGGCGGGCTTCGCCACTTCCGACGTCGTGGTCATCGTGGCGCCACCACCTCTCGGAGCGTGTCGTCGAACCAGCTGGGCACCGCTGGGCCGCCGAAGCTGATGCTGCCGATCGGTCGAGGATGGCTGCGCAGTCCGAACCACCCTGCGCCGCAAACCAATTCGGCGCCCGAGAGACCAACGGCTTCGGAACTGCAGACCAGATGGGCGATGAGTTCGGCGTCGACGTGCTCGGATTCCGCGCTGACGGCGAAGGGCAGAACCGCGTCGCCGGTGGCCTTGCGGCCGGCTCTGGCGAGCTGTGCCGAGGCCTGCGCCCGACTGCGGCCTCCCGCGGTGGTCGCGTCGGTGACCGTCACCAGGCGGATGGAGTGGTTATCAGAAGCAGCCAATTCCACTGCCGCCCTTGCCCATTGGGAGTCGGCATCGATCTGCGCCACGATGTCGTGGTGCTCGGCGAGAATGCGTTCCCAGCTCGAGGCGGCGCCGGTCGCGGCGTGGCTGCCCGCCATGGCGACCACCACGGCGTCGGGCGCCGCAACATCGTCCAGGGCAGCGGGGGAGTCGACGCGATGACACACCACACCTCGAGCCTGCAGCGCTGCGGAGACGGCTGCGATCACTGCGGGCCGGTCGGAGACGACGGCACACGACCGCGCGGTGGTAGCCGGGAGTTCGTCGGTGGGCGGGTCGTCGAAGAGCGCGCCGAAGCGGGCGTTGCTGCCGCCACCGCTGACCTGGTGCGCCTCGGCGGGGACCAGGGCAATCGCGGTGGCGGCTTCGAGCACGTGGGCCGTCGATGTCACATCGTCGTTCCGCACCACCTCGATCAACCGGGGCTCATCGATCACCGCGACTTCGGACCCGCCGGCGAACAACACCCGTCCGCGGCAGGACGTGAACGCCTCACCGATAAGGTGGGCGCCCAGCGGGCCGAGGTGAGCGGGCGCGGGCATGGCGCCCAGAGACAGGCCGCCGGTGGCCGCGCCGCTCGTCGGCATCGCGCGTCCCAGCGCGGCGGCCACCATGCGGGTGGCGGCGATCGGCGAGATGGCGTTGACCACCACACCCGGCGGGGTGTGGCGGCCCAGCTGCCAGGTCAGGGAGGCGACAGCGCGCTTGGCGCAGCCGTAGGCGCCGGCGTCGGCCGACCGCCATCCCGAACCCGAGGTGACCCCGAGGATGTGGCCCCGCCCCGCCGCCGCCATCAGCGGTAGGGCGGCCGCGAGGATGTTTCGATAGCCGTCGAGGTGCACCGACAACACGCTGCGCCAGTCGTCGACACTGCCCCTGCCGAAACCGGTCGGACGGCTGATGCCGGCCACGTTGACCACAGCGTCGAGACCGCCGAACTCGTCGGCCAGTCGGCCCAACAACTCGCGGATCCCCGATTCGTCGGTGACGGATACCCCGGAGGCACGCGCGGATCCGCCGGCCGCCACGATGCGCCCGGCGGTCGTCGCGGTGCCTTCCTCGGGTTGGGGAAGTTGCTCAGAGCCGTCAACCGACACCAAAGGGTCCACCGTGACGACGAAATCACCTGTACGACCTATTGATTCGGCGATGGCAGCACCGATACCGCCACCGCCGCCGGTGACGACGACGACGCGCTGCCGGTCGCTCACTGCAGATCCAGGCCGTCGAGGTCGCCTGAGGCGAGCCAGTTTTCGAGTAATTCACGGTAGGCGAAGTAGTCGCCGAAGCCCCTGCCGTAGTTGGTGTCGCGCGCCCTCACGCCGCCCGGATTGCCCTCGTTGTTGATGCGGGACGGCGTACAGGCCGACATGACGGCGCTCGGGTCGACGTAGGTGTCGACGATCTGCTGGATCCAATCGGACTCGGCGTCGGCGTTCACGTCGAACACGGCCACGTGCTGCTTCGCCAGCAGCGCCACCGTGCCCGCGATGAACTCGGCTCCCAGCACGGCGCCCTGGGTGTAGTTGACGGTGACCACCGCTTGTTGGCCGGGGGCGGGCATCACGAACATGTTCGGGAAGCCGCGGCTCATCATCCCGAAGAGGCTGGCGGCACCGTCGGCCCACTTCTCGGCGAGCGTGACTCCGCCCCGGCCGACGATGTCGTGCCCGGCCCGGCGCTGCAGCGGCGTGATCTCGGCCTCGAATCCGGTGCCGTAGACGATGCAGTCGACGTCGTAGCGCTTTCCGTCGACCACCGGACCCTGCGCGGTGATCCGTTCGATGCCGGTGGGGCAGTCGATCAGCGTGACGTTGGGGCGATTGAATGCGTCGAAGTACTCGTCATGGAAGCAGGGCCGCTTGCACAGGTACCGGTAGTACGGCTTGAGCACGGCGGCGACGTCGGGATCGGCGACCAGTTGATCGATACGCCGCCGGTGTTCCTCCATGATCTTGAAGTCGAGTTCCTCGGCGCCTCTGATGAACTCCTCGATGCTCATGCCTTTGCGCCGAGGCGGGTTCTGCACCGCTGCGTAGTGGTGGGTCCAACCGTCGTCGGTGAGGTCGACGTCGACCTTCCTGCCCAGGATGATCGACTGGAAGTTGTCCATGCGGGCCTTCTGCCAGCCGGGCTGCAGTTCTTCGGTGAAGGCCGGATCGGTGGGGCGGTTGCCGCGCACCCCGATCGCCGACGGCGTGCGCTGGAACACATAGACGCGCTCGGCCGCCTCGGCGAGCGGCGGCAGACACTGCAGCCCGCTGGCGCCGGTGCCGATCAGGGCGACGGTCTTGTCGCCGAGGTTGGTGAGCGCTTCTCGCGGCCCGCCGCCGGTGTAGCCGTAGTCCCAGCGTGCGGTGTGGAACGCGCGGCCCTCGAAGCTGTCCATGCCCGGGATCGCGGGCAGCTTCATCAGGTTGAGGATCCCGACCGCAAGCACGTAGTAGCGGCAGGACAATTCGTCGCCGCGGTCGGTGCGTACCTGCCAGCGGCCGGCATCCTCGTCCCAGGTGGTTGTGGTGACTCCGGTGTGGAACAGCGCATCGGACACCAGGTCGAAACGTTCTGCCACCGCCTGCAGGTGCAGCCGGATCTCCTCGCCGAACGCATAGCGTTGGGTGGGGACGTACTCGAGTTCCTCGAGCAGCGGAAGGTACTGGTAGGACTCGACGTCGCACATCACGCCGGGGTAGCGGTTCCAGTACCAGGTGCCGCCGATTCCTCCGGCCGCGTCGACGATGCGGATGCGCTCGATGCCCACCTTGCGTAGGTGGGCACCGGCGAGAAGCCCGGCGATGCCGCCGCCCACGATCACCACCTCGGGATCGTCGATGACGGGGTCGCGGTCGGTGTAGGGGGTGAAGGGGTCGGCGCGGTAGGCGGCGACGAATTCGTCGCGGGTCAGGTCACGGATGGCTGCGCGGCCGGGAACGAGGCGCTTGTCGCGCTCGGCGAGGTACTTGGCGTGGACGACTTCGGCGTCGAAGGCCATGGCCTCCCCTTCTGACGGAATTCTCTGATGTTACAAAAGCTATAGTAGATGTAACACGGAACGGGCTCGAATCTGTTGGAGACGAACTTACTATTTTTGCTAAGATAGGAAACCACCGGTCGTCATCAACGTCGACGGGATCGGGTGTGCCACAGGAACAGGGGCCCGCGCTGGAGGCGAGCTAGTCGAACGCTGCCGGAGTCGCCTTGCGACCTACAAGTGCCCTCGCACAACCGAATTCGAGCAGGAGCTGCCCCGCGATCCGAACGGCAAGCTATACAAACGGCGCATCCGCGACCGCTATTGGCAGGGCCGCTCGTCACGAATCCTGTAACGCTCGGAACGTCACCGGCAGGGTGGCGGGGGAGCGGAAGGGCATCCCGACGATCCCGGTGTCCGCGTCCGGCGCGAGCTGCAGGTCGGTGACGCGGTCGAACAGACTGTTGAGCATCGCCTTCGTCTCGACCCGGGCGAGATGCATGCCGAGACAGCTGTGGATGCCGCCCGCGAAGGAGATGTGCGCGCGCCGCGGTCGGTGGATGTCGAACGTGTCGGGATCGGCCCAACGCTTCTCGTCCCGGTTGGCCGAGCCCATGCACAGGGTGATCGCCGCGCCCTCCGGGATCGTCAGGCCATGCATCTCCACGTCACGAGTGGTGTTGCGCGCCACCAGGACAAGTGGAGTCTCGTACCTGATGCCCTCCTCTATCGCTGCCGGAATGTGGCCGCGATCCCGCTGAACCGCCTCCAGTTGTTCGGGATGGGTGAGCAGCAGGTACAACAGATTTCCCGAGGACCGGTAGGTGGTCTCGAGCCCCGCGGGCAGGAGCAGACGAAGGAACGAGATGATCGCCTCGTCGGTGAGTTTCTCCCCGTCGATCTCCGCGGCGACCAGATCACCGATGACATCGTTGGTCATCGTGCTGCGACGCTGATCCACCTGTTCCTGGAAGTAAGTGCCCAGTTCGACCGACGCGTTGAACCCGGCCTCGAGGTCGTCCATGATCGAGATCAGGTCGAGCGAGAGCCGCCGGAACATCTCCAGGTCTTCCTGGGGAAGACCCAGCAGTGCCGCGGTGACCCGCGTGGGGAATTCGAAGGTGACCGCTTTGACGAGGTCGGCATGCCCGTCGTTCTTGAACTCGTCGACCAGTCGGTCGCAGATCGGGTCGATGACCTCGGGCTCCCATTGGGCGAGCGCGCTCTGCCGGAACGCCTTCGCCACCAGGTTGCGATGGTCGTGATGCTGCTTTCCGTGCATGCCGAGAATCGTCGGTCCGAAGATGAGGCCGATGGTCGCGTTGTACATCTCCGAGGCGAACACCTCGTCCTGCCGGAAGGCGGTGAACACGCTCTCGAAGTCGAACAGGGTCCAGTTCTCCGGGGACTTGAGTTCCTCGGGCAGCAGGTCGCTCTCCATCAGCGTGCCGCGCCAGACCGGCGAAGTGCGGCGCATGTGCGCGAAGTAGCCGTACGGATCGCCGGTCAGGTCCGGGACGGCGGACTGCCCCTGCGGATCGGTGCTCATCGTCACCTGTGCCTCCCGGGCAGCAAAGGTCGAGCGGACAACTGTCTTTCTATCTTTACTATTTTAAGCACACAAGGTCAAGGAAGGGCGGCGGCGGGTCAGGCGGGGGTCCGCGGCGCAAACACGGGTACGTACACCGCCTCGCCCGCGACGTCCGGCGCTTCGAAGCGAATCGACACGGGCATCCCGACCGCCAGCGAATCCACTTCGCAATCAACGATATTCGCGGCCAACCGGAGGTTCTTCTGTTCAGCCAGTTCGACGATCGCGATGGCGTACGGCGGCGGCACTGCCGGATTGAACGGATGGTGGTTGACGGTGTAGGTGAAAACGGTGCCCTCGCCGGACACCGCCCGGGTGCCTAGCGCGGTATCGCAGTCCGGACAGCCCGCTTCGGGTGGCAGAACCCACTGCGCACACCGATCGCAATAGGGAACGTGTAGCCGGCCGTCGGCGCCGCCGGTCCAGAACGCACGGTTGTGCTCCGTGAGTTCGGGAATCATCCGCCCCGGTGCGGGGGACCCACCTGCCATGGGGATGAACCTACCTGTCCGCTATTTTTATGAGGATAGCGGTCGCCGTGGCGGAATGGAGCCGAGCTTGTCGCACTTCGAGAAGGACGCGATCATCAGCGGCATCGGGATCTCGCACATCGGGCGCCGAACGGGAATTCCCGGTCTGGAGCTCACGCTCGACGCCGCGCGCGCCGCGATCGCGGATGCGGGTCTGCAGCCCGCCGACATCGACGGCATCGCGACGCTCGGCGACACACCGCGACAGCATGTCATCGAGGCCTTGGGCCTCGAGGCCGAGAACCGCAGTTCCGGTATCGATACCTCAGGTCTGTACAGCCCGTTGATGTCGGCGATGCTCGCCGTCTCCGAGGGCCGGTCCCGACATGTCCTGGTGTATCGCACCGTGGCGATGCTGGGCGGCTCGATGATCAACTCGTCGGCGCAACTGCCGCCGGAACCGAACGCGCTGACGTCGCCGCCGACCGAGCCACGACTGCCCGGACAGCCCCGAAGGGTCGGCGCGAACGGCGACATCGGTGAGCTCCTGGCCGCTCACGCCTACTCGGCCTCGAACTGGGTGGCGATGCACTGCCGCAGGCATATGGAGCTCTACGGCACCACCAAGGAACAGCTCGGCTGGATGGCGATCAACAGCAGGCGCAATGCGGCGCTCAATCCGCTTGCGGCATATCGTGATCCGATCACCATGGACGACTATCTCGCCGCCCGCCCCATCTCGTCGCCTCTGGGCCTCTACGACTGTGACGTGCCGGTGGATGGCTCGATCGCCGTCGTCGTGTCACACCGCGACTACGCGGGCGACTGCCCGAATCCACCGGTGGGTGTCGAGGCCATCGGCGGGGCGTACGGAACCGGCGGCTGGTTCCACCGCGACGACTTCCCGAAGATGGCGTCGGTGGAGGCCGCCGCCCAGATGTGGTCGCGCACCGATCTCACCCCGCAGGACATCGATGTCGCGGAACTCTATGACGGCTTCACGTTCCTGACCCTTGCCTGGTTGGAGGCGCTCGGCCTGTGCGGTGATGGTGAAGCCGGCCCGTTCGTCGAGGGAGCGTCGCGCATCGCCTTGGACGGTGAACTGCCGCTCAACACCTATGGTGGACAACTGTCCGCGGGCCGCATGCACGGCTACTGGGTGCTGCACGAAGCGTGCCTGCAGTTGCGAGGCGGGGCGGGCGAACGGCAGATTCGACGGCGCCCGAAGACCGCGGTCGTGGCCGCAGGCGGCGGACCCATTGCCGGCTGCATGGTGCTCACCGCACCGTGAGCGACGCCTCGGCGTGGTCAGCTGCGCCGCGACATCGACTGAGGTGAATGCGCCAGT
This sequence comes from Mycolicibacterium sp. CR10, assembly GCF_005222675.1. Lineage (GTDB taxonomy): Bacteria > Actinomycetota > Actinomycetes > Mycobacteriales > Mycobacteriaceae > Mycobacterium. The sequence goes on along the minus strand of NZ_STGE01000032.1, from coordinate 40,646 downwards.
ATTCGTTGATCGGAGGTGTCAGGCACCGCGTGGGTGTGGGCATCGCCGATGTGCTTGTAGGCCAGCCGTCGTGCTCGATCCACATCACCGTCGGCGATCGCTTCGGTGATCTTCACGTGGGCATTGAGGGCCGCGCGGCGCTTGCTCAAGGTGGGAAAAGCGTTCTCCTCTTTGGCTCTGTCGAACCACGCACCTTCTTGGCTGACCCACAGCGCTTCGAGGCTTCCCATCACGACGACCATGGTGTGGTTGCCGCAGCCGTGCGCCAGCCGATGATGAAACTCGCGGCCGATCTCGGAGAACTTCTCGGGATCGTCCAGGGCGCCGGCAAGTGTCTCGTTGCTCTGGATCAGCTCGGGCAGCAGCGTGGTGGCACGATCGGGGCGTTGTGCTGCCAGCGCGGCGCAGGACGGCTCGAGTTCCTTGAGCGCGGTGCGCAGATCTGTAACCGGCACCGAATCACTTTGGAGGACGAGTCCCAGCATGTACGCGGCGCTCGACTTGGTGGGAGCGTGCACCACGGCGCCGCCACGGTTGCCCCGGCGCACCGAGACCAGGCCTTCGGTCTCGAGGATGCGCAGGGCTTCGCGGACGGAGACGAGGCTGACCTTGAAATGCTCGACGAGCTGCTTCTGGCCTGGCAACAAGTCACCGTCGGCGAGCTTGCCGTCGACGATCTGCTGCCGCAACTCGTGAGCGATGATCTCGGCGGTCCTGCGCGACGACAGTCGACGATGCGCTTCCGCGCCGATCCCGAGAATGGTCATGACGTGCGATTTTAACACTGATAGCGCGCGGACCGCGTCTCGCCACACGTCGGCACCGTCAGTGGCGGCGCCCCGAAATCACCTGTGCGGACTGCGCTTGGATCCGTTGGTCGGGATCGTCGGACACCACGTAGGTCTGGGTGTCCACGACATGGCGCGACGAAAGCCGACGGGCTCGCTCCGCGTCACCGGCCTCGATGGCCTGGGTGAGTTTCACGTGCGCGGCATGGACTGCCCGGCGTGCCGCGAGAGAGGGGTAACTTCCCTGCGCGGTGGTCTGTTCTGCCCAGTGGCGCTCATGGCTGGTCCATAGCGCCTCGAGGCTGCCCATCACGACGGCCATCGTGTGATTGCCGCAGCCACGCGCGATTTCGTGGTGAAACTGTCTGCCGATCTCGGTGAAGCGTGAGCCGTCGTCGAGATGCTCTTCTGCCAGAGCGTTGAGCCGGACGAGCTCCGGCACCAGAGTCTCAGCGCGATCGGCCTTTTGGGCGGCGAGGGCGGCACACGACGGTTCCAGTTCCTGCAATGCCGATCCCAGATCGGTCAGGGCAACGGAGTCACTCTGCAGAACCAGGCCGAGCATGTAGGCGGCAGAGGACTTCGCAGGCGCGTGCACGACCGCTCCACCGCGGTTGCCGCGTCGCACCGATACCAGACCCTCGGTCTCGAGAATGCGCAACGCCTCGCGCAGGGACACCAGGCTCACCCTGAACCGCTCGACGAGGACATCCTGGCGCGGAAGCAGATCGCCATCGGCAAGTTCACCGTCGAGAATCTGCCGACGGAGTTCCTCGGCGACAATCTCGGCTGTTCGTCGCGCGGACAATCGACGTCGAGCCTCGGGCCCAATTCCTATCGAGGTCATTCGATTCCGGCAGCGGACGTGGAAAGCGACTCGGTGCTGCACCGCGGGCGCTCATGTTGACGCGTTATTTTAGCAGTTATAGCCGAATATGTGCCGCGCGTCGCTGAGGCGACGACAGGTCAGGCGTTGATGTCCGAGGGATGCGTTGCCAGAGGCGTGACGTGGACCTTCATGTAGCCGAAGAGTGGCAGTCCTGAAAGCATCTGATGTAGTTCGTCATTCGTTTCCACCTCGAAGACGGAGAAGTTGGCGTATTCGCCGACGATGCGCCAGATGTGCGGCCATTTGCCGCTGTTCTGCAGGTCCTGCGAGTAGGCCTTCTCCCGGCCGAGGAGTTCGGTCCGCTCCTGCGGGTCCATGTCGGCTGGCAGGTGCACGTCCATACGTACGTGGAAGAGCACGTCAGCTCCGTTCGGGATCGAGCGCGAACTCGTAATTGACCGACTGAGTGCCGTCGGCTTCGACCTGAGGTTCGAGGATCAGCTCAGGTTTCACCGCGCTCGCGATGTCGTCGTCGTTGTGCTCGTCGCCCGGGAAGTACAACTGGGCTGTCAGCAGCTCGTGGCCGGCGGCCGACACCTTCACGTGCATATGGGCGGGGCGCCACGCATGCCAGCCGGCCGCAGAGATCAGCCTGCCGCACGATCCGTCCGTCGGAATCTGGTACGGCGCAGGACGAATGGTGGTGATCTCGAAGGCGCCGTCGGCTCCGGTGGAGAAGCTGCCCCGAAGGTTCCACTCGGGGATCCCCGGCGCGAACTGCGAGTAGAAGCCGTCGTCATCGGCGTGCCACAGTTCAACCTTTCCCTGCAGAGGCACTCCCTGAGTGTCGGTGATGCGGCCGCGCCACACCAATGGTGTGCCCGCCTCGCTGTCGCGCATCGGGATCGTGCCTTTGGCACCCAGGTCCGGTGAACCCGGCACGTAGTAGGGGCCCTCGATGCTGCCCTTGTTGCCGGACCGGTGGTCGGTAGCGACATCTTCGACGGCGTGCTCCAGCCAGACGTCGAGGAACAACGGCCATTCGCCGTCCTGGCCGACGTCGATCAGCCACGCCTTGAGTGCGTTGTACTCGTCGTAGGTCACGCGGTGGCGGCGGATCGTGTCGTGCACGGCGCTGAGGACTTCGCGCGCCAGCAGATCGACACGTGCGGCTGGGGTGTCCTTGACGGCCTCATACGGTGACTTGTCGGTATGGAACCGCTCGGTGGCTGATGCGCCCGAGGATGCGGCGCTGGCGACGTCGACGGGATGTTCGACTGTGGTCATGATGGATTCTTCTCTCTCTCTTGTGGTTTGAGAACCGTGGGGGCTGCCCGCAGCGGAAGGTCAGTGATCTGTGCGGTAGCGAGCAAGTTTCTCGGGATCGATGTCGATGCCGAGGCCTACGCCGGGCGGTACCCGCAGCAGTCCGTCGCGAATGCGCAGCGGCTCGGTGAGAAGGTCGTCGGACATGTCGAGGAAGTTGGACAGCTCGCCGGCGCGGCGAGACGTCAGTTCGAAAGCGGCTCCGAAGGCGACGGCGCAGGCGCTCCCGATCTGACCGTCGATCTGGTTTCCCATCACGACTTCCACACCCAGGCCCTCGGCGAGGTGGTGCACTCGTTGTGATGTGGTGAAACCGGTCCGCGCTGTCTTGATACTGATCGCCGTGGCCGATTTGCCCAGCACCTCCCGGGTGACGTCGGCGGGGGTCGGAACCGATTCGTCGGCGACGAACGGCACGTCGAGGCGTTCCACCAGCCAGCGGCGGCCCAGGACATCGTCGGCGGGGCACAATTCCTCGGCGAAGAGTAGGTCGAGGTCGGCCATTTCCCGCATGGCCCGAAGCGACTCCGACGCCGTCCACCCGCGGTTGGCGTCGACGTACAACTCGACGGAGTCGCCGAAGCGGTCCCGAAGGGCCCGCACCACTGCAGTGTCCAGCCCGACGGGTCGGCGGCCCACCTTGACCTTGAAGACGTTGATGCCGTGTTGATCTCGCACCTTTTCGACTTCGGCGATCATGGCCGCGGGGTCCGCGAATCCGAGCATGTGGCTGACGCGCATCCGGTCGGTGAAGCCGCCGAGCATGCTCGTGACGGGCAGTTCGAGGGTGCGACCCAGCGCATCCCAGATCGCCATGTCGACCGCGGATTTCGCCGCGGGATTCCCGATGGTGCGTGCCAGCCTGGCGTTGACGACCTCGCGCTCCACGAGGGTCAGGCCGATGAGGGCGGGTGCGAACAGTTGCTCGATCACCGCGATGATTCCGGTCTGAGTCTCGCCGTAGGTGAACGGCCTGGGCGGTGCCTCGGCCACACCGATGACGCCGTCGTCGGTGTGCACGCGAACCAGCACGTGGTCGGCGGTGTGAACTTCACCGGAGGCGAACTTCAACGGCTTCACATAGGGGATGGCGAACGGAATCGCTTCGATAGCAGTAATTTTCATATCAGTTCCTCGTGGCCGACTGGCTCGAAAACCGACGACAGGACGGTGACGACCGCGTCCACGACCGGGTTGTCACCGCCGCGTCGCCAGGCGAGGGCGAGTTCGATGCTGCCGCCGTCGGTAAGGTCGCGGAAGACGATGCCCTGCAACGGCAACGCCCGCACGGATGCCGGCAGGACTGCGACACCGAAACCAGCGGCGACCAGGGCCAGCAACACGGCCGTCCCAGGGGCGGAATGCTCACGGTGGGGTACGAACCCGGCACGCTTGCAATTGCGCATCACGGCGTCGTTGACTGCCGAGTCCCGGCTGGCGTATGCGACGAACGGTTCGCTGCGCAGATCCGCCAGCGACACCACAGGTTCGGCGGCAAGCCGGTGATCTGCCGACACCGCCAGGACGAGGGGTTCGACGTCTATGGTGCGCATCTCGATGTCGTCGCCCACGGCGGGTGGTCGCAGCACGCCGACGTCGAGCGCGCCGGCGCGGAGTTGCTCACACTGCAGCGGCGTCAGCATGTCCGCCTGAATCTCCATCGCCACCCCGGGGAGTTCCTGGCGCAGGACTCGAGCAAGGCGGGGGAGATGAGAGAAGGCGGCCGTTCCGGTAAGGCCGACCCGCAGCAGGCCACTGCGTCCCGCCGCGATCCTGCGCACCCCGCGTTCGGCGTCCTCGACGCCCGTCAGGATCCGGGCCACTTCCGCCTTCAGGAAGTCCCCGGCCGCGGTGAGTGATACCTGTCGGGTCGTCCGGTTGAACAGCGTGACGCCGAGTTCGTCCTCGAGTTGGCGGATTGCGTAGGACAGCGCAGGCTGCGCGACCAGCAGTTGGTCGGCGGCCTGCCCGAAATGGCAGGTCTCGGCCACCGCGGCGAAGTATCGCAGGTGACGCAGCTCCATGTGCTTTCCGTTCCTTGTGAGGGCGGATGTGATGACCGCCACGATCGACGGTAGAGGTCCAATCCATAGAGAACAAGGACACATATTTGCTTTATTGATCGATAGCATCGATCAATCGACGGCCAGGTCAGGACTAGGTAATTACCTAGTGTGACGGGTGCCACTCGGTGTCAGAGTGCCCATAGAGATCACTTCTGGAGGTGCACATGACCACATCGATCGAACGTCGAAGTCACGCCGAGGCCATCCTGGCCGACGCGGTCATCGACGACGCAGACGCCGGCATCTACCGAACCAACCGCAGGATCTTCACCGACGACGAGATCTTCGAGCTGGAGATCAAGCACATCTTCGAAGGCAACTGGATCTACCTGGCGCACGAGAGCCAGGTGCCCGATCCCGGCGACTACTTCACGACCTACATCGGCAGGCAGCCGGTGGTGATCACCCGCGACAAGTCCGGTGAGCTGCACCTCCTCGTGAACGCCTGCGCACATCGAGGGGCGATGATCTGCCGCCGCAAGACCGACAACCGGATGACGTTGACCTGTCCGTTCCACGGGTGGACCTTCCGCAACGACGGCACCCTGCTCAAGGTCAAGGATCCCGAAGGAGCCGGCTATCCCGAGACGTTCGACGTCAACGGCAGCCACAACATGACCAAGGTGGCGCGGTTCGACAGCTACCGCGGCTTCCTCTTCGGCAGCCTCAACGATGATGTCCTGCCACTGTCCGAACACCTCGGCGACACCACCAAGGTGCTCGACATGCTGGTCGACCAGTCACCCGATGGGCTGGAGGTGCTGCGCGGCTCGTCCACCTACACCTACGACGGAAATTGGAAGGTGCAGGCGGAGAACGGGGCAGACGGCTATCACGTCACCGCGACGCACTGGAACTACGCCGCCACCACCAGTCGGCGCAGCACCGGCGAGTCGACCAACGACACCAAAGCTCTCGACGCGGGGAGTTGGGGCAAGTCCGGCGGCGGGTACTGGTCGTTCCCACACGGCCACCTGTGCCTGTGGACCTGGGCGGGCAACCCGCAGGACCGGCCGTTGTGGGACAAGCTCGAGGAACTCAAGGCGGGCTTCGGTGATGCCAAGGGCGAGTTCATGGTCAAAGGCTCCCGCAACCTCTGCCTGTACCCGAATGTCTACGTGATGGACCAGTTCTCGACGCAGATCCGGCACTTCCGGCCTATCGCGCCGGACAAGACCGAGGTCACCATCTACTGCATCGCTCCGAAGGGCGAGAGTGACTCGGCCCGCGCGCACCGGATCCGGCAGTACGAGGACTTCTTCAACGCGTCCGGGATGGCGACCCCCGACGACCTCGAGGAGTTCCGCTCCTGCCAGTTGACCTTCCGCGCGCAGGCGGCGCCGTGGAACGACATGAGCAGGGGCGCCCAGCATTGGCTGACAGGTCCCGACGATGTCGCTCGATCACTCGACATGGACGGGGTCATCTCGTCCGGCGTCAAGAACGAAGACGAGGGACTCTACCCGGTCCAGCACGGCTACTGGCTGGACACGATGCGGGCCGCAGTGGCCGGCGAGCACGAGAAGGAGAGCTGACATGACCGCCGCCGAAAAGGTCGGTACAGCAGGCACACTCATCACGCAGAACATGATCGAGCAGTTCCTGTACCGGGAAGCCCGCTACCTCGACGACCGCGAGTTCGAGAAGTGGTTGCAGTGCTACGCCGACGATGTCGTGTACTGGATGCCGTCCTGGGACGACAACGACATGCTCGTCGAGAACCCGCAACGCGACATCTCGTTGATCTACTACGCGAACAAGGGCGGCCTGGAAGATCGGGTGTTCCGCATCCGCACCGAGCGGTCGTCGGCCACGTCGCTGCCGGAGCCCCGCACCAGCCACAACATCAGCAACGTCGAGGTCATCGAGCGGCGCGACGATCTGGTCGATGTCCGATTCAACTGGCACACCATGTATTTCCGGTACAAGACGATCGACCCGTACTACGGGACGTCGTTCTACACGATCGACTTCAGCGGGGAACAGCCCCTGATCCGCCGCAAGACCGTCGTCCTCAAGAACGACTACATCCACCACGTGGTCGACGTCTACCACTTCTAGGAGTATCCGATGACCGTCACCGACACCTTCTCAGTCGCACTGTCCTTCGAGGACGGCGTGACGCGATTCATCACCTGTGGGGACAATCAGACTGTTGCCGATGCGTCCTATCGGCAACGCATCAACATCCCACTGGACTGTCGTGACGGCGCCTGCGGCACGTGCAAGGCCCTGTGCGAGTCGGGTACCTACGACGGCGGCACCTACCTCGACGACGCGCTGCCACCGGACGAAGCGGCCTCGGGTTACGTGCTGCCCTGCAGCATGAAGCCGCGATCTGATCTGGTCCTCCAGATCGCCAGCACCTCAGACGTGGCCAAGACTCAGGCGGCGACGTACGCCGGTAGCCTGAAGCAGCTCGACCGGCTGTCGGCCACCACCATGGCCCTCGGCGTGGAAATCCCGAACCGGTCCGAATTGGCCTTCCTGCCAGGCCAATACGTGAACATCGCGGTGCCGGGCACCGATCAGACCCGTTCGTACTCCTTCTCCAATGCACCGCAGGACGACCTGCTCACCTTTCTCGTGAAGCTCACCCCGGGCGGCGCGATGTCGGATTACCTGAGTCAGCGCGCCACCGTCGGCGACACGATCTCGTTCACCGGGCCCAACGGATCGTTCTTCCTGCGCGAGACCGACCGCCCGGTGTTGTTGCTGGCCGGCGGAACCGGATTGGCCCCGGTGCTGTCGATGCTGCGCACCATGCGGGATGGCTCGAGCCGGCGCAAGGCTCACCTGATCTACGGTGTGAGCAGCGACGAAGACCTGGTCGCTCTGGATGAGATCGACGAGATCGCCGCCTCGCTGCACGGATTTACGTGGGACGTCTGCGTGTCAGATCCGGAGTCCACCGCGAAACACAAGGGCTACGTGACGAGCCTGATCGCGCCGGAACACCTCTACGACGGCGACGTCGCCCTGTACCTGTGCGGGCCACCCGCGATGGTGGAGTCGGTCCGCACCCACGTGACGGAGGCGGGTATCGAGCCGACGGGCTTTTACTACGAGAAGTTCGCCCTGGCGCACGGCGGGTCTGCGCCGGCACTGCCCCCCGCCTCGCGGGCGGTCACGTCATCCGAGCAGGCGCTGCTGGTGTCTGAGGATGCCCGCGGAATAGCCGGACACGTCGTGCTCCCGGGGCAGGACCTCACGCCGTACGGCGGCACCGCTGCGGAAGTCGACGACGGGCAGGCAATCCGATCGATCGCCGGCCAGCTGATGACTGCGGCGACCGGAACGGGCGACCCGGCCTCGCTCGATCCCGACGACGGCACCCTGATACCCAGTGGTGCAAGGAATGTGGCGGGGCAGTCACTGTTCAGCAGGCCTGAAACGGTGAGCGCGCCGCCTTCTGCCGTCGGGAGTGTCGTGACGCAGGACGGGTACCAGATCGGTGAGGAGCACCCCGAGGTGCACGCTTCAGACGCCCTGTTCGAGGCGCGGCAGGCGTTGGAACTCGGTGCGCTCGAACTGACGCTGGGGCGACTGACCACCCAGCAGCTGGCCGGGTACCGGCTGCTTGCCGAATCCACGATGCCGTACGTCGAAGACGATCATTTCGTTGACGCTGCGCAGTACACGGAGACGAACGCGGCGTTCCACGACTACTTGTTCACACTGACCCGCAACGACCACCTTCTGCAGGCCTACCAGTCACTCGGCGTCAAGGGTCGGATGAGCGAGGTGCTGCGGAACGCGACGTGGTGTCATCCGTTGTGTGCGCAGGACCACCTGGACATCGTGAGCGCATTCGAGAACGGCGACCGCGCCGGTGCCCGGTCGCTGATCATTGCCCACGCGGGACGTTCGAAGCAGACCATGCGCCGTGCCATGTCGGATGCGGCGACCGCCCGCAGGCCGAAATTCGTCACGCCCGGCCGGTTCGCCGGCAAGGTCGTCGTGGTCACTGGCGCCGCCCAGGGCATCGGTGAGCAGACCGCGCGCCGCATCAATGCCGAAGGTGGTGAACTCGTACTCGCTGATCGCTCCGAGTTGGTGAAGGAACTCGCCGACGAGCTCAGCGGCGAGGGCATCAAAGCCCTCGCCGTCACCGCCGACCTCGAGCACTGGGAAGGCGCTGAATCGATAGTCCAACAGGCATTCTCGGCGTTCGGCAGGATCGATGTCCTGATCAACAACGTCGGGGGAGCGATCAACTTCAAGCCGTTCACACAGTTCACCGACGCCGAGATCCGGGCGGAGATCGATCGGTCCCTGATGACCACGTTGTTCGCGTGCCGCGCTGTGCTCCCATCCATGGTCGAGCGCGGCCAGGGAGTGATCGTGAACGTGTCGTCCGCCGCGACCAAGGGAATTCACCGGATCCCCTATTCGGCGGCCAAGGGAGGGATCAACGCCATCACGGCATCCCTGGCGATGGAGTACGCCGCGGACGGAGTACGAGTGGTCGCGACCGCACCCGGCGGGACCGCGGCACCCGCGCGGCGGATCTCGCGCGGTACCCCGGCGGCGAACACCGACACCGAGCGGGCCTGGTTCGACGCGCACATCGAACAGACCATCGGGTCGTCACTGATGAAGCGGTACGGCACCCTCGACGAGCAGGCCGCAGCGATCTGCTTCCTCGCCTCCGACGAGGCGAGCTACATCACCGGATCCGTGCTGCCCGTCGCAGGCGGCGACTCCGGCTGATGGAGTCAGGCACACGGCACCTGGCCACTACGATGTGACAGTGCTCATCGGGCCGACCGGCTGCGTCGGGCGTGACGTCGAACTGTCCGAGCTCGCGGAACGTCTTCAAGGCACCGTCAGCGACGGTGTCCGGGTGGTTGCGGTGGTCGGCGACTCGGGGACCGGCAAGACCTCGCTGCTGCGCGCGCTGGCGGACCAACACGGCGGCACGATGTGGGCTCGCGCCACTGAGTGGGAGTCGGAACTACCCGGCGGGGTTCTCGCGCAGCTTCTGCAGGACGAGGTCCCGGACGATCCTGTGGATGCGGCCGCCCATCTCGTCGACCGCTTGCGGCATCCCGAGCCCACGCTGCTGATTGTCGACGACGCCCAGCACACCGATACCGAATCTTTCCAAGCGATCTCGACGTTGGTGCGGCACCAGAGGGAGCTGAGTGTCCTCGTCGTACTCGCGTCGGCGGTACCGCCGACCTGGGTTCTCGACATCGCCGCGGAGACGCTGGCGTTGGCGGGGTTGTCCGAGCGCGGCGTCGCCGCGCTGGCCGCTGCTCGCGGCCGGGCTCTGCACCCGTCCGTGGTCGGCGCACTCACCGAGCACACCGCCGGTAGTCCACGCGACGTCCTCGCACTCCTCGACGAGGTGCCCGATTCCGTCTGGTCACAACCCGACGCCGTCCTGCCGGCACCGCCCCACATCCGAGCGCGTACCCGGGACCGATTGGCGCAGTGCACACCCGGGGGCCGCGCGCTTGTCGAGGCGGTGGCGGTCCTCGGCGACGGCGGCACCCTCGCCGACGCTTCTGCGCTGTCAGGACTGCGCGACCCGCTCCCGGAACTCGATTCGGCAACTGCCGCTGGTCTTCTGATCGCCGCGACACCGTTCGAACCTCGGATGCGCGATCCGTTGACCCGCGTGGCGGTGATCGACCTGATGGGCGTGCAGGCCACCGCCGACGCACATCGGCGGGCGGCCGACATCGTCACGGACCCGGTCGAGCGGCTCGGCCATCTCGTCGCTGCGACGCCGACACCGGATTCCACGCTGGCCGACGAGGTCGCACGACTGGCACACGACAGAGGGACGGAGGGTGCTTGGGCGCAGGCGGCGACGTTGTTCCGCGACGCTGCACGGCTGACCGACGACCCGATCAAGCACGACGAACGGCTCACCCGCTCAGTCGATGCGCTGATTGCCGCCGGCGACTGCGTAGCGGCGGCGGCGAAGGTCCCTGCGGTGGAGAGCCTGCGCGAGACTCCGTTGCGCAACGCGGTCTTGGCCTATCTCGCCATTCTGCGAGGCCGGGCGACCGAAGCCGAGGTCCGGCTGGGGCGGGCATGGGACATCGTCAATCCCGAACGCGACCCCGACACAGCCGCGCTGGTCGCCCAACGCTACGTTCTGCACTCGCTGATCCGTGGTCACGGAGACGAACTGATCACCTGGGCGGATCGTGCTCTGAGCCTGGCCGACAACGACTCTCCCGCGGGAATCGAGTCGGCGGCGATTCGCGGTCTCGGGCTGCTGGCTGCTGGACACCCCCGTCGCGCCACCGCCGCATACGACGATCTCAGCACGCGCGTTCGGCATGGCGCCCAGGCCCAGCGTGTCGTGATGGGGCGGGGCTGGGTGCAGTTGATTCGCGACGATGTCGACGGCGCACGCGCGAGCCTGGAGAGTGCGGTGGCGGCGGCCGGACTGGGTGGCTCGCGTCGGATTACGCTCTGGGCGCTGGCCTGGTTGGCCAGACTGCAGTTCGCGACAGGCGAATGGGATAGAGCGATGGATACCGTCGAGCGTGGTCGTGCACTCGCAGCGATGAGTGGAATCGTGGTGACGACGCCACTGTTCGAGTGGACGGCTGCGCAGATCGGTGCGCTGCGCGGCGATTGGGTCGCGGCCGCGACGGCGGTACGCGCAGCGTCATCGGTCACCGGTGACTACGAAATGATGGCGATTCCCACAGTGTTGGCGCGAGCGCAGGTGGCCGAAGCGGAAGCCGATTACGCCAAGGTCCGCGAGCTGGCTCAACCGCTGGCCCGCATGTCCGCGGGCACCTCGCTGCAGGAACCCGGCTACTGGCCATGGCCCGACCTGTTGGCCAACGCCTTGGTGCTCGACGGACGGCTCGAGGATGCCGACAGCTTTCTCCGGCCGCACGAACAACGCGCCAAGTCTCGTGCGCATCGATCGGCGCAGGCCCGACTGGGCTATGCGCGAGGCCGTCTGCATGGCGCCCTCGGCGACATTCATTCGGCGAGAAGGTCTTTTGAGGCGTCACTGGAACTGCTTCACGGTCTGCCCCTGCGTTACGACACCGCTCGGGTCAACTTCGCGTACGGGCAGACACTGCGTCGCGCCGGTAAACGGCGTCAGGCCGACGCGGTGATCAGCACCGCCCGCGAGCTCTACCTGTCGTTGGGTGCGCAGACCTACGTCGCCCGCTGTGATCGTGAACTCAAAGCGGGCGGACTGCATCAGGTCCGAGGCTCGCGCGGCGACGTGGATCTCACCCCGCAGGAGGAGGCGGTGACAACCCTGGTGGCTCAGGGGCTTTCGAACCGCGAGGTGGCGGCGGAGCTATTCGTATCACCGAAGACCGTGCAATACCACCTCACTCGTGTGTACGCGAAGCTCGGCGTGCGGTCCCGCTCCGAGCTGGCCGCACTGCGGCGGTGATCCAGTGATGCGCAGGCCAGACGAAGTGACTATTCGAAGGCGATGACTCCGCGAATATTGTTGCCGGCGCGCAGATCCCGCATGGCCACGTTGATGTCGTCCAGCGGGTACTTCCGCGTCACGAGTTCGTCGAGCTTGATGATGCCTGCCTCGTACATGGACAGCAGCTTCGGCATCGCGTCGCGCGGATTCATCTCGCCGTAGAGCACACCCTTGAGCGTCTTGCAGGAGCTCACCATGTCGGGAAGGCTGAGCGGGACCATCAGGTCACTGATCTTGGCCATACCGGTCAGCACGCAGACGCCGCCCTTGCGCAGCATCATCATCGCGATCAGGATCAGGTCGGCGGGCACGACCCCCGGCGTCAGGACCACGCGGTCCGCCATCACACCCCAGGTGAGTCCTTTGACGAGGTCGAGCGCGGCGCCGGCGTCGGTCGCGGTGTGGGTGGCCCCGAACGTCGGGGCGATCTTCCGCTTGAACTCGTTCGGGTCGACAGCGATGATGTGCGTGGCACCGGACACTTTCGCGCCCTGCACCGCGTTCATCCCGATTCCGCCGACGCCGATGACGACGACGGTATCGCCGGGCCGGGTGCCTGCAGCGACTGATCCGGAGCCGAATCCCGTTGTCACGCCACAGGACACCAGCGATGCCGCTTCCAGGGGAATCCAGTCGTGGACCTTGTTAAGGGACCGCTCGGAGGCGACGACATACTCGGAGAAGGTGCCGACCTGCATCATCGCCATCAGGTCCTCGTCGCCGAGGTGTCGGCGACGGGTGCCGTCAGTGGTCATGCCCTTGCTGTAGATGTCGGCGCCGACATCGCAGAGATAGGTGTGCCCCGTGGCGCACCAGCGGCAGCTGCCGCAGGCGGGAAAGAATGAGATCGCCACGTGATCACCGGGTTTGAGGGACGTGACCCCGGGCCCGACCTCTTCGACCACGCCGGAGCCTTCATGGCCGCCCAGCATCGGAAACCACTCGGGCACGGGTACCCCCGCCGCCCGCATCATCTGCTCCATGTCTGCGCTCGGCACGCTGTCGCCGGTGTAGAAGTGCTCGTCCGAGTGGCAGATTCCGGCATAGGCCATCTTGACCAGAACCTCGCCGGCGTGTGGCGGATCGAGTTCGACATCGGTGACTTCCCAGTCCACGCCGACACCGCGCAGCACCGCTGCTTTCGACTTCATCGGGTCAGCTCCGGTCGGCGGCCCGCCTCGGCTTGTTGGCCAGGTCGCCGACGAAGCCGCGAACCACAAACGCGCGCACGAAGTCCGCGACGACATCGTCGTTGCGCATGTCGATTCTCGGTGACGGTGTGGTGAACAGCGAGAACAACATTCGAGCGAACCACTCGGTGGCCGCGGCCACATCGAGGTCGTTGCGCACCTCGCCGGTCAACTTCGCTGCGGTGAAGAAGGGCGCGAAGAAGTCGGCGCACTCCTGCAGCAACGTTGCCGAGTTCTTGGTCATCATGAGGCTGACCTGTTGGTCGTCGAAGTAGAGTTCCGGTTCCACGAACTGGCGCGCCTGGGTGACAAAGACGGCGGCCCGCACCAGCCTGCCCTCCAGGGTGCTGCCTCCGTCGCGATCGATCGCCTTGGCCATGTTGCGGTAGAACCGTTGGGACGACGCTTCGGCGCAGGCCTCGACGACGGTCTCCTTGTCCTTGAAGTATTCGTAGACGGTGCTTCGGGACACCTCGGCCGCGCGGGCGATGTCGACAATGGTCGTCTTGCGCAGACCCTGAGTGCGAAAGCACGTGAAGGCCGCCGAGATGATCGCGGCCCGGGTTTCTGTGGCAGTCGCCTGTGTCATGGCTGGCGGCACCTACTGACCATGCGCACGACATTAACTGACCGGAGCGAGGATCAGCCCGCTGGTGGGTACGCCGGTGCCCGAGGTGACCAGGACGTGCTCGACGTCGTCGACCTGGTTGTAGGACGTGCCGCGGATCTGGCGGACACCTTCGGTGATGCCGTTCATGCCGTGGATGTACGCCTCACCGAGCAGGCCCCCGTTGGTGTTGATCGGCATCCTGCCTCCCAGGGAGAGTTCGTCGACGGATACGAAGTCCTTGGCCTCGCCGCGTCCGCAGAACCCGAGTTCCTCGAGTTGCGTGAAGACGAACGGCGTGAAGTGGTCGTACAGGAAGGCCGTGGAGATGTCGGAAGGTCGCAGTCCGGAGTTCCTCCACAGCTGGTTTCCCACGACCCCCATCTCGGGCAGCCCGGTAATGTCGTCACGGTAGTAGCTGGTCATCACTTCACCGTCATAGGCCGCACCCTGTGCCGCGGCGGTGATGACGGCGGGGGGATTCGGTAGGTCGCGGGCTCGTTCGACGCTGGTGACCACCATGGCAACTCCACCGTCGCTTTCCTGGCAGCAGTCCAGCAGACGGAGTACGGGCTCGACGATCCAGCGCGACTCCTGATGCTGCTCAAGAGTTATCGGCTTCCCGTAGAACCAGGCGTCCGGGTTCGCGGCGGCGTGCTTGCGGTCGATGACCGAGATCTTGCCGAAGTCCGCGTTGGTGACTCCGTATTCGTTCATGTAGCGCTGGGCGTGCAGCGCCACCCACCCCGCCGGGGTCATCAGTCCGAACGGTACGTACGGCGCCATCCACAGCGGGGTGGCACCGGCCTCACGCCCGGCCCCGCCGAAGCGAAACCCCGAACGCTCGTTGAAGGCGCGGTAGCAGACGACGACCTCGGCGACGCCCGTCGCCACCGCCATCGCGGCCTGCATGACGGTGCCGGCCGCGGCGCCACCTCCATGGGGCACCCGCGTGAAGAAGGTGAGGTCTTCGATGCCGACGTTGCGGGCGACCTCGATCTCCTCGTTCTCGTCGTTGAGAAAGGTCACCATGCCGTCGACCTCTCCGGGCGCGAGTCCCGCATCGTCGATCGCCGCCTTGACGGCTTCGCAGGCGAGTTGCATCTCGCTTCTGCCGGATTCCTTGGAGAACTCCGTCTGGCCGATCCCGACCAGCGCGGCTCTGCCGCCGAGGCTGTTCATTCAGCCACCCCCTCCAGCAGGCCGAGCACCGCGGTGCCCATGACGTGATTGCCGAGGCTGTTGGTTCCGGTGAAACTGACGTCGACGAGACCCTCACCGGCGACCGCCGACGTGCCGGTGACGGTCCCGGTGAAGGTCAGCGGATCGTTCGGGTAGGCGGGCACGCCGAGGCGGATCGACAGTTTCTTGATCATCGCTTCAGGCCCGGCCCAGTCGTGCAGGAACTTCACACACAGACCGTTGGTCGTGAGGATGTTCATGAAGATGTCCGGGGAGCCTTGTGAATTGGCGAAGTCACGGTCGTGGTGAACCGGCATGTAGTCGCGCGAGGCGATCGCTCCGGCCACGATCAGCGTCGTCGTCACCGGCACGTCCATCGCAGTGAGCTCATCGCCGACGGCGACGGCGTTCCAGGCCAGGGTGTTCTGGCCGACGATAGAGGTCATGTGCTTCCCTCCGGATAGGCAGCGCCCAGACGGGCCAGCTGATGAGACGCGGATCCGAGGGAGAGCTCAATCTGTTTGGCCCACAGGAAATACCGCGAAAGGGGGTAGGTGACATCGATGCCCATGCCGCCGTGCACCTGTTGGGCGGTCGCCGTGACACGAGCACCGGCTTCGGACGCCCAGAACTTCGCGATACCTGCCGCGCGGTCGGCGGACCGCCCCTCGGCCACCAGCCATGCCGCGTGCCACGTTGTCCAGCGGATCGACTCGACGTCGATGAAGGCGTCGGCCATGCGCTGTTGAACAGCCTGGAATGACCCGATCGGCCTGCCGAACTGTTCGCGTTCGGTGGTGTAGGACGCGGCGAGCCGCAGGGCCCGCTCGGCGATGCCGATCTGCATCGCGCACAACCCGACGAGCGCCCTGGTGTACATCGAACTGACGAGATCGTGGCCTTCGCCGGGCTCGCCCACCACGGCACCGACGGCGCCGTCGAGGCTGACATCCGCGTGCGGCTCGCCGTTGGTGACGCGTACTGGGCGGATGTCGACCCCCCCGTCGTCGGTGTCGACGACGAACAGGCCGGGTCCAGCGTCGGTCTGCGCAGAGACCACGACGGCGCCGGCGAGCTGCGCCGCGGGCACCAGTTCTTTGGTGCCGTTGAGGCGCCACGTCTCGCCATCCCGGCGAGCGGTGCTCTGCGGTGACGTCGGATCGGAGCGCCCCGGCTCTGTGAGCGCACCCGTCAAAATCCTGCTGCCGTCCACGACGCCGGGCAGGTACTGCTGCTGAAGAGCCGAACCGCCATGTCGGGCAATAGTGTCCGCACCGAGCACCAGTGTCGCGTACAGCGGTACCGGGGCGACGGCCCAGCCGACTTCGGCGAGCAGTACACCCAGATCGAGGAAGCTGCCGTCGCTGCCTCCGACGGCCTCCGGTAACGCGATGCCCAGCAGGTCTGCGCCGGCCAGTTCGCGCCACAGCGCCGCATCGAACCGAACGTCACCGGTCTCGAGCTCACTGAGGTGGTCGGGGGTGGCGCGGCGTTCGAAGAGCTCGCGTGCGATCTTGCCGACGGTCTTTTGATCTTCGGTGAATGAGAAGTCCATGTTCGGTGTCCAGTCAGTCAGCGGGCGGGACGGAATTGATGGAGTACGAGCTCGTCGTCGTTGAACGCTTCGTAGAAGGCCTCGACCGCCATGCCATTCGTGACCTCCTCCGGCGCAACATCGCAGAGGTTGGAGACCATCCGCACGCCTTCCTCGAGGTCGATCAGGGCGACGATGTAGGGGTACTCGAGGAACGGCAGCGGGGGATACTTGGGCATCACGTAGCTGCACACGGTGCCGCGCCCCGTCGATTCGACGCAATCCCACTGCAGCGATTGGCATCTGCCGCACATCGGTCGGGGAGGCACGCGCAGCGTCTGGCAGTCGGCGCAGCGCTGAATGAGCAGCTTCTGGTCTTTTAGGCCGGACCAGAAGAACTCGGTGTCCCGGCTGGTCGCCGGTGTCAGACGAAAGGCCATCAGTTGCCCACCTTGAACCGCAGGGTGGTGAACCGTTGCCTACCGACGAGCTCACCGCTCTGGTCCCGGTAGGTGGTCAGCCATGTCACGAAATAGCCTGTGCCCATGGCGGTCTTCTTCTCGTCGGAGATGGACTCGAACACGGTGTCCGCCGTGAGGACATCACCCACTTTCGGGTAGCGCTCCATCTCGAACTCCGAGTTGGTGGCGACGATGCCGACGTATCCGGCGTCGCTGAGGAACTTCAGCGGGTCGTGCGTGACGACGATCGGCACGCCGCCCCGTTCGCGAATACCCTCGAGTTTCGGCGGTGGCATCGTCCACGTCTGGAGCATGACCGGGGGGGAGACAACGGAACCGAAGCGCGAGCGTCCGGCGAACTCGGCATCGAGGTAGGCGGGGTTCATGTCGTTGAGCGCGTATGCCCAGTGCCGAATCATCGGTTCGTTCACGGGGTCCGGAGCCAGAGTCGGCTTGCCGTCACCGACCGGGGTACCGATCAGTGCGTCCAGACGTTGGCGCAGTTCGGACTTGACGTCGCCGGTCACTTCGGTCCCTTCCTGTCGGTGGCTGTCAGGCGCGCATGTCCCGGGGCGCCCGCGGCATCCCGAGGCCTGCCATGGCGATGATGTCGCGCTGGATTTCGTTGGCGCCGCCGCCGAATGTGTTGATCACTGCCAGCCGGTAGGCCCGTTCGATGTCACCTTTGAGCGGTGCGGCCGAACCTGCGCGGCTACCGTCCTGACCCAGCACCTCGAGCAGTTCCCGGGCGACCACCTGGGTGAGTTCTGTGCCGAACACCTTGGCCGCCGACGCCTCACCCATGCCCAGCGCGCTGGAACTCATCGACGCGTTCACGCGCAGGTTCATCAGGGTGTACGCCGAGACCTGGGCCTCGACGCGGGCGAGGGCCTGCTGAACCCAGGGTTGATCGATGACCCGCCCATCGTCGAGCGCGGTGGTCTTCGCCCAGTCCAGGGTCTTGTCGAAGAGCGATTTCAACGCGGCCAGGTTGCCCAGTGCCGCACGCTCCAGGTTCAGCTGGTTGGTGATGAGTGTCCAGCCCTGGTTCTCGCCCAACACGATCGAGTCTGCAGGCACCCGGACGTCGTCGTAAAAGGTGTAGTAGGTCGAGATACCCGGCATGGTGTGCAGCGGCTTGAAAGAGAAGCCGGCGCTGTCGGTGGGCACCATGAACAACGTGATGCCCTTGTGCTTCTTGGCGTCTGGGTCGGTGCGCGCGGCGAGCCAGATGTAGTCGGCGAACTCGGCGCCGCTGGTGAACATCTTCGAGCCGTTGATCACGTAGTCATCACCATCGCGCACCGCCGTTGTCCGCAGCGACGCGAGATCGCTGCCCGCGCCGGGTTCGGAATAACCGATCGCGAAATCGATGGCGCCCTTGAGGATTGCGGGCAGAAACTTTGCCTTCTGCTCGTCGGTGCCGTACTGAATGAGTGTGGGACCCACGGTGTTGAGGGTGATCATCGGCAGCGGTGCCTGCACCCGCTGCGCCTCCTCACCGAAGATGTACTGCTCGAGGGCCGTCAGCCCGCCGCCTCCGTATTCCTTCGGCCACGACACCCCGAGCAGGCCGGCCTCCCCGAGCGCCAGCCGGCACTCGGTCATGGCCTGTCCGCCTTCCATCAGATTGGCCACTGCCCGCCTGCGTTCCGGCGTCATGACCGCTTCGAGACGTTCGCGGTAGTCCTTGCGGAGACGTTCTTGTTCTGCGGTGAAGTCGAAGTCCATGGTTCAGTTCGCCCCAAGTCGGACGGGCATGTGCTTGACGCCGGGGACCATCGTGGCGCGCAGCCTCGTGACGTCACCGACCAGTTCGATCGACGGATAGGTGCTCAGCAGGACCTCGAAAAGCACCCTGGCCTCGAGGCGGGCCAGTTGGGCGCCCAGACATGCATGCTCACCTGCACCGAAGGCAATGTGCGGGTTGGGATTTCGGGTGATATCGAAGGTCTCACTGGTCGGGCCGAAGACGTCCTCGTCGCGATTGGCGGAACCATAGAGCATCACCACGGTGTCGCCGGCCTTGATCTGTTGGCCACGTATCTCGACGTCTGCGGTAGCCCGGCGCGCCATGTGGGTCACCGGACTGGTGAATCGCAGCATCTCTTCGACCGCGGCGGGCAGAAGCGAGGGGTCGGCTCGGAGTTTGGCGAACTGGTCCGGATGCTCGATCAGCGCGAGGGTGCCGAGCGCGATGAGATTGCGGGTCGTCTCATTGCCGGCGACGAGCAGGAGGAATGAGAAGTTGAGCAGGTCGGTATCGCTGAGCCGCTCGCCGTCGACCTCGGCCGCCGCGAGGATGCTGAGCAGGTCGTCGTGACCCGCCACCTCGCCCGACCGCCGAACCGCGATGATCTCGGTGAAGTATTCGTACAGTTCGCCGAGTGCGACCAGGTGATCCATCGCGATATCGGGATCGGCCACGCCGACGGCGGCGTCCGACCACGTCCGGAATCGCTCCCAGTCATCGGGTGGGGCGCCGAGCATTTCGGCGATCAGGCGGGTGGGCAGCGGTGCGGCGATCTCCTCGGCGAACTCGTACTCGCGAGAGGGATCGACGCTGTCGAGGATGCCTTTGACGATCTCCCGCACCTTCGGTTCCAGCAAGGCCACCTGGCGGCGGGTGAAACCCGAGTTGATGAGTTTGCGCAGCTGCCGGTGCCGCGGCGGATCGGTGAAGATGAGGTTGCCTTCCTGCACCGGCTCTGGCTGTGCCGGGTCCGGAATCGTGATGCCGTGCACCGACGAGAAGAGCCCCGGATTGCCCGAGACATAACGGATGTCCTCGTACTTCAACAACGCCCAGAACTTCGTGACGTCGTTCCACACCACCGGCGTCGATGCGCGTAGCTCCCGATAGGCCGGATAGGGATTGCCGGAGTAGAAGTCCGGTGAGTGCAGGGGAATCGAGGTGAGCACTGCCGGCCTTTCCGAGTCGACGTGGATCAGACAGATACGAGCAATATGTCTGATAAATCCTGTGTACCCGACGTCACACAGACGTGTCAATGCCCTAATACGAAGCCACATTGGCGAGGTATTGACTGCAGCATCACGACAGGTGTACACAAAATGTCGGATACGTGGATCACCGTCAGCTACTGCGTGGAACGGTGGCGCCCACGAGGAGGGCAGGCAGGCGAGTGCACTACATAGACGGCGAATGGGTGCAGCCGGATGCCGGACGATATGACGTCATCAATCCCGCCACCGGGAAGGTCATCGCGGCTGCCCCCGACGCCTCGCCGACACAGGTGCAGACAGCCATCGAGGCTGCGCGCAGGGCCTTTGACTCCGGACCGTGGCCTACTGCCGAACCGGCGGAGCGAGCCCGCTGTCTACGGCAACTGAGCAGTGCACTGCTGGACGCAAGCTCTCAAACCTTCGATCTGGCGCAGACCGAATGGGGTTGCACCGCAAACGAACGACTGATTCAGGTCGACGGGCCCGCATTCATGGCCGGGCGCGCCGCCGAGCTTGCGCTCGAACCCGCCGAGGCGCCGATGGACGCATGGGGCGCGGCCGGCACCACGCTGCTCCGTTACGAACCGGTCGGTGTGGTGGCGGCAATGACACCGTGGAATTTCCCGCACACCCTCAACGTCATGAAAGTCGGCACCGCGTTGGCCGCCGGCAACACGCTCGTGCTCAAGCCGTCGCCGCTGACCCCGCTGGCCGGGTTCGCGTTGGCCCGGATCATCGACGAGCACACCGATATCCCTCCAGGCGTCGTCAACGTGGTGACACCGTCGGGTGTGGAGGCCAGCAGGCTGCTCACCCTGGATCCCCGGGTGGACATGGTCAGCTTCACCGGCAGTTCCACGGTGGGACGCGACGTGATGGCCGGTGCCGCCACCACGATGAAACGGATCCTGCTCGAGTGCGGCGGAAAATCGGCGAGCATCGTGTTGCCCGACGCCGATGTCTCCGACGAACTCCTCGAGCGCATTCTGTTCGAGGGGTGCACCCTCCATGCAGGCCAGGCCTGCATCCTCAACAGCCGACTGCTGCTGCCCGACGCAATGCACGACGACGTCGTTGCCCGCCTGGCCGAACTGGCGCGACACGTGGTCGTCGGCGATCCCATCGATCCCGCGGTGACGATGGGACCGTTGATCAGTCGCGAACACCTCTGCCGCGTCCAGGATTTCGTGCGCTGCGCGACGAGCGACGGCGCGACGGTGGTCACCGGCGGCGGGAGGCCGAAGGATCTGACCGCCGGGTTCTACTTCGAGCCGACGATCCTCGCCGATGTCACGGCCGACGCCCGGATCGCCCAGGAGGAGGTATTCGGCCCGGTGCTGACGGTGCTCCGATACCGCGACGACGATGATGCGATTGCCATTGCCAATCGGTCGGCATACGGTCTCGGCGGTGCGATGTGGGGTACCGATGTCGAGCGTGCCGTCGCGATCGCTCGACGAATCAGGACGGGCCAGATATCGATCAACGGGACTATCCCCGGCGACGCCCCGTTCGGTGGATTCAAGCAGAGCGGAATCGGCCGTGAAGGTGGCGTGATGGGACTGCGCTCCTATATGGAACCCAAGGCGATCGGGGTACCGATGTGACCGGACCCCTCGCCGGTGTGCGCGTCGTCGAATTCGGCACCGATATCGCCGGGCCGTACTGCACGAAGTTGCTTGTGGATCTCGGGGCGGATGTCTACAAGATCGAGCTGCCGTCCGGTGATCCACTGCGCTCCTGGGGGACAAAGGTCGACTGGGGGACAACGGTCGACGCGGCACCGACCTCCGGTCACAGTGGTCTGTTCGAGTATCTCAACGCCGGAAAGCGCGGCGCCACCATTGATCCCGAGAGGCGCGACGCAATCGCACCGGTCCGCGACCTGATCGCCGGGGCGGATCTGCTGGTGGAGAGCTTGTCGCCCGGTGTCCTCGCTCGCCCGCCATGGCGTCTCGATCGTGACAGCCTCCCGCTGCTCAACCCCGGCCTCGTCGTCGTGCGGATCTCTGATTACGGTCAGACGGGCTCCCGTCGCGACCGTGTGACGACCCCGCTGACCCTGCAGGCTTCATCGGGGTGGGTCAGCATGCGGGAGCCGAACCGTCCGCCGGTCCAATCCGGCGTCCGCGTACCGGAGTTCATCGTGGGGGCATATGCCGCGATGGGCGCCCTCACCGCCCTTGGGATTGCCGCAGCCGCCAAACGGGTTGTCGAGGTCGATGTTTCGGCTCACGAGTCTCTTCTGTCGGCGCTGCCGTACCCGATGCTCATGGCCGAGCGCTTGCAGAACCTGGGGTTTCCGACCAACTCGGGTGCCGCTCCCATGCTGGGCATTGTGCGGGCATCGGACGGGTGGATCGGGATCAACTGCCTCACCGGACAGCACTGGCTCGATGTGCGCGATGATGGGCCTGCCGGAGTTCGGCGAGCACCAGCTCGCGGTCATGCTGGGCGGACCCGATCGTGACGATTTCTTCGCCAAGGCCCAGCCGTGGCTCGATGACATGTCGGTGGCCGAGTTGGTGGACCTGAGTCAGGCTATGCGCATCCCCGCGGCCCCGGTGACCGATGGCGAATCGATTCTCTCCTGCCCGCAATACGCGGATCGCGGCTTCTTCCTCGAAGACCAGGCTGCAAGCCGATTCATCCGGCCGGGGCCGCCGTTTCGGTTGTCCCGCACACCCGCGTCATCGCCGCTGCCGGCGCCGCGCCTGGGCGCAGTGGCCGAGGGCTGGACTGGCGAACGGCCTGGCGCCGGGAATACCTGCGACGACGTGACCCTGCCCTTCGCGGGCCTGAAAGTCCTCGATCTCAGCACTTTCTGGGCCGGTGCGTATCTGACGTGCTACCTGGGCGCGTTCGGCGCCGAGGTGACCAAGGTCGAATCGATCCAACGTGCAGATGGGCATCGCTACTCAGGTTCGATTCTCCGTGAAGGGAATGATTGGTACGAGCGGGGGCCGCTCTGGCATGGGACCAACCTCAACAAGCGGGACATCACGCTGGACCTCACCTCAGAGCCCGGCCGAGAGTTGGCACTGCGGTTGGCGGCCGAGGCAGATGTGGTGGTCGAGAACTTCTCACCGCGAGTCGTCGAGCATTTCGGCTTGGACTACGACTCATTGGTGATGGTCAACCCCGATGGGTCGCGATCTCGGTCCGCGACGACTCCGACTGGGCTTCCGCGGCTGAGGTCCTCGGATGCCCGGAACTGGTGGGTGACCAACGGTTCGCGACGCCCGAAGCCCGCTTGGCACACCACGACGAGTGGGACACGGTGCTCACCGAGTGGACTCAGCGCCGGGCACCGAACGAGGTCGTCGACGCGCTGGCGTCACGAGGCGTACCTGCCGAGCGATTGCTCACCGCCGACCGCATGTACGAGGTCGGCCAACTCGACGCGCGGGGTTACTACCAGGAGCTCGACCACCCCATCACCGGGCGACA
Organism: Mycolicibacterium sp. CR10; assembly: GCF_005222675.1. Classification (GTDB taxonomy): domain Bacteria; phylum Actinomycetota; class Actinomycetes; order Mycobacteriales; family Mycobacteriaceae; genus Mycobacterium. The sequence continues at coordinate 16,814 of NZ_STGE01000032.1, read as the reverse complement.
TCGCTTCCCGGGCTGGCCATTCCGGATTTCGCCAGGCCCTCGGCAACACCACCGCACCCCGGCACCGACGCTGGGGCAGCACAACGCCGGGGTGCTCACGCGACTAGGTCTTTCCGACAAGGAGATTGATGCGTTGCGGGCGCAACGCATCATTGGTGAACGTGTTCTCAACGCCTGATGGCCTATCCCGTGTTGACCAGATCGTCGAAGACACGCGCGGAGTAGCTGCCGCCGCCGACGACCAGGGTCACCGCCAATGCGACGACCAGCACGGTCATCACCGCGATCGACCGCCTCATGTACGGCGGATGTCGGCCCATACCGCGACGCCTCCATGTACGCCGAGAGCGTCTGGGTCTGGGGCATCGACGCAATCCCGTTGCCGGCTACCGACCGGCAGTCCTGGCAGTGGCCAGCGCGGGATGCAGTTCGACCTCCTGGGCTTTGACCACGAAATACACGGTCCGACCGGGCTCGAGGGCAAGGTCGGCTGCAGCCGCGGCGGTGACGTCGGCGGCCAGTCCGGTGCCACCGTCCGGTTGATCGACGCCGCGGATCCGCACGGTTGTCCCGTGAACGTCGAGTTCGGCGATCGTCACTGCGAGCACGTTGCGCGGGCTGGCGTGGGGGGGTTCGAGGTGTACGGCCACAGCGGCAGGCCGGAACAGCGCGATCGCCGCAACACCGGGATCGAGGTCTCCGAGTCCACCGATGTCAGTGCCCCAGGAGGTGCGGATCACCCCGGGGCCCGAGACGACTCCTGGCACCAAGTTGATGCCGGCGATCCTGGCGGCGAAGTCGCTGCGGGGGGCGGAGAGGACCCGGCGGACCGGACCGCCCTCCACCACGTGCCCGTCCTCGATGATGATCACCTTGTCGGCGATCGCGAGAGCATCGAGGAGGTCATGCGTCACGATGATCGCGGTACGGCCGTTGTCCCGCAGGATCTCTCGTAACAGGCGGCGCAATGCCGGGGCAGCGGCGACGTCAAGCGCCGCCATCGGTTCGTCGAGCAGGAGAACCCGCGGTTCTGCCGCCAGGGCGCGCGCGACGGCGACGCGCTGTGCCTGCCCTCCCGACAATTGGGCGGGCTTGCGGTCGGCGAGATGTCCGGCATCGACCGCGTCGAGCCATCGCCGCGCGGTGGCGCGCGCGTGCGACCGGGACTGGCCTTTGCAGCGTGGCGCGTAGGCGACGTTTTCCGCGGCGGTCATGTGCGGGAACAGCAGCGCTTGCTGGGACAGCATCGCTGCGCCGCGCGCGTGTGCAGGAACGAACGTGCCGGTGCGGGTGTCGGCGACGACCTTGCCGCCGAGTTCGATCCGACCCTGATCTGGGCGAAGGAGGCCGGCGATCATCATCAACAGCGTCGACTTGCCGACGCCGTTGGGGCCGAGCACCGCCAGCACCTCGCCGTCGTCGAGCGCGACATCGAAATCGACACCGCGCTGCGCGAGCTGCGCCTGGACGCGCACGCCGCTCACAGCGGCACGGCCAGACGACGGCTGGCCGAGGCGATCACGATCACCGCGGCGACCACGATGAGAAGCAGCGACAGCGCGACGGCCGCGTCGGCGTCGGTCTCGCGCTGCAGATAAATCTCCAACGGGAGGGTCCTCGTGACACCCTGCAGCGAGCCGGCGAACGTCAGCGTCGCTCCGAACTCGCCAAGGGAGCGCGCGAATGCCAGCACCGCGCCAGACATCAGACCGGGAACGACGAGGGGCAGTGTCACCGTCCGAAGAACCATGGTGGGACGGGCACCGAGAGTGGCGGCGATATTTTCGTAGCCGGCTCCTGCGGAGCGCAGTGCGCCTTCGAGGCTGACCACTAGAAAAGGAAGCGACACGAAGGACTGGGCGAGCACGACCGCAGTGGTGGAGAAGGCGATCCGGACTCCGAGCACGTCGAGTTGCTGGCCGAGAAGACCCTGGCGCCCGAAGGTATACAGCAGCGCGATCCCGCCGACCACCGGCGGCAACACCAGTGGCAGCAGCACCAGCGCGCGCAGCACCGACTGGCCGGGGAACCGGCCGCGCGCCAGCACCAGCGCCATCGGGACCCCGAGCAGGACGCACACCGCGGTACTGGCACTGGCCGTCTTCAAGCTCAAAAGCAATGCAGCACGCGAGGATTCAGAGGTGACCAGCGGTATGAAGTGCGCCCAGTCGATCTCGAGCAGGATCGCCACCAGCGGCACGATCACGAACAGCGCACCGACGGACGCGGGCAGGTAGATCCAGGTCGGCAACCCGACCTGGACCAGCCCGCCTACCCGACGCGGTGTGGTCACGGGGCGGCGAAACCCGCTGCCGCGAGGACCTCTCGTCCCTGCGCGCTGATGACGAGGTCAGTGAACTTCTGCGCTGCGGCGGGGTTTGTGGATCCCTCGAGCACGGCGATCGGGTAGCTGTTCACCGCGCCGCTGGACTCAGGGAACGGGATTGCGGTGACTTTTTCGCCGGCGCCTTTGGCATCGGTGACGTACACGAGTCCCGCATCGGCCTGGCCCGAGGTGATCTTGCCAAGAACGTCGGTGACGGCGGACTCCTCACTCACCGGCGTCAGGGTCACGCCGGTGGCCTTTTCGACCTTCTTGGCGGCCGACCCGCACGGCACCTGGGGTGCGCACACCACCACCTGGGTTCCGGGCTTCGCCAAGTCCGCGAAAGAGGCGACGCCCTTGGGGTTTCCGGGTGGGGTGACGATGGTCAGGGCGTTGGTGGCGAAGTTCACCGGCTCACCGGTCACCACGCCGGCGTCGACCGCCTTGGTCATGTTGTTCGTGTCGGCGGAGGCGAACACATCGGCAGGTGCGCCCTGGGTGAGTTGGGCGACGAGATCCGACGAGCCCGCGAAGTTGAACGTGACTTTCGTTCCGGGATTGTCTTTTTCGAACTGCGCGCCTAGGTCGGTGAATGTTGATTTGAGCGACGCGGCGGCGAACGCCGTGACATTGCCGGCAATGGCCGTCGACGTCGGCGAGGCCGGCTCGGTCGGTGAGGACGAGCATCCCGCGACGAGCGCCGCGATGCTCAATACCGCTGCGATGCCGACGATCGACCTCATGAAGCGCCTCCGGGGGTTTCGACGATGACGGTCGTCGCCTTGACCATGGCCACCGCGATGACTCCTGGCTCGAGGCCGAGCTGTTTGGCCGACTCGGTGCTCATCAGCGAGACGACGGTGAAGGGACCGCATTGCATCTGGACTTCGCACATCACCTGGTCGGCCGTCACCTTCGTGACCAGGCCGACGAACTTGTTGCGGGCGGAACTGGCGACGCCGAGGGGGTCCGGCGGTGGTGACGCGTTCTCCCGGGCGAACTCGGCCAGCACGTCGCCCGCGATCACCTTGCGTCCCGATTCGTCCTTGGACGACGGCAGGCTGCCGCTGTCGATCCAGCGGCGCACGGTGTCGTCACTGACGCCGAGGAGCACGGCTGCATCCTTGACCCGGATATCCGGCACGGCGTCCTCCTCCACGTGTCCGCGTATGCGGAGAAATCAGCCTAATCTATCCTGAATCGCGGTCCTATTCGTCGTCGTCGAGCACCGAGAACGGCTCGGTCGGGGTTTCCACCACCATCAGCTGGGCGGCGGACTCCGATGGCACCACCTTGCGCGCCAACGCCTGCAGTGCCCGCTCGGTGCCGACATCACGGCCGGCCTGCTCGGAGAGCAGCCAGCGAACCTCGAGCAGGTCGCAGTACGCCTGAATCGGTGTGCCCGATCCGCCGACGGCGGTGTGTGCGCGATGCATCGTCGGAGTGGCCACCTCCATCACCCACAACTGCGCGGCGGTGCGCTCGTCGACGTCGTGGCCGGCCTCGCAGCACAACTGCCCCTGATAGGCCTGCAGGTCGCCCAGCAGGATGCGTGCCTGCCCTTCCCCGACATCGAGCCCGGTCAGACGCTGCAGCTCGGTGGCGTGGTAGCGCCGGTCGCCGACAGCTACGTGCAGGCGCAGCTCGTCGGCACCAGCAGTCACCGGCTGCAGGGAGACCTCGTCGACGGCGAACCCGAGTTCGTTGAGTTTGCGAATGGTGCTCGCCACCCGGTAACGGTCGGCGAAGCCGAATGTCGGTTCGGCGTGCAGCAAGCCCCACAGCCGTTCGTAGCGCTGCCTGATGCTCAGCGCCTCGTCGATGAAACCAGCCTCCAGTTCCGGCTTTTCAAGTTTGGCCGCCACATCGAGCAGACCCGCCGCGACGTTCTCCACAGTGATGTCGATGTCTTGAGTGCGCTGCCCGTCGGACAACTGCGGGTGAACCTCGCTGGTTTCGGCATCGACGAGAAACGCCTGCAGCACCTGGCCGTCGCGCGAGAACAGCGTGTTGGCCAGCGAGCAGTCGCCCCAGAACACCCCGTGCCGATGCAACTCGACCAGCAGGGTGGCCATCGCGTCGAACAGTCGGGCCCGGTGTTTGGGCGCATCCGCGGGCAGTCGCATGAACAGCCTGCGGTACTGCCACGAGCCGACAAGGTAGCGCGTCACCAGGATCGCGGTGTCGAAGTCCGGCTGCGAGACCATGCCGGCGGGTCGAACGGCGTTGAGGCACATCTCTTCCAGCCGGTTGAGCACGCTGTACTCGCGAATGGCGATCCGCGGTGGCAGCTCCTTGAGTGCCCACAACTCGCCGTCGGACTCGACGAACTTCACCAGGTGCCTACTGGGTCCCACCGCCATGTCGCGCAGTGCGACCTCTGGACCCAACCAGTCCGCGAGGGGACGGTCCCATGGAAGCGCCAGCAGCCCCGGGCGCGGGGCGCGAAGCCGCAGCTCGGGAGCTGCCATGGCGGCGCGGGATCGCCTGGCTCAGCCGGTGGTCGCTGCGTGGCGTCCGCTGGACTCGCTGCTCCGGGTGAGGTTGTCGCCGGAGTGCGGATCGAACAGGTGGAGTCGCTCGGCATCAAGCCACAGGGTGGCTTTGTCGCCCGAACGCACCCGGCTCAGCGGATCCAGCTCGACACAGATCTGGGTGCGTAGCTGCTCGCTGTCGAGTTCGCTGGCCAGTTCGGCCAGCTGCGCCGAGATCTCCGGAGTCGCCTCGAACGGCACGAAGGCGTACTGCTCGTTTCCCAGCCACTCGGTGACGTCGATGGTGACGTCGAAGGTGACGCCGCGGGGTTTCTTGTGTTCATCGACGAACTCGGCGTCCTCGAAGGCGCCGGGACGGATACCCGCGATGTACACCTTGCCGTCCTCGAGCGAGCCGCGCCACTCGTCGCGCAGGGGGACGGAGGTGAACGGCAGATCAATCTTGTCGCCGTTGACCTTGGCGGGCACGAAGTTCATCGGGGGAGATCCGATGAAGCCGGCGACGAACAGGTTGACCGGCTGGTCGTAGAGTTCCCGCGGGCTGGCAATCTGTTGCAGGATGCCCTTTTTCAGCACCGCCACCCGATCGCCGAGCGTCATGGCCTCGGTCTGATCGTGCGTGACGTACACGGTGGTGACTCCGAGGCGGCGCTGCAGCCGCAGGATCTCGGTGCGCATCTGACCGCGCAGCTTGGCGTCGAGGTTGCTCAACGGCTCGTCGAACAGGAACGCGTCGGCCTGGCGCACGATAGCCCGGCCCATCGCCACCCGCTGGCGCTGGCCACCGGAGAGGTTGGCCGGCTTGCGCTCCAGGTGTTCACCGAGTTCGAGGGTGTCCGCGGCTTCGGTGACGAGCTTGCGGATCTCCTCGTCGGAGTGCTTGCCGGACAACCGAAGCGGGAACGCGATGTTCTCGAACACCGTCAGGTGCGGGTAGAGCGCGTAGTTCTGGAACACCATCGCCAGGTTTCGGTCGCGAGGCGCCTTGTCGTTGACGCGGGTGTCGCCGATGAGCATGTCCCCGGACGTGATGTCCTCCAGGCCGACGATCATCCGCAGCAGCGTGGACTTCCCGCAGCCCGAGGGGCCGACCAGGATCATGAACTCGCCGTCGGCGATGTCGATGCTGACGTCGTTGACGGCGGGGAATCCGTCACCGTACTTCTTGACGATGTTGCGCATGGTGATTGCGGCCATGGTTATCCCTTCACTGCTCCGGAAGTGAGGCCGGCGACAATCCGGCGCTGGAAAATAAGAACGAGGATGACGACAGGGATCGTCACGATCACCGACGCGGCCATGATGTAGGGCACCGGCGACTCGAAGTACGAGGCGCCCTGGAAGAATGCCAGCGCCGCAGGCACCGTGCGGGCGCTGTCGGTGGACGTCAGCGAGATGGCGAACAGGAAGTCGTTCCAGCAGAAGAAGAACGTCAGGATCGCCGTGGTGAAGACACCGGGAGCGGCGAGCGGCACGATCACCTTCCGGAACGCCTGCCATTGCGTCGCTCCGTCCACCTGGGCGGCATGCTCCATCTCCCAGGGGATCTGGCGGAAAAACGCCGACATCGTCCAGATCGACAACGGCAGCGCGAACGTCAGATACGGGATGATCAGGCCGATCCACGTGTCGTAGATCCCCAGCCCGCGCCACATGTCGAACAGCGGTCCCACCAGGGCCGCCTGCGGGAACATCGCGATGCCCAGCGCGAGTGACAACAGCACCTTCTTTCCCCGGAACTCGAGGCGCGCAATGGCATACGCCGCGAACATCGCGATGACGACCGAGATGAGCGTGGCGATGATAGCGATGCCGATCGAGTTGATCAGCGCACTGGTGAACAGGGGATTGCTGAAAATCTGGGCGAAGTTGTCGAGCGTGAACTTGGTCGGCAGGAACTGCGGAGTGCCCGACACAATGTCCGACGGCGGCTTGAAGGCCAGACTGATCATCCATAGCAACGGGAAGAAGCTGTAGATGACGATGACGATTCCGGCGATGGTCCATCGCCGGTCGGCTTTTGCGGAGTTCATTGATCACCCCTGACTTGTGACAGATCGGTCTTGAACACCTTGACGAAGATCCACGCGATCACCACGACGGTGAAGAACAGCACCACCGAGACTGCCGACCCCATGCCGAGATTCACAAGCGTGACGTTCTGGCGGTACGCCAGGAACGAGATAGTCTCGGTGTTGTTGGCGCCGTTGGTCATCACGTACGGGTTGTCGAAGATGCGCCAGGCATCGAGGGTGCGGAACAGCAGCGCCACCATTATCGCCGCCTTCATGTTCGGCAGGGTGATCTTCCACAATCGCTGCCAGGCAGTTGCCCCGTCGACCTTGGCCGCCTCCTGCATGTCCTCGGGCACCTGCACCAGCCCGGCGAGCAGCAGCAGCGAGATGAACGGCGTGGTCTTCCAGATCTCGGAGAGGCAGATCACGAAGATCGCCGACCAGCGGTCGCCGAACCAGTCGAAGGAGCCGAGATTGAGCCACTGATTGACGAATCCTGCGTCGATCGCGAACGCGTAGCGCCAGATGAACGCCGATACCACGGTGACGATTCCGTAGGGGATCAGGATCGCCGTCCGCAGCGGACCGCGCCCGCGGACGATGCGCAGCATCACGAAGGCGAACCCGAAGCCGACGACCAATTCGACGGCCACCGTCACGACGGTGATGGCCAGCGTGGTCACGAAGTCGTTCCACCAGACTGGGTCGGTCAGGATCACGAGGTAGTTACTCAGCCCGACGAAACTGCGGCCCTGCGGATCGGTGAGGCGGAAGTTGTACAGCGACAACACCAGTGCGTAGCCCAGCGGGTACGCGGTGACCAGGATCATGACCAGGTACGACGGCAATGTCAGGTACATTCCCAGTCGACGTTCCCCACGGACACGTTCACTCACCGAGGGCTTGCCGGGATCCTTCTGGATCGGTGCGCTCTCGACTGTTGTCACAGCAGCCGCCTTCCCGCCAACACGTCAGCGATGAATTGGTCGGACTTCCCGGGTGTTTCGGCAGTCACCGATGCGGGGGGATGCCAGGTCTGTGTGATCGCACCGGCTACATCGACATAGAAGGGCGTCAGCGGTCGCGGCCCAGCTTCGGCGATGGACTCCCGGATCAGGTCGGCATTGTCGTAATCGGCACGGACATCAGGGTCGTCGTAGGACGCGGCATACGGGGACGGTTCGCCCTCGTCGAGCATGTATTGCGTCGCCTTGGGTTCGGCGTTCACACACTCGATGAGCTTCGATGCGAGGTCCTGGTGCCGCGAGTACGCGCCGACCCCCAAGTTTGCTCCTCCCAGGGGCGGTGCGCTGGGTCGGTCCGGGAACACCCGCGGGTAGCGCGCCCAACCGATGTCGTCGACGACTGCCTGGTCCAGCGTGCCTTCCTCCGCGGCGCCGCGGGCGGCGGCCAGTACGTACGGCCAGTTGAGCATGAACCCGCCCTGCCCGGTCTGAAACGACGCCCGGGCGTTCTCCTCCTGCGCGTTGGACAGATCGGGTGCTGCAGCGGACGACCGGGCGAGGTTGCCGATGATCTCCGCGGCCTTGAGTCCGGCCGGGCTGTTGAGGGCCGGGGTGGCATCGCGGCCCGCCTCGGCATCCTTGAGGACCTCGCCGCCCGCAGAGACCACCAGTGCGTTGATCCAGACCATGTAGCCTTCGTAGCGAGCGCCCTGTTCGCCGATCGTCTTGCCCTGGGAGACAGCTGCTTTGAGCATGTCGTCCCATGTGAAGCTGTCACTGGTGGGGTCAACACCGGCAGCGGCGGCCACCGACTTGCGGAACCACAGCAACTGGGCGTTGGACTTGAATGGCGCCGCGTAAAGCTTGTCGTCCCACATCCCGGTCTCCACCGGAGCCGGCAGCATGCCCTCCGTCAGCCGGGCCTTCTCCTCGGGTGTGAATGGCCGGAGGAACCCCGCATTGGCGAACTCCGCGGTGAACACGACGTCCACGCTGACGACGTCGATGGATGAGTCGCGGGCCGCGAGGCGGCGCACCATCTGCTCCCGTTGACCGGTCGCGTTGGCCGGGAGTGTCTCGATGTCCACCTCGAACGCACCGCCAGATGCGTCGGCGCACTGCTGCGCCCGAGTGGCGGCTCCGCCGTTGTCCGGCATGGCGTACCAGGTGAGGGTCGGCGGTCCGCCGCTGCTGCCACACCCGGACAACAACGTTGCCGCGACTAGGGGCACGCTGGCCAGCGCGATTGCGCGGCGGCGTCGCCCGTGGGCGAACTGAATTCTTCTCATCACGTCCTCGTCCAAGAAGCCTGTAACGACGCCCGGGTCCGGATGGGGCCACGGGCAGCACATTCGGTACGTCGACGAGTGTGTCACAGTTCACATCCGAGATGGGACAGCGGTGTCAGCGCGGCGGGGCGGTGGAACCGCGGATGACCAGCCGGGTCGGCAGGGTCGTCACCGTCGGCACCGCAGCAGGCCCGGCGGTATCGAGGCGGGCGAGCACCTGTTGCGCGGCGATCTGGCCCTGCTCGAAGACCGGTTGGGCGACCGTCGTCAGATCGCAGAGATCGGCTGCTGGATGATCGTCGACGCCGATCACCGAGATTTGCTGCGGGACAGACACTCCTGATCGGCGCAGGGTGCGAAGTGCCCCCAGGGCGATCTCATCGGAGTGGCAGAACACCGCGGTGGGGAGCTGCGGGCGGCTCATCAACATCTCCATCCCGCGAGCGCCCCCGCCGATGCCCCACTCGACGTTCACCACCACCGGGTCACGCAGTCCGGCCTCGCCGACCTGGCGGTGAAACCCTCGGATGCGGGCCTCGTCGGTGGCCCACGTCGTTCCTTCACCGTCGGCGGCCTGAATCATCGCGATGTCGCGATGGCCGATCCGCACGAGGTGCCCGACAGCCTGCTGCGCGGCGAGTTCGTCGTCGATACCTACCCACGGCTGGTCACCCGCCGGGTGATGGCCGCCGACGAACACGGTGGGGACCCCGAGTTGATCGAGGCGGGTGCGCTCACGGGAGGCCAGCGGCACCGAGACAACAATCACCGCATCCACCTTGCGCCGCAACGGAAGTGCTTCGAAGAAGCGGTACCGGGCAGCGGAGTCTGGCAGCGCGCACAGCACCAGATCCACTCCCACGGTGTCGAATTCACCGGCGATCCCGGCCAACATCGTCGAATAGAACCACGCGTCCACCCGGGGCACCACGACTCCGACGCGACCGGTCGCCCCACCGGAAAGGCGCGACGCCTCAGGCGACACCACATAGGCCAGGTCGCGGGCCGCCATCAGGATGCGTTCCCGGGTGGCGGGGGAGACGCCGGCCTCTCCCCGCAGCGCGCGCGACACCGACGCGATCGAAACACCCGACCGTCGTGCCACGTCGGTCATGTTGATCGTCTGCTTCGGGATCATCGCGCTCGAGGATACCTGAACGTAAGTATTTACTTGACAGGATCTGGGATTGACATAGCGCTGTTATGCAAGGAATCTAGTGACGAAAACGTTTACTCAGTCTTCCGCACCGTCGAGGAGTTGGCCGTGTCCCCCGCTGTTCCGTCCTGGTGGCAGACCGCTGTTGTGTACCAGGTCTACATTCGTAGCTTCGCTGACGGCAACGGTGACGGTATCGGCGATATCCGGGGTCTGCGAACCCGGCTGCCATATCTTGAACAGCTCGGTGTCGACGCCATCTGGATCAATCCCTGGTACCCCTCGCCGATGGCCGACGCGGGCTACGACGTCGCCGACTACCGTGACATCGAACCCGCCTACGGCACGCTGGACGAGGCGCAGGCGCTGATCGCCGAAGCACACGAGCTGGGGATCAGGGTGCTGCTCGACATCGTGCCCAACCACACCTCCGACGACCACACATGGTTCCGCGCGGCACTTGCCGACGAACCCGGTGCCCGGCAGCGCTACCACTTCCGGCCGGGCCGGGGCTCCGACGGGGCGCTGCCACCCAACAACTGGCAGAGCGTGTTCGGCGGCCCGGCATGGACGCAGGTGTCTGATGGCTCGTGGTATCTGCATCTGTTTGCCCCGGGTCAGCCCGATCTTGACTGGAACAGTGAGGACGTCCGCGCCGAGTTCGAGGACATCCTGGCGTTCTGGTTCGACCGAGGCGTCGACGGCTTCCGCATCGACGTGGCGCACGGGCTCGTCAAGGAAGCCGGACTGCCCGACACCGTCGACGAGGACGATGCCGCCCAGGCCCTCGTAGAGAGTCGTGCCGGTCACCCTGCCTGGGACCAGGATGGCGTGCACGCGGTGTATCAGGGATGGCGGTCGGTCGCCGACCGCTTCTCGCCCGAACGGATTTTCATCGCCGAAGCCTGGGTGCCGAGCAATGAGCGCCTGGCCCGCTATCTGCGGCCCGACGAGTTGCACACCGCGTTTCAGTTCGACTTCCTGCGCGCGCCGTGGCGCGCCGAAGTCCTGCGCACCGTCGTCGACGACGCCATCGGCGCGGCGGCCACGGTTGGTGCGCCACCGACATGGGTGTTGTCCAACCACGACGTGACCCGCACGGTGACGCGGTTCGCCCGATCACAACCACCGCACCTCGTCGGGACGGAGTGGGAACGGGCACGTTGGGCTGACGAGGACCCCGATCACGTGTTGGGCCGCCGACGAGCGCGAGCGGCCGCGCTCGTGCAATTGGCGCTCCCGGGGACCGCCTACGTCTACCAAGGTGAGGAACTCGCCCTCGAGGAGGTCGAGGACCTCCCCGACGAGCTGCGCCAGGATCCGACGTGGGTCCAATCCGGTTTCACCGATGTCGGGCGCGACGGTTGCCGTATCCCCTTGCCATGGAGCGGCTCGGCACCGCCGTACGGTTTTGCGCCCGGCGAAGGTGTCCAGACGTGGCTGCCGCAGCCGGCGCACTGGGGCGAGCACAGTGTCGAGGCGCAGGATCGCGACCCCGATTCGACACTGAATCTCTACCGGGCAGCACTGCGCCTGCGTCGCTCGCTGTGGCGTGATGCCGGAGACCTGAAGTGGCTCAACGTCTCTCCCGATGTCGCAGCATTCGAACGCGGCGGTGCGCAGTGCTGGGTCAACACCGGCGGCCACGGTGTGGCGTTGCCGGCGGCGGCGTCTGTGGTGTTGTCGTCGACGCCGGGGATCGGGCGCACGCTTGCGCCGGACACCGCGGTATGGCTCACGGCTTCGAATCGCCGAACTAGCTGACCAGAAGAGGACTTTGTGCCCTCTTCACGACCTGTCACCTGGCGCACCCTGGATGTCGACACACGACTTCTGAAGGGCGGCCAGATGAGCGATCATTTTCCCGACGACGAAACCCTCAGGTCCGCGCTGTCGCTGGCGGTTCGCGCGCCGTCGGTACACAACTCGCAACCGTGGCAGTGGCGGTTGGGCGAGCTCAGCCTGCATCTGTACGCCAACCCCGATCTTCTTCTGCCGCACACCGATCCCGACGGCCGAGATCTGATGCTCAGCTGTGGCGCGGCGTTGAATCACTGTGTCGTGGCCCTGGCGGCGCTGGGCTGGCAGTGCAGGGTTCACCGATTGCCGAACACTGCGGAGCCGACCCACTTGGCTGCGCTCGAGTTGTACCCTCACCCCGCGGTGGACCTCGACGTGACCCTGGCCGCGGCCATCCCGCGTCGTCGCACCGATCGCCGCCACTACAGTTCGTGGCCGGTGCCACGCGCCGATATCGCACTGATGGGTGCGCGGGCGGCCGGCGTCGGCGTCATCCTGCACCGGGTCGACGACCTGATCGGCCTCAGAACCCTCATCGCCGAGGCGGCTTTCCGGCACGGATCGGACAGGGGGTACGTCGCCGAACTGGCGACCTGGAGCGGTCGTTATGCCTCGACAGCCGGTGTCCCTGCTCGTAGCGTGCCCGGCGCCGACAGTGGGGCGCCGATTCCGGTGCGGGCGTTCGCAGGTGGCGTGCTGCAACATGCGCCGAACACCGAACCCGCCGACGACAACGCCGTCGTGTTCGCTCTGGGCACCGACCACGATGACGCATTGTCGCGCCTGCGTGCGGGTGAGGCGACCAGCATGGTGCTACTGACTGCCACGGCATTGGGACTGTCGAGTTGCCCGATCACCGAGCCGCTTGAGTTCGTGGATACGCGGGAGGCGGTCCGTCGCGAAGTTTTCGGCACCGAGGGGTATCCACAGATGTTGTTGCGGATCGGCTGGGCGCCGGTGAACGCCGATCCGCTGCCGGCCACGCCCCGCCGTGATCTCTCGGAAGTCGTGTCACTGCTTGATGGTTCGGCGCCGCCATAACGCGATCGGTGAGAAGTGTTTCAGGCCTGTTCCGGTCGGTGCGACCCATCGAGCTTGGAGACGAACACCGCTGCCCTGGTACTACGCTCGATGCCCATCTTGGCGAGCAGATGCGACACGTAGTGCCTGACCGTCTTCTCGGCGAGGAACATTCGCGCCGCGATCTGGTTGTTGGTCAGTCCCTCGTTCAGCAGGTCGAGCAGCGTCCGCTCCTGGCCGGTCAGATCCGACTGCGGGTCGTCACGCTCATCGTCACCGCGCAGCATGGCCATCAAGGCTGCGCCGGCGCGGTTGTCCAGAAGCGATCGGCCCGCGCCGACCTCCTTGATCGCGCTGGCGAGGTTCATCTCCTTGATGTTTTTGACCACGAATCCGCTGGCGCCGGCGAGAATCGCGTCGAGCATGGCCTCGTCTGAAGTGAACGACGTGAGCATCAGGCATCGAAGATCGGGTAGCAGGGCGAGCAGATCGCGGCACAGATCGATTCCATTGCCGTCGGGCAGTCGGACGTCGAGAACGGCCACGTCGGGTTGGAGCGCCGCAATCCGCTCCAGCGCCTCGGCCGCCGAGCCTGCTTCGCCGACGACCTCGAGTTCGGGATCGCTGCTGAGCAGATCGATCAGGCCGCGCCGGACGACTACGTGGTCGTCAACTAGGAAGACTCTCACCATGTTGCGCTGCATTCCTCGTCGGTTCGCACTGTTCACAGCGCGGTGTGCGGTGCACAGATGAGAATCGAGCAGTCGGTGTCGCGGAGAGCGGCATTACCCCGGGCGCCGACGAGCGCGTTGACACCTCCGGGTCGACCACGGCCAGAGACGACGAGCTGAATCGAGTCGGCGTGTGCGGCGATGTAGTCCAGGGAGTCGCCGCTGGAGCGGACCTGCGTGATATCGACCTCCGGGTAGCGACGCTGCCATTCGGCCAACCGGCGTTCCCACTGGCCGTGGACGACAGCGTGGTTACGCGCGGAGGTCAGTACGCGAACCGGCGCGCCCCTGCGCCGGGCCTCGTCAAGCCCTCGCTGCAGGACCTCGCTACCCGCAGCCGTGTCATCGATCTCGATGACCACCGAACGACTTTGCCCGCGACTGGGCTTGGGGGTCCGCACGATGGCCACCGGACATTGTGCGGTCTCCGACAGGGCCGCCGCCGTCGAGCCGATCCGACCGTGGGTGGCGTGTCGGAGGCCTCGCGCTCCGACACAGAGCATCCCGGCAGACCGGGAAGCCTCCAGCAGAGCCTGTACGGGTCGCCCCTGCAGTATCTCGACCTCGGTCTTGACGGGCCGCTCGGTCGAGGCCACCGCGGTCTGAGCGTCGCGCACCGCCAGCTGCGCGGCGGCCATCCGGCGCGCCTCGTCGTGCGGATCGATCTGGGCCCGACCCGTTGGTTCGACCACATACACCAACCGCAACGGGACATCACGCTCGACTGCTTCGCCTATCGCCCAGAGAGCGGCGTCGACGCCGGACTGCGAGCCGTCTATTCCCACCACGACGCAGGAGGTCGGATTCTGTCCTAACATGTTCCATCCCTGGGTGTTTGGACTACCTGATCGATCGGCCGGCGAGGCGTCGGGGGAGGCGCGGCGTCCAACGGTGGTGCCACGCCCACCCGGATGAGCACCTGGGGGACGCCGTCCCCGGGAATGAGCGAGGCGACGATGTCGCGCCCCGCCGGAATCTCGGTGACATGGGTCAGCGTGCAGGTCGACATGCCCTCGATAGTCGCGTTCAACAGGATTGCGGAGAGTTCTTCGCCACAACGTAGAACGTTGACCCTCGAGTCATCGACGGTGGAGAGGACCAGGATCGTCGACTGGTCGTCGTCGATCTCGCGGCGTCGCTCGGGCCGCGAGAAGACGGGGAACGTTCGCCCGACATCGACACGGTCACTCTCGGGTGCAGAGACCAGTGAACTGGGCGGGATTCCGTCACTGGTCACGAAATCTGCTGTCCACCAGGAAAGTTCGGAATGATAGTCGGAGTCGTAGAGTCGCAGCGCTTCGGTCAGCTGGGAGGCCTCGGCGAGGGAACTCCGCGATTCGTCGGGGATGGTGTCGACGCAAACGGTGCCGGCTGCGCCAACCTGACTCAAGCTGTCCGCCAATCGATCCGGATCCGGCGGCGCTGCCAGCGGCAGACGGTCAGTACGTCGCGCGAGGATCGCGTCGGCGCGACTTCTGTGCGCATCGGACACCGTGGCCGGGGTGAACTCGACCGTCGCCAGGTGCAAGGGATCATCGGGGTCGGGGAAGCGCAGCACGGAGGTTGCCCACCCGGCTGCGGCCATCGCCACGCGAAAGTGGTCGAGGACGGCACCGCAGCTGATGAGGGCCTCGCGACCCGTCGGGTCTGTGGAGCGAACCAGGCGAGTCGGATCGGCGAAGAGCTGGACCGTGTGGTCGGTGGTGACCCAGCGCCACGGCTGACTGTTGTGAAGAGACGGTGCCCGGCAGGCCAGCTGCAGGGCATCGACGATGACTTCTGAGTGAAGTTGAATCGCGCGCATCCTGGCCTCCGTTCGGTGCACTATCGAGACTGCTTGACGATGCCGCCCTCAGACAGGGCCGATAGTCCTCAACCGCGTCACCACGACCGGAGCGCGTAGCGCCGGGCAACGCCGTTCGCCATTCCGGCGCCGAAGCTCTCGACGGAGCCCGGCGGGGCGACGGGACTCTTGCGGGTCGAGCGATCATGCGCAGAGCGGGCCGGTGGAGTTGTCGCGGCTCCGAGGCCGCCAGAGCTGACCGAGCCAACGCCGACGATGTCGGAGCAACCGCCGCCCCGCAGGTGTCGGCGGACGGTGAAGCGAACTCACCGGATGTGCTGCGTGGCGACGAGCGACGCCAGATTGGGGCCCGGCTGGGCGCTCGGCGGCGATATTCGTCGCGGACGGTCGAAAATCATTTGCGCAGGTCACGCTGATCCGACGGTGACGGGATCGCTTCTCCTTGGCAACGGTTCCGTAACGCCAGAATTGTCGCGTCGGCGAATTCGGAAATTGTCGGTTCAGTAAGCCCAGTAACTACGCGGATGTAATTCGATGCAGGCACGAAGAAGGACTGGGAGCACATGTCACGGACCAAGAAGGGCATGGTCGTTGTCATGCTGGGCAGCGCGGGGATGTTCTTGAGCGCCCCGTTGTTGAGCCCGTCGGCGACAGCGGATCCGACACGTGGTGGGGTCCCTTGCGTCGGGATTCTTCAGCAAATCGCCTCCAATCCGGGTGACATCCCTCAGTCGCTGCAGCGCGCCGCGTCGTCGTTCACTGCGGGCCCGGGCCAGCCCACGCCTCCGGTCGTCGTGCCACCGGCGAGCTCGTCGTCAGCGGGCACGCCGCCGGTTCCGCCGCGTCCGCCGGCGTCGGTGTCCACGTCGTCGTCGGGCGTCACGCCTCCCACCCCGCCGGTTCCGGCGGTACCCGCGGCGAGCTCGACAGGCGCAGGAACGCCGCCGGTTCCGCCGCGTCCGCCGGCATCGGTGTCCGTGCCCTCGTCGGGGGCGACTCCTCCCGCACCGCCGGTTCCCGGCGCTCCTGTCGTCAACTCGGGAGGCGGCGCCACACCTCCGTTGCCACCTGTCCCAGGCGCGCCCGTCGGAATCCCGGCGGCCAATCTCACTCCGCCGACGCCTCCCGTCCCCGGTGCCCCCGTGATCGGTCAGGCCGGGGTGGCCACGCCTCCCGCGCCTCCGGTTCCCGGTGGTCCTGCCGCGGTTCCCGT
>NZ_STGE01000031.1 GCF_005222675.1 Mycolicibacterium sp. CR10 | reverse complement strand
CGGGGTGGCGACGCCTCCCGCGCCTCCGGTTCCCGGTGGTCCTGCCGCGGTTCCCGTCGGGGTGGCGACGCCTCCCGCACCTCCGGTTCCCGGTGGTCCTGCCGCGGTTCCCGTCGGGGTGGCGACGCCGCCCGCACCTCCGGTTCCCGGTGCGCCGATCATCGGTGAAGCAGGCGCAGTCTCGCCTCCTGGTTTGCCTGCACCCGGTGCCCCAGTTTCGGCGGCAGCAGGTAACGCGGCCCCCGGTGGCCCCGGACTTCCGGGAGCACCGATCGAGGGTGCATCTGCAGCTGTGCCTGCTGGCGGGCTTCCTGCTCCTGGTGCCCCGATTGTGGGCGAGGCCGGTGTGGCGACGCCCCCGGCGCCGGGTGCTCCCGGTGTTCCGGTCGGTGGGCAGGGTGGTGTGGTGACGCCTCCGGCTCCGCCTGCGCCGGGCGTCCCGGTGGCGAATTCGGTTGAGGCGGTGACGCCGCCGGCTCCGGGTGGTCCGGGTGCTCCGATCGTGGGTGAGGCTGGTGTGGCGACGCCTCCGGCTCCGGGTGCTCCTGGCGCCCCGATTGTTGGTGAGGCTGGCGTGGTGACGCCTCCGGCGCCGGGTGCTCCCGGTGTTCCGGTCGGTGGGGAGGGTGGTGTGGTGACGCCTCCGGCTCCGCCTGCGCCGGGCGTCCCGGTGGCGAATTCGGTTGAGGCGGTGACGCCTCCGGCTCCGGGTGGCCCGGGTGCTCCGGTGGAGGGTTCCTCGGGTGTCGCGACCCCGCCCGCTCCTGGTGCCCCTGGTACCCCGGTGGCGAATTCGGTTGAGGCGGTGACGCCCCCGGCTCCAGGTTCCCCGGGAACGCCGGTCGCCAACACAATTGAGACCTTCTCGCCGCCAGCGCCGCCAGCTCCTTCGACGCCGTCAGCGAGCTCTGTGGAGACGTTCTCGCCGCCGGCCCCGCCGGTACCTGCAACGCCTTCGGGAAGTTCGGTCGAGGTGGCGACACCGCCGGCCCCGGGTGTTCCGGGTACGCCTGCGGGGAGTTCTGTCGAGGTCGCGACGCCGCCGATCCCCGGTGTTCAGGGTGTGCCGGTGGAGGGTGCGACGAGCGTGGTGACGCCGCCGGCGCCGGGTGTTCCGGGTGTGCCTGCCGGGAGTTCGGTCGAGGTTGCGACACCGCCTGCGCCGGGTGTTCCAGGTGCTCCGGTGGTCACCGAAGCGGGTGTGGCGACACCGCCGGCTCCCGGTATTCCGGGTGTGCCGGTGGAGGGTTCGGCGAGCGTGGTGACGCCGCCTGCTCCGGGTGCTCCGGGTGCCCCGATCGTTGGTGAGGCTGGTGTAGCGACGCCGCCTGCTCCGGGTGCTCCGGGTGCCCCGATTGAGGGCGAGGCTGGTGTGGCGACGCCGCCGGCTCCCGGCATTCCGGGTGCCCCGACTGTGGGCGAGGCTGGTGTGGTGACGCCGCCGGCTCCGGGTGCTCCTGGTGTGCCGGTGGTCAGTGAGGCTGGTGTGGTGACGCCGCCTGCTCCGGGTGTTCCGGGTGCCCCGATCGTTGGTGAGGCTGGTGTGGCGACTCCGCCTGCTCCGGGTGCTCCGGGCGTTCCGGTGGTCAGTGAAGCCGGTGTGGCGACTCCGCATGCTCCGGGTGCTCCTGGCGTGCCAGTGGTCAGTGAAGCCGGTGTGGCGACTCCGCCGGCTCCGGGTGCTCCGGGTGCCCCGATTGTGGGCGAGGCTGGTGTGGTGACGCCGCCTGCTCCGGGTGTTCCGGGTGCCCCGATTGTGGGCGAGGCTGGTGTAGCGACGCCGCCTGCTCTGGGTGCTCCGATGGTCGGTGAGGCCGGTGCTGTCGGTTCGGCCGGGCCAATTGCTGCAGGCGCGCCGGTTGAGGCCGCCGCCGGCGCCGTCGGTCCTTCAGGTCCTCCGGTTCCGGCCGCGCCCATCGGCTCAGCGGTCCCCGGTGGTACGCCGCCGGCACCGCCTGTCCCGGCAGCGCCGATCTTTGGTGAAGCCGGTGTGGCACCTCCGCCGGCTCCGCCTGTCCCGGGTGGTGGCGCTGGAGTTCCTGTCGACACGGTGACGCCGCCTGCTCCGCCGGTTCCCGGTGTGCCCGTGGGGACTTCGATCCCGGGCGCGACACCGCCGGCTCCGCCTGTTCCGGGTGGTGGCGCTGGAGTTCCTGTCGGCACGGTGACGCCGCCTGCTCCGCCGGTTCCCGGTGTGCCCGCGGGGACTTCGGTCCCCGGTGCGACACCCCCGACGCCGCCGGTCCCGCCGTCGTCGACGAGCACACCCGTCAACGTGGTGACCCCGCCGACCCCGCCGTCGCCGCCGTCCTCGACCAACGTGGCGGTCAACAATCCGGTTCCGCCCTACCCGTCGACCCCGCCCGCCTCGACTCGCGGTACCTCGGGTACACCGGGGCTGCCCATTCCCGGTACCCCGGGCAGTTCAGTGGCCATCGAGGACCTTCTGACACCGCCCGGTGTTATTCGCACCGTGCAGGACGGTGCGAACTCAATGGTCTCGGCGCTGCCGCCGCCACCGGCCCCGGTGCCGGGTGCATCCGGAGTCGCCAGCGTCGGGGTGCCGGCGCCGTCGAGTCCGTTCACTCCGCTGGCCGCGACGGGCCTGTCCAACCTGATCGCGCCGCCGCCGCTGAACATCCCGTCGATACCCGGGCTGCCTGTGCCGCTACCCAACGAAATCCCAATGCCGTCAGACCTCCTGTGCATCGGCACGGATTGGTCTGCCTCCCAGACGGATTCGACGGTGGCACCAGCGGCCAACGCGGACATCCCGAAGGCGCTGATCACCGGAACGCATCCGCTGGAAGCGGGACGGGACCGCTGGGACAACCGTTAGGGGTGACCTACTCGGCGGGAGTCTGAGCCTTGGCCACCAGCTCGGTCGCGATCTGGATCAACGGCACATTGGAATCCTGCGACAGCCTGCGCAGTAGCTCGAACGCCTGGACCGCGTTCACGCCGTAGCGCTCCATGATCATGCCCTTGGCCTGGCCGATCATGTCGCGGCTGGACAACGCGCGCTGGAACTGTTCCTCGCGGCGCGCGGAGTTCCACGCCACCGAGGTGTGCGCCGCGAAGATCAACCCGAAGTTGCGTGACTCCGCACTGAACGCACCAGGTTGTTCGGAGTAGACGTTCAGGGCGCCCACGGTCTCGCCCGCGATGAACATCTGGAACGCCATGATCGACCGAATCGGCGTCTCGGCAAGTGCGTCACGCCGGTAATTAGGGAACCGCTCATCGGTCTTCAGATCGACGACGTGGATGGTCTTCTCCTCCCACGCCGCTGTCAGGCATGGTCCCTCCCGATGCCGCTGCTGGATCTTGTCCAGCAGAAGCGGCCAGTGATGCGTCGCTGCCGGGGTGTCGATGTTCTTGGCGTTGCGGGTGAGCGTGATGCCGGCGTACTGCGCCCCGGGGATCTCGACCGCGGCGTGCTCGGCCAGCTCTGCCACCACGGTGTCGGAATCGGCTTCGGACCTGTTGTGCAAGCCCTGCACCAGCTCCGCGACACGCAGGTGCGCGGCCTCCACGTCCTCTTGACCGTCCACCGTCACCATCCGATTGTCGAGCACTGCCTTCGGGCACTCCAGGCTACCGCTGACCACCGGGACAGCCCGTGCATGGACTAATTCCCAGTGTCAGCTCAGCCGGGTCCCCGGGACGTCATCCTCGCCGCTCAGGAAGTCTCGCAGGTGGGTGAAGCCGTCGCGTCGCCATGCCTCAATGACCCATATCAGCGCGATGACGGGAACGGGTCCGAACGCGGCCCACCATCGGGCTCCGGCCGGCAGCAGCTCGCCGATCACCTGCTGTCGCGGGACGCCGTCGACCACCGCAGGCAGCCAGTCGTTGAGCAGGATGGTCAGCATGCGGGTGATCTCGAACGGCCCGAAAGCCGTTGCCGCCGTCCAGGACACGCAGGCAATGACCAATGCCCACGGCCAGGCCAGCATCAACGACTGATCGTCGACGATGTCGGCGGCTGACCGGATGGACTCGGCGATGAACGCGATGGCCAGGACCGTGAGCAGCACCCCGACCTGGGCCGCGAGGAGGTCATCGATCACCGAGTTTGCGAGGTCGTCGCTGCGTCTGGTGGGAAGACCGATCGCCAACGACAGCAGTCCCGCGACCAGCGCGAGCAGCGTCAGATGCGACGAGCTGTCGCTGATCCGTCGGAAAGAATCCGTCAGGATGCGGACCACCAGTTGCGACGACGCCGCCGGACCTGTGCGGTAAAGGATCATCACCACGAGGCCGGAGATGACGATTGCGGTCAGCCATGCCACCACCGCCGTGCTGATCACCACCAAAGCCAGTGATCCGATCAGTGGAACCAGCAGTGAATCGGCGTCGTCGCTGCTGCGCACCACCAGCAGCGGCACCACCCCGATCGCGAGCACGCCCGCCGCCCGGACGAGCAACGGCACCGTGAACATCGTCAGGTCCCCGGCGTCCACGTCGGGGTCGCGTCGCCGTATCGCAGAGATCTCCGCGTGCAGCACCGCACGAGCCCGATGCAACGACGGCTGGGCCATCACAGCGCCCTGAGATAGCGGTCGGTGATCAGCCGCTGCGCCAGCGAGGTCACCGGAGCGCCCAGCCGACTCCACCAGGTGGCGTGTCGGGAGAACGCGGCCACCTCGGCGATCACGTCCTTGCTGACCGCGTCGTAGCGGACCAGGAACAGCTCCTCACCGGTTTCGGCATGCCCGGGCAGCGTCCCGTAGGCGAAACCGCGCCTGTCGGGCTCGTCGACGACGTAGACCACCCGGCACGGTGCGACCACCGGTCCGAGGTGAACCAGCACCTCGGCGCCGACTTCGGCGACCTGGTGCGAAGCCTCCACGCGAAGACCCGCCCCACGCAGCATTCCCCAACGCATCCCCTGTGCCGCCGCCTGCTCAAAGCGGTTTCGGCCGCTGCCGATCACCGACGACTTACGCAGATGGTGGTATCCCTCGGGCATCGGACCGGCGGTCGCCCCGACCTCGGTGTACGTCAGCGGCTTGCCCGACAGGTCGCTCAACTTCACAGATGTCAGCTTGTCACCGTCGGCGTAGCGTCGTCACCGTGACCTCGACCTTGACCATCGGTGGCGACCTCACTGTCAAACGTCTCGGCTTCGGCGCGATGCGCCTCACCGGCAAAGGGGTCTGGGGGCCGCCGGACGACCGGGACGAATGCATCCGCGTGCTGCGCAGGGCCGCGGAACTCGGGGTCGATTTCATCGACACCGCGAACTCCTACGGCCCCTACGTGTCCGAAGAGCTGATTCGTGAGGCGTTGCACCCCTACGACGGAGTTGTCGTCGCCACGAAGGCGGGCCTGCTGCGCACCGGACCGGACCAGTGGCCCGTCCTCGGCTTCCCGGCGTACCTGCGCCAGGAATGCGAGATGAGCCTGCGCCGACTCGGCGTGGACACCATCGACCTGTTTCAGCTGCACCGCATCGACGACAAGTTCCCCCTCGAGGATCAGATCGGCGAGCTGGTGGCGCTGCAGAGCGAGGGCAAGATCCGACATATCGGCCTGTCCGAGGTCAACGCCGACCAGCTCGGTGCCGCGCGCGCCATCACGGCGATCGCGTCGGTGCAGAACATGTACAACCTCACGGCCCGCACCGCCGAGTCCGTCCTGGAGGCTTGCGAGGCCGACGCCATCGCCTTCATCCCGTGGTTCCCGCTGGCGGCGGGCCCGCTGGCAGCAGCCGATGGGCCGCTGCAGCGCATCGCTGCCGACCACCACGCCACCCCGTCGCAATTGGCTTTGGCCTGGTTACTGAAGCGCTCTCCAGTGATGGTGCCCATCCCGGGCACGTCCAAGGTCGCTCATCTGGAGGAGAACGTCGCGGCCGCGAAGATCGAACTCACCGAGGCCGAGCTCGACACACTGAGCAAAGCCGGGGCAGCCGAAGGTTGAGCCAACCAATACGGTGAGCGGGTGAGCGCCAATGAATCCGTCGAAACACACGCAGGTGGGGGATTCAATCCGCCGGTGCCGACCAACCAGGGCGGCCCCGACTACGGGCGGTTCGTCGAAGCGGTCCGCACGGCGCAGGACCTCGCCCGCGGTGCTGACGCGCCCGACGACGTCGTGACCCGCGCGGCCGACCTCATCGAGAGCGCCAATCGTCTGCTGGCACCGTTCGAGGCCGACGAGTGGCACTCGCCGTCGGGACGGCGATTCGACCTACCCAACCGCGGCAGCATCCTGTCGGTACCGGTGGATCTGCACGTCACCGACGACGGCCGCATCCGCGGCACCGCGCTGTTCCGTCGTTTTCATCTCGGTCGCAACGGGGCGGTTCACGGCGGCTCGTTGGCGCATCTGTTCGACTCGCTGCTCGGGTTCACGGCCTTCAAACTCAGTGACAGCAAGGCCCAGAGGACGGCGTTCCTGCACGTCAACTACCGGCAGATCGCAGTGATCGACAAGGAGCTTCAGGTGGAGTCCTGGATCGACCGGATCGAGAACCGCAAGATCTTCGTCGCCGGCAGGCTGGTCGACGGCGACACCGTGCTCTGCGACGCAGAAGCCCTGTTCGTGAAGCTCAAGCCCGGCCAACCGTGAGCGACCGAGAATCCCCGGGGATCGCCCGCCGATGGGCGCGGTGGCGCGACCGGCTGCGGGAACGCCGTGCCATCGACCTCGGGTATCGCCTTGTCGTCGGGGTGGTCGGGCTGCTGGTGCTGGCTGTGGGGATCTTGGCCATCCCGTACCCGGGGCCGGGCTGGGCCATCGTCTTCGTCGGCCTGGCCATCCTGGCGACCGAGTTCGAGTGGGCACGCAAGCTGCTGGCCTATGCACGCGTCCGCTACGACGCCGCGATGGCCTGGTTCAAGCAGCAGCACATCGCGGTGCAGGCGCTCGGTGCGGTGTTCACCGCCGTCATCGTGGTGGTCACGTTGTGGATGTTCGGCGCGCTTGCTTGGGCGGGGGAGCTGCTGAACATCCAGGCCGAGTGGCTCGATAGCCCTATTGGTATCGGGGCGTGAGCTCTCACCCCGATAGCATGGTCGCGGTCGACGACCCGACAACGGGCCCCGACCATGACTCGAGCATGATGTGACGCCCGCAGACGCCCGAAAGTTTGGAGACCCCCCGATGAGCGCCCCCGCCAGCACCGCCCCAGCAGCCCCGATCCGGGTCGCTGCCGGGACGACCGCAGGGCAGGCGGTCCGCGATGCCGGCTTGCCGGCCAGGGGAGCCCCCGACGCCGTCGTCGTCGTGCGTGACGCCGATGGACAGTTACGCGACCTTTCGTGGGTGCCCGACGCCGACGCCGACGTGGTCCCCGTCGCCGCGGATACCGATGACGGCCGGAGCGTCATTCGTCATTCGGCCGCCCACGTTCTCGCCCAGGCGGTGCAGGCACTGTTCCCCGGCACCAGGCTCGGCATCGGCCCGCCCATCACCGACGGCTTCTACTACGACTTCGACGTCGCCGAACCGTTCACCCCGGAGGATCTCGAGGCCCTCGAGAAGCGGATGCGTCAGATCGTCAAGGAAGGGCAACTGTTCTCGCGGCGTGTCTTCGAGTCCAAAGAGCAGGCCCGAGACGAGCTGGCCAACGAGCCCTACAAACTCGAACTCATCGACGACAAGTCCGGCGATCCTGACGTCATGGAAGTCGGCGGTGACGAGCTGACTGCCTACGACAACCTCAATCCCCGCACCCGGGAACGGGAGTGGGGTGATCTGTGCCGCGGGCCGCACATCCCGACTACGCGCTACATCCCGGCGTTCAAGCTGACCCGTAGCTCGGCCGCGTATTGGCGCGGTGATCAGAACAACGCCAGCCTGCAACGCATCTACGGCACCGCCTGGGAGTCGCAGGAGGCACTCGATCGTCACCTGGAGTTGATCGAGGAGGCCCAGCGCCGGGACCATCGCAAGCTGGGCGTCGAGCTCGACCTGTTCAGCTTTCCCGACGAATTGGGTTCCGGTCTACCGGTTTTCCATCCCAAGGGCGGCATCATCCGGCGCGAACTCGAGGAGTACTCGCGTCGTAAGCACATCGACGCCGGCTACGAGTTCGTCAACACCCCGCACATCACCAAGGAGCAGCTCTACATCACCTCCGGTCACCTGGAGTGGTACGCCGACGGCATGTTCCCGCCGATGCACATCGATGCCGAGTACAACGAGGACGGCACCGTGCGCAAGCCGGGCCAGGACTACTACCTCAAGCCGATGAACTGCCCGATGCACCACCTGATCTACCGGGCCCGGGGCCGCTCGTACCGAGAACTTCCGTTGCGGCTCTTCGAGTTCGGCAGCGTGTACCGGTACGAGAAGTCCGGCGTGATCCACGGCCTGACTCGGGTGCGCGGCATGACCCAGGACGACGCGCACATCTACTGCACGCGCGAGGAGATGCGCGACGAGTTGACGTCCCTGTTGCAGTTCGTTCTCGACCTGCTCGCCGACTACGGGCTCAACGACTTCTACCTCGAGCTGTCGACCAAGGATCCGGAGAAGTTCGTCGGCTCCGACGAGATCTGGGAAGAGGCCACCGACACCCTGCGTGAGGTCGCTGAATCGTCTGGGCTGGAACTGGTTCCGGACCCGGGCGGTGCTGCGTTCTACGGACCGAAGATTTCGGTTCAGGTCCGTGACGCGCTGGGCCGCAGCTGGCAGATGTCGACCATCCAGCTCGACTTCACCATGCCGGACCGCTTCGAACTCGAGTACACCGCCGCTGACGGCACCCGCAAGCGCCCGGTGCTCATCCACCGCGCGCTGTTCGGGTCGATCGAGCGCTTCTTCGGCATCCTCACCGAGCACTACGCGGGCGCGTTCCCAGTCTGGTTGGCGCCGGTGCAGGTGGTGGGCATCCCCGTCGCCGACCCCCACGCGCCCTACCTCGACGGGGTGGTGGCCCAACTGCGGGAGCGCGGCATTCGCGCCGAGATCGACACCAGCGACGACCGGATGGCCAAGAAGATCGTCAACCACACCAATCAGAAGGTGCCGTTCATGCTTCTCGCGGGGGACCGCGACGTCGAAGCAGGGGCGGTGTCATTCCGGTTCGGTGACCGCACTCAGATCAACGGAGTTCCGCGCGACCAGGCGGTCGACGCCATCGTGGAATGGGTGGCGCGGCGCGAGAATGCCACGCCTACTGCAGAACTCGTCACCGTCCATGCGCCAGCAGACGAGGGGTGACGTGGATCCGGAGGGCACGATCGTAGACCGCGGCGTCGGCGACCCGGACCACCTGCAACGGTTGTGGACGCCGCATCGGATGACCTACATCGCCGATGCGGTGAAGGGCGGGACGGCGGCCTCGTCGGAACCGTTCAGCGACATCCCGAACATGTCGGACGAGGACGGACTTGTCGTCGCCCGCGGCGAACTGGTCTATGCGGTCCTGAACCTCTACCCCTACAACCCCGGTCACCTGATGGTGGTGCCCTATCGTCGGGTGGCCGAGCTGGAGAACCTCACCGAGGCCGAGAGCGCCGAGCTGATGGCCTTCACGCAGAAAGCGATTCGGGTGATGAAGGCGGTGTCGCGGCCACACGGATTCAATGTCGGCCTGAACCTGGGCACGTCTGCCGGTGGCTCGCTTTCGGAACATCTGCACATGCACGTCGTGCCGCGCTGGGGCGGTGACGCCAACTTCATCACGGTCATCGGCGACTCCAAGGTCATCCCGCAGCTGTTGAGGGACACCCGCCAGTTGCTGGCCACCGAGTGGGACAAACGCAGTGAGTGACTTCTATCTGATGACCCGCGCGGCCTACGCGAAGCTCTCGGGGCCGGTGGCCAAGGGCGCGCTTCGTCTGGGCCTGACTCCCGACAGCGTCACCATCCTCGGCACTGCAGGTTCGGTGCTGGCAGCGCTCACGCTGTTCCCGATCGGGCAGTTGTTCTGGGGGTCGCTGGCGGTGTTCGTCTTCGTGCTGGCGGACATGCTCGACGGGGCGATGGCCCGCGAACGGGGTGGCGGCACCCGCTTCGGCGCGGTCCTCGACGCCACCTGCGATCGCATCAGCGACGGCGCGATCTTCTGCGGGTTGCTCTGGTGGGCGGCCTTCGGCCGCGAGAGCGCCGAACTGGTTGTCGCGACGATGATCTGCCTGGTGTCGTCGCAGGTCATCTCCTATATCAAGGCCCGCGCGGAGGCCAGCGGCCTGTCCGGTGACGGTGGGCTGATCGAGCGCCCCGAGCGCCTCGTCATCGTCCTCGCCGCCGCGAACTTCTCCGACCTGCCGTTCATTCCGCTGCCCTGGATCCTCGACGCCGCCATGTGGCTGCTGGCCGTGGCCAGCGTGGTGACGGTGGGGCAGCGACTACACAGCGTGCGGACCTCGGCCGGGGCGATGGACCCGCTTAAGCCGGCCGAGAACAGTGAGAAGCCCGAGCCCACCGAACAATGACACAGCACCCCACTGGCGCGAACGCCGACCGCGGCGGCCTGCTCCCGTTCGGTCTCGGCGGTCAACTCACCGACCTCGGATATGCCGCGGGCTGGAGATTGGTGCGTGCTGCTCCGGAATTGCTGGCACGCAACGCGTTCGGCGCCGGTGCCTACCTGGCTGCGCGTAACGGCGGGCCCGAACAGCTTCGCAAGAACCTCGCCCGGGTCGTTGGCGTCGCTCCCGAGGAGGTGCCGGACTCGCTGATCCGTGCTTCGCTTGCCTCGTACGCCCGATATTGGCGGGAGGCATTCCGGTTGCCCTCAATGGATCACGCGGAGCTGGGCAGGCGGCTGGACGTCGAAAACATCGACACGGTGTGGGCCGCGACGAAAGAGAATGGCCGCGGCGCGGTGCTGGCGCTGCCGCACAGCGGCAACTGGGACATGGCCGGGGTATGGATGGTGCAGAACCACGGCAGGTTCGCCACGGTCGCCGAACGCCTGAAGCCCGAGTCTCTGTACAACCGGTTTCTCGCCTACCGGGAGAGCCTGGGTTTTGAGGTAGTGCCGACTTCCGGTGGCGAGCGGCCCCCCTTTGACGTGCTGTGCGACCGGCTACGCGACAACGGTGTGGTGTGTCTGATGGCCGACCGCGACATGACCCGCAACGGCGTGCAGGTGGATTTCTTCGGCGAGCCGAGCCGGCTGCCCGCCGGTCCTGCCAAACTCGCGCTCACCACTGGCGCGCCACTTTTTCCGGTGCACTGCTGGTACGAGGGCGACGGATGGCGCATTCGGGTGTACCCCGAACTGGACACCTCCTCGGGCGATGTCACCGTCATCACCCAAGCGTTGGCGGACCGCTTTGCCGACAACATCGCCGCGCACCCCGCCGACTGGCACATGATGCAGCCGCAATGGGTGGCAGACCTGTCCGACGAGCGCAGGGCGCGTCTGGAG
The DNA here is from genome assembly GCF_005222675.1 of Mycolicibacterium sp. CR10. GTDB lineage: Bacteria > Actinomycetota > Actinomycetes > Mycobacteriales > Mycobacteriaceae > Mycobacterium. The sequence goes on along the minus strand of NZ_STGE01000031.1, from coordinate 318,581 downwards.
GCGACCTGATGCGCATCGGCATGGTGTGCCCGTACTCCTTCGATGTACCCGGAGGCGTGCAATCGCATGTACTGCAGCTCGCCGACGTGATGCACCACCGCGGCCATGAGGTCAGCGTCCTCGCGCCGGCCTCTCCGGAAGCGCACAGCTCGCTGCCGGACTACGTGGTGTCCGGCGGCAAGGCAGTGCCGATTCCCTACAACGGTTCGGTTGCCCGGCTGCGCTTCGGCCCGGCCACCCACCGCTTGGTCAAGAAGTGGCTCCGGCAAGGCGAATTCGATGTACTGCACCTGCACGAGCCCAATGCCCCCAGCCTGTCCATGCTGGCTCTGAACATCGCCGAGGGTCCGATCGTCGCGACGTTTCACACCTCGACGACGAAGTCACTGACGCTGTCGGTATTCGAACCATTCCTGAGGCCGATGCACGAAAAGATCGTGGGCCGCATCGCGGTGTCGGATCTGGCCCGACGCTGGCAGATGGAAGCGCTGGGCAGCGATGCCGTTGAGATCCCGAACGGCGTCGACGTCGCGTCCTTCGGCATTGCGCCACTGCTCGACGGCTACCCGCGTCCGGGTAAGAGCGTGCTGTTCCTCGGGCGCTTCGACGAACCGCGCAAAGGCATGGCGGTGCTGCTCGGCGCACTGCCCATGCTCGTCGAGCGGTTCGCCGACATCGAGATCCTCGTGGTGGGCCGAGGCGACGAGGACGAGCTACGGTCGGAGGCAGGACCGCTCTCGAGCCACCTGCGATTCCTCGGCCAGGTCGACGACGCCGACAAGGCCTCAGCGATGCGCAGCGCCGACGTCTACTGCGCCCCCAACACCGGAGGGGAGAGCTTCGGCATCGTGCTCGTCGAGGCGATGGCGGCCGGCACCGCGGTGGTAGCCAGTGACCTGGACGCCTTCCGGCGGGTCCTCGTCGACGGTGAGGCCGGACGGCTGGTGCCCGTCGACAACCCAGCGGGGCTCGCCGAGGGTCTGATCGAGGTGCTCGCCGACGACTCCCTGCGCGCTCGCTACATCGAGTGTGCGACCCAGACGGTCCAGCGCTACGACTGGTCAGTGGTCGCCAAGCAGATCATGCGGGTCTACGAGACGGTCGCAGGTTCTGGGGTGAAGGTCCAGGTGGCAGGTTCGGCGGGCAGGAGCGAAGCGACCGGGGGATCGGGTTCGGCGGGCAGGAGCGAAGCGACCGGGGGAACAAGGTGATCCCGTGGGTCACCGCGGTCGTGATCACCGTGCTGGTGGCGGCGGTGCTGCTGGTCGGGCTCTGGGCGTTTCAGACCGCCAATCGTCTGGACCGACTGCACGTGCGCTACGACCTGTCGTGGCAGGCCCTCGACGGGGCGCTGGCTCGGCGGGCCGTGGTGGCACGAGCAGTGGCTGTGGATGCCTACGGCGGGGGACCGGACGGTAAGCGATTGGCTTCAGTGGCCGACACTGCCGAGCGGGCGCCGCGCGCGGGACGTGAGGCGGCCGAGAACGAGTTGTCGGGAGCGCTGGCCCGGGTCGACCCGGCGTCCCTGCCGGTGGCGCTGGTCGCTGAGTTGGCTGATGCCGAAGCCCGCGTCCTGCTCGCCCGTCGCTTTCACAACGACGCGGTGCGCGACACGCTCGCACTGCGGGAACGCCCCGCGGTCCGCTTCCTGCGTCTCGGTGGAACAGCAGCGCTGCCAAGTTATTTCGAGATATCCGAGGGCGGCGAGGTGTCGACGCGCGAGGAAGTCCCGTTGCCGCGGCGCACGTCGGCGCGTGTCGTCCTCCTCGACCATGACGGTTTCGTGCTGCTGTTGTGCGGTTCGGACCCCGCGGTGTCGGGCAGAGCCACCCCTGCGCCGCGCTGGTGGTTCACGATCGGCGGCGCCGCCCAGGTGGGTGAGTCGTTGTCGCAGACCGCGGTGCGTGAGCTCGAGGAGGAGACGGGGTTGCGAGTGGCACCCGGGGACGTCGTCGGCCCGGTGTGGCGCCGTGACGCGGTCATCGACTTCAACGGGTCGGTGATCCGCAGCGAAGAGATGTACTTCGTGCACCGGACGAGGCGTTTTGAACCGTCGGATTCAGGCCGCACAGGCCTGGAGCGGACCTACATTCATGACCACCGGTGGTGCGATGCGACAATGATCGAGGAACTGGTCGCCAACGGCGAGACGGTGTACCCGAGGCAGTTGGGCGAGCTTCTCGACGACGCGAACGCGCTGGCTGACGCGCCGGACGTGGCCTCACGGCCGCCGGTGCAATCGATCAGGTGACGTGCGGATCGATTGCATTTGCCGCCGCCACTAGACTGGATCAGTAGCGATTGAAGGAGATTACGGTGGAATCCGAAACGCCTGGGGCAGGTCTGGGGGCGGCACCCGCTCGCGGGACTGCGCGGGTCAAGCGCGGCATGGCCGAGATGCTCAAGGGCGGCGTCATCATGGACGTCGTCACCCCTGAGCAGGCCCGCATCGCTGAAGGCGCAGGAGCAGTAGCCGTGATGGCGCTCGAGCGAGTCCCCGCCGACATCCGCGCGCAAGGCGGGGTGTCGCGGATGAGCGACCCCGACATGATCGAGGGCATCATCGACGCCGTCACGATCCCGGTGATGGCAAAGGCGCGGATCGGCCACTTCGTCGAAGCCCAGATCCTGCAGAGCCTCGGCGTGGACTACGTCGACGAGTCGGAGGTGCTGACACCCGCCGACTACGCCAACCACATCGACAAGTGGAAGTTCACCGTCCCGTTCGTGTGCGGCGCCACCAACCTGGGCGAGGCGCTGCGCCGCATCACCGAAGGTGCGGCGATGATCCGCTCCAAGGGTGAGGCCGGCACCGGGGACGTCTCCAACGCCACCACCCACATGCGAAAGATCGGCGGCGAGATCCGTCGTCTCACGTCGCTGTCCGAAGACGAACTCTTCGTCGCCGCAAAGGAATTGCAGGCACCTTATGACCTGGTGGTCGAGGTTGCGCGGGCGGGCAAGCTCCCGGTCACGTTGTTCACCGCCGGCGGCATCGCCACGCCGGCCGATGCCGCGATGATGATGCAGCTCGGCGCCGAAGGCGTGTTCGTCGGCTCGGGCATCTTCAAGTCTGGCAACCCGGCCGAACGCGGCGCTGCCATCGTCAAGGCCACCACCTTCTACGACGACCCCGACGTGCTGGCCAAGGTGTCGCGCGGGCTGGGGGAGGCCATGGTCGGCATCAACGTGGAGGACATCGCACAGCCTCACCGGCTCGCGGAACGCGGCTGGTAGACCGTCGTCGATGAGCGCTTGCGCGAAGAGCAAACGGACCTAGCATGGCGATCGAAGAGATCCTCGATCTGGAACAGATCGAGGTCAACATTTATCGCGGCGGTGTCTTCAGCCCGGAATCCGGTTTCCTGCAGCGTACGTTCGGCGGCCACGTCGCCGGTCAGTCGCTGGTGTCGGCGGTGCGCACCGTCGACCCGAAGTACCAGGTGCATTCGCTGCACGGGTACTTCCTGCGTGCCGGTGACGCCCGGTCGCCGTCCGTCTACACGGTCGAGCGGATTCGCGACGGCGGTTCCTTCTGCACCCGTCGGGTGACGGCCATCCAGCACGGCCAGACGATTTTTTCCATGTCGGCGTCGTTTCAGACAGACCAGAGCGGCATCGAGCACCAGGACGCGATGCCTGAAGCGCCGCCGCCCGATGACATCCCCGACTTCAAATCCGTCAGCAAGGTGTTCGACGACGCCAGCTTCCGGCAGTTCGACGAGTGGGACGTGCGGATCGTCCCTCCGGGCCAACTCGGCGTCCGCGAGGGCAAGGCGTCGCAGCAGCAGGTGTGGTTCCGGCACCGCGATCCACTGCCCGATGACCATGTGCTGCATATCTGTGCGCTGGCATACATGAGCGACCTGACGCTGCTGGGCTCGGCCCAGGTCAACCACGTCGAGGCGCGTAAGCACCTGATGGTGGCCTCACTGGACCACGCGATGTGGTTCATGCGGGCGTTCCGGGCCGACGAGTGGCTGCTCTACGACCAGTCATCGCCGTCGGCCTGCGGAGGCCGGTCGTTGACCCAGGGCAAGATCTACAACCGATACGGCGAGATGGTTGCGGCGGTGATGCAGGAAGGCCTGACCCGCTATCCCCGCGACTTCACCCCCGGCCGCGAGTGAGCCCCCGGATCGGTGTCCTCGCGCTGCAGGGCGACACTCGCGAGCACCTCGCGGCTTTGGTCGCTGCCGGCGCCGAGGCGATCACGGTGCGGCGGGCCGTCGAGCTCGACTCGGTGGACGCCTTGGTGATTCCGGGTGGTGAGTCCACCACGATGAGTCATCTGTTGCGCGAACTCGAACTCCTCGAGCCGCTACGGGCCCGCCTCGCCGACGGCATGCCGGCCTACGGGTCATGTGCCGGGATGATCCTGCTGGCCACGGAGATCCTCGATGCCGGCGTGTCCGGACGTGATGCCACACCGCTACACGCCATCGATATGACGGTGCGCCGCAACGCTTTCGGGCGTCAGGTCGACTCGTTCGAGGATGACATCGGTTTCGCCGGCCTCGACGGCCCGGTGCACGCCGTGTTCATCCGGGCGCCGTGGGTGGAACGGGTCGGCCCGGAGGTGACTGTGCTGGCGCGTGCGGCCGATCACATCGTGGCCGTGCGGCAGGGGCGCACGTTGGCGACGGCCTTTCATCCCGAGATGACCGGGGACCGCCGTGTGCACGCGCTGTTCGTCGACATGGTCACCGGCCGCGCCTGAGAGCGCTAGGTCTGGGCGGGCAATACGTGGTCGGCCACCTTGTCGGTGGACAGGCACAACGAGCAGACGAACGCGTCGTGGGTCTCGCACCTCATCATGTCGGGACGCTCGTAATCGTGATGGCAGACATGGCATTTGAGGTGCTCACCAGACGGATTTCCCAGCTCGTCGTACATCGGTAGGTCGATGCCGTCGTCGGTGCGGCGAAGGTAGTACTTACCTTTGGTGGCGACGGCGAGAATCGGGGGCAGCACCAGCCCGAGAATGATCGCGACCAGCGGCGAGTAGGGCCGGATCGTCTCGCCGAGCACCCCGAAGAACGTCAGCAGAGACACCCCCGCGGCGACGAACAGCGACACGAAGCCCACCGGGTTGATCGCGTACAGCATGCCGCGTCGGAACTCCGGGTGCATCGGTGACAGCTTCAGCAGGTACTTGTTGAACACGATGTCGGAGGCGACCACCACCACCCAGGCGATGCCGCAGTTCGCATAAAACCCGAGGATCGTGTTGAGGAACTCGAACATGTTGGCTTCCATCAGGATCAACGCGATCAACAGGTTGAACCCCAGGAACACCAGCCGTCCGGGATAGGTCTTGGTGACCCGGGTGAAGGAGTTCGTCCACGCCAGCGAACCCGAGTAGGCATTCGTGACGTTGATCTTGACCTGGCTGATCACCACCAGGATCACGGCGAGCGTCATCGCGAGCCATGGGGGCAGGAAGTTCCGGTAGATCTCCAGGAACTGGTGTACGGGTTCGTTCGCGTTGGCGACCGCCCCGTCGAAGACATTGGCGATGAGGTAGACCGCGAGGAACAGCCCGACGACCTGCTTGATCGCGCCGAAAATCACCCAACCGGGTCCGGCCAGGAACATCCAGGTCCACCAACTGCGTTGGTTCTCCGGCGTCCGGGGCGGCATGAATCGCAGATAATCGATCTGCTCGGCGATCTGGACGATCAGCGACAGGCAGACACCCGCGGCCAGCAGAGTCGAGCCGATGTCGAAGCCGCTCACCCCACCCTCACCCTGATACGCGAAGAACTCGCCGACCGACTCCGGGTGGCTGACCACGAGATAGACGAACGGGGCGACCATCAAGACCAGCCACAGGGGAGTGGTCCAGACCTGAAGCGTGGAAAGCACTTTCATGCCGTAGATCACCAGGGGAAAGATGATGAGTGTCGACAGCGCGTAGCCGACCCACAGGGGTATGCCGAGGCCGAGTTCCAGACCCTGCGCCATGATCGAGCCCTCGAGTGCGAAAAAGATGAAGGTGAATGTCGCGAAGATGACGTTGGTGACCACCGAGCCGTAGTAGCCGAAACCGCTTCCGCGGGTGATCAAGTCGAGGTCGACGTTATAGCGTGCGGCGTAGTACGCCACCGGGAATCCGGTGAGCATGACCACGACCGCGAAGATCAGGATGCCCCACAGCGCGTTCGTGGTTCCATATGCGATGCCGATGTTGGCGCCGATGGCGAAGTCGGCGAGGTAGGCGATACCGCCCAGTGCGGAGATCCCGACCACCCGAGTCGACCACTTGCGATAGCTGCGGGGGGCGAACCGGAGCGTGTAGTCCTCGAGCGTCTCCTTGGTGGCCGTCAGCCGATCAAGGTCGGTGTCGAGCACCGTCTCGCGCACGTCGTCACCGAGCTCCTGTGTCATTCGGCCACGTTAAGCCGACGGTGTTTCAGGCCGGTGAAGGCGATGTTCCGTCCGGAGTCAGGACGTTACAGGCACCAATTTGACTAGCGCGTAAGTGAATTCAGCGGATGGGTAGGCCGGTGATCGCGCGGCCCATCACCAGACGCTGGATCTCGCTGGTGCCCTCGAAGATGGTGAAGATCTTCGCGTCGCGGTGCATGCGCTCCACGGGGTAATCGCGGGTGTAGCCGTTGCCGCCGAGGATCTGGATCGCCTCGTCGGTGACGTACACCGCCGTCTCGCTGGCGACCAGTTTGGCCATCGACCCCTCTGCGGAGGTGAACTCCTTACCGTTGCGCGCCATCCAGCCGGCACGGTAGACGAGCAACCGGGCAGCGTCGATGCGCGCCTTCATGTCCGCCAGTTTGAAAGCGACGGCCTGGAATTCGCCGATCTTGCGGCCGAACTGCTCGCGCTCGCAGGCGTAGTCGCGGGCGTACTCATACGCGGCCCTCGCGACTCCGACGGCCATCGCGCCCACAGTCGGCCGGGTCCGCTCGAAGGTCGCCATCGCGGCCTGCCCGGCGGCTTTCTTGCCCTCACGCACCTTCGCGATGCGTGAGTCGAACTTCTCTTTGCCGCCGACGATCATGCGGCCGGGGATCCGCACGTCGTCGAGCACCACCTCGGCGGTGTGTGAGGCGCGGATTCCGTGCTTCAGGAACTTCTGGCCCTGGCTCAGACCGGGGGTCTGCGGCGGGATGATGAACGACGCCTGCCCGCGTGTCCCCAACTCCGGGTGCACCGAGGCGACCACCACGTGCACGTTGGCGATGCCGCCGTTGGTGGCCCAGGTCTTGGTCCCGTTGAGCACCCACTCGTCGGTGGCCTCGTCGTACCGCGCGCGGGTCAGGATTGCGCCGACGTCTGAGCCCGCGCCGGGTTCGGACGAGCAGAACGCTGCGACCTTCGGCTCGTCGATCGAGCCGAACATCTGTGGCACCCACTCGCCGACCTGCTCCGGGGTTCCGTTCGCGGCCAATGAGGCCGCAGCCAGGCCCGTGCCCAGGATGGCCAGGGCGATGCCGGCGTCACCCCAGAACATCTCCTCGAACACCACGATCATGCCCAGCCCCGACGGCTCCGCCACCTGCTCGGCAAACAACTCCATGGAGTAGAGACCGACCTTGGCCGCTTCCTGGATGATCGGCCACGGAGTCTCCTCGCGCTCGTCCCACTCGGCAGCGGCGGGCCGGATCACGTCGGTCGCGAACTCGTGCACCCAATCCCGGACATGAATCAGGTCCGGGGACAGGTCGAGGGAGAACGTCATGCTCAGCGACCTTACTCCGGAGTAAGATTACTGGCGATCCCCTGTGGCTCAGTTAACAGCCGACTCGAGGACAGGCATCAGCAACCGCGAGCCGGAGAAGATGGTGTTCACACTGCTCGTGCCCACGCTGGCGTGCCGGAAGTTCATGATCGTCGGCGCGGCTGGATCCTGATCGTCGCTGGTCAGGACCACCCGGACCCGATGCCCGGCCGGGAATCGGCGAGCGTTGGGTACCAAGGGGATCCGATAGGCGACCGTCTCACCGATCGGCACCCCGACGGCTTCGGTGCAGGGCAACACCGGAACACCGTCGACGCTGGCCGCCTCGTCGACCGTGCGCAGGCTGGCCCGCAGCCACCCCGCGGTGACATCGGTGGCCGCACCATCGGGTGCGACGTCCTGAAGCATTGCGATCCAGGCGGTGTCCAACGCGGTCGCCGACGCAAGGAGGCGCAACTCGATGTCACCGACCACGTCGAGTGGACGTTCCAGAGGTGCCGTCGTCCAGGTGAGCGTCGACGGCGGGTCTATCGAGCTCGATTTCACGCGGTTCAGCCCGGCGCCGAGTGTCAGATAGGAACGCTCGCCGGGTTCGCCCTCGCCGTCGGCGAGTTCACCGTCAGCGCGCAGCGCCCACTGACGGTGCGTGGCCTGCGGGGGCCAGGTTCGGGTGGCGTGCCAGCCGTCGGCGCCCGGGAGCACGTAGCGGATCGGCGGTCCGTCCATGATTCCGGTGTCGGCATCCTTGAGCCAGTGGTCGTACCACGCCAGTGCCTCGTGGTGCAGGCTCTCCCACGGCCAGGTGAGGCCGAACTGCCCCAGCATGGCCATCCGCACGTTCGGGTTGTGCGCCAACGCTTTCCACGCGGTGAACGTCGAGGGGAGGTGCAGTGGCACGTTCTCCCAGTCGCAGCCGAGATAGACGGGGATGTCGACCTTCGACAGCAGGGGCAGCAGATTGCGTTCCTCCCACCACGAGTCGCGCACCGGGTGCTTGACCATCGTGTCCAGCCACAGGTCGTCCCAGGGATGCGGGTCGTGGGGAAGTTTGAGCAGCTGCCGCATCATCGTGACCGCCGCCTCACCGTTCATCGTGGCGAACTTCTCATGCAGCCTGGGGGTGTTGAGGATTCGACGCGCCCCCGCGATCACCGGGTTGCGCCGCCAGAACGCGTCGCTGCGGTCGGAGGTCAGGCCCATCATCGCGAGGAACGGCGTGATGAACGACGCACTCGCGAGGCCGTGGTGGGAGGCGGCGTCGTAGAGGTCGGCTGTCACCGCCACCGGGAAGATCGCCTTGAGATGGGGCGGACGCTCGACGGCGGCCTCGAGTTGGGTCATCGCGAAGTAGCTGATGCCGATCATGCCGACGTTGCCGTCGCACCAGGGTTGGGCGGCCGCCCACTCGATGAGGTCGTACATGTCGCGGCGCTCTTGGGCGTCCATGAAGCCGAAGGTGCCGCCCGAACCGCCAGTGCCGCGAATGTTGGCGATGATGTGGACGTAACCGCGCGACACCCAGAAGTCGGTGGCGCCGGCTTCGATGAACCCGGCCGGGGCTCCGAGGTCCTGCATCTGCCGGGGATAGGGCGACGCGGCGACCAACGCCGGGTATCGGCCGTCGGCGTCCGGGTGGTGGATATCGGCCAGTAGGGCGACCCCGTCGCGCATCGGTACGGCCGTGTTGTCGATGCGACGTACCCCGTACTGCGGCCTGCTGAGGTTCCGATACTCGCGGCCGGTGGTCTGCGGGCCATTGAGTCGACGTTCCCGGATTGCCATAGTCTCACGCTACGGTGAAATTAGTCTCAACGCAACGTGAATTTGACGATACGATGAACCCTGTGCCAGCGAAATCAACGACCCCGGGGCCGCGAGACGAACGCGGCGTCCTGGCCGCGCAGATCCTCACGGCCGCCCGCAGTGCCTTCGCCGACAGCGGCTGGGCGGGCACGACGATGCGTGCTGTCGCGCGCGGCGCCGAGGTCGATCCCGCGCTGGTCTACCACTACTTCGGCTCCAAGGAGGGCCTGCTCGACGCCGCGACGACGCCCCCGCAGAGATGGCTGGAGAATGTCGCGAAGACCTGGACGACACCGCTGGACGAGCTGGGTGCTGAGTTACTGCGCACGATGCTCGCCGCCTGGGCTGACGATGAAATAGGGCCGGTTCTGCGGGCGGTGTTGCAGACCGCGGCGCACGAGCAGTCGACCCGCGAGAAGCTGCGGCTGATCGTCGAGCGCAGCCTGATCGGCGTCTCGCACCTGGGGGTCGACGAGCGCGATCGCCTGGTGCGCAGCGGGCTGATCTCGTCCCAGATCATGGGGTTGGCGATGATGCGATACGTCTGGAAGATCGAACCCGTCGCGTCGATGACCGATGACGAGATCGTCGGCGCTGTCGGTCCCAGTCTCCAGCACTACATCCAGGGCGACATCTCGGTGCCGACGTGACGACGACCCGGCGCCACCCACGTAGACTCGTCGGGTTGCGACCGAATTGACCTAAGCGAGGTAGTAGCTGCATGAGCGGCCATTCCAAGTGGGCCACCACAAAGCATCAGAAGGCCGTCAAGGACGCGCGCCGCGGTAAAGAGTTCGCGAGGCTGATCAAGAACATCGAGGTGGCCGCGCGTACCGGTGGTGGTGACCCCGCCGGCAACCCGACGCTCTACGACGCCATCCAGAAGGCCAAGAAGACCTCGGTGCCCAACGACAACATCGAGCGCGCCCGCAAGCGCGGCGCCGGCGAGGAAGCCGGCGGCGCCGACTGGCAGACGATCATGTACGAGGGCTACGGCCCCAACGGCGTCGCAGTTCTTGTGGAATGCCTGACCGACAACCGCAACCGCGCCGCAGGCGAGGTCCGCGTCGCGATGACCCGTAACGGCGGCAACATGGCCGACCCCGGATCGGTGTCCTACCTGTTCACCCGCAAGGGTGTCATCACGCTGGAGAAGAACGGTCTCACCGAGGACGACGTGCTGACCGCGGTGCTCGAAGCCGGGGCCGAGGACGTCAGCGACCTGGGCGAAGGCTTCGAGATCATCTGCGAGCCAACCGATCTCGTTGCAGTGCGCTCAGCCTTGCAGGATGCGGGTATCGACTACGACTCGGCTGAGGCGGGTTTTCAGCCCTCGGTATCGGTCCCCGTCGACCTTGACGGCGCCCGCAAGGTGCTCAAGCTGGTGGACGCGCTGGAGGACAGTGACGACGTGCAGGACGTCTACACCAATGTCGACATTCCCGACGACGTGGCCGCCGCGCTCGACGAGGACTGAGCTCCCACGCCTTACTACGGGGAGTCGGCCGCCAGGAACTCGCCGATTGCCTGCGCAGTCCGCTCGGGCTGATCGAGCATCACCAGCACGTAGGCGTCGTCGATGATCTGTAGCCGCCCCTGGGGTAGCAGGTCGGCCAGTCGGCGTCCGTGATCAGCGGGCATCACCGGGTTGTCGCTCCACAGGACCAGCGCGGGTCGGTCGAACTCGGTCAGTCGGTCGGTAGCTCGGATTAGGTCGTCGGCGTCGAAACGGGTGCGGCAGTACTTGACGAGATCGCGCCGGACCGCCTTGTCGGCCAGACCCGCCGCCACCCATTTGTCGAAGATATGCTGCGGGACAGGACGTTTCGCCATCATTCCGAACATCAGCCGTTGTCGACGAAGCCATCCGATCTTGAGCTGGCGCATCGCGAGCCATGCCGTGCCGGTTGTTCGACTCGCCAGCCACGCCACCTTGCCGGGGAAGCCGGGTGGGAAGTTGTCGAACGCTTCGGACGGGCAGATCACGAGGCGAGAGACCCGCTTGTCACGGCCGATGTCGGTGAGGAACAGCGGGCCGCCCCAGTCGGTGACGACCAGGGCGACGTCGGTCAGGTCCAATTCGTCGAGAAAGTCGGCGACGATCCCGACCATGCCGGGCAGTGTGAGGTCGGCGTCCTCGCGCATCGGCACGCGGTGCCCTCCCAGCGGCAGCACCGGCAGCAGGTAGCGGAATCCCGAGGGCAATGCCGGGAGTGCAAGGTCCCACTGCGAATCGTTCATCAACAAGCCGTGCAGGAGAACCACGGGTGGTCCGTTCGGATCGCCCTCCTCGCGGTATTCGATGCTGCCCGCGGTGACGTCCACTGTTTTCATGCGATCTCCCATTAGAATAGTCGTTCTAGAACGTATGCTCTAGCCTGGCAGCAGGAGGCGACGATGGCAAGGTCCACCCGGGAGTCGATATTGACCGCGGCCGCTGAGTTGATGCGGCGCAGGGGGTACGCCGGCGTGGGCATGAAGGACATCGCGGAGGCCTCGGGCGCGCCGATCGGCTCGCTATATCACCACTTCCGCGGCGGCAAAGTGCAGATCGCGCGGGAGGCGCTGACCAACGCGGGCGCCGCCTACGGCCTGCTCATTCCGACGATTGTCGGCGAGTACACCGACCTCGGCGCGGCGATCGATGGGGTATTCACCCAGGCTGCCGAGGACATGGCGGCCACCGAGTTCGCCAACATGTGTCCGGTTGCCAGTGTCAGCGCCGAGATCGCCGACACCGTCGAGGAACTCCGCGAGGCCGCACAGCACATCTTCGACGCCTGGATCGACGGCGGCACCGCGTACTTCGCCGCCAGAGGACTCGACGCCGCCGTGGCGCGCGACGTGACGCTGGCGCTCATCGGTGCCCTCGAAGGTGGATTCCTGCTCGCCCGGGCGTTGCGCAGTACCGAACCGCTGCTCGCGGCGGGCCGGACCTTGGCGCCTCAGTACCGAGGCGTCGAACTCGCCGCTGCGGCAGCGCCTCCGGTAACCGATTCAGCCCACCCGGCCGGTGTGTCCCACCCCATAGGTCTCCCGTAGGTCCTTGTGGCGGACGCTGCGGGTGAATCGGGATTTCAATCGGCGTCCAACGACTGCAGCAGTTTCCGGATGTCCTGGCGAGTTCGTGCCACGGTGTCCGCCCCCACCCGTTCGCCGAGTCGGCGATGAACAATGCCGGCACGTCTGGTGATCGCCGACAAGGTGCCACGGCCCTCAGGCGTCAGCGTCAGCAGCGGGGAGGTGCGGTGGTCCGGGTTGTCGAGGAATTCGGCCAGTCCTGATGCGACGAGTTCGTTGGCGACGCGCTGGACGGCCTGACGGGTGACCCCGAGGCGGCGCGCTGCGCGTGGCACCGATTCCGGTTGCGACGAGAGCACGCTGAGCAGTTGCCAGCGCGCCTGGGTCTGACCTTCCTCCGCCGCGGTGGCTTCACCGATGCGGCGCAGGGCGCCCGCGAGTTCGTACACGTCGGCTACCAGCAGCGCGAAGTCATCGGTCATACGTGCTCCCCAAATTGACAGCTGATTATCGCTCTGACAATATATTGTCACTATGGACAACGCAACAGTGGGGGTATCGCCGATGAGTCAGAGCATTGTCAACCTGCAGGAGGCTCAGCGCCGAGGTATCGCGAATAAGCCTGCGATACAGGGGTTTCCCTACCTTGCCGAGACTCTGCGCCGGGCCGGGGTGCACCGAAACGAATGGCACCTGCCGTCGATGCAGAGCGTGTACCTGACCGACCTCGGTCCGGTGGTGCATCAGGCTGAGCCGCTGGTGGACGGCTACGACGAGATCCGCCCGTTCGACCCCGAACTTCTGGTCGCGGCATTGCGGGCCGATCAGGCCGGGCGATCGACCTTCGTGGAATTTGCGACGACCGCCTGGAGCGCGGGGGTGGTGCGTTATGCCGTCGATCTGCGCGCGCGGAAGTGTGTCTATTTCGGCTGCAACGGCGAATCGTTCGAGGAAAGCTATCCGGCGGTGACGCTGCCCGAATAGCGGTGGGATGCGGGTGTCATTCGGCCGCTCGGCGGGGTCCGTTAGACCCTAGGGTCAACCGGCCGACGAGGCGCACATTGTCACTATGGCCAGCGCTGACACCGACGCACTCCTCATCGATTCCGTCATGCCCAGCTACGACGCCGTGATCGCCGAGCACATGCTGGTGGCAGCCGACCCGGCGGCGACATTCGCTTCCGCACGCGCACTCGACCTGCTCACCGTGCATTCGCCATTGCTGGACACGTCGATGTGGTTGCGCGGTCTGCCTGCCCGACTCTCGGGAAAGTCTGCGCCGGACATGCCCGAACTCGTCATCGGCGAGGACATAGCGTCCCACGTCCCAGAGATCAGGCACGTCCAATGACGCGCATTCTCGTCGCGTACGGATCCAAGCGCGACGGCACCGCCGGTCTGGCCGCCATGATCCGGGACGCTCTCACCGAGGCAGGCCACGAGGTCGCGGTCTCACCGGCCCGCGACATCGCCTGCCTCCGGGGACTCGACGCCGTCATCGTGGCTGGGGCGCTCTACGCAAACAGGTGGCACCACGACGCGCGGCATTTTGTCCGGCGGCACCGCGCCGCTCTGAGCGAATTGCCGGTGTGGCTGGTCAGCACCGGGCCACTGGACGACACCGCAACCCAGCGTGACATCCCGCCGACGCCACAGGTGCGCAAGCTCGCGGGCCTGGTGGGGGCACGCGGTCACGTCACCTTCGGTGGTCGTCTCAGTCCGGACGCCAAGGGGTTCCTGGCCCGTGCGATGGCAAAGACCAAAGCCGGCGACTGGCGCGACCCGGCGCACGTGCACCGGTGGGTGGCGTCGATCGCCGACCAGCTGGAGGACCTGCACCGGGCGATGTGAAAACGGCGCGTGTCCCTGTCCTCTGTCGTCGGCGACAGCGGCTAAGCTCTCGAACAAGTGTTCTGACGAAGGGGCTGGCGTGCGGGTGATGGGAGTCGACCCCGGCCTGACGAGATGCGGGCTGTCGGTCATCCAGAGCGGCGAGGGCCGCCAGGTCATCGCGCTCGACGTCGACGTGGTGCGTACCCCTGCCGAGCACCCCCTTGCGCACCGGCTTCTCGCCATCAGCGACGCGGTCGAGCACTGGATGGACACCCATGAGCCCGACGTCGTCGCGGTCGAGCGGGTGTTTGCTCATCAGAACGCGTCCACCGCGATGGGCACCGCCCAGGCGGCAGGCGTGATCGCGCTGGCCGCGGCGCGGCGCGACATCGACGTCCACTTCCACACGCCCAGTGAGGTCAAGGCCGCTGTCACCGGCAACGGTCGCGCCGACAAGGCGCAAGTCACCGAGATGGTCACGAGAATCCTCACGCTGCAACAGAAACCGACACCCGCTGACGCCGCCGACGCCCTGGCGCTGGCGATCTGTCACTGCTGGCGGGCGCCGATGATCGCCCGGATGGCGGAGGCGGAGGCCATGGCGGCAGAGCAGCGACGCAAGTACCAGGCCACCCTCAAGGCGGCGAAAGCGGCGCCGGGCCGGTTGTCGCGGAGCACGCCGTGATCGCCGCGGTCCGGGGTGAGGTCCTCGACATCGCGCTCGATCACGTGGTCATCGACGCGGCCGGCGTGGGCTACAAGGTGATGGCCACCCCGGCGACGCTGGCCACCCTTCGCCGCGGTGCCGAGGCCCGGCTGATCACGGCGATGATCGTGCGTGAGGACTCGATGACGCTGTACGGATTCGCGGACTCCGACGCCCGCAATCTGTTCCTCACCCTGATCGGGGTTTCCGGAATCGGGCCGAGCATCGCACTCGGGGCCCTGGCGATGTATGACGGGCCCACGCTGCGACAGGCGATCGGAGACGGTGATGTCACCGCGCTGACCCGAATTCCCAAGGTGGGCAAGAAGACCGCTGAGCTTCTGGTGTTGACATTGCGGGACAAGGTGGGGGTGCCGACCTCGGCGGGCATCCACTCGGTGGGCGGACACAGCGTGCGGGGTCCCGTCGTCGAGGCTCTGGTCGGGCTCGGTTTCGCCGTCAAGCAGGCCGAGGAGGCCACCGACAAGGTGCTCGCCGACGACCCCGGCGCCAATCAGTCGACCGCGCTGCGGTCAGCGCTGTCCATGCTGGGCAGGAAATGATGGGCAGATTCGACGACGACGCCGATACCGGCGACGAAGAACGCGAGGTGACGCCGGCGCTGACGGTGGGCGAGGGCGATATCGATGCGAGCCTGCGACCCCGATCGCTGGGCGAGTTCATCGGTCAGCCGCGCGTCCGCGAGCAGCTGCAGTTGGTACTCGAGGGAGCCAAGAATCGCGGTGGCACCCCCGACCACATCCTGCTGTCCGGGCCGCCGGGTCTGGGCAAGACGTCACTGGCGATGATCATCGCCGCAGAACTGGGCACCTCGCTGCGCGTCACCTCGGGCCCGGCGCTGGAGCGCGCGGGCGATCTGGCCGCGATGCTGTCCAACCTCGTGGAGCACGACGTCCTGTTCATCGACGAGATCCACCGGATCGCCCGGCCCGCCGAGGAGATGCTCTACCTCGCGATGGAGGACTTCCGCGTCGACGTCGTCGTCGGTAAAGGCCCTGGCGCCACGTCGATTCCGTTGGAGGTCGCGCCGTTCACGCTGGTCGGTGCGACCACCCGGTCGGGTGCCCTGACCGGTCCGCTGCGTGACCGCTTCGGTTTCACCGCGCACATGGACTTTTACGAGCCCGCCGAGCTGGAGCGGGTGCTGGCCAGGTCGGCGGGAATCCTCGGCATCGAACTGGGGACCGACGCGGCAGTCGAGATCGCCCGCCGATCACGCGGCACACCGCGTATCGCCAACCGCCTGTTGCGCAGGGTCCGCGACTACGCCGAAGTGCGCGCGGACGGCATCATCACCCGCGATATCGCGAAGTACGCATTGGCGGTCTATGACGTCGACGAACTCGGCCTTGACCGGCTCGACCGCGCGGTGCTCTCCGTGTTGACGCGCAGCTTCGGCGGAGGGCCGGTGGGCGTGTCGACGCTCGCGGTCGCGGTGGGGGAGGAACCCACGACTGTCGAGGAGGTGTGCGAGCCGTTCCTGGTGCGTGCCGGGATGATGGCGCGCACTCCGCGTGGGCGCGTCGCTACGGCCCAGGCTTGGACGCATCTGGGCATGACGCCGCCCCCGGGGGCCGTGGGTCTTGGCCAGGCCGGTCTGTTCGAACAGTGAGAAGGGCAAAGAAGGGGCGTGCGCGATGGTGATCACCGGATTGATCGTGGCGGTGCTGGCGGCAATACTGCACGTCTACATCTTCGTCATGGAGTCTCTGACCTGGACGTCCCCGCGGACCCGCGCGGTGTTCGGCACCACCGCAGAGGAGGCCGAGACGACCAAACTGCTGGCCTTCAATCAGGGTTTCTACAACTTGTTCCTGGCGATCGTGACCTTGATCGGTGTCGCCGTCGCGTTGGGTGACGCGACGGCCGTAGGAGTCGCGTTGGTGTTCGCCGGTGTGGGGTCGATGCTGGCCGCAGCCGTGGTGTTGGTCGCCGCGGCGCCCGACAAGGCGCGCGCCGCGGTGACGCAGGGGCTCTTCCCGCTGATCGCGATCGTGCTGCTGGTGGTGGGTCTGTCGCTATAGCGGGGTTACGACGCCCTGACCTCGGGTACTCGGTGCGGACCCAGAGGAGGCCCCATGATCGGATCAGAGCACCCGGAGCGCACCCGCGGTGGCCGGATGAGAATCGCCCGCAGCCGCGGCGCCGCCAGCGGTTTCCTGCTGATTCTGCTCGGCCTCTGGGGTGCGCTGATCCCGTTCGTGGGCCCCAACTTCGACTTCGCGTTCAGCCCGGACCAGCCGTGGGCGTGGACGACTGCCCGAGGGTGGCTGGAGGTGCTGCCCGGTGTGGTCACGGTACTCGGCGGCCTACTGTTGCTGACCTCGCGTAACCGTGCCACCGCGATGCTCGGCAGCTGGCTGTCGGTGGCCGCCGGCGCCTGGTTCGTGGTGGGCCGGGCGATGGCCGGTCCGCTCGGACTGGGTGACGCCGGTGCGCCGGTCGCCGCCACCGATACCGAGAAGGCATGGCTGGAGCTGACGTACTTCTACGGCCTCGGTGCACTGATCGTGTTCCTCGGAGCGCTGGCGCTGGGCCGGCTGTCGGTGCGCAGCGTCCGCGATGTCGAGTACGCCCAACGACCACTGGCCGACGAGCATGCCCCGGCAGTGTTCCCCGGTCCACAGCCCACGGCCATCCCGGACGACGACGCGCCCACCGGAGTGATCGGTCCGACCACAGGCCGCCGTCGCGGCCTGCGGGGTCTGTTCCGCGGGCGTCGCGAGCAGACTCTGGTTCACCGCTGATCAGCCGACCAAATCCGTTGCACCGTAACGGAACTGCTACCGTCCTGGCTGTCGCCCGTTCCGGGCGGCGATCTCACAGCAGCCCGAGCAGGTCCAGATTGGTGACGTATGTGACGATGATCTCCGGCGTCACGTGTGGAATGTCCTTGTCGGGGCCTATCTTCGCGTCCTGCACCGCTGCGCGGAACCGGTCCGTCGGCGCGATGGATCCGCGAACCGGAATCTCGGGTCGCTGATAGTTGTGCAGCAGCGGTAGCAGTGACGCCTGGCGCTGCCGTTCGGGCAGGGCATTGATCGCCGTGGTGAATCGCTGTAGCCAGTCGCCATAGTCACCGACGCGGTGCACCGGATATCCGGCGTTGATGAGCCAGTCGACGAACTCGTCGAGGCCGACGCCGTCGTCATAGGGGTTCATCACGTGGTACGTCTCGAAGCCGTCGTCGAGACGCACGCCGAGCGTCGAGATCGCGTCGGCGACGAATTCCACTGGCAAACCGTCGTAATGGGCCCTGGGACGGTGCCCATTCGCGTCGAGCTCGTAGAAGGAGTCGGGCGCGATGCCAGTCACGACCAGGCTCAGCATCAGGCGTGTGAACATGTCGGGGAGGTTCAGCTGACCCCTGTAGGTCGTGTCGGCCAGGATCATGTCGCAGCGGAACACCGCGGTCGGGAGGCCGCAGAGTTCGTGAGCTTCCCGCAGCAGCACCTCACCGGCCCACTTGCTGTTCGAATAGCCGTTCGCATAGCTGTCGTCGACGGTACGGATTGCGCTGATCGTGCGGATGTCGCCGTCCTCGGTGAATCGGCCCGGTGCGATCCCGGCGCCGACCCCGATCGTCGAGACGTAGACGAAGGGCTTCAGCCTCGTGGTGAGCGCGATCCGGATCAGCTCGGCGGTGCCGAGTGCGTTGGGGCCGAACAGTTGTGAGTAAGGCAGCACATGATTGACCAGAGCAGCGGGATCGATGATCAGATCGACGGTGTCGGCCAGCCGTTGCCAGGTCTGCGGGTCGAGCCCCAGATCGGCTTCACCCTTGTCGCCGGCGATGACCTCGAGATGGTCGGCCGCCAACTGCCGGTAGTGCTCCAGCAAGACCGGGTCACCGCTGTCAAACGTCGCGTCGAGTCGATCGCGCGCGGCCGCGTCGTCCTTCGCGCGGACGAGGCAGATCACTGTGCCGTCCACCAGGTCCATCCGTTCCAGCCAGTCCAGCGCGAGATGCCGACCCAGGAACCCGGTCGCGCCGGTCAGCAGGACGGTGCGGACTTCATTGCTCGGACCCGGTAGCGACGGGGCCTCGGCAAGGGTCCGGGCATCGATGAACTTGTCCAGGGTCAGATCACTGGCACGCACCTGGGTCACCGGTCCGTCGGACGGTCCGTGCACCGATGCGAACGTCGGCCTCGTGGAGCCAGGGAGGCGTTCGGCTTCGATGTAGGCCGCCAGCGCCTGCAGGTCGGTGGCGGGGCTGACGATCACTCCGACCGGAACCCCGACGCCGAAGATGTCGCTCAACAGATTGCTGAACGTCAACGCGGACAACGAGTCTCCGCCGAGGTCGGTGAAGTGCGCATCGGACTGCACATCGCCGGCCGCCGCACCGAGCAGGGCGCGAGCAGCGCGCGTAACGGTTTCCAGCACCGGCCGGTCGGCCCCGCGTTGGCGAAGCTCCCGCAGTTCGCCGGCCTGACCTTCGGCCAGGTTGGCATACAGGGCTTCGAGGCGATCGCCATAGCGCGCCTTGAGGTTCGGCCGGGCAAGCTTACGGATGCCGGTCAGCAGACCGTTCTCGAGAGTGAAAGGCGTTGTCTCGATGATGAAGTCGCGCGGGATCTCGTACGACTGCAGGCCGGCGGCCCTGGCAACGTCCTGGAGCGACCCATTGATCACCGCCGTGGCGTCGTCGCGGCTCGCCACCTCGTCGGTGGGCACGATGACGGCGAGCAGGTAGGACCGGGCGCTATTGCCGTACAGATAGATCTGACGGATCAGCGGGCTGTCGCCGAACGCCGCCTCGAGTGTGGCGACGGTGACGAACTCGCCCTGGGAAAGCTTCATCACGTTGTTGCGCCGGTCGAGGTAGACCAGACGGTCGGGTGCCGCCTCGGCGACGATGTCACCGGTGTGGTAGTAGCCGTGCTCGTCGATCGTCGCGGCGGTGACCTCGGGGCGTTTGTAGTACCCGGGAAACAGGCTGTCGGACTTGACGAGTAGCTCGCCCCGGGGGTGTGGGCGGTCGGTGTGGAAGTAGCCGAGTTCGGGAACGTCGACGAGCTTGTAGTCGATGACTGGTGGACGCTGCACCTGTCCGTCGACGAACACGGCTCCGGCCTCGGTCGACCCGTATCCGTCGATCACGTGCATGTCGAGAAAGGCCTCGACGAACTTCTTCATCTCCGCCGACAATGGTGCCGACCCCGTCATCGCCGTCACATACCGTCCACCGAGCAGGCTCTCTCGCAGTTCGGAGAGCACGTCGGCCTCATTCTCGGGGTGCTGGTCCAACTCCTTCTGCACCTCGGCGAGGATCGTGTCCCAGATCCGGGGCACGAAGGACAGCTGGGTGGGTCGCACCAGGGCGAGATCCTCCAGAAATGTCGAAAGATCGCTGCGGGCAGCGAAGTACGCCGTTCCGCCGGCGCCGAGCGTTCCGTAGAGCAGGCCACGCCCCATGACGTGACTCATCGGCATGAAGTTCAGGGTGATCGAGGGCTGAGCTCCCTGGTCGCCCCAACTCGCTCGGGTCGACCGGCGCCACGAATTGGCGACCAGGGTTTCCGGATACATCGCGCCCTTGGGTGCGCCGGTACTGCCGGAGGTGTAGATCAGCAGGGTCAACGGGTCGGGATCGGGGGAGACGTGCGGTTGCCGCGCGGGGAATTTCGTGCCGCGGTCGATCACCTCGTCCAGGGTGACCACCTCGATGGTGCTGCCGGCCTCGTACAGTCGCGTGTTCGCCGCGGCGAGCGCGTCCTGCTGATCATCAACCTGCCGCTGGTAGTCGAACACGACCAGTGTGGAGACGGTAGGAGCGGAGAGCGCCAGATCCACGGCGTCGGCCAGATAGTCGATCGCTGAGGCGATGACGACGGGTTCAGTCTCGGCGACGATGGGCCGCAGGGTGGCCGAAGGCGCGCTGGTCTGCAGCGGTACCGAGACCGCGCCGAGCAACGCCAGTGCCATGTCGACGGTGGCGTAGTCGACGCTGGTGAAACCCAGTACCGCGACGCGGTCCCCGGGACGGACGGTCAGCGCGTTGCCGATGGTGTGAACGCGATGGGACACCTCGGCGTAGGTGATGGTCTCGAACTCGGGCAGCAGTTCAGCGGAGGTGCGGCCGGTCAGCGGGTCCTCGACGAACCGCACGGCGCGCTGCCCCAGTGCCGGACGCTCGGCGTAGCCGTCGAGCACGGTCTGCATGAGATCGGCGAGTCGGACGCCGGGTTGTTCGAGTGCGGTGGAGATGTCGTCGCGGGGTACGGCACCGGCGAACTGCCGGTCAGTGGCGTGCAATTCGTCGATGCGGCGGGCGAGTCGATCTTCGCGGGTATCTGTGGACATATGCGACCTCGGAACACAATCGGGGGAATGGCGGCGCGACGATGCGCCTAAGAAAAACTACGTTAGTAAAACTAACTTTATTCCTACGAAGCGGCCGCCGGCACTGACAATCAGCTGTGAATCTGCGGTTTGAGAGCAGCGCCACATTTCGGTCAGAGGTGCCACGCATCCGCCTGGGGCTCAGCCGCGCGCGTCCTTCGGATCGAGTTCGTCGAGCAGGCGCTGCATCGTGCGGCACATCTGGCTGAAATCCTTCTCGCCGACCACCGCGGACCACCGGTGCTCGATGTCGGCGACGCGGACGCCGGCATTGGCCATCAGCGCCTGTCCGCGGGTGGTCAGATCGATCAATTTGGCCCGCCCATCGGCTGGATCGGGCCGACGCGTCAGGTAACCGAGGTCGACCAGGTCGTTGATCAACTCAGAGGCCGCGGCCAGGCTCAGTTGCGCACGGGTGGCGAGTTCGGTCAGCCGGATTCCCCCCATTCGGATGTTCCCGAAGATCTGATAGTGCGGCTCGCGGATGTCGTCGTAACCGGCGCCGGCCGCGGGTTCGGCCAGGTCGTCACGGAACTCGCGCAACAGCCTCACCAACAGCTGACCGATCGCCAGACGATCTTGCGGGGGACTGCTTGACGTGGCCATGTCGGATGAGGATACTACGGTTACCGAAGTTTCGGATACCGAAGTAAGTGGAGTTCACCATGATGACGCCCAGCCCTGGCTTTGTCGGGACCAATGTCGGCGCCCTGCGCGTCCGGCGCAAAGGCTCCGGGCCACCGGTTGTGTTGTGGCACAGCCTTTTCCTCGACTCACGGTCGTGGTGCGGACTGGAGGACACGTTGGCGCAGACCCGGGATGTCATCGTCATCGACGGTCCGTCACACGGCGCCAGCGAGGCGATCGCCCGTGATTTCACGTTCGAGGAATGCGTGGTGGCGGCAGAGCAGGTCCTCGACGCGGCAGGTCTGACCGCGCCTGTGGACTGGGTGGGGAACGCCTGGGGTGGACATGTCGGCATCCAGCTGGCCGTCCACCGGCCGCACCGCATCCGCACGCTCACCACCATCGGCACGCCCGCGCACGGGCTGCGGCGGGTGGAACGCTGGACCAAGGTTCTGCCCCTGGTGCAGCTCTACCGCGTCGCCGGCCCCACCCAGGTGCTGCTCAAACCGCTCTCCGATGCGCTGGTAGGCCCGGAATCGGTTGCCGCCACACCGGATCAGGCTGCGGCCGTGATGCGCGCATTCACTGAGGCAGACCGACCGTCGATGTTTCGCGCCATGCGGTCGATGATGTTGAACAGGCCGGACATGCGAGCCGACATGGCCCGAATCACCGCGCCCACACTCCTGATCGCCGGCCGCGACGACTCGACCGGGTGGCGACCCGCCGACGCCCAAGCGGTCGCCGACACGATGCGCAACGCACGGGTGGTCGCAGCAGCCGGATCAGGCCACTCCTCGCCACTGCTGATCGACATGATGACCGTCGAGCGCGCGCTCGAGGAATTCTGGGCGGCAGCCAACGCGAAAGAGCATCCAGGGCTGTGATTTCGGCGCGCTGACGACCCGGAATGCTATTCCGCGCGGGCTATTTCGCGCGGAACTGTCCGCGCGATCTCCCGCGAGATTGCTCAGCCCGTGTACACCATGACGTGCTTGATGCGCGTGTAGTCCTCGAGGCCGTACATCGACAGGTCCTTGCCGTGGCCGGAGGACTTGAAGCCACCGTGCGGCATCTCGGCGACCAGCGGGATGTGGGTGTTGACCCAGACGCACCCGAAGTCGAGCGCGTTCGACATCCGGATCGCCGTCGATACATCCTTCGTCCACACCGACGATGCGAGAGCGAACTCAAGGCCTCGTCCTCGTCGGTGAAGGACTGCACGGTGATGACCGGCCCGAAGATCTCGGTCTGAATCAGCCGGTCCTCCTGCTTGAGACCGCCGATGACCGTCGGCTCCACGTAGAAACCCTTGTCGCCCTGGCGATGCCCGCCCGCGGCGACGGTGGCGTGGTCGGGGATGTCGTCGAAGAAGCCGAGCACCTGTTCCATCTGGTGGATGTTGTTGACCGGCGGCACCCAGGCGTCCTCATCTCCGGCGGCCCTGCCGAACGTCGTCACCGCACCTTTGGCCTGTTCGGCGAGCGCCGCCGTCAGTTCGTCGACGAGCGAGACGTGCGCGAGCACCCGCGTCGCCGCCGTGCAGTCCTGCCCGGCGTTGAAATAGCCTGCGGCGGCGATGCCCTCGGCCGCAGCGCCGATGTCGGCGTCTGCGAACACAATGACCGGTGCCTTGCCGCCGAGTTCGAGATGAGTGCGCTTGAGATGGCCGCCGGCGCTGACCGCCACCGCGCGGCCCGCCGCGACCGACCCCGTGATCGACACCATCTCCGGTGTCGGGTGCGCGACCAGGCCGGCGCCGGTGACGCGGTCGCCGGTGACGACGTTGAGCACGCCCGGCGGCAGGTGCCTGGCCGCCAACTGGGCCAGCATCACCGTCGTGACCGGCGTGGTGTCGCTGGGCTTGATCACCACGGTGTTGCCCGCCGCGATGGCCGGGCAGATCTTCCAGACCGCCATCATCATCGGGTAGTTCCATGGCGCCACCTGGCCGATGACGCCGACCGGTTCACGGCGGATCCACGACGTGTGATCGGCCAGGTACTCGCCGGCCGACTTGCCTTCCAGAAGCCTCGCCGCGCCGGCGAAGAAGCGGATCTGGTCCAGCATCGGGGGAATCTCTTCGGCCATGGTGACGTGATCGGGCTTGCCGGTGTTGCGGCCCTCCGCGGCCACCAGATCTGCGGCAGCGTTCTCGATGTCGTCGGCGAAGTCGAGCAGCGCCTTCTGCCGGTGCGACGGGGTGGTGCGTTTCCACTCCTTGAACGCCTTGGCCGCCGCCCCGTAGGCGTTGTCGATGTCCTGCTCATTGGAGATCGGCGCCGTGCCGTACTGCTCGCCCGTGCGCGGATCGACCAGCGGCATGGTGGCTCCGCTGACCGAGTCCGCGAGCTCGCCCCCGATGAAGTTCTGAACGTTGGTCACAAGTCGGCGAGGATGAGCTCGAGCACGTCGAGCCCTTCGAGGAGGAGCTCGTCGCTGATGGTCAACGGAGGCAGGAAGCGCAGCACGTTGCCGAACGTGCCGCAGGACAACACGATCACCCCGGCCTGGTGCGCGGCGGCGCACAGCTTCTTGGTCAGGTCGGCGTCGGGTTCGGTAGTCCCGGACTTGACCAGCTCGACGGCGATCATCGCGCCGCGGCCGCGGACATCGCCGATGCGGTCGTCCTCGGCCTGGATCCGGCCGAGCTTGTCCTTCATCAGGGTTTCGATGTGCGCTGCGCGCGCCACCAGGCCGTCGGCCTCAATGGTTTCGATGGTCGCCAGCGCGGCAGCGCACGCCACCGGGTTGCCGCCGTAGGTGCCGCCCAGTCCGCTGACGTGCGGGGCGTCCATGATGTCGGCCCGTCCGGTGACCGCCGACAGCGGCATGCCGTCGGCGATGCCCTTCGCGGTGACGATGAGGTCGGGAACGATGCCTTCGTGTTCGCACGCGAACATCGCGCCGGTGCGGGCGAATCCGGTCTGCACCTCGTCGGCGATGAACACCACGTTGTTGGCGCGGCACCAGTCCAACAGCGTGGCCAGGAAGCCCTCAGCGGGAACGATGAACCCGCCTTCTCCCTGGATCGGCTCGATGATCACCGCCGCCAGGTTGTCGGCGCCCACCTGCTTGTCCATCACGTTGATGGCTCGCCTGGCGGCGAGTTCGCCATCGGTGGCCAGTTCCTTGCCGCCGAATTCGGCATCGCGGAACGGATAGGACAGCGGCGCGCGGTAGATCTCGGGTGCGAAGGGGCCGAACCCGTGCTTGTAGGGCATCGACTTGGCCGTCAAGGCCATCGTCAGGTTGGTGCGACCGTGATAGGCGTGGTCGAACGCGACGACCGCCTGCTTGCCGGTGTACGTCCTGGCGATCTTGATGGCGTTCTCGACGGCCTCGGAGCCGGAGTTGAACAATGCCGATCGCTTCTCGCCGGCGCCCGGCGTGAGCCGGTTGAGCGCCTCGGCGACGGCCACGTACTTCTCATACGGGGTCACCATGAAACAGGTGTGGGTGAACTTGGCCGCCTGCTCGGCTATCGCCTCGACGACGCGTGGCGAGGCGTTGCCGATCGTGGTGACCGCGATGCCCGCCCCCAGGTCGATCAGCCGATTGCCGTCGACGTCCTCGACGATGCCCCCGAACGCCCGCGCCGCGTAGACGGGCATGGTGTTGCCCACCCCGCGCGCCACCGCGACGCTCTTGCGCGCGATCAGTTCGGACGAGAGTGGGCCGGGGATGGCTGTGGCGAGATGGCGGCTCTGCTCGACGGTGCTCAACTGGAGACCTCCTAAAAGTGCCCGTAGAGGAACGGAGAATTCGACTGCTTTCGGCTACTCACGACTGCCACACGACTGCCTAAGACCGCTTTGGACCGCCTGAGGCCGCCTGAGACCGCCGTAGCCTGCCGAGGTGCGATTCGAGCCTAGCCGTTGGGTGTCCTGATCCGTCGAGAACCCTGCCAGGTCATGCCGGGATCATCGGCCACATCGTGCAGTGGCGACGGATTCCGTTGCGAAGTGGCCGGGATCAGCTGTCACCGCCGGGCTCTTGACACCGGGGGGACGGGAACGGTCGGCCGCAATGGCACACTGGTCATCACTTCTCCATAGATGCGGCCCCGATCCGCGGGTTCGGGAGCCAGACCGCAAGACCGATACGAAAGACAGCTATAGCCATGGATCTGGTCATTTTCCTTCCACTGCTCATCATCATGGGCGCGTTCATGTTCTTCGCCTCCCGCCGTCAGAAGAAGGCGATGCAGGCCACCATCGACCTTCACAACTCCCTGACCATCGGCGACGAGGTGCACACCACGTCGGGTCTGCAGGGAACGATCACCGGCATCGGTGACGATTACGTCGACCTGGAGATCGCGCCCGGTGTCGTCACGAAGTGGATGAAGCTGGCGGTCCGTGACCGCATCGCCGACGACGTCGACGACTTCGAGGACGACAGCGACGACGGCTACGAGGAGTCGACCTCGACCGCGACGGAGATCACCGAAAGACCCAACACCAAGACTGACAGCTGAGATCTCAGCAGCGGCACGTACCCTTTGCGTGTCTTCGCGCCTCCGTGCGCTACTTGACGAACTGATCTCAAGGAGAATCTGACACGTGGCATCGTCTTCAACGCCGGTGCACCCTGCCCGCTACCTGGCCCTATTCCTGGTAATGCTCATAGGTGCGTACCTGTTGGTGTTCCTGACCGGGGACAAGCAGCCCGACCCCAAGCTGGGCATCGACCTGCAGGGCGGTACCCGCGTCACGCTGACCGCGCGCACCCCCGACGGCTCACCTCCCACCCGGGACGCGCTGAACCAGGCGCAGCAGATCATCAGCTCCCGCGTCGACGGTCTGGGCGTGTCCGGTTCCGAGGTCATCATCGATGGCGAGAACCTGGTGATCACCGTGCCGGGCAACGACAGCAGCGAGGCCCGCAACCTCGGCCAGACGGCCCGTCTGTACATCCGGCCGGTGATCCACGCGATCCCCGCCGAAGGGGCGACACCGCAGGAAGGGGCCCCGCCAGGCGGTCCGCCGGGCGCGATCCCGGGACTTCCGCCGGGCGCGATCCCCGGTATGCCGGGCGGAGCGCCCGGAATGCCGCCGGGCGCAGCGCCGGGACTGCCGCCGGGCGCGATTCCCGGGGACGCACCCCCTGTGGATGCACCCCCGGCGCCGCAGCCGCGTCCGTTCCCGCAGCAGCCGGCCCCCAGCCCGTCGCCGAACCCCAACCCGTCGCCGGCACCGCCTCCGGGCCCGGGAACCCCGCAGGTGCCCCCTTCGGGCGACGAGGATGTGCCCCTGGCGACCCGTATCCAGGATGAGAAGCGGCTTCGCCAGAGCGCTGAACAGGCGATCCAGATTCTTGCGATGCAGTTCCAGGCCACCCGCTGCGGCGAGGACGACGTTCTCGCGGGCAACGACGACCCCAACCTGCCGTTGGTCACCTGCTCGACCGACGGCCAGCAGGTCTATCTGCTGGACAAGTCGATCATCAGCGGCGAGCAGATCGCCAACGCCACCTCGGGCCTGGATCAGCAGCAGGGCCAGAACGTTGTCGACCTGGAGTTCAAGAGCGATGCCTCCAAGGTGTGGGCGGACTTCACCGCGGCCAACGTGGGTGTCCAGACGGCGTTCGTCCTGGACTCGCAGGTGGTCAGCGCGCCGCAGATCCAGGAGGCCATTCCCGGCGGGCGCACGCAGATCACCGGGAACTTCACCACTGATTCGGCGCGCGAACTGGCCAACGTGCTGAAGTACGGGTCGCTGCCGCTGTCGTTTGAGTCCTCGGAGGCCGAGACGGTCTCCGCGACGCTGGGCCTGGCGTCGCTGCGGGCAGGACTGATCGCGGGTGCCGTCGGATTGGCGGCGGTGCTGCTGTACTCCCTGCTGTACTACCGGGTCCTCGGCTTGCTGGTCGCACTGTCGCTGGTCGCGTCGGGCGCCATGGTCTTCGCGATCCTGGTGCTGTTGGGCAGATACATCAACTACACCCTTGACCTTGCCGGCATCGCGGGCTTGATCATCGGTATAGGTATGACGGCGGACTCCTTCGTGGTGTTCTTCGAACGCATCAAGGATGAGATCCGTGAGGGGCGTTCGTTCCGGTCCGCGGTCCCGCGCGGTTGGGCGAGGGCGCGCAAGACGATCATGTCCGGCAACGCCGTCACCTTCCTGGCCGCCGCGGTGCTCTACTTCCTGGCCGTCGGCCAGGTCAAGGGGTTCGCGTTCACCCTGGGCCTGACCACGATCCTCGATATCGTCGTCGTGTTCCTGGTGACCTGGCCGCTGGCTTACCTCGCATCGAAATCGCCGACGATGGCCAAGCCGTCGCTCAACGGTCTGGGCGCGGTTCAGCAGATCGCACGCGAACGCCGAGCGGCGTCATCGAGCGCGGCGGGACGGGGATAAGACATGGCGTCAGAGCACAACCACACCGAGGCGGAGTCGTCGGACGCCGTCGAGGCGCCCGATCTCGAATCCGCGGCGCTGGATGCGCCGAAGCACGGCTTCTTCGTCCGTCTCTACACCGGTACCGGCGCCTTCGACGTCATGGGTCGGCGCAAGTTCTGGTACCTGGTCAGTGCCGGAATCGTCGCCGTCGCTCTCGGAGCGATCCTGTTGCGGGGCTTCACCTTTGGCATCGACTTCGAGGGCGGCACCAAGGTGTCGTTCCCGCGTGGTGACGGGCAGGCCACCACCCAGCAGGTCGAGACGGTCTTCGGCGAGGCGATCGGCCAACCGCCCGAGTCGGTGGTCGTCGTCGGCAACGGGGCCACCGCGACGTTCCAGATCCGCTCGGAGACGCTGACCAACGCCGAAACCGAGGAACTGCGGACCGCGTTGTTCGACGAGTTCCAGCCGAAGGGCGCCGACGGTCAGCCGAGCAAGCAGACCATCAGCGATTCGGCGGTCTCGGAAACCTGGGGCGGCCAGATCACCCAGAAAGCCCTCATCGCGCTTGTCGTGTTCTTGGTCCTCGCGGCCATCTACATCACCGTGCGCTACGAGCGGTACATGGCGATCGCAGCGTTGGCGACGCTGGTCTTCGACCTGCTGGTCACCGCCGGTGTGTATGCCCTCGTCGGTTTCGAGGTCACGCCGGCCACGGTGATCGGCCTGTTGACGATTCTGGGTTTCTCGCTCTACGACACCGTCATCGTGTTCGACAAGGTCGAGGAGAACACCGAGGGTTTCGAGCACACCACCCGGCGCACCTTCGCCGAACAAGCCAACCTGGCCGTCAACCAGACGTTCATGCGCTCCATCAACACCAGCCTCATTTCGGTGCTGCCGATCATCTCGCTGATGATCATCGCGGTGTGGGTGCTCGGTGTCGGCACGCTGATGGATCTCGCGCTGGTCCAGCTCGTCGGCGTGATCGTCGGTACCTACTCGTCGATCTTCTTCGCCACCCCGCTGCTGGTCACCCTGCGCGAACGCACCGACGTGGTGCGCAAGCACACCCGACGGGTGCAGAACCGCCGCAAGACCGCGGCGGCCAGGGCCACCGGCGTCGAGTCGACGAGCGACGACGACAGCGACCTCGAGCCGGCATCGGTTGCGGCACCGGCCGTGCCTGCAACGCCGCCGCCGGACAAGCCGGTGCCGGGTGCCCGGCCTGTCCGGCCCACCTCCAGTAGGACCGGACGACCGTCGGGTAAGCGAAGCTCAGGAAAGCGCTAGGAGCGGTAGGTCCGATGACCCGTCGCAGGTTCCCCTGGCGCATCACCGTGCTGTCGGCGGTGCTGGCCCTGGTAGGCGCCCTGGGGTTGACGTCGTGCTCGGACAGCGCCGCCGATTCGATCGACTTCGCCGTCGACGGAACCCTGTTCACGTACAACACCAACACCGTGGCGGGTGCCGCTTCAGGCGGTCCCCAGGCGTTCGCCCGGGTGCTGACGGGGTTCAACTACCACGGCCCTGACGGCCAGATCGTGGGCGATCACGACTTCGGCAGCATCTCGGTGGTGGGCAGGACGCCGCTGGTGCTCGATTACGAGATCAAACCGGAGGCGGTGTACTCGGACGGCAAACCGATCACCTGTGACGACATGGTGCTGGCCTGGGTGTCGCAGTCCGGCCGGTTCCCGTGGTTCGACGCGGCCAACCGGGCCGGCTACAGCGACATCGCCACGATCGACTGTGCACCGGGGCAGAAGAAGGCCCGGGTGTCCTTCGCGCAGGACCGGGCCTTCATCGACTACGGCCAGTTGTTCGCCGCGACGTCGATGATGCCGTCACACATCATCGCCGACGAACTGGGGCTCGGCGACGGGGGAGTGACGACGGCACTGCTCGACAACGACGGCCCGGTCATCGAGCGCATCGCGAAGGTCTGGAACTCGACCTGGGACCTGAAACTGGATCTGGACGTCAAACGTTTCCCCTCGTCGGGGCCTTACAAGGTCGATTCGGTGACCGAGGACGGTGCTGTCGTCCTAGTCGCCAACGACAAGTGGTGGGGAACCCAGGCGGTGACCGGCAAGGTGACCGTGTGGCCCCGCAGCGCCGATCTGCAGGACCGCGTCAACGAGGGCGCGTATGACGTCGTCGACATCGCGGCCGGCTCGTCGGGCACCCTGAACCTGCCCGACGACTACGTGCGCACCGACGCACCGTCGGCGGGCATCGAACAGCTGATCTACGCGCCTGCAGGTCCGCTCGCGGCGGTGCCCGCGCGGCGGGCCCTGGCGTTGTGCACGCCGCGGGACGTGATCGCGCGCAACGCGACGGTGCCGGTGTCGAACTCGAGGCTCAACTCCGCCACCGAGGACGCCTATGGGTCGGCCGAGACGCCGCCGGAGGCCGGACAGTTCGCTGTGGCCAATGCCGACGCCGCCCGCGCAGCGCTGGGCGGTCAGCCCCTGCGAGTGCGGATCGGCTATCAGACACCGAACGCCCGCCTTGCCGCCACCGTCGGGTCCATCGCGAAGTCCTGCGCTCCGGCAGGCATCACGGTCGAGGACGTCGCGGGAGAGAACATCGGCCCACTCGCCTTGCGCGACAACGAGATCGACGTGCTGATCGCGAGCTCCGGCGGTGCGGCGGGAAGCGGGTCGTCGGGGTCCTCGGCGATGGACTCCTACAGCCTGCACAGCGCCAACGGCAACAACCTCCCGCGCTACGCCAACGAGCGCATCGACGGCATCATCGCGACCATCGCGGTGACCTCCGACCCCAAGGAAGTGGCCCGGCTGCTGGGTGAGGCCGGTCCGATCCTGTGGGCCGACATGCCGACCCTGCCGTTGTACCGTCAGCAGCGGACCCTGCTGACCTCGACGAAGATGTTTGCGGTGAGCGGCAATCCGACGCGATGGGGTGCGGGGTGGAACATGGACCGTTGGGAGCTGTCCCAGTGAGTGACACCGGAGCCGACGGGTCGGCGACATCGGACATTGCGCAGGTGATCTCGTCACTGCTGCGCGAAGTGCCCGACTTTCCCGAGCCGGGCATCCAGTTCAAGGACCTGACACCCGTGCTGGCCGATGCGCGCGGACTCGCCGAGGTCAGTGCGGCGATCGCGGACATCGCCCGTGGCGTGGACCTGGTGGCGGGGGTGGACGCTCGCGGATTCCTTCTCGGTGGTGCTGTCGCCGTCACACTGGGCATCGGTGTGGTCGCCGTCCGTAAGGGTGGCAAGTTGCCGCCGCCGGTGCTCAGCGAGACCTACACCCTGGAGTACGGCAGCGCCACGCTGGAGGTTCCCGCCGACGGCATCGAGTTGGCCGGCCGCTCGATCATGGTGATCGACGACGTGCTCGCCACCGGGGGAACACTGGCGGCCTCCCATAAGTTGCTCACCGCGGCAGGTGCCCGGGTCTGCGGGGCGGTGGTGATGCTCGAGCTCGCGGCGCTGGGTGGCCGCGCCGTTCTGGAACCATTGCCGGTCACCAGCTTGTACACCGTCTGAGCGGATATCCTGCGGGGAGCGCAGTGACAGGAGGTGAGCATGGCAGGCGAGATCCAGTCAGATCCCCGCGCGGGCCAGGCCGTGCAATCACCTCCCGGTGCGGGCGTCTCGAGCCCCGAAACCCAGCCGATGGAGATTGCCAAGGCAGATCCGTCAAAGCCGGCGACCAGCGCGTCTCGGCGGGTGCGGGCCAGGTTGGCGCGCCGGATGACCTCCCAGCGCAGCACCGTGAACCCGGTGCTGGAGCCATTGGTCGCCGTCCACCGCGAGATCTACCCGAAAGCGGATCTGACGCTGTTGCAACGCGCCTATGAGGTCGCCGAGCAGCGCCACGCCGACCAGTTGCGCCGCTCCGGCGACCCCTACATCACCCATCCGCTGGCGGTGGCCAACATCCTGGCTGAGCTGGAGATGGACACGACCACGCTGATCGCGGCGCTGCTGCACGACACCGTGGAGGACACCGGCTACACGCTGGAGGCGCTGACCGAGGAGTTCGGCACCGAGGTCGGCCACCTCGTCGACGGCGTCACCAAGCTCGACAAGGTGGCGCTGGGCAGTGCGGCCGAGGGCGAGACCATCCGCAAGATGATCATCGCGATGGCACGGGATCCGCGGGTGCTGGTGATCAAGGTCGCCGACCGGCTGCACAACATGCGCACCATGCGCTTCCTGCCACCGGAGAAGCAAGCCCGCAAGGCCCGCGAGACTCTGGAAGTGATTGCGCCGCTGGCGCATCGGCTGGGTATGGCGACCGTCAAGTGGGAACTCGAGGACCTGTCGTTTGCGATCCTGCACCCGAAGAAGTACGAGGAGATCGTGCGCCTGGTCGCCGACCGGGCACCGTCGCGCGACATCTACCTGGCGAAGGTGCGCGCCGAGATCAATGCCACGCTGACCGCGTCGAAGATCAACGCGGTGGTCGAGGGCCGCCCCAAGCACTACTGGTCGATCTACCAGAAGATGATCGTCAAGGGCCGCGACTTCGACGACATCCACGACCTGGTGGGCGTGCGCATCCTGTGCGACGAGATCAGGGACTGCTACGCCGCGGTGGGTGTCGTGCACTCGCTGTGGCAGCCGATGGCGGGGCGCTTCAAGGACTACATCGCCCAGCCGCGCTACGGCGTGTACCAGTCGCTGCACACGACAGTCGTGGGCCCGGAGGGTAAACCGCTGGAGGTGCAGATCCGCACCCGTGACATGCACCGCACCGCCGAGTACGGTATCGCCGCGCACTGGCGCTACAAAGAAGTCAAGGGCCGCAACGGTTTACCCACCGCGAACACTGCCACCGAGATCGACGACATGGCCTGGATGCGTCAGCTCCTCGACTGGCAGCGGGAAGCCGCCGACCCTGGTGAGTTCCTGGAGTCGCTGCGTTACGACCTCGCGGTGCAGGAGATTTTCGTGTTCACCCCCAAGGGCGACGTGGTCACGCTGCCCGCCGGATCGACACCGGTGGACTTCGCCTACGCGGTGCACACCGAGGTCGGGCACCGCTGCATCGGCGCCCGCGTCAACGGGCGACTGGTGGCGCTGGAGCGCAAGCTCGAAAACGGCGAACTGGTCGAGATCTTCACCTCGAAAGCACCCAACGCCGGGCCGTCGAGGGATTGGCAGACGTTCGTGGTGTCGCCGCGGGCGAAGGCCAAGATCCGGCAGTGGTTCGCCAAGGAGCGTCGCGAGGAAGCCCTCGAGGCAGGCAAGGACGCGATCGCGCGGGAGGTGCGCCGTGGCGGACTTCCGTTGCAGCGCTTGATGACCGGTGAATCCATGGGGGCTTTGGCGCGGGAACTGCGCTACGTCGACGTCTCCGCGCTCTACACCGCGGTCGGCGAAGGCCACGTATCGGCACGGCACGTCGTGCAGCGCCTGGTCGCGCAACTCGGTGGTGACGACGCTGCCGCCGACGAACTCGCGGAGCGGTCGACTCCTGCGACCATGCCGATGCGCCAGCGCAGCACCGATGACGTCGGCGTCGCGGTACCCGGAGCGCCTGGTGTGCTGACCAAGCTCGCCAAGTGCTGCACCCCGGTACCTGGGGACATCATCATGGGTTTCGTGACGCGGGGCGGGGGAGTCAGCGTGCACCGCACGGACTGCACGAACGCCAATTCGCTGGAACAGCAGTCGGAACGGATCATCGATGTGCAGTGGGCGCCGTCCCCGTCGTCGGTGTTTCTGGTCGCGATCCAGGTGGAGGCCCTCGACCGCCACCGGCTGTTGTCGGATGTCACCCGGGTGCTGGCCGACGAGAAGGTCAACATTTTGTCAGCGTCGGTCACGACGTCCAATGACCGCGTGGCGATCAGCCGGTTCACCTTCGAGATGGGCGACCCCAAGCACCTCGGTCACGTGCTCAACGTGGTGCGCAACGTCGAAGGCGTCTACGACGTCTACCGCGTCACCTCGGCCGCGTGACCCCGGGTGGCTCGTACGGCGGAGGCGTCACTGGTGCCATCTCTCCCAGGCGGCCTGTTTCGTGGTGCCGGCGAGGCCGGCAACGCTGCTCCAG
Source organism: Mycolicibacterium sp. CR10 (assembly GCF_005222675.1). Classification (GTDB taxonomy): domain Bacteria; phylum Actinomycetota; class Actinomycetes; order Mycobacteriales; family Mycobacteriaceae; genus Mycobacterium. The sequence goes on along the minus strand of NZ_STGE01000031.1, from coordinate 284,135 downwards.
GACTGGGCTTGCGCCAGGGTGCGGGCTGAGGTTCCCAGACATTCGCCTACGTACTGACTGAGACCGAGCAGGGTTTCGAAGGCGATCGGGTTGGTGCTGGTGGCCAGCGCATCCAGCAGGGTGCGGGCTTCGGCCGCAATGTCGGTTGGTTCTCGACTCACAGGGTCAGTATGGCCGGGATCCAGGTTCACAGGTCACGAGCCGGGTCACGGGACCAGTTCCACGGTGCGGACATCGTCAGGGTCGTCGAAGCGTCGCGTCCATGACGTACCGGGCCAGTGCCACGTAGCGGTTCCGGCTGCGGGCTCATAGCTGGCGGTGTAGAGAGTGCCGAAGCCGACCTCGAATTCGTCGTTGCGCAGCGGTGGCTGCAGCATCGCCGAGACGAGGCGCTCACCCGATGCACGGTCGGCTCGCAGCTGGTCCAATCGCGTGAGTCGCCCGACGCTGTTGAATCGCGCGGCGGTGGCGGGGTGTTCGACTCGATCAAGCCGATGGTTGGTCGTCGTCTCGCGTTGGCTCACAATGGCAGGCTGCTCCGGGGCCACAAAAACCGTGGCGTGACTGCCCGTGGTGTCGACCAGCGCGACGTTGTAGGACTGCGCCACGGGGATCCGCCGCAGAGCGCTGACTCCTTGTTCGACGGTGGCGCAGGTCTCCAGCACATAGCGCAACACGATGGGGATCCCGAAGCCCTCGCCACCGCCGGGTCGGCCACCAAAGGTCAGCGAGACTGCCAGCCCGTCCTCGTTCATCCCGTCCAGCAGACCCCAGAGCATGTCGCTCGTTCCCAGCACCCGGCGCTGTCCGGAGTAGTTGGTGGACGCAATGACGCCTTCGAAGAGCGCCTGGTCGTAGTCGTAATTCCGGACCAAGATCGGCTGCTCACCAGGCGTCATCACCTGGGAACAGCCGACACTGAAAGCCGGAAGCCCCCACATCGACAGCATCCGGGCCGCGACCGGGTCGTCACCGGCCAGGTGGCAGAGCCTTTCCCAGGTGGGTATCAGCTCGGGGAGATGCTGGACCAGCGCGCGCCGACAGTCGCCCAGTGAGGGTCGGGCGGCCAGCCCTTCACTGGCATACCAGCGGCGGTAGGCCGGCCAGGTTGCCGCGTGAAGCGCCTGCCAACGGGGGCCCGGCGTGGTCTCTCGGTAGGCGTGCAGGGTCAGGATGCGACCGGTCTCACCGGCGCTTTCGGCCGCTGATCCGCGCACGCTGGCCGCCGATTCCACCCACGAGTGTGACTGGTCCACCGAGGTCCACAGCAGGCCGTAGTCGAGCCACTCCTGCCAAAGAGCACCGGGTGAGGGGAGACGGGGGGATGCGAGTTCGGTCAGAAGGGTGCTCATGCGTCAAGGCTAACTTGACGTCGGACGATCCGTCAAGGCGAACTTGACGACCGGACGCGGTTTTGCCGTAGCTGCGGCAACGGGTCCGATGGGGCACCGGTAGGGTCGTCGCCATGTCGGATGTGCCGCTGATGTCCGGTTTTCCGCCGGATCAGGAATCGCTGGTGACGTTGGCCAACTGGCAGGATGCACCCTTTAACCGGTGGGCTTTTCAGCACCTGCGCGAGGTCATCCCGACCCACCGCATCCCGCGCGGATCGGGTCCGGTGGCGCCACTGGCACCCGCCACCAAGCCCCTGGCGCCCGAGGCGGTCACCGTGCACCGCTTGGAGGGCGAGACGTCGACGCTGGCCGAGGTGCTGGCCGACACCTGGACCGACGCCGTGGTGATCGTGCACGACGGCCGCATCGTGCTGGAGAGCTACGGCAACAAGATGACGGCGCAGACCCCGCACCTGTTGATGTCGGTGACCAAGTCGGTCGTCGGCTGTGTCACCGGGATCCTGGTTGCTCAGGGGCTGCTGAACCCCGACGAGCAGGTAAGCACCTATGTGCCCGAGGTCGCCGGCTCCGGCTACGGCGGTGCGACCGTGCGCGATCTGCTCGACATGCGCACCGGAGTCGTGTTCAGCGAGGAGTACACCGACCCGCAGGCCGAGGTCCGGGTCATGGAGCGCTACATGGGGTGGCGGCCGGGTACCGACACCGACGAGCTCCGGGGGATGTACGCCTATCTCGCCACGCTGGCACTCGGCACCGCGCACGGTGGGCCGTTCGTGTACCGCTCGGCCGACACCGACATGCTGGGCTGGGTGTGCGAACGCGCCGCGGGAACGCGGATGGCAGAGCTGATCTCGACGTTGATCTGGCAGCCGATGGGCGCCGAATTCGATGCCGACATCACTTGCGACGCAGTCGGTTCGGCGATCCACGACGGCGGGATGTCGGCGCACGCCCGGGACCTGGCACGGTTCGGGCAGCTGCTGCTCGACGACGGCGTCGTCGGCGGGAAAACCGTGGTGCCCAAGGGATGGTTGACCCAGGCGCGCACCATCGACCCCGACGTCCGGGCGGCGTTCGTGTCCTCGGACTCCGAGCCGTTCCTCACCGGCGGTTGGTACCGCAACCAGTTCTGGTTCATGCCCGGGGTGCTCGGGGACCTGCACCTGTGCCTGGGTATCCACGGACAGATGGTGCTGGTCGACCGGGCGACACGCACCGTGTCGGTGAAGTTCTCGACGTGGCCGGCCGCCCAGAACCCGGTCTACCTGCTCGACACCATCCGCGGGTTCGTGGCTGCGGGGCAGCACGCGGCCGGGCTGACCGAGCGGGTCCCGAAGCATCGGCGCCGCAAAACCGGTCCGGTCGGCATCGTCGAGGGCCGCGAGCGCGGCCACAGCTGAGGCGAGCGGCTACTTCACCCAGCCGATGGGTGTCACGCTCGGGGGCTCGGGCAGCGGCTCACTCACATACATCGAGCGGATCCCGTCGATGTAGCTGCGGCACCGTTTCGTCAGCCCGTCTTCGGTCTGCATCCGGCCCTTGGTCACCAGGATCCCCAGGTCGGCACCCTTGAACCGGTAGTCCCCGGGTCCGTACACGCGGAGGAAGAAGCACTCGTCCTCGTGGGTGACGTCGTGCCAGTCGTTGGTGACGCCGACGAAGTTCAGGCTGCCATCCTCGGCGAGCCGGTAGCGACCCGTCGCCGGAGCGGCAAGGAGGCGTTCGACGGCGTCGTTGGGCTCCTTCATGATGAGCTGGGCCCACACGTCGACGGCGGCGAGTTCACGCCACCGCTCGTTGATCTCCTCGACGTCGACGACGTAGTCGACGTCCATGAACTCCAGCAGGTGGAACAGGAACAGCGGGATGTCGGAGTAGGCACCGGCGGTGACGTTGGTGATCGACGAGGCCCCGGAGATGCGCGGGTTCAGCTCGCCGAGGTAGACCTCGTCGGAGTCGAGGTCGACGAGGACATCGACTTCGAAGAAGCCCTTGTACCCCTCTTGCCGGAGCCGGTCGCCGAGGCGCTGGACATGGCGGATGGCAACGGCGCGGTGGAGCTCCGAAAGCGCCTCGGGGAACAGGTCGTTGCCGCACCAGCCGCCGCGGTAGGGCGTGAGTTCGGGGTAGCCGGTGAGGTCGGTCATGAACGGCCCGACCACCGTGCCGTGCTTGGTGTTGACCGCTTCCACCGCGACGGCATGGTTGTTGATCCGCTTCATGATCTTCAGGTCCTCGCCGACGATGTTCTCGCTGTCGCGATCCCATTCGGCCTCGGAGGTGATGAAGAAGGTCGTCTTGCCGGAGTCGCCGTACGGTGTCTGCACCACCAGGTCGGAGCCCAGGCCGGCCTCGGTGGCCAGTGCGGAAAGCTCTTCGTAGCTGTCGGCGCGCCCCAGCACATTGGGCACCGACGGCGCGCCTGCCTCCTCGCCCAGTTTCGTGGTGACGATCTTGGAGTCGAGATGGCGGCGCAGTGAGTCCGGCGGCAGGATCAGGGTGAAGTCGAATTCCCGACAGATCTCCTCGGTCTCCTCGTCGAAGAACACCATCGCGACCATCGGTCGGAGGCCGCGCGCGGCGCACCGCGCCTCCATGAACTTCTGCACCTCGGCGTCGCGCAGCAGGTAGTTGTTGATCTCCTCGCTGCTCTCGAACTCCACATAAGGCTTGCTGGACGGGGTGAAGACCCGCGGATGGGAGCCGTCCCAGGAGTCGTAATAGACGATGTACTCGACGCCGCGAACCCAGCGGTCGATGCCGAGCAGGTTGAACGCGGTCGGGCCGATGAAGAAGATCGGCTGTTCGTTCGTCCGGAAGAAGGTACGGATCTCCGAGATCCCCTTCAATCCCCGGGATCCGAACACTCTGGTTATCAAACTCGGTCGGTCATTCACATTTGCCTCCGGCGAATTGTCGCATGACGAACACAAACTGGCCGGAAAACGATTGACTAGGGCAGACAAGCGAGGAGGTCACAATGGCTCAGCATCCGCTGGAACCCTTGACCGCGGAGGAGTTCAGGCAGACGGCCGCGATCCTGCGAGGCGCAGGGCACGTGGGGGACGGTTTCCGGTATACCTCGATCGAGTTGAAGGAACCGCCCAAGGCCGACGTAAAGGCGTGGCGCCCCGGGCAACCGGTCCGGCGAACGTCGTTCGCGGTGGCATTGGACCGCGCGCAGAACAAGACCTACGAGGCGACGGTCGACCTGAGCGAGGGCAGAGTCCTCTCTTTCGAGCACATCCCCGGCGTCACGCCGAATTTCACCGTCGACGAGTTCCACGATGTCGACGAGGCGATGCGCGTTCACCCCGAGGTCATCGCCGCACTCGCCGAGCGCGGGTTCACCGATATGAGCCTGATCCTCATTGACGTGTGGACCTACGGCGGAGCGCTGATGCCGGAGGAGCACAGGCATCGCCGCCTCGGCTGGTGCGACCTGTGGGCCCGCGAAACCCCCGAGGGCAACCCCTACGGCCATCCTGTGTCAGGCCTGAAGCTGTTGGTGGACGTCAACAGCCTCGAACTTCTCGAGATCGAGCGGCACCACGACTACGGGCATCCCGAGGTGGACTCCGAGTACATTCCCTCGGTTCGGGGCACCCAGGTGCGCACTGATCTCAAGCCGTTGCACATCACCCAGCCCGAGGGCACGTCCTTCACGGTCGAGGGCACCGAACTCAAGTGGCAGAACTGGACCATGCGGCTCGGCTTCAACTATCGCGAGGGCCCCGTCCTCTACCAGGTGACGTTCGACGACCGCGGCACCGAGCGGGAGGTCGCCTATCGAATGTCGTTGGCCGAGATGGTCGTTCCCTACCGCGACCCGACCTTCGATCACTACCGGCGCACCGCGTATGACATCGGCGAGTGGGGTCTGGGATTCATGACCACCTCGCTGGAGTTGGGCTGCGACTGTCTCGGCGAGATCGTCTACGTGGACGCGACGCTGCCCGACACCACGGGTGAGCCCTACACCGTCAAGAACGCGATCTGCCTGCACGAGGAGGACAACGCCGTGCTGTGGAAGCACGTCGACCACAAGACCGGTGCGGAGGTGCGCAGGCAGCGCCGGATGGTCGTGTCGTGCCACGCGACCGTGGCCAACTACGAGTACCTCGTCTACTGGCGCTTCTACCAGGACGGCAACATCGAGTGCGAGATCCGGGCCACCGGCATCATGGTCACCACGCCCTTCCCCGAGGGCGAGGAGGCGCCGCCGTACGGCACCGTCGTCGACAAGAACACCTACGCGCCGTTCCACCAGCACTTCCTGGTTGCGCGGTTGGACCTCGACGTCGACGGTGACCAGAACACCGTGATGGAGGTCGACTCGGTGGCGCCGCCGGTGTCGGAGGAGAACCCCTACGGTTTGGCGTTGGTGACCCGGTCCACGCCGATCACGTCCGAGGCGGAGTCCGCGCGTGACTTCGACTGGGCCACGCAGCGATCGTGGAAGGTGGTCAACCCCAACAAGACCAACAAGCACGGCACGCCGGTGTCCTACAAGCTGGTTCCCGGCGCGTGCTTCCCGGTCATGATGGACCCGGCGACCCCGCAGTATCTGCGCGCACCCGTCATCGGCCACACCCTGTGGGTCACCAAGAACAGCGCCGACGAGCGATGGCCGGCCGGGGATTATCCGACCCAGTCCGACGTCGACGCCGGGATGAGTGAGTGGATCAAAGACGATGCGCCACTGGAGAACACCGACGTGGTGTTGTGGTACGTCTTCGGCATCCACCACATCACCCGGATGGAGGAGTGGCCCATCATGTCCGTCGACACCGTGTCGTTCTGGTTGAAGCCGTCCGGCTTCTTCGACCAGAACCCGTCGATCGACGCCCCGCCGACGCCCAAGGGTGAGGCGGGCGCGTGCCACTCGTGATCCGAGTTGGGTACCGGCAACTTCTTCCATACCGTGATGTCCATGACCGCACAGTTCACCCCGGAGGGCCGATGAAGATCGAGGTCGACCGGAACCGGTGCTCCTCGATCGGGATATGTGAGTCGATCGCGCCGGACATCTTCGAGATCGGCCCCGCCGGCGCGTTGCACATCCTGCAGGACGAGGTACCCGAAGCGCGCCGGGCCGACCTCGAGCAGGCCTGTCAGGATTGCCCCACCCAGGCGCTGCGCATCCACGAGTGATGCTGCTGCCGAACGGCTTCGGCGCCGTCTAATCGACGAGGACCGGTGTGTCCTTGCGCAAGGTCTCACCGCGGAAGTAGGCGGGTTGGATCGAGCGCCAGACGAGCATCAGGACGATCCCGAACAGGATCAGGCCGAGGCCGAGCACCAACACCAGGCCGACACCGAAAATGCTTGCGCCGCTGCCGTAATCGGGTGAAGCACTGTCCTTGAGTGTGACCCCCAGAACGCCGAACAGACCCAGCCCGCCGAGCAGCGGGAACAGCAGCTTGAACACGAAGCTCGATGCGCTGTCGAACAGTTCGTGGCGGAAATACCAGATGCAGGCGAACGCGGTCAGCCCGTAGTAGAAGCAGATCATGATGCCCAGCGAGTAGATGGTGTCGGTGAGCACGTTCTCGCTGAGGAAGGTCAGGACCGAGTAGAACACCCCCGCCACCACCCCGGCGACGACCGTCGCATACGACGGCGTCAGGTACCGCGGGTGGATGGACGCGAACCGCGGCGGCAGCGCCTTGTAGGTCGCCATTCCGAGAATGGTTCGGGAGGTCGGCAGGAACGTCGTGATCAGGCTCGCGGTGCTCGAGGCGAGGACGGCCAGGTACAGGAACAGGTCCCACGGGCTGCCAAGGACAGGCTCGGCGAGTGCGCCGAAGACGTTGTCGGAGATCTCTTCGTTGCCCAGGCCGAGTCCGTCGGTACCGACGCCGGCGTACATCTGGGTGGCGGTCGCGACGATGAGGTAGGTCAGCAGGATCGACATGACCGTCAACAGAGCGGCCCGTCCGGGTGTCTTCGCCGAGCCCTTCGACTCCTCGTTGACGGTCAGGCAGGTGTCCCAGCCCCAGAAGGCGAAGATCGATCCCGACAGCCCGGCGATGAACGCCGACAGCGTCAGACCGGCCGGGCTGAACCAGTCCCAGCTGAACGCGGCCGCGGTTTCCGATGATCCCGACTTCGCGATCGCCACCGCCGCGAAGACCAGCAGCACGATCAGCTGGAACCCGACGAGGATGAACTGGACCTTCTCGGTCGTGGTGATGCCGCGGTACGCGACCAGGGTGGCGATCGCCAGGAACCCGATGCAGGTCAGGACGTTGATTCCGCGGTTCTCCCAGAGGGCGCCCAGTGCCTCGTTGTGGAAGAGGTCGCCGAGGAATTGGTAGAAGAACTGCACGGCCACACCGGCGAGGTTCGACAGCACGATCGCGGTGGCCAGGATCGCCGCCCACCCGCCCAGCCAGCCGACGTAGGGGCCGAAGGCCTTGGTCGTCCATGTGAACGACGTGCCGCAGTCCGGGGCGACTTTGTTCAGTTCGCGGTAGGCGTAGGCGGCGAAGAACATCGGCAGGAAGCCCGCGATGATCACCACCGCCATCTTCGAACCGGCCTGCGAGACCAGGATCCCGATGGTGGCCGTCAGGGCGTACGCGGGTGCGACCGAGGAGATCCCGAGCACGACGCTACCGAGCACACCGACGGAGTTGCGCGACAGGCCTTTGTCCTGAAGGTCGCTCTCCGCAGCGTGGTGGGGGTCATGTTCTTCGATTTGCATGCCGACCTCACCAGGGTCTCGTCGGGACGATCAGAGCACCATAAGCCGAAGGACGTCTTCGCAGACGATGTTTGCGTTGCCTGCCTCAACAGTCGCATGATTACCGTGCCGCGCTAGCGGCCAGATCGGAGGCGACCCGTGACCGAGGCAACTCATCCCGAAGCCACAGGGGTGGTGGTCGGCGCCGACGGCTCAGATCACGGCAAGGCGGCCCTCGAGTGGGCTGCCGACACCGCGGTCGCCTATGGACTGCCCCTGACCGTGCTGTTCGCCCGCCCGGATTTCACCGGGGTGCCCGAGTGGGTCACCCAACCCACCGGTGTCCTCGCCGACTCGGTGGCGCTGGCCAAAACCCGCCAGCCAGGCTTGGACGTGGGCGCCCTGCAGATGCCCGATTCGCCGGTGAAGTCGCTGTTGGCTGCCGGGGACACCGCCGACGTCATGGTGCTCGGCTCGCGCGGCATCGAGGGTTTCCGCGGCCTTCTGCTGGGCTCCACGACGATGCACGTCGCGCCCTACGCGAAGTGCCCGGTGGTGGTGGTCCATTCGGGCATGGAAGGAGGGTCGGAATTCGAAGGGGGAGAAGGAAACCCGGGGCAGGTCGTGCTCGGTTACGACGGTTCGTCCGCATCCAACCGGGCGGCGGCGTTCGCGTTCCGGCACGCGGCGGCTCTGGGTTGCGGTGTCGTCGTGGTCGGTGTCGAAGCGGGTCGCGGCGAGCCTGAGTCACGCGAGGTGGACCCGAAGCGGTCCGCACCGGGTTCGGACACCGGTGCTTTTCATTCGCCGGTCATCGTCACGGCCGAGTCCTTCCCCGATGTTCCGGTCTCCTTTGTCGCGGGCACGGGGCGGCCCGCCGAAGTACTGCTGTCGGAGTCGATCGACGCTGCGTTGCTCGCGGTCGGCAGCCGCGGCCTCGGTGGCTTTTCCGGGCTCGTGATGGGCTCGGTAAGCCAGAAGGTCGTCGCTCATGCCCGGTGCCCCGTCGCCGTCCTGCACCCCGGTATCGCGGCGACAACCGCGGCGGGGCGCGTCTGACTAACCGATGCGGACGGACTCGATCGTCACCTCGGTCACCGGCGCTCCGTCGGGTAAACCGCCCACCACGCCGGCATTGGCGATCTTGTCGAGCGCGGCAAGCCCTTTGGGGTCGATCGAGCCGAACGCCGTATACGTCGGCGGCAGCATCGTGTCCTCGTACATCAGGAAGAACTGGCTGCCGTTGGTGCCGGGCCCCGAGTTCGCCATCGCGAGCGTCCCCCGGGGGTATACCACCGGCGTCGACATCGCCGGGTCGCTGAGCCGGTACTGATTGCTGGGGTACTCGTTGGGGAAGCGGTAGCCGGGGCCGCCGGTGCCCGTCGCGGTCGGGTCGCCGCACTGCAGGACGTGCAATTCGGCGCCGACGGTCAGGCGATGGCAGCGGGTGTCGTCGAAGTATCCCTGCTCGGCGAGGCTGGTGAAGTTCTTCACCGTGCACGGTGCCTTCTCGTTGTCGAGCACCAGGCCGATGTCACCGCGGTTGGTGACGAGCCCGGCCGGAATCGACTCGGGAGTGGTCGGTGTCCTTCCCATCTGCGGCGGTTGCACCGGCCTGCTGGGCGCCTCGATGGTGGCCGGGTACTGGCAGTTGGATCCCAGTGTCGCCGGCGGGTCGAACGGCGGAAGCGGTTGCTCGATCGATGGAGGTATCTGCGGGCCGCCGAACTCCTGGCCGTAGTCGAACTCCTGCAGGCTGCGCCCCACGGCGATCATCAGCAACACGCCCACGACAGTCACGATTATTGTCGCCGCGACTACCACGTAGCCGATCACCAGCCCGGCGATCGCCAGCCCACGTCCCTGCTCGCCCGTCTTCTTGATCTCCGACAGCGACAGGTGCCCGAACAGGATGCCCAGCGGGGCGAACAGGAACGAACACACCAGAGAGGCGATCGCCAGCGTGTTGGTCTTCGGCGGCGGGGGATAGCCGTAGGGATATCCGTACATGTCGGACGGGGGGTACGCACCGTAGTTCTGTGGGTCGGTCACCGGGTTCCCGCCCTCCTGTGAGACGACGCCGGGGCGTCTCGGTGTCAGTCCAGCGCGATCGACTTCACGTTGACGTCCATCTTCGGCGCGCCGTCCGGGCCACCGTCGGCGGTGCCGCCGCCGGCGATCTTGTCCAGCGTGGCCAGACCGGTTTCGTCGATGGTGCCGAACACCGTGTAGTTCGGAGGCAGCTGGGAATCCTTGAACACCAGGAAGAACTGGCTGCCGTTGGTCCCCGGTCCCGCGTTGGCCATCGCCAGCGTCCCTCGCGGGTAGATCACCGGCTCGTTCAGCTTCGGATCATCGGGCTGGTACTGGTCGCTCGGGTACTCGTTGGCGAACTGATAACCGGGCCCGCCGGTGCCGACTCCCGTCGGGTCACCGCACTGCAGGACCGCCAGCGAGTCGCTGGTGGTCAGCCGGTGGCACGGCGTGTTGTCGAAGTAGCCCTGCTGGGCCAGGCTGGCGAAGCTGTTGACGGTGCACGGCGACTTGGCGTTGTCGAGCTGCAGCCCGATGTTGCCCTGGTTGGTCGCCATGCTGGCGCTGACCTGCGCGGGTTCGGTGGGCACCTTGCCGGTGCGGGGTGCCTTGACGGGCTTGCTGGCCTCTTCCGGGGACGCGGGGTACTGGCAGTCGCCGCCCAGCCCCTCCGGCGCCTGGAACGGCGGCAACGCGCCGGCCTGAGCGGGCTCGGGTGCATCCAGTGGCGACGCTTCCGAGGAGGTCGACGCCGCGCTGCTGGTGGCCGATGCGGTCTGGGTCTCGGAGTCGCGGTTGGTGATCACGAAAGTCGCCGCGACGGCGCCGATGACCACGACTGCGGCCACCGCCGATCCGATGATCGTGTAGAGGCGCCGCTTGCGTTCCTTCTCGGCCCGATTCTCGAGCTGCCGCTCGAGCTTGCGCTTGGCTGTTGCACGCCGTTGTTCGTTGGTCGGCACCGCCGGTGTCCTCCTCGCGTTCGATCCAGTCGGCACCGAGTGTGCCAGCTGTTGCTGAGGCCGCGGGGCGCGACCCTCGTGAACAGCGGTGGGAACCTGCCATGGGAAGCTGGCACCGTGTTGATCACCGGATTCCCGGCCGGCATGTTGGCGTGCAACTGCTATGTGCTGGCACTCCACGCCGGCGCCGACGCCCTCGTCGTCGACCCGGGCCAGCGGGCCATGGGTCCGCTGCGCCGGATCTTGGACGACCACCGCCTGACCCCGGCGGCCGTGCTGCTCACCCACGGGCACATCGACCACATGTGGTCAGCGCAGAAGGTCGCCGACACCTACGGGTGCCCGGTCTACATCCACCCCGAGGATCGCTTCATGCTGACCGATCCCCTCAAGGGGTTCGGACGGGGGCTTCTCGGCGGCGTGGCGCGCTCTGCAGTCGGCGCGATGTTCCGCGAGCCTCGACAGGTCGCCGAGCTGGACCGCGACGGTGACAAGATCGAGCTGGGTGGCATCACGGTGGCCGTGGATCACACTCCGGGCCACACCCGGGGTTCCGTCGTGTTCCGGGTGGCCGGAGACGCGGGCGGCGCCGATTCGGTCGCGCTCACCGGTGACACGCTGTTCCGTCAGTCGGTGGGCCGCACCGACCTGCCCGGCGGTAGCGGTCGCGATCTGCTGACCTCGATCGTCAACAAACTGTTGGTGCTCGACGACGACACCCTGGTACTACCGGGGCATGGCGAGCGCACCACCATCGGCGAAGAACGCCGCACCAACCCGTTCCTCGAAGGTCTGACCACGTGACTGATGCCGTCTCGTTCCAGGCACCCAAAGGTGTCCCCGACTACACGCCGCCGGAGTCGGCCGAATTCGTCGCCGTGCGCGACGGACTGCTCGGCGCCGCCCGGCGCGCCGGGTACGGCGATATCGAGTTGCCCATATTCGAGGACACGGCGCTGTTCGCCCGCGGGGTGGGGGAGTCCACCGATGTGGTCTCCAAGGAGATGTACACGTTCGCCGACAGGGGCGACCGCTCGGTGACGCTGCGGCCGGAGGGCACCGCCGGGGTGATGCGGGCGGTGATCGAGCACGGCCTGGACCGCGGCCAGTTGCCGGTGAAGCTCTGCTACGCGGGACCGTTCTTTCGCTACGAACGGCCGCAGGCGGGCCGCTACCGGCAGCTGCAGCAGGTCGGCGTCGAAGCGATCGGCGTCGACGACCCTGCTCTGGACGCGGAGGTCATCGCAGTCGCCGACGCCGGGTTCCGGTCACTGGGCCTGGATGGATTCCGCCTCGAGATCACGTCGCTCGGTGACGACACCTGCCGCCCGCAGTATCGGGAACTGCTGCAGGACTTCCTTCTGGCCTTGGACCTCGATGAGGAAACCCAGCGACGCGCCCGGTTGAACCCGCTGAGGGTGCTCGACGACAAGCGTCCCCAGGTGCGGGAGATGACCGCCGAGGCGCCGGTGATGCTCGATCACCTGTCCGAGGCCGCCAAGGCGCACTTCGACACGGTGCTCGCGCACCTGGACGCGCTGGCGGTGCCGTACGTGATCAACCCGCGGATGGTGCGCGGGCTGGACTACTACACCAAGACGACGTTCGAGTTCGTGCACGACGGTCTCGGCGCGCAGTCGGGCATCGGCGGTGGCGGCCGCTACGACGGGCTGATGCAGCAGCTGGGCGGGCGTGACCTGTCCGGTATCGGGTTCGGCCTCGGCGTCGACCGCACGGTTCTGGCATTGCGGGCCGAGGGCAAGTCCGCCGGCGAGCGCGCCCGGGTCGACGTGTTCGCGGTGCCTCTGGGCGCGGACGCCAAGGTGCGGTTGGCCGTGCTGGCCGCGCAACTGCGGTCGGCGGGGGTGCGCGTCGACCTGGCGTACGGCGATCGCGGGCTCAAGGGAGCGATGCGCGCCGCTGATCGGTCCGGTGCCTCGATCGCGTTGGTGGCCGGCGACCGCGATCTCGAGGCGGGCACCGTCGGGGTGAAGAGCCTGGCCACCGGCGATCAGGCCGATGTCGCCGTGGATGACGTTGTCGCCGAGGTGCTTTCCCGGCTGGGCTAGCCGAGCCCGCGGTGTCAGGAGCCGTGCACCGCGGCGTTGAGGACCTGGTCCATCGCGCCGATACCGCCGCCGAATGGGTTGCCGCTCTTGAGTAGGTGCGTGCCCCGGGGCGTCACCGCGACCAACTTGGGGGAGCTGGAAGTCAGCTGCATCCGGCGCTCGAACCGCACCTGGTCCAGCGGCGCGATCACCTGGCCGCGTGCGTCGCAGTAGACCCGGCGCGCGCGGTCGAAGACCGCCACCGGCGTGAACGAGCGCAGCGGTCGCCGCCGTTGGTCGCGAATCCGCTTGACGATGACAAACATCGCGGCGCCGGCGACGATCCCGACTCCGAGCAGGGCCGCGCCGATCGCTACGGGCGGCATCGCCGCGGATCCTGCGGCGGCGTAGATCACCGAGACGACGCCGAAGCCGCCGAACACCAGCGTGATGACCAGCAGCACGAATGCAGTGATCTGCAATGGGCCGTTGCCGCGGTCGATGACCAGCACCACCGGGCCCTGCTCCGCGACCACCAGGCCGCCCTGCTCGGCAAGGATGACGGGTTCACGGGGCGCGCTCATGACCATGAGCTTGCCGAAATCTTCGGCGAGCGTGCGGATTTGTCCGCGGTATCGCGGCGTGTCGCGTGCAGACGCGCGAGCTCGCGCGGCGACCGGGCTAGATGGCCATGGCGGCGCGGACGTCGGCTTCCGACGCCGAGCCGCCGGCCCCGCTGGAGGTGACGCGGCCGGCCTCGAGGATGTAGTAGCGCTGCGACGACTCCAGGGCGAACCCGATGTGTTGTTCGACCAGCAGGACGCCGAGGCCGCCGCGGCCGGTCAACGCGGTGATGGCCTCCTCGATCTCATGGACTACCGACGGCTGGATGCCCTCGGTCGGCTCGTCGAGGATCAGACATTTCGGCGTGGTGATGAGCGCACGGGCAATCGCGAGCTGTTGGCGCTGACCGCCCGAGAGCAGCCCGGCCCGACGGGTCAGCAGTTCCTTGAGCGCGGGGAAGAGGTCGAGTTGCTCGTCGATCAGCTGCCTGCCGTTCTTGCGCCCGTCGGCGACCACCTGGAGGTTCTCGGCCGTGGTCAGCTGTCCGAACGACTGCTGACCCTGCGGCACGTACGCCAGACCGCGGGCGACCCGCGCGCTGGGCCGCAACTTGGTGATGTCGTCGCCGTCGAACAGCACCTTGCCCGACGTGCTTTTGAGCAGGCCCACCGCCGCGCGCAGCAGCGTCGTCTTTCCGGCGCCGTTGTGGCCCATCACCGCCGCGACCCCGTCGGAGGGCACCTCGAGGTCCACTCCGTGGATGACCTCGCTGCGGCCGTAGCCGGTGTGGACGCCGATCAGCTGCAACATCAGGAGCTCTCCTCGACAAAATCGGCCGGGATGCCCTCAACGCCTGCCGCGGCAGTGCCCAGGTAGACCTCCTGAACCTTGGGATTGGCCTGCACCTCGGCGACCGAGCCTTCGGCGATGACCTGCCCTCGGGCCAGCACGGTGACTGACGTCGCGAAGGCGCGCATGAAGTCCATGTCGTGTTCGACGACGACTACCGTGCGTTCAGAACCGATGCGGCGCAACAGGTTTCCTGTCTCCTCGCGCTCCTCGGTGCTCATCCCCGCCACGGGTTCGTCGAGCAGCAGCACGTCGGCGTTCTGCACCAGAAGCATGCCGATCTCCAGCCATTGCTTCTGCCCGTGCGCGAGCACCCCGGCGGGCTTGCCGGCCAGGTCGGTCAGCCCGACCGTCTCCAGCGCCTCCTCGATCGCGGGCAGCACGCCGTGGCGTCGCCGAAGCAGGGTCCACGGAGACCGACCGGCGCCCGCGGCGATGTCCAGGTTCTGCAGCACGGTCAGTTGCTCGAAGACGCTGGCGGTCTGGAATGTCCGCCCGACGCCGGCGCGTGCGATCTTGTGCACCTTTTTGCCCAGCAGTTCCACTCCGGACTTGCTGACCGACCCGGTCGCCGACACCAGTCCGGTGATCGCGTCGATCACCGTGGTCTTACCCGCGCCGTTGGGTCCGATCAGAAACCGCAGATCGCCCTGGAACAACGTGAGGTCGACGTCACTGACGGCCTTGAAGCCGTCGAAATCGACTGTCAGCCCGCGAACTTCGAGGTACTCAGCACCCATTCCGGCGTTGCCGCCTGCGATCGGCTCCCGCTGCGGGGTGATGGCCTCCGCTTCGGTCATGGGGTGGCTCCCACCTTCTCTGCATCGGGATCGGGGTCGACTTGGCGCACGGTCTCGGGTTCGCCTGGAGAACTCTGGGCTTTTCGCTTGCGCTTGAGCAGGACGGCAAGCCCGGCGAGACCGGCGGGGAAGAACCCGACGACGACGATGAACAGCAGGCCCTGCCCGTAGATCCAGCCGGACGGAAAGCGTTCGGAGAACAGGGTCTGCGCCCATGCCACACCGATGGCGCCGAGTACCGGCCCCAGCAAGGTGGTGCGACCGCCGATCGCGACACCGATCAGGAAGGCGATCGACGGAAGGATGCCGACCTGCGACGGGCTGATGAAGCCGACAATGGGGGCGAACAATGCACCGGCGATGCTCGCGAACAGCGCGGCGACGGTGTACGCGACGACCTTGATGTTGGCGGGGTCGTAGCCCAGGAAGCGCACCCGCTCTTCACCATCGCGGACAGCGACCAGCAGTTCCCCGTAGCGGCTCTGCATCAGCTGACGCACGACCGCCACCACGACCAACAGGGTGCCTGCCGCGATGAAGTACAGCATCTGCTTGTTGGCGGGGTCCGATAACCGGAAGCCGAAGAACGTGCGAAAACCGTTGAGCCCGTTGGATCCTCCGACGCCGGTCTGACCGACGAGCGAGATGGCCAACGCGGCTGCCAGGGCCTGGGAGAGGATGGCGAAGTACGCGCCCTTGACCCTCCGCTTGAACACGCCGAGGCCGAGTGCCGCGGCGATGCCTGTCGGGATGACGATGATCGCCAACAGTGTGACCAGAGGCGAGGCGAAAGGCGCCCAGTACGCGGGCAGTTCACGCACGCCCTGGATCTGCATGAAGTCCGGCACGTCGTCCCCGCGGATCTGCGCGTCGGCGATCTTGAGGTGCATGCCCATCATGTAGCCGCCGAGGCCGAAGAAGACGCCCTGGCCCAGCACCAGCATTCCGCCTCGGCCCCAGGCCAATCCGATGCCGACCGCCACGATGGCATAGCACAGGAACTGGCCGAAGAGGCCGAGCCGGAAGGTCGACAGCAGGGCCGGTGCGGCACCGAACAGCAGGACGGCCGCGAGGGCGAAGCCGGCCCAGGTCTGCCAGCGTCCGAGAAGGGTCCTCACACGAGACTCCTTGTCCGAACCGTGAACAGGCCCTGGGGTCGAACCTGCAGAAAGATCACGATGATCACGAAGACGATCACCTTGGCCAGCGACGCCGTCGTGTTGAACTCGATGACCGAGTTCAAGAAGCCCAGGGCGAACGCCGCGATCACCGTGCCCTTGATCTGACCGAGGCCGCCGACGACGACAACGAGGAAGGCGTCGATCAGATAGCTCTGCCCGATCGTCGGGCTGGTGGAGCCGATCAGCGTCAGCGCCACACCGGCCACCGAGGCCAACCCCGAACCGATGAAGAACGTCGTGATGTCGGTCTTGCGAGACGAGATCCCGCTGGTCTCCGCGAGATCGCGGTTCTGCACCACCGCGCGAATGCGTCGTCCCATCGGGCTGGTCTTCAGGACGACGGCCAGCACGGTGACACACACGACGGCCAGCACCAGAATGAAGATTCGGGTCTTGGGGACCACCGCGCCGAGGATCTCGAAACCGCCCGACAGCCAGGGCGGGGCGATGACGTTTTTGGCGGGCGCGCCGAAAATGTCCCGGGCGAGCTGCTGCAAAATCAGCCCGACGCCGAAGGTCACCAGCAGCGTGTCCAGCGGGCGGTGGTACATCCGCTGGATGAGCGTCACCTCCAGAAGCACGCCGAGAAGCCCGCCGACGAAGAACCCGACGATCAGAGAAACAATCAGCGAGACACCGGCATTCGAGAAGACCTGCTGCACCACGAACGCGGTGTAACAGCCGGCCATGATGAACTCGCCGTGGGCCATGTTGATGACGCCCATCTGCCCGAAGGTCAGCGACAGACCCAGTGCCGCGAGCAACAGGATCGAGCCGAGGCTCAATCCTGTTGCCAGCTGCCCGATCAGGACATCCACGTCTACCTGTTCTCCCGTCGCTCCGCTCGCCCCGGCATCAGCCGGAGAGGCCGGCGGCCCACGGGTAGGACTTCAGGTACGGGTCCGGCTCGATCGGGCCGGGGGACTCCCAGATCGTGTAGATCAAGCCGTCGGGCCGGATCTCACCGATCCGCGCCGTCTTGGTGACGTGGTGGTTCTCACCGTCGATGGTGACCAGGCCTTCGGGGGCGTCGAACGTCACGCCGCCCGCGCTGTCCTGAATCGCCTTGACGTCGAACGACTGTGCCTTCTCGACGGTGTTCTTCCACAGGTACACCGACACGTAGGCGGCTTCCATCGGATCCGACGTCGGCTTGTCGGCGCCGAACTTCGCCTTGTAGGCCTCGACGAACTTCTTGTTCACGGGGGTGTCGATGGTCTGGTAGTAGTTCCACGCCGTCAGCTGGCCGTCGATGTTCTGCACACCGATGCCGCCGACCTCTTCTTCGGCGATCGACACCGACACAACCGGCATCTCCTGCGGCGTCAGACCGACGTTCTTGTACTCACGGAAGAACGCCACGTTCGAGTCACCGTTGAGGGTGTTGAACACCGCGTCGGCGTTCGCGCCGCGCACTTTGTTCACGATCGTGGAGAAGTCGGTCGAGCCCAGCGGCGTGTAGTCCTCGCCCTTGATCTCGATGCCGTTGGCCTCGGCGTACGCCTTGATGATGCGGTTGGCGGTCTGCGGGAAGACGTAGTCGCTACCGACGAGGTAGAGGGACTTGATGCCCTGTTCCTTGAGGTAGTCGAGCGCAGGCACGATCTGCTGGTTGGTCGTGGCGCCGGTGTAGAAGATGTTGGGGGAGGATTCCAGGCCCTCGTACTGGACGGGGTAGTACAGCAGTGAATTGTTGTCCTCGAACACCGGCAGCATCGCTTTGCGACTCGAGGAGGTCCAGCCGCCGAACACCGCGGCCACGCAGTCGCTGCTGATCAGCTTCTCCGCCTTCTCGGCGAACACCGTGGGTTCCGATGCCCCGTCCTCGCCGACCAGTTGGATCTGCTTGCCCATCACCCCGCCGGCGGCGTTGATCTCCTCGACGGCCAGATCGATGGCGTTGCGGACCGTCACCTCGGAGATCGCCATGGTGCCCGACAGCGAGTTCAGCGCGCCGACCTTGATCGTCGAGCCGGAGGTGTCGACGCACGACTCGGCATTTGCTGAACCTTCTTCACTGGCCTTGCTTCCGCAGCCTGCCAACAGCAGGCTGGTGACCGCCAGGACGCTCCCCGCAGCGAGCGCGGATCGTCTGAAGGAGGAGCGCCGGGGTTGTTCCATGGACGGCCTTTCTTGGGGTCAACAGTGCTCATTCCCTGATGAGACGTTGATGTCGGGGTACTTCGAACCAGAGAATTGACGACACCGCTGGGGTGTCGCATCGGGACGTTAGATCGCCTGTGTTTCTGGAAAATGTCTGTGTGTGACGAACAAATTAACCTGTCGACAATCCGGGAATTGGTTTGCCGTTAACCAGATCTGACGTCGGGAGACGGTCGCGCCTGTAACGATCCGGTAGCGTCCGGCGATGTGACCCACATGCGAACAGCTACAGCCAAGGTAGGGGCGGCAGTCGGGATTGCAGCGGTGATGGCGGCCTCAGGATTGGTCGGCCAGGCAACGGCGTATGCACAGCCGGCCGAGCACCAGGTCCGGTACACGCTGACCTCTGCGGGCGCCTACGAATTCGAGCTCTTCTATCTGACGGCCCAGCCTCCCAGCATGGATGCCTACAACGCCGACGCGTACGCGTTCGCGAAGCGGGAGAAGGTGAGTCTGGCGCCGGGGGTGCCGTGGGTGTTCGAGACCACGATGGCGGACCCGCAGTGGGCGATCTTGACGGCGAGCAGCACAGCGCGCGGCGGGCAGGCAGCGCCGAATGCGCACTGCGACATTGCCGTCGACGGCCAGGTCCAGACCCAGCACGACGATCCCCACAACGTCAGGTGTCAGCTCACCCAGTGGTGATCAGGGGGTGAGCCCGGCGAGGGCCTTTGGTAGCGGTCCCAGATGAAGCACGCCGAGTCGCTGGGTGGCGCGGGTGAGGGCGACATAGAGCTCGGCCGCGCCACGGGGTCCGTCGGCGAGGATCCGTTCCGGCTCCACGACCAGCACGGCGTCGTATTCGAGTCCCTTGGTCTCCGACGCTGACACCGCGCCGGGCACGTCCGGTGGCCCGATCACGACGCTGGTGCCTTCCTGCGCGGCTTCCTCCCGGATGAAATCGTCGATGGCAGCGTGCAGTTCGTCGGGAGTGACTCGTCGAGCCCATGGCTCGACGCCGGTCGCACGCACCGACTCCGGCGGGGTGACACCGGGCGCGAACTCGGCGAGCAGCGCAGCGGCGACGGCCATGATCTCCGCCGGGGTGCGGTAGTTGACCGTCAGGGGCCGGTAGATCCAGCGGCCGGGAACGTAGGGCTTCAGCATCGTGTCCCAGGAGGTCGCGCCGGCGACCGATCGGCGTTGGGCCAGATCACCGACCACCGTGAAGGATCGACTCGGACAGCGCCGCATCAGCACCCGCCAGTCCATCTCGGACAGTTCCTGTGCTTCGTCGACCACCACGTGCCGATACGTCCAATCCCGGTCCGCTGCGGCGCGTTCGGCGAGATCGCGGTTGTCGCGCTCGGTGAACCGCTCGGCGAGGTCTTCGGCGCCGATGACGTCCTGGGCCATCAGACGATCCTCGTCGTCCATCATGTCCTCGCGGCTGGTCATCAGGTCCAGCACGCCTGCCGCGTACGCGGCTTCCTCCCGCCGTTCCTGTTCGGCGGCCTGGTCGGCAGCCTTGTCGCGACCGAGCAGGTCCACCAGTTCGTCGAGCAGCGGCACGTCCGCTACCGTCCAGGCGTCGCCTTCGGCACGCCACAGCGCCCGGTCCCCGCCGGCGGCCTGCAGCCGCTCGTGGGACGTGTACAGCTCTGCCAGAAGGGTTTCCGGCGTCAGCATCGGCCATAGATCGTCGAGCGCAGTCGTGAACTTCTCGTGGTCGGAGAGCTCGTCGAGCAACTCGGCCCGCAGATGCTCCCAGGCGGCGCGGTCATCGCGCGTCAACCATCCCCGCCCGATCTTGGCGATCGCCCGCTCGGTCAGCACCCACGTGATGACATCGGTGAACACGGCGCGCGCATCGTTGTGCGGCTGCTTGCTGGCGCGGGCCTCCTGGATGGCCCATTCGGCGGTCTCGGCATCGATGCGCACCGAGGTGTCGGCCAGGTCGATCGGCAGGGGCTGCTCGGGGACGCGCTGCCGATCGGCGATGGCGCCGTGGAGGACATCGAGCATCGACAGCGAGCCCTTGAGGCGCGCCGCGTCCGGGCCGTCCTCGGCGGTCACCGACAGGCCGGGCACCAGATCGCCGACGGTCATGAACACCACGTTGGACTCGCCGAGCGACGGCAGCACCCGTCCGACGTGGTCCAGGAACGCCGGGTTCGGCCCGATCACCAGCACCCCGTGGTGTTCGATGCGCTTGCGCTGGGTGTAGAGCAGATAGGCAACGCGGTGCAGCGCCACCACGGTCTTTCCCGTACCCGGACCACCTTCGATCACCAACACCCCTTGATGTTCGAGGCGGATGATCTCGTCCTGTTCGGCCTGAATCGTCGCGACGATGTCGCGCATCCCGTCACCGCGTGGCGCGTTGACGGCCGCGAGCAGTGCGGTGTCACCGCGCCCGCCCCGCTCGTCGGCCCCCGGGCGGCCGAAGACCTCGTCGGTGAAATCCAGGATGCGGCGCCCGCGGGTACGGAACTGGCGGCGCAGGTGCATGTTCTCCGGAGACGCGCCGGTAGCGACATAGAACGGCCGGGCCGCGGGCGCGCGCCAATCGAGCAACAGCGGTTCGAACTCGGTGTTCTCGTCGAGGATGCCGATCCGGCCGATGTACAGGCGTTCGCCTGTGAGGCTGTCCAATCGCCCGAAGCACAATCCGGCGTCCGCGACATCCAGCCGGGTCATCTGTCGGGCCAGCGCACGCACCTCGGCGTCGCGGTCCACCAGCGTTCCGCCGTCTTGAGGATCGATCGGGCCCCGCAATGTCGCCCGGTAGCGGTCCTTGACCCGCTCACGCTCGGAGTCGAGTCGCGCGTAGAGCCCGGCCACATAGCGCTGCTCGGATTGCAGTTCGATGTCGTGCTTCTGAGTTGACATGTGTCCCTTATGTTTTACATCGTGCCCGGGAAGGGGCGTCGGCAACGGTCCCGTCCTGCCCTCCAGCGTACGGCGTCCTTGACACCTGATCGAACATATGTTCGCATGGGGTATGCGGTGGGACCGGCAGGGCGTCAGTGTGGACGACGGCGCACTGCCGGGACTGCAGCGTATCGGCCTGGTCCGCAGCGTGCGCACACCCCAGTTCGAGGGCATCACCTTTCATGAGGTGCTCTGCAAGAGCGCGTTGAACAAGATCCCCGCTGCGTCGATGCTGCCCTTCCACTACACCGTGAACGGCTACCGGGGGTGTTCACACGCGTGCCGGTACTGCTTTGCCCGGCCCACTCACGAATATCTCGAGTTCGACTGCGGTCGGGACTTCGACACCCAGGTGGTGGTCAAGACCAACGTCGCAGAGGTGCTGCGCCGCGAACTCCGACGCCCTTCCTGGTCACGGGAAACCGTTGCGCTGGGGACGAATACCGATCCCTATCAGCGGGCTGAGGGCCGCTATGCGTTGATGCCCGGCATCATTGGGGCGCTCACCGAATCCGGCACGCCATTCTCCGTCCTCACCAAGGGCACGCTGCTGCGGCGCGATCTGCCGCTGCTCGCCGAGGCGGTGCGCCACGTCGATGTCAGCGTTGCGGTGTCGCTGGCGGTGGGTGATCCGGACCTGCACAGCGAGGTCGAACCGGGGACCCCGACACCGCAGGCACGGCTGGGGCTGATCTCGGCTGTCCGCGATACCGGGCTCGACTGTCATGTCATGGTGGCACCGGTGTTGCCGGGCCTGACCGATTCGCAGGACCACCTCGATGACCTGCTCGGCCGGATCGCGGCAGCCGGCGCGACCAGTGTCACGGTGTTCGGGCTGCATCTGCGTGGCACCACGCGGGGGTGGTTCATGGACTGGTTGGCACGGACACATCCCGAACTGGTGGGGGAGTATCGCCAGTTGTATCGGCGCGGGGCCTATCTGCCGGCGGACTACCGGGCGATGTTGCAGCAGCGGGTGAGGCCGCTGGTCGCCAAACACGGACTGGCGCCCGATCGCCGGTCATTCCGGGAGACGGCGCCGCGACCGGCCGCGCCTGCCGGTGCGTGGCAACCCGCGCTGTTCTGAGAGCGGCGCGTCAGCTGTTGCCGCGCTTGACCTGATTGAACGGGACGCCACGGTCGGCGGCGAGTTCACGGGGGAAGCCCAGGATCCGTTCGCCGATGACATTGCGGGCCATCTCGGAGCTGCCGCCGCCCAACGAGCCGGTCTGCCGGGACAGATAGCGCACGCCGACGTCGTCCATCACGCCTGCGAATTCTGGGCTTTCGGGCGAGCCCTCGTCGACCACACCCGCGGTGCCGGCGATGGCCAGCGCGGTGTCGACCTCGAGTTCGGTGGTCTCGGCATGGAACAGCCGGATCAACGTGCCCGCGTTTGGCGGTAACGACCCATCGGCGATGGCGCCGCCGACGTGCGCGATGAGCTGTTCCTTGACCGCTCGCCGCACGAGCGCGCGGCCCGCCAGATCCTGGACGCGCGGGTCGTCGCCCTGCCCGGTGGCCTCGGCAAGCCCGATATGGTCGGGCGGCATCTCGTTGGCGTTCTCGGCGCCGATTCCGCTGGCGAACTCCGACCCGCCGCCGACCGCACGCCGTTCGTGAAAGAGCTGGCGCGAAGCCACTTTCCAGCCTTCGTTGACCTCGCCCACGACCGCGTCATCCCCGAGTTCGAGGTTGTCGAAGAACTCCTCGCAGAATTCCTCGGAACCGTTGACCTCCTTGATGCGCCGCATGGTGATACCGGGGGCGTTCAGCGGCACCAGGAACATCGTCAGTCCCTCGTGCTTGGGTACGGTCCAGTCGGTGCGAGCCAGCAGGAGCCCGTAGTCGCCGGCGAACGCACTGGTGCTCCAGGTCTTGGCGCCGTTGACAATCCATGTGCCATCACGGCGGTCGGCGCGGGTGATGACACCGGCGAGGTCGGAACCGCCGCTGGGTTCGCTCAACAGCTGCACCAGGATCTCGTCGCCACGGATGGCGGCGGAGATGCGTTCGCGCTTCTGCGTTTCGCTGCCCATGTCGAGAATGGTCGCGGCGCAGATCGTGAACGTCGGGACGTTGAGGATCAGCGGCATCTCGTAGCAGCGGGCCTCGGCGTCGAACGCACGTTGGTAGGAGGGGCCCAGACCGAGTCCGCCGTATTCGCGCGGAAAGCAGATGCCCGCGAAGCCTCCCTCGTAGAGCCGCTTCTGCAGATCCTTGGCGTGGTCCCAGGATTGCTGCTCGGCGCGCACCGAGAACGGTGGGTTGTCGGGATCGACGGGCTGCATGTTGTCGGCCAGCCAGGAGCGGGCGCGGGCGGCAAATTCGGCAACGGATTCGGTGGTCTCGGTGGACGTCACGGTATCGGTCATGCCGGACCCGCCTTCCTGCTCAGCGCGTATACGGCTCGGTGGTGCTCCTCCGGGGATCCGAACATCGCCCGATACAGAGCCGCCCGCCGGAGGTAGAGGTGCAGGTCATGCTCCCAGGTGACCCCGATGCCGCCGTGGAACTGCACGCATTCCTGCAGGATCACCGGAGCGCGTTCAGCCACATAGGCTTTCGCGATGCTGACGAGCTTGCGCGCATCGGCGGAGCGGTTCGACACCGCCGCTGAAGCTCCCGCGGTCGTCGCACGGCACGCCTCGAACCACATCTTCATGTCTGCGGCGCGGTGCTTGAGTGCCTGATAGGAGGCCAGCGGACGACCGAAGCTGTGCCGGTCGAACAACCACTGGTTCGTCATGGCCAGGACGGCATCGAGGATCCCGACGATCTCGGCGCACTGCAGGACCACAGCGATCTGGCGCTGGCGTTCGATGATGTCGGGAGTCTGCTCGGCGGTCCCCACCGCGGCGGACTCGTCGACCTCGACGCCGTCGAACCGCACTCGGGCGTAACGCTTGACCATGTCGACGGACTTCTGCGGAGTCACTGCGACACCAGGAGCGTCGGTCGGCACCAGGAACTGCCGGATCTGGCCGTCGCAGTCGGCGACCACCAGTACCGCATCACTGTCGGCGCCGGCCTCGACCCGATCCTTCACACCGTCGATCCGGTAACCGGATCCGGTACGGGTGGCCGTGGTGGCCGACTGTAGAGGCGCGAACGGCCGGGCGGGTTCGTACACCGCCCACGACGCCACCGCTTCGCCGGACACCAGAGCCTCGATGTACTCCTCGTGGCCGACGGGCGATTCGACGAGCCCGGCGAGCACGACGCTGACCGGGTGCAGCGGCCCGGGTGCGACGGTGTGCCCGGTCTGTTCGGCGACAAGAGCCAGGTCGGCGACACCGTCACCGGAGACACTGCCCCCGCCGAGTTCCTCGGGCACCAGCAGGCTGGCCCAGCCCAACTCGGCGGCCCGCTGCCACCACGTCTTCTCGAAGGACACGTCGGAGTCGTGCAGTCCCCGAACGTGACTCAGCGACCCCTCCTTCTCCAGGAAAGCCTGGGTGGTGGAGGCGAACAGCGTCCGTTCCGGATTTGCGGCGGTCAAGTCTGCTCCTCGCGCCAGCGCTCGTCGGCGGTCAAGTCTGCTCCTCGCGCAAGCGCTCGTCGGCGGTCATGGAATCCGTTCGCGTCAGGCGAGGACGAGTGCGGGCACGTCAGGCCTGTAGACCTGCTTGTTCTCGACCTTGAACAGATCGATCATGTTGGCACCCATTACCTTTCGGACGCCCTCGTCATCGAGACCGTGGGATTCGAGGTCTGCGACGAGATTGATCGGATCGGCCAGGCCCTCGGGATGCGGCCAGTCCGAACCGAAGATGATGCGATCGATGCCGCACAGGTCGGCCATCTTCTTGAAGTCGTCCTCCCAGAACGGGGCGACGTACACGCAGCGCCGGAACGCCTCGATCGGGTCCTCGGGGAACTCGTTGGGCATCTTCGAGTAGACGTCCTTGAATTGGTAGAAGAGGTAGGGCACCCAGGAAGCGCCGTTCTCGACCGACAGGATGCGCAGGTCCGGGTTGCGGGTCAGCGCGCCGTGGCATACCAGCGCCGCCATGGTGTCTTCGATGGGCCGCTTGCCCATCGCCACCATCCGGAACGAGGTGGGCTTGAACGGCGTGAACTCGTCGCCGGGCTCCCAGTCGTTGAGGTATTCGGAGTACCCGCTGTCCGAGGCGTGCATCGACACGGGGATGCCGGCCTTCACGCAGGCGTCCCAGAACGGGTCGAATTCAGGCAGCCCGAACGAGCGGGTGCCGCGGAATCCGGGCACCGGCGCCGGGCGGACCAGTACGGTTTTGGCGCCGCGCTCCACGCACCACTCGAGCTCTTCGAGAGCGCGGTCGACGATCGACAGATTGATGACCGGGGTGGAGAAGATCCGGTTCTCGTAGTTGAACTGCCAGGTCTCGTACATCCACTGGTTGAGGCCGTGAACGATGTCCAGGATCGCCTCGGGGTCGTCCTTGAGCCGCTCCTCGACCAGCGAGGCCAGAGTCGGGAACATCAGCGTGTAGTCCAGGCCGAGTCCGTCGAGCACCTCGAGGCGCGCCTCTGGATTGCGGAAGGCGGGAATCGCTTTCATCGGTTTACCCATCACCTCGCGGTAGCTCTTGCCGCCGCTGCCGTGCCGGAAGTACTCCTCCTGCGCGCCGGGCCGGGCCACCACCTCGAAGGTCGGGTTCGGGATGTAGTCGCTGATCGTGTTGCGCACGACGATCTTGGTACGTCCGTGCACATCGATGTAGTCGATGATGCCCTTGCGGTGATCGGGCAGGAACTGGGTGAGCGCCTCCTTGGGCTCATAGAAGTGGTTGTCGGCATCGAACACCGGATAGTCGAGGATGCGAGACGGCATGGTCTGGGCTCCTTGTCATGTCGTTTTTCAAGCGAATCGGTGCACGGCGGTAACGCCATTACCCTCTATTGGTAACGACATTACCACGGGTGAGTGTAACGGCGCCAGGGGCGTGGCACGGCATGGTTTTCCCAGTTCAGGGCTGTTAGGGAGTCAGTGCGCGAAGGCAGAACATGTGCAGGTGGCTGCCGTCGATCGGTACGCCGTTCAGCTCTGCACCCAGATCGCGCAGTCGCAGTGCCCCCAGCACCGTCTGCATCAGGATCGCGGCGTCGGTGTCGACGTCGAGGTCTGCACGGAAGGTGCCTTCGGCGATGCCGCGGCGCAGGACATCCCCGACGAGTTCGTGCAGCGGCGCCAGCACCTTCGCGAACTCCTTGGGTCGGGTCTCCAGCAGGTGGTCGTTGTAGTAGGTCAGCCCCCGGTTGATGCTGTCCTGGGTGCTGGACTCCGCGGGAGCGCTGATGCGCTCGATCAGCACCCGCAACGCGTCGGTGCTGCCCATCGATCCGGTCTCGGCGCGCCACCGCTCGGTGGCGTCGGCCATGATCGCCGCGACGAGCGCCAGCAGCAACTCGTCCTTGGTGGCGAAGTGCTGGTAGAACGCCCGAAGCGAGGTCTTGGACCGCTCGACCACCTCGAGCACCGTGAAATCGGTGCGCCCCGTCTCCCCGAGGATCGCCAGCGCCGAGCGCATGAAGCGGCTGGCCCGGGACTCTGGTTCGGCGCCGGGTGCCGACTGGGACTTTGCGGCTCTCGCCGTCATATCGCACCGCCCTTCGGCATCGGGTACCTGATGGTAATGACGTTACCGCTATTCGCAAACCTCGGTTAGTGTTCCCCCGACGGTGACACCAGTGAAGGCGGTCGAGAATGACAACTGATTCGGCGCAGGCGGAGTGGACGGTCCAGGGATTGCTCGATCTCTTCGACGTCCAACCGAGTGGCCAGGACACGTTCACGGCGGACACCGGTCCCGCCGGCGAGGATGCGCGCCAGGTCGTCGAGGGCACCCAGGTTCTCGCGCAGTCGATTGTGGCCGCCGCCAAGCGATTTCCGGACAAGTCGGTGCGTTCGGTGTACGCGGTGTTCGCCCGCGCCGTCATGGTGGGCGCGGGCCCGGTGGAGATCGACATCGACGTCGTCAGCGAAGGTCGTTCCACCGCAACAGCGGTCGTGACCGCCAAGCAGAACGGCAAGCGTTGCATCACGACAACCGTGCTGGCCGATGTACCCACCGGCGATGTGATCCGTCACCATCTGCCGCGCCCCGAGGTGGCTCCGCCCGGCGAGGCCCATGTCTCACCGATGCCGATGGTCGGCCGGGAATTGCGACTGGTCGACGTCGAGGATGTCAACAGTCCCGACGAGGTCGGACCGCCCGAGCTGTTCGCCTGGCTGCACTACGACCCGATCCCCACCGACGACGGTCTGGCGAAGGCGCTCATCGCGTATTTCACCGGGCACCTGGGGATCTCGACGACCATGCGGGCACACGAAGGCATCGGGACCAGCCAGGCGCACCTCACGGTCTCCACCGCCCCGATGACGGTGACGGTGAGCTTCCACGAACCGGTGCGCTGGGACGGCTGGCTGCTCTACACCCACGAGAGCACCCAGGTGGGTGCCGGAATGTCCTACGTGCGTGGCGCCGTCCACACCGAGGAGGGCGAGCTCATCGCGTCGTTCGCCCAGGATGCACTCATCCGGCCGCTGCGCACCACGGACACGTCGATCAAGGAGCAGTCACGCCTGTAGCGCCGACCGCAGCACATCCAGCGGCAGGCCACCCAGATCGAGTGCCCGGCTGTGGAACTCCTTGAGGGGCACATCCCGGGACAGTGTCTCGTCGCGCAACTGCTGCCAGATGCGCTGGCCGATCGCATACGACGGAGCCTGCCCGGGCCAGCCCAGATAGCGGTCGAGTTCGAAGCGCAGGTTCTCCTCGGCCATCGCGCTGTGGGTTTGCAGAAAGGTCCAGGCCTTGTCGGCGTCCCAGATGCCACCGTCCGGGGCGGTCAGCCCGCAGTGCACTCCGATGTCGATGACCACCCGGGCGGCCCGGAAGCGTTGGGCGTCAAGCATTCCCATTCTGTTGCCGGCGTCGTCGAGCCATCCCAGCTCGGCCATCAACCGTTCGGCGTAGAGCGCCCACCCCTCGCCGTGCCCCGACACCCAGCAGCCGAGCCTGCGCCACCGGTTGAGCTGCTCGGACAACACCACCGCCCGCCCTATCTGCAGATGGTGCCCCGGGACGCCCTCGTGGAACACCGTCGTCGTCTCCTGCCACGTGTGGAAGGTGTTGACGCCGTGGGGGACTGACCACCACATCCTGCCCGGGCGGGACAGGTCCTCGGAGGGCCCGGTGTAGTAGATGCCTCCGGTGTGCGTCGGCGCGATCCGGCATTCCAGATTCCGCAGCGATTCCGCGATGTCGAAATGTGTGCCTGCCAGTGAATCCACCGCGCGGTCGGACAGCTGCTGCATCCATTGCTGCAGCGCTTCGGTGCCCTCGATGAGGTACCGCGGTTCGCTGTCCAACCGCTGTAGCGCCTCGGCGGCCGACACGCCCGGGTACAGCCGGTCAGCGACCGAGTCCTGTTCGGCGACAATGCTCTCCAGCTGGCGAAGACCCCAGGCGTAGGCCTCGTCGACGTCGATAGCCGCGCCCAGGAACGCGCGGGACATCACCGAGTACACCTCGCGTCCGCATGCGTCTGTCTCGCGCGCCTGCGGACCGATGTCCCCGCGGAAGACCCCGACCAGCGAGGCGTACGCGTTGGCCGCGTCCTCGGCGCGGCGGCCCAACTCCTCGCGCAACACGGTGTTTCCCGGCGCGGCGTCGGCGACCATCGCAATGAACAGTCGCTGGATCTGCCCCGACTGCTCGATGCCACGTCGCACCTGGCGCGCGGCGGGCGCGCGGCCTGCTGCTGCCGCGGCGCGCAGCGCGTCGGCGTACCCCGCGACCCGCTGCGGGATCTGCGATAGCCTGCGGCTGATGACGGCCCAGTCGTCCTCGGTGTCGGTGGGCATCAGGTCGAAGACATCGCGCATCGTCTGCAACGGTGAGGCGATCACGTTCAGGTCACCGAGGTCCAGTCGGGCATCGTGCATGTCGAGCAGGACGCCCAGCCGCTCGCGCATCGCCGCGACGGTGACGACGTCGACGTCGTCGGCGGGTTCGGCGCCGTCGAGTTCGCGCAGCGCGGTGCGGGCCGCTTCGGCGCGCGCGCTCACCCCGTCGGGGGAGTAGTCGGTGATCTGGTCGTCGAACCCTGCGATGCCCGATTCCGTTGCCGCGCAGGGGTCGAGGGCTGCCGTCACATCGAGGTAGCGCTCGGCGACGGCGTCGACGGCAGTGGTGGGCCTAGCCAAGGTTGTTGGTGGCAAAGGTGTCGCATTTGGCAGGATCGCCGGTCTGGTATCCGACGGTGAACCACTTCTGCCGTTGTTCGGAGGAGCCGTGCGTCCACGATTCCGGATTGACGCGGCCGGTCGCCGCCTCCTGGATCCGGTCGTCGCCGACCGAGGACGCGGCCGACAGCGCATCGGAGATGTCCTTGTCGCTCAACGGCTCCAGGAACGGCACGTCGGTGCCCTCCTGCTTGGTAATGGCGGCATAGTGCGCCCAGATGCCGGCGTAGCAGTCGGCCTGCAGTTCGGTGCGCACCCCTCCGCCGGTGGCGCCCTGCGGGTCCTGCTGTGCCCGGCCGAGCACGCCCTGCAGGTTCTGCACATGGTGCCCGAATTCGTGAGCCACCACGTACTCCTGGGCGAACGGCCCACCGCTGGAACCGAACTGGTCGACCAGCACGTCGAAGAAGTCGGTGTCGAAGTACGCGGTCTTGTCGACCGGGCAGTAGAACGGCCCGACATCGCTGGTCGCCGGCCCGCAGTCGGTGTTGACCGACCCGGTGAACAGCTCGACACGAGGCCGGGTGTAGCCGCGCAACAGCTGCTCCCAGACCCCGTCGACCGAGTTGCCCGTCGCCACCACGCGGCACTGCACGATGTTGTTGGCGTCCTCGCCGGTCTTGCACTGGCTCAGGTCGAAGCCGGGGGCCTCGACGCCCTGGGTGTCCATCTGTGACTGCTGCGGGATCACCGTGCTGGGGTCGACACCGAGGAACAGCGCCACCACCACGATCAGCAGCCCACCCAGGCCGCCGCCGACCGCTATGCCACGACCAGGTCCACGGCCCCCGCTGCTGCTGGACGTCGTGCTCGTGTCGATCTGCATGCCCTCGTTGAAGGTCATCGCACTACCTCATCAACTCTCACCGCGCGCCTGACACCCAGGCCGGTCAAGCTTTGCACATACGATTTCTCCTGTGGCAGTCGTTGCCGGACATTCCTCCGTTGTCTCCACCGCTTCCGGTGACCTCCGCGGGGACTCCGAGGGAGGTATCGGCGTCTGGCGTGGCGTCCATTACGCCGCTCAGCCGGTGGGACGGCGCCGGTTTCTGGCGCCGGGACCGCTGGAGTCGTGGTCGGGTGTCCGCGACGCCCATGAGCACGGGCCGCTGCCGCCACAGACGAAGTCGTTCGTCGGGGGCGGCCGTGACGACCCGAAAGTGCGCGACGAGGCCTGCCTGACCCTGACGGTGTGGTCGCCGGACACCACCGCCTCGCTGCCGGTGATGGTGTGGATCCCCGGAGGCGCCTTCGTCTACGGTGCCGGGCAGTTCCAGCTGTACAACGGCTCACGCCTGGCCGCCAACGGCAACGTCGTCGTCGTCAACATCACCTACCGGATCGGCGTGTTCGGCGGATTCGAGCTCGGCGACCTGGGTGAGGGCTTCGACGACAACCTCGCGCTGCGCGACCAGATCGCCGCGCTGCACTGGGTGCGGGAGAACATCGCCGCGTTCGGCGGGGATCCCGGCCAAGTCACGGTATTCGGTGAGTCTGCCGGGGCGACGTCCGTGCTGGCGTTGCTGGCCGCCCCGTCGGCTGACGGGCTGTTTCACCGGGCGATCGCGCAGAGCCCGGCATTGCCGCTGATCGCCGACCGCGAGTTTCGCGCGGCGCGTGCCCACGATTTCCTGGCACGCCTCGGGGTGAGCGCCGGCGAGGTCAAGCGCCTGCCTCAGCGGCAGCTGCGCCGTGCGGCGGGCATGGTGCAGCTCAAGAGTGCGGCGACCACACCCACACTGGCCTACGGGCTGACCCACGGCACCGACCTGCTGCCCAAGCATCCGGTCGACGCGGCACGCCACGGTGAGCTGGCGCGGATGCCGCTGATCATCGGCACCAACAGTCACGAGGCCTCGATGTTCGCGTGGACCAAGCCGCCGATGCTGCCCACGACGAGGGCGTCGGCGGACGCGTACTTCGCTCGCGTCGCGCCCGAAGCCAAAGAGATTGTGCTGCAGGCATATCCGGGATACCCGCGGCGGCGCGCACTGATCGACCTCGGATCAGACGTGATGTTCGGTGGGCCGGCTTGGGCCTTCGCCGACGCCTACAGCGCGCACGCGCCCACCCGCATGTACCGCTTCGACCATTTCGGTCTGAGCCTGCGCATGCTCGGCCTCGGGGCCACCCACGGCAGCGAGATCGTGCACGTCCAGCACAGCTATGCGTCGTTCATCGGCCGCAAACTGCACCCGCTCGGGCGACGGCTGCAGCCTCCGGTCGGGCGCCGGATGCAGCGCGCCTGGCTGGATTTCGCCCACGGCGACGGGGTCGGGGAGGCCGACTGGCCGCTGTATGAGACCCAGCGGCGGCGCACCCGCCTCATCATGACGGCCCACGATGTCGTCGCCGAGGATCCGGACGCGGTCCGGCGGATGGCGTGGGCGGGGATTGCTTAGGGCATCGTCTTGGCGAGCGCGATATGGCCGCGCGGTTTATCGAACGGCGAAGCGGTCGTCGGTGTAGCGGCGCAGATTGTGCAGAAAGCGCTGGAACACGAAGCCCATCACCGGCCGCCCGGCGAACAGGCCGAACCGTCCCGCCAGTCCGTTGGGCTTCATTGCCATGATCCAGGTCAGATGACAGCCATTCGCTGTGGGCACGACGCGGTAATCCTCGGCGAAGGCGGCGATCGCGCTCGTCGTCGACTCGTTGAACCGGAACGCCATCCGGGTGAAGGGTTCCCACGCGAGGAACTCCTCGTCGCCGGTGATACCGCCGCGCATGTCGACCGTCCGGGTGGTGCCGACGCCGCGCGGCTCGGGACTGGTCCATGTCACCTTGGTGATGACACTGGCCCAGTGCGGCCACGAGTTCTCGTCGGCAAGCACCTCGAAGAGCTGCTCGGGTGTGATCGCCAGGTCCACGGTGCTCACGAAGCGGTCTGGCGCGCGGTCGACGAATCCGATGTCGACGCGTTCGCAGGCGTGACGCTTGGCCATGTACTGCCTCCCGGGAAGTGAATAGACACCCGACCATAGTTGTCTACTGCGCGGGTGCGAACCCAGGGTCGACCGGCGTCGATGTGCGACGATCGGACCCCTTTAGACTGCTGTCGACCACACCATCGTGAAGAGGAGCTTTTGTGCTGCGCACCCGCACTGCCGGTTCGTTGCGCGCCACCGACGCCGGCCAGACTGTGACGCTGGCCGGTTGGGTGGCGCGTCGTCGCGACCACGGCGGCGTCATCTTCATCGACCTCCGTGACTCGTCGGGCGTGGCCCAGGTGGTGTTCCGCGAGGGGGAGGTGCTCGCCCAGGCGCACCGGCTGCGCTCAGAGTTCTGCATCGCCGTCACCGGGGTCGTCGAGGTCCGGCCGGAGGGCAACGCCAACGCCGAGATCGCCACGGGCGAGGTCGAGGTCAACACGACCTCGCTGACAGTACTGGCCGAGAGTGCCCCACTCCCGTTCCAGCTCGACGAGACCGCCGGCGAGGAAGCACGACTGAAGTACCGCTACCTGGACCTGCGCCGCGAAGGCCCCGGCAATGCAATTCGGTTGCGCTCCAAGGTGAATGCCGCCGCGCGCGGGGTGTTGGCCGAGCACGACTTCGTCGAGATCGAGACGCCGACGCTGACGCGTTCGACGCCGGAGGGGGCACGCGATTTCCTGGTGCCCGCCCGACTGCAGCCCGGTTCGTTCTACGCGCTTCCGCAGAGTCCGCAGCTGTTCAAGCAGCTGCTGATGGTGGCAGGCATGGAGCGCTACTACCAGATCGCCCGGTGTTATCGCGACGAGGATTTCCGCGCCGACCGCCAGCCCGAGTTCACCCAGCTCGACATGGAGATGAGCTTCGTCGACGCCGATGACGTCATTGCGGTCTCCGAAGAGGTGCTGCGGGCTCTGTGGGCGCTGATCGGCTACGAGTTGCCGCTGCCGCTGCCGCGCATCAGTTACACCGACGCGATGCGGCGGTTCGGTTCGGACAAGCCCGACCTGCGGTTCGGTGTGGAACTCGTCGAGTGTGCCGACTACTTCTCCGATACCCCGTTCCGGGTGTTCCAGGCGCCCTACGTCGGCGCCGTCGTGATGCCCGGAGGGGCGTCGCAGCCGCGCCGCACGCTCGATGGCTGGCAGGAGTTCGCCAAACAGCGCGGCCACAAGGGGCTGGCCTACGTCCTGGTCGGTGACGACGGCGAGTTGGGCGGTCCTGTCGCGAAGAACCTTTCGGACGCCGAGCGGGACGGGCTGGCCGCCCACGTCGGCGCAAAGCCGGGTGACTGCGTGTTCTTCGCGGCAGGAACCCCGAAGGCGGCGCGCGCATTGCTCGGGGCCACGCGTATCGAAATCGCCAAGCGGCTCGACCTGATCGACCCGACTGCGTGGGCGTTCACCTGGGTAGTGGATTGGCCGCTGTTCGAGGCCGCCGACGAGGCGACCGCTGCCGGCGACGTGGCCGTGGGGTCCGGCGCGTGGACGGCGGTGCACCACGCGTTCACCTCGCCCACGCCCGACTCCGAGGCGACGTTCGACACCGATCCGGGTTCGGCCCTGGCCGACGCCTACGACATCGTCTGCAACGGCAACGAGATCGGCGGCGGTTCGATCCGCATCCACCGCCGCGACATCCAGGAGCGGGTGTTCGCGATGATGGGCATCGGTCACGACGAGGCCGTCGACAAGTTCGGATTCCTTTTGGACGCCTTCACTTTCGGTGCGCCACCGCACGGCGGCATCGCGTTCGGCTGGGATCGGATCGTCGCGCTTCTGGCCGGCGTCGACTCCATCCGCGAGGTCATCGCGTTCCCGAAGAGTGGCGGCGGGGTGGACCCGCTGACCGATGCGCCGGCGCCCATCACCGCGCAGCAGCGCAAGGAATCCGGAATAGATGCCAAGCCGGAGAAGCTGGAGCAGAAATGACCGAAGCGGCAGACGGTGCGACGGAATTGGATAAGGACAAGCTCGTCGCGGACGAGGCGGCCCTCAATGACTTCAATCGCGCCATCGTCGAGGAGTTCCGGGCCAACGGCGGCAAGGTCGGCGGCCCGTTCGAGGGCGGCACACTGCTGCTGCTGCACACCACCGGCGCCAAGTCGGGCAAGACCCGGCTCTCCCCGCTGGCTTACCTCACCATCGATCAGAAGATGCTCATCGTCGGGTCCTACGCCGGTGCCCCCAAGGACCCCGCGTGGGTGCACAACCTGCGGGCCACACCCCGGGCGTACATCGAGGTCGGCACGGAGGCCTACGACGTCGAGGTGCGCGAGCTGCCCGACGACGAGCGCGACGCGACGTACCCGAAGCTGACCGAGGCGGCACCGGTGTTCGCTGAGTACCAGGCCAAGACGACCCGGGCCATCCCGCTGTTCGAACTCACCCGGGCTTAGCCCGCCCCGACGCGCGGTGCAACGGCCCCGGCTGTCGTGAGCCGGCGCACCGCGGCGGCAAACCGCTCGCGCACCGGCGCCCCGGAGACCACCAGACCGACCATGCTCAGCGAGCCGTGGGTGTGGCCGCGGGCCCGGATGTGTTCGACCGGTACCCTGGCTGACCTCAGTGCCTCCGCGTAGGCGTCGCCCTCGTCGCGCAGCACGTCGAACTCGTTGGTGACGATCACCGCGGGTGGCAGCCCGGAAAGGTCGGTAGCCCGTAGCGGCGCGATCCGCGGATCGCTGCGGGCGGCGGGATCGCTGTACTGGTCGAAGAACCATTGCATCAGCGAGGCGTCCAGGTCGTATCCGCTGCCGTTCTCGGCGTAGGAGCTGCGGTCGGTGTCGCTATCGGTCACCGGCGCCAGCAGCGCCTGGCCGGCGATGGCGGGGCCGCCGGCGTCGCGCGCGACCTGGCACACCACCGCGGCGATCCCGGCGCCCGCACTCCAGCCACCGACCACGAGCCGGCCCGGGATGGCGCCGAGTTCGGCGGCGTGGTCTGCGACCCAGCGCAGCGCGGCGACACCGTCGTCTGCAGCGGCGGGGAAGCGGTGTTCGGGTGCGTGCCGGTAGTCGGCGGACAGGACGATCGCGCCGGTGCGTGCGCACAGGTCGCGGCACAGCGCGTCGTCGGATTCCGCACCGCCCAACACCCACCCGCCGCCGTGGAAGTACAGCAGGATCGGGTGGGGACCGGGTGTCGGCGGCCGGTACAACCGGTAGGCGAGGGGTCCCGCGGCGCCGGGGTAGTGGCCGTCGACCACGTCACCCACCGTTGGGCCCGGCGGGTACATCGCGACCATCCCGCTGAACGTGGCACGGGCGTCGGCAGGCGTCATCGACTCCAGCGGCGGTAGATTCAGCGCCGCAATCTGCTCGAGCACCATCTGGACGTCGGGCTGCAGCCGACGTATCACTCCGTCGGCGCATTCGTCACCGCCGGGCCCGGATCGGTGGAAGCCGAGGTAGTTGCGGGCGACCATCTCCTCGCAGGCCGCCCGATAGAAGTCGACCCCCGCGGTGTAGGGCATGAACACGCTCGGTTTGCCAGGGATGTTCGCGCCGCGGTACCACGAGTTGGCCTGAGGGAACAGCGTGATGGCTGCGCAGTCGTCGACGTGCTGCATCCAGCCTGCCACGGCCGTTTCGGTCGGTTCGATCGCATGAAACCCGTTGTCGCGCAGGTGCGTCATCATGTCGGCAGCCAGATCGACGTGTTGCTCGATCGATACCGCCATGTTCGACAGCACCGAGGGACTGCCGGGCCCGGTGATCAGAAACAGGTTGGGAAAGCCGGCAGCGGTCAGGCCGAGGTAGGTCGACGGTCCGTCGGCCCACCTGTCCTTCAGTTCATTTCCGTTGCGGCCCAGGATGTCCACCGCCAGCACCGCACCCGTCACCGCGTCGAATCCGGTGGCGAACACGATCGTGTCGAAGCTGAAAGATTCTGATGCCGTGTCGATTCCAGATTCGGTGATGGACCGGAGTGGATCCCGGCGAAGGTCGACGAGACGTACGTTGTCACGGTTGAACGTGACGAAATAGTCGGTGTCGAGGCACACCCGTTTGGCGCCGATCGGATATCCGGTGGGGCAGAGCATTTCGGCGGTCTGCGGGTCGTCGACCGCCGCGCGGATCTTGGCCCGGAAGAACTCGGCCAGCTCGTGGTTGGCGGCCGGGTCGGACATCATGTCGGCGAAGACGTTGAGCAACTCGAGTAGTTCGCCGATTTCCCAGGCACGTTCGTACCGTTGCCGGCGTTCCTCGTCGGACACGGTGAAGGTCGGGACCATGGTGCGCTCGACGGGAACCCCGCCGAACGAGAGTCGGGCCGACTCGCGGTACGCCGCCTCGTCGTGGAGTTGGGCGAGCTTGTCCGGCGCCAGCGGGCCGTTGTGGGCGGGCAGGGCGAAGTTGGGGGTGCGCTGGAAGACGACGACTGCGGAGGCCTGCGCCGCGACGTGCGGGATGGTCTGTATGCCGGAGGAACCGGTGCCGATGACGGCGACCCGTTGGCCGGTGAAATCCACCGGCTCGTGCGGCCAGCGGCTGGTGAAGTACTTCGCGCCGGCGAACCGGTCGATGCCCTCGATGTCGGGTTCCTTCGGGATGGACAGGCACCCGGTGGCCATCACCAGGTGCCGGCACGTCACCGAACCGGCGTCGGTGTCGACATGCCACAGCGCGGCCTGCTCGTCCCACCGGGCACCGCTCATCCTGCCGAACGTGATATCGCGGCGCAGGTCGAACTTGTCGGCGATGTGGTTCAGGTAGCGCAGGATCTCGGGCTGGGTGGCGTACTTCTCCGACCATTGCCAATCGCTGCGCCAATCCGGGTCGAAGCTGAACATGTAGTCGACGCTCGGGATGTCCACCCGCGCGCCGGGGTAGCGGTTCCAGTGCCAGGTGCCGCCGATGTCGTCACCGGATTCGAAAACCCGCACTGTGAAACCCGATTGGCGCAGTCGCTGGATGGCGTAGAGGCCGGCGATGCCGGCGCCCACCACCACCACGTCGACGTCGGGCAGATCACCACTGGCCATCACCCCATCGTCCGCCGAAATGGCATTCCGGCAGGGCCTTTCTCGCACTTTTCCTGCCGGAATGCCATTTCGGCGAGGGGTCGGCGAGGGTTAGAGGCGCTCGATAATAGTGGCGTTGGCCATGCCGCCGCCTTCACACATCGTCTGCAGCCCGTAGCGTCCGCCACGCTGCTCCAGCGCGTTGACCAGCGTTGTCATGATGCGGGCACCGCTGGCGCCCAACGGGTGACCGATCGCAATCGCACCGCCGTTCACGTTGGTCAGCGCGAGATCCGCTCCGGTGTCACGGGCCCAGGACAGTACGACCGGGGCGAACGCCTCGTTCACCTCGAACAGGTCGATGTCCGAGAGCGACAGCCCGGCCCGTGACAACACCTTCTCGGTCGCCGGGATGACGCCGGTCAGCATGTAGAGCGGGTCGGAGCCCACCACCGTCGTGGTGTGGATGCGGGCCAGCGGCCGCAGGCCGAGACGCCTGGCCACTTCGCTGGTGGTGATCATCACCGCGGCGCTGCCGTCGGACAACGGCGAGCTGTTGCCCGGCGTGATGTTCCACTCGATCTGTGGGAATCGAGCCTCGTAGGCCGGGCTGTAGAACGCCGGCCTCAGCCCGGCAAGCGTCTCGACGGTGGTGCCGGGACGGATGATCTCGTCGGTCGTCAGCCCGGCGAGGGGTGCCAGCTCGTTGTCGAAGAGGCCCTCCTTGGCGGCCGCGGCGGCCTTCTCGTGACTGAGCGCGGAGAACTCGTCGAGTTCGGCGCGGGGCAGGCCCCATCTGGCCGCGATCAACTCGGCGCTGATGCCCTGCGGCACAAGGCCTTCCGGGTAGCGCTGAGCCATCGAGCCGAACGGGTCGCTGCCCGGCAGCACGCTGGATCCCATCGGCACCCGCGACATCGACTCGACGCCCGCGGCGATCACGACGTCGTATGCGCCCGCGATGACGCCCTGGGCGGCGAAGCTGATCGCCTGCTGGCTGCTGCCGCACTGACGGTCGACGGTCGTGCCCGGCACGCTTTCGGGGAATCCGGCGCCGAGAAGCGCGTTGCGCGCGATGTTGACGGCCTGATCGCCCACCTGGGTCACCGCGCCGGCGATGACGTCGTCGACGAGCGCGGGGTCGATGCCCGCCCGGTTCACCACCTCTCGCAGGCTGTGGGCGAGCAGGTCGACCGGCAGCACGCCGTGCAGACCTCCACCCGGTTTGCCCTTGCCAACGGGTGTCCGCACCGCTGCGACGATGACGGCGTCGCGCCCGGTGGTCCCGGTCATTGCTGCCTCCTGGAATCTCTGCTCTGAGTACTGCTCTCTATACTCAGCTATAACACCCTAGGTATAGAACTAACAACCCAGCTGTAGAGTGACGTCCATGACAGTGCTGAAGGGACGGCTGCTCGATCGCGACTCCTGGTCGGCGGCGGGCCAGTGCCCGATCGAGAAGACGATGGGACTGCTCGGCACGAAATCGACGATGCTGATCCTGCGCGAGGCGTACTACGGCACCACCCGGTTCGACGATTTCTGGCGCCGGGTCGGTATCACCAAGGCCGCCGCCGCGGCGCGGCTTGCGGATCTGGTCGAGGTGGGACTGTTGCAGCGGCGGCCCTATCAGGAACCGGGGCAGCGCAGCCGCGACGAGTACGTGCTCACCCCCGCGGGGGTGGACTTCATGCCCGTGGTGTGGGCCATGTTCGAGTGGGGCCAACGTCACCTTCCGCCCCGGACACCGCTGCACCTGACCCACGAAGGTTGTGGGGCCGACGCCACTGTGGGGATCCGCTGCGCCGACGGGCACGACGTGCCGCCCGACGAACTGGGGATGCGGGTCACGCGCTCCCGATAAGGTTCGAGCGTGCTGCACCTGCGCGTGATCGCGCCCGAGGACATGCGCGACGATGTCCTGGCGGTGTTGCGCGACGAGGTCGGGGTGGCCAATATCCTGCTGTTCCCCGGAGCCGCCATCGACCCGCAGGGTGACGAGATCACCGCCGACATCGCCCGGGAATGCGCCAACAACGTCATCAGGGAACTCAAATCTCTCGATGTGCAGCATCGGGGCGCGATCACCCTGGCGGCGCTCGACACCGTGCTGTCCACGAGGGCGCACGAGGCCGAGGACAGGGCCGACGGCGACCCGGCCGATGCACTGGTCTGGGACGAGCTGATCTCCCGCACCCGCGAGGACTCGACGCTGTCGGTGACGTTCCTGATGTTCCTGACGCTGGCCTGCCTGCTCGCGGCGGTCGGCGTGGTCACCGACTCGACGGTCACCGTCGTCGGCGCGATGGTCGTGGGCCCGGAGTTCGGGCCCCTGGCCGCGCTGTCGGTGGCGATCGTGCAGCGGCGCGGTGCGCTGGCGCGGCGGGCCGCCGTGGCGCTGCTCGCGGGGTTCCCGGTCGCGATGGGCATCACCGCCCTTCTCACGTTGGCCGCCCAGGCGGTCGGGTGGGTCAGCCTGGATACCGTCAAGAACGTCGACGACGTGGACTTCATCTTCCAGGTCGGACCTCTGTCGTTCGTGGTCGCGCTGCTGGCCGGCGCCGCGGGCATGTTGTCGTTGATGTCGTCGAAGTCCTCGGCGCTCGTCGGTGTCTTCATCTCCGTGACCACGGTTCCCGCGGCGGGGTTCGCCGTCGTCGCCGGCATCCTCGGCGACTGGCCGGTCGCCGCGCAGTCGGGCATCCAACTCGTGGTGAACCTCGTCGGCATCGTGTTGGCTGGGGTGCTTGTTCTGGTGATCCGCCCGCGCGCCAACCTCATCCCACGCGCCGCCCAGACCTGACGCGATCTGCATCGCCGTCGCGGGTGTGATGGGATTTAGCGTTATGGGTATCAAGGTGGCGCTGGAGCACCGCACCAGCTACACATTCGACCGCCTCATCGAGGTCTATCCGCACGTTGTCCG
Organism: Mycolicibacterium sp. CR10; assembly: GCF_005222675.1. GTDB lineage: Bacteria > Actinomycetota > Actinomycetes > Mycobacteriales > Mycobacteriaceae > Mycobacterium. The sequence continues at coordinate 243,560 of NZ_STGE01000031.1, read as the reverse complement.
GCTGCGTCCGGCGCCGCACTCGCGCACCCCGATCGAGGCGTACTCGCTGCAGGTCGAGCCCGCCGATCACTTCATCAACTGGCAGCAGGACGCCTTCGGCAACTTCCTGGCCCGGCTGGTCTTCCCGACGCGCACCCGCAGCCTGACCATCACCGTCGGGCTGATCGCCGACCTGAAGGTGATCAACCCGTTCGACTTCTTCATCGAGGAGTTCGCCGAGAAGGTCGGCTTCGAATACCCCAGGGCGCTGGCCGAGGATCTCAAGCCCTACCTGAGGCCGGTCGACGAGTTCGGTGCGAACTCGGGGCCGGGTGACCTCGCCGAGGCGTGGGTGAACAACTTCTCCGTCCCCGCAGGCACCCGCACCATCGACTTCCTCGTCGCCCTCAACCGGGCGGTCAGGGACGACGTCGGCTACAGCGTCCGGATGGAACCCGGTGTCCAGACACCGGACTTCACGTTGCGCACCGGAATCGGCTCGTGCCGCGACTCGGCCTGGCTGTTGGTATCGATCTTTCGCCAGCTGGGTTTGGCGGCCCGGTTCGTGTCGGGGTACCTGGTTCAGCTGAGCTCCGATGTCGAGGCGCTCGACGGCCCATCGGGTCCGGCGGCCGACTTCACCGATCTGCACGCCTGGACCGAGGTGTACATCCCGGGTGCGGGATGGATCGGCCTGGATCCCACCTCGGGGCTGTTCGCCGGGGAGGGGCACATCCCGCTGTCGGCCACCCCCCACCCGGAGTCCGCGGCGCCGATCACCGGATCGACCGAGCCGTGCGAAACCACGCTGGAATTCAGCAATGTCGTCACTCGCGTGCATGAGGACCCCCGCGTCACGCTGCCCTACACCGAAGAGTCGTGGGCGGCCGTCAATGAGCTCGGCGCCCGGGTCGACGAACGCCTGGCAGCCGGTGACGTGCGGCTGACGGTGGGCGGTGAGCCCACGTTCGTCTCGATCGACAACCAGGTCGACCCGGAATGGCTGACCGACGCCGACGGTGAGCACAAGCGCGAACGGGCCTCCGTCCTGGCGGCGCGTCTGAAGAAGATCTGGGCTCCCCAAGGCCTGGTGCAGCGCAGTCAGGGCAAGTGGTACCCCGGGGAGCCGCTGCCCCGCTGGCAGATCGGGTTGTTCTGGCGCACGGATGGTGAACCACTGTGGACCGATGAGGCGCTGCTGGCCGACCCGTGGGCCGAAGAGCCCGTCACCACAGCGCTGGCCCCCGACGCCGACCGTCAGCTTCTCGACGCCATCGCTGCCGGACTGGGGCTGCCCGGCAGCCAGGTCCGTCCCGCGTTCGAGGACCCGCTGAGCCGACTGGCCGCTGCCGTGCGCCAACCCGACGGCGATCCGGTCGCCGGGGAGGACGACCTGGAGTCGGACAGCCCTGATGCCCGGGCCGCGCTGATGGCGCGCCTTGAATCAGCGGTCACCGAACCGGCCGCCCATGTGCTGCCGCTGCACCGTCGCGACGACGGAGCGGGATGGGCGAGCGCCGACTGGCAGCTGCGCCGCGGACGCATCGTGCTGCTCGACGGTGACTCGCCCGCCGGGCTGCGCCTGCCGTTGAAATCGATCAGCTGGAAGCCGCCACGGGTGGCAATCGACGCTGATCCGATCGAATCCCGGCCCGCGCTCCGGACCCGAGGCGCCACCGCGGCTGCCGAGGACGTTGATGTGGACCCCGCTGTGGAGGAGGACGAGGAGACGCTGCCGACGACCGCGTTGGTGGGGCAGATCCGGGACGGGCTGCTCTACGTGTTCCTTCCGCCTACCGAGGAGTTGGAGGACTTCGTCGACCTGGTCGAGCGGATCGAAAACGCGGCCGACAAGGTCGGTTGCCCCCTGGTGATCGAGGGCTATGGACCGCCGTCGGACCCTCGGCTGCAGTCGATGTCGGTGACGCCCGACCCGGGTGTCATCGAGGTCAACGTGGCGCCGACCGCCAGCTTTGCCGAGCAGCGCGACCAACTCGAAGCGCTCTACGCCGAAGCGCGGCTGGCTCGGCTTTCGACAGAGGCCTTCGACGTCGACGGCACTCACGGCGGGACAGGCGGCGGCAACCACATCACGCTCGGCGGCATCACGCCGGCGGATTCTCCGCTGTTGCGCCGGCCCGACCTGATGGTCTCGTTGTTGACGTACTGGCAGCGTCACCCCGCGCTTTCGTACCTGTTCGCCGGCCGGTTCATCGGCACGACGTCGCAGGCCCCCCGGGTGGACGAGGGCCGCCCGGATTCGACCTACGAGCTCGAGATCGCGTTCGCCGAGATCGCCCGGCTGACCGCCGCCAAAGGCTCCGCTCCGTGGATCGTCGACAGGGCGCTGCGGCACCTGCTCACCGACATCACCGGCAATACGCACCGCGCCGAGTTCTGCATCGACAAGCTCTACAGCCCCGACAGTGCCCGCGGCAGACTCGGTCTGCTCGAGCTCCGTGGGTTCGAGATGCCGCCGCACTATCAGATGGCGATGGTGCAGTCGCTGCTGGTGCGCTCGCTGGTGGCGTGGTTCTGGGACGAGCCGCTGCGCGCCCCGCTGATCCGTCATGGCGCCAACTTGCATGGCCGGTACTTGTTGCCGCACTTCATTATTCAAGATATCGCGGAAGTCGCTGCCGACCTGCGCGCGTATGGAATCGACTTCGACACCAGCTGGCTGGACCCCTTCACCGAGTTCCGTTTCCCGCGGATCGGCACGGCGGTCTTCGGTGGCGTCGAGATCGAACTGCGCGGGGCTATCGAGCCCTGGAACGTGTTGGGCGAGGAGTCCACCGCGGGGGGCACGGCGCGCTACGTCGACTCGTCGGTAGAACGCATCCAGGTGCGACTCATCGGCGCCGACCGACATCGCTACATCGTCACCGCCAACGGTCATCCGATCCCGATGCTCGCGACCGACAACCCCGATGTGCAGGTGGGCGGAGTGCGGTATCGCGCCTGGCAGCCCCCCAGCGCGCTGCATCCCACGATCACCGTCGACGGACCGCTGCGGTTCGAACTCGTCGACTCCGCGTCCGGGGTGTCGCGGGGCGGCTGCACGTACCACGTGTCGCACCCCGGCGGCCGGTCTTACGACTCCCCACCGGTGAACGCCGTCGAGGCGGAGTCGCGGCGTGGTCGCCGCTTCGAAGCCAGCGGATTCACCGCGGGCAAGGTCGACCTCGCGGGCCTGCGTGAAAAGCAGGCACGTCAATCCACAGATGTGGGCGCGCCGGGGATCTTGGATCTACGGCGAGTGCGTACCGTTCTGAAGTAATGGCATTCCCCGCAACCGGGCCGTCGCCCCCAACGGGCGCCGGCGCGATCGACTTCGACAACCCGCTGGCTCCCTACCGCAGCATGCGGGCCCAGCCGGCGCTCTTCGACGTCCAGCCCACGGTGCACGGACCGGGTGCCGGTTACGACGAATTCGTCGATGCGACAGGTGATGTCCGGCCCTCATGGCAGGAGCTGGCCGACTGCGTGCGCGAGCGTGGCCGCCCGGGCCTGGACCGACTTCGGGCCGTGGTGCGCAGTCTCGTCGACAACGACGGCATCACCTACATCCAGGTCGACCACAACGGCGATGCGATCACCAACGGCGACGGTACGGGGATGCCAGGGCCCTGGCAGCTCGACGCGCTACCCCTGGTGATTTCCGCCGCGGACTGGGAGACGCTCGAGGCCGGGTTGGTGCAGCGCTCCAGGCTGCTCGACACCGTGCTGACCGACCTCTACGGGGCGCGCCGCTCGATCACGGAAGGGGTGTTGCCGCCGCAACTGCTGTTCGCGCATCCGGGGTATGTCCGGGCCGCCCGCGGAATCGAAGTACCGGGGCGCCACCAGCTTTTCCTGCACGGGTGTGACATCAGCCGCGCCCCGTCCGGCGACTTCGTCGTCAACGCCGATTGGACGCAGGCACCTTCCGGCGCCGGCTATGCGCTCGCCAACCGACGGGTGGTTGCCAACGCGATCCCGGACCTCTACGAGCAGATCGGACCCCGCCCGGCCTCGCCGTGGGCGCAGGCGTTGCGGCTGGCGCTCATCGACGCCGCCCCCGAATCGGCCGAGGAGCCGGTGGTGGTCGTGCTCAGCCCGGGTATCCATTCCGAGACCGCCTTCGACCAGGCCTATCTGGCCGGCGTACTGGGCCTTCCGCTGGTGGAGAGTGCCGACCTTGTGGTGCGCGACGGCAAGCTGTGGATGCGGTCCATGGGCACCCTCAAACGTGTGGACGTGGTGTTGCGGCGTGTGGATGCCGTGTACGCCGATCCGCTCGACCTGCGGGCCGACTCGCGGCTGGGGGTCGTGGGCCTGGTCGAGGTGCTGCGCCGCGGCGCAGTGACGGTGGTCAACACGCTCGGCAGTGGTGTGCTGGAAAGCCCTGGGCTGCTTCGGTTTCTGCCGGAGCTCGCCGAAAAGCTGCTCGGCGAGACCCCCTTGCTCGAGACAGCGCCTGTGTACTGGGGCGGTATCGGCGTCGAGCGTTCGCACCTGCTGGCCAACCTGTCGTCGCTGCTGATCAAGCCGGTCACCGGGGGCGAACCGCTCGTGGGCCCCGAACTGTCGGCGCGTCAGCTCAAGGCGCTCGCAGCGCGCATCGACGCCCTGCCGTGGCAGTGGGTGGGGCAGGAGTTGCCGCAGTTCTCCTCGGCGCCTTCGGATTACCTCCCCGGTGGGTTGTCGTCGTCGAGCGTCGGGATGCGCTTGTTCACCGTGGCTCAGCACGGCGGTTACGCGCCGATGATCGGCGGTCTCGGCTACCTACTGGCACCTGGCACAGCTGCCTACCGACTCAATACCGTTGCAGCCAAGGATATCTGGGTGCGGTCACCGGCGCGTGTCACGGCGGAGAAGATCTCGACGACGGCACCCGTGGAGCTGCCCGCTCTGGACACCGCGGAGTTGCCCGCGCTGGTCACCTCGAGTCCGACGCATGAGATCAGTTCCCCGCGTGTGCTCTCCGATCTGTACTGGATCGGCCGCTACTCTGAGCGCGCCGAGAGCATGGCCCGTCTCCTGACGGTCACCCGCGAGCGGTATCACGAGTACCGCTACCGCCGCGCGATGCCGGGTAGCGAATGCGTGCCGGTGCTGCTGACCGCGCTGGGCACGATCACCGGAACCGACACCGGCGCCGGAGGCGACTACGCCGAGATGGTGGCGACGGCACCGACCACGCTGTGGTCGTTGACGGCCGACCGGTACAGATCCGGCTCGCTGGCCCAGTCGGTGGAGCGTCTCAGCCTGGCGGCGCGCTCGGTGCGCGACCAGATGTCCAACGACACCTGGATGGTGCTGTCCGCGCTCGAACGCGCACTGCTGAACGCGCCCGACACCCCACCGGAATCGCGGGCCGAGGGGGATGCGTTCCTGTCGTCGACGAACACGCTGACGCTTGCGGGCATGCTTGCCCTGTCGGGGGTGGTGGCCGAATCGATGGTCCACGACGTCGGCTGGACGATGATGGACATCGGGAAGCGGATCGAACGTGGGCTGGCGCTGACGGCGTTGTTGCGGGCGACGTTGACGACCGCCAGGTTGCCCGACGCCGAGCAGACGATCACGGAGTCGACCCTGGTGGCGTGTGAATCCCTGGTGATCTACCGCAGGCGCAATCCGGGCATGTTCAGTGTGGCGGGCGTGGCCGAACTGGTGCTGTTCGATGCCGAGAACCCGCGCTCGCTGGTCTACCAACTGGAGCGGTTGCGCACCAACCTCAAGTCCCTGCCCCGGGCATCGGGATCGTCACGGCCGGAACGGATGGTCGACGACATCGCCATCCGGCTGCGCAGAATCGAGCCCGACGAGCTGGAGGAGGTCACCTCGACCGGCGCCCGCGACGAACTCGACGGACTGCTCGCGGGCATCCATCGCGATCTGCGCGAGCTCTCGGGCGTCATCACCGCGACCCACCTGTCCCTGCCGGGCGAGATGCAACCGCTGTGGGGCCCCGACGAACGGCGGGTGATGCCGTGACGGCGTTTCCGGACGGGCCGGTACCCGGCGCCAGCCGGTGCTACGAGGTCACCCATCGCACGAGGTACCGATACTCCGATGTGGTCACCAGCTCCTACGGCCGCGGCTTCCTCACGCCCCGGGACTCGGCTCGCCAGCGCTGTCTGTTCCACGAGCTGGTGATTGAGCCGGAGGCCGCTGACAGTTCAACCAGCCGGGACGCCTACGGCAACCTCAGCTCCTTCTTCCACGTCATCGAGCGGCACCGCAGCCTGACCATCACCAGCAGGTCGGTCGTGGAAGTCGACCCGCCACCACCGGATCTCTACCAGGGACCCTCGGCGCGGGCGCCGTGGGAGATCGCCCGCCCGGTGGGGACCGAGGGGGCATTGGCCACCGAGTTCACCCTGGACCTGCAGCCGCCCGAGATCACCGAGGAATTGCGCGCCTACGCCGCACCGAGTTTCGTGCCCGAACGGCCCCTGATCGAGGTCCTTCGCGACCTGACGTCGCGAATTTATCGGGACTTCACCTACCGGTCCGGTTCGACGACGGTGTCCACCAAGGTGGGCGAGGTTTTAGAGGCCCGTGAAGGGGTATGTCAGGACTTCGCGCGGCTGGCGATCGCCTGTCTGCGCGCCAACGGTTTGGCTGCCAGCTACGTCTCCGGTTACCTGGCTACCGACCCTCCACCTGGGAAGGAACGCATGGTCGGCATCGACGCCACCCACGCATGGGCAGCGGTGTGGACCCCGCAGAACCTCTGGTTGGGCCTTGACCCGACTAACAACCAGATGGTCGATGAGCGTTACGTCACAGTCGGTTTCGGCCGTGACTACGCCGATGTCCCGCCGCTGCGCGGCATCATCTATACCGACTCCGAGAAGAGCATCATCGACGTCGCCGTCGATGTGGCGCCCTATGAAGGAGGAGTGCTGCATGCGTGATTTCAACTGTCCGAACTGCGGTCAACGGTTGTCATTCGAGAACTCGGTGTGCCTGAACTGCGGGAGCAAACTGGGCTTCTCCCTCGACGACATGGCGCTTCTGGTCATTGCGCCGCCCGCGGAGAGCGAGCACGCGGGAGCCGTGGATGCCACCCAGTACCGGCTGTGCGCGAATCTGCATCTCGCCAAATGTAACTGGATTGTGGAGAGGGGCCCGATCGCCCAACTCTGTGCGTCGTGCGCGCTGACGAGGACGCGCCCCAATGACAGCGACACCGTCGCGCTGGCGTCCTTCGCGGCCGCCGAGAAGGCCAAGCGCAGGTTGATTGCGGAGCTGCATGAGCTGAAATTGCCGATCGTCGGACGCGACGAGGATCCCCAGTACGGGTTGGCCTTCGATCTGCTGTCCAGCAAGTTCGAAAAGGTGTTCACCGGCCACGAGGACGGTTTGATCACGCTGGATCTCGCGGAGGGCGACGATGTGCACCGCGAGCAGTTGCGCGTCTCGATGGACGAGCCGTACCGCACACTGCTCGGCCACTTCCGCCACGAAATCGGCCACTACTACCAATACCGACTCGTCGGGACGTCGCCCGACTACCTACAGCGCTACCACGAGTTGTTCGGTGATCCCGAGGCCGACTACCAGGCCGCTCTCGACCGGCACTACAGCGAGGGCGCTCCGGCGGGTTGGGAGAACGACTATGTGTCCTCCTACGCAACGATGCATCCCGCCGAGGACTGGGCCGAAACGTTCGCCCACTACCTGCACATCCGCGACACCATGGACACCGCGGCCGCGTTCGGAATGGCCGCAGCGAGTGCCACCTTCGAACGTAAAGTGCTGGGGCCCAGCGGTTTCGACATGATCATCGAGATGTGGTTGCCGCTGGCATGGGCGCTGAACATGATGAACCGGTCGATGGGCAAGGCTGACCTGTACCCGTTCGTGTTGCCCCCGGCGGTGTTGGAGAAGATGCGGTTCATCCACACTGTCATCGACGAGGTCACCTCGGACCCGGCCAAACTCGCGTCGGCCGCCGGTCAGCAGACGCAGTAGGTCAGTCGAGATCCGGCGCCCACGCCACGCCGTTGATGTGGCTGCCGCCGTCGACGAACAGCGTGTTGCCCGTCAGGTATCGGCATGCCTCGCCGGCGAGGAAGACTGCCACCGGTGCGATGTCGTCGTAGGGGTCGCCCATCCGGCCCATGGGGTTCGCCGCGTCGGCCATGGCTTCGAGCTCGGGATAGTCGCCGAGGGCACGAAAGAAGGCCTGGCTCTTGGCCGCTGGGCAGAGCGCGTTGACGGTGACGCCGGTGGGCGCCCACTCCCTGGCGGCCGTGCGGGTGAGGGTCCGCAGTGCTTCCTTGGCGGCGTTGTACTCGAGTGAGCCCACGTGGGCGTTGACGCCGTTGAGGCTGCAGAGGTTGATGATCCGGCCCCAGCCCTTGGCCTTCATATGGGGAAATGCTGCGCGCATCGCCCAGAACGGGCCGTAGTACGCCATCGCGATGCCGGTGGCCAGTGCCTCGTCGGTCTTGTTCTCCACGCGACCGATCGAGCCGCCGCCCCAGGCGTTGTTGACCAGGATGTCGATCGTGCCGTATTCCGAAACGGCTTCCGCGACAGCCGCTTCTACCTGAACGCGGTCCGTCACGTCGGTGGCGACGAACAGCCCGCCGATGCGTTCGGCCACCGCGCGGCCTGCGGACTCGTCGAGTTCGGCGACCACCACCCGCGCACCCTCGTCGGCGAACCGCCGGGCGATGCCCTCACCGATCCCGGCGCCGGCCCCGGTGACCAGCGCGACCCGGCCGGCCAACGCGCCGCTCATCGGTCCACCCCGTCGGAAAGCAGCTGTCGGGCTTCGGGTTTGCCGTCCAACGCGCGGGTGGTGCGCCCGGTGATCTGCCAGCGGCCGTCGATGCGGCGCAGCCGGAAGTGGTTCGCGCCCGCTCGGGCCACTGCGAATCGTCCGTCGCGGTGCACCAGCAGCGCCGACTCGCACACCGCCACCGCGTCGTCGCCGTCGACGGTGACCACCGCCGGACCGAGGAAATGGCAGCAGCCGCGGCCGATCAGGCCCTGGTGTTCGGGGGAGCGCACCATCGCGGCGATGTCGGCCCGGCCGCACATCGACCAGCCCTCGACGTCGTAGGTCCCGTCCTCGGCCCACAGCGCCGCGGCTGCGTCGGCTGCGTCGTCGCTACCGGTGTCGACCAGGGGACCGTAGCGCGCGATCATTCGCTCGATCGCGCGCTCATCCTCGATGAGCTGCAGTCGGCGTTCCAACTGCGCGAATCGCTCGTCGGTCATCAGTGATCACCCATCAGTTTTTGCATGAACCTGTGCGAGCCCAGGACCACCTTCGCCCGATCCGGGTCGTTGCGGCGGGCGACGTCGTCGGCGTTGCCGCCGGCGACGAATACCGGTCCCTCCGCGAGGTGTTCGAGCCCCTCCCGCGCGACGTCGGCCGGCTCGGCGACGCGCACCCCAGGCACGTCGAAGTTCAAGCCGACCCGCTCCATCGCCGGCGTTCGGGTGACGCCGAGCACCAATTCGAGGACGTGAACGTCATGGTCGCGCAGCTCCAACCACAGGCTTTCGGCGAAGATCCGGCCGAACGCCTTGACCCCGCCGTAGACCGTGTGTCGGACGGAGCCGAGATAGCCTGCCATCGACCCGACCATGAGAATTCCGCCGCGGCGACGGTCACGCATCGGGCGGCCGTAGTGCTGCACCAGGGTCAACATCGCGGTGACATTCAGGTCGATCACCCTGCCGAAGTCGGCGAGCGCACCGTCGAGGAACTCTTCACTGCAGGTGTTCGCGCCGGCGTTGTAGATCAGCAGACCCACGTCCAGATCGGCCGTCGCGGCGATCACCGCCTCGACGCCGTCGACGAGATCGATTGCCAGCGTTCGGGTTTGCACGCCCAATTCGCGGCACCGGGCTGCCGTCCGCTCCAGCGGGTCAGGCTTGCGGGCGATGAGCACCAGGTTCACACCGCCTTCGGCCAGCAGGGCGGCGAACTCCGCACCGACGCCTTCGGAGCCGCCCGCGATCACCGCCCACGGCCCGTAGGTCGTCAGATCCGTCACCGTTCGATCATGGCCCAACGGCAGTGAATCGGTGACGGGTTCAACCCAGCCGCAGAAACTCCCGCCCGCGCGGGGACAGCCGGTATCCGACGTCGAGGCTGATCGTCAGCCCCAGGCCTTTGAGTTGGCGGACCCGCCGCTTGAACCGCGGCACATCGAGCCCGACCTGCGCCGCCAGGTCCGGTGCCCGGACCCCTTCGTTGTCGCCGATCAGCTGCAGGTAGGGCCGTGTCCACGGCTCGGTGGCGGCATCCCAGCGATCCAGGCGTGCGGAGATGCCGGCGAGGTCAGTGGGCGACAGTGCATCGTCGGCCGCCAACTCGGGGCGTTCGTCGGGTGCCAGGAAGGACACGGCGATCACGTAGGTGTGCGCCGCGGGGCGGCGGTCGAGCTCGGCCTGCGCGGTCTTGGCGTCCGGATATCCGGCGGCGCGCGCCTGCGCGGCGGTGACCCGGTAGCGGGCGGGGTGCTCGGTGATCCCGTCGACGCGCACCGTGCCCACCGGGGTGCGTTGCGTGCCTCCGGGTTTGGCACGTGGCGCGTCCCAGCGGCGCAGCACGACGGTGATGCTGCCGTCGGCGATCCCTTGGGCGATGGCCCGATTGAGCAACACACGGGCGATGTTAGGCGGTCCCGGGCGTTCTTCTCCCTACGATCATCCGGTGGCTGATCGATATGGTTCCGACATCCTGGCCGACAATCCGCACCGCCCGCGCAAGCCGCGTTCCGCGGAACAACCGATCGAGATCGGCATGGTCGTGGAGGACGCGCAGACCGGATTCGTGGGTGCGGTGGTGCGCGTCGAGTACGGCCGGATGGAACTCGAGGACCGGCACGGCCGTACCAAGCCGTTCCCGGTGGGACCCGGCTACCTGATCGACGGCAAGCCGGTGATCCTCACCGCGCCGAAGAAAACGGCTGCGACGGCACCCGCGCGCACCGCATCGGGTTCCGTCGCGGTGGCCGGCTCCCGCGCGAAGGTCGCGCTGGCCAGCCGGATCTATGTGGAGGGCCGCCACGACGCCGAACTGGTGGAGCAGGTGTGGGGCGACGATCTGCGCATCGAGGGCGTGGTGGTCGAGTACCTGGGAGGAGTCGACGACCTGGCTGCCATCGTGGCCGAATTCCGGCCGGGCCCGGGCCGCCGCTTGGGGGTGCTGGTCGACCACCTGGTGGCCGGATCCAAGGAGGCCCGCATCGCCGAGGCGGTGCGCCGCGGCCCCGGTGGGGAGAACACGCTGGTCGTCGGGCATCCATTCATCGATATCTGGCAGGCCGTCAAGCCGACACGGATCGGGGTGGCGGCATGGCCGACGATTCCGAAGGGACAGGACTGGAAGCACGGTGTGTGCGCTGCCTTGGGCTGGAGGCATCGCGATCAGGCCGACATCGCCGCCGCGTGGCAGCGGATCCGGGGACGGGTCAGGGACTGGAACGACCTCGAGCCGGCGCTGATCGGCCGCGTGGAGGAGCTGATCGACTTCGTCACGCAACCTGTGTCGTGAGTCAGTGGTAAGCAGAGAGCGTGTCCGACAGCCTGTTCGACGTGCCCGCCGGTGAAGGCACAGCGGTCACGGCGGGCGGGGCGGCTTCGCCCCTGGCGGTACGGATGCGCCCGGCCTCGCTGGACGAGGTTGTCGGGCAGGAGCACCTGCTCAAGACCAACTCGCCGCTGCGACGGCTGGTCGAAGGGTCGGGTGCCGCCTCGGTCATCCTCTACGGCCCACCGGGCACCGGGAAGACGACGCTCGCGTCGCTGATCTCGCAGGCCACCGGTCGGCGCTTCGAGGCGCTCTCGGCGCTGTCGGCGGGAGTCAAAGAGGTACGTGCGGTGATCGAATCGGCGCGGATCGCGGCCATGCGGGGCGGACAGACGGTCCTGTTCATCGACGAGGTGCACCGGTTCTCCAAGACCCAGCAGGACGCGCTGCTGGCTGCGGTGGAGAACCGGATCGTGCTGCTGGTGGCCGCCACCACCGAGAACCCGTCGTTCTCCGTGGTCGCTCCGCTACTGAGTCGCTCGCTGATTCTGCAGTTGCAGCCGCTGACCGCCGTGGACACCGCCACCGTGATCCGTCGCGCCATCGACGACGACCGCGGACTCGGCGGCAAGGTCGGGGTCACCGACGAGGCGATCGACCTGCTGGTGCAACTGTCCGCGGGTGACGCGCGGCGCGCGCTGACGGCCCTCGAGGTGGCCGCCGAAACGTCGGCGGCGGGCGACGGAACTGTGACGGTCGAGGTCATCGAGCAGTCACTCGACAAGGCGGCGGTGCGCTACGACCGCGACGGCGATCAGCACTATGACGTCGTCAGCGCGTTCATCAAGTCGATCCGGGGATCCGACGTCGACGCCGCACTGCACTATCTGGCCCGCATGCTGGTTGCGGGGGAGGACCCACGGTTCGTGGCTCGGCGGCTGATGATCCTGGCGAGCGAGGACATCGGCATGGCCGATCCGTCGGCGTTGCAGACCGCGGTGGCTGCGGCGCAGACGGTGCAGTTGATCGGAATGCCTGAGGCGCAGCTGACGTTGGCGCACGCCACCGTGCACCTGGCGACCGCACCGAAGTCCAACGCCGTTACCACCGCACTGGGCGCGGCGATGGCCGACATCAGGGCAGGTAAGGCCGGCCTGGTGCCCGCCCACCTGCGCGACGGGCACTACTCGGGTGCGGCGAAGCTCGGCAACGCCATCGGCTACCGGTACTCGCACGACGACCCCGATGGTGTTGTGCCGCAACAGTATCCGCCCGACGAGCTGGTCGGCGTCGACTACTACCGACCGACCGGCCGCGGCGTCGAGCGGGAGATATCGACACGGGTCGACAAGCTGCGCGCCATCATCCGCCGGAAGCGCTGACCGGCCGAACTCACCCTTGACAGGTGCGGCGGCAAAACCTAACCTTTTAATCAACCAATTAATTGATCAAACTGGAGGTTGATTAATGGGTGCCGATGGTGAGGCGGCGGCCCAGCTGGACCGTGCCTTCATGGCGCTGGCCGATCCCGTCCGACGTGCCATGGTGGCGCGGCTGTCGCGCGGTCCGGCAACGGTCAACGAGCTCGCCGTACCGTTCACCATCACCAAACAGGCGGTGTCCAAGCACATTCAGGTGCTCGAGCAGGCGGGTCTGGTCAGCAGGACCCGCGACGCCCAGCGTCGGCCGGTTCACCTCGAGGCGGCCGCCCTGGAGCAGCTGACGTCGTGGATCGACCGCTACCGCTTGGATGCCGAACGCAACTACCGCCGCCTGGACGTGCTGCTGGCGGCGATAACAGAAGAGGAGAAACCACAATGACCAACGCACTCGACCTGGTGGCGCCGGTGGACACCCTGGCCATGGAGTTCACCCGCGAGTTCGACGCACCCGTGGAAGCGCTGTTCCGCGCGCATGCCGAACCTGAACTGGTCGCCCGGTGGCTCGGGCCGCACGACCTTCAGATGGAGATCAGCGAGTGGGAGTTCAGGAACCACGGCGGCTATCGCTACACCCACGAGAACGAGCACGGCACGTTCGGATTCAACGGCACCTTCCACACCGTGCGGGAGAACGAATTCATCCTGCAGACCTTCGAATTCGACGGCGCGCCGGACATGGTCAATATCGAGTTCATGTGGTTCGAGGACCTCGGTGGGGGCCGCTCCCGACTGCGGGGCCGGTCGATCTGTCCCAACACCGAGGCGCGGGACGCACTGCTGTCGTCCGGAATGGAGGGCGGAATGACGGAGAGTTATCAGAAGCTCGACGCGCTGCTGGCATCGCTGTAGAACCCCTGAAGGGAGTGATCCCGGCTGGTCGGGGCTCCAGCCGGGATCACATGTATGGGGACGCTACGGACTACCGCAGAAGTCCGGAGCGACGACGGGTGCCGAGCACGCCGGTGCGGCGACGACCCATGAGGGCGGCCACCAGGGCCACACCGAGAGCGGCGACGACCACCTGGACGAGCAGTTCGAGCCAGTCGATGCCGTTGGTCATGGTCGGAATCCCGATCGCGCGGGCGATCGCTGTGCCGATGAACGCCGAGACAATGCCGACCAGGATGGTGAGCACCATGCCAATGGGCTGCTTCCCGGGGAGAGCCAGCCTGCCGAGGACTCCGACGACAATGCCGATCAGGATTGCGGTGATAACGCCGGTGATGGTCATTTCTCCTCCAGAGTGTGGGTTGCGGCAGAAGTACCCTCGCTCCCCACGCAATAAACGCGAGCGTCAATCTGCGGGCGGCCTCGTACGCTGAAACAGGTGAAAACCGAAGTGCTCGATGTCGATACCAGCCGCCGCAGAATCGTGGACCTCACCTCGGCCGTTAGTGCGTTTTGCGCCTCGCAAGGAGACGGGTTGTGCAATGTTTTCGTGCCGCACGCCACCGCGGGCGTCGCGATCATCGAGACCGGTGCCGGCTCCGATGACGACCTCGTCGAGACGCTCGAGCGGCTGCTGCCCCGCGACGACCGATATCGGCACGCCCACGGGTCGCCCGGCCATGGGGCCGACCACGTGTTGCCCGGCCTGGTGTCCCCATCGGTGACCGTCCCGGTGGTCGACGGCCGGCCGTTGCTGGGCACCTGGCAGAGCATCGTGCTGGTGGATCTGAACAGGGACAACCCCCATCGTGGCGTCCGGTTGAGCTTCGTGACGGCGTAGCAGAGGCGACCGGTACTGTGGGTCGTCGAGTATTCGCAGGTGACGGCCAACCGACTGACCGGCTCCACTGATGAGAACTGAGGACAACAGGACGTGCAGACACACGAGATCAGGAAGCGCTTCCTTGATCATTTCGTGAACGCGGGACACGCCGAGGTGCCCAGCGCTTCGGTGATCCTCGACGACCCCAACCTGCTGTTCGTCAACGCCGGAATGGTGCAGTTCGTGCCGTTCTTCCTCGGTCAGCGCAAACCGCCGTGGGACCGTGCCACCAGCGTCCAGAAGTGCATCCGAACCCCGGACATCGACGAGGTCGGGATCACCACCCGCCACAACACGTTCTTCCAGATGGCGGGCAACTTCAGTTTCGGCGATTACTTCAAACGCGGGGCTATCGAGCTCGCCTGGGCTCTGCTGACGAATTCGGTGTCCGAGGGCGGCTACGGCTTCGACCCGGAAAGACTCTGGGCGACGGTCTATCTCGACGACGACGAAGCCGCTGGTCTATGGCAGGAGATCGCCGGGTTGCCTGCCGAGCGCATCCAGCGGCGCGGCATGGCCGATAACTACTGGTCCATGGGGATTCCCGGCCCGTGCGGCCCGTCGTCGGAGATCTACTACGACCGCGGCCCCGAGTACGGCATCGAGGGCGGTCCCGAGGCCAACGAGGACCGCTACATCGAGATCTGGAATCTCGTGTTCATGCAGAACGAGCGCGGTGAGGGCACGTCGAAGGACGACTTCGAGATCCTCGGACCGCTGCCGCGCCAGAACATCGACACCGGCATGGGGGTCGAACGGGTGGCCTGCCTGCTGCAGGGCGTCGACAATGTCTACGAGACTGATCTGCTGCGGCCCGCGATCGACCTGATCGCCGGTATCGCGCCGCGCGGGTACGGCCAAGGTCATCACGATGACGACGTGCGCTACCGGATCATCGCTGACCACAGTCGGACCGCAGCGATCATCATCGCCGACGGTGTCAGCCCCGGCAACGAAGGCCGTGGCTACGTGCTGCGGCGGTTGCTGCGCCGAATCATCCGCGCCGCCAAGCTGCTGGGTGTCGAGCAGCCCGTGATGGCCGACCTGATCGCCACGGTGCGTGACGCCATGGGGCCGTCGTATCCGGAACTGGTCAGTGATTTCGATCGGATTCAACGCATCGCGGTGGCCGAGGAGACGGCATTCAACCGCACTCTGGCCTCGGGTTCGAAACTGTTCGACGACGCAGCCCGGGCCACCAAGGCCTCCGGCGCCGACGTGCTGTCGGGCACCGACGCCTTCACGCTGCACGACACGTTCGGCTTCCCGATCGAGCTGACCCTCGAGATGGCCGCTGAGGCTGATCTGCGGGTCGACGAGGAAGGCTTCCGCGGTTTGATGGCCGAGCAGCGCCAGCGGGCCAAGGCCGATGCGGCTGCACGCAAGCAGGCCCATGCCGACCTGTCGGCCTATCGCGACCTTGTCGACGCAGGTCCGACCGAGTTCACCGGTTTCGACGAACTCGCCAGTGAGGCCACGATTCTCGGCATCTTTGTCGACGGGAAGCGGGTTCCGGTGGTCGCTCACGGCGCCGAGGCCGCCGCGGCAGACCGCGTCGAACTCGTGCTGGACCGGACCCCCCTCTACGCGGAGTCCGGCGGTCAGATCGCCGACATCGGGACCATCAGCGGCACCGGTTCCAGCGGGGCCGCGCGGGCTGCGGTCACCGATGTGCAGAAGATCGCGAAGACGTTGTGGGTGCATCGCGTCAACGTGGAGTCCGGTGAGTTCGTCGAGGGCGACACCATCGTCGCCGCCGTCGACCCGAAGTGGCGCCACGGCGCCACCCAGGGCCATTCGGGCACTCATATGGTGCATGCCGCGCTGCGACAGGTGCTGGGCCCCAACGCCGTTCAGGCGGGGTCGTTGAACCGCCCCGGGTATTTGCGGTTCGACTTCAACTGGCAGGGTCCGCTGTCCGAAGAGCAGCGCAACGAGATCGAACTGGTCACCAATGAGGCGGTCGAGGCCGACCACGAGGTGAACACCCTCTACACCAAACTCGACAAGGCTAAGGCGATGGGCGCCATGGCGTTGTTCGGCGAGGCGTACCCCGAGGATGTGCGCGTCGTGGAGATCGGCGGCCCGTTCTCGATCGAGCTGTGCGGCGGAACTCACGTCCACAACTCCGCGCAGATCGGGCCGGTGACATTGCTCGGTGAGGCGTCGGTCGGTTCGGGTGTGCGCCGTGTCGAGGCCTACGTCGGCCTGGACTCGTTCAAGCACCTGGCCAAGGAACGCGCACTGCTGGCCGGCTTGGCGACGTCACTGAAGGTGCCTTCCGACGAGGTGCCCGCACGGGTGGCCAACCTCGTCGACCGACTCAAGTCCGCCGAGAAGGAACTTGACCGGCTGCGGCTTGCCGGCGCGCGTGCGGCTGCGGCGAACGCGGCCGCAGGCGCGGAGGAGATCGGTAAGGTCCGGGTGGTGGCGCAGCGGATGGCCGGCGGGATGTCGGCGGGCGACCTGCGCTCACTCGTCGGTGACATCCGCGGCAAACTGGGCAGCGGCCCGGGCGTCGTGGCGCTGATCGCCGAGGGCGACAACGATTCGGTCCCGTATGTGGTGGCGGTCAACCAGGCAGCCCAGGACGCCGGGCTTCGCGCCGACGACCTGGTCAAGCAGCTCAGTGCCGCGGTCGACGGGCGCGGCGGGGGCAAGGCCGATCTTGCGCAGGGTTCCGGCAAGGGGGCGGCGGGCATCGACGCGGCGCTGGCGGCGATACGCGCCGAGATCGGCCGGAGATAGCCGGGTGGCTGAATCCGACGACCCGGCACGGGATGACCGTCTGCCGGACCGGCCAGGGGATCCCCGCTCGGCTCCGGACCCGGGGCGTGGCCGTCGGCTCGGCATCGACGTCGGCAGCGTCCGCATCGGGGTCGCGATCAGCGACCCGGACGGTATTCTCGCCACACCCGTGGAGACGGTTCCCAGGGATCGCCGCTCGGACAAGCATCTTCGACGTCTCGCGCGGCTGATCGACGAGCATCAGGCCGTCGAGGTCGTGGTCGGGCTCCCGCGCACACTGGGTGACCGCGCGGGATCGTCGGCGCACGACGCCGTCGAACTCGCCGACCGTCTGGCTGACCGGATCTCGCCGGTACCGGTGCGGCTGACCGACGAACGGCTCACCACCGTGACGGCGCAGCGTTCGCTGCGCGAGGCGGGGGTGCGGGCCAAGGGGCAACGGTCGATGATCGATCAGGTTGCGGCGGTGGGGATTCTGCAGAATTGGCTGGACCAGCGGCGGGCGGCGCTGACCCCACACGGAGAGGCCAACGATGGCTGACGATTGGCGGAGCGACCGTGCGGAGCCGTTGGCGGTGGGACCACCCCGTCGCCGGCTGACGCGTCGCGACCGCATCAACGAAGCCCGCACCAAACGCAGGCGCCGGGTCGCCGCCGTCGCGGCGTTGGTGATGCTGGTAGTGGTCGTCGTCGGCGCGGTGTTCCTCGGCTCGAAGATGTGGCACTCGCTGTTCGGCAACTCCGGCGGGGACTATGCCGGCGACGGAGTCAGCGACGTGGTGATCCAGGTTCAGGACGGTGACTCCACCACCGCGATCGGCAAGACATTGCAGGATCACAACGTGGTGGCGACGACAAAGGCTTTCGTCGACGCGGCCGCAGGCAATGCCGCCATCTCGGCCATCCAGCCGGGCTTCTACAAGGTCCGCACGGAGATTCCCGCGGCCAGCGCCGTCACCCGCCTGGCCGACCCGGCCAACCGCGTCGGTAAGTTGGTCATCCCCGAGGGCAGGCAACTCGACGACATCCAGGACGTCAAGACCAACGCGGTCACCGACGGCATCTTCACGCTGATCTCCGATGCGTCGTGCGTGGATCTCGACGGTGACCGCCGATGCGTCTCAGCGGACGACCTGCGCGACACTGCCGGTGCCGCAGCGCCTTCCGAGCTTTCCGTGCCCGAATGGGCGACACAACCGGTCGACGCACTCGGAACCGACCATCGCCGGTTGGAGGGTCTGATCGCGCCGGGCAGCTGGAACATCGACCCGTCGTCGGCGCCCAAGGACATCCTGGCCAGCCTGATCTCCTCCAGCGCCGCCCAGTACGAGAGCAGCGGCCTGCTCGACACCGCCTCCGCGTTGAACATGTCGCCGTACGAGATCCTGACGGTGGCCTCCCTGGTGCAGCGCGAAGCCAAACCGCAGGATTTCTCGAAGGTGGCCCGGGTCATCTACAACCGGCTGGCCGAGAATCGCACGCTCGAGTTCGACTCCACGGTGAACTACCCGCTCGACCGCATCGAGGTCGCCACCACCGATGGGGATCGGGGGGAGGGGACGCCGTGGAACACCTATGTGCGGCCCGGGCTTCCGGCGACTCCGATCTGCTCGCCCGGCCAACCCGCCCTTGTCGCGGCCGAACAACCCGAGCCGGGGGACTGGCTGTATTTCGTCACCATCGACCTGCAGGGCACCACACTGTTCACCCGCGAGTACGAGCAGCATCTCGCCAATATCGAGCTGGCGAAACGCAACGGCGTCCTCGACTCCGCGAGGTGAGCGCTTGCGCAAAGAGCACGCGGTGGTGAACATGGCGCGCCGACGGGCGGCCGTGCTCGGCTCGCCGATTGTGCATTCGCGCTCGCCGCAGTTGCACCTGGCGGCCTATCGCGCGCTCGGGCTCGAGGACTGGAGTTACGACCGCATCGACTGCACTGCGGAGCAGTTGCCCGGCGTGGTGGGTGGCTTCGGGCCGGAATGGGTCGGGGTGTCGGTGACGATGCCGGGCAAGTTCGCCGCCCTGCAGTTCGCCGACGACGCGACCGAGCGTGCGACGCTGGTCGGGTCGGCGAACACGCTGGTCCGAACGGTGTCAGGCTGGCACGCCGACAACACCGACATCGACGGCGTGGTGGGCGCGCTAGCGGGCACCTCGGTGTCCGACCGTGCCGTGGTGGTGGGTTCGGGCGGCACCGCCCCCGCGGTCGTCGTCGGACTGGTCCAGCTCGGTGCGAAACACATCACCGTGGCGGCGAGGAACGCCGAGAAGGCGGCCCCGACAGTCGACCTCGCGATCCGGTGTGGAGCGCACGCGCAGTGGTGCGATGTCGGCGACGCGCAGCAGCTTGCCGACGAGGTGGCCGACACGGGTGTCATCGTGAACACGGTGCCCGCCGATGCGGCCGCCCGGTACGCGGCGACGCTGGCGTTGGCGCCGGTGCTGCTCGATGCGATCTACGATCCGTGGCCGACCCCGCTGGCCTCAGCCGTCCAGGCAGCCGGCGGTCACGTGATCAGCGGCCTGCAGATGCTGCTGAACCAGGCCTTCACCCAGGTCGAGCAGTTCACCGGGTTGCCCGCGCCCAAAGAGGCGATGAGAGCCGCGCTCGGCTGACGCTAGCCTCGATCCATGGGGATGGGGGCCGTGTGCGCGCTGGCGTGGCTGATTGCGTTGAGCACCTTCGATATTCGACAGCGTCGACTCCCCGACCTGCTGACGCTGCCCGGCGCCGTGGTGATCGTCGGTTGGGCGGCGGTCGCCGGGCACGGTCCGGCGGCGGCACTCGGGGCGGTCGCGCTGTTCGTCGTCTACGCGGCGGTGCATCTGGTCGCGCCGACGGCTATGGGTGCCGGCGACGTCAAGCTCGCGATCGGGCTGGGTGCCCTGGCGGGCGCGTTCGGGCCCGACGTCTGGATCCTCGCCGCCCTCGGCGCGTCGGCCCTGACGGCGTTACTGGCGATGGGTCTGCTGGCGTTCGGCGCCGCTTCGAGCGTGCCGCACGGCCCGTCGATGTGTCTGGCCACCGGAGCGGCAGTGGCCGTCGCGGTGTTCTGACTGCCGTGCCCGGCGTCGCCGTTTTCCGGGCGGAGACCGCGTCGTGCGAAAATAGGCCCCGTGTTGCGATGGACTACAGCAGGCGAATCCCACGGCCGCGCGTTGGTGGCCATGGTCGAAGGCATGGTCGCCGGCGTCCACGTGACCTCCCAGGACATCGCGGGGCAACTGGCCCGGCGCAGGCTCGGCTACGGCCGGGGCGCCAGGATGAAGTTCGAGCAGGATCAGATCACGCTGCTGGCGGGGCTGCGTCACGGCCTGACCCTCGGCGGCCCGATCGCCATCGAGATCGGCAACACCGAATGGCCCAAGTGGGAGACGGTGATGGCCCCCGACCCCGTCGATCCCGCCGTCCTGGCTGACAGCGCCGCCCGCAATGCGCCGCTGACCAGGCCTCGGCCCGGGCACGCCGACTACGCGGGGATGCTCAAATACGGCTTCGACGACGCCCGTCCGGTCCTGGAACGCGCCAGCGCCCGCGAAACCGCGGCGCGTGTCGCCGCAGGAACCGTCGCCCGCGCATTCCTGCAGCAGGCCCTCGGCGTCGAGGTCGTCTCGCACGTCATCTCGATTGGGGCCTCGGCACCCTACGACGGGCCGACCCCGCTGCCCGCGGACCTGGCGGCGATCGACGCCAGCCCGGTGCGGGCGTTCGACCCGGTCAGCGAAGCACTGATGATCGCCGAGATCGAGATCGCCAAGCGAGACGGCGACACGCTCGGTGGCGTGGTCGAGGTGGTGGCCCACGGGCTGCCCGTCGGGCTCGGATCGTTCACCAGCGGTGACAACCGGCTCGACAGCCAGCTGGCGGGAGCGGTCATGGGCATCCAGGCGATCAAGGGCGTGGAAATCGGCGACGGCTTCGAGACCGCGCGCAGGCGCGGCACCGTGGCCCACGACGAGATGTATCCGGGACCCGACGGCGTGCTGCGTTCCACCAACCGCGCCGGAGGCCTCGAAGGCGGCATGACCAACGGGCAGGCCGTGCGGGTGCGGGCGGCGATGAAGCCGATCTCCACAGTGCCGCGCGCGCTGGCGACCGTCGACATGGCCACCGGTGAGGAAGCGGTGGCCATCCACCAGCGCTCCGACGTGTGTGCGGTGCCCGCCGCCGGTGTCGTCGTCGAGACGATGGTCGCGCTGGTGCTGGCGCGCGTCGCGCTGGAGAAGTTCGGTGGAGACTCGCTGGCCGAGACGCGCGCCAACCTCGAGTCCTACCGGCGCGCCATTGCCGCGCGCGAACCGAATGACATCATGCGAGCCCCGGGCTGATGGCCCCGAGAGCGGTTCTGATCGGGTTGCCCGGATCGGGTAAGTCCACGATCGGCCGGCGGTTGGCCAAGGCGATGGATCTCGAATTGCTCGACACCGACGCGGCCATCGAGAAGTCCACCGGCAGAACGATTCCCGACATCTTCTCCAACGACGGCGAAGCCGAGTTCCGGCGCATCGAGTCCGACGTGGTCCGCGAGGCCCTGGCCACCCACGACGGCGTGCTCTCCCTGGGGGGCGGTGCGGTCACCACCCCGGCGGTCCGCGAGGCCCTGACCGGACACACCGTGGTCTACCTGGAGATCAACGCGGCAGAAGGGGTCCGGCGCACCGGCGGTTCCTCCACGCGGCCGTTGCTGGCCGGCGGAGATCTCAGCGCCCGGTTCAAAGAGTTGATGTCCGAACGCATCCCGCTATACCGTCAGGTCGCCACACTGCGGGTGAACACCAATCATCGCAACCCGGGAGCGGTGGTGCGCTACATCGTGGCCCGCCTCGAGAACCCCGACGGCCCACGGCCCGAGCGGCGGCGCCGGCGTCCGTCGTGGCGTCGCGCCCCGCTGTCGCTCGCTACTCCACCCTCCACCGAGGCACCCCCCAGCCCCGCCACGGTGGCGGCCAGGAAGGGCAGAGGTTCCTCCTGTTCACGAAAGGACGCACCGTGACTGAGCCGGTGATCGTTGACGTGCGCACCGAACCGCCCTACCCGGTGATCATCGGGACAGGTCTGCTCGGGGACCTGGCGCGCACCCTCGACGGCAGGCACAAGGTGGCGATCCTGCACCAGCCGACGCTGGCGCAGACCGCTGAGGTGATACGGAAGCATCTGGCGGACAAAGGAATCGATGCCCACCGTGTCGAGATCCCCGATGCTGAGGCGGGCAAGGAACTGCCGGTCGTCGGGTTCATCTGGGATGTGTTCGGACGGATCGGGATCGGCCGCAAGGATGCGGTCGTCAGCCTCGGCGGGGGAGCGGCCACCGATGTCGCCGGGTTCGCCGCGGCGACGTGGCTGCGCGGCGTGGACGTGGTTCACGTGCCTACCACGCTGCTCGGCATGGTCGACGCCGCCGTCGGCGGGAAGACCGGCATCAATACCGATGCGGGCAAGAACCTCGTCGGCGCCTTCCATCAGCCCGCCGCGGTCCTGATCGACCTCGCCACGCTGGAAACGTTGCCGCGCAACGAGATCGTGGCAGGCATGGCGGAGATCGTGAAGGCGGGTTTCATCGCCGACCCGGTGATCCTGGACATCATCGAGGCCGACCCCGATGCCGCCCTGGATCCGTCGGGCGCGGTGCTGCCCGAGTTGATCAGACGCGCGGTGGCCGTCAAGGCCGAGGTCGTCGCCGCCGACGAGAAGGAATCGGCGCTGCGCGAGATCCTGAACTACGGCCACACCCTGGCGCATGCGATCGAGCGCCGTGAGCGCTATCAGTGGCGTCATGGCGCCGCGGTGTCCGTTGGTCTGGTTTTCGCCGCCGAGCTCGGCAGACTGGCCGGTCGACTCGATGACGGCACCGCCGAGCGGCACCGTGCGATCCTCACTTCTCTGGGGCTCCCGGTCACGTATGACGCCGACGCGCTGCCGCAGTTACTGGAGGCGATGGTCGGCGACAAGAAGACCCGGGCGGGCGTGCTGCGCTTCGTGGTGCTCGACGGGCTGGCGAAGCCGGGACGGCTCGAGGGTCCGGACCCGTCGCTGCTGGCCGCTGCCTATGCCGAGGTCGCCCGCGCCTGAGCCCGGGTCAGCGGTCGCGCTGGTCGACCGGCCTGGTCTCGTCGTCCTCGGCGAGCGCCACATTCGACGACTGGTGTTCGGGCTCCGCGCCGCCGGGTTGCGCGTCGTAATCAGCGACGTCACGATCGTCGCGCACCGCGGCGAACACGTCGGTGTCGGCGCGGTCGTCGTCACCTTCGCGGCGGCGGGTTTGGGCAGGCGCCTTGCGGTCGACGAGCCAGTGGCCGAGCGCGACGCCGACGATCGCGGTGATGAACACCAGCAGCGCTGTGAACGCCGCGAACGTCGTCAGCTCGTTGATGAGGCCCTCGACGTACAGGTTTTTGTAGAACACCCCGATGAACCAGGCCACGGCGCCACTCACGACGCCCGCGAACAGACCGGCGAGCAGCCACGTCATCGCCAGATCCGCACGCCTGTCGGGGTCCGGGTTGCTGCAGGCGTCATTCCGGCCGTCGATGTAGCCCCAGGCCAGGACCACCACGCCGTACGCCACGATCAGGATGATGCTGATCAAACCCGCCTTGGTTTCCCACGCGTTGATCATCGCCCCCTGCAGTAACCGAACGATCACCATCAAGGCAGCGAACACCAGTCCGCGCAGCAACCACTTACTCATGGGGTGTCACCTTAGCGAGTACCGTCACCGCCTGTGACTATTTCTCAGCGTCGCGACCGGTTGCGTCAACGCCTCGTCGACGCGGAACTGGATGCTTTGCTGGTATCGGACCTGGTCAACGTCCGGTATCTGTCGGGATTCACCGGTTCGAACGCCGCGCTGCTGATCTTTGCCGAGGACGAAACGCCGGTACTCGCCACCGACGGGCGCTACCGCACCCAGGCAGCACAGCAGTCGCCGGACGCCGAGGTGGTCATCGAGCGGGCGTGCGGGCCGTGTCTGGCCGGCCGGGCCGCCGAACGCGGGGTGCGCACCCTCGGCTTCGAGAGCCACGTGGTCACCGTCGACGCGTTTTCCGCGCTGGCCCGTGCGGCCGGTGATCAGTGCGACCTGGTGCGCGCGGCCGGAACGGTCGAGGGGCTGCGCGAGGTCAAGGACGCCGGCGAGGTCGCGCTGCTTCGGCTGGCCTGCGAGGCCGCCGACGCGGCGTTGAAGGATCTGGTGGAGAGCGGCGGTCTGCGTGCGGGGCGCACCGAGAAAGAGGTCAGGCGCGAGCTGGAGGCGTTGATGCTCGACCACGGCGCGGACGGGGCGTCCTTCGAGACCATCGTCGCCACCGGGCCGAACTCGGCGATTCCTCACCACCGGCCCACGGACGCGGTCCTGGCCGCAGGCGATTTCGTCAAGATCGACTTCGGCGCACTGGTGTGCGGCTACCACTCCGACATGACTCGGACATTCGTACTCTCGCCGATCGCCGGGTGGCAGCGCGAGATCTACGACCTGGTGATCGACGCCCAGCGGGCCGGCCGCGAAGCCCTGGCTCCGGGGGTGGCGCTCAGCGATGTCGACGCCGCATCGCGGCAGGTCATCACTGACGCCGGGTACGACGAGAACTTCGGTCACGGCCTCGGTCACGGGGTGGGCCTGCAGATCCACGAAGCGCCGGGAATCAACGCCACAGCCGCCGGTACACTCCTTGCTGGCTCTGCGGTGACGGTCGAGCCCGGTGTCTACCTGCCCGACCGCGGCGGCGTCCGCATCGAGGACACGCTGATGGTCACCGCGGCCCGCGGCCCCGAATTACTCACCCGGTTCCCCAAAGAGCTGGCGATCCTCTAGAAGCTAGGAGCACAACCGACGTGGCATCGACCGCCGACTTCAAGAACGGCCTCGTCCTCAACATCGACGGCCAGCTGTGGCAGATCATCGAGTTCCAGCACGTGAAGCCCGGCAAGGGTCCGGCTTTCGTGCGGACGAAGCTGAAGAACGTGCTGTCGGGCAAGGTCGTCGACAAGACCTACAACGCCGGGGTGAAGGTCGAGACCGCCACCGTGGACCGTCGCGACGCCACCTACCTGTACCGCGACGGCAACGACTTCGTGTTCATGGATTCCGAGGACTACGAGCAGCACCCGCTGTCGGAGGCGTTGGTCGGTCGTGCCGCCGGCTTCCTGCTCGAGAGCATGCCGGTGCAGATCGCCTTCCATGACGGCGCTGCGCTCTACCTCGAGCTTCCTGTGACCGTTGAGCTGGAGGTCGCCTCGACCGAACCCGGTCTGCAGGGCGACCGGTCCAGCGCGGGAACCAAGCCCGCGACCCTGGAGACCGGCGCCGAGATCCAGGTGCCGCTGTTCATCAACACCGGAGACAAGCTCAAGGTGGATTCCCGCGACGGCAGCTACCTGGGAAGGGTCAATGCCTGACCGCAAGGGCGACCGGGGCCGTCACCAGGCCCGTAAGCGCGCCGTCGACCTCCTCTTCGAGGCTGAGGCGCGCGGGATGACCGCCGCCGAGGTGGCTGAAGGGCGAAACGACCTGGCGCAGAACCAGTCTGGTGACGTCTCGCCGCTGAACCCGTACACCGTGACGGTCGCGCGCGGGGTCACCGAGCAGGCAGCGCACGTCGACGATCTGATCTCAGCGCATCTGCAGGGTTGGACGCTGGACCGGCTGCCGGCTGTGGATCGAGCGATTCTGCGCGTCGCGGTGTGGGAACTGCTGCATGCCGAGGACGTTCCGGCACCGGTGGCTGTCGACGAGGCCGTCGAGCTGGCCAAGCAGCTTTCGACCGACGACTCTCCGGGGTTTGTCAACGGAGTGCTGGGGTCGGTCATGCTGGTGACGCCTCAGATTCGTGCGGCGGCAGCCGCGGTGCAGGCTGGCCATGAGGGTGGTCTCGGAACCTAGATGGGTGCGCCGCAGGACTGGGCTCCGTACTCGAGCGTGAACGAAGCTGCGAGGGTGTATCTGCGCGATCCTGATCTTGCGCTGGACCAGGTGCGTTCGGTGATCGAGCCGGCGGGCATCACGTCGTTCGTCATGTCGCGCGGCTTCACCGAGGAGTCCTGGGGTGAGGCGCTCTGGCAGGAGATCCTGGTGACCGACGGTCACCGGCTGATCATCTGGCGGGCCGACGACGAGATGTCCAGCCCGCTGGACGGAAGCGAACCGCACCGTGTCCTGATGGCCTCGGCCCGCTCGATCCTGTTGTCCACCATCACCGATCAGGTGCTGAGTACCGAGTACGAGGTGCTCGGCGACGGCACCCGGCGCCTGGCCGAGGTGAAGCTGCGGATGTACACCCAGCTGGTCACCCGCTCCCGGCAGAAGTCGGCCACCGAGACCGACATCTATTGCGAGTCATTCCGTTTCGTGAAGTCGGTGGACAACGGAGGTCTGGCCCAGATGCAGCGGCTGCTCCAGTTTGGTCGGGTGTTGTCGCGCTCGATGTAGTTCGGTGAGCCTCGGCCTCTGTCGGTGATGTCGTCGGGATGTCGTGGTGATGTCGTGAACTAAATGTGCGCAATCTGGCGATCCCGGCGTGCCTTCCCGACGATGGAGACGACAGGGACCCGAGTAGGAGGTGGTCGGCGTGACGATTTCACCCGAGGCGACGCAGCGCGTTCACCGCCCGCACTGGACGGTTGCCCGGACGTGGCTGCTGCAGCCAGGGTTGCCGGACGGCAACGACGCCTTCGACGCGGCAGCCGCCAGTGTCGCGGACGTGGTCGTGCTCGATATCGAGGACGGATTGCCTGATGTGCAGAAGTCTGCCGGTCGCCGGTCGGTCGCAGAGTGGCTGTACGCCGGCGGGCGGGCCTGGGCGCGGATCAGCAGCGTCGCGTCACCGGAATGGGCCGCCGATCTGGACGCGCTTTCCGATGCCCCTGGACTCGCCGGTCTCATGCTCGCCAAAACCGAGTCCTGCGACGATGTCGCAGCCACTGTCGCGCGACTGCCCGTGGGAATGCCGGTGGTGGCGCTGATCGAGTCCGCCCTGGGCATCGAATCGGCTCTCGACATCGCCAGGGCGCCGGGTTGTTCCCGAATTGCATTCGGACTCGGCGATTTTCGACGAGACACCGGGATGTCGGCCGACCCGGTGGTACTGGCGTATCCGCGGGCACGCCTGGTGGTCGCCAGCCGCGCCGCCGGACTGCCTGCGCCGATCGACGGACCGACATTGAGGGACCAGACGGCCCACCTGGCCGCCGATACCGAGGTGGCGAAGGCTGCAGGGATGACCGGACGTCTGTGCCTCGATCTCGGTCACCTCGCGACGCTCAACGATTTGTTCAGCCCCTCGCACCTCGAGGTCGCCGAGGCGCACCAGACGCTTTCGCGTCTCGACGCGCCGACCGGGCCCTACGACGGCAGCGCTGCCCCGACCCGTGCGCGCGCTCAGGCGGTGCTCGATCTGGCCACCAAACTCGGTGTCGGGTAAGCACTTCCGCCCATTTACGCGGTGTCGAAGGCCATTTACGCGGTGTCGAAGGTCACTCACGCGGCGTCGAAGGTGATGAGGTCGATGCTGAGTCGGCCTTCCATGAGGCTGAGTCGTCGTCGGACCGGCGGCCCGGGTAGTGGTGGGGCGGTCGATTGGTAGGTCGCCCCGGTGGGGGTGGTGAATTCGGCGGTGTGTTCGCCGTCGGTGTCGGTGGTGGTGACGGTCCAGCCGGGGGCGTCTTTGGCGTAGTTGCAGGCTTCGCAGTCACCTAATCCGTTGACCGCGCTGGTCGGCCCGCCCTCACGGGCCGGGACGGCGTGGTCGTGGTGGCGGATCGGGGCATCGCAGTACGGAGTGCGACACGTCTGGTCGCGCAGCCCGATGAACGCCGCCAATCCTTTCGGGAAGATCCGCGCCCGTGACTCCATCGCCACCAACTGCCCCGATGTGGGGTGGCGGTAGAGCCGCCGCAGCGTCGCTTTGGCGTCGGCATCGGCGGCGGCGTCGCCGGTGAGCGTGCGGGCGAACCCGGCCGGGATCGGACCGTAGCCGTCCAGCCAGGCCGGTTCTTCGTCGTCGCCGGCCAGGGTGGTGTCGGCCATCACCATGTTCAACGCGACCGGCACCGGACCGGTGGCGCAGCGCCCGGTGACCCGCTCGTAGACGGTGTCGGCCATCACCTGCCCGCGCGAGCGCCCATCAAAGGTCGTGTCCGCGGCACGCTTGCACGCGGCGTATACCGCCACTCCCTGGGCGACCGGCAGAAGCACGCTGACCCAGGTCATGGTGTCCGGCGCCGGCCGGATCGTCACGCACCGATCGTTGGCCGCTTTCGCGGCGCGCTCGACCACCGCGGCCGCATCCAGACGCAGCGCGATCTTTTTGGCCTCGGCCTCGACGCGGTTGTTGCCCCAGCCCGCCAGCCGCGCCATGTCGGCGCACAGCTCGGCATCCAACGCCCGGCGGTGCTCCACACTCAGGCACGCTGATTCGCGCACGATCAGGGTGGCCCGCCACTCCGAGAGCACCCCGGCCGCCAGGGCCGCCAACGTGTGCGGCATTTCCTGGACCAGCGCTGTGGCGAACCCGAGGTGTTGATTGCCTTTGACCGGGGCGTCGTGGCGGGCCAGCGCGACCTCCGAGGCCAACCCCTTACCCCGTTTAGCGGCCGGCACCCCCGATACCTGCTCGGCGGCAATGCGTTTGGCCGCCCACAACGCGGTCGCCCGGGCCTGGGCAGCGGCCGCCGCGGACTTCAGCCGCTCGAACTGCTCGACCTGCGCGCGCAGCGCCGCCTCACCGGCCTCCGGATCAATATCGAACACACATTCGAACACAAATCCGACGCTACACCGCACCCCCGACAAGAAGCCGCTACACCTCGAGCGCCTGGTAGGTGCTGCGGACGAACTTCGGCTGCGCACCCTGCAGCTTCGCCAGCGAGGTGTTTCCCGCGACGGCCGCGGCCGCGTCGACAGTCAGGTTGGGGAGGTTCTGGATCAGATAGATCAGGATGACGTCTGCCGACGGGTCGGCCTGCCACCAGGTCCCGTAGGCCCCCGGCCAGGAGAAGGTTCCGAGCCCGCCCGGCCCGAACAGGTTGCGGGACTTCGCCGGGTCGGTCACCACCGAGAGGTTCAACCCGAACCCGCGCCCGATCCAGTACGGGGCTCCGATGAAATCGTGACGCTTCTGCTCCTCGGTCAGTCTGTCGGTGCGCATCGTCGCCACCGACTCCTCGGACAGCACCCGAACACCGTCGAGCGTGCCGCCCCCCAGCAGCATCCGGGCAAAGCGCAAATAGTCGTCGGCCGTCGACCAGAGCCCAGCGCCGCCGGTGCAGAACGGGGGATCGACGATCGGCGCCGGCCCCATCACGTCGTGGCGCAGTGTGTTGTCGGCATCGAGCTGATACATGGTGACGGCCCTGCGCCGGCCGGTCGGCCCGACGCTGAAGCCGGTGTCCGGCATTCCGAGCGGCCCGAGGATCCGTTCGGTGAGGACGTCGCTCAACGGCTTGCCCTCGATGCGCGACAGGACGATGCCGAGCACGTCGGTGGCGTGGCTGTAGGTCAGGCGATCGCCGGGTTGATGCGCCAGGGGAAGCTCGGAGAGCTCCGAGAGCCAGCGATCCTGGTCCTGGCGGGTCGGTAGCTTGCGGTAGGCGTCCGACAAGGGGCCCAACACGGAGAACATGTAGGCAAGCCCGCTGCGGTGGGTCATCAGGTCGTCGACCGTGATGTGTCGCTGGGCGGGCACGGTGCGGTCCAGCGGGCCACGCGGTTGTTCGAGCACCCGCATGCTGGCCAGCTCGGGCAGCCACGTCGCGACGCGGTCAGTCAACGACAGCTTGCCTTCCTCGATCATCGACATCGCCGCGGCGACGGTGACGGGCTTGGTCATCGACGCGATTCGGAAGATGGTGTCGCGCTGCATCGGTAACTGCGCCTCGACGTCCCGGTAGCCCAGCTCGTTGACCTGCAGCACCTCACCCGCGTGCCAGACGAGCGTGACCGCACCCGCCAGCAGACCGGCGTCGATCGCGTCGACGACGGAGGTCTTGTTGCGGTCCAGGCTCATCGCGCCAGATTAGGTCAGCCGCAGAGCTTCGAGGAATCGACAACGCCGGATGGGCGGTCGGGACCACGGAGGTGCTAGGCTCCCGGCAGTTTTCGACATCCTTTAACGATCCGTCCCGTGAGGCGGAGAAGGAGGTCCGGCTCGCTCGTGGGCTCGCCAGACGACCGGGAGCTGATGTCCGTCGCGGACGTCAGCCGCACCATCGCTCGTATCGCGCATCAGATCATCGAAAAGACCGCGCTCGACGGTCCCGACGCCCCCCGGGTCGTGCTTCTCGGTATTCCGACCCGCGGCGTCACCCTCGCCACTCGCCTGGCACGCAACATCGCTGAATTCAGCGGGACCCAGGTCGCGCACGGCGCTCTGGACATCACGCTCTACCGCGACGACCTCATGACCAAGCCGCCGCGCGCGCTGGCCGCCACCTCCATCCCCGACGGCGGCATCGACGGAGCGCTGGTTATCCTCGTCGACGACGTCCTGTACTCCGGCCGGTCGGTGCGATCAGCCCTCGATGCGCTGCGCGATCTCGGCCGTCCTCGTGCCGTGCAACTGGCGGTGCTGGTCGATCGCGGTCATCGGGAGTTGCCGATCCGCGCCGACTACGTGGGCAAGAACGTGCCGACGTCGCGCGCGGAGAACGTCAAAGTTCGCTTGGTCGAAGACGACGGCCACGACGGCGTTCGGATCGCACCCTACGGAGGGCCTCCCCGGTGAAACACCTACTTGCCGCGGCCGACCTGACCCGCGAGGACGCCACCGCGATCCTCGATAACGCCGACCGGTTCCGGGAAGCGCTGCTGGGGCGGGAGGTCAAAAAGCTCCCGACGTTGCGGGGACGCACCATCATCACGATGTTCTACGAGAACTCGACCCGAACCCGGGTGTCCTTCGAGGTGGCAGGCAAGTGGATGAGTGCCGACGTCATCAACGTCAGTGCCTCGGGATCCTCTGTGGCCAAAGGGGAGTCGCTGCGCGACACCGCGTTGACGCTGCGGGCCGCCGGTGCCGACGCGCTGATCATTCGTCATCCCGCCTCGGGCTCGGCTCAGCAGCTCGCCGCATGGACGCTCGACGAGCACGGTGGCCCGTCCGTCATCAACGCCGGCGACGGTACCCACGAGCATCCCACCCAGGCGCTGCTTGACGCGTTGACGATCCGGCAGCGGCTCGGCGGTATCGAGGGCAAGCGGGTGGTGATCGTCGGGGACGTTCTGCACAGCAGGGTGGCCCGGTCCAACGTCGCCCTGCTGCACACTCTCGGCGCGGAGGTGGTTCTCGTTGCGCCGCCGACGTTGTTGCCGGTCGGTGTCCACGGCTGGCCGGTGACGGTCTCCAACGACCTCGACGCCGAGCTCCCACTGGCCGACGCCGTGCTGATGCTGCGCGTCCAGGCCGAGCGGATGAATGGCGGATTCTTCCCTTCCTCGCGCGAGTACTCCGTGCGCTACGGCCTGTCGGAAAAGCGCCAGGGCCTGCTGGCCGAGCATGCCGTGGTGCTCCATCCGGGTCCGATGCTGCGCGGCATGGAGATCGCGCACTCGGTGGCGGACTCCTCGCAATCGGCGGTGCTACAACAGGTTTCCAACGGCGTGCATGTCCGGATGGCGGTGCTGTTCCATCTGCTCGTCGGTTCGGAGGAGGAGGCGATCAGCGCATGAGCGCCGTGGTAGTTCTCAAAGGCGTGCGTCCCTACGGCGAGGGCGACGGTGTCGACGTGCTCGTCGACAACGGCCAGATCGAAGCCATCGGTGCGGACGTGACAGTCCCCGAAGGCGCAACAGTGATCGACGCCGACGGCCAGATCCTGCTGCCGGGTTTCGTCGACCTGCACACCCACCTGCGCGAGCCCGGCCGCGAATATGCCGAGGACATCGAGACCGGTTCGGCTGCAGCCGCTCTCGGCGGCTACACGGCGGTATTCGCGATGGCCAACACCGATCCGGTCGCCGACAGCGCGGTGGTCACCGACCACGTCTGGCACCGCGGTCAGCAGATCGGCCTCGTCGACGTCCACCCGGTGGGCGCCGTCACCGTCGGCCTGAACGGCAAGCAGCTCACCGAGATGGGGTTGATGGCCGCCGGTGTCGGGCAGGTCAGGATGTTCTCCGACGACGGGGTGTGCGTCGACGACCCGCTGGTGATGCGGCGCGCGCTGGAGTACGCAACGGGCCTGGGGGTGCTGATCGCCCAGCACGCCGAG
Organism: Mycolicibacterium sp. CR10; assembly: GCF_005222675.1. Lineage (GTDB taxonomy): Bacteria > Actinomycetota > Actinomycetes > Mycobacteriales > Mycobacteriaceae > Mycobacterium. The sequence continues at coordinate 210,927 of NZ_STGE01000031.1, read as the reverse complement.
GAGCCACGCCTGACCGTGGGCGCCGTGGCGCACGAAGGCCCCAACGCGGCCCGCCTCGGACTGGCGGGCTGGCCGCGGGTCGCCGAGGAATCGATCGTCGTGCGCGACGCCCTATTGGCCCGCGACGCAGGCGCCAGGGTGCACATCTGCCACGCGTCCACTGCGGGCACCGTCGAACTCGTGAGATGGGCCAAGGAGCAAGGGATCTCGATCACCGCCGAGGTCACACCGCATCACCTGTTGCTCGACGACACCCGCCTCTATACCTATGACGGACGGAACCGGGTCAATCCGCCGCTGCGCGAGGCCGCCGACGCCGTCGCGCTGCGCCAGGCCCTCGCCGACGGCGTCATCGACTGCGTGGCCACCGACCACGCACCGCACGCCGAACACGAGAAGATGTGCGAATTCGCCAACGCCCGGCCCGGCATGCTGGGCCTGCAGACGGCGCTGTCGGTGGTCGTCGAGACGATGGTCGCACCCGGGCTGCTGACGTGGCGCGACGTCGCCCGCGTCATGAGTGAGAGCCCGGCGCGCATCGTCGGGCTGCCCGATCAGGGGAGGCCGTTGGCGGTCGGGGAGCCGGCGAACCTGACGGTGGTGGACCCGTCGGCGAGGTGGACGGTAGCCGGCCCGGCCCTGGCCAGCCGATCGGACAACACCCCGTACGAGGATATGGAGTTGCCGGCAACCGTCACAGTGACGATGCTGCGCGGCAGGATCACCACGCGTGACGGAAAGATCTCCGCGTGAACACGCCGACGCTGGTGGCATCGCTGGTGATGGCCGGGCTGCTGGTGTTGCTGATCGCGGTGCTTATCCAGGCGATGATGCGTGGGTGGCGGCGACGTGCGGAGACGCAGGCCCACATCGTCGGCACGCTGCCGTCGCTGCCGGACACTGTCGGTCCGGTCATCGTCTCGGCCACCAAAGGCCTCTACGTCGGAAGCACGCTGGCGCCGCACTGGAACGACCGCTTGGCGGCCGGTGATCTCGGATACCGCGCCAAGGCCGTGCTGAGCCGCTATCCGGAGGGAATCATGCTGCAGCGCACCGGTGCCGGGCCGATCTGGATCCCCGACGACGCGATCGTCAACATCCGCACGGAGAAAAATCTCGCCGGAAAGGTGATCCCCGGGGGTAGGAGCGGAGCGTCTGGGGGGAAGGCCGCGTCCCATGAAGGCATCCTGGCGATCCGCTGGCGACTGGCTTCTGGTGCGGAAATCGACACCGGCTTTCGCGCCGACGACCGACGTGAGTACTCGAAATGGTTTCCGGAGGAGGTCGCATGAGCGCAGGCAAGGCACTCTTGGTGCTCGAGGACGGCCGGATCTTCACCGGCACGGAGTTCGGGGCCATCGGCGAGACGCTGGGTGAGGCGGTGTTCTCGACCGGCATGTCGGGTTACCAGGAGACGCTCACCGACCCGAGCTACCACCGCCAGATCGTGGTGGCCACGGCCCCGCAGATCGGCAACACCGGCTGGAACCTCGAGGACAGCGAGAGTCGCGGTGACAAGATCTGGGTGGCCGGATACGCCGTGCGCGATCCGTCGCCGCGGGCGTCGAACTGGCGTGCCTCGGGAACACTCGACGACGAACTGGTGCGCCAGGGCATCGTCGGGATCGCCGGTATCGACACCCGGGCCGTAGTACGTCATCTCCGAAGCCGCGGCTCGATGAAGGCCGGTGTGTTCAGCGGAGCCGCGCTGGCTGACGCCGAGGAACTGGTGGCCCGGGTGCGGGGACAGGCCGCGATGCTCGGCGCAGACCTGGCCGGTGAGGTCAGCACCGGCGGCAGCTATGTCGTCGAACCCGAAGGGCCGCAACGGTTCACCGTGGCCGCCCTGGATCTGGGTATCAAGACCAACACCCCGCGCAACTTCACCAAACGGGGCGTCCGCAGTCACGTGCTGCCGTCCTCGGTCAGCTTCAGCGAGATCGCCGACCTGCGTCCCGATGGGGTGTTCCTGTCGAACGGACCGGGCGACCCCGCCACCGCCGATCACGTCGTCGCGGTGACGCAGGAGGTGCTCGGCGCCGGAATGCCGTTGTTCGGCATCTGTTTCGGAAACCAGATTCTTGGCCGCGCGCTGGGTCGCTCCACCTACAAGATGACCTTCGGCCACCGTGGCATCAACATCCCGGTGATGGATCACGTGACGCGCAGGGTGGCGATCACCGCACAGAACCACGGCTTCGCCCTCGAGGGTGAGGCGGGGGAGGAGTTCGACACTCCTTTCGGTCGCGCGATGGTCAGCCATACCTGCGCCAACGACGGCGTGGTCGAGGGGATCAGGCTCGTGAACGGGCGGGCGTTCTCGGTGCAGTACCACCCGGAGGCCGCCGCGGGTCCACGCGACGCCGAGTACCTGTTCGACCAGTTCGTCGACCTGATGGCAGGAGAGAAATGAAGCCCGAGCGGCGCCGAAATGGCATTCCAGCTGGCTTCTACTTGAACTTTCCCTGCCGGAATGCCATTTCGGCGATACCGAGGAGGGGCAACTAGATGCCGCGTCGCGCAGATCTCAACCACGTCCTGGTGATCGGGTCCGGCCCGATCATCATCGGCCAGGCCTGCGAGTTCGATTACTCGGGCACCCAGGCCTGCCGGGTACTGCGTGCCGAGGGCCTGCAGGTCAGCCTCGTCAACTCCAACCCCGCGACGATCATGACCGACCCGGAGTACGCCGACCACACCTATGTCGAGCCGATCACCGCGGACTTCGTCGAGCGGGTCATCGCCCAGCAGGCTGAACGTGGCAACAAGATTGACGCGGTGCTGGCCACCCTCGGCGGGCAGACGGCGCTCAACACCGCGGTCAAGCTGTACGAGAACGGCACGCTCGAGAAGTACGACGTGGAGATGATCGGCGCCGACTTCGATGCCATCCAGCGCGGCGAGGACCGGCAGAAGTTCAAGGACATCGTCAGCAAGGTCGGCGGCGAATCAGCCCGCAGCCGAGTCTGTTTCACGATGGAGGAGGTTCGCGACACGGTCGCCGACCTCGGCCTTCCCGTGGTGGTGCGGCCGAGCTTCACGATGGGTGGCCTCGGATCGGGCATGGCGCATTCGGTCGAAGACGTCGAGCGGATGGCCGGTGAGGGCCTTGCCGCGTCACCGACGGCCAATGTGTTGATCGAGGAATCCATCTACGGGTGGAAGGAGTTCGAGCTCGAACTGATGCGCGACCATCACGACAACGTCGTGGTGGTGTGCTCGATCGAGAACTTCGACCCGATGGGTGTGCACACCGGCGACTCGGTGACCGTGGCGCCGGCGATGACGCTGACCGACCGCGAGTACCAGACGATGCGCACGCTGGGCATCGACATCCTGCGCGAGGTCGGCGTGGACACCGGCGGCTGCAACATCCAGTTCGCGGTGAACCCGGCAGACGGCCGCCTGATCGTCATCGAGATGAACCCCCGGGTGTCGCGGTCCAGTGCGCTGGCGTCCAAGGCCACCGGCTTCCCGATCGCCAAGATCGCGGCCAAGCTGGCTATCGGCTACACCCTCGACGAGATCGTCAACGACATCACCAAGGAAACCCCCGCCTGTTTCGAGCCGACGCTGGACTACGTGGTGGTCAAGGCCCCGCGGTTCGCGTTCGAGAAGTTCCCCGGCGCCGACACCACGCTGACCACCACCATGAAGTCGGTGGGCGAGGCGATGTCGTTGGGCCGCAACTTCATCGAGGCACTCGGCAAGGTGATGCGCTCGCTGGAGACCAAACGTGCCGGCTTCTGGACCGGGCCCGAGGTCGAAGGTTCGGTTGAGGAGGTGCTCGAGCGGCTGCGCACGCCCACCGACGGCAGGCTCTACGACATCGAATACGCGCTGCGGCTGGGCGCAGGAGTCGAAGAGGTGGCGCAGGCATCCGGGGTGGACCCATGGTTCGTCGAGCAGATCGCCGGGCTGGTGGCGCTGCGCTCCGAGGTGATCGATGCGCCGGTACTCGGGGCGGAGCTGTTGCGCCGGTGCAAGCACCACGGCCTGTCGGATCGCCAGATCGCCGCGCTGAGGCCGGAGTTGGCGGGGGAGATGGGCGTGCGGTCCCTGCGTCAGCGGCTGAGAATCCACCCGGTGTTCAAGACCGTCGACACCTGTGCCGCCGAGTTCGAGGCCAAGACGCCCTACCACTACAGCAGCTACGAGCTCGACCCCGCCGCCGAGACCGAGGTTGCCCCGCAGGCGCAGCGGCCCAAGGTCCTGATCCTCGGATCCGGGCCCAACCGCATCGGGCAGGGGATCGAGTTCGACTACAGCTGCGTGCACGCCGCAACGACGTTGACCCAGGCCGGTTTCGAGACCGTGATGATCAACTGCAACCCCGAGACGGTCTCCACCGACTACGACACCGCCGACCGGCTCTACTTCGAACCGCTGACGTTCGAGGACGTCCTGGAGATCTACCACGCCGAACAGGAATCCGGTCGGGGCGGCCCCGGCGTCGTCGGCGTCATCGTGCAGCTCGGCGGTCAGACTCCGCTGGGTCTGGCGGACCGCCTCGAAAAGGCGGGGGTCCCGATCGTCGGCACCAAACCCGAGGCCATCGACCTGGCCGAGGATCGTGGCCGGTTCGGCGAGCTGCTGGCCACGGCGGGTCTGCCCGCGCCCCGGTTCGGTATGGCGACGAGCTTCGAGCAGGCCCGCAGGATCGCGGCCGACATCGGCTACCCGGTGCTGGTCCGGCCGTCCTACGTGCTGGGCGGACGCGGCATGGAGATCGTCTACGACGAAGAGACCCTGCGCGGCTACATCACCCGCGCCACCGAGCTGTCGCCCGAGCACCCGGTGCTGGTCGACCGCTTCCTGGAAGACGCCATCGAGATCGACGTGGACGCCCTCTGCGACGGCAGCGAGGTCTACATCGGGGGCGTCATGGAGCACATCGAGGAGGCCGGCATCCACTCCGGCGACTCCGCGTGTGCCCTGCCGCCGGTGACCCTGGGACGCAGCGACATCGAGGCGGTGCGACGGGCGACCGAGGCCATTGCCTTCGGCGTCGGGGTGGTCGGACTGCTCAATGTGCAGTACGCGCTCAAGGACGACGTTCTCTACGTCCTCGAAGCCAATCCGCGGGCCAGCCGGACCGTGCCGTTCGTCTCCAAGGCCACGGCAGTGCCACTGGCCAAGGCCTGCGCGCGGGTCATGCTCGGGGCCACCATCGCCCAGCTCCGCGAGGAGGGTGTGCTCGCGCGCACCGGCGACGGCGGGACCACCGCACGCAATGCCCCGGTCGCCGTCAAGGAAGCCGTGCTGCCGTTCCACCGGTTCCGCAAGGCCGACGGCAGCCAGATCGACTCGCTGCTCGGCCCGGAGATGAAATCCACCGGCGAGGTGATGGGCATCGACCGTGACTTCGGCAGTTCGTTCGCCAAGAGCCAGACCGCCGCCTACGGCTCACTGCCTGCGCAGGGCACGGTGTTCGTCTCGGTGGCCAACCGCGACAAACGCTCGCTGGTGTTCCCTGTGAAGCGCCTCGCCGATCTGGGCTTCCGCGTGCTGGCCACCGCTGGTACCGCGGAGATGTTGCGGCGCAACGGAATTCCGTGTGATGAGGTGCGTAAGCACTTCGAAAGCCCCAGCGCCGACCGTCCCGCGCTCTCGGCGGTCGACGCGATCCGCGCCGGGGAGGTCGACATGGTGATCAACACTCCATACGGCAACTCCGGGCCGCGCATCGACGGATATGAGATCCGCTCGGCCGCAGTGTCGATGAACATTCCCTGCGTCACGACTGTGCAGGGCGCGTCGGCGGCGGTGCAGGGCATCGAGGCCGGCATCCGCGGCGACATCGGCGTGATGTCGCTGCAAGAGCTGCACAGCACGCTGGGGTCCTGACGATGGGCGGTTTCGGTCACCGCTTGTCCAGCGCGATGAGGCACCGCGGCCCGCTGTGCCTGGGAATCGATCCGCATCCCGGGCTGCTGACTGCCTGGGGGCTGAGCACCGACGCCGACGGCCTGGCCCGGTTCAGCGAGGTCTGTGTGGCGGCCTTCGAGGGTTTCGCGGTCGTCAAGCCGCAGGTGGCGTTCTTCGAGGCGCACGGGTCGGCGGGATTTGCGGTGCTCGAGCGCACCATGGCTGCGTTGCGGGAGGCCGGCGTGCTGGTGCTCGCCGACGCCAAACGCGGTGACATCGGCTCGACCATGGCGGCGTACGCCGATGCCTGGGCCGGCGATTCGCCGTTGGCGGCAGATGCCGTGACGGCGTCGCCGTATCTGGGCTTCGGGTCGCTTCAGCCGCTGTTGGACAAGGCGCGAGACCACGAGCGCGGGGTGTTCGTGCTGGCCGCGACATCCAACCCCGAGGGAGCTTCGGTGCAGCGGGCTGATGCGGGGGGTCGCACCGTCGCCCAATCCATCGTCGACGCGGCGGCGGCCGTCAATGGGTCGGCGCCGGCAGGCTCGGTCGGTGTGGTGGTCGGTGCGACGCTGACCGACCCGCCCGACGTGAGCGCTCTCCACGGGCCGGTGCTGGTTCCGGGCGTCGGCGCGCAGGGCGGACGCCCCGATGCGCTGGCGGGGCTCGGAGGGGCGTTGCCAGGGCAGCTGCTGCCTGCGGTGTCGAGGGACGTGCTGCGGGCCGGACCGGATATCGCCGCGCTGCGTGGCGCCGCCGAGCGGATGCGCGATGCCGTCGCCTACCTGAACACGGGATCGTCGTGACCGCCTAGGACATCGCCGAGTGGGGCGTAATGACCACGATGAGCGGCGCTGACCTCGGCAAATGTCGAAGTGAGGCCTTGGGGATTCATGACCGGAGGGTGCTCCGGCGTCCGTCCGGCGCAGTCATTCGTCGGCGGTATCGGTCGCGCAGCATGAAGCGGTGGCCGTGGCCGCCGCAGCCGCCGCGACACGCCCGAGACGCGGTGACCAGCGAAAATTTCTCGTCTCGACCGGTTCCGGCGTGGACTCTGACGGCCCGTGACGATCCCGGCGAATGTCGATTCTCGCCGGACATCGGTGAATACCGTTGATATGCAGGGGTTTTAATTGTGTCGGGCGTTGTGGCGGCGGCACAGCGATGCCCCGGACCGATGTGGAGGGGCCTGGCTGAGCGCATTACACGCTGGGCTTTTGAGCCGGTAACCGGGGGGTGGGGTTAGCTTTCGTCAGGCTGCGTGGGTACGGTCGTGCACGCTGGCTGGTTCTCGGACCAGCCGAAACAAAACAAATGATGATGTGGACGAGACGGAGGAACCCGTGGCCCTTCCCCAGTTGACCGACGAACAGCGCGCGGCAGCGTTGGAGAAGGCTGCTGCCGCCCGTCGAGCGCGTGCCGAGCTCAAAGATCGGCTCAAGCGTGGCGGCACCAACCTCAAGCAGGTCCTCAAGGACGCCGAGTCCGACGAGGTCCTGGGCAAGATGAAGGTATCCGCGCTGCTGGAGGCCCTGCCCAAGGTCGGCAAGGTCAAGGCGCAGGAGATCATGACCGAGCTGGAGATCGCCCCGACGCGCCGCCTGCGCGGACTCGGTGATCGTCAGCGCAAGGCCCTGCTGGAAAAGTTCGACTTCACCGCAGATTAAGCGCCCGAACTGGCGTGAGCGAGGCTAGAGGGCCGGATCGCACCGAGGCTGCAGATGCACCGGTCTTGGTGCTGTCCGGCCCCTCTGCCGTCGGCAAGTCCACCGTGGTGCGCTGCCTGCGGGAGCGGGTCCCAGACCTGTACTTCAGCGTGTCGGTGACCACGCGGGTTCCCCGCCCCGGGGAAATCGACGGGGTGGACTACACGTTCGTGACGGCAGATCAGTTTCAGCAGCTCATCGACGGGGGCGCGCTGCTGGAATGGGCGGAGATCCACGGCGGCCTGCACCGCTCCGGAACGCCCGCGGCACCCGTACGGGAGGCCGCTGCGGCAGGTCACCCGGTACTGATCGAGGTCGATCTGGCCGGGGCACGCGCCGTCAAGAGAGCGATGCCCGAGGCCAGGACGGTGTTCCTGGCCCCTCCCAGCTGGGAGGCCCTGGAGAGTCGGCTGTCGGGCCGCGGCACCGAATCACCCGAAGTGATGGCCCGCCGGCTGCAGACCGCCCGGGCCGAGCTGGCCGCTCAGGGCGACTTCGACGAGGTCGTCGTCAACAGTCAATTGGAGTCTGCCTGCGCGGAATTGGTATCCTTGCTGGTGGCCCACACGCCGGTGCCGCGCGATCACACCTGATCGCCGCCCAGCACTCAGTAGATCCGCACCAACCGCAACCGCCAGGAGACCTTCTACGTGAGCACCCCGCACGCCGACACGCGGCTGGCAGCCGTCGACATCGACCCGACTGCCGCCAGCGCCTACGACACGCCGCTGGGCATTACCAACCCGCCCATCGACGAGTTGCTGGACCGCGCGTCGAGCAAGTACGCGCTGGTGATCTACGCCGCCAAACGCGCACGTCAGATCAACGATTACTACAACCAGCTCGGTGACGGAATCCTCGAGTACGTCGGCCCGCTGGTCGAGCCCGGCCTGCAGGAGAAGCCGCTGTCGATCGCCATGCGCGAGATCCACGGCGACCTGCTGGAGCACTCCGAGGGCGAGGGCTAGGCCTCCGCTCTCATGGAGCGCAAGCGGATCATCGTCGGCGTCGCCGGTGGCATCGCCGCCTACAAGGCGGCCACGGTCGTCCGCCAGCTCACCGAGGCCGGTCATTCGGTCCGGGTGGTCCCGACCGACTCCGCTCTGCGATTCGTCGGCGCCGCCACCTTCGAGGCGCTGTCGGGCAACCCGGTGCACACCGGGGTGTTCGAAGACGTCCATGAGGTACCGCATGTCCGGATAGGTCAGACCGCCGACCTCGTGGTCGTCGCGCCTGCCACCGCCGACCTGCTGGCCCGCGCGAGTGCCGGGCGCGCCGACGATCTGCTGACCGCAACACTGCTCACCGCCCGATGTCCGGTGCTGTTCGCGCCTGCCATGCATACCGAGATGTGGTTACATCCCGCGACCATCGACAATGTCGCCACCCTGCGTCGTCGCGGCGCGGTCGTGATGGAGCCTGCGTCGGGCCGGTTGACCGGCGCGGACACCGGCCCGGGCCGACTGCCCGAGGCCGAGGAAATCAGCACACTGGCCCAGCTCCTGCTCGACCGCGGCGACGCGCTGCCCTACGACCTGGCCGGCACCAAGGTGCTCGTCACCGCGGGCGGCACTCGCGAACCGATTGATCCGGTCCGGTTCATCGGTAACCGCAGCTCCGGCAAGCAGGGCTTCGCGATGGCGCGGGTGATGGCGCAGCGCGGTGCCGATGTGACGTTGATCGCAGGAAACACGGCGGGCCTCATCGATCCGGCCGGCGTAGAGGTCGTCCATGTCGGTTCCGCCGCCCAGTTGCGCGACGCCGTCTCCAAGCATGCGCCCGAGGCGAACGTCCTCGTGATGGCCGCTGCGGTCGCTGACTTCCGGCCCGCCCACCAGGCGACCAGCAAGATCAAGAAGGGCGCGGACAGCGCGGGCGACCCCACCATCGAGCTGGTCCGCAACGACGACGTGCTCGCCGGTTCGGTGCGCGCCCGCGCCGACGGCCAGCTGCCAAACATGAAGGCCATCGTGGGATTCGCCGCGGAAACGGGCGACGCGAACGGCGATGTGCTGTTCCACGCCCGCGCCAAACTCAAGCGGAAGAACTGCGATCTGCTCGTGGTCAATGCGGTCGGGGACAACCGCGCATTCGAGGTCGATCACAACGACGGCTGGCTACTCTCGGCCGATGGAACCGAGGCTGCCTTGGAGCACGGTTCGAAGACAGTGATCGCCAGCCGTATTGTGGACGCGATCGTGGCGTTCCTACACAGCACTGGCGGGTAGGCCGGGGACGAAGAGTCGGCATCCCTGCGGGGTCCGGGAGTGCGTGTAAGGGTTGCGCGCAGCGAAGGCACCCGCTTGGGTGCAAGAGGCGAACGCGATGGAGTGGCAAAGGGCGGGACCATCGCACCATGTATAAGTTGACTGTCTAACTATCTCAAGAGGACTTGAGCGGAAGGGATCGACCGTGAGTGAAGCTCGGCTGTTTACCAGTGAGTCGGTGACCGAGGGGCACCCCGACAAGATCTGCGACGCCATCAGCGACTCGGTGCTCGACGCATTGCTCGCCGATGATCCCAAGTCCCGCGTTGCTGTCGAGACATTGGTGACGACGGGCCAGGTGCACGTGGTCGGCGAGGTGACGACGTCTGCGAGGACCGCGTTCGCCGACATCACCAACACGGTGCGGGAGCGGATCCTGGAGATCGGCTACGACCACTCCGACAAGGGCTTCGACGGCCTCACGTGTGGTGTCAACATCGGCATCGGTGCCCAGTCGCCCGATATCGCGCAGGGCGTCGACACCGCCCACGAGACGCGCGTCGAGGGGGCCGGCGACCCGCTGGACCTTCAGGGCGCCGGCGATCAGGGCCTGATGTTCGGCTACGCCATCAAGGACACTCCCGAGCTCATGCCGCTGCCCATCGCGCTCGCGCACCGGCTGGCGCGCCGACTCACCGAGGTCCGCAAGGGCGGGGTGCTCGACTATCTTCGCCCCGACGGAAAGACGCAGGTCACCGTCCAGTACGACGGCGTGACGCCGGTACGTCTGGACACGGTCGTGCTCTCCACCCAGCACGCCGAAGGGATCGACCTGGAGGGGACGCTCGCCCCGGACATCCGCGAGAAGGTCGTCAACACGGTGCTTGCCGATCTGGGACACGAGTCGATGGACACGTCCGACTTCCGGCTGCTGGTCAATCCGACCGGCAAGTTCGTGCTCGGCGGCCCGATGGGTGACGCCGGCCTGACGGGCCGCAAGATCATCGTCGACACCTACGGCGGCTGGGCCCGTCACGGCGGTGGCGCGTTCTCCGGCAAGGATCCGTCCAAGGTGGACCGCTCGGCCGCGTACGCGATGCGGTGGGTGGCCAAGAACGTCGTCGCCGCCGGACTGGCCGAACGTGTCGAGGTCCAGGTGGCGTACGCCATCGGCAAGGCGGCTCCGGTGGGGCTCTTCGTGGAGACCTTCGGCAGCGAGACCGTCGATCCGGCTCGCATCGAGAAGGCCATCACCTCGGTCTTCGACCTGCGTCCCGGCGCGATCGTGCGCGATCTGGATCTGCTGCGCCCGATCTACGCCAAGACGGCGGCGTACGGTCACTTCGGCCGCACCGACGTCGAGCTGCCGTGGGAGCAGCTCAACAAGGTCGACGAACTCAAGGCCTCCGTCTAGCAGACGGTGCCCGATCAGTCGGGTCAGCTGATGAACTCGTAGTCCTCGATCGGAAAGCGACGGCTGCGCCAGTACGCCTCCAGCGTCGACGCCGGCCGCAGCGGTACGTCGCCGTGCTGGTCGAAGTAGTAGCTGTTGGCGTTCTGGCAGCTGTCCTGCCAGAAGATCTGCCGGTGCCGCTTGCGCATCATCTCGGCGAAGTAGCGGTCGTTGGCGTCCTGGCGCACCTCCACACGGGTGGCGCGCCGGCGACGCGCCGCATCGAGGCACCGGACGATGTGGCGGGTCTGGGCCTCGATGAGGGCGAAGTACGACGAACCGACGTAGCCGTACGGACCGAAAACGGTGAAGAAGTTCGGGAAGCCCGGGATGCTCACGCCCTCGTAGGCCTGCAGGCGGTTCTCGTCCCAGAACGACGCCAGGGTCTGTCCGCCCGGCCCGGTCACCGGGAAGGTCGGTACGTTCTCGGTGTCCAGCACCTTGAACCCGGTCGCCAGGATCAGTACGTCGATCTCGCACAGGCCGCCGTCAGCGGTCGCGACGCCCGACCCGGTGATCTTGTCGATGGGTTCGGTCACCAGGTCGACGTTGTCCCGGTTGAACGTCGACAGAAACGTGTTGTGGAAGCCGGGTCGCTTGCAGCCGACCGCGTAGCGCGGTGTCAGTTTGTCCCGGACCTCCGGATCGTCGACCTGCTTCCGCAGGAAGGCCTTGCCGAGCTTGTCCATCCGTTTGGCCATCGGGTTGACGGTGAAGTACTGCGCGGCCAGCGGGAACGTCAACTCCACATAGGTCTGGCTGATCAGCCGCTGCACGGTCTTGCCGAGCGGCAACCGCATCATCGTGCGCGCTGCCGTCGACAGCGGAACATCGAACTTCGGGAAACACCAGATCGGGGTGCGCTGGAAGACGGTCAGGCGCTCGACCAAGGGCGCGATCTCGGGGATCACCTGGACGGCGGACGCGCCGGTCCCGATGATCGCGACGCGCTTACCGGAGAGGTCCAGGTCGTGGTCCCAGCGCGCAGTGTGGATCGTCTCACCGGCGAACGAGTCGACGCCGGGGATATCGGGAAGGTTGGGCACGGTCAGCACACCGCTGGCATTGACGAGGAATCTCGCGGTCACCGTGTCGTCGCCGGCCTCAGATTCCATACGAACGCGCCAAACACCTTGTGCATCATCGAAATCCGCGCCCAGAACCTTCGTGCCGAACCTGATCCTGGGGCGCAGACCGTACTTCTCGACGCAGCGCGCGGCGTAGGCCTGCAGCTCGTTTCCGGGCGCGTAGGTCCGCGACCACGCCGTGCTCTGCTCGAACGAGAACTGATACGAGAAGGACGGGATATCCACGGCGATACCGGGATAGGTGTTCCAGTACCAGGTGCCGCCGGGGCCGTCACCGGCTTCGACGATGAGATAGTCGCGCATTCCCGATCGGTCGAGCTGAATCGCCGTCCCGATACCGGAGAACCCGGCACCGACGATCACGGTTTCGTAGTCAGGCGCTGTCATGAGACCTCCCGGGCGCGGACAACCCCGACCATAGCGCTAGACCGTCGGGTGTTCGTCGGATTCGGCGCGGACTCACGTCAGCGCGATACGCAAGGCTTTCAGGCCGCGCTCGGTGGCTTCGGTCGCGGCAGGCACCACACCGGCGTAGCCGAGGTAACCGTGCACCAGTGACTCCGCGTGGTGCAGCTCGACCGGTACCCCGGCCTCAGCGAGGAGTTCGGCGTACCGAACGCCGTCGTCGCGCAACGGATCGTGACCGGCGACCGCGATATAGGCCGCGGGCAACCCCGACAGCTCGCCCCGCGCAGGCACCAGGGTGGCGGGTGGCTGAGACATGTCGGTGTCGCCGACATACCAGCGGCTGAAGCTCTTGGCCGCATTCAGGGTGAGGATCGGGGCGCCGGCGTTCTCGGCAAACGACGGCAGCGAGGTGTCGAACGTCGTCGACGGATACCAGAGCAGCTGGAACCGCAACGGTGTGCCCTGGTCGCGAGCCAATTGGGACGTCACCGCGGCAAGGTTGCCTCCGGCGGAGTCGCCGGCCACAGCGATGCGATCCGGGTCGGCGCCGATCTCACCGGCGTTGCCGATCACCCATTGCGTGGCCGCCCAGACGTCGTCCACCGCAGCGGGATACGGGTGCTCGGGTGCCAGCCGGTAGTCGATCGACACGACGACCGCCTCGGTCAGGGCCGCATGCATGCGCGCCGTTCCGTCGTAGGTGTCGAGGTCGCCGACCGACCACCCGCCGCCGTGGATGAAGATGACCGCCGGCAGCAGCGGTTGCTCCGACTGTGGACGGTAGATGCGCACGGCGATCGCCCCACCGGGACCGTCAATGCTGCGGTCCTCGGCCGTGACTTCGGGGTGCACCTCTTGCCTCGGAAGCTCGGCGAAGCGCCTGCGGGCCTCTTCCGGGCCACCGTCCGTGGTCAGCTGAAAGGGAACAGCCTCGAGCACCGTCTGCAGAATGGCATCCAGGGACATGGCACATACCGTACGCACACTGCTTTCCGCTGCAGTCGCCCGCGGAGGTAGGTCCCCACGACAGCGGCACTTCCCGGACAATCGAGCCAACCCGAAATGACCGCTCGATCATCGGAGGAGTTGGGTTGAGGATTCTGCGACGCCATCACGCGCCGGCCACCCGCGCACTCACGCGGCCCATCACCCTCGCGCCGCTGACGGTCTTGGAGCTCAGTCCGCCGGAGCTCGTGGCCTGTGCCGCCGAGGCGGGCTACGACGGCGTCGGGCTGCGGCTCATCCGCGCCACCGGCGAGGAGCCGCTGCGCCCGACCATCGGGAAGACCCCGATGATCCGCGAGACCCGTCAGCGCCTGGACGACACCGGCCTCTTCGTGCTCGACATCGAGGTGCTGCGATTGCGCCCCGACACCGTCGTCCGCGACGAATTCGGTCCCTTCCTCGAGACCGGGGCGTACCTCGGCGCCTCCCAGGTTCTGGTGACGGGCAACGACCCCGAACACTCCAGGCTGGCCGCGAACTTCGCCGAACTAAGCCTTTTCGCACAAGATTTCGGCGTGGTCCCCAACCTGGAACCCATGCCCTGGACCGATGTCCGTAACCTCGACGAGGCGGCGTCGATACTGCGCCGCACCGGGGCCAGCGACGTGGGAGTGCTCGTGGATGCCATCCACTACGACCGCGCGTTGGCCACGACCGCCGATCTTGCGGCGCTGCCCGCGAAATGGATTCGCTACGTCCAGATCTGTGACGGCGCCTTCCCCCGACCGACGTCGGTCGACGAACTGCGCTATCAGGGCCGCAACGCTCGCTTGCTCCCCGGCGAGGGATGCATCGACATCGTGGCGATGCTTCAAGCTCTGCCCTGCGTTCCGGTCAGCATCGAGGCGCCGATCCAGTGGCGGGCGCCGGCCGGAGTGCGGGCCCGCGCCGCGTTGCGAGCCGCTCGCGGCGTCGTCTCACACGCCGACGGTGCTCGACTACCGTTGTCCGCGTGAGCCGGTGTGGACAAGCCGATGCCCGCCCGTCGTGAGCGAAGCCTCCGGTTCCGGTCGGCTGCGCACGGTCGTGGGCATCGTCGGCGTCGCCTCGGCGATCTGCGCCGGCATCGGGATGGCCGCCCACTTCTTCGGCCCGGTCAGCACGGCGGTCACGTTGGTGGCCTCCTTCAGCCCACTTTTCGTTGTGCTGGCGGCGATCTCGGTGACCGTCCTCGTCGCGACCCGATACTGGTACGTCGCGGCCGCGGCGCTGATCATCACGGTCGTCGGGGTCGCCGCGCAACTGCCTCTCTACCTGGGCGAGCGCGCCTCGGCACCCGCGGAGACGCCGAGACTCAGGCTCCTGCAGGCGAACATCCGCCTCGGTGAAGCCGACCCGCGGGCACTCGTCGACCGGGTCCGCAGTGACGACGTGGATGTGCTCACCGCCGCCGAGCTGACGCAATCAGCCGTCGACCGGCTGGCGGCCGCCGGAATCGATGAGGCGTTGCCGTTCACGTATCTGCGTCCCCGGGAAGGCGGTGGCGGAGAGGGCATTTACTCACGCTATCCGTTGACCGACGCCGAACTCCTTCCCGGCCTCAAGCACAACAACGTGCGCGCCACCGTAGACATGCCCGGCGCCGAACCATTCGCGGTCTACGCGTTGCATCCGTTGCCCCCGTACCCCGAGGCGTCGTGGCGGTGGGCACTGGAACTCGACCGGATCGGAGCCATCCTGGCCGCAGAGTCACGTCCCTTGATCATCGGCGCGGATTTCAACTCAACCTACGACCACGAGCGGTACCGCAATCTGCTCACCGCGGGGGGCCGCGACGGCTCGGTGCTGATCGATGCTGCCGACTTCCTGGGTTCGGGCATCGTCGCCACCTACCCCGCGGACAGGTGGTATCCGGCGGTGCTGGCAATCGATCGGATTCTCACCCGCGGCGGCACGCCGGTCGCTTTCCGCCGTGTTGCCCTTCCCGGTTCCGACCACCACGGGGTGCTCGGCGACGTGCTGCTGGCCGCCGCCGATCAGCGCTGAAGCCGCGCCGCGCTCATCACGTCCACGACGCGGCCCACGTGAGGTTCGCGGACTACCGAGTCGTGATCGCAGTGGATCCGCTGCACCGTCAGATCCCCGGTGAGTACCTGGGGTCACACCCGGTCGTCGTCGCGGTTGAAACTGCTGAGCACCAACAGGGTTCGGCCGTCGAAGGGCCGTGGCCGGTGCAGCCAGCCGACCCGTACGCCGACCTCGCGCAGCGCCTCCACCTTCTGCTGCGCGGTGCCGTCGACGATGCCCGCCAGGGGCAGCCACAGCCGGCGTCGCCACAGCGCGAAGCGATTTGCAGGGGATTGCTCGAGCAGCGTCGACGTGACATCCGGCAGCAGTCGACGGGCCGCCCGCACGGTTCGGGGTGGCAGGAATGGATCCAGCAGCGTGACCAGTTCGATGTGATGGCCGAGTGTCTGCAGCCGGTTGGCGACATCGAGTGCGATGAACGCGCCCAGCGAGTGCCCGACCAACGTGTACGGGCCCTGCGGCTGAAGCGCCAGCAGATCCGCGAGGTGCCGCCGCGCCGCGCGCCCGACCGTCCAGTCCGGGAACGCCCGGTTCTCCAGACCCTGCGCCTGGAACGCGATCACTGCCGTGTGCCGGTCGGCCCGGTCGGCCAGTGGAACGAAGGACAGCGCCGATGCGCCGGCGCCCGCAAAGCAGAACAACGTGTCCCGTGTCTCCTCGGCCGGCGGACGGAGAATGACGGTCGTGGAGGCGATCTGATCATCGCCGGCGGTGCACACTCCCGCTCGGCGGGTGCCCAGGACCTCGGCGAACTGTGCCACGGTGGGAGCTGCGGCGAGGTCTGACGCCGCCAGGTGAACATTGTGGAGATCGCCGACGACCCCGATCATCTGCGCAACGTTGAGCGAGTCCCCGCCCAGAGCATAGAAATTCTCGTCACGCCCGATCGCGTCGAGGCGCAGCACGTCGGCCCATGCCGCGGCGATCTCGGTCTCGAGCCCCGGGGCGGGAGGCACGATCGGTCCACGAACGGGGACGGGCAGTGCGCGTCGGTCGACCTTGCCGCGTTCGTTGCGCGGCAACGCTTCCAGCATCACGACGTGGGTGGGCACCATCCAGGCGGGCAGCCGGGTATGTAACTGCGCGCGGACATCGGCCACCGCAGGGCTGCGGGCTCCCGGTGTGGGCGCGACATACGCGGTCAACACCGGGGTCTCGGCGAGTGGGTCGGCCACCACAAGCGCCTCGCGGATGCCTGGGCAGTCGAGCATCGCGGCCTCGACCTCGGCGGGCTCGACCAGATATCCCCGAATCTTCACCGCGGCGTCCATCCGGCCGAGCACCATCAGGATCCCGTCCTCAGTGATGCGAGCACGGTCATTGGTCACGAAGGTTCTACTGCCATCGGCATTCTCGATGAACGTTGTGGAGGCATCCTCCGGCTTGAGGTAACCCGCGGCCAGGTAGGGCGACGTGACAGTGAGTCGGCCCTGTTCGTCGATGCCGAGCGTCTTGTGCGGTACGGCGATGCCCGCCGGGATGACGCCCGCGGGTAGCTCGTCGGTGGGCCAGATATCGAAGTGCGCGATGCCCAGGGTCTCCGACGAACCGGCCCAGTTGGTCAGAACGGCATGCGGTGCCAGGGCTCGGGCACGCCGGATAACGTTGCTGTACAACGGCTCCCCGGTGGTGACGATGCGCTGAACCCTATCGAGGGCCCCGTCACCCGCGGCGTCCGTCAGCGACTGCAAGAACGAGGGCGTGCACATGACGATGTCGGCGTCGGCGAGGCGCTCGATCGCGGCGGCCGGGCTGCAGTTGCGCGGGTCGATCGCGATGACCTCGGCGCCCGAGAGCAGCGATCCGACGAGAACGTTGAGCCCAGCGGCGAAGCTCACCGGCATGCACAGGGCGACGCGACTGCCCTCACCGATCCCGAACCTGTCCCGGTGCAAAATCCAGTCGCTGAGCCACGTCCCATTGGTGTGCAGAACCGCCTTGGGTTCCCCCGACGAGCCCGACGTGAATTGGATGCTGGTCACTGATTGCGTGCCGAGCACGGGGCCGGCGGTGGATCGGGAGGGCGCAGAGGGCATCGGCAGCGACCGGCTTGCCGGCCACACGGTGTGGTCTTCGGCCAGCGCGCCTGTCAGCGTGCTGGCCACGTCGTCCACCACGACGGTATCGAGGCGATACCCCCGCTCGCGGAGGGCACCGAAAATGTGCGTCATCCTGTCGCGCGGAAGACCGGGGTCCAGCGGCACCAGTGGGGATCCGGCCGCGAAGCTACCGAGGATCACCGCGGCAGTGTTCGGATCGAGGTCGCCGACAAGGGCCAGCGGTGCATCGGGTTCGTGGCGACCCCTCAGCGCCGAGGTCCACCCGGCGGCGGCGGTGTGCAGCGCGCCATAGGTGAGGGCGCAGTCCTCGGTGCGCAGTGCGATATGCCCCGGCAGCATCGCGGCGACCTGCTCGAACCGTCGGCTGACCGAGCCGTACTCGACAGCGCCGACATGGGAGAAGTCCGGCCGTGTCGCCATCGGCGCCGGGCCGTCGAGTGCCTGACCGCGGGGCGTGGAGGCAGCGGTACGCAGCAGCACGATGGTGGGCCCCAGGACGACCAGCGTGATGAACAGTTCGGCGCCGAGGTAGGTATAGCCGACAGCGTTGATGCCCCAGCGCGGCGTCGTGACGATAACTCCGGCGACCACGAGAACGCCGAGCACGATCTGGCTGACGACGGCCAGTCGCAGCCGGCGCTGTAGCCGCGCCAACGCCGTGTAGATCGTCGTCAGCGCCACGGCGGGCAGGACCAGGGCCATGATCCGGATGAGGGTGGTGCCGTTCTCGGCGTAGTGCGGGCCCAGGATTCCGAGGATGAGCGGCGCGGCGATGATCAGCGTCAGACAACCGGTGACCGCCGCGCCCCCGCACAACAACACGAATCGAACTGTGCAGGAACGCACGTCGGCACCCGGGGTCGATGCGGTGGCGATGAAGGGTGCCGCGGTCGCCACGATCAGGGCGCCGAGGGTGTTGACCACCAACCAGCACATCGAGAAGTACGCGTTCATCTCGGTGCCGAGTTGGGCGACGACGATCAACGGCACCAGCAGCGGCACGATGACGTTGATCGCGTTGATGGCGTACGAGCTCGCGAAGAAGTGGACCAGCTCGCGGCGCTCCGGCAGCGTGGCGGCGCCGGCACGACCGCCGCTCTCACGCCGAATGACGAACACCGCGATGACCGCCGTGATCACGGCGGCGGGCAGCACCCACGACCAGACGATCGCGGCGCCCGTG
Organism: Mycolicibacterium sp. CR10; assembly: GCF_005222675.1. Classification (GTDB taxonomy): domain Bacteria; phylum Actinomycetota; class Actinomycetes; order Mycobacteriales; family Mycobacteriaceae; genus Mycobacterium. The sequence goes on along the minus strand of NZ_STGE01000031.1, from coordinate 191,921 downwards.
GCGACCGGGATGAGGGTGGCGACGACGATCAGCTTGGCGGTGGACTGCCCGATGTTCTTGGTGGCGATCATGCGCGCCCGGTTCAACCCAATCAGGATCTGATCCTGAAGCGCATAGATGGCGAGCACCGCGACGAATATCGGAAAGAGCAGTGCCTCAGTCCAGTTCGGGAACAACTGCGCGCGTGGCCCGACAACAACGAACACGACGCCGAACAGCACTGCGGCGCACGCGACGAACGCGGTGCCCTCCCGCACGAGTCTTTGGGTGCGGGCACCTGCCAGTGGAAGGAAGCGTTCATAGAGGCTGCCGAGGCTGAAGTTGGCGAGGATCGCGATCAAGGTCGCCGAGGAGATGATCGCGGATGCCCGGCCCACTTCCGCGGTGTCGAAGCCGCGTGCGGCGACGGTCCAGAACACGAAACCGAGGATGCCGGTGGCGGCACTCGAGGTCATAACCGCGGCGATATCGATGCCGAGTCCGTTTCTGTTCTGGTGCCGACCCTGCCTGCGGGACATGCTGGTAAACCCCGTGCCCAGTTCCGCAGTCGCAGAGGCTGTTTGCTGGGTGCGCAGGGCATCGGGACTGCCTGTGGTCGGCATGCAGAAGTTCCTCGTCGGAGCGGGGTGGGGTGCGTTCGGTTACTGCTTCGATGAGGATACTAAGGACAGCGAATAATGGTTAGGCTACCCAAAGTTGTGATGCTCGTCATAGCGTCCCGGGGTAGGCGCCCAGCCCGCCTCCGGTGTCGATACAGTCCGGCGTAGTTAAGGCGAACAATGAGCCAGCTATCCCATGCCGTCATGCGCTCTGTCGCCGCGGTCATTGAAAACAAGATCGAGACAAGGAGTTTGGGGTCTTGACGGATGTCGTTCCGGAGTCGGACGTGCAGTTGAAAGCAAATATCGGCAACTTCTTGCACGATATCCACGGGAAGTCCGTCGGCACACGTCCAGGCTCGACGACCGAGGACTGGATTGCTGAGCCGACCACCCCGGGAAGCGTCGGTCGCCCGACCGTGAGCGTGGTTCTGCCGACCCGCAACGAGGCCAGGAACCTGCCTCACGTCGCACGGCGAATGCCGCCGGTCGACGAAATCGTCGTGATCGACGGCGGATCACTGGACGGTACGGCCGATGTTGCGCGTCGACTCTGGCCGAATGCGACCGTTATCGAGCAGACCCGCAACGGAAAAGGCAACGCGCTGGCGTGTGGCTTCCGCGCCGCCACCGGAGACATCATCGTCATGATCGACGGCGACGGCTCCACCGATCCCGCGGAGATCCCCCGTTTCGTGGCGGCACTCCTGGACGGAGCCGACCTCGCGAAGGGCAGCCGGTTCTCCCGCGGCGGAGGAAGCGACGACATCACCCATCTGCGCAGGGCCGGTAACAAGGGGCTGAACTGGCTGGTGAATCGCATATTCCAGACCGGGTTCAGCGACCTGTGCTACGGGTACAACGCGTTCTGGCGGCGCAACCTCACGTGCTTGAACCTTCCGGAGACCGATGTCGCGGAGCCTCAGTGGGGCGACGGCTTCGAGATCGAGACCGTGATCAACGTTCGCGCGGCGCGCAGCGGCTGGCAGATCCGAGAGGTAGGCAGCTTCGAGGGCAAACGGCTCTACGGGCGCAGCAACCTCAACGCCGCCACCGACGGGCTGCGGGTGTTGCGGACCATCAGTCGTGAGCGACGTGAGCATCGGGTAGTACGCGCGGTCGCCGCCGGCTGGTCGCGGTGACCACACCCGCCACCCAGCGGGCCGAGATGGTCGCCTCCACAATCTCGGTCAGCGTGGTCATCTGCTGCTACACCCTGCAACGGCGACAGGGGCTGGCCGCCGCGGTGGACACTGTGCTCGACCAACTGCGCCACGGGGACGAACTGATCGTCGTCGTCGACCACAACGAACCGCTGTGCCACGACCTGAGGGACACCTACGGTGACCGGCCGACCATCGTGCAGAACGCATTTCGTCGGGGACTCTCCGGGGCGCGCAACACCGGGCTGCAGACGGCCCGGGGTGACGTCGTGGTGTTCCTCGACGACGACGCCGTGCTGCACGCGGCGGCGCTCGACGGCGCACGGACCGCTTTCGCCGAGCCCACCATCACCGCGCTCGGCGGCGCGGTCCATCCCGCCTGGCACTCGGGATCCGCACCCGATTGGTTCCCAACGGAATTCGGCTGGGTGGTCGGATGCGACTATCGCGGGCTGCCCCCCGACGGGTCGGCGATACGCAACCCGATCGGCGCGGCCATGGCAGTGCGGCGCGGCGACCTGACCGACATCGGCGGCTTCTGCGATCGACTCGGCCGCGTCGGGACGCTGCCGGCGGGATGTGAGGAGACGATGATGGGGATTGCGCTGAGTCGCCGCGACCCGCAGGCGCGGATCATCCGCCATACCGCGTTCGCGGTGTCACATACCGTTCCGCGGGAGCGAATGACGCTGTCCTACTTCGTGCGGCGATGCTTCCACGAAGGTCGAAGCAAGGCCGTCCTCGCCGGGCTCTGCGGTCCGCGATCGGCGCTGTCGAACGAACGCAAATACACGACGAGGACGCTTCCTTCGGGAATCTGGCATGCGCGCCGGCGGCCCACCCGGGTGCTGGCACTGGGGGCGGGACTGCTCGTCACCACGGCCGGCTACCTCGTGGGACTCGGCCTGACGCTTCGAGGCAGGGACGGCACACAGTGAGGATTGCGCGTTGGCTGCATGATCCCCGGATGACCGGGCGGGTAGCCCTGGTGCCCGTCGTGTACTTCGCCGCCGAGTGGGTGGTGTCGGCATCGTGGCGCGGCTATTACGGCTACCGGGATCATCTGGTGGGACCGCTGGGCGCCGCGTTCTGCGGACCGATGGGCAACTGGCCGTGCAGTGAGGTCTACCGCGCGATGAACGTGTCCACGGTGGTCACGGGACTCGCGGTGGCCTTCGTCGCGGCGAGCTTCCTCGCGCGGAAGGTGACCGAGCGGGCTCACGCCGCCCTGCTGCTGCTGGCAGGGGTCGGGTTGGCGACCGCAGGCGTCATCACCCAACAGGTCGACTACCCGGGGAACCTCACGGCGATATCGGTGTTCATGACCCTGGGCGCGGTGAGCGTGCTGTTCATCGCGCTGGGATCCACGTCAACGATGTCGGGTGAACGGCGCGGCGTCGCCGTCATCGCCGGTGCCGTCAGCCTCGTCGGATACTTCACCTACATCGGCGGGCACGACGTCTTCGGATCGGGCGGTGCCCAACGGATGGCCACCTACGGCATCCTGGTGGCGGTCATCGCCCTGGGCACGGTCGGGCTGCGCGCCTCGCCGGCCGAGACTGCCGAATCCCCGGAACGTGTCGAGGACTTGCGGTGACGGCGAAACGTCATCGGCACCCGCTGCGCCGAGTCGTCTGCCTGGCCGCCGTCATCGCGCTCTGCGGCTGCACCGTGCCCGCGACGGTGGGGCGCGCCGAGCCGGCGGGGCCCCGGGTGATCTTCGCCGACGAGTTCGACGGCCCCGCAGGTGCTCGTCCGTCGCCGCAGTGGCGGTTCGACACCGGCGGGGGAGGCTGGGGAAACAACGAACTGCAGGTCTATACCGACAGCCCGGCCAATGTCGGTCTCGACGGCGCCGGGCGCCTGGCGATCACCGCCCGTGGCGACGCCCTGGATCAGATCACGTCAGCCCGCATCACGACGCGGGGGACCATCGAGTTCACCTCGGGCCGGGCGGAGGCGCGCATCGCGCTGCCAGCGGGGACCGGTCTTCATCCTGCGTTCTGGTTGCTGGGCAGCAACATCGACAGCGTGGGGTGGCCCGAAGCGGGCGAGATCGACGTCATCGAGACACTCAACCTCGCGACCGAGTATCACTCCGGGATCCATGCCCCGAGGCAGGGATCGGTACGGGGACAGGAGGTTTCCACCGCCGGGCCGGCGCCCTTCCCGCTGGTCGGGGAATTCCACACCTACTGGGTGGAACGCGCCCCCGGCCGCATCGTCACCGGGATCGACGGCCTGACGATCTTGCACGTCACACCGGCAGATCTGGCCGTCGACAGCCAATGGGTATTCGATGCGTCGTTCTTCCTGCTGTTGAACCTCGCGGTCGGCGGGTCGTGGCCGGGACCTCCGGATGCCACCACGCCGAATCCGTCGACCATGCTGGTGGATTGGGTCAGGGTGGTGGCCCAATGACGCCTGCCGCGATCGATCCCGCCATGCCGCCGCAGGCCGCACCGACCTGGCGGCACGCACGCTGGATCGGGATGCTCGACGTCGACGACTGGTCCCAGGACTCCGAGGCCTGCGTGGAGTTCATCGCCCGCCATGCGGACGGATACCGCACGGCGCGCGTGCTGATGCGACGGCGCCGGCAGCCCATCGCCTTCGTCGAGGCGCCCATCGTCGACGGCCGGGTCCGGGTGCAGGTTCCGTCGGTCACACCGACCGCCGATGCGGAGCGGTGTTCGGGGTTGCCGCAGATCTCGGTCGTGGTCTGTACCAGAGATCGCCCCGATCAGCTCGCCGATGCACTGAAATCGATTTTGCTGCTCGACTACCCGGCCTTCGAGGTGGTGGTTGTCGACAACGCTGCGCGCACCGATGCCACCGCGCGAGTGGTGCAGCGGCTCGCCGACAGCCGGGTGCGCCTGGTGGTCGAGCCGGTTCCCGGTCTGTCGAGAGCCAGGAACGCCGGACTGCGTGCCGCCGGCCACGGCGTGGTGGCCTTCACGGACGACGACGTGTTCGTCGATCGCCGATGGTTGCGCGGCATCGCTGGGGGATTCGCCCGCTCCGCACGCGTGTCCTGCGTCTCGGGACTGGTTCCCAGTGGTGAATTACGCACTGCGGCACAGGGTTACTTCGACCATCGGGTGTCGTGGGCCGGATCGCTGCAGCCCCGACTCTTCAGCATGGCCGAGCCGCCGCCGGATCAGCCGCTGTTTCCGTTCCAGGTCGGTCGTTTGGGGACCGGGGCGAATTTCGCCGTGAAGCGGGACCGTGTCCTCGAGCTCGGCGGCTTCGACGAAGCGCTCGGCGCAGGCACGGCCGCTCAGGGCGGTGAGGACCTCGACATGTTCTTCCGGGTGCTGACCGCCGGTGACGTGTTGGCCACGGAGCCGTCCGCGATCGTCTGGCACCGGCACCGCAGCGACAACGCCGCGCTGCTCGCTCAGGCGCGCGGTTACGGCCGGGGTCTTGGTGCGTGGCTGACGAAGGTGGGGCTCGACCCGTCTCACCGGCGGCTGGCGGCGACGGTGATCCGGCGGCAGCTCCGGCCCTCTCTGCGGGCCGGAGTGGATTACGGCGCGATCATCGCTCCCTCCAGTGACTTTCGCGACGACGTTCCGGCATCGGTGGGACGTACCGAGGTGCTGGCCGTGCTGGGCGGGCCGCACGCGCTCTGGCGGGGCCGACGGGACCGCACCCGCACGATCGCTGCACGGCGATGACGGCGACGCTCGAACCGATCGTCGGCATCGATGCACCGACCGACGGGACGTACGGTGCTCCTTCGCGCTACCGGGTGCCCGTCGGAGGCCTCCGCCTCGCCGACCTCGCGGCGGTCGGTGGGGTCGCGGGTGCCGTGGCACTCGCGGAGGTGCCGACCGCCCTGCGCGCTATCTGCCTGGTGGTGTTCATCGCGGTCGGGCCGGGTGCGGCGGTGTTGACATGGGTGCGCATCCCGCGCCGGGCACTGCTGTCGACGGTGCCGGTGCTGGGGGCGGCGATCATCACGCTCGTGGCGATCGCCGCGATGTGGTCGTACCGTTGGAGCCCCGCGCAGATCCTGTGGGTGCAGGTGGTGGCGGTCGCGGCCAGCAGCGCCTACTGGTACTACCGCACCGGCCGCGATTCCCCTGGCGGAACGCGTGGGTCGTGGCGAACCGTGGTGAAGCCGCTGGCGGCACCCCGCAAAAGCGTTGTTCGTCGCCATCTCTCGTTGTTGCTGAGCGGACTGGCGGTGGGTGTCTGGCTGGCGGCGCTGCCCAGTCTGCCGGGAGTGGATGCCGGATACTACGGGCTGTTGTTCTCAGGCTCCGGCCCGTGGCTCGCGGCGTGCATCGTGCTGTGCAGCGGTGCGCTGTTGGTGGCGGTTCGCGACCATCGGGTGCTGCCTGCGGTCGTGGCGGTGGCCACGGCCATCACCGTCGCCCGGGTAACGACAGTCGTGGCCACCGACGTTCCCCTCTACGACTGGACCTATAAGCATCTCGCGGTGGTCGACTACATCCTCCTCAACGGGCGGATCGCTCCGGACGGCACGGACATCTACGCCCAGTGGTCGGCATTCTTCGTGACCTGGGCGTGGTTCTGCGACGTCACCGGAATCGACCCGATGACCGTCGCGCACGTCTTCGCTCCGGTCATGCACATCCTGATCGCGCTGACCGTCTACTGCGCCGCCCGCGTCATCGGGTGCTCGCGGCGCACCGCGGTGACGGCGGCCTTCATCGCCGAGGTCACGAACTGGGTTGGGCAGGATTACTTTTCGCCTCAGGCATGGTCGCTGGTGTTGACGTTCGGCATGCTGGTGCTGCTGCTGGCGTCCTCACGCAGTCCCGCGTGCGGCGTCCTGAGCATCGTGGTGTTCGCCGCGACGGTGCCGACCCACCAGTTGACGCCGTTCTGGGCGGTGGCCGTCGCGTGTCTGCTGTGCGCCGCCACACGCGCGAGGCCCCGGTGGATCGCGCTGGCCATGGCGGCGATCGCAGCCGGTTACCTGATGCTCAACCTGGAGGCGGTGTTGCCCTACGGGCTGCTGTCCGGCGGAAGTCCGATCAGCAATGCCACCAGTAACGTGCTGACGTCCGGGCTGCCGGCGAAGGACTTCACGTCGTCGGTGGTCCGCGCCCTGTCGCTCGCAATGGTGCTGACAGCGTTCGGCTGTGCCGTCTGGTCATGGCGGCGCAGGCGTCCGGTTCTCGCGCTCGCCATCGTGGCGTTCAGCTCGTTCGGGCTGCTGCTGGGGCAGAGCTACGGCGGCGAGGCGATCTTCAGGGTGTACCTCTACTCACTGCTCGGCTGTGCCATTCTCATCGCGCCGGCCGTCGTCGGCGCCGTTGACGGCGTCGGCGGCCGGGCGAGGGCGGGTCTCACCCGCGGCGTCGCCGTGCTGGGGCTGACCGGTGTGTCTGTGGCCGGGCTGCACGGCTATGTCGCCCTGTGGCCGATGATCTACGAGACCCGGGCACAGGTCGACCTGATGAACACCATCACCGCGGACGCCGACCTCCGCACCCGCCTGGTGATGATGCGGTTGGGTGGGATGCCGACGCGGCTCAATGCCGACTACGCCGAGTTGACGCTGCACAATCCCTACTTCGACGAGCCGATCAGCTATGACCTCTGGGACGGCAGGGATCCGAATCTGCCGGAACTCAAGGCGAAGTTCCCCAGCGAGGCTGATCTGAAGACGCTCAACGACAACGCGACCCGCGACGCCTACATGGCCTATGTGATGTTCAGCGAGCAGTCGAACAAGGCGGTGCGGTACTACGGCGACTATCGTCCCGACGCGATCGACATCGTGCAGAAGGCCCTGCGGGAATCCCCGAACTGGACGTTGTTCTACGAGGACGGTCATACCGTGGTCTTCCGGAACATCAACGAGCAGAACGCTTCTCCGGTGCAGGAGGCCGGATGAGCGACCGCGCCTGTGCGGCCACGGAGTCGAGCGCCGCGCCGACCCGCGCGGCGTCGAAGACGGAGCCGTGGAATTCGGCCGTCAGCCACAGCGCACCCGTCACCGTCGAGGTTGTGACCGTCATTCCGCAGGGTCCGGCCGGGTCGCTGGCGACCAGAACACGGGCCTCGCTCGGATCGGTGAACGGCCACCGGCCCGACCGTGGCACGCTCCCGATGCTGGAATGCAACAGTCGCAGACGGGGTCGGGCGGAAACGGTCCACTCGGTGACCTCGCCCGACCGCGTCGCCGCCCGGGTCGTGAGCGTGCCGGCGATCAGGTTGGCGACCGGACGCGCCATCGAGTTGGCCTCCGTCATCTGATCGTGCAGCCGGGCGGGCCCGGCCCGGGGATCAAGCGTGAAATCAAGACCTGCCGAGAACGACGCGAGCGTGTCGTGCCCACCCGGGAGGAAGCGGCGCACGTCGAACGGGATGGTGACCGTGCGGTCGACGTCGAATCCGGCGGCGATGAACGCCCGGTACAGGGCGTGGGTGTAGATGGCGAACAGGCTGACGCCCGGAGATGACCAATCCCGTTGTGCGCGTAACTCGGCGACTTCGGCGGCCGCGATTCGGGCGACCCGGGTCGCGGGGGAGGGCACCGCGTCGCCGCCATTGTGGGCATCGGTCTGCGCCGGGGTGGTGGTGTTGCGGCGGTGCTGGCGCCACAGCGGAAGCAATCGGTGTGGCTCCAGGCCGATGGCGCGGACCCCAGCGGCGAGCAGTGGCGGCACTGACCGTCGGTACCTGCCCCAGCGACTGTGGTCCGCGGGATCGACATTGCCGAACAACACGTCGATGACGGTGTGGAGCAACGGTATTTCGCCGAGACCGTGGCTGAAGTCGATGGCGAGGTAGTCGCCGGCGGTCAGCACCCGGATGCCGCTGTCCGGGCGCTGCCGCAGGGTCGCCACCAGGGTGACGGGGTCCGCGCCCGCCGGCAGGACGGTGTCGCTCACGGCGGCACGGGCGGACTCCGGCGAGTACCGCCAGCGGGTGGCGCTCGACGAGGGTTGCAGCCCCACCCGGGTCTCCGGACCCACGGCGGCCATGGACAGAATGCGGGTGGTCAACTCGTCGCGGGGCGGCAGTCGCACGGGGCCCACCACCACCGCTGACCGCCGATTGCTGTGCTGCACATCGAGCGTCGTGGCCCGAATGGTGTCCGGCTGCCGACGACGTTGAGGTGGTGCCATTGGTCTGAGAACCTATCAGGGAGGACTGCGGAGATCGCGGCTACGATCGCCGCCCTCGTTTAGTACGTTCTCCGCATGGCGACGACCAGAGAACAATCCCTGTCCAGCGGAACGCGCCGCCGCGTGCTGTGGGTGGCGGCTGCCATTCTGGCGGCCGGATACGGCGTCTTCTTGATCCTGACCGCCGCCCGGTTGCCCTCCGGAGCCGAGCTGACCGGTCAGTTCGGTCTGCAACCCGCCGTGAAAGCACTGCCCGCGGTGCTGCTGGCGGGCGCGGCGTTGACACATCGGTTCGTTCGCGAGCGCCGCTGGCTGATCGGCGCGCTGCTGTTCTCGGCCGCGGGCGACTTCCTGTTGGCGATGCCGTGGTGGGAGCCGTCGTTCGTGCTGGGTCTGGCAGCATTCCTGGTCGCCCATCTGTGCTTCCTGGCGGCACTGTGGCCGCTGGCCGTGTCGTCGCGCGCACGCATCGCAGCGGTCACGGTGATGGCGGCCGCCTGCATCGCCCTGCTGGTGTGGTTCTGGCCCCGGCTGGTCGCGGAGGTGATGGCGGTTCCCGTGACCGCGTACATGGCGGTGCTGGGCGCCATGGTGTGTGCTGCGCTGCTGGCCGACCTACCGACACCATGGACGGCACTCGGCGCAGTCTGTTTCGCGGTCTCGGACGCGATGATCGGCATCAGCAAGTTTGTGCTGGCCCCCGAAGATGCCGAGGCACTGGCGGTCCCGATCTGGTGGGTGTACGCGACTTCGCTGCTGTTGATCACGGCGGGATTGCTCTTCGGCCGTTCGTCGGGGCCGTCTGCTAGACCTGCGGTGTGACCACGACCAGGCAGGCCGCTGAACACGAGCCGGTCGCGCGCGTGCTGCCGATGCTCACGGTGCCCCACCTGGACCGCGAATTCGACTATCTGGTGTCCGCAGACCAATCCGACGACGCGCAGCCGGGGGTGCGCGTCCGGGTCCGTTTCCACGGTCGGCTGGTCGACGCGTTTGTTCTCGAAAGACGTTATGACACAGATCATGTCGGTAAACTCGGTTGGCTCGACAAGGTGGTCTCCGCCGAGCGGGTGCTGACTCACGACGTGCACCGTCTTGTCGATGCGGTCGCCGCCAGGTACGCGGGCACCCGCGCCGACGTGTTGCGTCTGGCCATCCCACCGCGGCACGCGAACGTGGAGAAGAAGCCACCGCCGCACCGTGAGCCGTTCGTGCCGGGCCCCGGCAGCGACACCGAACTCACCGAGACGGCGTCGTGGGCGGCCTACGGCGGCGGTACCCAGTTCATCGCGGCGCTGCGGGACAGCCGTGCCGCGCGGGCCGTGTGGCAGGCGTTGCCGGGGGAGTCGTGGTCGCACCGACTGGCCGAGGCCGCCGCCGTCACCGTGAACTCGGGTCGCGGGGTGCTCGCCGTGGTCCCCGACCAGCGCGATGTGGACCTGCTCCATGCCGCGGCCACCGCACGCGTGGACACGTCGAGAGTGGTCGCGCTGTCGGCGGGCCTGGGACCCGCGGAACGTTACCGGCGCTGGCTGTCGGTGTTGCGCGGTGACGCGCGGCTGGTGATCGGCACGCGCAGCGCCGTTTTCGCGCCGGTCGCCGACCTGGGGCTGGTGATCATGTGGGACGACGGCGACGATTCGCTGGCGGAGCCGCGGGCGCCGTACCCGCATGCCCGCGAGGTGGCGATGCTGCGTGCTCATCAACTGCGGTGCGCGGCGCTGATCGGCGGCTACGCGCGCACTGCCGAAGCGCAGGCGCTGGTCCGCAGCGGCTGGGCCCACGACCTGACGGCCCCTCGGCAGTCACTGCGGGTACGGGCACCGCGCGTGGTCGCGCTGGAGGACAGCGCCTACGCGCAGGAACGTGATCCGGCTGCGCGCACCGCGCGCCTCCCGTCGGTCGCCCTCGATGCGGCGCGCGGCGCGCTCGCCGCGGGGGCGCCGGTCCTGGTGCAGGTGCCCAGGCGTGGATATGTGCCCGCGCTGGCGTGCGGCCGGTGTCGGGCCGTCGCGAGGTGCAGGCACTGCACGGGTCCGCTGTCGCTGCCTGGCCGCGATGCGCCCGGTGCGGTCTGTCGATGGTGTGGCCACGCAGAGTTGGCGTTGCGGTGCTCCCGGTGTGGCTCTGACGCGGTGCGCGCCGTCATCGTCGGAGCGCGACGTACCGCCGAGGAACTGGGTCGGGCGTTCCCCGGTGCCGCGGTGATCACCTCCGGCGGCGACGGCGTGGTGGCCTCCGTACCCCACTCTCCCGCTGTCGTCGTGACGACGCCGGGCGTCGAGCCCGTCGCCGACGGGGGTTACGGCGCGGCGCTGTTGCTGGACGGCTGGGCGCTGCTGGGGCGGCAGGACCTCCGCGCCGCCGAGGACGCGCTGCGGCGGTGGATGGCGGCGGCCGCCCTGGTCCGCAGCCGCGCCGACGGCGGCGTTGTCGTGGTCGTCGCGGAATCCGCCCTCCCGACCGTTCAGGCGCTCATCCGATGGGATCCGGTCGGTCACGCCGAGGCCGAACTCGACTCCCGCGATGAAGTGGGCCTGCCTCCCGCGGTACACATGGCGGCGCTGGACGGCACCCCGACCGCGGTGACTGCGCTACTGGGCGCCGCTGAGCTCCCGCAGGACGCCTACCCGATCGGGCCCGTGGACCTGCCGATCGGGGCGCGGCGACCGCCCGGCGTTCCGGCTGACCTCCCGGTCAGCAGGATGCTGGTTCGGGTCCCCCGGGAGGGCGGACTGGCGCTCGCGGCCGCGCTGCGCCGGGCCAGCGCAATCCAGAGCGCGCGCCACGACCACGAGCCGGTTCGTGTGCAGATCGACCCGTTGCACATAGGGTGATCAGGACGCCGAACGGGAGGTGACCATGGGCCGGCTCGTCAAGTGGCTGATCCCGTTGCTCCTCATCGGATTTGGGCTGCTCTGGCCCGTGGTGTTCCACGGCGGCGCTGGGTCTTCCGGGCCCTCCGGGCCTGACGACCCCGTGGTGTTCAGCGACTACGACGTCGACGTGTCCGTCGATGACGCCGGAGACATGACTGCGGTGGAAACCATCACCGCCGAGTTCCCCGGCGGGCGGCACGGCATCTTCCGCTACTGGGACGTCGCCAACCAGAACAACCCGCGGGTGCGCCAGACACCGCAGGTCACCTCGGTGCTGCTCGACGGCGACACGGTGCCGTATCAGATGCTGTGGGAGGACGGTGAGCGGTTCCGGGTGGCCAAGATCGGCGACCCGGACAGCACGCTGAGCTACGGCACCCATGTGTTCGAGATCCGGTACACCATCCCCGGTGTCCTCGACCCCGGTGATATCGGTGCGGGCAAGGAGTTCGCCGAATCCACCGGTACCCCTGACGACTTCCCCTCGGTGTTTTTCTGGAACGTCATCGCGCCCTCCTGGAACAACGAGATCCGCCGGGCCGACATCAGCGTCAGGCTGCCCGCGGAGGTCGGCACCGCGCAGTGCTCGGTCGGGTACGGCGTGGGCCGTGCCTGTGACGACCTGACGGTGCGCGGCACGACGGTGACGCTCTCGGCCGAGAACCTGGCCCCACGGACCCCGGTCACCCTGCGTGCGGGCGTCGACCTCCCGACACCGCCGCAGAACACGCTGCCGTGGGATTTCACCTGGGATCGGGTGCTGGGCCGGTCGCTGAGCGGGGTCATCTGGGTGGCCGGGTTGACCGCGATCTTCGCCCTCGGGGGACTGCTCTGGTACCGCACCACTCTCGAGCGCTCGCCGGGCTTTCCGCTGCAGTACGCGCCGCCGCCCGGGCTGGGGCCGGTGCAGACCGAATACATTCGCACCGAGTCGGTCCCCAAGAACGGACTCACCGCCACGCTGTTCTATCTGGCCGAGCGCAAGCTCGTCACCCTGGAGCAGGTCAACGACAAGCAGTGGAATGTCCGAGGCATCGCCGGCAACGGCTGGGCCGACATCGACGAGGTGAGCACCGCCGTCGCCATGGCGCTCAAAGTCAAAGGGTCCGGCAGGCAGTTCGAGGCCAAGAAAACGGCGAAATCGGGCGAGAAGCTGACCAAGGCCAAGGCCGACATGACCAAGGCCGTGCGGACATGGGCCATCGGCGACCGGCTGATGGTCAAGCGCAACAAGGAACTCTGGGTCCGTGTCGCCAACGCCGTGGCGTTCATCCTGATGATCTGTGCGTTCTTCCGGTGGGGCTTCCCGACCACCATGTGGGCGCTGCCGTTCGCGGCGTTCTTCATCTTCTCGGCGGGGTCGTGGAATGACGGGGTCGGTACCCGGCGTACCGCCGCGGGCCGTGAGCTGTGGTCCCGCGCAGGCGGTTTCCACCGGATGCTGGCCACGGATTCGGCGGAGGCCAGGTTCGATTTCGGGGCCAGGAAGGACCTGTATTCGGCCTACGTCCCGTTCGCGGTCGCGGCGGGCGCGGCGGCGCTGTGGGCCAAGAAATACGAGGCCTACACCGGTACCGCTGCGCCGCAGCCGGATTGGTACACCTCGTCGTCCACGTCGACGGGCTGGGGATTCTCCGGAGGCTCGGGTGGTCCGAACTTCGACAGTTTCGAGTCGGCGCTGTCGTCCTCCATCGGCGCCTACACCGCGTCGCAGTCGTCGTCCTCCTCGGGTGGCGGCAGCAGCTTCAGCGGTGGCGGCGGTGGGGGCGGCGGCGGTGGCGGAGGAGGTGGCTCATGGTGAGGTTCCTGTTGATCGTCGTGTTGATTGTGGCGGTCCTGGTTCTGATCGGATTCGTGCTCGGCTACAACAAGATTCGTGCCGCCGATGTCCGGGTGGCCGAAGCGCTGTCCGGGATCGACGTGGAGCTGACCCGGCGGGCCTCGCTGATCCCCGGCCTGGTGCAGACGGTGCAGACGTTCGCCGGGCACGAGAAGGGCATCCTGAACCATCTCACCAACGCGCGTGCGGCGCTGGCGGCGGCGACCACCGGCAAGTCCGTGTCACAGCGCATCGCTGCCGAGACGGAACTCGACACCGCGCTCGCGCCTCTTCTGGCGCTGGGCCAGAGCTACCCGCAGCTCAACTCGTCCAACAACTTCCTGAACCTGCAAGAGAACCTGACCGACACCGAGAACAAGCTGGCGTTCGCGCGTCAGTACTACAACGACGCGGTCGCCACGTTGAATCGGTCACTGACCACGATCCCGTGGATGTTCGTCGCACCACTGTCCGGGGTTTCCGAGCGGGAGTACTACCAGACGCCGCGATAGGCATCCCTAGACTGGCGCGGTGCGCGTTGTCTTCGCCGGTACCCCAGAGCCGGCCCTTCCGTCGTTGCGCCGGCTACTCGAATCGAGCCGGCATGACGTGGTCGCGGTGCTGACCCGCCCCGACGCCGCCGCGGGACGGCGCGGGCGCCCTGCGCCGTCGCCGGTGGCACAGGTCGCGCTGGACAACGGCATTCCGCTGCTGCGGCCCGCACGCCCCAACACCGCCGAGTTCGTCGCCGAGTTGGCCGAGGTGGCGCCCGACTGCTGCGCCGTGGTGGCCTACGGGGCGCTGCTGGGTGACGGACTTCTCGCAGTGCCGGCCAATGGTTGGGTGAACCTGCATTTCTCACTCCTGCCAGCCTGGCGGGGTGCAGCCCCTGTTCAGGCGGCCATCGCGGCCGGCGACTCGGTCACCGGTGCGACGACGTTCCAGATCGAACCCAGTCTCGATTCGGGACCGGTGTATGGCGTGGTCACCGAGACGATCCGCCCCACCGACACCGCAGGCGATCTTCTCGGGCGGCTGTCGGTGTCGGGTGCGGCGCTGCTGGAGTCCACTCTGGACGGGATCGCCGACGGAATGCTGACGGCCGTGCCGCAACCGTCGGACGGTGTCACGGTCGCTCCCAAGATCAGCGTCGACGAGGCCAGGATCCGGTGGGATCTGCCCGCACACGTGGTCGAGCGTCGAATCCGTGCCGTCACCCCTCATCCGGGAGCGTGGACGATGATCGGAGATCTGCGGTACAAGCTGGCGCCGGTCACCGTCGATACCGATGCTCCGGAAGCCTTGGAGCCGGGGGAGATTGGTGTCACTCGCGACGGGGTCCGGGTCGGTACCGGCTCCGCGCCGGTGCTGCTCTCGCGGGTGCAGCCACCGGGCAAGAAAGCCATGATCGCCGCGGACTGGGCGCGTGGTGCGCGGCTGGCGGACGGCGAGCGGGCCCGATGACACGTCCCGGTGGGCGGCGGCCCGCGAAACGCAAGGCACTCGACCCGGCCAGGCAGGCGGCGTTCGACGTGCTTCGGGCGGTGTCCGAGCGGGACGCCTACGCCAACCTCGCGCTCCCGGCCATCCTGCGTGAGCGTGGAATCTCCGGCCGTGACGCGGCTTTCGCGACGGAGCTGACCTACGGAACCTGTCGCGCCCGGGGCCTGCTGGACGCCGTCATCGCGCACGCTGCCGGTCGGCCGATCGACAAGATCGATCCGGTACTGCTGGATCTGTTGCGGCTGGGTACCTACCAGTTGCTGCGCACCCGGGTCGAGCCGCACGCCGCAGTGTCCACGACGGTGGAGCAGGCCGGTGTCGAATTCGACGCGGCGCGAGCAGGATTCGTCAACGGCGTGCTTCGCACCATCTCCAGGCGGGACGAAAGCGCCTGGGTCGGCGAGCTCGCTCCCTCGATGTCCACCGACCCGGTGGGGCACCTGGCATTCGTGAACGCCCACCCCCGATGGATCGCGCAGGCTTTTGCGGATGCCCTCGGAGCCGAGGCGGGTGAGCTCTCGGCGACGCTGGCCAGTGACAACGCCCGTCCCGACGTTCATCTGGCAGCCCGGCCGACGGCGATGACCGCGGCAGAGCTGGCCGAGCAGGTCGACGGGACCGTCGGCCGGTACTCGCCCTATGCGGTGTATTTGGACGGCGGCGATCCCGGGTCGCTCGCGCCGGTGCGGGACGGGATGGCGCTCGTTCAGGACGAAGGCAGCCAGCTGGTGGCGCGCGCGCTGACGCTGGCGCCCCTGGACGGAGCCGACGGCGGGCGGTGGCTGGATCTGTGCGCGGGGCCCGGAGGCAAGACCGCGATGCTGGCCGCAATAGGTCAGGTAAGTGATGTCGACGGTGTCCGGGTCACCGCGGTGGAACCGGCGCCCCGCCGCGCCGACCTCGTCGAGGAGAACACCAGGGGTCTGCCCGTCGACGTCATGCGCGTCGACGGGCGTGACACCGGTTTCGAGCCCGGCTTCGACCGGGTCCTTGTCGATGCGCCGTGCACCGGGTTGGGAGCGCTGCGACGGCGTCCCGAGGCCCGGTGGCGCCGCCAGCCCAGTGATGTGCCGCAGCTGGGAAAGCTGCAGCGCGAGCTGCTGGCCTCGGCGATCCGGTTGACCAGACCGGGCGGCGTGGTGCTCTACGCGACGTGCTCGCCCCATCTCGCCGAGACGGTCGGGGTTGTCGCTGATGCCCTGCGCCGACAGCCGGTCACAGCGCTGGACGCCCGACCGCTGTTCGCGCCGGTCGACGAGCTCGGTCCCGGACCCTACGTTCAGTTGTGGCCGCACCGGCATGGCACCGACGCGATGTTTGCCGCCGCTCTGCAAGTACGCTGACCTCCATGCGTGCCGTGCCGGAAACAGGTTCAGCCCCGCTGATCGCCCCGTCGATTCTTGCCGCAGACTTCGCGCGGCTGGCCGAGGAGACCGCGGCGGTGCACGGCGCCGATTGGCTGCACGTCGACGTCATGGACAACCATTTCGTGCCGAACCTGACCCTCGGTCTGCCCGTCGTGGAATCGCTGCTGAAGGTCACCGACATCCCCATGGATTGTCATCTGATGATCGACAATCCCGAGCGCTGGGCGCCGCCCTACGCGGAGGCCGGTGCGTACAACGTGACGTTCCACGCGGAAGCCACCGACCGGCCGGTGGGCGTGGCGCGTGACATCCGGGCTGCCGGGGCCAAGGCGGGCTTGGCGATCAAGCCCGGCACGCCGATCGAGCCGTATCTGGAGATCCTGCGCGAGTTCGACACCGCGTTGATCATGTCTGTGGAACCGGGTTTCGGTGGTCAGAAGTTCATCGCCGAGGTGTTGCCGAAGGTCGGAATCCTGCGCCGCCTCGTCGATTCGGGTGAACTGACAGTCATCGTCGAGATCGACGGAGGCATCAACGACGACACCATCGAAGAGGCCGCCGTGGCCGGTGTCGATTGCTTCGTCGCCGGATCAGCGGTGTACAGCGCCGCGGATCCCGCCGCCGCCGTGGTGGCACTGCGCAGGCAGGCCGCGGACGCCTCCACTCATCTGACGCGATGAATCTCGACGCCGCGATGCGGGCGGCCATCGAGCAGGCCGACCGGGTGAAGGGGCGCACCTACCCGAATCCGCCTGTGGGCGCCGTCATCCTGGATCGCGACGGCGAAGTGGCCGGCGTCGGGGCGACCTCGCCGGCAGGCGGACCCCATGCCGAGGTGCTGGCGCTGCGCCGGGCAGGCGGCCGCGCGACCGGCGGCACCGCGGTGGTCACGTTGGAACCGTGCAACCACTACGGACGTACCCCGCCGTGTGTGGATGCGCTTGTCGCAGCACAGGTTTCGGCGGTCGTGTATGCGGTGCCCGACCCGAATCCGGTGGCCGCCGGTGGTGCCGCCCGGCTCGCTGCGGCGGGCATCGATGTCACCGCAGGGGTGTTGTCGGACGCTGTCGGCGGCGGACCCTTGCGGGAGTGGCTGCACAAGCAGCGCACCGGAATGCCGCATGTCACGTGGAAATACGCCACCAGCATCGACGGCCGCAGCGCCGCGGCCGACGGGACGAGCCAGTGGATCACGAGCGAGGCGGCCCGCGCCGACGTGCATCGCCGGCGCGGGGCGGCCGATGCGATCGTGGTCGGCACCGGGACGATCTTCGTCGACGACCCGACGCTGACCGCCCGGCTACCCGACGGAAGCCTGGCCGAGAACCAGCCGCTGCGCGTGGTCGTCGGCAAGCGGGAGATATCGCCGGACGCCAAGGTGCTCAACGACGAGTCGCGGACCATGGTGATCCGCACCCGGGATCCGCATGAGGTCATCAAGGCGCTGTCGGACCGCACCGATGTGCTGCTCGAGGGTGGCCCGACCCTTGCCGGCGCGTTCCTGCGGGTCGGTGCGATCGACCGGATCCTCGCGTACGTCGCGCCGATCCTTCTGGGAGGGCCGATCACGGCCGTCGACGATGTCGGCGTGCTCAGCATCGCGCACGCGCAGCGATGGCGCTTCGACGGGATGGACCCGTTGGGCCCCGATGTGCTCCTGAGTCTCAGGCCTGCTTGACGCGATCTCGATTTGGTTGTCACCCAACCGTTTCCATTTCGTGTCGCGATGTTCACCTCGCGTTTCCGTGTGCAGCCTCACATCGCGCACCGGGCGCGGCAGAAGGCGGTCCGGCAGCTGCATCTCGGTACACTCGTCCCAGAAGCCGGATACTTACCCCGGCGGGAATATCGCGCCTTCACCGACGAGTTGCGCATGGTGAGCACGAACAAAGGAACACGAGCATGACTGCACTGCAGGACTGGCTCAGTACGAGTCCGGTCGACCCGCGCAGCATCAAGGCCGTTATCTGCGACGCGTGGCGGGGCCTGACCTCTGATGAATCCGGACCGGTCGAGCAGCCTCAGGTGATGGGTCGCGGGCTCGAGCGCTGCTGACGTTCGCCTGCAGCCTCGGGCTCCTCGGCGTGCTCGTTGCGTGCGCTGATCAACAGGCCCAGGAAAGCACCCACCAGGCACACGATGGCCGTGATCGTGAAGATCTCGGCGTACTGCAGGACATAGGCCTCGCGCACTCGGCCGGCCTCGGCCGACAACCTCTCCGCGAGCGTGTTGCCGCCCGTGTTGGCGGGCAGGCTGGCCAGGTGCTGGTTGAATCGGTACAGGCCCCACGCGCTCAGCGCTGCGATACCGATCAACATGCCGATCATCCGGGCGACCACGACGGCTGCCGAGGCGATGCCGTGCTGTGCGGCGGGCACCACCCGCAGCGTCGCCGACGTCAGCGGCCCGATCACCAGGCCGAGGCCGAAACCGGCGATCGCCAGGTCGGTGTCCAGCACCGGCAGGTGCACCAACCCGAGGTCGTGACGGGCGGCCAGCAGGTCGACAGGCCATTTCGAGATCAGCAGGTAGCCGCCCGCGGCGATGAGAAGGCCGGCGAACGCCACGATCCGGTCGCCGATCCGGGTGGCCAGCCAACCGCCGAGCAGCGCTCCGACGGGTAGCGCGACCAGGAACCGCAGCAGCAGGAAGGCGGCCTCGTTCTGGTCCTGGCCCAGCACACCCTGCCCGAACAGTTCGACGTTCACCAGCGTCACCATCAGGGCTGCACCCGCGGTCAGCGACGCCCCCAGCGCCGCGAGGAACGGGCGGAAGTGCACCCCGGCCGGTTCCAGCAGGCGGGTGCGCGCGAACTTCTCCCACACGAAGAACGCGACGGTCGCCACGGCGGCCGCAAGGAGCACCGGCACGCCCCAGCTGGGCAGCACCTGCTTCCCGTCGGGCTTGGGGTTGTACAGCCCGACCACGGCCAGGCCCAGCGCGATGGCCAGCAGCAGCCCGCCGACCACGTCGACCTTCTCGGGATGGTCGGTCTTCTGCTTGCCGGGCAGGCTGAAGTGGATCATCACCATGGCGATCACCGCGAGTGGCACGTTGACCCAGAACACCGACTGCCAGTGCTGGAACAGCCACACCAGGGTGATGCCGTACACGGGGCCCAGGACACTGCCGAGTTCCTGGGCGGCACCGACACCGCCCAGGACGGCCGCGCGGTTGCGGGCCGCCCACAGGTCGGCGGCCAGCGCCAGGGTCACCGGCAGCAAGGCGCCGCTGGCGGTGCCCTGGACGACGCGGCCGATGACCAGCATCGTCAGATCGGTCGACATCGCCGTGATCACCGAACCGACGGCGAAACCGACGAGGCTGACCTGGATCAACGTCTTTCGGCCGAATCGGTCGGAGGCCCGGCCCAGCAGCGGCATCGCCGCGATGTAGCCGAGCAGGTAACCGGTGATGATCGGGGTGACCCGCTGGATCTGATTCACGCCGATTCCGACGTCGCGCATGATGTCGGTCATGATCGTGACCACGACGTAGGTGTCGAGCGCGCCCAGCACCACCGCCAGGCTGCCCGCGCTGATCGCGATGCCGCGATTGGTCGACACCGCGGGCGGGGGCGAACCGCGCATCAGGCCGCGGGTTTGTCGACGGTGACCGGCTCGCCCCACTTCGACAGCGTCATCGTCACGCTGTTGCCGGGGCTGGGGTCCAAGCGGGCCTGCATCAGTTCGTGGTCGCCCTCGGTGGCGACCCACGCGGTGCCCGGAACCGGACCGGTCGCGCCGATCTGCGGGGCGATCTTGTTCACCGCGTCCGCCGTGACATTGCCGGTGATACGCACCGTCTCGGTGCCCTCGATGGTCTCGCGTCCGTCGGCCTTGGCGTCGGAGAAGTTGGCCAGCACGTTGGCCAGACCCATATTGGGATCCAGGATCGCCGCGACGTCATAGAGGTCGGAGGCCGGCCCGAAATTGGACAGCCCGCCGCCGGCGGTGATGGCGGCGAAGAGGTCGCCGTCGGACACCACGAACTCCACCCCCTGGAGGCGCTGGCCCAGGAACACGATGTCGGCGCTGCCCTTGGCGGCGACTGCGGGCGATTGCGTGAGATCACCCTCGAGCGATTCAACCGGTAATTCGGGGATCTGGCCCTGCACCGACAGCTTGAGGTGGGCGCTCGTCTGGGCCTTGGTGGTCGCGCTCGACTCGGTCAGCAGCGTGGCGGGATCGGGGAGTTCTGTGGTGGCGGATTCGTCGGAGGACGAGCCCGAGCACCCTGCAACGAGGGCGACGACGGCGAACAGGGCGGCGAAGATCGCCAGAAGGCGGGTCTGCATGCCTGCATCGTAGTGGGTACGGCGGAGTGGACGTGCCGCCCGGGCCACGGGTAGAAGTGGAATCATGGCTTCTGAGCTGCAATTTCACCATCTGCCGATGGGGCACTCCGACGCGGCTGCTCTGGTGACGGCGATGGTCGAGGAGATGGCCGCGTTGTATGCCGACATCGGCCTCGACCTGAATTCTCCCGACATGCCGAAGGCCGGATCCGCTGAGCTGGGGCCTCCCGGTGGCGTCTTCGTCGTCGGGTACCGCGACGGGGTCGCGGTGTGCGGGGGAGGTGTCAAGCGGCTGCCCGACGGAGCGTGTGAGATCAAACGCATGTACGTGGTGCCGGCCGCCCGGCGCCAGGGTGTGGCTCGCGCCCTGCTGCTGGCGCTCGAGGAGGCTGCCAGGGGCCTCGGGTATCGGGTGGTGCGCCTCGACACGGGACCGCGCCAACCGCATGCGGTCGAGCTGTACGCGTCCGAGGGCTACGTCCCGATCGCCAACTTCAACGGCAACCCGGTGGCGACGTACTTCGGTCAGAAGACGCTCTAGGCTGGGCAGGGTGTTCACCGGAATCGTCGAAGAGCTGGGTGAAGTCGTCGGCAAGGAGAACCTCGGGGACTCCGCCCGGCTGGTCATCCGCGGGCCGATAGTCACCTCCGACGCCGGGCACGGCGATTCGATCGCGGTCAACGGGGTGTGCCTGACAGTGGTCGACGTCCTCGCCGACGGCTCGTTCTCCGCCGATGTGATGGACGAGACCCTGAACCGATCGAGCCTGCGGGGTATCGGCGTCGGTGCCCGGGTGAACCTGGAACGCGCCGCGGCGCTGCAGAGCCGTCTCGGTGGACACATCGTGCAGGGCCACGTCGACGGGACCGGTCACGTCATCTCCCGAACGCCGTCGGAGCACTGGACGGTGGTGCGCATCGCCCTCCCGGCCGCACTGTCCCGCTACGTCGTTCACAAGGGGTCGATCACCGTCGACGGGGTGTCCCTCACCGTGTCCGATCTGGGACACGACTGGTTCGAGGTGTCATTGATTCCGACCACGTTGGATCTGACCACGCTGGGCCGTGCCGAGGTCGGCGCTCATGTCAACCTCGAGGTCGACGTCATCGCCAAATATGTTGAGCGACTGCTTTCATCGAATCAACCTCTGAACAGCAGAAACGCTGAACAGATCGAAGATAACACATAAGCACAGCGCAGTGTGTCAAAATAACTCTGTGTCACAGAGTTTGCCGGACCTCGCCATGTTGCTTCCCTCGTGGGAGCTGGCACTCAAGGCTGAGCGCAAGTCTCCGCAGACAGTCGACTCTTACAGCAGGGGTGTGACACTTTTCCTACGTTGGTGCGCCGCGACCGGCACACGTCCGGAAATGACCCGCGCGACGGTTCAGGCGTTCATCTCCTCGCTGCTCGATGCAGGCGCAGAGGCCGCCACGGCGCGATCCCGGCACATGGCGCTACGCCGATACGGCGCGTGGCTGGTCGACGAAGGCGAAATCGACACCAACCCACTGCTCGGCATGAAACCTCCGAAGCTCGACACGAAAGTCACTGACGCACTCACCGACGACCAACTGAAACGCTTAATCGGTGCCTGTAAGGGCAAGGCGCTCATTGACCGCCGCGACGAAGCCATCGTGCGGCTGATGTGTGAGACGGGACTGCGTGCAGGCGAGGTGTTGGGCATGGGCACCGATGACATCGACCTCACTCGTGGAGTCGCGACAGTGCGCCGGGGGAAGGGCGGTAAGGGCAGGGTGGTGCCGTTCGGGCCGCAGACAGCCAGCGCGATTGATCGGTACGTGCGTACGCGCCGGGCCCATCGCCTCGCCGAGTCTGGCGCCCTGTGGCTTGGCGGCGGCGGGCAGCAATTCGGTTACCACGGCCTGAATGTCGCGCTCAAGCGTCGCGCCAAGGTGGCTGGCATCGAAAAGTTCCACCTACATCTGATGCGTCACACGGCGGCGACGCGGTGGCTGCGTGCCGGCGGGTCGGAGCAAGGGCTGATGTCGGTGGCTGGATGGTCGACACGCTCGATGCTTGACCGCTACACCGGTGCGTCGGCGTCTGAGCGTGCCGCGGCCGAAGCGCGCGGGCTGAACCTGGGGGAACTGTGAGCGACGAGGACGACGTGCTGGCGAATAGCTACCCGCCGGAGTACCGCGAAGCGATCGCAGCAGCCCTGACTGAGCGACGCCGCAGGACCGCCGCCAAAGTGCGAAGCCGCTGGGGTGCAGAACTCAATGGACAACGAGCTCCCGGCTATCTCGTCGTTGTGACTAAACCGGGCCGTCGTGGTCGCCGCATCAAGCAATACAGCTTCGTGCTGGCCGAGGACACTTGGGATGAACCCGGCGGCCCGCATTGGGAGCGGGTGACAGAGAGATTCACGGCGGACATTCCCGGGGCGCCGACGCGCAGCGTCATCTGCCTGTCGGAGCCGCTGCCGCCGGATACCATCGACATTGCGGCGGGTGTCAGGCTCAAGACGACAAATCTTCGCGTAGTGCTCGATGCACTGGCAAGCGACGGTCGGCACAGCATCGAGCTCGAGGATATGAAAGTTATTCTCTCGCAACTGGGTTCGCGCATGACCCACCTCAACACATTGCCTCCAGAGAAACGGCAACACGCCGAGCCTGCGCTGTACGCCGCAATCCTGGCGCGCTGTACTAGCATCTAGCCTGTCAGCCCCACGTCGGCTGACTTGGAGCCGGGCGAGAATCGATTGATACCCGGCCCGACATCGATCGGTGTCGGCATTCGGAGCGTTCCTCCCGGAACGCTCACCTCGTCATTTCCAGAGGTTGAGAATGCTTACACCAGCAGAACGCTCCTTGCGCGGTCAGATCGCGGCCAACGAATCGTGGAGCCGTACCACTGATCGATCTGCGCGAACTGCCAACGCGCGCAAGGCAATGCTCGACAAGTTCGAACGGCAAGTTGATCCCGACGGCGCGTTATCGCCGGACGAGCGGGCAAGACGAGCCGAGTATGCCCGGAAGGCGCACTTCCAGCGGATGGCGCTGCGCTCGGCTCAGGCTCGTCGGCGGCGCGCGGCAATCAACGATCGCCTCGCCCAGCTGGATGGCGGTGCGGCCTGATGCAGACAAAAAGAAACGGCCCCGCCACCAACGGAGCCGCCTCGAAGAACCTCACCCAGGTCCATCATCAGTCTAGCGGTGACTACCGTCATCAGGCACCAACCGCCGATGAGCGTCGCGAACAGGAACTCCTCGAAGAGCTGAAGTCACGCGGCTACGGAATTACTGTCCCCTGCGTCGACTGTGGACACGCACTAACGGCTGCCAAGTCCCTTGCACGCCACGTAGGACCGAAATGTGCCGCCCGCGCGAAAGCGGTGGCCGAATGACGACGCTCACTGCACAGGAACGCCTGATCGATGCGCTGCGTGCTCACGGCAGCGTTGTCGATGACCGGAACGCCGCCAAGACGAAGGCGCAGTGCCCGGCTCACGACGACAACAGCCCGTCCCTGTCGATCAGCCCGCGCCGCGACGGCAAGGGCGTCGTCATGTACTGCCACGCTGGATGTGATACCGGCACCGTGCTCCAGGTGCTCGGCTGGGCGACGTCCGATCTATTCGACGACGACAGGGCGCGCCAGGTGTTCTCGCCGCGGCGGGACTACAGATATCCCGACGGCCGCGTGGTGCACCGCAAGCCGGGCAAGCAGTTCCCGCAGAGCGGAAATCTCAAGGGCGACAGCTTGTTTAATGCTGACCGCATCGGCGCTGCGCAAACGGTGTATGTGACCGAGGGTGAAAAGGACGTCGAAGCCATCGAGCAGTTGGCCGGTGCGGCGGCGGTCTCCTCGCCAATGGGTGCCGGGAAAGCTCACCTCGCCGACTGGTCTCCGCTACTCGGGAAAGATGTCACGGTCATCGCCGACCGCGACGAGGCCGGTGGCAAGCACGCCGCCCAGGTGGCCGAGCTGCTGTCGGGTGTGGCGGCATCGGTACGGATCGTCGCGGCCAAGGCCGGTAAGGACGTCGCCGACCACTTGGCAGCCGGGCACACCCTCGACGAGCTAGTGCCTGCGCAAGATGACGCACCTGCACCCGAACGCGATGTGGCAGTGGACGAGAAGCCCGGCCGCCGGTCAGTGGCCGCGCAACTCGTGGATCTCGCCCGAACCCATTACCGGCTCGGCGTCACCGACACTGACGACGCGTTCGGGGTGACCGCCGAGCACCCGCACATCGCTTTGATGTTGCGCGGCGGCAAGACCGGATTGCGGGCAGAGCTGTCCCGCCGGCACTTCGCCGACACCGACAGCGTCGCCTCACAACAGGCACTGGCGGACGCGTGCATGGTGCTCGAGGGCTTCGCCGCACAGGAGGACCCGCAGAGGGTATATCTGCGGGTGGCCGAGCAAGGCGGAGCCGTCTACATCGATTTGGGTGACACCGAGTGCCGGGTAATAGAAATCACGGGCGGGCGCTGGCGCATCACCGATACCGCGCCAGTGCTGTTCCGGCGCACCAAGTTGACGGGCGCACTGCCGTACCCGCACCCCGGCAAGCTCGACGCGCTATGGAGTTTCATCGGGATTGACGTCGATGACCGGCCGATCCTGCTCGCAGTCTTAGTGGCAGCGTTGGTGCAAGTCGATGTGCCGCATGTGGTGCTCGTGCTGCTGGCCGAACAGGGCTCGGCGAAATCGACCGCGACCCGGCTGCTGGTGTCCCTGATTGATCCGTCGGCGGTGCCGTTGCGGCAACCCCCGCGTGACCAGGACGGGTGGACGACTGCGGCCGCTGCCTCGTGGGTTGTCGCCTTAGACAACCTGTCTGGGGAGATCCCCACGTGGTTGTCGGATTCCTTGTGTCGGGCATCGACCGGTGACGGGTCAGTCAAACGCGCGTTGTACACCGATTCTGATGTGTCAGTGCTTGCGTTCCGGCGCTGCATCATCGCCAACGGTGTCGACATCGTGGTGGACCGCGGTGACCTTGCTGAGCGTGTAGCCCGCGTCGGACTGCCGCGGGTCACGGCCCGCAAGCCCGAAGACGAGCTTGTCCAGGCGTGGGAGAAGGCGCGGCCAGGTGTTCTCGGCGCCCTGCTGGATCTTGCCGCTGCAGTGCACCACCGGCTGCCGGCAATCGACGTCGGCGACTTGCCTCGAATGGCCGACTTCGCCAAGGTTCTCGCCGCCGTCGATGAAGTGCTGGGCACCGATGGTCTGACCCGATATCGGCAGCAGTCCCGGCGTGCGGCCGCCGACACTCTCGACGTGCCGTTCATCGGTGAGCTTGTCGCCGCCGAGCGGCCGTTTGAGGGTGTGAAGAGCGCGGAACTTCTGGCCGCACTGACCCCGGCGACGGCGGAGTGGCGCAAGCCGCGGGGATGGCCGAAGAACTCCCGAGCTGTCACCGGACTACTGACCCGACATGCCCCGGCGTTACGCGCTCAGGGTTGGCAGGTCGATAGCGACGAGGGCCACAACAAGGACGGCATCACCCAGTGGACTATCCGAGGACCAGAGAAGGCAGGGGGGGATACCCCGCCTAACCCGCCTAACCCGCCTCTGCAGGTCAACGTGCATAAATCAGGCGGGTCAAGCGAGAACCTGTTCCCCGCCTCTTCCCCGCCTGACCCGCCAGGCGGGTTACTGGCAGGGCAGGCGGGTTACGGCAAAATCGTTGACCCGCCAGAAAACAACCTACTGACCAGCGAGAACGGGTCAGCGGGGCAAGCGGGTCACGAAAACCCGCCTTCTCTGGTTCCGGTGGAATCGGAGCACTGCCAAGTCTGCGAACGACCGATTCCCGAGCACATGCACGCGTCGCTTGCCCGCGGAGTCTGTAGCCGCTGCACCGCCATAGAAACGGCCAAGGTGCGGCTCAGCGGCGGTGCGGTATGAAGCGCGCCGTCGTTCGCCAACGCCGCACCCTCGCTGACGGCCGCAAGTTCGTCTGCATCGTCTGCCCGGTCTGCGAGCACCGCCACTGGCTGCCCGCCGACACCAACACCTCCGAATGCCCACGCCGTCCCGGCACATTCACCCTCACCGACAGGAACCAGAACAGATGACCGCACACACCATCACCACCCGAATCAAGAACGCAGACACCGAACCGCTGCTCGACGCCGAAGCCCTGGCGCTGCTGTTCGGAGTCGACCTCACCGAAGTGCTCGCCCTACCCACAGTTGACGGCCATTCCGGCATCCCCCGCGAATGGATAAAGCGAGGCCGCCGACGAACTCGGGAAGCGCAGGCAGCCACCGGCAGCGACTTCATCCTCGACGCACTCGATTACTGGGCACGCAAGGACCACGGCGCCGCACTCGAGGTGATCTACCAATGAGCCTCAACAACGAATCCGCGTTCCCGATGCTCGACGCCAACCGCGACCACCAACCCGGCCGCGTCGTCCTCGACGACCTGGGACTTATCGAGCCCTACGTCGACGAAACCGACTACTGGTGTTCGATGCCACTACGGGTGAGTCACAGCCCCACGACACACGTCGCCATCGAGATCGGCCCCTACACCATCGACTCCCGCGACATCGAGCGGCTTCGCGAGGCGCTGCGCGTCTATGACATCACCACCAAGGGCCAAACGATTCGGCGGGTGAAGTGATGACCCAAGCACACCAGGGGAAGCGCCCCGACCCCGACCCAGCGGGGACCCCCTGCGACACAGAGTGTGAGAAACACACCGTGGATGCCTCAGGGGGAGGGGGCAATCGAATCTCCAACCGATTGCCTCGATCAACCGCCTGCCAGGCTTTCTCGCGCGGCCACAAGTTTTCCCATTTTGGTGCAAGTCGAAAGGTAGGTGTTTGACATGGGTAGACGCGGTCCGAAGCCGGCGCCGAACCATCTGAAAGTGCTGAAAGGCACCGAGGAATCACGGTTGAACCGGTCAGAACCCGTCCCCGCGAGGACAGGCGACACCGTTGTTCCGCCGGTCGAACTGTCGGAAGGCGCACGGGCGGTCTGGGATCAGTTGAGTCCTGATCTCATTGACCGCGGCGTGCTGACCCCTTGGGATGCACACCTGTTCGCGGCGTTCTGCGATGCGGCAGCGACCTATTGGCACACGCGGGAATTGATTGGCACTGAGTTTCTGGTGCCGGGGACGCGGAAGGGTTCGATGGTGCGTTCGCCGTTGTGGATGGTGCTCAGTAGCGCCGAGCAGCAGATGGCGCAGTTGGGTGCCCGGTTTGGGTTGACGCCGGGTGATCGTGCGGGGTTGACCATTGCTGCGGATGAGGCTGCGCTGTCTGGCCCGGAGAGGCTGCTGACATGACGCCGCACACGCGGGACTTGGTGCAATCGTTCCTCGATGAGTTGTCGGGGTTGAGGTTGAAGGACACGGCGCCGCCGATGCATGTGGTGGAGCGGCGACTTCTCCTGGCGGGCATGGTGCTCGAGGAGGTGGGACGCGACGATTTGGAGTGTCTTGCGGTGCGGGCGTTGGCGGAGGCGACGACGAACCTGTGTTGGACGCCAATGGACCCCGACACGGTTCAGGATTACGTGTCGGCGCGCCAGGCATATCTTGAAGTTGTTCAGTCGGTATAGTTTTGGGTAGCTACTGAGGCTGATCGCCGTCGAGGCCGCCGTTGCCGCCGCAAGGAATTGCCGCCGCTTCCGCTGCTGGAACTGCCGTCACTCCGCCGCTAACGCCCAATGATTTGGGCGAATCCCCCTTAAACCTGCGCGGTTTCGCGCATCACCATCATGGAGTTGAAAGCTATGTCCATTGACCAGCTGCGTAAGCGCGCAGACCGTTTGGCGGCGGATGTCTCGGCGAA
The DNA here is from genome assembly GCF_005222675.1 of Mycolicibacterium sp. CR10. Taxonomy (GTDB): domain Bacteria; phylum Actinomycetota; class Actinomycetes; order Mycobacteriales; family Mycobacteriaceae; genus Mycobacterium. The sequence continues at coordinate 163,392 of NZ_STGE01000031.1, read as the reverse complement.
GATGGCCGACGTCCAAGCAGGCAGAATCACTCAGAAGCAGTTCAGTGAATTCATCGGCGGCGCTGAGGCGCAGCAGGACGAGATTTATACCGGCATCAAGAATTACGAGCGGGCGTTGAAGTTCCGTGCCGGTCCCGGCGAGTCATCGTCCCCGCATGACCTGGATAGCGGTCAGCGGCTGTCATTCAAGGGAATGGGTGCCGCGTTCGCCGACAAGGTCCTCGGCGGCGAACTCGGGGCGAAGGCGTTGGCGCCTAGCGGTGCGGCCGTCATCGATCAGGAGTTCCGGCCCAACCCGATTGCGCTGGGCCAGGTGGCGACGGGTCTGCTGGATGTGCTTCCGGTGCAGGCGCACCCGAGCGCGGAGTACGCCTATCTGCGGCAGACGACACGCACCAACAACGCGGCGGTCGTCGCGGACGGCGCCACCAAGCCCACGTCGGTGTACTCGGTTACCCGCATTGAGCAGAGCCTCGCGATTGTGGCGCACCTGTCCGAGGCGGTCCCGCGGTATTGGTTCATCGACAACAGCGGCCTGCAGGGCTTCATCAACAATGAACTCGCCTACGGCCTGAACCTCGCCGTTGAGGCGAAGGTAATGACCGACATCAACGCCACCAGCGGCATTCAGACGCAGGTGTACTCGACGTCGGTGCTGCAGACGCTGCGGAAGTCCGTGACGAAGCTGGAACTCAGCGGCCTGGTGGCATCGAGCATCGTGTTGCACCCGTCCGACTGGGAAGGTGTGGAGCTGGCGCTGTCGACGACCAACGCGGTCGAGCACATGAGCCTGCCGTACGACCCGGCGACCCGCCGGCTGTTCGGTGTGCCGATTGTGACCACGGTGTCCCAGGCGGCCGGTGTCTCTCACACCCTCGCCAAGGACGCGGTCCTGGTCGATACCGACAATCACGGTGTTGGGGTGCAGTGGTCGGAAACATCGAACGCCGATGACTTCGCGAAGAACCTGATCCGTGCTCGCTGTGAGGGCCGTTTCGGTACCAGCGTGCTGAGTCCTCTGGGCGTCGTTGTCGGCGATCTAACCGCGTGATGAAGGTCAAGGTTGCAGATGGGCTGCAGGTCTGCCACGGCGGTCAGAAGTGGCGTGACGGGCAGACCGCCGAGGTACCTGATGGGGTGGCCCGGTTCTGGATTCTCAGTGGTTGGGTGACTGAGGTTCCGGCGCCGAAGCCCAGGCGAAAAGCGGCCTCGGAGTAGGCCCTTTCTCTCCTGCTGGAGCTCCTCGGCGTCAAGCTCACCCGCACCGGCTTTTTTGCCAGCCGGTCGCGGGAGGTATGGACCGGCCATGAAGGCTCTTTTATTCGGGCCGAGTCGGTACCAGCGCCGAGGTGCTCGGTAGGCTTTCGAGCGGTGCAGTCAGGGCCTGGGGGGAGTTTTGCGATGTCTGATGAGCCGGAATCCGATAAGCGCCCGGAGTTGGCATACGACGCCGCTGTAAAGCGGTTGAGTCTGCAGAACGAGGCTCTGGCGCGTGTGCGGACACGGGCCAACAACTTGCTGGGCCACTGATCTATGAGTCAGTGGCCGATTGTTGCGCCGATTCCGCTAGACAAAGTCCGTGTGTTGCCGGTGCCGCAGCTCGCGATGGCGCTGCTTAAGTTCTTTGCCCAGAGTCCAGACCGGGTGAATATGGACTACATATTCAAGGATGAGGTAACCCAGGCGGCACCTGACCGCGAGAACATCTTGGCGCGCCTATCAGATGCGTGGGCATGGCTGGAGTCGCACGGGCTGGTTGGAGTCGACCCGCACAACATGACCTCAACTTGGCAGCGCCTCACATCCGCGGGGATTGACTTTGCGTCGGATGAGCACGCGCTTACCAAGCTGTGGGCAGGTGAACGACTTTCGGGGAAATTCGACCCAGTGTTGGCTAGCGCGCTCACGAACTTTCATTTCGGGGACTACCAGACCGCATGCTTCGCGGCCATGAAAGAGGTTGAGGTTGCCGTGCGGGCCGCTGCTGGCCTCAGCAACAGTGTGGTTGGCGTGCATGTCATGCGGCAGGCGCTCAAGCCGCAGGATGGACCCCTTACGGACACGACAGCCGAAGGCGGGGAACAGGTCGCGATCATGGAGCTGTTCTCGGGTGCGATTGGCGCGTTCAAGAATCCGAACAGTCACCGGTCCGTCGATTACGACGATGCGGTTGAGGCAGCCGAGATAATCCAGCTCGCGGACCTTCTGCTGCGAATTGTGCGGCGTGCGGCGGCGCGGACCACTTGACGTTAGTTCGGCCCGCCACCCGAGGGGAGGGTGACGGGCCGAGTAGAGCAACTGTCCACCGCGGTGGACAGTTTGGACGTTTCGAGGCTAACCCTTCTCGGCGGTCATCGCGTCACCTCGGCCAGTAGTACCTCGGCCGTGATGCACACCGCTGCCAGTTCGGTCAGCGTCCCTGACGCGTAGACGCTGATGTCTGCTAACCCTCCGGCGTCGGGTAGGCCGTTGATCCGCACCTCGTACTCGATATCGACACTGTCGGCGCCGTCGCGGGGATCCCAGTACGACAGCCGCAACACTTCTGCGGTGATCTTGCCGACAGTGACGATCGCGTAGGCGTCGGTTTCAAAGAACTTGGTAGCGCCGGGCGCTGGTACGGGCGGCAGGTCGCGCCGTTCGACGGTGGGGATTGCGGCGGTCATCGGGTCACCCACCCGTCGACCTCATCGGCTGCAGCGATAAGCGAGGCGGCCAGCCGGCGGGCGTCATCGGGGCTGACATCGATACCCGAATCTTTGGCGCATTCGTCGTCGGCGTGCAGCGTGTCGAGTGATACGCCCGGACCGCCGTGCGACTCGTCATGGCAGATGGTCCCGTCGCCGTACTGGATGGCGTGGGTGTACACCCGGACGACGCGCAACCCCTCACGGGAGGCACGGTGGACTTCGACGGGACGAACCGCACCCCACAGCACGCGATACGGCTGAGGGTCATCCTGTTCCCAGCCGTCGGCTTGCGCGGCGGGCGGCACGGGCAGGTTGGGAATTGTTGGTGTGCTCATCGGGTCACCTCGTCGGCGACCTGGACGCGGTAAAGGTGCGGCCGGTCGGCGGGCCGAATCCACCCGCCGACGACGTTCTCACACGGCTGCCCGGCTTCTGCGGCGCAGATCGGACACGCCACGTCGTACGCGGACGGGGAAACTGTAGTGGTCATGGCAAACCCTCTCGTATCGCGATTCGACGAGGTAGCTCGGTCAAACATATTTCGCCCTACAACGTTCTCGGCTGACCCCCAACTTTGCAGGTGGGGCACAGCGCAAGGTCGCTGCTAATCGCCAAATATGTTGAGCGGCTTATGTCTCAGGCGGACGGTTCGACCAGCGGCTAGACGGGACGCCACCGACGTAGGCGTTGTGGAGCGACCGGTGGTCTGCTACTAAAGGGCCGTCAACGATGCCCCGCACAAGTTGCCCTCGGTATCCACGAACACCCTCAGGAGGTGTGTGATCGGTACCGCGCGAGAGCAACTCGGGCACACCCTGTCACTCGCACGAAGCGTCGGCATCTTCTCCGCCCTGAATCTCGTGGGGCGCCGAAAGTTGGGTCTGTCCAAGGCCGTCACCGTTTCCTGCGGGCCGCATCGGTTGACCGTGCGCCCGGGCGACAGCGATGCGTTCGTCCTCGCCCAGATCTTCAGCGCCCGCGAATACGATGCGCACCCGTTCTGGATGGAGCGGCTGAACGCGGTCGCCGCGGGTTTTCGGCGAGCCGGGCAGGTGCCACTGATCGTCGATGCCGGTGCGAACGTGGGCTACTCCGCGCTGTATCTGGCCGAGCACTTTCCCGATGCGGTCGTCATCGCGGTGGAGCCCGACGCGAACTGCGTCGAACTCATCCGGCGCAACTGCGGTGGTCACCCACGCATCCGGCCGCTGCACGCCGCCCTGTGGAGTCACGGGAACGGTGTCGATCTGGACAGTCGTGACGAGAGTTCGTGGGCCAACCGGGTGTCCGATGGGGGATCCACGCCGTCTGTGACGCTGGACACGCTGATCGCAGAGATACCGAATGCGGCGCCGTTGATCGTGAAGCTCGATATCGAGGGTGCCGAGACCGAGGTGTGCCGGGCATCGCCGGGGGTGGTCTCATCGTTCGCCTGCATCATGATCGAACCGCACGATTGGATGCTGCCTGGCGCGGGCGGGCTTTCCCCGCTGTACGAGGCGGTGGCCGGCAAGAAGATGGACACGCTCATCCGCGACGAGACATTGATGCTCTTCGACTGTGCGGTCCTCGGAGCGGTCAGCAGTCGCTGAGATCACGCCCGTCGCGCAGAGCGCCGGACCGGCGGGCAATAACCAGCGTCTACTCGTGGTTCATACTGAGGGGTAGTGACACGAGGTTCCAGCGCTGGAACCGGCAAGGGTGGTGAAGATGACGAGGCTGGATACGGTCGAGCGGGCGGTGGCCGACATCGCCGCGGGCAAGGCCGTCGTCGTCATCGACGACGAGGACCGCGAGAACGAAGGCGACCTGATCTTCGCGGCCGAGAAGGCCACCCCGGAACTCGTCGCCTTCATGGTCCGCTACACATCGGGCTACCTGTGCGTGCCGCTGTCGGGAGAGGTCTGCGACCGGCTCGGCCTACTGCCCATGTACGCGGTCAACCAGGACAAGCACGGTACCGCCTACACGGTCACCGTTGACGCGAAACTCGGTGTGGGCACCGGCATTTCGGCATCCGACCGCGCAACCACGATGCGGCTGCTCGCCGATCCGAACAGCACGGTGAACGACTTCACCAAGCCCGGCCACGTGGTCCCGTTGCGCGCCAAGGACGGCGGCGTGCTGCGCCGCCCCGGCCACACCGAGGCAGCTGTCGATCTGGCCCGCCTCGCCGGTCTGCAGCCCGCGGGCACCATCTGCGAGATCGTCAGTCAGAAGGACGAAGGCGCGATGGCGCAGACCGACGAGCTGCGGGTGTTCGCCGACGAGCACGGCCTGGCCCTGATCTCCATCGCCGACCTGATCGAGTGGCGTCGCAAGCACGAAAAACACATCGAGCGCATCGCCGAGGCCCGCATCCCCACCCGCCACGGCGAGTTCCGGGCGGTCGGTTACACCAGCATCTACGACGAGGTCGAGCACGTCGCGCTGGTGCGGGGCGACATCGCGGGCCCGGATGCCGATGGGCACGACGTCCTGGTCCGGGTGCACTCCGAGTGCCTGACCGGCGACGTGTTCGGCTCCCGCCGCTGCGACTGCGGACCCCAGCTGGACGCCGCCCTCGCGATGGTGGCCCGCGAAGGCCGCGGCGTGGTGCTCTACATGCGCGGCCACGAAGGCCGGGGCATCGGGCTGATGCACAAGCTGCAGGCCTACCAGCTCCAGGACGCCGGTGACGACACCGTCGACGCCAACCTCAAGCTCGGGTTGCCCGCCGACGCGCGCGACTACGGAATCGGTGCGCAGATCCTCGTCGATCTCGGGGTGCGGTCGATGCGCCTGTTGACCAACAATCCGGCCAAGCGGGTCGGCCTCGACGGGTACGGACTGCACATCATCGAGCGCGTGCCGCTGCCGGTGCGTGCGAACGCCGAGAACATCCGCTACCTGATGACCAAGCGCGACCGCATGGGCCACGACCTCGTCGGCCTCGAGGACTTCGACGAGGCCCTCCCCGGAGAGTTCGGCGGGGCGGTATGAGTCCTGCGGCCGGCGTTCCCGAGCTGCCCGCGATCGACGCCTCCGGCATCACGCTGGGCATCGTCGCCAGCACATGGCACGAGACGATCTGTGACGCGCTGCTCGAGGGTGCGAGAAGGACAGCGGCGGACGCCGGAATCACGGAACCGACCGTCGTGCGGGTCCTCGGCGCGATCGAGATCCCGGTGGTGGCGCAGGCCCTGGCGGCGACCCACGACGCCGTGGTGGCGCTCGGAGTGGTGATCCGCGGCGAGACACCGCATTTCGACTATGTCTGCGATGCGGTCACCCAGGGCCTGACCCGGGTGTCGCTGGACCTGTCCACTCCGGTCGCCAACGGAGTGCTCACCGTGAACACCGAACACCAGGCGCTGGACCGGGCCGGGCTGCCGAACTCGGCCGAGGACAAGGGAGCTCAGGCAGCGGCCGCCGCGCTGTCGACAGCACTGACCCTGCGCCAGCTGAAGTCATGAGCAGCGGTGACTGGGATCTCGAGGTCAAGCCGCATCTGACGCCCATTTTCGCCTACGGCGCGGCGGTGTTGATCCTCGCGGCGCACGTCGTCGTGGGCGCGTTGCTCAAGGTGGGCTCCACCGGGGTCTTCTTTCGCACCTACGACCAGGTCGCGATCGCGATGGTCGGCCTCGTGATCGCATGTTTCGTCTGTTTGTTCGCCAGGCCCCGGTTACGTGTCGGCCCGTCCGGTGTGGCGGTGCGAAACCTGTTCGGCTACAGACTGTTCGCGTGGACCGATGTTGTGGACGTGTCCTTCCACAAGGGTGCGCGCTGGGCACGGCTCGACCTGCCCGACGACGAATACATCCCGGTGATGGCGATCCAGGCCGTGGACAAGGGGCGCGCCGTCGAGTCGATGGACCAGGTCCGTGCCCTGTTGCAGCGTTACCAGCCCGACGTCAACTCGGGTCACCCATGACCGCGCCCTCGCGGCGCGGGTCGGCTCCGCCCACCCATCCCGGAGAGTCTCGGACGATGGCCGAGAGCCCGCTGGACTGATCGGCGAGATCCACCTGATGGCCGAGCGCCCGTAACCCTTGGACCAGCGGGTCGTGGTCGCCGTCATCGGACGTGTCGATCACCGGGTGCTCACCGCCGACGTTCGTCTTGGGTGAGTTGGCGGCGCCGAAGTCGACCATCGACACCGCCTGCTGTGGATCGAGACCCCAATCGAGCATGCCCACAACCGTTTTCACGACGAACTGGATGATCGTCGACCCGCCGGGAGAACCTGTGACGGCATACAGCGGTCCCCGCGAACCGGACTCGCCCACCTCGAAGATCAGCGTGGGAGCCATCGTGCTGCGCGGCCGCTTACCGGGCTGCAACCGGTTGGCGACGGGCGCGCCGTCCGGGCCGACGGGTTCGGCGGAGAAATCGGTGAGCTGATTGTTGAGCAGAAATCCGTCGACCATGTGGAACGACCCGAATGCCGACTCGATGGTCGTCGTGAGGGAGGCGGCGTTGCCCTGCTCGTCGACCACGCTGATGTGGCTGGTGCCATGCTCCGGCGGGGGCGGCACCGGGGTCACCGGCGGCCCGAACTCGCCCGGTTTCGCGGTGCCCATCGTGCGGTCCGGCGAGATCAGTGCGGCGCGGCCCGCCAGGTAGTCGCTACCCAGCAGCGTGTCCGGCGATTCGCCGGGAAGCGGCACGAAGTCGGTGTCGGCGACGTAGCGGTCGCGGTCGGCGTAGGCCAGCCGTTCGGCTTCGGCGATCAGATGCACACCCAGCACTGCCGGGCGCCCGCCGTTGAGGTCGACGTCGGTGGGTGCGTGGTCGGCCATCGCGAAGTGCTCGAGCATGCCGAGGGTGGCGGCCACGGCGATGCCGCCGGACGACGGCGGTGGCATCCCGCAGATCTCTTTGCCGCGGTAACCGGTGCACACCGGGTCCCGCGTCTTGGGCGCGTAGCCCGCGAGATCCTCGGCGGTGATCAGGCTCGGGGTGCGACCGCCCGAGGTGTCCGCTGCCGCCGCGACGATGTCTTGGGCAATCTCGCCGGTGTAGAACGATTGCGGGTCGGAGGCGATGGCGCCCAACGTCTTTGCGTATGCGGGGTTGGTGAGCACGGTTTGCGCGGATTTCGGGGAGCCGTCCGGCTCCAGGAAGTACGCTGCGGCGTTCTGGTCGACCCGGAGCTGCGGCGCGGAATCGGCGATGGCCGCCGCCAACCGCGGGCTGATGTCGAAACCGCCGTCGGCGAGGTCCACGGCTGGCGCGAACAGGTCGCGCCACGGTGCCTTGCCGTGCTCGGCGTGCACCCCTGCCAGCATCCGCACGATCCCGGGCACGCCGATGGAGCGCCCCGAGGCGCGCGCGTCGGGCTTGGGTTCGGTTCTGTCGGACTCGGAGACCCAGCGCAGATAGTTCTCGGTCGCCGCGGCGGGCGCGACCTCGCGGCCGTCGTACGCCTGCACCGACCCGGAAGCGGCGTTGTAGTACAGCAGGAACCCGCCGCCACCCAGTCCCGAGGACTGCGGTTCGACCAGCCCCAGCACTGCCTGCGCAGAGACGAGGGCGTCCGCGGCGGTCCCGCCGTCGCGCAGCACCTCGCAGGCGGCTTGCGTCGCCAACGGGTTCGCGGTCGCGACCGCGAACCGCGCGGTATGGACGGCCGTCATGTCCTTGCGGTAGCCGGTTGCGGCCTCGGGCGCCGCCGATGTGTCTCGGGGCGCCGAGTCCCGCGCTGTCTCCGACACCGGGGTGCCGTCGGAGACGACTTCGCACGGTCCGGCCGGGGCCGGGGCAGCGTTCTGGCCACCCCCGCACCCGACGAGCACGAGGATCAGTCCCAGGAGGGTCGCCGACACCTTCTGCGGAGACAAGGACCGCATCACTGCCACGGTAGTGGCTCTACCCCGTCGGGGCACCGCAGTAACCTGGGTGCCGTGCCCGATCCAGCGACGTACCGACCCGCTCCGGGGTCGATTCCCGTCGAACCGGGTGTCTACCGATTCCGGGATCCGCACGGCAGGGTCATCTACGTCGGCAAGGCCAAGAGCCTGCGCAGCCGCCTCAACTCCTACTTCGCCGACATCGCGGGCCTGGCGCCGCGAACCCGCCAGATGGTGCGGACGGCCGCCGGCGTCGAGTGGACGGTGGTCAGCACCGAAGTCGAGGCGCTTCAACTCGAGTACAACTGGATCAAGGAGTTCGACCCGCGGTTCAACATCCGGTACCGCGACGACAAGTCGTACCCGGTGCTGGCGGTGACGCTCAACGAGGAGTACCCGCGGCTGATGGTGTACCGCGGACCGCGCCGCAAGGGAGTGCGCTACTTCGGCCCGTACTCCCACGCCTGGGCGATCCGCGAGACCCTGGACCTGCTCACGCGGGTGTTCCCCGCCCGAACCTGCTCAGCAGGAGTGTTCAAGCGGCACAGCCAGATTGATCGCCCCTGTCTGCTCGGGTACATCGATAAATGTGCGGCGCCCTGCGTCGGGCGGGTCAGTGCCGACGAGCACCGGCGGATCGTGCTGGATTTCTGCGATTTCCTCGCAGGTAAGACAGACCGGCTGATCCGTGAGATGGAACTGCAGATGAATGCCGCGGCAACGCAGTTGGATTTCGAGCGGGCGGCCAGGCTGCGGGACAACATCGGCGCGATGCGCCGAGCGATGGAGAAGCAGGCGGTGGTGTTCGGCGACGGCACCGACGCCGACGTCGTCGCGTTCGCCGACGACGAGCTGGAAGCGGCGGTCCAGGTGTTCCACGTTCGCGGCGGCCGGGTGCGCGGCCAGCGGGGCTGGGTCGTCGAAAAGTCGGGTGAGCCTGGCGAATCCACTCTGGAGTATCTGGTCGAGCAGTTCCTCACCCAGTTCTACGGCGACCAGGCCGAGTTGAGTGGTGCCGGCGCCGCCGGGACAGATGAGGCGACCAACCCGGTGCCCAAGCAGGTGCTCGTCCCGGTGCTGCCGGACAACGCCGCCGAGCTGGAGACCTGGCTGTGTCAACTGCGGGGGTCGCGGGTGGCGCTTCGGGTGGCACAGCGCGGCGACAAGCGCGCGCTCGCGGAGACGGTGAAGCGCAACGCCGAGGGCGCGCTGACCCAGCACAAGCTGAAGCGGGCAGGCGACTTCACCGCTAGAAGTGCTGCGCTGCAGAGCATTCAGGAGGCCCTAGGGCTTGCCGACGCACCGTTGCGCATCGAGTGCGTGGACATCAGCCATGTCCAGGGCACCGACGTGGTCGCCTCACTGGTGGTGTTCGAGGACGGGCTCCCTCGCAAATCCGACTACCGGCACTACGCGATCAGGGAAGCCGCCGGGGACGGCCGATCCGACGACGTGGCCTCCATCGCGGAGGTGACCCGTCGGCGATTCCAGCGCCACTTGCGCGATATCCAGCAGCCCGGCGACATGGTTAATGCGCCTGGCGAGGATTCCGTCGCCGCCGGAGCAAGCGCTCGTCCGGGCCGCTTCGCGTACCCGCCCAACCTGTTCGTCGTGGACGGCGGTGCCCCCCAGGTCAACGCCGCGGCCGCGGTGCTCGACGAGCTCGGCATCTCCGATGTCGCGGTGATCGGCTTGGCGAAGCGGCTCGAGGAGGTGTGGGTGCCTTCCGAACCCGACCCGGTGATCATGCCGCGCAACAGCGATGGGCTGTATCTGCTCCAGCGGGTGCGTGACGAAGCCCACCGATTCGCGATCACCTACCACCGCAGCAAGCGGTCGAAGCGGATGACCGCTTCGGCGCTGGACTCTGTGCACGGGTTGGGGGAGCACCGCCGCAAGGCGCTGGTCACCCATTTCGGGTCGCTGGCAAGGCTGAAGCAGGCCAGCGTGGAGGAGATCATCGCGGTACCGGGCATCGGCGCGGCGACGGCCCGGGCGGTTCTGGAGGCGCTGGGCGCCTCAAGCGCCGATCCCGGGGCCGATTCGCACGCGCCCGCAGCGGTTATCGGTAATGATCAGAGCACGGTATCGGGATGACAGAGCAGCGGGGAATGCGCCAGGAACTTCGTGGGGGGGCCGGCAGCGTCGGCAACGAGTCGGACGAGGAATCGGGAATCGACGTGGTTCTCGTCACCGGTCTCTCGGGCGCAGGCCGCGGGACCGCTGCCAAGGTGCTCGAGGACCTCGGCTGGTACGTCGCCGACAACCTGCCGCCCGAACTGATCGCCCGAATGGTCGAATTGGGCCTGGCCGCGGGCTCCCGCATCACCCAGCTCGCGGTGGTGATGGACGTGCGCTCGCGGGGCTTCACCGGCGACCTGGACTGGGTACGCACCGAACTCGCCACCCGCAACATCACCCCGCGGGTGTTGTTCCTGGAGGCCTCCGACGACATCCTGGTGCGCCGCTACGAGCAGAACCGACGCAGTCATCCGTTGCAGGGCAACCAGACTCTGGCCGAAGGCATCGCCGCCGAACGGGCCATGCTGGCACCGGTGCGCGCCGTCGCCGACCTGGTGATCGACACGTCGGGACTGTCGGTGCCCGCACTGCGGGAGAGCATCGAACGGGCCTTCGGCGGTGAGACCATCGCCGACACCAGCGTCACCGTGGAATCGTTCGGGTACAAGTACGGACTGCCGATGGACGCCGACACGGTGATGGACGTTCGGTTCCTGCCCAACCCGCACTGGGTCGATAACCTGCGCCCGCACACCGGCCAGCACCCCGAGGTCCGCGACTACGTCCTTGGCCAACCCGGTGCCATCGAGTTCCTCGACTCCTACCATCAGCTCTTGGACGTCGTCATCGACGGATACCGCCGGGAAGGAAAGCGCTATATGACCGTGGCCATCGGCTGTACCGGCGGTAAGCACCGCAGTGTGGCGATGGCTGAGGCGCTGGCGGCCCGGCTGCAGGAGGGCGCGACATTGACGGTGCGGGTGCTGCACCGGGATCTGGGCCGCGAATGAGCCCTCGCATCGTTGCGCTGGGCGGCGGTCACGGGCTCTATGCCACGCTGTCGGCTGCGCGCAGGATCACACCCCATGTCACGGCCGTCGTCACCGTCGCCGATGACGGCGGTTCCTCAGGGCGTCTGCGCAGTGAACTCGACGTGGTGCCGCCCGGCGATCTGCGAATGGCGTTGGCGGCGTTGGCTTCCGACAGCCCGCAGGGCAGGCTGTGGGCAACGATCATCCAGCACAGGTTCGGTGGCAGCGGCGCCCTGGCGGGTCACCCGATCGGCAACCTGATTCTGGCCGGACTGAACGAGGTGCTCGCCGATCCGGTAGCTGCACTCGACGAGCTGGGCCGTGTTCTGGGCGTCAAGGGCCGGGTGCTGCCGATGTGCCCGGTCGGACTCGGCATCGAGGCCGACGTCGTCGGCCTGGAGTCTGACCCCCGGGTCAGTCGGGCGATACGTGGCCAGGTGGCGATCGCCACCACTGTGGGCAAAGTGCGCAGAGTGCGGCTGCTGCCGGGCGATCCGCCAGCCACCCACCAGGCGATCGACGCGATCATGAACGCCGATTTGGTGGTGCTCGGGCCGGGCTCGTGGTTCACCAGCGTGATCCCGCACGTTCTGGTTCCACAGCTGGCGGCGGCGCTGCAGTCGACGACCGCGCGGCGTGCGCTGGTGCTGAACCTAGTGGCCGAGCCAGGGGAGACGGCAGGCTTCTCCGTCGAGCGGCATATCCACGTGTTGGCGCAACATGCGCCGGACTTCACCGTGGACGACATCATCGTCGATTCGGCCAGGGTGCCCAGCGATCGGGAGCGGGACCAGTTGCGCCGCACCGCCAGCATCCTCAAAGCTCACGTTGAGTTTGCTGATGTTTCCAGACCTGGTACACCTTTACATGACCCGGCGAGGTTGGCTGCGGCGCTGGAGGGGGTACGAAGACGCGGCATGGCGCCGACCGGCACGAAGGCGGCCGAGATCCGGAAGCCGACTGTGCCCACCCCGACAGTGAACGGACCGAGAGGTGACGACCCGTGGCGATGACAGCCGAGGTCAAGGATGAGCTCAGCCGGTTGTTGGTCAACTCGGTGAGCGCTCGCCGTGCCGAGGTGGCCGCCCTGCTCCGGTTCGCCGGCGGGCTGCACATCGTGGCAGGCCGGGTGGTGGTCGAGGCCGAGGTGGATCTCGGGATCATCGCGCGCAGGCTGCGCAAGGACATCTATGACCTGTACGGCTACAACGCGGTGGTGCACGTGCTGTCCGCCAGCGGCATCCGCAAGAGCACGCGGTACGTGGTGCGCGTCGCCAAGGACGGTGAGGCGCTGGCTCGGCAGACCGGCCTGCTCGATCTGCGCGGCCGGCCTGTGCGGGGCTTGCCCGCCCAGGTGGTCGGCGGCAGCGTCGCTGACGCCGAGGCTGCTTGGCGCGGAGCGTTTTTGGCGCACGGCTCACTCACCGAGCCGGGACGCTCGTCGGCACTGGAGGTCAGCTGCCCAGGTCCGGAGGCGGCGCTGGCCCTCGTGGGTGCGGCCCGCCGACTGGGTGTCAGCGCAAAGGCCCGCGAGGTGCGTGGCGCCGATCGGGTGGTGGTCCGCGACGGTGAGGCGATCGGTGCGCTGCTCACCCGGATGGGCGCGCAGGACACCAGGCTCACCTGGGAGGAGCGGCGGATGCGCCGGGAGGTGCGCGCGACCGCCAACCGGCTGGCCAACTTCGACGATGCCAACCTCAGACGATCGGCGCGTGCCGCGGTGGCCGCCGCTGCCCGCGTGGAACGCGCACTGGAGATCCTCGGCGACACGGTGCCCGACCACTTGGCCGCCGCGGGCAGCCTGCGTGTCGCACACCGGCAGGCCTCGCTCGAGGAGCTCGGCCGTCTCGCCGAGCCGCCGATGACCAAAGATGCTGTCGCAGGCCGGATTCGGCGGCTTCTCTCGATGGCCGACCGTAAGGCGAAGCAGGACGGCATCCCCGACACCGAGTCGGCCGTCACCCCGGACCTAATGGAAGACGCCTAGCCCACTACAGATCGAGCAGCGTGTCGAGGGCCTTGTGGTCGATGGCGACGAAGTCGTGGTCCTCGACGTGCATGTAGTGCCGAACCCGGTTGACGAAATCGTTGATCGACTGATTGAACGCCTCCGTGGCGGCGTTGCGTTTCGCCGGAGCGATCGCGGAGGTGATCTCCTGGGCGAACGCGCAGTACATCACCCGCTGGGCGCTGTCGGCGATGTCGCTGGGGGCCACCAGACGTAACTCGGTGAGCAGCGTGATGGCCCGTTTGATGTCGTCCTCGAGCATGCCGGTGACCCGGACCAGCCGGAACATGACGGCGAAGCGGTTCAGGTCCTCCGGGATGGACGGGTCCATCTCGCGTGCCGCTTTGATCAGCTCCTCGTGGCTCTCGACGTGGGCCAGCCGCTCGGCCACCGCGGTCCACTCGGCGGAGATCTGCTTGAGGCCCGCGCTGGCCACCGAGATCTCTGTCATCGCGGCGACGAACCGGATCGTCGCATCCCGCAGCAGATCGAACTTGAGGCGCTCCTCCTCGGCCACGCTCTGCCGCTCGTGGCTCTTCTTCGACGTCCAGTACGTGGCGAGCCCGCCCACCGTCGTTCCGAGGATGCTCGCGGCGGCGGTGATCGCCGGAATGACCCAGTCCGTCATGCAATGAGTATCGGCCAGCAAGTGGGTGAGCAGTACCGTCTTCGGTGTGAGCACTCTTCAGGTCGGTGTGGCCTATCCGGATCCGCCGTTCAACTCGATGCCGGGTGACACCGGTATCGACATCGAGCTGATGACGGCGCTCGCGGGTGCGCTCGGTGAGTCCGTGAACTTCATCGCCTACGGCGGCTCGGATGTCGACGGCGACGCCGACTGTTCAGACTTCGACGGCATCTTCGCCCGGTTGGAGGCCGGGGACTTCGACTGTGTTGCGGCCGGCACCACCGTGACTCCTGCCCGGGAACGCCACGCCACGTTCCTTCCTCCCTACCTGATCTCCGGACAGGCCCTCGCCGTCGACACCGGCCGGCTACCGCACGTGCACTCGGTCGACGATCTCGACGGTTTGACGATCGGTGTGCAGCGCGGCAATACCAGCGAGGGGCTCGCCGAGCGGCTGGTCGCCGACGGCAAAGCCGGGCGGGTGCGGGTGTACGACTACGCCGACATCGGTACGGCCCTGACGGACCTCACGACCGGCGGGTGCGACGCCGTGCTCAAGCTCGCGCCGGTGCTGAGCGAACTCGTCAAGCCGCTCCCGGGTGTCGAGGTGGTGCAGAAGGGCCTCTCCGTGGAGAACATCGCGATCGCGGTGGCGGCGGCTGACCAGGCGCTTGCCGCAAGGCTGCGGGTGGCACAGGCCGAGCTGGAGGAGGACGGAACGCTGCAACGCATTCGCCGCAAATGGTTGGGCAACCCCTATGTCGACCAGGGTCTCGGGGTGCTGTAACACCGGTGGGGGCAGGCCGCGCGCAGCGACAAGCGTAACCACTAGGCTGATTGCCGAGCAGTGCCGAAGACTTCAGTGACCGAGCAGCGCCGTTGTTGCAGACATGCAGTTGTCAGAGACATGCAGTTGTGAGAAACATAGAGGAGACAGACGTGACGATCCGGGTAGGCGTGAACGGCTTCGGCCGCATCGGACGCAACTTCTTCCGCGCACTGGATGCGCAGAAGGCCCTTGGGCAGAACACCGACATCGAGATCGTGGCGGTCAACGACCTCACCGACAACGCCTCGCTGGCGCACCTTCTCAAGTTCGACTCGATCCTCGGCCGACTGCCCTACGACGTCAGCCTCGAGGGCGATGACACCATTGTCGTCGGCGATGTCAAGATCAAGGCGCTCGAGATCAAGGCCGGACCGGCCGAACTGCCGTGGGGTGACCTCGGCGTCGATGTCGTGGTCGAATCGACGGGTATCTTCACCAACGCCGCCAAGGCCAAGGGACACCTGGACGCGGGCGCCAAGAAGGTCATCATCTCCGCACCCGCCACCGACCCGGACATCACCATCGTGCTCGGCGTCAACGACGACCAGTACGACGGCAGCCAGAACATCATCTCCAACGCGTCGTGCACCACGAACTGCCTCGGGCCGCTGGCCAAGGTGCTCCACGACGAGTTCGGCATCGTCCGCGGCCTGATGACCACGGTCCACGCCTACACCCAGGATCAGAACCTGCAGGACGGCCCGCACAGCGACCTGCGTCGCGCCCGTGCGGCGGCACTGAACATCGTGCCCACCTCCACGGGTGCCGCCAAGGCCATCGGTCTGGTGATGCCCGAACTGAAGGGCAAGCTCGACGGCTACGCGCTGCGGGTGCCGATCCCCACCGGGTCGTGCACCGACCTGACCGTCGAGCTGACCAAGGCCGGATCCGCCGACGAGATCAACGCCGCGATGAAGGCAGCAGCAGACGGCAAGCTCAAGGGCATCCTGAAGTACTACGACGCGCCGATCGTCTCCAGCGACATCGTCACCGATCCGCACAGCTCGATCTTCGACTCGGGTCTGACCAAGGTCATCGACAACCAGGCCAAGGTCGTCTCCTGGTACGACAACGAGTGGGGCTACTCCAACCGCCTCGTCGACCTGGTCGGCCTTGTCGGCAAGTCGCTTTAGGGGCAAGCGAAGCGACGGGAGAACGGGAGCCGACGATGGGGATCAAGTCACTCGATGACCTTCTGGCCGAAGGGGTAACGGGGCGGGGCGTTTTGGTGCGCTCCGACTTGAACGTCCCCGTGGACGACACCGGCAAGATCACCGACCCGGGCCGCATCATCGCCTCGGTGCCGACGCTCAAAGCGCTGAGCGACGCCGGCGCCAAGGTCGTCGTCACCGCGCACCTGGGCAGGCCCAAGGGAGAGCCGGACCCGAAGTACTCCCTGGCCCCGGTGGCCGCCGCGCTCGGTGACGAACTGGGTCGACACGTCCAACTGGCCGGGGACGTGGTCGGATCCGACGCGCTCGCCCGCGCCGAGGGGCTCACCGACGGCGACATCCTGTTGCTGGAGAACATCCGCTTTGACGCGCGGGAGACCAGCAAGGACGACGCCGAACGCACGAAATTCGCCAAGGCTCTCGTCGAACTCGTCGGTGATGACGGTGCGTTCGTCTCCGATGGTTTCGGTGTGGTGCACCGCAAGCAGTCCTCGGTGTACGACGTCGCCGCCCTGTTGCCGCACTACGCGGGCACCCTGGTGGCCACCGAGGTCAAGGTGCTCAAGCAGTTGTCCGGCGCCGACGAGCGGCCCTACGCCGTGGTGCTGGGTGGGTCCAAGGTGTCGGACAAGCTCGCGGTGATCGAGAACCTGGCGACCAAGGCGGACAGCCTGATCATCGGCGGCGGCATGTGCTTCACATTCCTTGCCGCGCAGGGTTTTTCGGTAGGCGGCTCGCTGCTCGAGGAGAGCATGATCGAGACCTGCCGCACGCTGCTCGACGATTACGGCGACGTCCTGCACCTGCCGGTGGACATCGTGGTGGCCGAGGAGTTCGCCGCCGACTCCCCGCCGGAGACGGTCGCCGCCGACCGGATCCCGGACGACAAGATGGGTCTGGACATCGGGCCGGAGTCGGTGAAGCGGTTCAGCGCGCTGTTGTCCAACGCCAAGACGATCTTCTGGAACGGCCCGATGGGTGTGTTCGAGTTCCCGGCGTTCTCGGCGGGCACCAAGGGCGTGGCCGAGGCCATCATCGGGGCCACCTCCAAGGGGGCCTTCAGCGTGGTGGGCGGCGGCGATTCGGCGGCTGCCGTGCGTCAACTGGGCCTGCCCGATGACGGCTTTTCCCACATTTCCACCGGTGGCGGCGCGTCGCTGGAATACCTTGAGGGCAAAGAACTACCCGGTATCCAAGTACTCGAGACGTTGTGAGCTAGGAGAAGTCCGTGTCGCGTAAGCCGTTGATCGCCGGCAACTGGAAGATGAACCTCAACCATTTCGAGGCCATCGCACTGGTGCAGAAGATCGCTTTCTCGTTGCCGGACAAGTACTTCGACAAGGTCGATGTCACCGTCATCCCGCCGTTCACCGATCTGCGCAGCGTGCAGACGCTCGTGGACGGTGACAAGCTGCGCCTCACCTACGGTGCCCAGGACGTGTCCCAGCACGACTCCGGGGCGTACACCGGCGAGATCAGCGGGGCGTTTCTGGCCAAGCTCGGCTGCACCTTCGCCGTGGTGGGGCACTCCGAGCGGCGCACCTACCACAACGAGGACGACGCACTCGTCGCCGCGAAGGCGGGGGCGGCGTTCAAGCACGGCCTGATTCCGATCATCTGCATCGGCGAGCACCTCGACGTCCGCGAAGCCGGCAACCACGTCGAGTACAACGTCAACCAGCTGCGCGGCTCGCTGGCGGGGCTGTCGGCCGAACAGATCGGTCAGTCCGTCATCGCCTACGAACCGGTGTGGGCGATCGGCACCGGCCGGGTGGCCAGCGCCGCCGACGCGCAGGAAGTCTGTGCAGCCATCCGCACGGAACTGGGCAACCTCGCGTCGACTGACCTCGCCGCAGGCGTACGCGTCCTTTACGGCGGATCCGTCAACGCCAAGAACGTCGGCGAGATCGTCGGTCAGACCGACGTCGACGGCGCTCTGGTGGGCGGCGCATCGCTGGACGGCGAGCAGTTCGCCACCCTGTCGGCGATCGCCGCCGGCGGGCCTTTGCCCTGACCGAAACGCTGGCAGACGGGGCGATTCGCGTCTGATCAGCCACGACCTGTAATCTGGCGCCCATGGAATTGGCCCTGCAGATCATCCTGATCGTGACCAGTGTGCTGGTCGTGCTCCTGGTCCTGCTGCATCGCGCCAAGGGTGGCGGTCTGTCCAGCCTGTTCGGCGGTGGCGTGCAGTCCAGCCTGTCCGGCTCCACCGTGGTCGAGAAGAACCTGGACCGACTGACGTTGTTCGTCACCGGTATCTGGGTCGTCTCCATCATCGGCATGGCGCTGCAGATCAAGTACAGCTGAACCACCGGTCCGGGCGGTCTCGCCCTGCGGGGCGATAGCGCAAGCCCGATAATCGACCAATGGCTTCAGCCTCTGATTCTCCCGACACCACCCTTGCACCGATCGGAGCCGTCCAGCGCACCCAGGTGGGCCGGGAAGCCACCGAACCGATGCGCGAGGACATTCGTCTGCTCGGCGCGATCCTGGGCGAGACGGTGCGCGAGCAGAACGGCGACGCGGTCTTCGATCTCGTCGAACGCGCCCGCGTCGAATCCTTCCGGGTACGCCGTTCCGAGATCGACCGGGCGGAGCTGGCCACGTTGTTCGACGGCATCGACGTCCACCGGGCCATTCCCGTCATCCGCGCCTTCACCCATTTCGCTCTGCTCGCCAACGTCGCCGAAGACATCCACCGGGAACGTCGCCGGGCGGTCCACGAGAAGTCGGGCGCGCCGCCGCAGAACAGCAGCCTGGCCGCCACCTATCTGAAACTCGATACCGCGGAACTGGATTCGGACACCGTCGCCGACGCCCTCGTCGGTGCGCTGGTGTCCCCAGTGATCACCGCGCATCCCACCGAGACGCGCAGGCGCACGGTGTTCGACACCCAGCACCGGATCACCGAGTTGATGCGGCTGCGGCTGCACGGGCTCACCACGACCGGGGACGGCCGCGACGTCGAGATGGAGCTGCGCCGCCACATCCTCACCCTGTGGCAGACCGCGCTGATCCGGTTGTCGCGCCTGAAGATCCAGGACGAGATCGAGACCGGGCTGCGGTATTACCCCGCCGCGTTCTTCGAGGTGATTCCGCAGGTCAACGCCGAGGTCCGGGCGGCCTTTCAGGCGCGTTGGCCCGACGCGGACGTGCTGGCCGAGCCGATTCTGCGGCCGGGGTCGTGGATCGGCGGCGACCGCGACGGCAACCCCAACGTGACCGCAGACGTCGTCAGGCTGGCAACCGGCCGCGCCGCGTACACCGCGCTCGCGCACTACTTCGTCGAGCTCACCGCGCTCGAGGAGGAGCTGTCGATGTCGCTGCGGCTGGTGCACACCAGCGACGAGCTGACCGCTCTTGCCGAGGCGTGCCACGAACCCGCCCGCGCCGACGAGCCCTACCGCCGTGCGCTGCGCGTGATCCACGCCCGGCTGACCGCCACCGCTCGGCAGATACTCGACCGGCAACCCGAACACGAACTCGACCTGGGTATGGAGGCCTACGAGACCCCGGGCGAGCTGTTGGCCGACCTGGACGCCGTCGATGCGTCACTGCGCGCCAACGGCAGCGGTGTGCTGGCCGATGACAGGCTGTCTCGGCTGCGAGAAGCGGTGCGGGTGTTCGGGTTTCACCTGTCGGGACTCGACATGCGGCAGAACTCGGACGTGCACGAGGAAGTCGTCGCGGAGTTGCTGGCCTGGGCCGGGGTGCATTCCGACTACGCGTCACTGAGCGAACCGGAACGCGTCGAGGTGCTCGCTGCCGAGTTGGCCACCCGTAGGCCGCTGATCGGGCAGGGGGCCGAGCTGTCGGAGTTGGCGCGCAAGGAACTCGACATCGTCGCCGCGGCGGCGCGGGCGGTCCACGTGTTCGGTCCGGCGGCTGTGCCGAACTACATCATCTCGATGTGCCAGTCGGTCTCCGACATGCTCGAGGCGGCGCTTCTGCTCAAGGAGGCCGGACTGCTGGACGCGTCGTCGGAGCATCCGTACGCACCGGTCGGCATCGTGCCGTTGTTCGAGACCATCGACGACCTGCAGAGCGGGTCCGCGATTCTGGAAGCGGCGCTTGACCTTCCGGTGTACCGCGCGCTGGTCGCGGCGCGCGGTGAGAGCCAGGAGGTGATGCTCGGCTACTCGGACTCGAACAAGGACGGCGGCTACCTGGCCGCGAACTGGGCGCTGTACCGGGCCGAGCTGGATCTGGTCGAGTCGTCCCGCAAGACCGGCATCCGGTTGCGGCTGTTCCACGGTCGCGGCGGCACGGTCGGCCGCGGCGGCGGCCCGAGCTACGACGCGATCCTGGCGCAGCCACCGGGTGCGGTCCAGGGTTCCCTGAGGATCACCGAACAGGGCGAGGTGATCGCCGCGAAGTACGCCGAGCCCAGGATCGCGCACCGCAACCTCGAGACCCTGCTGGCTGCCACCCTGGAAGCCACGCTGCTCGACACCGAGGGGCTCGGCGACGCTGCAGGGCCGGCCTACGAGGTGCTCGACGAGTTGGCCGCCCGTGCCCAGCGCGCCTATGCCGAACTCGTTCATGAGACACCGGGATTCGTCGAGTACTTCAAGGCGTCGACACCGGTCAGTGAGATCGGGGCCCTCAATATCGGCAGCAGGCCGACGTCGCGCAAGCCGACGACCTCGATCTCGGATCTGCGGGCGATTCCGTGGGTGCTGGCGTGGAGCCAGTCGCGGGTGATGCTGCCCGGGTGGTACGGCACGGGCACCGCGTTCGAGGAGTGGATCGCCGACGGCGGTGACGACGGCGGCCGCCTGGAGGTGCTGCAGGACCTGTACCGGCGCTGGCCGTTCTTCGCCACGGTGCTGTCGAACATGGCGCAGGTGCTCGCCAAATCAGATCTTGGCCTGGCGGCGCATTACGCCGAACTCGTCGAGGACGAAGCGCTGCGGCGCCGGGTGTTCGACAAGATCGCCGACGAACACGAGCGCACGATCCGGATGCACAAACTCATCACCGGACACGACGACCTACTGGCCGACAACCCGGCGCTGGCCCGGTCGGTGTTCAACCGGTTCCCGTACCTGGAGCCGCTGAACCACCTGCAGGTGGAACTGTTGCGCCGCTACCGTTCCGGCGACGACGACGAGCTGGTGCAGCGCGGCATCCTGCTGACGATGAGTGGATTGGCTACCGCGTTGCGCAATAGCGGATAGGACAGGGGTCGGCGGTTCGGGCGACCCCACCGATCTGGGCGGGCACCGGCCGCGGGTAACTGGTCCAGCCGGGAGTCACGTCGTAGTGACCCAGCAGGTGGGTCATCGCGGTGGTCATGGCCGACAACGAGAACGGCTGAGCCGGGCACGAATGCCTGCCGTGCCCGAAGGCGGTGACGAGCGCGAGCGACGGCAACAGGAGCTGTTCCTTCAGGCGATGTCCGTGCCATCGTTCGGGCCGCCACCGGTCCAGACCGGGTGCGGCCGAGGTGTTGAGCAGGGGCAGCAGGGTGGCGATGGTCCAGCCCGCCGGCACCCGGTGCGTGACGTCACCGGTGTCGAGATCCACCGGGGTCAACACCGCCCGCGCCATGATCGAGCGCTGCGCCATCCGGATGCTCTCCAGCGCGCACTGCCGTGCCCAGGCGGTGTCTCCCGCCGCGATGCGGTCGCGTTCGGCGGGGCGCTCGACCACGTCGACGAGGGCCCATCCCAGGGCAGCCATCAGGTTCGACATCGACGCGATGTGGATCAGCGCGACATCCAGGGCGATGCCACGGACCCGCGCATCGGGCGGCTCGCCCGACCACGCGTCGACAATCCGCGCAAACAGGCTCTCATCGACGTGGTCGGCGGCGTCATGTCGGCGCACCGCCAGCGCGATGACCTCGGTGATGTCGTCGAGGGCGGCCCGCTCGGCGCGCTTACCGGTGGCCGCGACCTTCGCCATCGCATCGGGGTGCACGAACGCATCCGAGCCGTCCAGGGTGTCAAAGGCCCGCACCAGCGCCTCGAATGGGTCGCCCTGCGCGGAGCTCCGACCGGCCCACGACGCCAGACCCATCCGGTGGCCGAGCCGGCGCGTCAGGTCGAACAGGTCCACGGTGCCGTCGGGACCCAGCTCGTCGCTCGTCAGCTCCAGCGCCCACGCGAGGTTGCCCAGGTAGGACGTCGTGTCCTCGCGGCGGAACAGCGACGTCGGCAGCGTCCTGCGGCCGTCGAAGATCTCGTCGGGGAGCTTGCGCCGCAGCATCTGGAAGTCCGCCAGACCCTTGCTGGCTTTGTCCTCAGGGAGCGCGTAGAACGATTCGACGCCGGTCGGTGAGAACGTGAACAGGTAGCGGTCGGCGCCACTGTGGACGGCGAAGGTGTCACCGTGGCGTCGGCGCGCATCGCCGATTGCGGCCACCGCATCATCGACCGTCACATCCCACGGCAGGCCGGTGCCTGATGCGTACGGAGGTGCCGGGGTGGGTGCGGTGTCGGGCACTACAGCCCGGTGGCGCGGCGCAACTTGCCGACCGCGTCGCGAACGGCCTGGTCAGTGGCCGCGAGCGGAGAGATCACCGATTCGCCGATGCCGACGATGCGCTCGACGCGCGCGACGATCCCTTCCATCCGGTCGACCACACCGTGCAGGCGCGGGGCCAGCTCATTGATCTGGTTGATGGTGTCGTTGAACCGCTCGAGGGTGGCGTCGAGGTTGCCGGTCGAATGGTTGAGGTCGTCCAGCGTCTCGCTCAAGCCTTCGAGAATGGTGTCGACCTGCTCGACGGTGACGTCGGCGTTCAGCGCCGCCTGCGCGAGCTTCCTGATGCGCTCGCCACCGGTCCGGACTGGCTGCCTGCCACCTTTGTCTGCCATCGGGCCAGTATGACCCACGAGTCGGATACGGTGGTGAGGATGTGCTCATGAGTGTGCGGGTGGCGTTGTTCGCCACATGTTTCAACGACGTGATGTGGCCCGAGACCCCGAAAGCCGTTGTGCGGCTGCTTCGTCGGCTCGGATGCGACGTCGAATTCCCGCTGGGGCAGACCTGCTGCGGGCAGATGTTCACCAACACCGGCTACGCCGAGGAGGCCATCCCGGCCGTCCGCAACTTCGTCGCGACCTTCGCCGGGTATGACGCCGTCGTCGCACCGTCAGGTTCCTGCGTCGGGTCGGTCCGCCATCAGCATCGCGACGTCGCCGTGCGCGCCGGCGATGCGCGGTTGCAGGCCCGGGTCGAGGAGGTGGCGCCCACGGTCTACGAGCTCTCGGAGTTCCTCGTCGACGTCCTCGGTGTCACCGATGTCGGAGCGTATTTCCCGCACCGCGTCACCTACCACCCGACGTGTCATTCCCTGCGGATGCTGCGGGTCGGCGACCGTCCGCTGCGGCTGCTCGCGGCGGTGCGCGGGATCGACCTGGTCGAGTTGCCCAACGCCGAGCAGTGCTGCGGCTTCGGCGGCACCTTCGCGATGAAGAACGCCGACACCTCGGTGGCGATGGGCGCCGACAAGGCCAGGGCGGCTCGTGATACCGGAGCGGAAGTCCTTGTCGCCGGCGATAATTCATGTCTTGCCCACATCGGGGGCCTGCTGTCGCGGCAGCGCAGTGGCATGCGGGTGATGCACCTCGCCGAAATCCTCGCGACCACCGACGACGGTGCCGCATGAGCGGCGGCCATCCGCACGTCGGGGTGACCGACGCCTTCCTCGGAATGCCGACGTTCCAGACCGCGGCCAAGGAGGCGCTCGGGAACTCGGTGCTCAGAAGCAACCTCGCCCACGCCACCGGCACCATCCGGGGCAAGCGGGCCGCTGTCGTCGGTGAGCTCGACAACTGGGAGGAGCTGCGGCTGGCCGCCGAGGCCATCAAAGATGCCGCGCTGCACCGTCTCGACGAGCATCTGGAGACGTTCGAGGCCAATGCCACCGCCGCGGGAGCGACCGTGCACTGGGCCCGTGACGCCGAGGAGGCCAACCGCATCGTCGTCGGCCTGGTCCGAGCGGAAGGCGCCTCCGAGGTCGTCAAGGTCAAGTCGATGGCCACCCAGGAGATCGAGCTCAACGAGGCGCTGGCCGCCGCAGGCATCGACGCCTGGGAAACCGATCTGGCCGAACTCATCGTCCAACTCGGCGACGACTGGCCCAGCCACATCCTGGTACCGGCGATCCACCGCAACCGGGCCGAGGTGCGCGAGATCTTCCTGCGCGAGATGGGCAAGGTCGGGCGCCCCGCCCCGGTGGACCTGACCGACGAACCGCGGCGCCTGGCCGAGGCCGCCCGGCTGCATCTGCGGGAGAAGTTCCTGCGGGCCAGGGTCGCGGTGTCGGGCGCCAACTTCGCGATCGCCGACACCGGCAGCCTGGTGGTGGTGGAGTCCGAAGGCAACGGCCGGATGTGCCTGACGCTTCCGGAGACGCTGATCTCGGTGGTGGGGATCGAGAAAGTGCTGCCGTCGTGGCGTGACCTGGAGGTGTTCCTGCAGGTGCTGCCGCGCAGCAGCACCGGGGAGCGGGAGAACCCGTACACGTCGATATGGACGGGGCCCGGTGCCGGGGACGGGCCGCAGAACGTCCACATCGTGCTGTTGGACAACGGTCGCACCCGAGTGCTCGCCGACGCCAAGGGCCGCGATGCGCTGCGGTGCATCCGCTGTTCGGCGTGTCTGAACGTCTGCCCGGTCTATGAGCGCACGGGCGGACACGCGTACGGCTCGGTATACCCGGGGCCGATCGGGGCGATCCTGACCCCGCAGCTGCGGGGCACCGCCAGCGATATCGACAAGTCACTGCCGTACGCGTCGAGCCTGTGCGGCGCATGCTTCGACGTCTGCCCGGTGCGCATCGACATCCCGTCGATGCTGGTGCACCTGCGGACCCGGGTGGTCGACGAGAGCCGCGGCGGCGTGCCGTCGGGGGAGCAGCTCGCGATGAAGGCCGGTGGCTGGATATTCGCCGACGGCCGTCGCCTGGGCGTCGCGGGCAGGCTCGCGGCCCTGGGTGGAAAAGTGTTGCGCAGCAAGCGAATGGGGGCCAAGCAGGTGTTGCGCTCGCTGCCGTGGCCGGCCCGCGCCTGGTCGGGCGCACGGGATGCGCCGGTGCCGCCGACCGAGTCCTTCCGGCAGTGGTGGCAACGCACCGACGGCGGGCGTCGGGAGGAGGGGGAGTGAGCGGGGCGCGGGCGGAGATCCTCGCACGAATCCGGGGGGCGCTGGCCGACCGGCCCACCGTGCCCGAGGTGCCGTGGCGTTACGGACAACCCGTGGGCACCGGGGACCTCGATCCCGTCCCGCGGTTCTGCGAGCGGGTCGCCGACTATCGGGCCCGCGTCGAACGGGTGAATCGGGACCGCGTCGGGGCCGCGATCACGGCGGCGCTGCGCGAGGTCGGGGCCGAGCGGGTGGTCGCCGATGGGGCGGTGCGCGAGGCCTGGCCGGACAGTGCCGGGTGGGTCGCCGACGATGCGTTGAGCGCCGACGACCTGGACGACATCGACGCGGTTGTCACGACTGCCACGGTCGCGATCGCCAACACCGGCACCATCATCCTCGACCACGGAGCCGGCCAGGGTCGGCGGGCACTGAGCCTGGTTCCCGACGTCCATGTCTGCGTGGTCGAAGCCGCGCAGATCGTCGACGATGTACCGAAAGCCGTTGCGCGACTGATGGATACAGGTCTACACACGCGGCCGCTGACGTGGATCAGTGGCCCCAGCGCCACCAGCGACATCGAGCTCGACCGGGTCGAAGGCGTTCACGGCCCCCGCACGCTGCACGTGATCGTCGTCGACTGACGGAACCGATCGCGGCGGCGGCACGTCTGATCTACATGCTCATTCGACAGTGCGACCGCGATCCTCGGGAATTGAGCGGTGGTGACTTGAGTTCACGCGTCCCCGACTATGTCGCCGGGTACGCCGACGCACGAGCCGAACAGGCATCCGCCTCGGACGCCGGCGATCTACGCTGACTCGTCATGGCACGCTCACACCGCTATCGACTGCTTCAGATCGCGCTCGTGGTGTTCGGCACGGTCATGCTGTTGCTGTACCCGCTGGCCGTGGTGTGGCCGTCGGGGTGGGCATGGCATTCCGGGGCGCCCCACCAGTCGGACTACTTCATGATGATCGTCGGCCTGTACGCGACGCTCGGGGTGTTTCTCTGGAATGCCGCGCGGCGCCCCGAGGCGAACGTCAGCCTGATCTGGCTCACCGTGTGCTCGAGCGTGGTGCACGCGGTGATCATGGCGGTGCAGTCCTTCGGGAGCGGCCACCACACGGGGCATCTCTGGGGAGACGTCCCGGCGCTGATTCTCGTGGCGGTCGTGCTCGCGGTCCTCGTGCGGTCAGCGGGCCTCGAGCAACGCCGCGCCGGCCGTTAGATCACTGCGGCAGTTTGGACGCGGCTTCCTCGTCGAGGAGCCACACGGTGGCGTCCTGGCCCACCGCACCCGCCGCCGGCACGTCCACTGGTTTGGCGCCACCGATCGCGGCGGCCACCGCCTCGGCCTTCGCGGCTCCGGAAACCACCAGCCACACCTGCCGTGAATGCTGAATCGCGGGAATCGTCAACGTGATCCGACGCGGCGGTGGCTTGGGTGAATCCGTTACCCCGACCACCCACCGTTCGGTCTCGCGCACGGCCTCGGTGTCGGGAAACAGCGAGTTGATGTGGCCCTCGCCGCCCATTCCCAACAGGTGGATGTCGAACTCGGGGCCCGGCGTGTCGAAGCTCTCGGCCAGCAGTTCGGCGTACCCCTGCGCGGCCGCGTCGAGATCGTCGCCGAATTCGCCGTCTGTCGCGGCCATCGCGTGCACGTTGGTGACAGGGATGCCGATGTGATCCAGCAACGCCTCGCGCGCCTGCTTGTCGTTGCGTTCGTCGTCGTCCTGTGGCACGAACCGTTCGTCGCCCCAGTACACGTGAACCTTCTCCCAGGGGATCTCACCGCTGCGTTCACCGACGCGCTTGAGCAGACCGATACCGGTACCGCCGCCCGTCAGCACGACGGCCGCCTGGCCTCGCGCGGCGATCGCCTCGTTGATGGCGTCCACCAGCCGGTCTCCGGCGGCAGCGACCAACGCCGCAGCGTCGGAGTACGTTTCGACGATCGGGCTCATCGGTAGATCACCTTATCGATTCCTTCCAGTGCTTCGTGGTAGATCTCGTCGGGGTCGAGTCGCCGCATGTCCTCGGCCAGACATTCCCGGGTCTCTCTGCGTGCCAACGGAACCAGTGCGTCCGGCTTGGCCGTGCGGGTGATCGTCGCGGTGATTCCCTCCTGCGGGCGGGACAGCGTGATGGTCTCGCTGGGGCGGACTAATTCGACCTTGAGGTCGCCGACGGCCCGCTGCACCTGGCCATCGATCCGGCTGGCCAACCAGCCCGCGAGGATGTCGAGTGCCGGTTCGGTCTTCAGCCCCGACACCAGCGCCGAGGTGATCGGTTCGTGCGGCGGCTCGTCCAGTGCCGAGGTGAGCAGGGCGCGCCAGTAGGTGATTCGGCTCCACGCCAGATCGGTGTCACCCGAGGTGTAACCCTTGAGGCGGCTCTTGATGCACTCGAGTGGGTCAAGGCCGTTCGTCGCATCCGTGATCCGGCGAATCGCCAACCTGCCCAGCGGATCGTCGGCGGGCACCTTCGGCGCGACATCGGGCCACCACGTGACCACCGGGGTGTCGGGCAGCAGGAACGGCGTGACGACACTGCTGGCGTGCCCGGCCAGCGGGCCCGACAGGCGCAGCACGACGACCTCGTTGGCTCCGGCGTCCCTGCCGACGCGTATCTGTGCGTCCAGGCGAGCCTTGTCGGCGAGGCGGTCGCCGGGAGTCACCACGATGACGCGGCAGGGGTGCTCGCGACTGGCCGCGTTGGCCGCCTCGATCGAATCTTCGAGCAGCGCTTCACTGTCCGGCGCGATGACCAACGTCAACACCCGCCCGAGCGTGATGGCACCACCCTCCTCGCGGAGAGCGACGATCTTCTTGTTGACGACGTCGGTGGTGCTGTCCGGCAGATCGACGATCACGGCCGCCTCCATTCGCGGCCCGAGCGCTGCAGCATCTCGAATGCCGAATCGGGTCCCCAGGTACCGGATTCGTAGGCATCCGGTTTGCCGTGTGACGCCCAGTACTCCAGCGCGGGATCCAGAATTTTCCAGGCCAACTCGACTTCGGCGTTGACCGGGAACAACGACGGTTCGCCGAGCAGCACGTCGAGGATCAGTCGTTCGTATGCTTCGGGGGAGTCCTCGGCGAAGGCTGAACCGTAGGAGAAGTCCATGCTGACGTCGCGGACCTCCATTTTATTGCCGGGGATCTTGGAGCCGAATCGCAGCGTGATGCCCTCGTCGGGCTGCACCCGGATCACCAAGGCGTTCTTTCCAAGCTCTTCGGTCATGGTGGCGTCGAACGGCAGATGCGGGGCGCGCTTGAAGATCAATGCAATCTCGGTCACCCTGCGGCCCAAACGTTTACCGGTACGTAGGTAGAACGGAACGCCGGCCCAGCGGCGGGTGTCCACATCCACCGTGATCGCCGCGAACGTCTCCGTGGTCGAGGTCTTGGAAAATCCCTCTTCGTCGAGCAGACCGATGACCTTCTCACCACCCTGCCAGCCCGCAGCGTATTGGCCCCGCGACGTGTTGAGGTCCAATGGCTCGGCCAGTTGGGTCGCCGAGAGGACTTTGATCTTCTCGGCCTGCAGCTCCGACGGATGAAAGCTCACCGGTTCTTCCATCGCCGTCAACGCCAGCAGTTGCAGCAGATGGTTCTGGATGACGTCGCGGGCTGCGCCGACGCCGTCGTAGTAGCCGCCGCGACCGCCCAGCCCGATATCCTCGGCCATCGTGATCTGGACGTGGTCGACGTAGTGGGCATTCCATATCGGCTCGAACAGTTGATTGGCGAAGCGCAACGCCAGGATGTTCTGGACGGTCTCCTTGCCCAGGTAGTGGTCGATGCGGAACACCGACGACTCGGGAAAGACGCTGTTCACCAACGTATTCAGATCCTCGGCGCTGGACAGATCGTGACCGAACGGCTTCTCGATGATCACCCGGCTCCAGGATCCGTCCGTCTTCTTGGCCAGCCCGGACTTGGACAGCTGTTCGAGCACCTGCGGGAACGCCTTCGGCGGGATCGACAGATAAAACGCGTGATTACCCCCCGTGCCCCGCTCGGCGTCGAGCTTCTGCAGAGTCTCGCTGAGCTGCCCGAACGCCTCATCGTCGTCGAAGGTGCCCTGGACGAACCGGAAGCCCTCCGCCAACCTGTCCCAGACCTCTTGACGGAACGGGGTCCGAGCGTGCTGCTTCACCGCGTCGTACACCACCTTGGCGAAATCCTCGTCGGCCCAATCGCGGCGCGCGAATCCGATGAGCGAAAAGGTGGGTGACAGCAGACCCCGGTTGGCCAGATCGTAGATGGCCGGCATGAGCTTCTTGCGTGCGAGATCGCCGGTCACACCGAAGATCACGACACCGCACGGACCGGCGATCCGCGGCATTCGCTTGTCCCGCTTGTCCCGCAGAGGGTTTTCCCATGGCTGGCTCATTGTCGATTGCTCTTCGCGCAAGCGCTCATCGCGGCTGACCGGTCACTTCTTGTCGTCGAGCTGGCCCTGGGTGGCGTCCAACAATTCCTGCCAGCTCTTCTCGAATTTCTCGACGCCCTCGTTCTCGAGCGCCAAGAAGACGTCGGTGAGGTCGATGCCGACCGAGGAGAGTTGGTCGAAGATCTCCTGGGACTCCGCGGCGCGTCCGGTGACGGTGTCCCCGGTGATCACACCGTGGTCGGCGACCGCGTCCATGGTCTTCTCCGGCATCGTGTTGACGGTGTTCGGTCCGACCAGTTCGGTGACGTAGAGGGTGTCCGAGTAATCCGGGTTCTTCACCCCGGTCGACGCCCACAATGGGCGCTGGACCCGCGCCCCTGCAGACTTCAGCGGGGCGTAGCGGTCGCCACCCAGGAACACCTCTTCGTAGGCGGCGTAGGCCAGTCGCGCGTTGGCGACGCCCGCCTTGCCGCGCAACGCCAGTGCCTCCTCGGAACCGATGTCCTCCAGCCGCTTGTCGATCTCGGTGTCCACGCGGGACACGAAGAACGACGCGACCGAATGGATTCGGGACAGATCATGGCCGGCTTCCTTGGCCTTCTCGAGGCCCTTGAGGTAGGCGTCCATCACCAGGCGGTAGCGCTCGACCGAGAAGATCAGCGTGACGTTCACCGAGATACCCTCGGCGAGCACCGAGGCGATCGCGGGAACGCCGGGCTCGGTGGCCGGAATCTTGATCAGCAGGTTGGGCCGGTCGACGATCTTCCACAGCTCGATGGCCTGCAGAATCGTCTTGTCGGTGTCGTGGGCGAGTCGGGGGTCGACCTCGATGGACACCCGGCCGTCCACGCCGTCGGACAGCTCGTACTGCTTGGCCAGTACGTCGCAGGCGTTGCGGACGTCGTCGGTGGTCACGGTGCGGATCGTGGCGTCGACATCGGCACCACGCTCGGCCAGTTCCTTGACCTGGGCATCGTAAGCGGTGCCCTTGGACAGGGCGGCCTGGAAAATCGACGGGTTGGTGGTCACGCCGACCACCGACTTGGTGTCGATCAGTTGCTGCAGGTTGCCGGTCTGCAAGCGCTCGCGCGACAGGTCGTCCAGCCATACCGACACACCTGCGGCGGCCAGTGCTGCCAGGTTCTCGTTCTGGGTCATGTCAGGTCTCTTTCCAGTTCTCGTCAGTTAGCGATGGTGCGTTCCGCTGCGGCCACCACTGCCTCTGGGGTGAAACCGAACTCACGGAACAGCGTCTTGTCGTCGGCGGACTCGCCGTAGTGCTCGATCGAGATGATCTCGCCGGTGTCGCCGACGAGTCGGTACCAGCTCTGCGCCACCGCGGCCTCGACCGCAACCCGCGCCGAGACCCGCGGAGGCAGCACACTGTCGCGATACTCCTTGGGCTGGGACTCGAACCACTCGATGCAGGGCATCGACACCACGTACGCGGTGATGTTCTTGTCCGCCAATGCTTTCTGTGCCTCAACCGCAAGCTGGAGTTCAGAGCCCGTCGCGATCAGGATGACGTCGGCGTCCTCGGCCGGCTTACCTCCTCCAAGGACATAACCGCCCTTGGCGACACCCTCGGCGCTGGTGCCTTCCAGGACAGGTATTCCCTGGCGGGTCAGGATGAAACCGACCGGGCCGCTTCCGTTGCCGCGGGCGATGATGCTCTTCCACGCGTACGCGGTCTCGTTCGGGTCACCCGGGCGCACCACCGACAGGTTCGGGATCGCCCGCAGCGCCGCGAGATGCTCGATCGGCTGGTGGGTGGGCCCGTCCTCACCCAGGCCGACCGAGTCGTGTGTCCAGATGTAGATGGTGTCGATGTCCATCAGCGACGCCAGCCGGACCGCGGGCCGCATGTAATCGGAGAACTGCAGGAACGTTCCGCCGAAGGCCCGCGTCGGCCCGTGCAACACAATGCCGGACAGGATCGAGCCCATAGCGTGCTCCCGGATCCCGAAGTGCAGCACCCGCCCGTACCAGTCCGCGGTGAAGTCCTCGGTCGAGATCGACGGCGGGCCGAAGGACTTCACGCCCTTGATGGTGGTGTTGTTGCTCCCCGCCAGGTCGGCCGAGCCACCCCACAACTCGGGCAGTTTCGGGGCGACGTCGTTGAGCACCTGACCGAACGCGGCACGAGTGGCCACCGCCTTGGAGCCGGGCTCCCAGTAGGTGATGTCGGCGTCCCAGCCGTCGGGCAGTTCCTCCGCGGTCAGGCGGTCCAGGAGCTTCTTGCGCTCCGGTTCGCGCTCGGCCCACGCGTCGAACCCGGGCTGCCACTTCTCGTGGGCTTCCTTGCCTCGTGCCACCAGCCCGCGGGTGTGCTCGATGACCTCGTCGGTGACCTCGAAGGTCTTGTCGGGATCGAAGCCGAGGACCTTCTTGGTGGCGGCCACCTCGTCATCACCCAGCGCCGAGCCGTGCACCCCACCGGTGTTCATCTTCGTCGGGGCCGGATAGCCGATGATCGTGCGCACCGCGATGAACGACGGCTTGTCGGTGACCGCTTTGGCGGCCTCGATGGCCTCCTCGATGCCGACGACGTTCTCGCCGCCCTCGACCTCCTGAACGTGCCAGCCGTAGGCCCGGTAGCGGGCCGCGACGTCCTCGGAGAGCGCGATGTCGGTGTCGTGCTCGATGGAGATCTGGTTCTTGTCGTAGAACACCATCAGGTTCCCGAGCTGCTGGGTGCCTGCGAGCGACGACGCCTCGCTGGTGACGCCTTCCTCGATGTCACCGTCGGAGGCGATCACGTAGATGAAGTGGTCGAACGGGCTGTCCCCGGGCGCGGCGTCCGGGTCGAACAATCCGCGCTCGTAACGGGAGGCCATCGCCATCCCGACCGCGGACGCGAGGCCCTGGCCCAGCGGCCCGGTGGTGATCTCGACACCCTTGGTGTGCCGGAACTCGGGGTGACCCGGCGTCTTGGACTTCCACGTCCGCAGCGACTCGATGTCGGAGAGTTCAAGGCCGAAACCGCCGAGATAGAGCTGGATGTACAGCGTCAGGCTGGAGTGCCCGCACGAGAGTATGAAGCGGTCACGGCCCAGCCAGTGCACGTCGGACGGATCATGGCGCATCTGGCGCTGGAACAGCGTGTAGGCCAGCGGCGCCAGGCTCATCGCCGTGCCGGGGTGGCCGTTACCGACCTTCTGCACGGCGTCGGCGGCCAGCACCCGGACGGTGTCGACGGCCCGCGAATCGAGGTCCGTCCAGTCGTCCGGATGGTGGGGACGGGTCAGGGAAGTGATCTCTTCGAGGGTGGTCACTTAGGCGCACTCCTTGGATAGGCAGGGCATCGACATTGCGTAAGCAATTCCGTGAGCATTCCGCACCGTCCACCCTAGTAGTCGACCCTGCATTCACGGAGATCGACCGTCGCGGTCTACCATCCTCTGTAGTAGATGCCCGGAGCGCCGCACGCTGTCGTTGAGGAGTTGGTTGCGTGAGAATTCGCGATGGCCACCTCGTCGGCGACCCCGTCAGCGGACCCGCGGGGGCGCCTCACCGAATCCGCACCACCCTGCTCGGGTATCTCGGCCTGACCAAGCCGCGCGTGATCGAGTTGCTCCTGGTCACCACGATCCCGGCGATGCTCCTCGCCGACCGCGGCACCGTTGACCCGCTGTTGATCCTCAACACGCTCGTCGGCGGACTGCTGGCCGCCGCAGGAGCCAACACGCTGAACTGCGTCGCCGACGCCGACATCGACAAGATGATGAAGCGCACCGAGGGAAGGGCGCTGGCGCGTGCGACGGTGCCGCGCAGCCACGCCCTGGTGTTCGGGCTCGCGCTCTCGGTCGGCTCGTTCTTCTGGTTGTGGTGGACGACCAACATGCTGTCGGCGCATCTCGCCGGGGCCACCATCGCGTTCTACGTGCTGGTCTACACCCTGCTGCTCAAGCGGCGCACCTCGCAGAACGTGGTGTGGGGTGGGGCGGCCGGGTGCATGCCGGTGATGATCGGCTGGTCTGCCGTGACGGGCACGATCCAGTGGCCCGCGTTGGTGATGTTCCTGATCATCTTCTTCTGGACGCCACCACACACGTGGGCGCTGGCCATGCGCTACAAGGAGGACTACATCGCGGCGGGCGTACCCATGCTCCCCGCGGTGGCGACCGAGCAGCAGGTCACCAAGCAGATCCTGATCTACACCTGGTTGACCGTCGCGGCGACGCTGGGGCTGGCACTGGCGACCGGCTGGCTCTACGCGGCGGTGGCCATCGTGGCCGGCACCTGGTTTCTGGTGATGGCCCACCAGCTCTACTCCGGCGTCCGGCGCGGCGAGCCCGTCAAACCGCTGAGGCTGTTCCTGCAGTCGAACAACTACCTGGCCGTGGTGTTCTGTGCGCTGGCGGTGGATTCGGCGTTGAATCTGCCCGCACTGTTCAGCGTCTGAGTCGCCGAGCAGGTAGCGCGGTAGCGGCCACCGCCTAATCGCCGTCCCATCCGCTCCGGCGGCTCATCTTGGTTCGGCCCCGCCTCTTCTTGTCCGCGATCCGCCGTTCCTTCGAGCCCCGGGTGGGCTTGGTCGGCCGGCGCACCGGCGGCGGCGCCGCTGCCGCGGCGCGCAGCACGCGGGCCATCCGTTCGCGGGCCGCGATGCGGTTCTGGAGTTGGGCGCGATGTTCGCTGGCCGTTACGACCAGCACGCCGCCGACGAGGCGGCTTGCGAGCCTGGCGAGCATCCGGTCGCGCAACCACTCCGGCACCGACGGCGAGCGAGCCAGGTCGAAGGACAGCTCTACCCGGCTGTCGGCGGTGTTCACGCCCTGCCCGCCGGGGCCCGAGGACCTGGAAAAGCGTTCGCTCAGATCCGACGCGGGCACCACCAGGGTGCGCGTCACCACCAGATCCTCTGCCACGCTGACAAGGGTAGAACGCCGTGATCCGACGCATACCCATCGTCTAGGGGACCAGTACCACCGAGCCGACGGTCTTGCGGCCCTGTAGATCGCGGTGGGCCTGCTCGGCGTCGCGCAGGTCGTAGCGGTTGCTGACGGTGACGGTCAACGTGCCGTCGGCGATCGCGGTGAGCAGTTCCCCTGCACGCCAGGAGAATTCGTCGGGTGTGCGGGTGTGGTGCGCCAGGTTGGGCCGGGTCAGGAACACCGAACCCGCGGCGTTGAGCCGTTGCGGGTCGAACGGTGGAACCGGGCCACTGGCCGCGCCGAACAGGGCCAGCGTGCCCCGCACGGCGAGGCTGGCGAGGCTCGCCTCGAACGTCGAGGCGCCGACGCCGTCGTATACCGCCGCGACACCGGTGCCGTCGGTGAGCTCCCGGATCTGGTCCCCGAACTCCTTGGGGTCGTCGGGGTAGTCGAGGACCTCGACCGCGCCCGCCTGCCGGGACAGTGCGGCCTTGTCGGGCGTGGAGACGGTGGTGATCACCGACGCGGCCAGGCTGGTCGCCCACTGGGTCAGGATGAGCCCAACACCTCCCGCCCCGGCGTGCATCAGCACGGTGTCGCCCTGCTGCACCGGACACGTCGACTTGATCAGATAGTGCGCCGTCATCCCCTTCAGCAGTGCCGACGCGGCTACGTCGGGTTCGACGCCGTCGGGCACGTAGGCAACGAAATCGGCCGGGGCCAAGGCGTATTCGGCATACGCACCGAGTGCCTGCGCAGTGACCACCCGGTCGCCGACCGTCAGGGCGGCGACGTCCTCGCCGACGGCCTCGATGGTTCCGCACACCTCGGTGCCGACGATGAAAGGGACCTCCCGCGGATAGAGGCCCGAGCGGAAGTACGTGTCGATGAAGTTGACGCCGATTGCCTCGGCCTTGATGAGTACCTGTCCGGGGCCCGGCGAGGGCTGCGACTTCTCGACGTGGCTGAGGACTTCGGGTCCGCCGGTCTCGGCGACTTCGATGGCGTACATGCTCACCATCTTGCCCCCATCTCCGAAGTCACTTCCATCGGTAAAGTCGGTCGAGCCATGAAACTCGCCCGCCCCGATGTCTTCCATCCCCGGATCGTGCTCGCCGGTTGCCCGGCTCTTCCCGAGGGAGACGGCGACGACGCCGGCCTGGTGGCGGCGCTGCGTAAGCGCGGTCTGCACGCCCGCTGGTTGTCCTGGGACGACCCCGCGACCCTAAAGGCCGATCTGGTGATCCTGCGGGCCACCTGGGACTACATCGACCGACTCGACGAGTTCCTGGACTGGACCAGACGGGTGCCCCGACTGCTGAACCCGGCATCGGTCGTTGCGTGGAACACCGACAAGCGATACCTCGCCGACCTCGCGGCGGCGGGGGTGCCGACGGTGCCCAGCGCGTTTTTCGCGCCGGGGGAGCGGGTGCGCCTGCCCGACGGTGAAGTCGTCGTCAAACCGGCGGTGGGTGCGGGTTCCGTTGGTGCGCTGCGCTTCTCCGACAAGTCGAAGGCGGTCGCCCACGCCACGGCTTTGCAGGCGCGCGGCCAGACCGTGCTGGTGCAGCCCTACGACTCGCGGGTGGGCGACGGGGAGACCGCACTGGTGTTCCTTCGAGGTGAGCAGTCCCATGCATTCACCAAGGGGCCGATTCTCCCGCCACCAGGTGAAGCACCGGTCTTCGACGAATCGGGCACATACGCCGAGGAACGCCTGCAGCCCGCCGAACCTGATTTCGAGCTCTGGGACGTCGGTCGTGCAGCGCTCGCCGCGGCCGCCGCGACGCTGGGCATTGGCGTCGAGGAGCTGTTGTATGCCCGGGTGGATGTGCTGGGTGGCGCGGACGCGCCGCGGCTACTCGAACTCGAACTCGTCGAGCCGTCGCTGGGCTGGCGACAGCTTGACGACGGCGAACGGCAGCGCAGACAGCGCCGGTTCGCACTCGGCGTCGAGTCAGCCCTGGAGGAGTTCGGGCTCGGTCCGTTCTCGCATCGACGCCCATAGCGCCGCGGTAGCGGCCGTGCAGATCGCTGCGCCCGCGACGTGCACCGCGACCAGCGCCGCAGGGACTCCGGTGTAGAACTGCACCGTCCCGACCATGCCCTGTAGGCAGACCAACACGACCAGCACCACCAACCGCACGGTCACCGGCCGCGGTGCGCGCACGGCGAGCAGAGCGAATCCGAGGCCGATCAACAACGCCAGATACGCCGTCACCAGCGACGAATGCCGGTACACCAACATGACGATGTCCAAACCCAGCCGCGGCACCGGCGAATCGAGGCTCTTGTCGCCGGCGTGGGGACCGGCTCCGGTGACCATCGTGCCGGTCACGAGGACCGCCGACAGCGCGACGCCGCTCAGGAACGTCAACTGGCGCAGTGGTTTCGGTACCCGACGTTGCGGGATCCCGTCGTCGGGCTCACCGATCTTGACGTAGAGCAGGACCGCGACCCAGACCATCGTCATCGACGCTAGAAGGTGGATGGCCACTGTCCACCACAGCAGTCCCGTCAGCACGGTGATGCCGCCGATCACCGCCTGCGCCACGGTCGAGGCAGGCATCAGCCACGCGTAGAGCAACACTTCACGCCGCCGCCGGGCACGGGTGACCACGACGACCGCCGCCGCGGCGGTGAGTACGACCAGGAAGGTCAGCAGTCGGTTACCGAACTCGACGGCCTGATGGATTCCGGCGACCTCGGCGTGCGGTACCGGCGTGAAACTGCCGGGGAAACACTGCGGCCACGTGGGACACCCGAGCCCCGATGCGGTGACCCGCACGATGGCTCCGGTGACGGCGATGCCGCCCTGGGTCAGGACCACGGCCGCGGCCACGATGCGCTGGATGCGCAGGCTCGGTTCGGGGAGCAGGTCAACGAGCCTCAGGAAAAGCCTGGGGATGACTCGTCCGGCGGGCACGCTTCGATGGTAGATGCTGCCTAACTACATGTCGTAGTAGGGGTTACGAGCGGCACCAGAACCTCGTCGACGAGCTGGAGCACCAGCTCGTCGTTGATCGGGTCCCCGGTGATCAGCAGGTGGTGCCACAGCACGCTCTGTCCGAGCTCGCGCACGATCTCCACCGGAACATCGGAGCGAACCTCTCCGCGCTTGATACCCCGGGCCAGCAGCCCGTTCATCTCGGCCTTGCGCGCGCCGATGACGTCGTTGCGAAACGTTGCCGCGAGTTCGGGGTCGGTGCTCACCGCCATGACGATCGACTGCATCAACGGGCCTGCCTCGCCGGCGAACAGCTCGGCCCAGCCGCGCAGCACGGCGAGCATGTCCCCGCGGAAGCTTCCGGTGTCGTGGGTGGGAATGGCGTTGGCGGCGATGTCGATCAGCGTGTCGCGCAGCAGTGCGCGACGATCCGGCCAGCGCCGGTAGAGCACCGGCTTGCTGGTGTGCGCGGCGGCCGCGACGGCCTCCATCGTCACCCCGTCGGGGCCGTGGTCGGCGAGCAGTTCCAGCACTGCGGACCGAAGAGCGGCGTCGAGTTCGGCGCCGCGGCGTCTCGTGGTGGGCAAGATCACTCAATTCCTTTTAGAAACTATTGCGTATCTTATCGGCCGAACCGTACAGTCCTTCCTATAAGAAACGCAAACGTATCTTGGAGGATGTGAGATGTACACCCCGTCACTTCCGGTGCTGTATCCGCTGCGTGCGGTCGACACCGCCAGAGTGCAATTCACCGACGGTGAGCATGGGCGGCGCCGGATCACCATCGACCATCGCCCTCTTGCGGGCGTGACACCGGCGATGCTGCTCGACTGGTTCACCCATCTCGGCGGCACGATGAGCTACGGCGGCCAGATCGTCGACCGCTACCACGCATGGCACCCGATCGATCACATCCGCTGGGAGCTGTGGCGCCCCGCGCCCACCGGCGGCGCCGCCGAGGGGGCGCGCTTCCATATGGTCGAGGCGTTCGGCGCCAGGCCCGAGTACACCGTGGACGAGGTCGCCCGCGTCGAGAAGCTCGACGAGACCGGCATCCGGCTCGTACTGCGCATCGTGGGTGTCCCCGTCTTCCAGCTCGAACACACCTGGTCGGCCGGCGCCGATGGCGCGCACTACGTCACCGTGATGGATCTCGGCGTCCGGTCACCGCTGCTGAGCTTCGTCAACCGGGTGTTGCACCGGCGCTTCCCGGACGACAAGGCCTGCGCCTGGGTCAAGCACAACATCGAAGAGGTCGGGCAGCTGGAATATCTTCTGCCGCAGCTCGACTCGTCAGGTGAAGCGAAACCAGCGCAACGCGCAGAGGCCCGCGACGACGCCCCACGCTGCGAGGACGGCGAGCCCGAACCAGTCCACGGACAGTGTCATCGCGCGGGACAGAGCTTCGGTCAGCGCGCCTGACGGCGTCAGACGCGCCACCCACCGCACGGCGGAGGGCACCATTCCGTCTGCGCCGCCCTCCAGCGTGAGTGCGCCGAGGCCGGCGAAGACGAACCAGAGCAGGTTGGCGATGGCCAGCACGATTTCGGCGCGCAGGGTGCCGCCGAGTAGCAGTCCCAGCGCGGCGAAAACCGCCGTGCCCAGCGCGATGATGGCCGCGCCGAGCGCCAGCCCGGCGAGGGGCGGTCGCCAGCCCAGCGCAAACCCGATGGCCCCGAACAGGATTGACTGCAGGAACACGACGGCTACGACAGCCAGTGATTTTCCGGCGATGATGCCCCACACGGGCAGGGCGGTGGCGCCCAGCCGTTTAAGTGCCCCGTAGCGGCGGTCGAAGGCGACGGCGATCGCCTGGCCGGTGAACGCCGTGGAGATCACCGCCAGCGCCATGATCGCCGGCACGAAGGTCGCCGCACGGTTGTCCCCGAACGATCCCAACGGCAGCAGCGTGAGTCCGACCAGCAGGGTGATCGGGATGAACATGGTGAGCAGCAGCTGCTCCCCGTTGCGCAGCAGCAGCCGCACTTCCAGCCCGAACTGTGCGTTGAGCATCTGCGGTATCGCCGCGGCGCGCGGGTCAGGGGTGAACGTGCCCGGTGCGAAGCGATTGGTCACGGTCGTAGCTCCCGCCCCGTCAGATCGAGGAACACGTCCTCGAGGCTTCGCTGCTCGACGCGCATGTCGGTGGCGAGGACGTCGAGGCGGGCGCACCATGCGGTGACAGTGGCGAGCACCTGCGGATCGATGTGTCCCTCGACGAGGTATTCACCCGGCGACGCCTCGACCGCCCGGTAGCTCTCGGGGAGTGCCGAGATGAGCAGGCTCAGGTCGAGCATCCGCGGAGCCCGGAACCGCAGTTGGTTCTCGGCGCCGTCGCGCATCAGCTCCGCCGGGGTGCCGGTGGCGACCGCCACACCGTTGTCGATGATCAGGATCCGGTCGGCCAGCTCCTCGGCCTCGGACAGCTGATGCGTCGTCAGCACCACTGTCACGCCGTCCCGTCGGAGCGCATCGATCAACTCCCACACCACAATTCGCGCGTGCGCGTCCATTCCGGCCGTGGGCTCGTCGAGGAACACCAGCTCTGGACGTCCGACGACGGCGCACGCCAGTGCGAGCCGCTGCTGTTGTCCGCCCGAGAGTCGGCGGTACGTGGTTCGGGCTGATTCGGTCAAGCCTAGGGTGTCGAGCAGCCACTGAGGGTCGAGCGGATCGGCGGCATAGGACGCCACGAGGTGGAGCATCTCGCCTGCGCGTGCCGCCGGATACGCCCCACCGCCCTGCAGCATCACCCCGGTGCGCGCCCGGACCTCGGCGTTGTCGGTGACAGGATCGAACCCGAGGATCTCGATACGGCCGGCGTCGGGCTTGGTGAAGCCCTCGCACATCTCCACCGTCGTCGTCTTGCCCGCGCCATTGGGTCCCAGCAGGGCGAAGACCTCGGCGGTCTGGACGTCCAGGTCGAGTTCGGACACCGCCGTGGTCGATCCGAACCGCTTGCTGACCCCGCGTAGGAGCACAGGCGGCACCGACGAACGCTCGCGCGAGGAGCCGTCGGCACCGGAGCGGGAGGTCACGGAGACTCAGCGTAGGCGTCGGACTTGGCCCCGGGTGGCTCCGGTGGTGGCGAAGGCTCGGGCTCAGGCTCGGGAAGTGGGCGCCAGGGCAGCCGTCGATAGGTCAGCGCGACCAGGATCAGCACGATCAGGGCGCTCGCCAGGGTCGCCATGACGATCTGGAACAGCGCGAACCGGTCGCCGTTGGCTGTCGGGCCGAAGATCCCGACCACCAGTGTGGCGACGATGGCGGTCGCACGGAATCCCGGTCGGGTGGCCCATGCGGCGAGCGGGATGATCGCCCAGAGCAGGTACCACGGCTGCACGACGGGGAAGAGGAGGACGGTGACGCCGAGGGCGACACCCAGCCCGCCGACGGGGTGTAGCCGGCCGCGCAGCACCGCGAACAGCAGCCAGGTGACGATCACCGCGATCAGGCTGACGCCGATCGCACGGGTCAGCGCGAGCACCGCGGTGGTGTGGTCGCCGAGGCCGAGCAGGATGCCCACCTGCCCGGTACCCAGCGCCAGCAGTGTCGGCGGCGACATCCAGCTGCGGACCACATTGGCGGTGCCGAGGGTGAACAGCCAGCCGAAGCCGAGGCCGCTGGCCCAGCCGATCAGCGCCATCACCGCCAGCGATACGGCAGCGAGCGATCCGCCCGCGATGAAGAACGCCTTGACCGTGCCGCCCCACCGGCAGGCCAGCGCCATCGCCACGAAACCCAAGGCCAGCAGGCCCGGCAGCTTGACCTGAGAGGACATCGTGATCAGCACGGCGCCGGCCAGCAACATCGCCATCGGGTACCAGCGGACCCACTGCTCGCGGGTGCGCGGCCAGGCCACCGGCCGCGGAATCAGGGGTGCCGCCGCGTCGATGCCGCGCAGCGCGAACTCGGTGCCCGCCAGCATCATGCCCAACATCAGGGCCTCGTTGTGGATGCCCGCGACCAGGTGCATGAACAGCAGGGGGTTGGCCGGACCCAGCCAGAGCGCACTCACTTCGGCCACCCCGCAGCGCCGGGCCAGCCGGGGCGTGGCCCAGACGATCATGCCCACGCCGAGCAACACCACCAACCGGTGCGACAGCACGGCCTCGACGATGTTCTCGCCGGTCAGCGCCGAGATGCCGCGGCCGATCCACAGAAACAGCGGACCGTACGGCGCCGGTGTTTCCCGCCAGAGGCTGGGCACCGACAGGGTGAAGACGTGGTCGAGGCCCAGCCCGGGTGCGGGCCCGACCCGGTAGGGGTCATTGCCTTGCAGCGAGATCTCGCTCTGGGCGAGGTAGGAGTACACGTCCTTGCTGTACATCGGCGGCGCGATCAGCAGCGGCACCGCCCACAGCAGCAGCGTGCGATCGAGGTCGCTGCGCGTCATCTTGCGCTTGCCGAGCGCGAACCGGCCCAGCATCAGCCACGCCAGGGTCATCATCACCGCGCCCGTGGTGGTCATCGTCAGCGACACCGTCTGGATTCGCGACGGTAGGTTGAGCAGCCGGACACCGAACGTCGGGTCCTGCACCACCGGGCGGGCGCCCGCGCCGAGGGCGCCGATCGCCATGAGCACGGTGCCCGTCGCCCCGAACAGACGGGTCCGGCGCATCGCCATGAGCTCGGCGTCGTTGAGTGGGCTCCCGACGGTCCGCTCGTCGCCGTGCCAGCCGGCGATCGACGTGCTGAGGGAGGCTAGGCGGGCTGCCACGAAGGCAGCGTAGCGGTCGGCGTATTCCGGGATTGATACCGCAGTTTGGTGTGAGTATCGCGACACCACCGATAAGGGTGCCCTTGCTGGACCCGCTTCCCGAATTGCGTCACACTGGTGTTGTGAAAATCGGCTCGCAGGCTGCGCCGTCGACTGCACCGCAGTCGGCGCCGTCTCATGCTGCCGACGGCGATGCCCACGGACGCACCAGGGGTGCGATCATCCGACTCCTGCTGGAGTCGGGCCCGACCACCGCAAGCAGCATCGGCGAACATCTCGGATTGTCGGCTGCGGGCGTGCGCAGACACCTCGATGCGCTCATCGATGCCGGTGATGCCAAGGCCAACGCGGCAGCGGCGTGGCAGCAGGAAGGCCGCGGCCGTCCCGCCAAGCGCTACCAACTCACCGCGGCGGGCCGGGCGAAACTGGAACACACCTACGACGACCTGGCCTCGGCCGCCATGCGACAGCTGCGTGAGCTCGGCGGCGACGACGCCATCCGGACTTTCGCCCGCAGGCGGATCGACGCCATCCTCGCCGGAGTGGATCCCGCGACGGGTACTGACGCCGGTGACGGTGTCGAGGCCGCAGCCGATCGAATCGCCGACGCATTGACGATCGCGGGGTACGCGACCACCACCACCCAGGTGGGCGGACCGGCCCGCGGCGTGCAGATCTGCCAGCATCACTGCCCGGTGTCGCATGTGGCCGAGGAATTCCCCGAGCTGTGCGAGGCCGAGCAGGAGGCGATGGCCGAAGTTCTGGGTACCCATGTCCAGCGGCTGGCGACCATCGTCAACGGCGACTGCGCCTGCACCACTCACGTCCCGCTGAGCCCGACGAAGGCCTAGCGGCCCATACCGAAACCTCCGGCACACAGCCCCAGCCGGAGCCGCAACTAGAGCAAAAGGAGTGTGTCGCAATGACACTCACACCGGAGACGCCGCTCACTCAGGAGGAGACGATTGCCTCCCTGGGTAAGTACGGCTACGGCTGGGCCGACTCCGACGTCGCAGGGGCCA
The DNA here is from genome assembly GCF_005222675.1 of Mycolicibacterium sp. CR10. Classification (GTDB taxonomy): domain Bacteria; phylum Actinomycetota; class Actinomycetes; order Mycobacteriales; family Mycobacteriaceae; genus Mycobacterium. The sequence continues at coordinate 120,109 of NZ_STGE01000031.1, read as the reverse complement.
GCGCACAGCGCGGGTTGTCGGAGGCGGTGGTGCGCGATATCTCCATGAAGAAGAGCGAGCCGGAGTGGATGCTCGACGTCCGCCTCAAGGCGCTGCGCACCTTCGGCAAGAAGCCGATGCCGAACTGGGGCTCCGACCTCGACGGCATCCACTTCGACAACATCAAGTACTTCGTGCGCTCCAGCGAGAAGCAGGCGGCGACGTGGGACGACCTGCCCGCCGACATCAAGAACACCTACGACAAGCTCGGCATCCCGGAAGCGGAGAAGCAGCGGCTGGTCTCCGGTGTGGCCGCGCAGTACGAGTCCGAGGTGGTTTACCACTCGATCCGTGAGGATCTGGAGGCCCAGGGCGTCATCTTCCTGGACACCGACACCGCGCTCAAGGAACACCCCGAGCTGTTCAAGCAGTACTTCGGCACCGTGATCCCCGCCGGCGACAACAAGTTCTCCGCGCTCAACACCGCGGTGTGGTCCGGTGGTTCGTTCATCTACGTGCCGAAGGGTGTGCACGTCGACATCCCGCTGCAGGCCTACTTCCGGATCAACACCGAGAACATGGGCCAGTTCGAGCGGACGCTGATCATCGTCGACGAGGACGCCTACGTGCACTACGTCGAGGGCTGCACGGCGCCGATCTACAAGTCCGACTCGCTGCACTCCGCCGTGGTGGAGATCATCGTGAAGCCGGGCGGCCGGTGCCGCTACACCACCATCCAGAACTGGTCGAACAACGTCTACAACCTGGTCACCAAGCGGGCCCGGGCCGAGGCCGGCGCCACCATGGAGTGGGTCGACGGCAACATTGGCTCCAAGGTCACGATGAAGTACCCGGCCGTGTGGATGACCGGAGAGCACGCCAAGGGCGAGGTGCTCTCGGTGGCGTTCGCCGGCGAAGGCCAGCACCAGGACACCGGCGCCAAGATGTTGCACCTGGCACCCAACACGTCGTCGAACATCGTGTCCAAGTCGGTGGCCCGCGGCGGCGGCCGGGCGTCCTACCGCGGCCTGGTTCAGGTCAACAAGGGTGCGCACGGATCCCGCGCGAGCGTGAAATGCGATGCGCTGCTTGTCGACTCGATCAGCCGCAGCGACACCTACCCGTACGTCGACATCCGCGAGGACGACGTCACGATGGGCCACGAGGCCACCGTGTCGAAGGTCAGCGAGGATCAGCTGTTCTACCTGATGAGCCGCGGCATGAGCGAGGACGAGGCCATGGCCATGGTGGTCCGCGGTTTCGTCGAGCCCATCGCCAAGGAACTGCCGATGGAGTACGCGCTGGAGCTCAACCGGCTCATCGAGCTACAGATGGAAGGTGCTGTCGGCTAGTGAGTGTTCCCCAGAATCTGACCGAAGCGGTCGAAGGGATCATCAAGAACAAAGGCGAGCTTTTCTCTTCGTTCGATGTCAATGCCTTCGAGGTACCCGGCGGTCGTGACGAACTATGGCGGTTTACCCCGCTGAAGCGACTGCGTGGCCTGCACGACGGCTCTGCGCCCGCGACCGGTCACGCGCGCATCGCGGTTGCGGAGGGTCCCGGCGTCACCGTGGAAACCGTGCGCCGCGACGATGCGCGCCTCGGCAAGGCCGGTGTCCCCGCCGACCGCGTTGCGGCGCAGGCGTTCTCGGCGTTCGACACCGCGACCGTGGTGACGGTGGCGCGTGGCACCGAGCTGGCCGAACCCATCGAGATCACGATCGACGGGCCAGGCGAAGGCGCCGTGGCCTACGGGCATCTGCAGATCCGCGTCGAGGAACTGGCCCGGGCGATCGTCGTGGTCGACCTGCGCGGCAGCGGAACCTACGCCGACAACGTCGAGATCATCGTCGGTGACGCGGCCGGGCTCGGTGTCATCTGGATCGCCGACTGGGCCGACGACATGGTGCACGTCAGCGCCCATCACGCTCAGTTGGGTAAGGACGCTGTCCTCGGACACGTCAACGTGACGCTCGGCGGTGAAGTGGTGCGCACCACGGCAACGGTGCGGTTCACCGGACCCGGCGGTGATGCCAAGCTGCTCGGCACCTATTTCGCCGACGACGGCCAGCACTTCGAATCCCGCCTTCTGGTCGACCACGCGCAGCCGAACTGCAAGTCGGACGTGCTGTACAAGGGCGCGCTCCAGGGGGATCCGGACTCGGACAAGCCCGACGCGCACACCGTGTGGATCGGTGACGTGCTGATCCGCGCTGAGGCGACGGGCACCGACACCTACGAGGCGAACCGCAACCTGGTACTCACCGACGGCGCCCGCGCCGACTCGGTGCCCAACCTGGAGATCGAGACGGGCGAGATCGTCGGCGCCGGACACGCGAGTGCCACCGGGCGTTTCGACGACGAGCAGCTGTTCTATCTGCGCACCCGCGGCATCCCCGAGGACCAGGCCCGCCGACTGGTGGTACGCGGCTTCTTCGGCGAGATCATCGCCAAGATCGCCGTACCCGCCGTGCGCGAGCGCCTGACCGAAGCCATCGAACGAGAACTAGCGATCACGGAATCGAAAGCAGCCAACGAATGACCACACTTGAAGTCAAGGACCTCCACGTCAGCGTCGTGTCCAAAGAGGACGGGACCGACATCCCGATCCTCAAGGGTGTCAACCTCACCGTGAAGTCGGGGGAGACCCACGCGGTGATGGGGCCCAACGGATCCGGCAAGTCCACGTTGTCCTATGCCATCGCCGGCCATCCCAAGTACACCGTGACGTCGGGCTCGATCACGCTCGACGGCGCAGACGTCCTGGAGATGACGATCGACGAGCGCGCCCGGGCAGGCTTGTTCCTGGCCATGCAGTACCCCATTGAGGTACCCGGCGTGTCGATGTCGAACTTCCTGCGCACCGCCGCGACCGCGGTCCGTGGCGAGGCGCCCAAGCTGAGGCACTGGGTCAAGGAGGTCAAGGCCGCGATGAGCGACCTCGACATCGACCCGGCCTTCAGCGAGCGCAGTGTCAACGAGGGCTTCTCCGGCGGTGAGAAGAAGCGCCACGAGATCCTGCAGCTGGGACTGCTCAAGCCGAAGATCGCGATCCTCGACGAGACCGACTCGGGGCTCGACGTCGACGCGCTGCGGGTCGTCAGCGAGGGCGTCAACCGCTACGCCGAGACCGAGCACGGTGGCATTCTTCTGATCACGCACTACACCCGCATCCTGCGCTACATCCAGCCGCAGTTCGTGCACGTGTTCTTCGACGGCCGGATCATCGAGTCCGGTGGTCCCGAGCTGGCCGACGAACTCGAGGAGAACGGCTACGAGCGCTTCACGCAGGCCGCATCGACCTCTTAGGACAAGGAGCCGGACATGACGACGACCGTCGGTCGCACACTCGATCTGGAGGGAATCGCCCGAATCCGGGCTGACTTTCCCATCCTGAACCGGGTGATGCGCGGCGGTTGTCAGCTGGCTTATCTGGACTCCGGGGCGACGTCACAACGGCCCGTGCAGGTGCTCGACGCCGAACGCGAGTTCCTCGTCACATCCAACGGGGCTGTGCACCGCGGCGCACATCAGTTGATGGAGGAGTCCACCGACGCCTACGAACAGGGCCGCGCCGATGTGGCGGCGTTCGTGGGTGCCGATCCCGACGAGCTGGTGTTCACCAAGAACGCCACCGAAGCCATCAACCTGGTGTCCTACACCGTGGGCGACGACCGGTTCGACCGCGCGATTGGTCCCGGAGACGTGATCGTCACGACCGAACTGGAGCACCACGCGAACCTGATCCCATGGCAGGAGCTGTGCCGGCGGACGGGTGCGGAGTTGCGCTGGTATGGCTTGGACGATGACGGACGGATCGATCTCGATTCGCTCGATCTCGACGAGCGGGTGAAACTCGTTGCTTTCAGCCATCATTCGAATGTCACCGGCGCCTTGGCGCCGGTTGCCGAACTGGTCGAGCGGGCCAGGGCGGTCGGCGCGCTGACCCTGCTGGACGCCTGCCAGTCGGTGCCGCACCAACCGGTTGACTTCCACGCGCTCGATGTCGACTTCGCCGCGTTCTCCGGCCATAAGATGCTGGGCCCCACCGGGATCGGGGTGCTGTACGGCCGCCGCGAGCTGCTCAACGCGCTGCCGCCGTTCCTGACCGGCGGCTCGATGATCGAGACCGTCACCATGGAGGCCACCACCTACGCCCCGGCTCCGCAAAGGTTCGAGGCGGGCACCCCGATGACGTCACAGGTGGTCGGCCTCGGCGCGGCCGCCCGGTACCTGCAGGACATCGGCATGACCGCGGTCGAGGAGCACGAGGCCGAGCTGGTCGCCGCGGCGCTGGACGGCGTGTCGGGCATCGACGGCGTCCGCATCATCGGCCCGACATCCATGGAGCATCGCGGTTCGCCGGTGTCGTTCGTCGTCGACGGTGTGCACGCGCACGATGTCGGCCAGGTGCTCGACGACGACGGGGTCGCGGTGCGTGTCGGCCACCACTGCGCATGGCCGTTGCACCGCCGATTCGGCATTGCTGCGACGGCGCGAGCGTCCTTCGCGGTGTACAACACGCTCGACGAGGTGGATCGGCTCGTGGCCGGGGTGCGCCGGGCCGTGAAGTTCTTCGGTAGCGATTGACAGTGCGGCTCGAGCAGATCTACCAGGAAGTGATCCTGGACCACTACAAGCATCCGCACCACCGCGGTCTGCGGGACCCTTTCGGCGCAGAGGTGCACCACGTCAATCCCACATGCGGGGACGAGGTCACGCTGCGGGTGGCGTTGTCCGAAGACGGGGAGACGGTCACCGACATCTCGTACGACGGGCAGGGCTGCTCGATCAGCCAGGCGTCGACGTCGGTGCTGACCGATCAGGTGATCGGGCAGAGCGTCGGCGATGCACTCAAGACGGTTGCGGCATTCTCGGAGATGGTGTCGTCCCGCGGCAGGATCGAAGGCGATGAGGATGTGCTCGGCGACGGTATTGCGTTCGCCGGTGTCTCGAAATACCCCGCGAGGGTCAAGTGTGCGTTACTGGGCTGGACAGCGTTCAAAGCCGCGCTGGCAGAAGCCCACACGTCGGATAGTCCAGAGGAGAACTGATGAGTGATACGGCGCCTGCGGGCACGAGCGGGGGATCGGTGGAGCCAGACAACGAACTGCTCGCCGATATCGAGGAGGCAATGCGTGACGTCGTCGATCCGGAGCTGGGGATCAACGTCGTTGATTTGGGTCTCGTCTACGGGGTCGGTGTCGAGGAGGGGGACGCCGGTCAGGTGGCGCTCATCGACATGACCCTCACCTCGGCGGCGTGCCCGCTCACCGACGTCATCGAGGATCAGACGCGCAGCGCCCTCGTGGGCGCCAGCCTGGTGAACGACATCAAGATCAACTGGGTGTGGAATCCGCCGTGGGGCCCCGACAAGATCACCGACGACGGCCGGGAACAGCTACGGGCTCTGGGCTTCACCGTCTGACAGTCGCTCGGCGAGATCTCCGATATCGGAGGCGACGACCGTCGGATGCGGCAACCCCTCGGCGTGCAGCGGGGCGTTTCCCCGCCGGGTGATCAGGGCACCGTGCATTCCGGCGGCCTGAGCGCCGATGGTGTCCCACACGTGTGCGGCAACCAGCATGCACGCAGATGGCGCTACGCCGAGTTCGTCTGCGACGCCGGTGTAGAGCCGGCGGGCCGGCTTGAACGCCCGCCAGGTGTCGACGCTGAACTGTCTCTCGAAGTGGTGCGCGATGCCCGCGTTTTCCAGCGGCGTCGGGACTCCGGCGACGGGCGGTGAATTGGTCAGGGTGACTAGGCGATAGCCCTGCGCGCTGAGCGCCGCCACACCGTCGGCGACGTCGGGGTGGGCGGGCATGCTGCGCATCCCGGTCGCCAGCGCGGTGAGGTCCCCGTCGGTGATCCGCACCCCGTGCACGTCGGCCGTCATCTGTAGAACCGCCTGCCCGAGCGTGAAGAAGTCCACGTAGGCACCGGACAGCGTGGTCGTCATCGAGTACATGACCAGCTGGCCGAACCACTCACGCAGTGCCCGGCGATCGCCGAACATTCGCTCGAAAATCGGTTCCAGCGACTCGATGTCGATGAGCGTCTCGTTCACGTCGAAGACCAGGACCGAGGGCCTGTTGTCCAAGGGCACGATCACGACATCCAGTGTGGCGGTTTCCGGGATGCCCGCTGTACCGAATTCGGCAGGACCCGTAACGCCCGCCCCCGAGGCGGCCACAATCTTTCCATGGACACCAGCGACCTCGACTTCACCGGCCTGCGGGCCCTGTTCATCAACTGCACGTTGAAGCGTTCTCCGGAGCCGAGCCACACCGACGGCCTCATCGGTATCAGTGCGGCCATCATGGACAAGCACGGCATTGCCGTCGACTCCGTGCGCGCCGTCGATCACGACATCGCCACCGGGGTGTGGCCGGACATGCGTGAGCACGGCTGGGCCACCGATGACTGGCCGGAGATCTTCGACAAGGTTCTTGCCGCCGACATCCTGGTCCTTGCCGGCCCGATCTGGCTGGGCGACAACAGTTCGGTGATGAAGAAGGTGCATGAACGGCTTTACGGCGGCTCCCACCTGCTCAACGACGCCGGGCAGTATCTGTACTACGGCCGGGTCGGCGGCTGCCTGATCACCGGCAACGAAGACGGCGTCAAGCACTGCGCCCAGAACGTGCTGTACACGCTTCAGCACATCGGGTACACGATCCCGCCCCAGGCTGACGCCGGATGGATCGGCGAGGCAGGTCCGGGACCGTCGTACCTGGATCCCGGGTCGGGTGGTCCCGAGAACGACTTCACCAATCGCAACACCACGTTCATGACGTGGAACCTGATGCACCTGGCCCGCATGCTGAAGTCGGCAGGCGGCGTGCCCGCCTACGGCAACATCCGGTCGGGCTGGGATGCGGGCTGCCGCTACGACTTCGCCAATCCCGAGTACCGCTGAGGGCGCCGGATCGCACAATCAGTCGGTGGTCACGGTCCTCACCCCCAGCTGGGAACACGACCGCGCCACGGGACGTTGACACCCTCATGGCTACTCGTGACATCACCGCCGAACAGTTCAACGACACCATTAACGACAACGACATCGTGCTGGTCGATTTCTGGGCGTCGTGGTGCGGGCCGTGTAAGGCGTTCGCCCCGACCTTCGCCGCGTCCTCGGAGAAGAACCCCGAGGTTGTGTACGCGAAAGTCGACACCGAGGCCGAGCAGCAGCTGGCCGCTGCCGCCGACATCCGCTCCATCCCGACACTGATGGCCTTCAAGAAGGGCAAGCTGGTGTTCAACCAGGCCGGAGCCCTCCCGCCGGCGCAGCTGGAGGAACTGGTGCAGAAGGTCAAGGAGTTCGACGTGGACGCCGCGATAGCCGCCCACGACGACGGCGAGGCCCCCGGCCAGCCGTAGGGCACCACCAGCCGCCCGATACCGTGCAGGCGTGACCGACCAAGATCAGCCCGCACCGTTGGTAGTCGTGGAGCGGCCGCGACCGCACGTCGCGCTGGTGACGCTCAACCGGCCCGAGCGGATGAACTCGATGGCCTTCGACGTGATGGTGCCGCTGAAAAAGGTCCTCGACGAGCTGACCTACGACAATTCGGTACGGGCGGTCGTGCTGACCGGTGCGGGCCGGGGATTCTCGTCGGGGGCCGATCACAAATCGGCTGGTTCGGTACCCCACGTCGACGGTCTGACAAGGCCGACCTTCGCGCTACGGTCGATGGAAGTGCTCGACGACGTCATCCTGTCTTTGCGGAAGATGCATCAACCGGTGATCGCGGCGGTGAACGGCGCTGCCATCGGCGGGGGGCTCTGTCTGGCGCTCGCCTGCGATATCCGCGTCGCGTCGGTCGATGCCTACTTCCGCGCGGCGGGCATCAACAACGGGCTGACCGCGAGCGAGTTGGGACTGTCCTTTCTGTTGCCGCGAGCCATCGGTACGTCGCGGGCCTTCGAGCTGATGCTGACGGGGCGTGACGTGGCCGCTGAGGAGGCCGAGCGGATCGGGCTGGTGTCGCGCGCAGTGCCGGGTGATGATCTGCTGGAGGTTTGCTTCGAGATGGCGGAACGGATCGCGGCGTTCTCGCGGCCGGGTATCGAGTTGACCAAACGCACGCTGTGGAGTGGACTGGACGCCACTAGCCTGGAAGGGCACATGCAGACCGAGGGTCTGGGACAGCTTTATGTTCGTTTGCTCACCGGCAACTTCGAAGAAGCGGTCGCAGCGCGCGCTGAGAAGCGGGCAGCGGTCTTCACTGACGACAAGTAGGTAGGGAGAGGCGAGCGTGATCACCGCAACGGACCTTGAGGTCCGCGCCGGGGCGCGCACGCTGCTCTCGGTCGAAGGGTCGGCGCTACGCGTGCAGCCGGGCGACCGTATCGGCCTGGTCGGTCGCAATGGTGCAGGGAAGACGACCACCATGCGGATCCTCGCCGGCGAGGGGGAACCGTACGCGGGGACCGTCACCCGAACCGGTGAAGTCGGTTATCTGCCACAGGATCCCAGAGAAGGCGACCTCGACATGTTGGCCCGCGACCGGGTGTTGTCGGCGCGCGGGCTGGACACCTTGCTTGCGGATCTGGAGAAGCAGCAGGCGTTGATGGCCGAGGTGGCCGATGACACCGCCCGCGACAAAGCGGTGCGTCGCTACGGACAGCTCGAGGAGCGATTCGCTGCGCTCGGCGGGTATGCCGCAGAGAGCGAGGCCGGCCGAATCTGTGCGAGCCTCGGCTTGCCCGACCGGGTCCTGACCCAGCCGTTGCGGACCCTCTCCGGAGGTCAGCGCCGCCGGGTCGAGCTGGCGCGGATCTTGTTCGCGGCCGCGGAGGGCGGGGCTGCCGGCGCCAGCTCCACCACGACGCTGCTGCTCGACGAGCCGACCAACCACCTCGACGCCGATTCGATCGGGTGGCTGCGCACCTTTCTGCAGAACCACGCCGGCGGGCTGGTGGTCATCAGCCATAACGTGGAGCTGCTCGCCGACATCGTCAACCGGGTGTGGTTCCTCGACGCCGTGCGCGGCGAAGCCGACGTCTACAACATGGGCTGGCAGAAGTACCTCGACGCCCGCGCCACCGACGAGCAGCGCCGTCGCCGCGAACGTGTGAACGCCGAGAAGAAGGCCTCCGCGCTGCGCACCCAGGCTGCCAAGATGGGCGCCAAGGCCACCAAAGCCGTTGCCGCCCAGAATATGCTGCGCCGTGCCGAACGCATGATCGCCGAACTCGACGAGGAACGCGTAGCCGACAGGGTGGCAAAGATCAGATTCCCCACGCCTGCGGTGTGCGGACGCACCCCGCTGGTCGCCAAGGGTCTGACGAAGACCTACGGATCGCTGGAGGTGTTCACCGGCGTCGACCTGGCGATCGACAAGGGTTCCCGTGTGGTCATTCTCGGCCTCAACGGCGCGGGCAAGACCACGCTGCTGCGCATCCTCGCGGGCACCGAGGCGGCCGATGCAGGTGCGGTCGAGCCCGGCCACGGGTTGAAACTCGGGTACTTCGCGCAGGAGCACGACACGATCGACGGTCTGGCGTCAGTGTGGGAGAACATCCGGCACGCCGCGCCCGATACCGGCGAACAGGATCTGCGCAGCCTGCTCGGCGCATTCATGTTCAGCGGTGCGCAGCTCGATCAGCCCGCCGGCACGCTGTCCGGAGGTGAGAAGACGCGACTGGCGCTGGCCGGTCTCGTCGCCTCGACGGCCAACGTGTTGCTGCTCGACGAGCCCACGAACAACCTCGACCCGGCCTCGCGTGAACAGGTTCTCGACGCACTGCGCAGCTATCGCGGGGCAGTCGTGCTGGTGACCCACGACCCCGGGGCGGCGGAGGCCTTGGATCCGCAGCGGGTGGTGTTGCTGCCCGATGGCACCGAGGACTTCTGGTCCGAGGAGTACCGAGACCTGATCGAGCTGGCCTGAGCGACACGCTCCCTCGTCGCAGTCCTTGAGTGACGTCGGTCACTTCGCTAAAATATGCCCCGTCTGCAGGGGTTCGGGCCAGTCCTTGCGTCCTGCCAGATCGCGCGGAGCGATCCGGCGCGTGAGGAGATCGAGGCGCCTACTGAGTATCTCGACCCGCCGGTCGAGGACGATGACGCACCCAGTGACGACGGCGCGCCAACGAAAACGGCTGAGAACGCGGCGAATAGCGGCGGCGATGCCGACGAGGTGGAGCGGGAGTCGTCGGCGGAGCAGCTTCCGATATTGGCCGAACCCGAACCCGAGCCCGAACCTGAACCTGAAGCCAAAGACGGACCGGACGAGGGGCGTGAGCAGCGCACCGACGCCGGCCCGGATGGAGCCTCCGAATCACCCGATCAGCCGACGGATCCCGCGTAGCCCACGAAATCTCCCGATTGCGGTGTCAACGGTTGCCTCGCTGGGTATGCCATCGGAATCAACCGCGGGGAGGCGTTCGATGAAGAAGGACAGCAAGTCCCGAGACGAGCTGATCAGTGAACTCCGCAATCAGTATGAGCGGGGAGCGAGCATCCGGACCTTGGTGGCGAACACCGGACACTCGTATGGCTCCATCCACACCATGCTGCGAGAGTCCGGCACCCCGATGCGCAGCCGAGGCGGGCCCAACCACCGCGGTCGGCGCTGAGGCTCACTGCTGGCGCACCGACTTCTCGACGAGATCCAGCACGGCGCTGAGCCTTTCTGGATCGTCGCCCGATGCAAGCCGAGCCACCAGGCCGTCGAGCACCAGTTCCAAATAGGTGCGCAGCACCTCGTCGGACACGTCGCCGCGCAGCCGACCCGCCTGCTTCTGACGCCGCAGCCGTTCTGTGGTCGCCGCCGACAGCTCCGCCGAGCGCTCCGCCCACCCCCGGCTGAAGGCGGGATCGTTGCGCAGCTTTCGCGCGATCTCCAGTCGGGTTGCAAGCCAGTCGAACTGTTCTGGCGCGGCCAGCATTTCACGCATCACCTGAATCAGGCCCTCACGCGTGGCGATGTCCGCCATCCGCTCCGCGTCTTCACGCGCCAGTTCGAAGAACAGCGTGTCCTTGTCACGGAAATGGTGGAAGATCGCGCCGCGCGAGAGCCCGATCGTCTGCTCGAGACGCCGAACCGTGGCTCGGTCGTAGCCGTGCTCGGCGAAGCAGCGCCGGGCACCGTCGAGGATCTGGCGGCGCCGTGCCGCCAGATGATCGTCGGTTACCCGTGGCATCGCACTGCTACGACTTCAGCATGTTGCGCAGCACGTACTGCAGGATGCCGCCGTTGCGGTAGTAGTCCGCCTCGCCAGGGGTATCGATGCGCACCACGGCGTCGAACTCCACCGTGGAGCCGTCCTGCTTGGTGGCGGTCACCTTGACCGTCTTCGGCGTCTTGCCGCTGTTGAGGTCCTCGATGCCGGTGATGTCGTAGGTCTCGGTGCCGTCCAGCTTCAGCGACGCGGCCGACTCGCCCTGCGGGAACTGTAGCGGGATGACGCCCATGCCGATCAGGTTCGAGCGGTGGATACGCTCGAACGACTCGGTGATCACCGCGCGGACACCCAGCAGGCTGGTGCCCTTGGCGGCCCAGTCCCGCGATGATCCGGAGCCATACTCCTTGCCGCCCAACACGACCAGCGGAACGCCCTGCTCGGCGTAGTTCTGGGCCGCGTCGTAGATGAACGCCTGCGGTGCGCCCTCCTGGGTGAAATCGCGGGTGTAGCCGCCGGACACGTCGTCGAGCAACTGGTTCTTGAGCCGGATGTTGGCGAACGTGCCGCGGATCATCACCTCGTGGTTGCCGCGGCGCGAACCGTAGGAGTTGTAGTCCTTCTTGTCCACGCTGTGCTCGTCGAGGTATTGCGCGGCCGGCGTGCCGGCCTTGATGTTGCCAGCAGGCGAGATGTGGTCGGTGGTCACCGAATCTCCCAGCAGGGCAAGCACTCTGGCGCCAGTGATGTCGGTTACCGGAGCCGGTTCCGCGGGCATCCCGTCGAAGTACGGTGGCTTGCGCACATAGGTCGAGTCCGCGTCCCAGTCGAAGGTCTTGCCCTCCGGGGTGGGCAGGTTGCGCCAGCGCTCGTCGCCCTTGAACACATCGGCGTAGCTATCGGTGAACATCTTCTGGTTGATCGACGACGCGATGACGTCCGAGATCTCCTGCGACGACGGCCAGATGTCCCTCAGGAAGACGTCATTGCCGTCGCCGTCCTGGCCGAGCGGGTCGACCTCGAAGTCGAAGTCCATGGTTCCCGCCAGCGCATAGGCGATCACCAACGGCGGTGAGGCCAGGTAGTTCATCTTGACGTCGGGGGAGATGCGGCCCTCGAAGTTGCGGTTGCCCGAGAGCACCGCGGTGACCGAGAGGTCGTTGTCGTTGATCGCCTTCGAGATCGGCTCGGGCAGTGGCCCGGTGTTACCGATGCACGTGGTGCAGCCGTAGCCGACCAGGAAGAACCCCAGCTTCTCCAGGTACGGCCACACGCCGGCTTTGTCGTAGTAGTCGCTGACCACCTGAGAGCCCGGCGCCATCGATGTCTTCACCCACGGCTTGCTGGTCAGGCCCTTCTCGACGGCGTTGCGGGCCAGCAGGGCGGCACCGAGCATCACCGACGGGTTGGAGGTGTTGGTGCACGAGGTGATCGCCGCGACCACGACCGCGCCGTGGTCGAGCACGAACTCGCCCTGCTCGTCGGTGCGCACCGTCACCGGCTTGCTCGGCCTGCCCTCGGAACCGTTGGCCGCCGAGGGGCGGACGTCGGTCTCCCCGTCATCGGCGAACGACAACGACACCGAGTCGCTCGCGGGGAAGGACTCGTCGACGGCCTCGTCGAGCTTGGTCTCCGGCGTCGGGTAGTTCTCCTCGACGTAGTTGTGGATGTCCTTGCGGAACGCGACCTTGGACTCCGAGAGCAGGATCCGGTCCTGCGGGCGCTTCGGCCCGGCGATCGAGGGCACCACGTCGCCGAGGTCGAGCTCGAGGTACTCGGAGAACTTCGGTTCGCGGTCGGGGTTGTGCCACATCCCCTGGGCCTTGGCGTACGCCTCGACCAGCGCGAGCTGATCCTCGGTGCGCCCGGTCAGCCGCAGGTAGTCGACGGTGACCTCGTCGATCGGGAAAATGGCTGCGGTGGAACCGAACTCGGGGCTCATATTGCCCAGGGTGGCGCGGTTGGCCAGTGGCACCTCGGCGACGCCGGCTCCGTAGAACTCCACGAACTTGCCGACGACGCCGTGCTTGCGCAGCATGTCGGTCACGGTGAGCACCACATCGGTGGCGGTGACGCCCGGCTTGATCTCGCCGGTCAGCTTGAATCCGACGACGCGCGGGATGAGCATCGACACCGGTTGACCCAGCATGGCGGCCTCGGCCTCGATACCGCCGACGCCCCAGCCGAGCACGCCGAGACCGTTGACCATGGTGGTGTGGCTGTCGGTGCCCACACAGGTGTCGGGATAGGCCACCCCGTCGCGCACCATTACGGTGCGCGCCAGGTACTCGATGTTGACCTGGTGGACGATGCCAGTGCCGGGCGGGACGACTTTGAAGTCGTCGAAGGCGCCCTGGCCCCAGCGCAAGAACTGGTAGCGCTCACCGTTGCGGGAGTACTCGATGTCGACGTTGCGCTCGAAGGCCCCGGCGTTGCCGAAGACGTCGACGATCACGGAGTGGTCGATCACCATCTCGGCGGGGGCCAGCGGGTTCACCTTGTTGGGGTCGCCGCCGAGTTCGCCGACCGCCTCGCGCATGGTGGCGAGGTCGACGATGCACGGCACACCCGTGAAGTCCTGCATGATCACCCGCGCCGGGGTGAACTGGATCTCCACACTGGGGTCGGCTTCCGGGTCCCAGTTCGCAATCGCCTCGATGTGCTCCTTGGTGATGTTGGAGCCGTCCTCGGTGCGCAGCAGGTTCTCGGCAAGCACCTTGAGGCTGTAGGGGAGTTTCTCGGTGCCGGGTACCGCGTCGAGGCGGTAGATCTCGTAGCTGTTGTCTCCGACCTTGAGCTCATCCTTCGCGCCGAAGGAATTCCTGGACGAATTCTTGCTGCTCACATCAACTCCCGCTTCGATAATCGCCGCGACGGGCTGTGTCAGCGGCGGTTCTGATCCTAACAGTACGCTTGTCCTGTAAGACAGGACGGGTATTCACAACGTCTGATTCCAGTCTTGTCCTCGAGCGCTGGTGGTGCCACCCCTGGGGGTACCCGCGATCAACGGCCGTGTCTCCGCCGGCGCACCAATTCGGTCGCGTACCGTGCTGCTGTGACCGGACCTCACTTGATCCCGCTCCAGGTCCCGTTCTTTCCGGCGTATATCCCGCCGGAGATCGACATGACCCAGGTGCAGGCCGACGTGGCAGAGGACGGGGTCAGCGTGCCGCCCGCCGATCAGGCCGATGTTCCCGCGCTGCGACAGATCGTCGACGACGCTCGCGGCGAGGGGATCGATCTCAAGATCGTCGTCATCGATGTCAATCCGCCGATCGACACACCGCTTCGTGACATCGCTACCGAGGTGGGGGAGGCGAACCCGGGTTCGACGGTGTTGGCGCTGAGCCCATCGTTCGCCGGCACCTACAGCCCGGTGTTCGATCGTGTGACGCTGGAAGCCGGCCAGGATCTCGCCAGAACCGGCGACCCGGTGCAATCGTCGAAGAACTTTGTCGGCGAGTTGACGACGACTCATTTTCCCTGGACGCCATTCACGATTGTGCTTGTTTTGGCCGTTGCGCTCGGGGCCGTTGCCACCCGTTTACTGCAGAAACGAGGCAAACGGACTCTCGTTTCGGACGCAGCGTCCACCAGCGCCGATTGAGGGATTGCCGCCTCTCGCGCAAATTCAAACATCACTGTTTGATAACGCTGATTGCAATTACAATGTTGTAATTTGTGACTAAAGTTTCCTTAGCGTCAGATGTGACGTACGGTGCAATCGGTGCCTGATGTTGCAGTTGTGCTTATTGTGACTTCTGTTGCATGAGGCGCCCGAGAATGTGTCGGCACGTTCGCGTGGAGCCTTAGGAGACTTGAGTCGGATGAGACGCACCCCCGGCGGCGCCCCCGCCTCGAGGCTGTGCGCGGTATGCCTGGCCGTCGGCATGGTGATGACAGTGCCGAACCTGGGCCCAAGCCTCGCCATGGCCCAGCCCGCCAACCCCGACAGCCTGGCTCAGTTGGTGACACAGGTCGCCAACGTCAACCAGAAGCTGCAGAACCTCGGCGCCGCGATCCAGACCCAGCAGGAGAGCGTCAACAAAGCGATCCTGGACGTGAAGACCGCCCGCGACGACGCCGCCGCGGCCCAGCTGGAGGTCGAGGCCAGCGCGCAGGGGGTCAAGGACGCCAACACGGCGATCGCCGCCGCCCAGGAGCGCTTCAACAGGTTCGCCGCCGCGATGTATGTCAGTGGGCCGTCGAGCTCGTATCTGACAGCGTCGGATCCGGTCGACATCCTCAACACCGCGGCCGCCGGGCAGACGCTGTCGATCAGTTCTCAGCAGGTGATCGCCAACCTTCAGCGCGCCCGAACCGAACAGGTCAACAAGGAGTCGGCGGCGCGGCTGGCCAAGCAGAAAGCCGATGAGGCCGTCCAGGCCGCGGAAACCAGCCAGCAGGACGCGGTGTCGGCGCTGGCCGACGCACAGGAGACCTTCAAGGCGCAGCAGGCCGAGCTCGACCAGCTCGCCGCCGAACGTGCGAGCGCCCAGGCGAAGCTCGAGCAGGCGCGCACCCTGGCCGCACCGACCGCCCCGACGGGCGCTCGATCGCAGGCTCCGGCCGGCGCCCAGACCCCGGCGCAGCCGGCATCCGCTCCCACCGGCAGGGCCGGTTCAGGCAGCGGTCCCAACCCGGATTGGGACATCGACCCCACCACCGGAAACCGCGACACCGCCTGGGACATGACGCTGCCCCAGATCCCGGCCGCATTCGTCAGCGGCGATCCGATCCAGATCGTCAACGCGGTCCTGAAGATCATCACGACCTCGGTCGAGATCACTCAGAATCTGGGCCGCAAGTTCCTGCAGAGCATCGGTCTGTTGCCCACCGAGACCGGCATCACCAACGGCGCGATCCCCGCGGTGGCCGGTCCTCAGGCCACCGAGTTCGTGATCAAGCGCGGCATGGCGCAGATGGGTGTGCCGTATTCCTGGGGCGGCGGCAATGCCGCGGGGCCCAGCCGCGGCATCGATCAGGGTGCGGGCACGGTCGGATTCGACTGCTCGGGCCTGATGCTCTACATGTTCGCCGGCGTCGGCATCAAGCTGGACCACTACACCGGGTCGCAGTACAACGCGGGCCGCAAGATCCCGTCGTCGCAGATGCGGCGCGGCGACATGATCTTCTACGGACCCAACGCCAGCCAGCACGTCGCGATGTTCCTCGGTAACGGCCAGATGCTGGAGGCGCCGTACACGGGCTCGGTGGTCAAGATCTCGCCGGTGCGGACCAGCGGCATGACCCCGTTCGTCACCCGAATGATCGAGTGGTGATTGCTCTGCGTCGCATTTTTCTCGTCCTGGTGACCGCCGGGGCGCTGCTAATGGGGCTGGTGGCACCGGCCTCCGCCCAGCCCGAGGCCGGCCAGTGGGATCCGACGCTGCCCAAGATCCTCAGTGCCGGCGCCCCGGGCGACCCGTTGTCGATCGCGAACGCATCGCTGGCCGCGACCGCCCAGGCCACCCAGGTCACGATGAACCTGGGCAAGAAGTTCCTGCAGAGCATCGGGCTCGCTCCGCCGGATGCGCCGGCAGGCGTCGCACCGGGGATCGTCCGCGGCCCCGCAGCGGTCGAATATGTGATCCGCCGCGGCGGCTCCCAGATCGGCACCCCGTATTCCTGGGGTGGCGGTAAGCCCAACGGGCCGAGCACGGGCGTCGACTCCGGGGCGAACACCGTCGGATACGACTGCTCGGGGTTCACCCAGTTCTCGTTCGCCGGAGTCGGGGTGCTGATCCCGAAATATTCCGGTGACCAATACAACACAGGCCGCAAGGTCCCGACGAATCAGGCCAAGCGCGGGGATCTGCTGTTCTGGGGCCCGGGCGGTACCCAGCACGTCGCGATCTATCTCGGCGGCGGCAAGATGCTGGAGTCCTCGGGTAGTGCGGGCCAGGTCACCGTCAGCCCGGTGCGGACCTCGGGTCTGCAGCCTTATGTGGCACGCATTATCGAATACTGAGTGTTGCCTGAGTTAAACCTGAGCACCAGTGATGAATACCGGTGTGCAGCGAGGCTGACGCCGGGCAACGTCGACGGATTCCGAGGCGCCTGGAATAGTTGACGGCGAGCGCGTGGCCAGAACCGGCCCGCGCCGCACAGACCCAGCGTGAACTGCGCACGTGGAAGGAACATTGATGACCTCACCGAGTGGGCCGCCGCAGGGCGCTGGAGGATATCCCGGGCAGGCGCCGGCACAGGGCTACTCCGCCGGAGCGCACGCCGCCCAGAGCTCCGCGCCATCGGGTGCTGCGCTGTCCAACGGCAGCCTGCAGCAGGAGGTGCACACCCTCGAGCGGGCGATCTTCGAGGTCAAGAGGATCATCGTCGGACAGGATCTGCTCGTCGAGCGGATGCTTGTCGGCCTCCTCGCCAAGGGGCACGTTCTTCTCGAGGGTGTTCCCGGTGTGGCCAAAACCCT
The DNA here is from genome assembly GCF_005222675.1 of Mycolicibacterium sp. CR10. Classification (GTDB taxonomy): domain Bacteria; phylum Actinomycetota; class Actinomycetes; order Mycobacteriales; family Mycobacteriaceae; genus Mycobacterium. The sequence goes on along the minus strand of NZ_STGE01000031.1, from coordinate 102,570 downwards.
TGCGGTGGAGACGTTCGCCAAGGTGGTCGGCGGAACCTTCGCCCGCATTCAGTTCACCCCGGACCTGGTCCCCACCGACATCGTCGGCACCCGGATCTACCGACAGGGCAAGGAGGAGTTCGACATCGAACTTGGCCCCGTCGTGGTCAACTTCCTGCTCGCCGACGAGATCAACCGTGCGCCGGCCAAGGTGCAGTCCGCACTGCTCGAGGTGATGGCCGAGCGCAAGATCTCCATCGGCGGCAAGACGTTCCCGCTGCCGAGTCCGTTCCTGGTGATGGCGACGCAGAACCCCATCGAGCAGGAAGGCGTCTATCAGCTGCCCGAGGCGCAGCGCGACCGCTTCCTGTTCAAGCTCAACGTCGACTACCCGACGCCGGAGGAAGAGCGCGAGATCATCTACCGGATGGGCGTCAAGCCGCCGGAGGCGAAGGCGATCCTGTCCACCGCGGATCTGCTGCGTCTGCAGGACGTCGCCGCGAACACCTTCGTCCACCATGCGCTCGTCGACTACGTCGTCCGCGTCGTGACCGCCACCCGTGAGCCGGAGAAGTTCGGGATGGCCGACGCCAAGGCCTGGATCGCCTACGGTGCGTCACCCCGCGCCTCGCTCGGCATCATCGCCGCCTCCCGTGCGCTGGCGCTGGTGCGTGGCCGCGACTACGTGGTCCCGCAGGATGTCGTCGAGGTCATCCCGGACGTGCTGCGGCATCGCCTCGTGCTGACCTACGACGCGCTGGCCGACGAGGTGTCCTCCGAGACGGTGGTCAACCGCATCCTCCAGACGGTAGCGCTGCCACAGGTGAACGCGATTCCGCAGCAAGGACATTCGGTCCCACCCGTCGTCCCGGCGGCCGCAGCCGCGGCCGGCGGCCGCTGACCCTGTGACCAGGTCCAACCGCTCCGTCGATCTACCGTCGCTGCAGCGCGGAGAAATCCGCGATCCGGCACTGACCGCGGCGCTGCGCAAACTCGAGCTGACGGTCCGACGCAAGCTCGACGGGGTGCTGCACGGCGACCACCTCGGATTGCTTCCGGGTCCCGGTTCCGAGCCGGGGGAGTCTCGCGTCTACCAGCCCGGTGACGACGTCCGCCGGATGGACTGGTCGGTGACGGCGCGGACCAATGCGCCGCACGTGCGCCAGATGATCGCCGATCGCGAGCTCGAGACGTGGCTCGTGGTCGACGTGTCCGCCAGCCTCGACTTCGGTACTGCGGGCTGCGAGAAGCGCGACCTCGCGGTGGCGGCCGCGGCGTCGATCACGTTCCTCAACAGCGGCGGCGGCAACCGGATCGGCGCGATCATCGCCAACGGTGACACGGTGCGGCGGGTACCGGCGCTCTCCGGTCGCATGCACGAGCAGGACATGCTGCGGACCATCGCCACGATGCCCAAGGCGCCGCCGGGGGTCCGCGGTGACCTGGCCGCGGCGATCGACGCGCTGCGCAGGCCGGAGCGGCGCCGCGGCATGGCGGTGATCATCAGCGACTTCCTGGGGCCGATCAACTGGATGCGCCCGCTGCGGGCGATCGCGGGGCGACACGAGGTGCTGGGCATCGAGATCCTCGACCCCCGTGACGTTGAGTTGCCTGCCGTCGGCGACGTCATCCTGCAGGACACCGAGACCGGCCGCACCCGCGAGTTCACCATCGACGAGCAGTTGCGTGCCGACTTCGAGAAGGCTGCCGCCGCTCATCGGGCCGAGGTGGCGCGCACCCTGCGACGTTGCGATGCGCCGCTGCTGAGTCTGCGGACCGACCGGGACTGGATCAATGACGTGGTCAGGTTCGTCGCGAGCCGGCGCCGCGGTGCACTTGCCGGGCGATAAGCGCTTGCGCGAAGAGCAGAGTGCACAGATTGACAACAACGAAATGGCAAGTAGCACATGACTTTACCGTTGCTCGGACCGATGTCGCTGTCTGGCTTCGAACACCCGTGGTTCTTCCTGTTCTTCCTGGTCGTCCTCGGGCTCGTCGGGCTGTACATCGTCGTACAGATGGCGCGCCAGCGACGGGTCCTGCGCTTCGCGAACATGGAGCTGTTGGAGAGCGTGGCCCCGAAGCGGCCCAGCCGGTGGCGCCACCTGCCGGCCACGCTGCTGGTGCTGTCTCTGGTCCTGTTCACCGTCGCAATGGCGGGTCCGACGAACGACGTCCGCATTCCCCGCAACCGCGCCGTGGTGATGCTGGTGATCGACGTGTCGCAGTCGATGCGCGCCACCGACGTCGCGCCGAGCAGGCTGGTGGCCGCACAGGAGGCGGCCAAGCAGTTCGCCGAACAGCTGACGCCCGGCATCAACCTGGGGCTGATCGCCTACGCCGGTACCGCCACCGTGCTGGTGTCGCCGACGACCAACCGGGAGGCGACCAGGAACGCCATCGACAAGCTGCAGCTCGCCGACCGCACCGCCACCGGTGAGGGCATCTTCACGGCGCTGCAGGCCGTCGCCACGGTGGGCGCCGTGATCGGCGGCGGCGACGAGCCGCCACCGGCCAGGATCGTGTTGATGTCCGACGGCAAGGAGACCGTGCCGTCCAATCCGGACAACCCCAAGGGCGCGTTCACTGCGGCGCGGACCGCCAAGGATCAGGGCGTGCCGATCTCGACCGTGTCGTTCGGAACGCCGTACGGCTATGTCGAGATCAACGAGCAACGCCAGCCCGTGCCGGTGGACGACGAGATGCTCAAGAAGATCGCTGACCTCTCCGGCGGCGAGTCGTTCACCGCCTCCAGCCTGGAGCAGCTCAAAGAGGTGTTCACCAACCTGCAGGAGCAGATCGGCTACGAGACCATCAAGGGTGACGCGAGCGTGGGGTGGCTGCGGCTGGGTGCACTGGTGCTCGCTGTGGCGGCGCTGGGCTCGCTACTGATCAACAGGCGCCTGCCCAACTGACCGATATGGATCCCGGGTCGCTGCGCTCCTGCCCTCCGCTGATGGATCCCGGGTCGCTCCTGCCCGCCGCCGCCGTTAAGGCGATTTCTTAAGAATGATCACGAGGCACTAAGTTGACGGGCATGACTGTGACCGAGAACCCCGCTGAGGAGACCGCGGGCGGCCGGCCCGCTTTCGTCTCACGTTCCGTGCTCGTGACCGGTGGAAACCGCGGTATCGGACTGGCCATCGCGCGTCGGCTGGCCGCCGACGGGCACAAGGTGGCTGTCACACACCGCGGCTCGGGCGCGCCCGAAGGACTGTTCGGGGTGCAGTGTGACGTCACCGACAGCGCGGCAGTCGACCGGGCGTTCACAGAGGTCGAGGAACACCAGGGGCAGGTCGAGGTCCTGGTCTCCAACGCCGGCATCGCCGCGGACGCGTTCCTGATGCGGATGACCGAGGAGAAGTTCCAGAAGGTCATCGACGCGAACCTCACCGGGGCGTTCCGGGTGGCCCAGCGCGCGACGCGCAGCATGCAGCGCAACCGTTTCGGCCGGATGATCTTCGTGGGCTCGGTCTCCGGCACCTGGGGCATCGGCAACCAGGCCAACTACGCAGCTTCCAAAGCAGGGCTGATCGGGATGGCCCGCTCGATCTCCCGGGAGCTGTCCAAAGCCGGGGTCACCGCCAATGTGGTGGCCCCGGGCTACATCGACACCGAAATGACCCGGGTGCTCGATGAGCGGATACAGCAGGGCGCACTGGAATTCATCCCGGCGAAGCGGGTGGGCACCGCCGACGAGGTCGCCGGGGTGGTCAGCTTTCTCGCATCCGAGGACGCCAGCTACGTCTCCGGTGCGGTGATCCCGGTCGACGGCGGTATGGGCATGGGCCACTAGAGGATAAGGACTAGTCATGGCAGGTTTTCTCGAAGGCAAGCGGATTCTCGTCACGGGGATCATCACCGACTCCTCGATTGCGTTTCACATAGCGAAGGTCGCCCAGGAGGCCGGCGCCGAGCTGGTGCTGACCGGGTTCGACCGGATGAAGCTGATCCAGCGCATCGCCGATCGGCTGCCCAATCCGGCGCCACTGCTGGAACTCGACGTGCAGAACGAAGAGCACCTCGCCAGCCTGGCCGGCCGGGTCGCCGAGGTGATCGGTGAGGGCAACCGGCTCGACGGCGTGGTGCACTCGATCGGGTTCATGCCGCAGACCGGCATGGGCATCAATCCCTTCTTCGACGCTCCCTACGAGGACGTCGCCAAGGGCATCCACATCTCGGCGTTCTCGTACGCCTCGCTCGCCAAAGCCGTGCTGCCGATCATGAATCCCGGCGGCGGCATCGTCGGCATGGACTTCGATCCGACCCGCGCGATGCCGGCCTACAACTGGATGACGGTCGCCAAGAGCGCACTGGAATCGGTCAACCGATTCGTCGCCCGCGAGGCAGGCAAGGTCGGCGTCCGGTCCAATCTTGTTGCCGCAGGACCGATCCGAACCCTGGCAATGAGCGCGATCGTCGGTGGAGCGCTCGGTGAGGACGCCGGTGCGCAGATCCAGCTGCTCGAAGAGGGCTGGGATCAGCGTGCGCCGCTGGGGTGGAACATGAAGGATCCGACGCCGGTGGCCAAGACGGTGTGTGCGCTGCTGTCGGACTGGCTTCCCGCGACGACGGGCACCATCATCTACGCCGATGGCGGAGCGAGCACCCAACTCCTGTGATGAGTGCGTGCGCGAAGAGCCGACTGCCGTGAGCTTTGACGCCCTGCTGCTTCTGTCCTTCGGAGGCCCCGAGGGTCCCGAGCAGGTCATGCCGTTTCTCGAGAACGTCACTCGGGGTCGGGGAATCCCCACCGAGCGGCTGGCCGCCGTCGCCGAGCACTATCTGCATTTCGGCGGGGTGTCGCCGATCAACGGAATCAACCGCGAACTCGTCGTCGCGATCGAAGCGGAGCTGGCACGCCGCGGTATGGACCTGCCCGTCTACTTCGGCAACCGGAACTGGGAGCCCTACGTCGAGGACGCGGTTGCGCAGATGCGGGACAACGGCATTCGGCGTGCCGCCGTGTTCTCGACGTCGGCCTGGGGCGGCTATTCTGGCTGCACCCAGTATCAGGAAGACATCGCGCGCGGCCGAACCTCGGCTGGTCCCGACGCACCAGAGCTGACGAAGCTGAGGCAGTACTTCGATCATCCGCTGTTGGTGGAGATGTTCGCCGACGCCATCCGCGCCGCCGCAGCGACCCTGCCGGAGTCGGTGCGCGGTGACGCCCGCCTGGTGTTCACGGCGCACTCGATCCCGCTGCGCGCCGCCTCGAGGTGCGGACCGGATCTGTACGAGCGTCAGGTCGGCTACACCTCCGCACTGGTGGCCGCGGCAGCCGGCTACCAGGAGTACGACCAGGTGTGGCAGTCCCGGTCCGGTCCTCCACAGGTGCCGTGGCTGGAGCCCGACGTCGGCGATCATCTGACGTCGTTGGCCCAGGCGGGCACCAGGGCGGTGATCGTCTGCCCGGTCGGTTTCGTCGCCGACCACATCGAGGTGGTCTGGGACCTCGACAACGAATTGGCCGCACAGGCCGCCGAAGCCGGGATCGCCTTCGCTCGGGCCTCGACGCCGAACGCGCAGCCACGCTTCGCTGCGCTCGTCGTCGACCTGATCGACGAGATGCGCCTCGGTGTGCCTGCCGTCAGAGCCGGGGGAGTCGACGCGGTGCCGGGCTACGGCTGCAGCGTCAACGGGCAACTGTGTACCCCCGCATGCTCCTCCGGCTGACGACTAAGAGCGCCAGGCGGATTGGAGGATCGAGGTGACCGCGGCGAGGCGCGCCGAGCGGACGACCGACGTCAGCGGGCGCAGCGCCTCGCTGGCGAGCTGAACCTCCGAGGAACTCTGCAGTCCACTCGGGATGAGCCCGGAGCTGACGGCGATGATCGCATCGACGTGTGCCGCGTTCTCCAGGACGCGCACCGCCCGCGTCGGTGCGTGGTCGGGGATTCGATGTGCGCGTGTGGAGTCGAGCACCTGCTCGACGAGCCTGCGCGGATCGGCAACCTCGCCCCCGGGGGCGCCTGCGCGCAGCGCGCCGAGCGCATCGGCCGCCGAGCGCACCGCGTCGCGCAGCGTGTACTCGGCGTCACCGAGATCCACATGCTCGGGCACAGGAGCCGAGGACAGCGAGTACGCGGTCCACGACAGCGCACACAACTCCGGTTCGAAGTCGAGGTCGAAGTCGAACTCCCCGTCGGTCTCCGACGAGTCCGGGTACTCGAAATCGGGAACCAGCCCGATCGCGGCGTCCGGCGGGCCGACGATGATCGCCTCACCCGCCGCGATGGCGTCGCGGCCGAACTGGGTGTTCGGGGGCAGCCCCCGGACATCCCCGGGTACCGGCAGCGCCAGTGCGATCGCAGGTTGCGCCGACGCCGCCCTGGCCGCGGTGCGCATGGTCTGCAGCAGGGACACGGCGCCGGCATCGTCGAGGTCCGGCCAGGGCAGGCCGGTGCGATCGGCTGCGAGGGCATCGTAGGCGGTCGCCGAATGTCTTGGCGTCCACTGGGATAACGCATCCAGGACATCGTCGGGCGCGGCTGAACCGGCCAGCCAGGCGTTGGCCCATACGGACAGCGAAACACTTGGGCACCACATGATGCTGGCAGTGTAGTTGTTAGCCGCGCGTGGAGTCGGCTGCGCGCTAGGCTCGAGTCATGCCTGTTCCGCTGATCTGGCTGATCGCAGCACTGGCCCTCGCCGGCGCCGAGGCGCTGACCGGTGACCTGTTCCTGCTCATGCTCAGTGGCGGGGCGCTCGCCGCTGCGGGTTCCAGCTGGCTACTCGACTGGCCGATCTGGGCCGACGGCCTGGTGTTCCTGGTGTTTTCGGTGCTGCTTCTGGTGGGAGTGCGCCCAGCGCTGCAGCGCAAGCTCAGATCCGGTCCTGGTCTGCAGGAGCGTCCCAAGGCTTTGGAGGGCAAGAGCGCTGTGGTGCTCGACCGGGTCGCGCGTCACGAAGGTCAGGTCAAGCTCGACGGCGAAGTGTGGACCGCGCGGCCGTACAACGAGAACGATATCTACGAAACCGGCGATCAGGTGACCGTCGTCCACATCGACGGCGCCACCGCGGTCGTCTCCAAGCTCGTCTGAGAAAGGGTTCGTCGTGGAGGGTGCTGTCGCAGGGTTGGTACTGCTGGCCGTGTTGATTGTCTTCGCCGTGATCGTGGTGGCCAAGTCGGTCAAGGTGATCCCGCAGGCCGAGGCCGCGGTCATCGAGCGGCTGGGTCGCTACAGCAAGACGGTGTCGGGCCAGCTGACGCTGCTGCTGCCGTTCGTTGACAAGATTCGGGCGAGGGTGGACCTGCGTGAGCGGGTGGTGTCGTTCCCGCCGCAGCCGGTGATCACCGAGGACAACCTCACGGTCAACATCGACACGGTGGTGTACTTCCAGGTCACCAACCCGCAGGCCGCGGTCTACCAGATCAGCAATTACATCGTCGGCGTCGAGCAGCTGACCACCACCACCCTGCGCAACGTGGTCGGCGGGATGACACTCGAGCAGGCGCTCACGTCGCGCGACCAGATCAACGGCCAGCTGCGCGGCGTGCTGGACGAGGCCACCGGCCGGTGGGGCCTGCGGGTGGCCCGGGTCGAACTTCGCAGCATCGACCCGCCGCCGTCGATCCAGGACTCGATGGAAAAGCAGATGCGCGCCGACCGCGAGAAGCGCGCGATGATCCTGACCGCGGAAGGTAATCGGGAGGCGTCCATCAAGCAGGCAGAAGGCCAGAAGCAGGCCCAGATCCTGTCCGCCGAGGGCGCAAAGCAGGCCGCCATCCTCGCCGCCGAGGCCGACCGGCAGTCCCGGATGCTGCGCGCCCAGGGCGAGCGTGCGGCGTCGTACCTGCAGGCCCAAGGTCAGGCCAAGGCGATCGAGAAGACGTTCGCGGCAATCAAGGCCGGCCGCCCGACGCCGGAGATGCTGGCCTACCAGTACCTGCAGACGCTGCCGCTGATGGCCAAGGGCGAAGCCAACAAGGTGTGGCTGGTGCCGAGCGACTTCGGTACGGCGCTGCAGGGGTTCACCAAGATGCTGGGCGCCCCGGGCGAGGATGGGGTGTTCCGGTACCAGCCGTCGCCGGTCGAGGAGAACCTGCCCAAGCCGGAGGACGACTCCGCCGAGGTGGCCGAGTGGTTCAACACGAAGACCGACCCCGAGATCGCGCAGGCGGTCGCCCAGGCGGTGGCCGAGGCACGTACCCCGGTGGCAGGGTCCCTCGATGCGCCGCCGCAGTACGCGCCGCTGTCGCAGCAGGCGCAGCCGCCGGTGACCGACTACTCCCGGCAGCAGGCGCCGCCGCCGCGGCACGGCGCCCCGGATCAATGAGCGGGTTGACGTCGCCGCGGATCTACGCGGCGCTCGCCGCGCTTCAGGCGGGCGACGCGGTCGCCTGCGCGGTGCCGATCGCGCCCATCGAGAAGGCGTTCGACGACGTGGGCCTGGCGCCGGAACTGCGGCCACTCATCCCGTTCGTGAAGGTCGCCTCGGCCATCGGCCTGCTGTCGGTGTACCGGTTCCCTGGATTGGCGCGGCTCACCACGTTGATGCTGACCGTCTACTTCGTGCTGGCGGTCGGGTTCCACATCAAGGCCAGGGACTGGAGCCCCGGTCTCGCTGCAGCATCGTCGTTTCTCGCCCTGTATGCGGCGATGACGGTGAAGGGCCCGTCGGTCAGCCGGCGGTGATCACCGGCTCCGACGAGTCCGCCGGTTGGTCGTCGGACGCGCGGCGGTGTGTGCGGACCTCGTAGACAAGCCCCGCCACGCCGAGGCTCGCCGTGGTCAACGAGACCAGGAAAAGCAGCGGACTGACGTTGCCGGTGAGCGCGTCGCCGAGGATGACGATCGCTGCGGTGCCGGGGAGCAGGCCGACGAAGGTCGCCAGCGTGTACGGCAGCAGCCGGACCGCGGACGAGCCCGCCGCGTAGTTCAGCACCGAAAACGGGACGGCGGGTATCAGGCGCATCGACAGCACGGTCGGCCAGCCACGGTCGGCGAGCCGTGCGTTCACCGCTTCCAGGCGCGGGTGTGTGACCAGTTGGTCCACCCGCCACCCCACTGCACGCACCAGCAGTAGAGCGATCACCGCACTCACGGTGCTGGCGAGAACTGCTATCGGCACCCCCAGGTAGGGGCCGAACAGCAGACCCGCCGCCAGCGTGAACACGGTTCGCGGAAACGGGAACACCGTGATGACGATGTGCGCGGCGAGAAACGCCAGTGGGAACCACGGGCCCACTGACGTGGCCCAGTCGCGAAGCTGGACGGCGGTCGGCAACGGAACCAGCACCGCAACTGCGACGAGGATCACAATCGCGGTCGAGATGGCCGCGAACCGTCGTTTGGGAACCGTCCGCACCGTGGCAACCGCCGAGGCGCGAACGGTGCGCAGCGTGCTGACGACGGTTTTCACGTCTACCCACAGTACGGGTCGAGGGCAAACACCTCTTGTCATCGGGCTGTGATCGGCATGACGAGTCGCCCGACCGGCGCACGCTGGCGTGATCCGCATCATTTAGCCTGATGGACAGTTGTCAAGCCACACGCTGCATCAATGGGAGCTGCCGGTGTCTGAACAGGGGTCCAGTACCCGACTCAGCGTTGCTGAGTCCGATCGAGAGCAGTGGCGCACGGCCGTGGCCGGAGTGCTTGCCAAGAGCCGCCGCAAGGATCCCGCCGAACTGGGCGCCGAACCCGAGCAGCTCCTCGATTCGCCGACGTACGAGGGCTTTCCGATCCGCCCGCTATACACCATCTTGGACAGCCAACCAGAACCGCCGCTGCCCGGAAGCTGGCCGTTTGTCCGCGGTGGCGATGCACAGCGCGACGTGAAGTCGGGATGGAAGGTGGCGGAGACGTTCCCGCTGCCTGGCCGGCAGGACGCGCAGGACGGCAACGGGACTGTGCTGAACGCGCTGACCGAGGGCACCAGCGCGCTGGTGCTGCGCGTCGGCAGCGGGGCGAGCGAAGCGACGGGGGATGGGTCGGACGGCGTCGCCGCGGGAGAGCTGGACCGGCTGCTCGAGGGAGTGTTCCTCGAGCTCGTCCCGGTGATCCTCGACGCGGGCGCGGACTACGCCGCCGCGGCGGATGCGGTGCTGGCGCTGGTCGCCGACCTCGACGGCGAACGGCGTGCCCGGCTCTCCGTCGATCTCGGCGGCGATCCGCTGACGACTTCGTTCTCGGGCAGATCCGCACCTTCGGTGGAGGACGTGGTGGCAACCGCCGCCAGGGTCGTCGACTACGACGGCGGCGTTCGCGCGATCACCGTCGATGGTGCGGCCTTCCACGATCTGGGCGCCAGCGCGTCGTGGGAGCTCGCGGCCGCCATCGCCGCCGGCGTCGCCTACCTGCGCATGCTGACCCAGCACGGCGTCGAGACGGCGGACGCGCTCAAGCAGATCAGCTTCCGCTTCGCCGCGGACGACGATCAGTTCATGACGATCGCCAAATTGCGTGCTGCGCGCCAACTCTGGGCCAGGGTCGCCGAGGTGGTCGGTGCCCCCGACGCCGGAGCGGCCACCGTCCACGCCGTCACGTCGAGGCCGATGATGGCGCAGCGCGATCCATGGGTGAACATGCTCCGCACCACACTTGCCGCATTCGCGGCGGGGGTCGGGGGAGCCGACACTGTCGGCGTCCACACCTTCGACAGTGCGATTCCCGGTGGATTGCCCGGTGTGGCAACCACTTTCGCGCGCAGGATGGCACGCAACACGCAGCTGTTGCTGCTTGAGGAGTCGCATATTGGCCGGGTACTCGACCCCGGCGGGGGCTCGTGGTTCATCGAGGATCTGACGCGCGGCCTGGCCGAGCAGGCCTGGACCCACTTCCGTGAGGTCGAGGCCAAGGGCGGCTTCGCCGAGGCGGGCGGCTACGTCGCCGAACGGCTCGCCGAGGTCCGCGACCGTCGGAGCAGCGACGTCGCGCACCGACGCACCGCCATCACGGGGGTCAACGAGTATCCGAACCTCACCGAAGCACCGCTGCCGCCCTCGGAGTCGGAATCGCGGGTGGCGCGGTACGGAGCAGCCTTCGAGGCGTTGCGAGACCGCTCCGACGCCTACCTGGCTGCACACGGGTCCCGCCCACGCGCACTGCTGCTGCCCTTGGGTCCGCTCGCCGAACACAACATCCGCACGACGTTCGCCGCCAACCTGCTGGCCTCCGGTGGGGTCGAGGCCGTCAACCCGGGCACCGTGGATGCCACCGGCGTGGCCGCAGCGGTCAGCGCAGAGGGAGGTGCCGTCGCCGCGGTGATCTGCGGAACCGACGCCCGCTACGGCGAGGAGGCCGCCGCGGTCGTGGAAGCAGCACGCGCAGCCGGTGTTTCGCACGTCTATCTGGCCGGTCCGGAGAAGGCGGTCGCCGACGCCGCAGCGAAACCGGACGACTATCTCACCGCCAAGATCGATGCGATCGCGGCGCTGTCGACCCTGCTCACCCGATTGGGGGCCTGACATGACGGCATCCGTAACTCCGGACAACAGCATCGCCAGCTTTGCCGATGTCCCGCTCCACGGCGACAAGACTGCCGAGCCGGCGACCGACATCGCCGTTGGTGACTACGTCGCCGCTGCGGCCGCAGCGCACGGCTATACCGCTGACCAGCTCGACTGGGTGACCCCCGAGGGCATCGACGTCAAACCCGTCTACATCGCCGCGGACCGCGATGCGGTGGTCGACGAGGGCTACCCGCTGGACAGCTTCCCGGGCGCGCCGCCGTTCGTCCGCGGGCCCTACCCGACGATGTATGTGAACCAGCCGTGGACGATCCGGCAGTACGCCGGCTTCTCCACAGCCGCGGAGTCCAACGCCTTCTACCGGCGGAACCTTGCCGCCGGCCAGAAGGGTCTCTCGGTGGCCTTCGATCTGGCCACCCACCGCGGGTACGACTCCGACCACCCGCGGGTGGCGGGCGACGTCGGAATGGCCGGGGTGGCCATCGACTCGATCCTCGACATGAGGCAGTTGTTCGACGGTATCGACCTGTCGACGGTGTCGGTGTCGATGACGATGAACGGCGCGGTGCTGCCGATCCTGGCGTTGTACGTCGCCGCCGCCGAGGAGCAGGGCGTGCCGCCGGAGAAGCTGGCCGGGACCATCCAGAACGACATCCTCAAAGAGTTCATGGTCCGCAACACCTACATCTATCCGCCCGAGGCGTCGATGCGGATCATCTCGGACATCTTCGGCTACACCAGCGTCAAGATGCCGAAGTACAACTCCATCTCGATCTCGGGCTATCACATCCAGGAGGCCGGTGCGACAGCCGATCTCGAGCTGGGATACACGCTGGCCGACGGTGTCGAGTACATCAAGGCAGGGCTCGACGCGGGTCTGGACATCGACAAGTTCGCGCCCAGGCTGTCGTTCTTCTGGGGCATCGGCATGAACTTCTTCATGGAGGTCGCCAAGCTGCGTGCGGGCAGGCTGCTGTGGAGCGAGCTCGTCGCTCAGTTCGAGCCCAAGAGCGACAAGTCGCTGTCGCTGCGCACGCACTCGCAGACATCGGGGTGGTCGCTCACCGCGCAGGACCCGTTCAACAACGTCGCCCGCACCTGCATCGAGGCGATGGCCGCCACGCAGGGACACACGCAGTCGCTGCACACCAATGCGCTTGACGAGGCGCTGGCCCTGCCGACCGACTTCTCGGCCCGCATTGCCCGCAATACTCAGCTGCTGCTGCAACAGGAATCGGGCACCACGCGACCGATCGACCCCTGGGGCGGCTCGTACTACGTCGAGTGGCTGACCCATCAGCTGGCGGAGAAGGCGCGCGCACACATCCACGAGGTCGCTGAGCACGGCGGCATGGCGCAGGCGATCGGCGAGGGCATTCCGAAACTGCGGATCGAGGAGGCGGCGGCCCGAACCCAGGCGCGGATCGATTCCGGCGCCCAGACGGTGATCGGCATCAACAAGTACCAGGTTGACGAGGACCAGGAGGTCGAGGTCCTCAAGGTCGAGAACAGCCGGGTGCGTGCCGAGCAGATCGCGAAGCTGGAACAGCTGCGGGCTGATCGCGACGAGTCGGCGACGCAGGCGGCGCTGGCTGAACTCACCAGAGCTGCCGCGGCTTCCGGGATCACAGGTGAGGACGGGCTGGGGAACAACCTGCTGGCACTGGCGATCGACGCCGCGCGCGCGAAGGCCACGGTGGGTGAGATCTCCGATGCGTTGGAGAAGGTCTACGGTCGGCATCAGGCAGAGATCCGCACCATCGCGGGCGTCTACCGGGATGAGGTGGGCAAGGTCAGCAATGTGAGCGCTGCAACGGAATTGGTGGAGAAGTTCGCGGAGGCCGACGGCCGGCGCCCCCGTATCCTGGTCGCGAAAATGGGGCAGGACGGCCACGACCGCGGCCAGAAAGTGATCGCGACGGCGTTCGCCGACATCGGCTTCGACGTCGACGTGGGCTCGCTGTTCTCCACGCCGGAGGAGGTGGCCCGCCAGGCCGCTGACAACGATGTGCACGTGGTCGGGGTGTCGTCGCTGGCCGCCGGCCACCTGACACTGGTTCCGGCGCTGCGGGACGCGCTCGCCGAGGTCGGCCGGGGGGACATCATGATCGTGGTCGGCGGTGTCATCCCGCCGGGAGACTTCGACGAGCTCTATGGTGCGGGCGCCACGGCGATCTTCCCGCCCGGCACCGTGATCGCCGACGCCGCGATCGGCCTGTTGGGCAAGCTGGCCGACCGCCTCGGCTACAGCCTGAACTAGATGACTCAATCGGTCAGGGACCTCGCGGCCGCGGTCCGCGACGGTGACCGCTCGGCTCTGGCGCGGGCGATCACGCTGGTGGAGTCCACTCGCCCCGACCACCGGCAGCGCGCCCAGGAGCTTCTGCTGGAGCTGATGCCCGAGGCGGGCGGCGCAGTCCACGTCGGCATCACCGGGGTCCCCGGCGTCGGCAAGTCGACCAGCATCGAAGCCCTCGGGATGTATCTGATCGAGCAGGGCCACCGGGTCGCGGTGCTCGCGGTCGACCCGTCATCGACCCGGACCGGCGGCTCTATCCTCGGCGACAAAACCCGGATGGCGAGGCTCGCAGTCCACGACGATGCCTACATCCGGCCCTCGCCGACCTCGGGGACACTCGGCGGGGTCGCGAAGGCGACACGCGAGACGATCGTTTTGCTGGAGGCCGCGGGTTACGACGTCATCCTGGTGGAGACGGTCGGAGTGGGTCAGTCCGAGGTGGCGGTAGCCAACATGGTGGACACCTTCGTGTTCCTCACCCTCGCGCGCACGGGTGACCAACTGCAGGGCATCAAGAAGGGCGTGCTCGAACTCGCCGACATCGTGGTGGTCAACAAGGCAGACGGGGCGCACGCCACGGAGGCCAAGGCGGCGGCGCGAGAGCTCGCCGGCGCCATCCGCCTGATCTACCCCCGTGAAACCCTTTGGCGCCCGCCGGTTCTCACCATGAGCGCATTGAACGGAACCGGACTGACGGAGCTCTGGGACACGGTTCTCAAGCATCGAGAGGTGCTGACAGGCGCCGGCGAGTTCGACGCCCGCCGCCGCAAACAGCAGGTCGATTGGACCTGGTCGATGGTCCGCGACACGGTGCTCGACGAGGTGCTGTCCAGCCCCGGGGTGCGCCGGATCCGGACGGACATCGAACGCCGTGTCCGTGAGGGCGAGTTGACGCCGGCGCTTGCTGCGCAGCAGATTCTTGACGCCGCGAGGCGACCTCGCGAGAAAGCTGATTAACAAATCGGTAACACCCGGTTTCTTTGCCGCGCTCCGGAGTAAATTCAAAGCCTTATGACGGTTGTCAACATCTGGGATCGCAGCGCGGCGATCCCATCCGGTAGCGACGGCGGTGCCCTGCCACGTGGCGTTCAGGGCGCTGCCGACGAGAACTTCGCGCTCGCGGTGCGCGCCTTCGCGCAGATGTTCCCCTGGCGACGCCTCGGTGGTGGTGCCCTGGCCGTCTATCTCGACGGTGAGCCCGTCGTCGACATCTGGACCGGATGGTCGGATCGCCGAGGGAATCGACACTGGAACGCCGACACCGGCGCGATGGTGTTCTCGGCGACCAAGGGGGTGGCGGCGACCGTCATCCACCGACTGGCCGACAGGGGTCTGATCGACTACGACGCTCCGGTGGCCGAGTACTGGCCCGAGTTCGGGGCGAACGGCAAGTCGGCGATCACCGTGCGCGACGCGCTGCGGCACCGGGCGGGCCTGTCGCAACTCAACGGCGTCACCAAGGCCGACATGCTCGACCATCTGGCCATGGAAGAGCGGCTCGCCGCGGCCCCGCTCAGCTGGCTGCACGGCAAGCCCGCCTACCACGCGTTCACCTTCGGCTGGCTTTTGTCGGGATTGGCGCGCGCGATCACCGGCGTGGGGATGCGCGAGCTGATCCGGACCGAGGTGGCGGCGCCGCTGAATACCGACGGCCTGCACCTCGGCCGTCCGCCGGTGAACGCGCCGACGCAGGCCGCGCGGATCATCGGACCGCAGACCCGTCTGCAGAACCCGATCTTCAACCTGGTGGCCCCCCGGGTGGCGTCGTTGCCGTTCTCGGCGGTGTTCGGAGCGATGTACCTGCCCGGCGTGAAAGCGCTTGTGCAGGGCGACACTCCGATGCTCGACAGCGAGATCCCCGCGGCCAACGGCGTGGCCACTGCGCGTGGGCTGGCGCGTATGTACGGCGCACTTGCCAACGGCGGGAGCGTCGACGGAACGCAGTTCCTCTCGAGCGAGACGACCGCCGCACTGGTGGGCAGGCCGAGTCTGCGGCTCGACCACGGCATGGTGATGCCGCTGTCCTTCCACCTGGGTTATCACGGGCTGCCGCTGCCCGGTGTGCTTCCCGGTTTCGGTCACGTCGGGCTCGGGGGATCGCTGGGGTGGGCGGATCCGGACTCCGGCCTGTCGTTCGCCTACGTGCACAACCGGCTGCTCACCCCGTTGGTCGTGGCCGACCAGGCCGGGTTCGTCGCCACGGCGGCATTGATCCGCCGAGGCGCGATGCAGGCCCGCAAGAACGGCTTCCAGCGGGTGCGCGAATTCGGGGCGCCGTTCGACAACCTCGCCGCGGACGCAGTCTGAGGCTAGAGCGAGCGTTTTGCGCTCATCGCGCACTCAGTGACTGGCGCGCGTGAACCACTTCGTCTTGATCCGCCAGGAATACGCCGAGGTCAACGCGAAGCCGGCGCCGCAGGCGCAGGCGAACACCCAGACCAGGGTGCTGCCCTGGACGGTCTGCAGCGGCGGGATGAACGCCGTGATGATGCGCACCACGCAGGCCAGGATGCCCATCGCGCAGGCGAAGAGGTAGACGTTGGCGATCTGTCGCGACCGCGGGTCGCCGCGCAGGATCATCAGGGCTCTTGCCCCGTACCCGAGTAGGTAGATCAGCATGCCGCAGAGCAGCAGCCAGTACGCGCTCAGCCAGAAGTCGGTGGGTACGTCGAAGAAATCCGGGCGGTAGATCGCGGCGCCGTTACCGAGCCAGAACGCGGCCAGCAGCAGTGGGATGCACAATGTCGCAGGCCGTTCGACGAACTGCCTGAACCGTCGGTGCATCGCATGATCGGCTTCCAGCCTGCCCAGTGCGTTGTAGACCACCGCCGATGCGGCGACGATGTACGCGTCGTGACCGATGTAGTCCTCGAGGTTCCATTTCCCGGTGAGCGAGTAGAGCCAGTGGCCGATGGTCTCGGAGGCCAGCGGCGACATCAGCAGCACCGCGAGACCCTGCAGCGCGATGTTGAGGGTGGCGGCCACCTCCCAGCGGCACGACCAGGTGACGCGACGAATCCACAGACTCCACACGATGCACAGGAGCGTGATCGCGATGAGTGTTGCTAGAGCCATGGGTGTCGCCTTCGAGCAGAGCGTGGTCGGCTAATCGTATTAGCTGACGGGCCTAAAGTGGGGGAGCGTCGAGTCGTGGTGCCAGATCGGAGAGTTTCGGCCGGTGCTGCACCGCGGATCGGGTGGTGGTCTCCTGCAGCGTCGCCACCGCCGACTGTGAGTATTCGGTGGCCCTGACGTAGTTCCATACTTCCTGCCGACTCATCAGCCCGAACTGAATTTGCAGGTCGGGGTAGCTGAGCTCGAATCGATCGGCGACTCGCCGTAACTCCTCGGCGTTCGGGTAGTCGCTTTCTTTGATTCGCCGGTAGTAGGTACTGCTGGACACGCCGAGCGCATCGAAGAGGTCCTTGGCGTCGATTTCCCCGTCGAGGAGGTAATCGAGCAGGGCTTTGAGCTGTCTGCCGTTCTCGTCGGTACGGGGCACCTGATCACAATAAACCGAATTCCCCGTCAAGGGCAGCCCCTCCCGGCAAACAGACAATAGGACCTTAATTGACACAGGCGTCACGGTTTTGGGACTGGTCTCCCAATTTTGGGACAACCGTTGTACGGTTGGCAACATGGTCGCTCCTTACATGGCTGACGAGGTCAGGCCCCTCGTCGCAACTGTTTCGGTAACGCTGCAGGTGGTCGATTTCCCCGCCGCTGAGGAAATTGCGCCGCGATTCGACATATTGACCACACCTCCGACGAGCGAATTGGCGGAGGAACTCGACGGCGCCGCCGAGTGGCTCGGCGTCAAGATCGAGGAGATCTTGCTCGCGGCGCTCGGCCGGGCGCTGGGGCGGACCCGTGGCGAGGGCACCGCGACCGTCGACGTGATCGGCGAGCACCGCTGGCTGTTCCACACTGTCTCGCTGATGTGTTCGGATGCGGCGCCGATGGGGCCGACGGAGATGTTGCAGGGTGCCCACGCGGCGCTTGCTGCGGCCCCGAGGCGACCGGCAGCGCAGGCGGAGATTCTGGTGAATGTCGCCGCCGATAAGAGTGACGCCGCGGGTGACCACGCCCTCGAACTGCGAGTGCGCCGGGCCGACGGGATGCTCCATCTCGACTGGATCTACGACGCCAACAGGTTCGACGCCTACAGCATCGAAGAGATGGCGGAGCAGTTCCCGATGGCGCTGATCGAGATCACCTCGGACGCGGCCGCACCTCTCTAGATGCTCTGACATTTCGAGGTGACCTGCAGGAGTCGCTAGACTGTGGGCCACCAGCGTTGATCCGGACATCACCGGGGAGCTTTCGGAAGAACAGCGCTGTGCGCGCCCAGTAGAACCGAACGGGCAGGCCCGTCATCGCCTCTTTCGAGCGGCACACCCACGGTGTGCAAGCGGGGTGGTACCGCGGCTCTCGCGCACCGGCGCGACGTCGTCCCCGTGCCTGACGACACTTGGCACAGGAGACGTACGCACGTGACCGCCTATCCGAAGCCGGGCCCCGGGGCGCCCAAGTTCCCGGCGCTCGAAGCCGAAGTGCTCGAGTTCTGGGCCGGCGACGACACCTTCCGCGCGAGCATCGAACGCCGCGATGATGCGCCGGAGTACGTGTTCTACGACGGTCCGCCGTTCGCGAACGGGCTGCCGCACTACGGGCACCTGCTGACCGGGTACGTCAAGGACATCGTGCCGCGCTACCGCACCATGCGGGGGTACAAGGTCGAGCGCCGCTTCGGCTGGGACACTCACGGCCTGCCCGCCGAACTCGAGGTCCAGCGTCAGCTCGGCATCACCGACAAGGCGCAGATCGAGGAGATGGGCATCGAGAAGTTCAACGATGCCTGCCGGGAATCAGTGCTCAAGTACACCGGCGAGTGGCGCTCCTACGTCACCCGCCAGGCGCGCTGGGTCGATTTCGACAACGACTACAAGACACTGGATGTCGGCTTCATGGAGTCGGTGATCTGGGCGTTCAAGCAGTTGTGGGACAAGGGCCTGGCCTACGAAGGCAACCGGGTGCTGCCGTACTGCTGGAACGACGAGACACCGCTGTCGAGTCACGAACTGCGCATGGACGACGACGTCTACCAGAGCCGCCAAGACCCCGCGTTGACCGTCGGCTACCGCATCACCGACGGCGGGCCTGCCGCCGGTGCAGACGACTTGGTGGGGACCTACCTGCTGATCTGGACGACGACGCCGTGGACGTTGCCGTCCAATCAGGCTGTCGCGGTCAACCCTGACGTCGACTACGTGGTCGTCGAGGGATCCGACGGGCGCCGTTTCGTGCTGGCGGCCGCCCGCCTCGGCGCCTACGCCCGCGAGCTGGGGGACGAGCCGCAGATCGTGGCCACCTACTCGGGCCGGGACCTGCTCGGTGTGCACTATGCACCGCCGTTCCCGTACTTCATGGACTCGCCCAACGCGTTTCGCGTGCTGGCCGCGGAATTCGTCAGCACCGAGGACGGCACCGGTCTCGTGCACCTCGCACCGGCATACGGCGAGGACGACATGGCCACCGCGCAGGCGGCCGACATCGAGGCTGTCACCCCGGTCGACGCCAAGGGGCGATTCGACGTCACCGTGCCCGACTATCAGGGCCAGCACGTGTTCGACGCGAACCCGCAGATCATCCGGGACCTCAAGAATCAGAGCGGGGCGGCCGCGGCCAACGGCGCGGTGCTGCTGCGGCACGACACCTACGAGCATTCCTATCCACACTGCTGGCGCTGCCGCAACCCGCTGATCTATCGCGCGGTGTCGTCCTGGTTCATCAAGGTGACTCAGTTCCGCGACCGGATGGTCGAGCTGAACCAGGAGATCACCTGGTATCCGGACCACGTCAAGGACGGGCAGTTCGGCAAGTGGCTGCAGGGCGCACGTGACTGGTCCATCTCGCGAAACCGGTACTGGGGCACCCCGATTCCGGTATGGCGGTCCGACGATCCCGCGTATCCGCGAATCGACGTCTACGGCAGCCTCGACGAACTGGAGCGCGATTTCGGGGTGCGGCCCGACAATCTGCACCGTCCGTTCATCGACGAGCTCACCCGACCGAATCCCGATGACCCGACCGGTGTTTCGACGATGCGCCGCATCCCCGACGTGCTCGACGTGTGGTTCGACTCCGGGTCGATGCCCTACGCCCAGGTGCACTATCCGTTCGAAAATCAGGACTGGTTCGACGGAACGGGCGGGCAAGAAGCCCACTTCCCCGGAGACTTCATCGTCGAGTACATCGGCCAGACCCGCGGGTGGTTCTACACGCTGCACATCCTGGCCACCGCGCTGTTCGACAAGCCGGCATTCCGGACCTGCGTCTCGCACGGCATCGTGCTCGGCAACGACGGCCAGAAGATGAGCAAGTCGCTGCGCAACTATCCCGATGTCACCGAGGTGTTCGACCGGGACGGTTCGGATGCCATGCGCTGGTTCCTGATGGCGTCGCCGATCCTGCGGGGCGGCAACCTGGTGGTCACCGAGCAGGGCATCCGCGAGGGTGTCCGGCAGGTGCTGCTGCCCCTGTGGAACGCTTACACTTTTCTGGCGCTGTACGCGCCCGAGAAGGGCACGTGGCGCACCGATTCGACCAATGTGCTGGACCGCTACATCCTGGCCAAGCTCGCCGCGTTGCGCGACGACCTGACCGCGTCGCTGGACGTGTGCGACATCTCGGTCGCGTGCGACCAGCTACGGCAGTTCACCGAAGCCCTCACGAATTGGTATGTGCGGCGGTCGCGTTCGCGGTTCTGGGAGGAGGACGCCGATGCGATCGATACCCTGCACACCGTACTCGAAGTGACGAGCCGGCTGGCCGCTCCGTTGCTTCCGCTGATCTGCGAGGTGATCTGGCGCGGCGTCACCGGCGACCGGTCCGTGCACCTGACCGACTGGCCCGACGCCGAATCGCTGCCCGCCGACCCGCAACTGGTCGCCGACATGGACCTGGTGCGTGAAGTGGCCTCCACGGGATCTTCACTGAGGAAGGCCAAGAAGCTGCGGGTGCGCTTACCGCTGCTGAGACTGACTGTGGCTGTTGATGATCCACAGCGGCTTGACCCCTACCGGGACCTGATCGCCGATGAGCTCAACGTGAAAGCGGTCGAGCTCACCGATGACATCGCCGCCCACGGCCGTTTCGAACTGACTGTGAACGCTCGGGTCGCCGGTCCGCGTATCGGCAAGGACGTGCAGGCCGCGATCAAGGCGGTCAAGGCAGGGGAGGGTGTGCTCAACGCCGACGGCACGCTGACGGCGGGTCCGGCAGTCCTGCTGCCCGAGGAGTTCAGCTCCAGACTGGTCGCGGCCGACCCCGACTGGACCGCAGCCCTTGCCGAGGGGGCCGGTCTGGTGGTGCTCGACGGAACCGTCACTCCCGAACTGGAGGCCGAGGGCTGGGCCAAGGACCGGATTCGCGAGCTCCAGGAGCTACGAAAGTCCTCCGGACTGGATGTCTCGGACCGAATCTCGGTGGTGATCTCGGTGCCCGACGAGCAGGAGGCCTGGGCACGCACGCACAGCGCGCTGATCGCGCGTGAGGTTCTTGCGACGAGCTTCGAGTTCGGCGACCGTGACGGCGCCGAGGAGATCGGCGACGGCGTGCGGGTGGCGATCGCCAAGGCGTAGCGGCGGTGTCAGCGGTGGTTGCTGACCAGCTCACAGACGACACCGAAGTGGTCCGAGGGGAACACTCGCGGTTGCGCGTCCGAAATCGGCTCGCGGCCAAGCAGTTCAATCGCGGCCGGCGTCCAGGAGTCGCCCTTGGTGAGCACCCGGTCGAAGCGGACGTGGCGATGCTTGTTCTTCATGTCGAACCGCATCAGGTTGATCGATGTGTCTTCGGTGAAGCCGGGTTCACCGGGGCGCAACGCCGGCCAGATGTCCTGGTAGTCGGCGTCGATCAGGTTGTTCTCGGAATCGCGCATGTTGAAGTCGCCCAGGATGATCGCGTTCTCGGACTTTCGTAGGAAATCGAACACCCGTCGGAGTTGGCGCGCCCGCAAATGTGTTGCGGCCTTGCCGCTTTCGAGATGTATCGAGACGATGGACAGCGAGCGACCGTTGATGGTGAGCTCTGCGGTCAGATAGCCGCGCGATAGTCGGGTCGGCAGTTTTGTGTAGGTGACGCGATCGATCGGAACCCGGGACAGGAGCAGCATGCCGTAGTTGCCGACACGGTCGCCAACCCTGGCGGTACTGACGTAGCGCTCCCGGATCCACGGGTGTTCGAGTAATACGGCCAGTGCCGTCGGAGTCACTTCCTGGAACGCAATGACGTCCGGTTGGTGTCGCGACAGGATGTCGGCGATTGCGCGATAACGCTGCTCGGCGTGCTTGTCGTCGAACCAGATGTTGTAGGTCGCAACGCTCAGGCGCTCCCTCGTACCGGTGCCGAGTGGGGGTGTGGCAGCCCACCGGCCGCTGCCCGGGTCGAACCGTGCGACCGGCAGTGTCGTGGCCCGGTGAAAAATCCCGGTCCGGAGCCGATCAATAAGCACAGGTGCTCATCGGCCGTCGGCGACGCGGGCACCCCGGTCGGCGAACACCACGGTGTCACCGATGCGGAGTTGCCTGCCGCGCCGGGTTTCGACATCACCGTTGACGCTGACCAGCCCGTCGGCGATCACCGACTTGGCATCGGCGCCGGAGTCGATGAGCCCTGCCAGCTTGAGGAACTGCCCGAGCCTGATCGAGGCGTCCCGGATCGGAACGTCGGAAGCTTCAGCGCTCTGGTGTGCCATGCCGGTCAGGCTATCCGGCAGCGCCTAGCATCGGCGGGTGTGGCCGTTCGATGGGTGCTGCACCTGGACATGGATGCGTTCTTCGCGTCTGTGGAACAGCTGACCCGGCCCACCTTGCGGGGCCGCCCGGTCCTTGTCGGCGGTCTCGGCGGACGGGGAGTCGTGGCGGGTGCCAGCTATGAGTCGCGGGTGTTCGGGGCCAGGTCGGCGATGCCGATGCACCAGGCCCGCAGGCTGGTCGGGGCGGGCGCGGTGGTGCTGCCGCCACGCGGCGTCGTCTATGGACTGGCCAGTCGGCGGGTGTTCGAGACGGTCCGCACCATGGTGCCGGTGCTCGAACAGCTGTCGTTCGACGAAGCCTTCGGCGAGCCCGGAGAGCTTGCCGGCGCCTCGGCGACAGAGGTGGCAGCGTTCTGCGAGAGGCTGCGCGCGGAGGTGGCTGCGGTGACCGGCCTGATTGCGTCCGTCGGCGCGGGTTCGGGAAAGCAGATCGCCAAGATCGCCTCGGGACTGGCGAAACCGAACGGCATCACCGTGGTGGCCCGCGAGCAGGAGCACACCATGCTCGACGGGCTTGCGGTGCGCAAGCTCTGGGGGATCGGGCCCGTGGCCGAGGAGAAGCTGCACCGGCTCGGTATCGAGACCATCGGCGGATTCGCGGCGCTCTCGGACGCCGAGGTCGCGAACATTCTGGGACCGACGGTCGGGCCCGCGCTGCACCGGCTTGCGAGGGGCATCGATGACCGGCCGGTCGCCGAGAACTCCCCTGCCAAACAGATCAGCGCCGAGTCGACGTTCCCCGAGGATCTGACGACGCTTGCTCAGCTCCGGGATGCGGCGGTTCCCATCGGTGAGCACGCCCACCGGCGCCTGCTGAAGGACGGCCGCGGAGCCCGCACCGTCACGGTCAAGCTGAAGAAGTCCGACATGAGCACGCTGACCCGGTCGGCGACACTGCCCTATGCGACCACGAATGAGGCGACGTTGAACGCCACAGCGCGCCGACTTCTCCTCGATCCGGTGGACATCGGGCCGGTTCGGCTTGTCGGCGTGGGCTTTTCGGGTCTGTCCGAGGTTCAGCAGGAGTCGTTGTTCCCGGATCTTGAGTTGACGGCGACCGAGGAGTTGGCCCGCATCGGCTCACCGCAGCCGCGCGCCGATGCCGGACCGGCGGCGCCGGTGTGGCGCATCGGCGACGACGTATTCCATACCGTCCACGGCCATGGGTGGGTTCAGGGTGCGGGACACGGCGTCATGACGGTGCGTTTCGAGACTCGTGGCACCGGGGCCGGCCCCGCCCGCACATTCCGCGACGATGACGCCGCAGTGACCCACGCCAACCCGGTGGACAGTCTCGACTGGCCGGATTTCGTCGACGAACTGGCCCGCTACCAGAGCACTCCGTAGACGCTGGAGATGGTGAAACCGTGTTCGCCGTACGTCCTGCAGGTCACAGTGCCCTGATATCCGACCCCACAGGTCGCGCCCCAGTTCTGAAGCCGATGGCCTTCGGGGAGCACGTCGACGTCACGGGTGAACGACGCGGTGTCGGAGTGCCGGTACTCGGCCGGGCCCCAGCTGTTGACCACCGTCTGGTTGGTGTCTGCGGGAGCATCGAGGGGTACCGCGTCGCAGCCGACGGGTCCGCCGTTGGGACCGATCCCGCACGCGCGGCCGTCCGGGGTCTTGAAGTACACCTGGTAGAAGTCATTCGGCGTCGTGTAGTTGCCCTGGGCGATCGGCCAGGTATCCATCTCGTCGATGCCGGGCGGCGGCTGGGCCTTCGCCAGCGGCGTGGCGCCCAGCAGAAGCGCACCGGCTGCGGCCAAAAGAACGGATCGGCGCATCGTCCATCTGTATCAGCCCCAGCGCTCGAACACACCCTCGGCGGGTGAACCGGCGGCCAGGGCGGCCATCAGCAGGACCCGCGCCTGCGGTGGCCGCAGCCGCGGCACGACGAGCGCGCCCGCGTCCACCAGGGCACGTCCCGGTCCGTATCCGGGGGCCACGCGTCCACCGGGGACCCTCGTGGAAATCGCGACGGTGACACCCTCGCGGCAGTGGTTGCGCACGCCGTCGATCAGCGCGGTCCCGGCGTTCCCCGAGCCCAGCGCCTCCAGCACGATGCCGCGGGCGCCGGCGGCCACGCAGGCGTCGAGCGCTACCGAGTCGGCGCCAGGGTAGGCGGCGATGATGTCCACCCGCGGAGCATCGGCGGCCACCAGGTCACCGAAGAGCGGGCGGTCCCGGACCGACCCGAGCGGGCGTCCCGCGAAGGCCTGCAGGTCTGCGGTGGCGACCTTGTGCAGACCCAGCGGCTCGAACACCGTGCCCGCGAAGCTCACGGCGACGCCATGGCCGCGGACGTCCGGTCCGGCGGCGACGGCCAGCGCGTCACGCAGATTTGCAGGACCGTCGGCGTCCGGTGCGTCGGCGCTGCGCTGAGCGCCGGTCAGAATCACCGGCGGTTCACCGGCATAGGTGAGCCCGAGCCAGAGCGCGGTCTCCTCCATCGTGTCGGTGCCGTGGGTGATCACGACACCGTCGGCGCCGTGGACCACAGACGCCGACCGCACGGCCTCGGCGATTCGGTCCCAGTCGGCGGGCGTCAGCTGTGAGCTGTCCACCGCCATCGCATCGATGACCTCGACGTCCAACCCTTCGGTGAGGTCCGCGGCGGAACGGCTGGGGCGCTTCACGCCGTCGCTGTCGGAGCTGGTCGAGATCGTCCCACCGGTGGCTATGACGACGAGGCGGCTCATGGGTGGAATTGTTCCCCACCGCGACCCTGCGATGATGGGGGGCGTGACTGATGAATCATCGAGCCCGGTCGAGCCTGCGACCGGCGACAGTGCCGCCGGGCAGCCGGAAGGTGAGCCGCCGCGGCGGCTGCGCCTCCTGCTCACCGTGGCGGGGGTCCTGCTCGTTCTGGACATCGTCACGAAGGTGCTTGCCGTGAAGCTCCTCACGCCCGGTCAGCCGGTGCCGATCATCGGCGACACCGTGACGTGGACGTTGGTGCGCAACTCGGGTGCGGCGTTCTCGATGGCCACCGGCTACACCTGGGTGCTCACCCTGGTCGCCACGGGCGTCGTCATCGGCATCATCTGGATGGGGCGTCGGCTGGTGTCTCCGTGGTGGGCGGTCGGGCTGGGCATGATCCTCGGTGGCGCGATGGGGAACCTCGTCGACAGGTTCTTCCGGTCACCGGGGCCGCTACGCGGCCACGTCGTCGACTTTCTGTCCATCGGCTGGTGGCCGGTGTTCAACGTGGCGGACCCGGCGGTCGTCGGCGGTGCCATCCTGCTGGTGGTGTTGTCGTTGTTCGGCTTCGACTTTGACACCGTCGGGAGGCGCCAGCCGGACGGCGGCGACGGGGACTGATGACGACACGGTCGATGCCGGTCCCGGAAGGGTTGGCGGGCATGCGGGTCGACGCCGGCCTGGCCCGACTGCTCGGGCTGTCGCGCACGGCGGCGGCGACACTTGCCGAGGAGGGCGGCGTTGAACTCGACGGCGTCGCTGCGGGAAAGTCGGACAAGCTGACCGAGGGGGCATGGCTGGAGGTGACGCTGCCCGAGGCGCCTGCCCCGGTGGAGAACACCCCGGTCGACATCGAGGGGATGGCGATCCTCTACTCCGACGACGACATCGTCGCGGTCGACAAACCCCCCGGAGTGGCCGCGCACGCGACCGTCGGCTGGCACGGTCCGACAGTGCTCGGTGGGCTGGCGGCGGCGGGTTTCCGCATCAGCACCTCCGGAATCCACGAGCGGCAGGGCATCGTGCACCGGCTGGATGTCGGCACGTCCGGCGTGATGGTGGTGGCGCTGTCGGAGCGGGCCTACACGGTGCTCAAGCGGGCCTTCAAGCAGCGCACCGTCGAAAAGCGCTACCACGCACTGGTGCAAGGCCATCCGGACCCGTCGAGCGGCACCATCGATGCGCCGATCGGTCGCCACCGCGGGCACGACTGGAAGTTCGCCGTCGTCGAAGACGGCAGAAACAGCGTCACTCACTACGACACGCTGGAGGCGCACCAGGCGGCAAGCCTCCTCGACATCGAGCTCGAAACCGGCCGCACCCATCAGATCAGGGTGCACTTCGCCGCGCTGCACCACCCGTGCTGCGGTGACCTCACCTACGGTGCTGATCCGACATTGGCGAAAAAGCTTGGGCTGGAACGTCAATGGCTACACGCGAGGTCTCTGGCGTTCGCGCATCCGGCCGACGGGCGGCGTGTCGAGTTCACCAGCCCGTACCCCGCCGACCTGCAACACGCGCTGGATACCCTGCGCAGTCACCACCGGTGAGATCGGGGCTGCTGTTCGGTGCCGGCGCCTATGGCATGTGGGGCCTGTTCCCGGCGTTCTTCCCGCTGCTCAAGCCGGCCGGCGCGGTCGAGGTCCTGGCGCACCGGATCATCTGGAGCTTCCTCCTCATGGTCGTCGTGGTGGCCGCGGTGCGGCGCCTCGGCGACCTCAAGGCGATCAGCGGGCGCACGTGGCTGCTGCTGACCGCGGCGGCGGCGCTCATCTCCGTCAACTGGGTGATCTACGTGTACGCCGTGAACAACGGCCATGTCGTGGATGCGGCGTTGGGATACTTCATCAACCCGCTGGTGTCGATCGCGCTCGGCCTGCTCATCTTTCGGGAGACGCTGAACCGGTGGCAGCTCTGCGCGCTGGTCATCGCGGTCGTGGCGGTGGTGGTGCTGACGGTGAATGTGGGATCGCCGCCGGTGATCGGTCTCGGCCTCGCGCTGTCGTTCGGCCTCTACGGCGCGGTGAAGAAGTTGGTGCCCACCGATCCGCGGGTCAGCGTCGGCGTCGAAGCCGGGCTGGCCGCTCCGTTCGCGCTGGTCTACGTGCTCGTCCTGCAGGTCGGCGGGCACGGCACGTTCGTGGGACACGGCGCAGGGCACGTCGTGTTGATGATTCTGTCGGGCGTGCTGACGGCACTGCCGTTGCTGCTGTTCGCCGCCGCAGCGCAGCGGCTGGCGATGGTCACCCTGGGCCTGCTGTTCTACATGACACCCGCGATGCAACTGACCTGGGGTGTGCTGGTCGGCCACGAGGCAATGCCGCCTGCGCGGTGGTTCGGCTTCGCGTTGATCTGGACGGCGCTGGCGATCTTCACCCTCGACGCGGTGCGCCGTACCCGTGCCGACCGGCGATCCTCTCAGCCGTCCCCGGTGTGACAATTTGCGCCGCTACTGATTGACCCGCTGTCAGCTATGCCATAGCGTTTGCTCGTGCACCCTCAGCCCCCGACCCCGCCCAGGCCTCGGGGGCGCGGCCGTCCGGTCGGCGCCGATTCGGAGACGACGCGCCGGAACATCCTCGACGCCGCCCGCGAGGTGATCGCCGAACGCGGCTATCACGCGGCGACGTTCCAGCAGATCGCGGTTCGCGCGGGCGTCAGCAGGCCCACCCTGCACTATTACTTCTCCAACCGCGAGCAGGTGTACGAGATCCTGCTCAGGGATGCCTACGCCCGGGTGGCGGAATGCGCCGTCGCGGCCCAGCGGGAAAGCGGGCTGAGGAGCCAGTTGACCGTGTTCCTCGAGGCGATGCAGGACCTGTACGTCACCGACACTGCAACGATGAAGTTCCTGGTGAGCGCCAGGTTGGAGCACCACCGCGGTCAGCAGCGTCACGACGCTGCCGACGCCGTCGTCTCTACGGTGCAGGGCTTCTACCACTCCATCGTGGTGCAGGCGATCGCGCACGGCGAGCTGGCTGCCGATACCGACGCCCGTGCGGTGGCCGACATGCTGGCTGCGCTGTTCTGGGGGATGGGCTTTCACGCAGGCTTCGTCGATGTCGACGAGGCATCCGAGATTGCCAGGCAATTACTTCAGGTGTTCGAAGTCGGGTTGCTGAACTCGCGCGTCGGCACACCTGTCGACGCCTGACGCCGGAGGGTCCCGAACAACGCGAGACACGCAGCTCGACACGCCGAAGTCTGTCGGTGGCCGGTCATAGACTGGCGTCCCTATGAGCGGTTCAGACTGGCAGTCCTCAGGGTCTTTTGTTCACCTGCACAACCACACCGAGTACTCGATGCTGGACGGTGCCGCGAAGATCAGCCCGATGCTGGCCGAGGCGCAGAGGCTGGAGATGCCCGCGGTCGGCATGACCGATCACGGAAACATGTTCGGCGCCAGCGAGTTCTACAACAAGGCGACCGAGGTGGGCATCAAGCCGATCATCGGTGTCGAGGCCTACATCGCGCCCGCCTCCCGATTCGAGACCAAGCGCGTCCTCTGGGGTGACCCCAGCCAGAAGGGTGACGACGTCTCGGGCAGCGGGTCCTACACACACATGACGATGGTCGCGGAGAACGCGACCGGGCTACGCAACCTGTTCAAGCTGTCATCGCTCGCGTCGTTCGAGGGACAGCTCGGCAAGTGGTCGCGGATGGACGCCGAGCTGATCGCCGAGCATGCCGAGGGCATCATCGCCACCACCGGCTGCCCGTCGGGTGAGGTGCAGACCCGGCTGCGCCTCGGCCATGAGCGCGAGGCGCTCGAAGCGGCCGCCAAGTGGCGGGAGATCTTCGGTCCGGAGAACTTCTTCCTGGAGCTGATGGACCACGGCCTGGACATCGAGCGCCGGGTTCGGGACGGGCTGATCGAGCTGGGCAAGAAGCTGTCGATCCCGCCGCTGGCCACCAACGACTGCCACTATGTGACGCGCGACCACTCGCACAACCACGAGGCGTTGCTCTGCGTTCAGACCGGCAAGACCCTGTCGGATCCCACCCGCTTCAAGTTCGACGGCGACGGCTACTTCCTCAAGAGCGCCGCCGAGATGCGGGCCCTGTGGGATGACCAGGTACCGGGTGCCTGCGACTCGACCCTGCTGATCGCCGAACGCGTGCAGCCCTACACCGACCTGTGGAAGCCCCTCGACCGGATGCCGGTGTTCCCGGTCCCCGAGGGACACACCCAGGAGACCTGGCTTCGACACGAGGTCAGCGCGGGACTGGAGCGCCGGTTCCCGGCCGGAGTGCCGCAGGAGTACACGGATCGCGCCGACTTCGAGATCAAGGTCATCTGCGAGAAGGGCTACCCGTCCTACTTCCTGATCGTCGCTGACCTGATCAACTACGCCCGCTCCGTGGACATCCGCGTCGGCCCCGGCCGCGGGTCGGCCGCCGGTTCCCTGGTCGCGTATGCGATGGGTATCACCAACATTGACCCCATCACCTACGGGCTGCTGTTCGAGCGGTTCCTCAACCCCGAGCGCGTGTCGATGCCCGATATCGACATCGACTTCGACGATCGCCGCCGCGGCGAGATGCTGCGGTACGCCGCCAACAGGTGGGGCAGTGACCGGGTCGCCCAGGTCATCACGTTCGGCACCATCAAGACCAAAGCGGCGCTGAAAGATTCGGCCCGGGTGCACTACGGCCAGCCCGGCTTCGCCATCGCCGACCGGATCACCAAGGCGCTGCCGCCGCCCATCATGGCCAAGGACATCTCGGTCTCGGGGATCACCGACCCCACCCACGAACGGTACAAGGAAGCGGCCGAGGTCCGGGGGTTGATCGACACCGATCCGGACGTGCGGACCATCTACGAGACGGCGCGCGGGCTGGAAGGATTGGTCCGCAACGCGGGTGTGCACGCCTGCGCGGTGATCATGAGTTCCGAGCCGCTCATCGACTCGATCCCGCTGTGGCGCCGCCCCCAGGACGGCGCGATCATCACCGGCTGGGACTACCCGTCGTGCGAGGCCATCGGCCTGCTAAAGATGGACTTCCTCGGCCTGCGGAACCTGACGATCATCGGTGACGCGATCGAGAACATCAAGGCCAACCGGGGCATCGATCTGGACCTGGACCAGGTCCCGCTCGACGACGCTGCCACCTTCGAATTGCTCGGCCGCGGAGACACTTTGGGTGTGTTCCAGCTCGACGGCGGGCCGATGCGCGATCTGCTGCGCAAAATGCAGCCGACCGGCTTCGAAGACGTTGTCGCCGTGATCGCCCTGTACCGGCCCGGGCCGATGGGCATGAACGCGCACAACGACTACGCCGATCGCAAGAACAACCGCCAGGCCATCAAGCCGATTCACCCGGAACTGGAAGAGCCGCTGCAAGAGATCCTGGCCGAGACATACGGCCTGATCGTCTACCAAGAGCAGATCATGCGCATCGCGCAGAAGGTGGCCGGCTATTCGCTGGCCCGAGCCGACATTCTGCGCAAGGCGATGGGGAAGAAGAAGCGCGAGGTCCTGGAGAAGGAGTTCGAGGGCTTCTCCGAGGGGATGAAGGCGAACGGATTCTCGCCCGCGGCCGTCAAGGCGCTGTGGGACACGGTGCTGCCGTTCGCCGACTACGCGTTCAACAAGTCGCACGCGGCGGGGTATGGCCTGGTGTCGTACTGGACGGCGTACCTGAAGGCCAATTTCCCGGCCGAGTACATGGCGGGCCTGCTCACCTCGGTCGGGGACGACAAGGACAAGGCGGCGGTATACCTGGCGGATTGCCGGCGGTTGGGGATCACCGTGCTGCCTCCCGATGTCAACGAGTCGGCGCAGAACTTCGCCTCGGTGGGCACCGACATTCGCTTCGGGCTGGGCGCGGTGCGCAACGTCGGCGCTAATGTCGTTGCGTCGCTGATCAATACGCGTACCGAGAAGGGCAAGTTCACCGACTTCTCGGACTATCTCAACAAGATCGACATCGGTCCGTGCAACAAGAAGGTCACCGAGTCGCTGGTCAAGGCCGGGGCGTTTGACTCATTGGGGCATCCGCGCAAGGGCCTGTTCCTGGTGCACACCGACGCCGTCGACTCCGTGCTCGGCACCAAGAAGGCCGAGGCGATGGGGCAGTTCGACCTGTTCGGCGGGGGTGACTCCGATGCCGGGGAGTCCGTGTTCACCATCAAGGTGCCCGACGAGGAGTGGGAGGACAAGCACAAGTTGGCCCTCGAGCGCGAGATGCTGGGCCTGTACGTGTCCGGTCATCCGCTCAACGGGATCGCTCACCTGTTGTCCGCCCAGGTCGACACCGCGATCCCGGCGATTCTGGCCGGCGATGTCGCCAACGAGACTCAGGTCCGCATCGGGGGGATCCTCGCGTCGGTGAACCGTCGGGTCAACAAGAACGGGTTACCGTGGGCCTCAGCGCAGGTGGAGGATCTCACCGGCGGTATCGAGGTGCTGTTCTTCCCGCAGACCTACTCGATGTTCGGCGCCGAGATCGCCGACGATGTCGTCGTGCTGGTCGGCGCCAAGGTGGCCATCCGTGACGACCGCATCTCACTGATCGCCAATGAGCTTGTCGTTCCGGACTTCTCGAGTGCCCAGGTGAACCGTCCGGTTGCAGTCAGCCTGCCGACGCGGCAGTGCACGGTCGACAAGGTCAGTGCACTCAAGCAGGT
Organism: Mycolicibacterium sp. CR10; assembly: GCF_005222675.1. GTDB lineage: Bacteria > Actinomycetota > Actinomycetes > Mycobacteriales > Mycobacteriaceae > Mycobacterium. Next base: position 70,724 of record NZ_STGE01000031.1, on the reverse strand, counting down.
GCTGGCGCGTCATCCGGGCACCGCGCAGGTGCATCTGCGACTCATCAGCGGGGAGCGCATCACCACGCTGGAGTTGGATCAGTCGCTTCGGGTGACGCCGTCCTCGGCGCTGATGGGTGATCTGAAGGAGTTGCTGGGTCCCGGCTGCCTGGGAGGGTGAGCACCCCGCCGGCAGCGGGACTGAGTGCGTGGCGATTCGTCACCACGTTTGGCGTGGTCAGCCTGCTCGCCGACATCGTCTACGAAGGCGCACGCTCCATCACCGGACCTCTGCTCGCCTCCCTCGGCGCCACCGCGGTTGTGGTCGGTGTCGTCACTGGGATCGGCGAGGCGGCGGCCCTGCTGCTGCGCATCGTGTCGGGCCCGCTCACCGACCGCACCGGCCGGTTCTGGACATGGGCGATCGGTGGCTACTTCCTGACCGTCATCACCGTGCCGCTCCTTGGGGTGGTGGGGGTGCTGTGGGCGGCAGCCGCTCTGGTGATCGCGGAGCGGGTCGGCAAAGCCGTGCGGAGTCCGGCCAAGGACACCATGCTCTCGCACGCAACCGCGGTCACCGGCCGGGGTCGGGGATTCGCCGTCCATGAGGCCATGGATCAGATCGGGGCGATTGCGGGGCCATTGGCGGTCGCGGCGATGCTGCTCGCTTTCGGCGGCGACTTCGCACCGACTCTGGGCCTGCTGGCCGTCCCTGGCATCGGGGTGCTGGCGCTCCTGGCGTGGCTGCGCGTGCGCGTGCCCGAGCCTGCGCGCTACGAAGTCGACACCACAGCGGTCGTTAAACCTATTGTGGCGCAAAGTTTTCTGCGCTCGCTGCCGAAGGCCTTCTGGGTGTACTCGAGTTTCTCAGCCGCCACCATGGTGGGTTTCACAACGTTCGGGGTGCTGTCCTTCCATCAGGTGAGCAGGGGTATCGTCCCCGTCGCAGCGGTGCCGGTGATCTACGCCGCCGCCATGGCAGCCGACGCTGTGGCGGCCCTGATGACCGGGTGGGCATACGACCGGATCGGCGCCACCGTTCTCGGCGCGCTTCCGGTGTTGGCGAGTCTGGTGCCGGTGCTGGCTTTCTCGGGCCGCATTGTTCCGGTCGTAGCCGGTGCGATGGTGTGGGGAGCAGCGGTCGGTATTCAGGAGTCAACGCTGCGCGCGGTCGTCGCCGACCTCATCGAACCGGCCCGTCGGGCCACCGCCTACGGCGTGTACGCCGCGGTGATCGGCACTGCAGCCGCGGCCGGGGGAGCGTTGACCGGACTGCTGTACTCACACTCGGTGAGGCTTCTGATCGGTGTGGTGATCGCCGTGCAACTCGCCGCGATGGCTGTCCTGCCGCTGGTGCGGCGTCAGACGAGGTAGCCGCGTTTCACCGGTCCGAGGAGCCTGTGATGCCCAGGCCGAGGAGCCATGCCAGCGTGCCGACACCGGCGCCGCTGAGCACTGCCGGGCCGGCGGCCGTGGTGACTACCGCGACGACCGCGAAGACCAGCAGGCCGACCAGCAGCGCGACCAACTTGTACATCGGCCACTCGACACCGGCGATCGACACCGTCGAGGCCGGTGGCGTCACGGCATCGCGGAAGTGTCCAGCGGTGGTCATGAAGGTAACGATAGCTCGCAGGAAAGTTTTCGGCCACCCGAAACACCGATTGTGGAGGATCGATTTCGCTAGTGTGGCTACATGCCTCTCACTGGAGATTATGAACCCAGTACGTCCGATTGGGCCCGAGAAAACGCCGAGGAATACATGGCCTCCGGCGGGACCAAGGGAACCGAACTCAAGGGCAGACCGGTGATTCTGCTGACCACCGTCGGTGCCAAGACCGGCAAGATCCGCAAGACGCCGTTGATGCGTGTGGAACACAACGGCGAGTACGCCGTCGTGGCGTCGCTCGGGGGTGCTCCGAAGCACCCGGTCTGGTACTACAACATCAAGGCAAATCCGCAGGTCGAGTTGCAGGACGGCGAGGTCACCAAGGACTACACCTCCCGAGAGGTGTCCGGTGACGAGAAGGCGACGTGGTGGGAGCGCGCGGTGGCGGCCTGGCCCGACTATGCCGAGTACCAGAAGAAGACGGACCGCCAGATTCCGGTGTTCGTGCTGACGCCCGTCAACTGAATCCATTTTCGCTGCGGTGGGGTGCGGTGGCACCATTGGTCGGTGTCCGCTGAGCTGAGCCAGAGTCCCGCCGACGAGCGCTTGCGCGAGGAGCGGACAACCGAAGACGAGCGCTTGCGCGAGGAGCGGACAACCGAAGACGAGCGCTTGCGCGAGGAGCGGACAACCGAAGACGAGCGCTTGCGCGAGGAGCAGACGGCCGAGGTCGATGCGGTGCCGTTACGTGCCGTGGACATCGACGAGGCCGCTCGGCGAATTTCGGGCGTGGTTTCCCAGACACCGTTGCAGTTGAGCGATCGGCTGTCGGCACTCACCGGTGCGCAGGTCTACCTCAAGCGCGAGGACCTGCAGGCGGTGCGCTCGTACAAGCTGCGCGGCGCCTACAACCTGCTGATGCAGCTGAGCCCCGAGGAGAAGGCCGCCGGGGTGGTGTGTTCGTCGGCAGGAAACCACGCGCAGGGCTTCGCGCTGGCATGCCGGTCGATGGGCATCCACGGGCGCGTCTATGTTCCGGCCAAGACGCCGAAGCAGAAGCGCAACCGGATTCGCTATCACGGCGGCGACTTCATCGAGCTGATCGTCGGCGGCAAGACCTACGACATGGCTGCTGAGGCCGCCCTCGAAGACGTCGCGCGCACCGGTGCGACGCTGGTGCCGCCCTACAACGACCTCCGGACCATGGCCGGGCAGGGCACGATCGCGGTGGAGATCCTCGACCAGCTCGGCGCCGAACCGGACCTGGTGGTGGTGCCGGTCGGCGGGGGCGGCTGCATCGGTGGCGTGACCACCTACCTCGCGGAGCGGACCACGAAGACCTCGGTGCTCGGTGTGGAACCCGCAGGCGCGGCGGCCCTGGTGGCTGCACTGGCCAACGGTGAGCCCGTGACACTCGACGACGTCGATCAGTTCGTCGACGGTGCGGCGGTCGCCAGGGTGGGTGCGCTGCCGTTCGCGGCGCTGTCGGCGGCGGGGGACATGGTGTCGATCACCACGGTCGACGAGGGCGCGGTGTGCACCGCGATGCTGGACCTCTACCAGAACGAAGGCATCATCGCCGAACCTGCGGGCGCGCTGTCGGTGGCCGCCCTGCTGGATGCGGACATCGAGCCCGGCTCGACGGTGGTCTGCCTGATCTCCGGCGGCAACAACGACGTCTCCCGCTACGGGGAGGTCCTCGAGCGCTCGCTGGTGCACCTGGGGCTCAAGCATTACTTCCTGGTCGACTTCCCACAGGAGCCGGGCGCGCTGCGCCGGTTCCTCGACGAGGTCCTCGGCCCGAACGACGACATCACCCTGTTCGAGTACGTCAAGCGCAACAACCGGGAGACGGGCGAAGCGCTGGTCGGCATCGAGATGGCGTCGGCGTCGGACCTGGACGGCCTGCTGGCGCGGATGCAGACCTCCGAATGTCACGCCGAACTACTCGAGCCGGGATCGCCCACCTACCGCTACCTGACCTGACCGGGGCCTGCCGGCGCTAGCGGGGGTCCACGACAGTGATTCCCGCGTTCGTGGCTGCCTCGCCCAGCCGGGCGTCGTAGGTGACGAGCGCTCGAAGGTCCGGTGCCGTGAGCGCAGCTGAAAGATGAATGGCATCAAGGGTTCTCAGCTCCGGCGAGGGGACTTCACCAGCTCTGTCGAGAACGGCTGTGGTCAGCGCGACAAGGTCCAGCGCGCCGACGACGCGCCGCGCATGCTGGATGATCTCCAACGACCCCTGCCTGGCGACCGCCCGAATCAGTTCGGTCCGCGCCAGTGCCGACGTGATCCGGGTGTCCTCGCCGAACTCGCCCAGATATCTTCGCAGCGACGTGGACTCTGCCTCGGCGACAACGAGTTTGACCAGTGCCGATGTGTCGATGTACAGCTGCATCAACGCGCGTCTTCGCGCATCCGCTGTAGCTCGGCAGAGGCGTCGAAGCCATAGTCGACCGGGGGCTCGTCGAGCAGGTCACCGGGTGTCCGGGCCGGGATGACCTCGCCGCGAAGTATCAGGTCCTCCCAACTGTCAGCGCCGGCCGGGACGATGCGCGCGACCAGTCGACCACGCAGCGTCACCTCAACCGACTCGCCTCTGGCCACCCGTGCGAGGTACGTACTGGCGTTCTGGCGCAGTTCGCGCAGCCCGATACGTTCCATGTAGCACATGGTAGGACTTCAGGCCGCTGTTTCGACCTGTAGCACTGACTCGTCGTTGGCGCGGAAAATGGGTTCGAGCGGCACGTCGACATGCTCGGCGTGCGCGCGCACCACCATGGCCCACTTCCGGTCGATATCCGTGACCGGCCCGCGCCCGGGTCGGGTGATCAGACACGCCACGGTGGTTCCGGGTTCGCGCTCGGCCAGTACCCCGGCCAGGGCCGGCATCAGATTCGCGAGTACGTCCGGGTCGGGAATCCGGGGGATGGGCATGTCGAGGAGGGTCTTGGTGAATCGTCGATCGGGTCCGACGAACACGAATTGCAGGAGTCGTTCGCCGAAACCCAGCGGCCCCATCAGCGCACGCCATCGTTGGCGTAGGTCGGCGGTCGAGAGTATGGGGTCGGTGGCAGACTCGGCGGGTGGGATCGGTAGCAGTTCAACGGGACTCATGCCCGAATAGTGACCCGTCGCGATAGGACAGGCAATCAGCTATCCACAGGGGCGTGGCGCCTGTGGATAGCTAGTTGACAGCGCGCAGAATTACGACAGAATGTCCGCCGAGTCGCGTCGAGTCGGCGCCGGTGACGGGCTCACCCCACGCCAGCACCATGTCGCCCGAGACCGGGACGTCGACGGGGGTTTCGCCCAGATTGCACACCACCGACAACGCACCGCGGCGCATGACGAACCAGCGCGCGTCCTCGTCGTAGTCGATGCGCAGGTTGTCCAGCCACGGGTCGCCGAAGTCGGGTTCGTTGCGGCGCAACGCGATCAGATCCTTATAGAACGCCCGCAGCAGTGCGTGGTCGCCGTGTTCGGCCTCGTCCCAGTTCAGCTTCGATCGCTGGAACGTCGCGGGGTCCTGAGGGTCGGGGATGGTGTCGGCGTCCCACCCGTGCTCGGCGAACTCCTTCTTGCGCCCCTCCGCGGTGGCCCTGGCCAACTCGGGTTCGGGGTGCGAACTGAAGAACTGGAACGGTGACGACGACGCCCACTCTTCGCCCATGAACAGCATGGCTGTGTACGGGGAGCCCAGTGCCAGAGCCGCTTTCACGGCCAGCTGGCCCGCGGTCAGATTCTGGGAGGGCCGGTCGCCGATCGCTCGGTTTCCCACCTGATCGTGGGTCAGCGTGTAGGCCAGCAGGCGGGTGGCCGGGATCGCGGCGGTGTCCAGCGGCCGTCCGTGCCGACGACGCCGGAACGACGAGTAGGTGCCCGCATGAAAGTACCCGTGGCGCAACGTTGTCGCGAGAGTCTCGAGCGAGCCGAAATCGCCGTAGTAGCCCTGACGCTCGCCGGAGACCGCGGAGTGGATCGCGTGATGGATGTCGTCGTCCCACTGTGCCGTCATGCCGAGGCCACCCCGGTCCCGCGGAGTGATCAACCTGGGGTCATTGAGGTCGCTCTCGGCGACCAGGGACAGGGGCCGGCCGACTTCTGCTGCCAGGCAATCGGTTTCGGCGGAGAGTTCCTCGAGAATGTGGTAGGCGGTGGTGTCGACCAGCGCGTGAACTGCGTCGAGTCGCAGGCCGTCGGCGTGGAAATCACGCATCCAGCGCAGTGCGCAATCCAGAATGTAGCGGCGTACCGGGTCGGCATCGGCGTCGGCGATATTGACCGACTCGCCCCACGGGTTGCTCCCGGTCGACAGGTACGGGCCGAACTTGGGCAGGTAGTTGCCCGACGGGCCGAGGTGGTTGAACACGGCGTCGATCAGCACGCCGAGGCCGCGGGCGTGGCAGGCGTCGATGAGGCGGATCAGTGCGTCGGGTCCACCGTAGGCTTCGTGCACCGCGAACCAGAGCACGCCGTCGTAGCCCCAACCGTGGGTTCCGCCGAACGCGTTGACCGGCATCAGCTCGACGAAATCGACACCGAGGTCGACCAGGTAGTCGAGCTTCTCGATCGCCGAGTCGAAGGTTCCTGCGGGGGTGAAGGTTCCGGTATGCAGTTCGTAGATCACGCCGCCCTCGATGGAGCGGCCGGCCCAGCCGGTGTCGGTCCATACCTCGGGCGCCGGCCGCCACAACTGCGAGGGTTCGTGGACGCCGTCCGGCTGTCGCGGCGAGCGAGGGTCAGGGAGCACCTTGGGATCGTCGTCGAGGACAAATCCGTAGCGGGCGTCCGGAGCGGTGTCGACGACGGCACGCCACCATGCGTCCTCGCCGCGGGTCATCGGGTGTAACTCACCGTCGATGTCGAGGCGGACGCGATCGGGACGTGGCGCCCAGACCGCGAACTCGTGCTCAGGCATCCGCACGCACCAGCAACGCGACGGGCAGCTCTGCGAACAGTCGGTCGGCACGCACCGCGCCGCGGTGTGTGGCACCGGTCAGTCGGTCATTCCAGGTCCCCTCGGGAAGACCGAGTGTGGTTTCGCCCCAACCGTTGTCGGCGAGTCGCACCGTCCACCTGCTGACCGCGACCAGCACATCGTCGCCGCGCAGGAACGACACGATGTGCGGGGCGGCATCGCCCTGGGCCAGCACGGGGCGGTATCCACCGGTCAGGAAGGTGTCGGGCTTCTGGCGCCGCAGCTGAAGCGCCTCACGCACGACCCGCATCTTGGGGTGTGGCGCCGTCAACGCCTCGCGCCGCGCCGAATAGTCGACGGGCCGGCGGTTGTCCGGGTCGACCAGGCTGTCTTCCCAGAGTTCGCTGCCCTGGTAGACATCGGGAACTCCCGGGGCCGTCAGCGCGATCAGCTTCTGGCCCAGGGCGTCACTGCGGGCATGTTCGTCGAGCCGTGCCAGTGTCGCGGTCAACTCGACCGCGACGGGGCCGTCCATCACCGCGTCCAGCCAGGCGTGCACCGCCGTCTCGAACTCTGCGTCCGGGTCGTTCCACGTGGTATGCACCCCGGCTTCCCGAATGGCCTTCTCGGTGTAGGCGTGCAGGCGTTCCCGTAGCTCGGTGCTCACCTGGCCGTCGGTGGGCCACACACCGAAAATGTTCTGCCACAGAAAGAGCCCGGTCTGCGCATCGGGAGACGGGGTGGTGCGTTCCCAGCCCTGCAGGAGTTCAGCCCACAGCGACGGCACCTGCGACAGCACGCCGATACGTGCCCGAACATCCTCACCGCGTTTGGTGTCGTGCGTGGTCAACGTGGTCATCGCCTGCGGCCACAGTGCGGCGCGGTCTGCGGCGCGTCGGTGAAACTCCGCCGTGCTGACGCCGAAATGCTCCGGCTCGCCGCCGACCTCGTTCAGCGACACCAGTCGGGCATCGCGGTAGAACAGGCAGTCCTCCATGGCCTTGGCTGTGGCCGCCCCGCACAGCTGTTGAAGCCGCACCCCCACCTCGGCGTGTACCGTCAGGGCTGTCGTGAGCAGCGCCAAGGCGTCGGCGAGTTCTGGTTGACTGGAAATGGTTTCGCCGAGGGCGACCGGCAGCACCGAGGACAGTGTCAGATAGTCCGACCGGTAGACGCCGACACGGCTCACCAGGGCGGCCACCGCCTCCGGGAGCTTGTCGTGGTCGCGACCGGTGGCCGCGGTGACGGCCCGGCAGATCCGGCGCAACTCACTGGCCAGGGTGTCGGTCACGGCCTTGACCTTGAGTGAGCGCGCGATCACTGGAGTCTGCGAGTAGCCGACGCCATCCGACTCGACCAGCGCCGTGAGAGATTCGATGCCGGTGGGGTCGACGAAGATCCCGCCGGTCTCGCGCAGCGCGTCGTAACCGGTGGTCCCTGCCACGGGCAGGCTGGGATCCAGTGGCTCGTCGACGGCCAGGATCTTCTCGATAACGATCCACGCGTCCGGCCCGGTGAGTTCCCGCAGCCAGTCCAGATAGCCTGCGGGATCCGACAATCCGTCCGGATGGTCGATGCGGATCCCATCGACAAGATTCTCGGCGAACCATCGGCCGACCTCGGCGTGGGATGCGTCGAACACGGCGCGATCCTCTTGGCGTAGGCCCGCGAGCGAGGTGATCGAGAAGAAGCGCCGATATCCGCAGGTGTTGTTGCGCCAGCCGATCAGCGTGTAGTGCTGCCGATCGTGCACCTCTGCGCCGCTACCGGTCCCGGTTCCCGGTCGGATCGGGTACTGCAGGTCCCCGAGTCGAAGCACATCTCCGTCGACGACAAGATCGGCCACATCATCGTCAGAGCCCAGGACGGGCAACACAATTCGGCCGTCAGGGTCCAGAGTCCAATCGATGTCAAAGTATGAGGCAAACGCCGAATCCCGGCCGTGGGACAGGACGTCCCACCACCAACGGTTCTGGGCGGGGATGTCGACGCCGACGTGGTTGGGCACGATGTCAACGACAATGCCCAACCCCGCGGCACGCGCTGCCGCCGCCAGCGACCGAAAGCCCTCGGCGCCACCGAGTTCAGCGGACACGGTGGTGGGGTCGGTGACGTCATAGCCGTGGCTGGAGCCTTCGGCGGCGGTGAGAATGGGGGACAGGTACAGGTGTGAGACGCCGAGTTCGGCGAAGTAGTCGATCAGTCGCTCGGCGTCGGCGAAGGTGAACGCCTCACCACTGGCGGGCCCACGCATCTGCAGCCGGTATGTCGAAAGCACTCGCATGTGTCAGGCGGTCTTCCGCAGAACGAGCACCGAGCGTGGCTGCAGCGAGATCTTTTCGCCTGCCGACACCACGAAATCGGTGCTGCCCGTGGGGTCGGCGGTGTCCAGGTCGGCGGTCCATTGCTGCGCGTAGTAGTCGGCACGCGGTGCGATGAAGTCCTGAACCTCGTCGTGAGAGTTGAAGCACAGCAGGAAGGAGTCGTCGATCACCCGCTCACCGCGCTCGTTGGGAGCAGGGATGGCCTGCCCGTTCAGAAACACTGCCACGCACTGCCCGAGTCCGGCCTCCCAGTCCTCGGGGTCCATCTCCTTACCGGCAGGGGTGAGCCAGGCGATGTCTCTGGCCTCGGCGCCGGTGCGGATCGGCTTTCCCTCGAAGAACCGTCGCCGCCGGAACACCGGATGGGAATTGCGGAATTTCACCACCTTGCGAGTGAATTCGAGCAGATCGCCGTTGGTCTCACACAGCGACCAGTCCATCCAGGAGATCTCGGAATCCTGGCAGTAGACGTTGTTGTTGCCCTGCTGAGTTCGGCCGATCTCGTCGCCGTGCGCGATCATCGGAGTGCCCTGCGAGAGCATCAGGGTGGCCAAGATGTTGCGCATCTGCTTGCCGCGCAGCGTCAGGATCTCCGGGTCTTCGGTGGGGCCCTCCACGCCGCAGTTCCAGGACCGGTTGTGACTCTCGCCGTCGCGATTGTCCTCGCCGTTGGCGGCATTGTGCTTCTCGTTGTAAGAGACCAGATCGTTGAGGGTGAAGCCGTCGTGGCACGTGACGAAGTTGATGCTGGCGCCGGGGCGCCGGCCCGTCGCTTCATAGAGGTCCGACGACCCCGTCAGCCGGGATGCGAACTCGCCGAGTGTTGCGGGCTCTCCCCGCCAGTAATCACGCACAGTGTCGCGATACTTCCCGTTCCACTCCGTCCACAAACCTGGGAAGTTTCCGACCTGGTAGCCGCCCTCGCCGATATCCCACGGTTCGGCGATCAGCTTGACCTGGCTGACGACCGGATCCTGCTGAACGAGGTCGAAAAATGCCGATAGCCGGTCCACGTCGTAGAACTCCCGCGCCAGCGTCGCGGCCAGATCGAACCGGAACCCGTCGACGTGCATGTCGAGCACCCAATACCGCAGTGAATCCATGATGAGCTGCAGCGTGTGGGGGTGGCGGGCGTTGAGGCTGTTGCCGGTGCCCGTGAAGTCCTTGTAGTAGCGGTTGTCGCCATCAAGCAACCGGTAGTACGCGGCATTGTCGATGCCGCGGAAGTTGATCGTCGGCCCGAGATGATTGCCTTCGGCGGTGTGGTTGTAGACGACGTCGAGGATCACCTCGATGCCGGCGTCGTGGAATGCCCGCACCATCGTCTTGAATTCGGCCACCGCACCGCCGGCATGCTTATTCGCCGCGTACTGCGAGTGGGGCGCGAAGAACCCGAATGTGTTGTAGCCCCAGTAGTTCGTCAGTTCCAGCTGGAGCAGCCGGTGGTCGTGAAGGAACTGGTGCACCGGCATCAACTCGATCGCGGTGATGTTCAGCGACTTCAGGTGCTCGATGATCACCGGATGCGCGAGCCCGGCATAGGTGCCGCGCAACTCCTCGGGAATCCCCGGATGGGTCTGCGTCATGCCCTTGACGTGTGCCTCGTAGATCACCGTCTCGTGATACGGCGTGCGGGGAGATCGGTCTGAACCCCATTGGAAGAACGGGTTGATCACCACGCTGGTCATCGTGTGGCCCAGGGAGTCGACCTGTGGCGGTTGCCCGCCGGTGACCAGATCGTCGGCGTCGAGATCGTAGGAATACAGCGCCTGGCTGAAGTCGAAGTCGCCGTGAAACGACTTGCCGTACGGGTCGAGAAGCAGCTTGCTCGCATCGCACCGGTGCCCCGAAGCCGGGTCCCACGGGCCGTGCACCCGGAAGCCGTAGCGCTGCCCCGGGGTCACCGTCGGCAGGTAGCAGTGCCAGACGAACCCGTCCACCTCCTCGAGGTCGATGCGGTGTTCACGGCCGTCCTTGCCGATCAGGCAGAGTTCGACGCGATCGGCGACCTCGGAGAACAACGAGAAGTTCGTGCCCGCGCCGTCGTACGTCGCGCCGAGGGGGTACGCGGTACCCGGCCAGACGGTGGGTACCGAGGCCGGTTCCGGCGTCGACATCAGTCCGACCACCATCGGGTGATGACGCCGATCTGGCGGCCGAGCTCACTGGCCATGGTGCGCATGTAGGTGCTCGTGAAGTGGTGAGAGTCGTGATAGATCAACACGTTTCCCTCCACGGCTCGGCAGTAGTCCGGACGGCACACCGCGTCACTCATGTCGATCGGCTTGAGCAGCGGGAATCTCGCGACGTAGTCCAGTGTCGGGTTGTGATCCGACAGTACTTCCGATCTGTCGATGCCGCATGACACGGCGTCACCGCCGGAGGCCAGGCAGTCGGCCGGGAAGAACGGTTCGCCATCGCGCACCAGCCATGGCGTGTCTCGCATCGCCAGGATGGGAATACCGTTGTCGGACAGCGTCTTCCAGATTCCCAAGTAACTGGATGGCATCACGTCACCATCCTTGATGTTCCACGGCCGGGTCGACGTGGTGAACACGTAGTCGGGGTGGTCGGCGATGATCTTGGGCATCACCCGCTGGTTCCATTCACGGCACTTGGGGTACTCGCGGTTGTCGCCCATCACCAGCGGTTTCTCCTCGGTGGTCAAGGGGCAACCCATCTTCAGGTATGTCACGACCTTGAAATGGTGCAGCCGTCCCAGAAGGTCCAGTGCGGTGATCCAGTGTTCGGCGTGGGATCCACCGGCCAGCGCGATGGTCCGGGTGGCGGACTTGTCGCCATAGGTGCAGTTGATCACCCCGGCGTTGTCGAAGTCGCTGATGCATTCGTCGGTGGTGGATTGCGGGATGTCGTCCTTGGCCTCGAGCACGGTCGGGCGCATCGGCAGCTTCGGCACTCGGGCCTTGTTGATCAGGGCGCGGGCGCCGGGGTAGTCGCGCGACGAGAGTCCGGACAGTTCCTTGCCGTTCGCGCGCAGCACGGTGACATGCTCACGCCACGTGAACGACGTCGCGGTCAACGCGACTCCGAGCAGGACGACGGTCGAGCCCAGCACGATCGTCGGCCTGCGCAGCCGAGTGCGCAGCGGCAGGGAGGACACCGCCGCCGACGAACTGCGGGAGCGCAGTGGCTCCTCGATGAACCGCGTCGTCAGCCAGGCCAGCAGACCCGACACCAGCAACACGACGGCACCTTCGACGAAGTTGACGCCCGGGCGGCCGGTGTACGCGAGGTAGAAGATCAGCAAGGGCCAGTGCCACAGATACAGCGAGTACGCCATCGCGCCCAGCGCCACGAACGGAGCGGACGCGAGCATCCGGTTCGGAGCTGGGATTCGACCCTGGGTGTGGGGATCGGCATAGCGGTTGGCCGCCGACAGGATGAACAACAGCGTGGCGCCGACGGGGACCAACGCCCATGGCCCGGGGAACTCTTTGACACCGTCGATCAGGGCGCCGCAGGACAGGATCGCGGCCAGCGCCACCACGGCGAGGACGGTGCGCAGCCACATCGGCCAGCGCACGTACGGAACCAGCGCCCCCACCAGAGCGCCCAGCAGCAGCTCCCACGCGCGCGCGAAGCTGCTGTAATACGCGGTGGCCTGGTCGGTGTTGTGCGCGATGATCGCGTACACGAACGAGGCGATGGCCAGCGCGCCGAGCAGCACCACGAACGCCACCCGCATGTGCCTGCCGAGCATCCGCCGGAATCCGAATGCAGACAACAGGATCAGCACCAGGAACGCGATGTAGAACTGGCCCTGCACCGACATCGACCAGATGTGCTGCAGCGGGCTGACCGACTCCCCGGCGCGCAGGTAATCCGCGGCGGTGTTGGCGAGTTCCCAGTTCTGGTAGTACCCCAGGCTCGCCAGGCTCTGATCGGCGAAGGTCTCCCAGCGCGTCTCCGGCTGGATCAGGATCGTCAGGACGGCGGAGACCGCCAGCACCACGATCAGGGCGGGCAGCAGCCGGCGGATCAGCCGGGTGATCTCCGGTACCGGCTGCAGTGCCACCCCTGGTGTCAGGGCACCGCGCAGCAGGCGGCCGCCGAAGAAGAAGCCGGACAGCACGAGGAAGACGTCGACCCCGCCGGACACTCGGCCGAACCACACGTGAAAAACCGCCACCAGGGCGATCGCGATCCCGCGGAGGCCGTCGAGGTCATGGCGGTAGAACCCCGACGCGCGCGTACCCATGCCGGGTATCACGGCAGACGGGGGTATGCCCGTGGCGGTGGGGGACGCCGGCCGGGCAGGGGCGAGGGTCATCATGGTCGACGGCTAATCTACCGAAGGTGCCTGCGTTGACGCCCGCCGAGATCAGCGCCATCGACGCCGCTCACATCTGGCACCCGTACAGCCCTATCGGGGATGACGCCCTGACGCCGGTCGTGGCGGTGGGTGCGCACGGCGCCTGGTTGACCCTCGTCCACCAGGGCCGCACGGTCGAGGCGCTCGACGCGATGGCCTCCTGGTGGACCGCGGTGCACGGGCATGGACATCCGGTCCTGGACGCGGCGATCACCCGGCAGCTCGCCACCATGAACCACGTCATGTTCGGCGGGCTGACCCACGAGCCGGCCGCCCGGCTGGCGAAGCTGCTGGTGGAGGTGACGCCGGACGGTCTGGAGACGGTGTTCTTCAGTGACTCCGGATCGGTGTCGGTCGAGGTAGCCGTCAAGATGGCGCTGCAGTACTGGCGCAGCATCGGCCGCGGCGGCAAGTCCCGGTTGATGACATGGCGGGGCGGCTACCACGGCGACACGTTCACCCCGATGAGCGTCTGCGACCCGCAGGGCGGCATGCACGAACTGTGGACCGGCGAGAACTCGCTGTTGGCCGACCAGGTGTTCGCGCCGCCGGTGCCGTCGGTCTACGACTCCGGCTACAGCGAGGCGTTCCGAGAGCAACTCGCGCAGCATGCCGACGAACTCGCGGCGGTGATCGTCGAGCCCGTGGTGCAAGGCGCCGGTGGCATGCGATTCCACGATGCGCGCTATCTGGTCGATCTGCGGGCGGCCTGCGACGAATTCGGGGTGCTGCTGATCTTCGATGAGATCGCGACGGGATTCGGGCGGACCGGGGCGATGTTCGCCGCCGACCATGCGGGCGTCACCCCCGACATCATGTGCGTCGGCAAAGCGCTGACCGGCGGGTACCTCACGCTGGCGGCGACGCTGTGCACGCGTCGCATCGCCGACACCATCAGCAGCCACCCCCCGGGTGCGCTCATGCACGGGCCCACGTTCATGGCCAACGCGCTGGCCTGCGCGGTGAGCGTGGCATCGGTGGAGTTGCTGCTCGCCGGCGAGTGGCAGGGGCAGGTGCGCGAGATCGAGGCCGGACTGACCGACGGGTTGGCACCGGCCGCCGGCCTCCCGAACGTGGCAGACGTGCGTGTCCTCGGCGCGATCGGGGTGATCGAGCTGGACCGACCGGTCGACCTGCGGATAGCGACGCCTGCGGCCGTCGAACAGGGAGTGTGGCTTCGGCCGTTCCGCAATCTGATCTATGCGATGCCTCCCTATATCTGCACCCGCGAGGAAATCGCGCAGATCACCTCGGGGATGGTCGAGGTCACGCGTGCACTAACCTGAACGGTGTTCAATTGCCGGCTCCGCCGGCGTGGTCAAGTCCCTGGAAGGAGCGCCGTGACGCGCGTCGGTGTGTCCCCGCTGGCCTGGCTCGACGAGGTCGAGGCGGAGCGGCGCGCGGCCGGACTGCGACGTTCCCTGCGGGCCCGCCCTCCCGTCGGCGCCGAACTGGACCTGGCCTCCAACGATTACCTCGGCCTCTCGCAGCATCCGCGGGTTCTCGACGGCGGCGTTGACGCACTGCGCACCTGGGGTGCCGGTTCCACCGGTTCCCGGCTGGTCACCGGCAACACCGAGCTGCACGAGGACTTCGAGGACCTGCTGGCCGGGTTCGTCGGCGCCGCCTCGGCGCTGGTGTTCTCGTCGGGCTACACCGCCAACCTCGGTGCGGTGGTGTCGCTGTCCGGCCCCGGGTCGCTGCTGGTGTCCGATGCGTTGACCCACGCCTCCCTGGTGGACGCGTGCCGGCTGTCGCGGGCGCGGGTGGTGGTCACGCCCCACGCCGACGTCGCCGCGGTGGGGGCCGCGCTGGCCGCGCGCTCCGAAGACCGCGCTGTCGTGGTGACGGACTCGGTGTTCTCCGCAGACGGCGTGGCGGCTCCGCTGCGGGACCTGCATGAGGTGTGCCGCAGGCACGGCGCGCTGCTCCTCGTCGATGAAGCCCACGGGCTCGGGGTGCGCGGCGACGGCGGAAGGGGACTGCTGCACGAAGTGGGCCTGGCCGGCGCTCCCGATGTGGTGATGACGACAACGCTGTCCAAGGCGCTCGGCAGTCAGGGCGGCGTGGTGCTTGGGCCGGTGTCGGTGCGCAATCATCTGATCGACGCCGCGCGGCCGTTCATCTTCGACACCGGTTTGGCACCCGCGGCGGTCGGTGCCGCCCGTGCGGCGCTGCAGGTGCTCATCGAGGAGCCCTGGCGCGCGCAGCGGGTGCTCGACCGCGCCGCGGCGCTGGCGTTGATGTGCGGGGTGGCCGAAGTCCCGTCGTCGGCGGTGGTGTCGGTGATTCTCGGCGAGCCGGAGGTCGCGTTGGCGGCGGCGGCGGCGTGTCTGGAACGTGGAGTACGGGTCGGATGTTTCAGACCCCCGACGGTGCCTGTGGGCACGTCGCGGCTGCGGTTGACGGCCCGCGCGTCGCTGACCGAGGAGGAGATGGCGCTGGCGCGAGAGGTGCTGACCGACGTGCTGACGCCGGCGTGAGCGTCCTCGTCATCACCGGCACCGACACCGGTGTCGGTAAGACCATCGCCACCGCCGCGCTGGCGTGCCACGCCCGGTTGGCGGGTCTCGATGTCGCGGTCTGCAAACCGGTGCAGACGGGCACCCGGGACGGCGACGACGATCTGGCCGAGGTGGCCCGACTTTCGAGTGTCGATGAATTGCACTCTCTGGCAAGGTTTCCCGAGCCACTGGCTCCGCTGGCTGCCGCCCAGCGGGTGGCGTCGGCGTTGCCGACGAGGACAGCGCTCCTCGACATGATCACCGCGGCGGACCGGCCCGGCAGGCTCACCCTCATCGAAGGCGCCGGGGGTCTGCTGGTGCAGATCGGCGCAGACGGAGTGACGCTGCGGGACCTCGCAGCGGACCTCGCCGCCCCGGTGCTCATCGTGGTCGCGCCGGGTCTCGGCACGCTCAATCACACCGCGTTGACGCTGGAGGCCCTGGCCGGCCGACAGGTCCCCTGTGCCGGTCTGGTGATCGGGGCATGGCCCGCCGCTCCGGATGTGGCCCAGGCGGGCAATCGGGACGCGCTGGCCCTGCTGGCGCCGCTGCGGGCGGTGCTGCCGTCGGGCGCCGGTTCGTCGTCGGCCGAGGAGTTCGCGACCGTCAGCGCACAGGCATTCGAGACATCATGGGTCGAGAGCCTGGTCGGCTGATGGTGCACTCCGTTGAGTTGCTGTTCGACGCCGACACCGACGCGGCGGTGCGGCGGATCTGGGACGACCTGATGGCCTGCGGCGTGCGCAGTCAGGCCGCGCACCGGTCCCCGAGCAACCGCCCCCACGTGACTCTCACGGTGGCAGAGCGGATGGACGACGCCGTCACCGAGGCGCTCAGCCCCGCGGTGGGGCACTTGCCGTTCGACTGCCTGATCGGGGCGCCGCTGCTGTTCGGCGGCCGGTCGATCACGTTGGCACGCCTGGTCGTGCCCTCCGCCGAGTTGCTGCACCTGCACGCCGAGGTGCACCGAATCTGCCTGCCGCACATGGCAGATGGCGTGCTGCCGCACGCGGAGCCGGGGTCGTGGACGCCGCACGTGACGTTGGCTCGACGGCTGGCACCCGACAAGCTGGCTGCGGCGCTGGCGCTCGAGGACGTCGGCCGCGATGTACCCGCCCGCGCGGTCGGCCTGCGTTATTGGGATGGCGACGCCAAGCGTGAGTACCGGATCGGCTGACCGCCGAAATGCCGCTGATCTGCTGATTTCATCCGCCGGGGTCCGGTAACTTACCCGTCGGTGGTCAAGAAATCGGACGACGAAACCGACAGGGCTTCTGGCTGGAATCCCGGCCGAGTGCACTGGTGGACCACGACGTCGATCGCGATCATCGGTGCCATCGTGGGCGGCACCTCGCTGATCATGAACTTCTTCTACCAGCCGAGTCCTCCGCCGACCACCATTGAGTCCGGTCATTCGGAATTCATGAAGTTGAGCTATGCCGACCGCATCGACCGGTGTGTGCCCTACATCTCCGAGAACCTGGACGCGTGGCGGGATCGGTGGCGCGCCGCACTGGAGGAGACCGGCGGCTCCCATCAGAAAGCGCCGATTCCCTTCGCGCCGCTCGGTGACACCGAGGCGACGGGCCAGGCGATCGTCAACACCTATCTCACGGTGGTGAACTACGCCGAGAAGCTGGCGCCCACCGACGAGGGCGAGAACCTGCTGTCATGCGTATATGCCCCGGTGCTGAAGATGGATGCCGGCGACAGCTACCCGGATGTCCAAGCCCTGGTCGGAAGCGGCAACGAGACGCCGAAAGCCGACAACCTGGTGGTGGCCGAAAGCCCGGTGTACGACCAGGGCGAGTTCGCCGGCGTTACCGCCGAGGGCCGGCCCAACAAGATCGTCGAGGTCCAGATCCGACCGGGTCCGAGCGAAACCCGTCGCCAGCTGGGCTTCGCGATCGTGGGCGGCCACGATCAGGGCACCCGGATGTGGGCACTCACCGCCTCGGTGAACGCCGGCGATCCGCAGTGGATGGCCGACGTCGGAAACTATCGGGGCTTCTAGACCGGTTGCGCTCGCCTGGCCAAAATCCCGTCGACCAGTAGCTGCACGCCGAACTCGAACCGCACTGTCGGATCCTCGGTCAGCACGGACTGCCCGGCGGGCAGTTCGGCGCCCGCCGCGTCCCACTGCAGACGCGATTGCTCGTCGACGCTGAACCCGAGGGTGTAGTAGACGACCGTGCGGGCGGCCAGTTCGGTGTGCGCCGGGTGGACGCCGGCTTCTGCCGCCGCATCGGTCAGCCCGCTCAGAAGACGAGTCATCGCCGCGGACTGCCCGGCCGCGAAGCTTGCGGACACCAGCTCGGCGCCGTCGGTGTGAGACAGCAGAGCGTCCCGCAGCGCCCGGCACACGCCGACGATGCGCGCGCGCCAGTCGCCCCGGGTCTCGCCGACGGGCTCCAGGATCCGGTCGGCGACCGCGCCAAGAAGCTGCTGCTTGTTGGCGAAATGCCAATACAGCGCACCGGGGGAGACATCTAGCTCGCGAGCCAGCCGCCGCATCGACAGGTCGGCGATCCCGTACTCATCCAGCAAGGACGTCGCCGCCTCGACAACGTCGCGTTTGTGGAGCTGCACGCCGGTAGCCTAACCTGAACACCGTTCAAGGCGTGGCGATGAGCGCGCAGAGCGTGGCGATGAGCGCTTGCGCGAAGAGCAGATGGCGTGGAGGAGAGCACTGGTGAGCGACATTCTGGCGGTGGCACGAGAGCAGGTGCTGGAGCGGGGCGAGGGCCTCGATCAGGATCAGACCCTGCAGGTGCTGCAGCTGCCGGATGATCGTCTCGACGACCTGCTGGCGCTGGCGCACGAGGTCCGGATGGCGTGGTGCGGTCCCGACGTCGAGGTCGAGGGCATCATCAGCCTCAAGACCGGCGGCTGCCCCGAGGACTGCCACTTCTGTTCTCAGTCAGGACTTTTCGCGTCCCCGGTGCGCAGTGCGTGGCTGGACATCCCGAGCCTGGTCGAGGCGGCGAAGCAGACGGCCAAGACCGGCGCCACCGAGTTCTGCATCGTCGCCGCGGTGCGCGGCCCGGATGAGCGGCTGCTGGCGCAGGTCGCCGCGGGTATCGAGGCGATCCGCAACGAGGTCGACATCCAGATCGCCTGCTCGCTGGGCATGCTGACCGAGGACCAGGTCGAGCAACTGTCGGCGATGGGCGTGCACCGCTACAACCACAACCTGGAGACGGCGCGGTCGTTTTTCACCAATGTCGTGACCACGCACTCATGGGAAGAGCGTTGGGACACACTGCGAATGGTTCGTGAGGCCGGCATGGAGGTGTGCTGCGGCGGCATTCTCGGCATGGGAGAGACGTTGGAGCAGCGCGCCGAGTTCGCTGCCAACCTCGCCGAGCTCGACCCACACGAGGTGCCGTTGAACTTCCTCAACCCGCGGCCCGGGACCCCATTCGGTGACCTCGAGGTGCTGCCCGCCTCCGAGGCGCTCAAGGCGGTGGCCGCCTTCCGGCTGGCGCTGCCACGCACGATGCTGCGCTTCGCCGGCGGTCGGGAGATCACCCTGGGCGATCTGGGCGCCAAGAAGGGCATCCTCGGCGGCATCAACGCCGTCATCGTCGGCAACTACCTGACCACGCTGGGCCGGCCGGCCGAGGCTGACCTGGAACTGCTGGACGACCTGCAGATGCCGATCAAGGCGCTGAACGCCAGCTTGTGATGGTTCATGAACTGCCTGCGGCAGTCCGTGCCGGTGTCTACAACGTCTACACCGGTGGGCTGGCGGGCAGTACCGTTCCCACCGCTGCGCAACTCGGTTTGGAGCCGCCGCGATTCTGCGCCGAATGTGGCAGGCGAATGATCGTGCAGGTTCGCCCCGATGGGTGGTGGGCGAAGTGCTCGAGGCACGGGCTGGTGGACTCGAAGGACCTGGAGGCCGAGCGATGATGCCCGAGAAGCCAGCGGTGTCGCGGAGTCGGGCCGCACTGATCGTCGTCGCGGGTTTCACGGGGGCGGGCGCGATCGTGGGGGCGCTGTGGGCGTGGCTGGCGCCGCCCATCCACCAGGTGGTGGCGCTGACGCGTAGCGGCGACCGCATCAAGGCCTACCTGGGCACGGAGTCGGACCATTGGTTCACGGCGGCGTTCCTGATCATCGGGATGCTCGCCGCACTGGCGGTGGTTTTCGCAGTCCTGGTGTGGCAGTGGCGTGTTCACCGCGGGCCGGTGATGATGGCCGCGCTTGCACTCGGTGGCGCGGCCGCCGGGGCGGCGGCCACCGCAGTGGGTGCCCTCGCGGTGCATCTGCGCTACGGGACCATCGACATTGCGGCGGCACCGGTAACCGAAGAGAACCGGGTGCACTACGTGGTGGAGGCGCCCGCGGTGTTCTTCGGCCACTCGCCGTGGCAGATCGCGGCGACGGTGCTGTTTCCGGCCGGGATCGCGGCGCTGGTGTATCTGCTGGCCGTCACGGCGACGGCGCGCGACGATCTCGGCGCTTGGCCACCGGTCGAGTATCCCGCGCTGCCTACTGGTCGAATTGGGACAGCGGCTGACGTTCCACCCGTCGCCCCAACATCACCTTGGCACTGATCACGCCGAGGGTGAGCATCCCTCGGTAGGTCGAGGGGTTCATCAGCGTCGGCCACTTGGTCCGGGCGATGTGCGCGCGCAGTGGGCGGCCGGCGAACCGGTCCCGCAGCCAGCGCAGCGTCATCGGCGCCGACATCGGATGCAGCAGCAGGTGCTCGCTGAGCATGTCGCGGTGGTAGGTGACGCTGGCGCCGCCCTTGGTGTAGGTCTCGGTCAACTCGTCGATGTCCTCGACCGAGATGATCCGGTCGTGAACGGCCTGAACGACGAGTACCGGAGCAGCCGGCGCGCAGGTTCCGAGCTTGATGCTGTCGAAGACATGCTGGACCTCGGGGGTCAGCAGGACCTCCTCGAGCGGCCGGTCGATCAGGTGCGCCATGTCCTTGCCCGCGAGTCGGATCATCGCGTGGGCGGTCGTCATCTTCTCGATGCGGGCCAGCGTCGCCTTGCCGTCCTCGGTGGCGTGTTCCTGGATCACCCGGTCCAGATCGGGATAGACGTGGGTCAGCGCCGCCACCACCAGCGCGGGCAGTCCGGCGTAGATGCTTCCGTTGAGGCGCCGGAAGGTGTGTCCGAGGTCGCCGACGGGGGAGCCGAGCACGGCACCCACGACGTTGAGTTCCGGGGCGTACGTGCCCTGGACCTCGGCGGCCCATGCCGAGGCCAGCCCGCCGCCGGAGTAGCCCCACAGGCCGATGGGCGACTCAGGGGTCAGGCCGAATCCGTCGTGGTTGAGCGCGGCCCGCACGCCGTCGAGCACGTGATAGCCCGGCTCGAAGGGGGCGCCCCAGATGCCGGCGGTGCCCTCGTGGTCGGGCACGCTGACCGCCCAGCCCTCGGCGAGCGCAGCCGCGACGAGGAGAAATTCGAACTGGGCTACGGCGCCGACGGCCTTCGCACCGCGACGCAGCGCGTAGGACGGGAAGCACCGACCGGCCACGGCGTCGATGGCGCACTGGTAGGAGACGATGGGCAGCGGACCGCGGGAGGCCCGTTCGGTGGGGACCACCACGGTGGTGACGGCCGCCGCGGGCTCTCCGTGGAGGTTAGTGGAGCGGTAGAGCAGCTGGGTGGCGTGGAATTTCTGCGGCACCAGCCCCAGGAACGCGAGCTCGACGTCGCGGGAGCGCAGCACCGTGCCGGGACGGGCGTGCTCGAAGCCGGGCGGGGGCTCGTAGAACGGATCCTTGGCCGGGATAACGGGCCGAGCCTTGCGCTGAAGTGGCTCGTGGGGAGCCTGGCCGATCCACTCGGCTCCGGTCGACCGCGCCACGCTGCCCAAGTCCATCCAGGCATTGTTGCTTAAGAAGGTGTTAAGAAGCCAGCCGACTCACCCTGGCGGCCGTAGGGCGGCGAACTCATCGGTGACCCGGTAGTGCGAGTCGGTGAACCGGTACAGCGCTGCCGGGCGGCCGCCACTGCGGCCGGATCTGGCGGTGGTGCCGGTCCTGGTGATGACGTGGCGTCGCTCGAGCACCCGTTGCAGGTTGGTGGCGTCGACCGGGTGGCCCAGCGCCGCACTATAGATGTCGCGCAGCGTCGACAGTGCGAATTCCGCTGGCGCCAAGGCGAATCCGATGTTGGTGTAGGAGAGCTTGGCCACCAGGCGGTTGCGCGCGTGTTCGACCATCGGGCCGTGGTCGAACGCCATCGGCGGCAGATCGCTGACCGGGTGCCACAGGGTGTCGGCGGGCAGTTCCGGAGTGGCGGGGGAGGGCACCAGGCCCAGGAACGTCGAGGCGATGGTGCGTAGGCCCGGCACGCGGGCGGGGTCGGAGAACACGGCGAGCTGCTCGAGGTGGGCGAGCTCACGCAGGTCGACCTTCTCGGCGAGTTGACGCCGCACCGAGCTGGTCATGTCCTCGTCGTCTCCGAGGCGGCCCCCGGGCAGCGACCATTTTCCGCGCTCCGGGCTGAGTGCACGCTGCCATAACAGCACGTGAAGTGCGGGTTTCCGGTCGGGGTCGGACGCCTTGCGCTGGCGTACCTGGAACACGGCGGCCAACACCTCGTGGTCAGTGCTAATATGGGCCATGTTTTCGATTGTAAGTCGAAAACCTCGACAAAGCGAAGGAGGCGGCGATGACGGTGCTCGAGCAGATGCCCACTAACCATCTGATGGACCGAGTCGTCGACGGTCCAGGTGGGTTTTCCGGAGTCGATGGTGACGCGGAATGGGCCGCGGAGGTGCGCCGATTGCTCAAGCTTCGCGGCGCGACCTTGCTGGCGCACAACTACCAACTTCCGGCCATCCAGGACGTCGCCGACCACGTCGGCGACTCACTGGCGCTGTCGCGGATCGCCGCCGAGGCTCCCGAGGACACCATCGTGTTCGCCGGGGTGCACTTCATGGCCGAGACCGCGAAGATCCTGTCGCCGGCGAAGACGGTGCTGATCCCCGATCAGCGCGCCGGCTGCTCCCTTGCCGACTCGATCACCGCCGAACAGCTGCGGGAATGGAAGTCCGAGCATCCCGGTGCCGTCGTCGTGTCGTACGTCAATACCACTGCGGCGGTGAAGGCCGAAACAGATATCTGCTGCACATCGTCCAACGCGGTCGAGGTCGTGGCCTCGATTCCCGAGGACCGCGAGGTCCTGTTCTGCCCCGACCAGTTCCTCGGCGCGCACGTCCGCAGGATGACCGGTCGCAAGAACCTGCATATCTGGGCCGGCGAGTGCCACGTGCACGCCGGCATCAACGGAGACGAGCTCGCCGAACAGGCCCGCACCCATCCCGACGCCGAACTGTACGTCCACCCCGAATGCGGTTGCGCCACATCCGCCCTCTATCTCGCCGGCGAGGGGGCATTCCCCGCCGACCGGGTCAAGATCCTGTCCACCGGCGGAATGCTCGATGCGGCCCGGGAGACCGCTGCACGTCAGGTGCTGGTGGCCACCGAGGTCGGGATGCTGCACCAATTGCGCCGCGCCGCACCGGATGTGGACTTCCAGGCTGTCAACGACCGGGCATCGTGCAAGTACATGAAGATGATCACCCCGGCGGCGATGCTGCGTTGTCTGGTCGAGGGTGCCGATGAAGTCCACGTCGACGCCGATGTTGCCGCCGCGGCACGTCTGAGCGTGCAGCGGATGATCGAGATCGGGCAGCCCGGCGGCGACGAATGACACGCTCCGGGTGCGGTGGCGCCGGCATCTGGCGACAACGCGCCGACGTCGTCGTCATCGGCACCGGAGTCGCGGGCCTCGCCGCCGCGTTGGCGGCGCATCGGCGGGGCCGCAAGGTTGTCCTGTTGAGCAAGGTCGGTGAGACCGCCACGTTCTACGCCCAGGGCGGCATCGCCGTCGTGCTGCCGGATTCCTTCCACGACGACGGGGACTCGATCGACGCCCACGTAGCCGACACGATCGCTGCGGGCGGCGGCCTCTGCGATCCTGACGCGGTCCGTTCGATCGTCGCCGACGGCTATCGCGCGGTGGCCGAGTTGGTCGCCGACGGAGCACGTTTCGACGAATCGGCTCCCGGACGGTGGGCGCTGACTCGGGAGGGCGGGCATACCCGCAGGCGCATCATCCATTCTGGTGGCGACGCCACCGGCGCCGAGGTGCAGCGTGCGCTGGATTTCGCCGCGGCCAACCTCGACATTCGCCGCAACCACGTGGCGCTGGAGTTGCTGGTGGACTCCGGCGTCGTCTCGGGCGTCCTGGTGCTCAGCGAAGACGGTCTCGGTGTCATTCACGCGCCCTCGGTCATTCTCGCGACGGGCGGCCTGGGTCACCTCTACGAGGCCACCACCAATCCGGAGGGTTCGACGGGTGACGGTGTGGCACTGGGCATGTGGGCCGGGCTACCGGTCAGCGACCTCGAGTTCATCCAGTTCCACCCGACCATGCTGTTCGGCGGGCGCGGCGGCGGCCGTCGGCCGCTGATCACCGAGGCGCTTCGCGGCGAGGGCGCGAAACTGGTCGATGCACAAGGCGATTCGGTCACTGCCGGCGTGCATCCGATGGGTGACCTGGCACCACGCGACGTTGTCGCCGCCTCGATCGAGGCGCGTCTGGCCGCCACCGGAGACCCCTGCGTCTACCTCGATGCGCGGCAAATTGAGAACTTCACCCAGCGGTTCCCGACCGTCAATGCGGCCTGCCTGGACGCGGGCATCGACCCCACGCGGCAGCTCATTCCCGTCGTTCCGGGAGCCCACTACAGCTGCGGCGGGGTGCTCACCGACGTCTCCGGCCGCACCGACATCGCCGGATTGTTCGCGGCCGGTGAGGTGGCCCGGACCGGGATGCACGGAGCCAACCGGCTGGCCTCCAACAGCCTGCTCGAGGGTCTGGTCGTCGGCGGGCGCGCCGGCGACGCAGCGGCCCGGCACTCCGAGAGCGAGGGTCCCGCACCGACCGTCATCCCAGCGTTGCCGGTCCGGCCTGCGCTAGCGCGCGACGACCTGCAGCGCGCCATGACCCGGTATGCATCGGTCGTGCGAGACGGCGCCGGGCTCGAACAACTGGTGAGCCGGATCGAGCAGGCAGTACCGAGAACCATCAAGTCGCGCAACGATTTCGAAGATGCGGCGCTCACGGCGGTCGCGGGCGCGGTCGCCGCGGCGGCGCTGGCCCGCACGGAGTCCCGCGGCTGTCACCATCGCTCAGACTTTCCGGACACCGATCCTGCGCAGCGCGCCAGCGTCACCCGCAGTATGGCGCCCGCCGCCGCGAGCTGTTGATGGCGCTCAGCGAGGACGAACTCGCCGAGGCTCGCGCCGTCATCACCCGCGCGCTCGACGAGGACCTCCGGTACGGACCCGACGTCACCACACTGGCCACCGTGCCCGCCGACGCGTCGACGACGGCGTCGATGGTTGCCCGCGAACCCGGTGTGATCGCAGGTTCGGAGATTGCGCTGATGGTGCTCGACGAGGTGCTGGGCGCCGACGGGTACCGGGTCGAGCACCGGGTGCCGGATGGCACCCGACTGGACGCCGGTGGGGTTGCGCTGGTGATCGAGGGCCAGACGCGGGGACTGCTCACCGCCGAACGGACCATGCTGAACCTGGTGTGTCACCTCTCGGGCATCGCGACCACCACGGCAGCCTGGGTCGACGCCGTCTCCGGCACCGAGGCCCAGATCAGGGACACCCGCAAGACCCTGCCCGGGCTGCGGGCCCTGCAGAAGTACGCCGTGCGCGTGGGTGGCGGAGTGAACCACCGCATGGGCCTCGGTGATGCGGCCCTGATCAAGGACAACCACGTAGCCGCGGCCGGGTCGGTGCTGGCCGCCCTGCGCGAAGTACGCGCCGCGGCACCGGATCTGCCGTGCGAGGTGGAGGTGGACTCGCTCGAGCAGCTCGACGATGTCCTGGCCGAGGGCGTGGAACTGGTTCTGCTGGACAACTTTCCGGTATGGCAGACGCAGATCGCGGTGCAGCGCCGCGCTGCGCGGTCCCCGGACACCAAACTGGAATCGTCGGGGGGTCTGTCCCTCGACAGCGCGGCGGAGTACGCGGGAACGGGCGTGGACTACCTGGCTGTCGGCGCGCTCACGCACTCGGTGCAGGTCCTCGATCTGGGGTTGGATCTGTAGGCGTGAACCAACCCTCGCCGCGACGCGGTCTGCTCTACTCCACCTTCGCGGTCGCGGTCCTTTCTCTGGGCGTCGCCGTGTTCGCGCTGCTTCGGCCGACCGGCGAGGCGGACTACACGGACGCCCAGCGCAGTGACGCGAAGGCCGCGACCTGCGCCGCCTTCGACACGGTCCGCACGGGGGTGGCGACGAACACCAACGTCACGGCTCCGGGCGGGCCTGACGACATCGCCGGTGCGCTTGCGGCCGCTGCCAACGCACGAGTGGCGCTCTACGACGGCGGCCAGTACCTGCTCGCGCGGCTGGACCCGGCCACCCCCGCCGACCTGGCTGCCGAGATCCGGACATTCGGCAACCAGCTGATGGACATCGGAGCGGCGGCGACGGCGGGCGTGCCCAATACCGATCCGGCGCAGGGGGCCCGACTCGAGGCGGCGGAGGCCGCGAGCACCGCCATCTCCGGGCTCTGTGAGTAGGTCTAGGCGGCGGCGGGTCCGCGTCGCAGGAACGCCAGCACGACGGCCGCCCCGGCGAACAGGCCGGAGAATGCGCGGTTGAGCACCGTCTGCTGCCGTGGAGTCCGCAGCCACGTCAGCAGGCGCACGGCCAGGCCGGTGTAGAGCCCCATGACGACGAGGTCCACGGCGATCATCGTCGCGCCGATGGCCAGGTACTGCGGCAGCAGCGGCGCGGTGGGCACGACGAATTGCGGCATTACCGCCAGGAAGAACAACAGGCCTTTCGGGTTGGTGGCGTTGACCAGGAACCCCCGGACCATGAGTGACACCCGCCCACCCGCGACCACCCGGTTCACCTGGGCGTTCAGGTCAGTGGTAGCGGTCCGCCACTGCCGGATCGCCAGGTAGAGCAGATAGGCCACGCCGATCCACTTGACGACGGTGAACGCGAGCATCGAGTTCGCGACCGCGGCGCCCAACCCGACCGCGACCAGCGTGAGCTGCACCATCAGGCCCACCTCAAGGCCGAAGATGTTCCAGTAGCCGCGCCTGACGCCGTGCGTCAAGCCGGTGGCCATCGACTGGAAGGCGCCCGGGCCGGGCGATACGGCGATCACGATCGCCGCTCCGAAGAAGGCGAGCCACATCTGCCAGGTCATGGCGCGATGTCGGCGACGAAGACGCCGGAACGCTTGCCGACCACCTGAGCCATCCGCGGCAGCGAGGAATCGACAGTGCCGGCCGGGAGCACCCGGGTGTTCACCAGGTGCAGGTTCTTCTTGCCGATCTGGATGTCCGCCTCGCCTGCGGCCAGCACGTTCTTGACCCAGTTGGTCTTACCGTGGGCCAGACCAATCGCCAGCACCTGGCCCTTGCGGTATGGCGTGACGATGGTCTCGTACTCCTTACCCGACGTGCGTCCGCGGTGCTTGATCACGGCCATGCCCGGCATCCGCTTCGACAACGGTCGCAGCATCGGGTTGATGTACTTGATCTGCAGGCGCTCGAACCACGCCGGGAAGATCATGGGGACGCCCGGCGCATTGTTCGGGTGCTCGTGCCTGCTGGGTCGTCCGGACATGACGCCTCCGATACCGATTTGTGCTGCTCTGGGACAATGGTCAGCGTGAATGTATCGCCACCGCTCCTGCGGCGCATCGATCTGCGTGGCACCGCCCTGTCGGCGGCCCGGCTGCGGACCGCCCTGCCGCGCGGCGGCGTCGACGTCGATGCGGTGCTGCCCAGGGTGCGGCCCATCGTCGAGGCGGTCGCAGAGCGCGGTGCCGCGGCGGCACTCGAGTACGGAGCATCCTTCGACGGGGTGCGGCCCGATCAGGTCCGCGTTCCCGCCGAGAAGCTTGGGGCGGCACTCGACGAGCTCGACGCCGATATCCGGACCGCGCTCGAGGTGGCGATCGCCCGGGCCCGCGCGGTGCACGCCGATCAGCGCCGCACCGACACGACCACCACGCTGGCGCCGGGCGCCACCGTCACCGAACGCTGGGTGCCCGTCGAGCGGGTCGGCCTGTACGTCCCCGGCGGAAACGCCGTGTATCCGTCGAGCGTCGTGATGAACGTGGTGCCCGCGCAGACGGCCGGCGTCGCCTCGCTGGTGGTCGCCAGCCCCCCGCAGGCCGAATGTGGCGGCCTGCCGCATCCGACGATCCTGGCCGCCGCCGCGCTGCTGGGCGTCACCGAAGTGTGGGCAGTCGGCGGCGCCCAGGCGGTGGCGCTGCTGGCCTACGGCGGTACCGACACCGACGGGGCCGAACTCGCCCCGGTCGACATGATCACCGGCCCCGGCAACATCTACGTGACCGCGGCCAAGCGGATCTGCCGTTCGCAGGTTGGTATCGACGCCGAAGCGGGCCCGACCGAGATCGCGATCCTGGCCGACTTCACCGCCGATCCGGTGCACGTCGCCGCGGATCTGATCAGCCAGGCAGAACACGACGAGATGGCGGCCAGTGTGCTGGTCACCGACAGCGCCGAGCTGGCCGACGGCACCGACCGGGAACTGGCGCGCCAATTGGAGACGACGGTGCACCGCGAGCGCGTCACGGCCGCGCTGACCGGACCGCAGTCGGCAGTCGTGCTCGTCGACGACATCGACGCCGGGGTGCGGACGGTGAATGCCTACGCCGCTGAGCATCTCGAGATCCAGACGACGGACGCCGCCGATGTCGCGGGCCGGATCCGTTCAGCGGGAGCGATTTTCGTCGGTGCCTGGTCGCCGGTGAGCCTGGGTGACTACTGCGCAGGTTCTAACCACGTGCTGCCCACCGCGGGATGCGCGAGGCACTCGAGCGGACTTTCGGTCCAGACGTTCCTTCGTGGCATCCACGTGGTGGACTACACCGAGGCGGCGTTGAAGGATGTCTCGGGCTACGTCATCACCCTGGCGCAGGCCGAGAACCTGCCCAGCCACGGGGAGGCCGTGCGCCGGAGGTTCGAGACGTGAGTCTGGGCGACCTCCCCGGCATTCAGGTGACCCTGGACGACCTGCCGCTGCGCGACGATCTGCGCGGCAAATCGCCCTACGGTGCACCGCAATTGGATGTTCCTGTGCGGCTCAACACCAACGAGAACCCGCACCCGCCCACGCAGGCGCTGATCGACGACGTCGCTGCCTCGGTGCGCGAAGCCGCCGCCGAATTGCACCGCTATCCCGACCGGGACGCGGTGGCGCTGCGGACTGACCTGGCCAGCTACCTGACCGCACAGACCGGTACCGCGGTAGGCGTCGAGAACGTCTGGGCGGCCAACGGTTCCAACGAGATCCTGCAGCAGCTGCTGCAGGCCTTCGGGGGACCGGGCCGCAGCGCGATCGGCTTCGTGCCGTCGTACTCGATGCATCCGATCATCTCCGACGGCACGCAGACCGCCTGGCTGGTGGCCCACCGCGCCGACGATTTCGGTCTGGACGCGGGTGTGGCGGCGCGGGCGATCAAGGAACACAACCCCGACATCGTGTTTCTCACCAGCCCCAACAACCCGTCGGGCCAGAGTGTCTCGATCGACGACCTACGGGACCTGCTTGACGCGATGAACGGCGGCGTGATGATCGTCGACGAGGCCTACGGCGAGTTCTCTTCGCAGCCCAGCGCCATCAGGCTCATCGCCGACTACCCGACAAAGCTGGTCGTGAGCCGCACCATGAGCAAGGCGTTCGCCTTCGCCGGTGGCAGGCTCGGGTATCTCATCGCCGCCCCTGCCGTCATCGACGCGATGCTGCTGGTGCGGCTGCCGTACCACCTGTCGTCGGTCACCCAGGCCGCGGCGCGTGCCGCGCTGCGCCATGCCGACGACACGCTCGGCAGCGTCGCGACGCTGATCGCCGAACGTAACAGGGTGTCAGAAGCATTGACCACCATGGGTTTCCGGGTGATACCCAGTGATGCGAACTTCGTGCTGTTCGGCGAGTTCGCCGATGCGCCCGGCACCTGGCAGCGCTACCTGGACGACGGCGTGCTGATCCGCGACGTCGGAATCCCCGGATACCTGCGCACCACCATCGGTCTGGCCGACGAGAATGACGCGCTGCTGGCCGCCAGCGCCCGAATAGGAGCATCGTGAGTCGTTTCGCGAAGATCGAACGCAAGACCAAGGAATCCGACATCGTCGTCGAACTCGACCTCGACGGCACCGGAGTCGTCAGCGTGGATACCGGTGTGCCGTTCTTCGATCACATGCTCACCTCGCTGGGCACCCACGCCAGCTTCGATCTCGCGATCAAGGCGGTGGGGGACATCGAGATCGAGGGCCACCACACCATCGAGGACACCGCGATCGTGCTCGGTCAGGCACTCGGTCAGGCGCTCGGCGACAAGAAGGGCATCCGCCGGTTCGGTGACTCGTTCATCCCGATGGACGAGACGCTGGCGCATGCCGCGGTCGACGTGTCGGGCCGCCCGTACTTCGTGCACACCGGAGAACCGGACTACATGGTCGAATTCACGATCGCCGGTTCGCAGGCGCCGTATCACACCGTCGTCAACCGGCACGTGTTCGAGTCTCTGGCGTTCAATGCCCGCATCGCACTGCACGTGCGCACCTTGTACGGGCGCGACCCGCACCACATCACCGAGGCGCAGTACAAGGCCGTTGCCAGGGCGCTGCGCCAGGCCGTCGAGTACGACCCCCGGGTCAGCGGTGTGCCGTCGACCAAAGGCACCTTGTGACAAAGAAACTCGTGGTTCTGGACTACGGGTCGGGGAATCTGCGCTCGGCGCAGCGTGCGCTGGAGCGCGTCGGCGCCGAGGTCGAGGTCACCGCCGACCCGGCGGCGGCGATGTCTGCCGACGGTCTCGTCGTTCCCGGGGTTGGCGCGTTCGAGGCGTGTATGACGGGTCTGCGAAAGATCGGCGGCGAGAAGATCATCGCCGACCGCCTGGATGCCGGGCGCCCGGTGCTCGGGGTGTGCGTGGGCATGCAGATCCTGTTCGCGCGCGGCGTCGAATTCGGAATCGAGACAACCGGTTGTGGGCAGTGGCCGGGCGCGGTCGTCCGGTTGGATGCACCGGTGATCCCGCACATGGGGTGGAACGTCGTCGATGCCCCTTCGGAGAGTGTGCTGTTTCGTGGGCTGGGGGCCGACACCCGCTTCTACTTCGTGCACTCCTATGCCGCGCAGCAATGGGAGGGTGATCCCGACGCGCTGCTGACCTGGGCGACCCATGAGGTGCCGTTCCTGGCCGCAATCGAGGACGGCCCGCTGGCAGCCACCCAGTTCCATCCCGAGAAGAGTGGCGACGCCGGTGCCGAATTGCTGTCGAACTGGGTGGGGGCGCTAAATTGACCGGCGTGAATCCGAAGCTGATCCTGCTGCCTGCAGTCGATGTCGTCGAGGGCCGCGCGGTGCGCCTGGTACAGGGACAGGCCGGCAGTGAGACCGAGTACGGCTCGGCGCTGGACGCGGCCATGACGTGGCAGCGCGACGGCGCCGAGTGGATCCACCTGGTGGACCTCGATGCCGCCTTCGGTCGCGGGTCCAACCGCGAACTGCTGGCCGAGGTCGTCGGCAAGCTCGATGTCGCCGTGGAACTCTCCGGCGGTATCCGCGATGACGATTCGTTGGCGGCGGCACTGGCCACCGGGTGCGCCCGCGTCAACCTGGGCACGGCGGCGTTGGAGAACCCGCAGTGGTGCGCCAAGGTCGTCGCTGAACACGGCGAACGGGTGGCTGTCGGACTCGACGTCAAGATCACTGATGGCGAGCACCGACTCCGTGGCCGCGGCTGGGAGACCGACGGCGGCGACCTGTGGCCGGTCCTGGAACGCCTTGATGGCGAGGGGTGTTCGCGCTTCGTGGTCACCGACGTCACCAAGGACGGAACGCTCAACGGACCGAATCTCGACCTGCTGGCTCAGATCACCGAGCGTACCGATGCGCCCGTCATTGCCTCCGGTGGCGTGTCGAGCCTCGACGACCTACGTGCGATCGCGACCCTGACCGGCCGCGGTGTGGAGGGGGCGATCGTCGGGAAGGCTTTGTACGCAGGACGATTCACGTTGCCGCAGGCGCTGGCCGCGGTCGACACGTGACCCTCGATCCGAACCAGCTGGCCGGACTGCTCACCATCGCGGCCGACGTGCTCGACGCTGCGTCGACGCAGTTCATCGCGGGCCATCGCGCCGAATCCGCCGTCGCCAAGAAGGGCAACGACTTCGCCACCGAGGTGGACCTGGCGATCGAGCGCCGGGTGGTGGCCGAGCTCACCAAGCTGACCGGAATCGGGGTGCACGGCGAGGAGTTCGGCGGTGAGTCGCTGGACGCCGAACTGGTGTGGGTGCTCGACCCGATCGATGGCACCTTCAACTACGCGGCGGGCTTGCCGACCGCGGCGATGCTGTTGGGGCTGCTCGCCGACGGCGAGCCGGTTCTGGGACTGACCTGGCTGCCGTTCATGGCGCAGCGCTACACCGCGATGGTCGGGGGACCGGTGCGGTGCAACGGCGAAACTCTGGACGCGCTGGAACCGACCGCACTCTCGGACGCCGTCGTCGGGATCGGCACGTTCAACATCGCGTCACGGGGACGCTACCCGGGCCGGTATCGGGTGGCGGTCCTGGAGAACCTGAGCCGCGAGTGTTCGCGGATGCGGATGCAGGGCGCGACGGGAATCGACCTGGCCTACGTCGCTGCCGGGATACTGGGCGGTGCAATAAGTTTCGGCCACCATGTCTGGGATCACGCGGCCGGTGTGGCGCTGGTGCGGGCAGCCGGCGGCGTCGTCACCGACCTCGCCGGTGAACCGTGGACGGCCTCCTCGCCCTCGGCACTGGTAGCGGCGCCCGGTGTGCACGCACAGATGCTGGACATCGTCAGATCCGCAGGCAATCCGGAGGACTTTCTGTGAGGCAGGCCAGCGACGTCGCCACCCGCGTCATCCCGTGCCTGGACGTCGACGACGGCCGGGTGGTCAAGGGTGTCAACTTCGAGAACCTGCGCGACGCAGGCGATCCCGTCGAGCTCGCCGCCGCCTACGACGCGGAGGGCGCCGACGAGCTGACGTTCCTCGATGTGACGGCGTCCTCGTCGGGACGCGCGACGATGCTGGACGTTGTCCGGCGGACCGCCGAGCAGGTGTTCATCCCGCTCACGGTGGGCGGCGGGGTGCGCGCGGTGGCCGATGTCGACGTGCTGCTGCGCGCCGGCGCCGACAAAGTGGCGGTCAACACCGCGGCGATCGCGCGCCCGGAACTGCTGTCGGAACTGTCGCGGCAGTTCGGCTCGCAGTGCATCGTGCTGTCGGTGGACGCCCGCACGGTTCCCGAGGGGGCTGAGCCCACCACGTCGGGCTGGGAGGTGACCACGCACGGCGGTCGCCGCGGCACCGGGATCGACGCGATCGAGTGGGCCGCCCGCGGCGCTGAACTCGGCGTCGGCGAGATCCTGCTGAACGCGATGGACTACGACGGCACCAAGGCCGGTTTCGACCTGAAGATGCTGCGCGCGGTGCGCGGAGCGGTGTCGGTGCCGGTGATCGCCAGCGGCGGCGCGGGCGCGGTGGAACATTTCGCGCCCGCCGTTGTTGCAGGAGCCGACGCCGTCCTGGCGGCCAGCGTGTTCCACTTCCGGGAGCTGACCATCGGCCAGGTGAAAGCGGCGATGGCGGCCGAAGGGATCGTGGTGAGGTGACTCTGGATCCGGCGATCGCTGCGCGGCTCAAGCGCAACAGTGACGGCCTGTTCACCGCGGTGGTACAGGAGCGTGGGACCGGTCAGGTGCTGATGGTCGCGTGGATGGACGACGACGCACTGGCGCGAACGCTGGAAACCCGTCAGGCGACGTACTTCTCCCGCTCCCGGGGTGAACAGTGGATCAAGGGGGCGACCTCCGGCCACACGCAGCGTGTGCACTCGGTGCGGCTGGATTGCGACGGGGACACCGTGCTGCTGGAAGTGGACCAGGTCGGCGGTGCGTGTCACACCGGCGACCACAGCTGCTTCGACGCGGATCTGATTCTGGGTATCGACGAGCCATCGGGCCTTTAGGGATGTACCACGGTGCCGACGGTCTCGCGCCGAAAGCGCCGTCAATGCGGGCTTTTCACCTCAAGGTGATGGAGCACCTGCGACGGCACTTGCTCTAGGCCGACTGACGCTGGCGCAGCACCTCGAGAGCCTTGTCGGCGTGGGTGTCCATGCTGAACTCGCTGGCGATCACCTCGAGCACGGTGCGGTCGGTGTCGATCACGAACGTTGTCCGCTTCACCGGCATCAGCTTGCCGAGCAAGCCGCGCTTGACCCCGAACTGTGCCGCCACGACGCCGTCGCTGTCCGAGAGCAGCGGGTAGTCGAACTTCTGCTGCTCGGCGAACTTGGCCTGCTTGTCAACGGCGTCGGTGCTGATGCCCACCCGGCTGGCCCCGACGGCGGCGAACTCCGACGCGAGATCGCGAAAGTGGCATGCCTCCTTCGTGCAGCCCGGCGTCATCGCGGCGGGATAGAAGAACAACACGATCGGTCCACCGGCGAGTAGTTCGCTCAGCGTCCTGGTTGTTCCTGTTTGGTCCGGTAGTTCGAACTCGGCCACCCGATCACCACGTTGCATAGATGCCACCGTACTTCTGGGAGGATGACTGCGTGCAGACGACCGCCAACCTCTCGGTGACGACCTCACGTGAGGACTTCCGTGCGCTGGCCGCCGAGCACCGGGTGGTCCCGGTGACCCGCAAGGTGCTCGCCGACAGCGAGACGCCGCTGTCGGCCTACCGCAAGCTGGCGGCGAACCGTCCCGGGACGTTCCTCCTCGAGTCCGCGGAGAACGGCCGGTCATGGTCGCGGTGGTCGTTCATCGGTGCGGGTGCCCCGTCGGCGTTGACGGTGCGCGACGGCGAGGCGGTCTGGCTGGGTGTCACCCCGCAGGACGCCCCGTCGGGCGGCGACCCGTTGGATGCGCTGCGGGCGACGCTGACGTTGCTCGAGACCGCGGCTCTGCCCGGTCTGCCACCGCTGTCCTCCGGTCTGGTCGGGTTCTTCGCCTACGACATGGTGCGGCGCTTGGAGCGCCTTCCCGAGTTGACCGTCGATGACCTGGGCTTGCCCGACATGCTGCTGCTGCTGGCAACCGACGTCGCCGCGGTCGATCACCACGAGGGCACCATCACGCTGATCGCCAATGCGGTGAACTGGAATGGCACCGACGAACGCGTCGACCATGCCTACGACGACGCGGTGGCCCGACTGGACGTGATGACGGCCGCGCTCGCCGAACCGCTGAAGTCGACAGTGGCCACGTTCAGCAGACCTGCGCCGCAGCATCGCTCCCAACGCACGGTCGCGGAGTACACCGCGATCGTCGACAAACTCGTCGGCGACATCGAGGCCGGTGAGGCGTTCCAGGTGGTGCCGTCGCAGCGCTTCGAGATGGACACCGCCGCCGATCCTCTCGATGTCTACCGGATGCTGCGGGTGACAAACCCGAGCCCATACATGTACCTGCTCAATGTTCCCGATCACGCTGGGGGACTGGACTTTGCGATTGTCGGCTCAAGCCCTGAGGCGCTCGTCACCGTCAAGGAGGGGCGGGCGACCACGCACCCGATCGCCGGCACCCGGTGGCGTGGCGACACCGAGGAGGAGGACGTGCTGCTCGAAAAGGAGTTGCTGTCCGACGAGAAGGAACGCGCCGAGCACCTGATGCTGGTCGACCTCGGGCGCAACGATCTGGGCCGCGTCTGCACGCCGGGCACGGTCCGTGTCGAGGACTACAGCCACATCGAGCGGTACAGCCACGTCATGCACCTCGTATCGACGGTGACGGGGTTGCTCGCCGAGGGCAGGTCCGCCCTGGACGCGGTGACCGCGTGCTTCCCGGCGGGGACGCTCTCGGGTGCGCCGAAGGTCCGGGCGATGGAGCTGATCGAGGAGGTCGAGAAGACCCGCCGCGGGCTCTACGGCGGTGTTCTGGGTTATCTCGACTTCGCGGGCAACGCCGACTTCGCGATCGCGATCCGCACCGCACTGATGCGCGACGGCACCGCCTATGTGCAGGCAGGAGGCGGCGTCGTCGCCGACTCGAACGGTCCGTACGAATACACCGAGGCCGCGAACAAGGCCCGCGCCGTCCTGAGCGCGATCGCCGCAGCCGAGACGTTGAGCGAGCCATGACCCGGGTCGCCCAACTGGCCCTGGTGCTCGCTGCGGCGGGCCTGTGGGCGGCATCGCGGCTGACGTGGGTGCAGATCAGTTCGTTCGACGGACTCGGGCATCCGAAGACGGCCGACCTGTCCGGGGCGACGTGGTCGACGGCCCTGATTCCACTGGCCCTGCTGGTGCTGGCGGCGGCGGTCGCGGCGCTGGCGGTGCGGGGGTGGCCGCTGCGGGTGCTGGCGGTGCTGGTGGCGGCGGCGAGCGCCGCGATGGGATACCTGGCGATCAGCCTGTGGGTGGTCACCGACGTGGCCGTGCGTGCTGCCCGGTTGGCAGACGTCCCGGTGGCCGACCTGCTCGGCACCCAGCGGCACTACATCGGTGCCGTGGTCACGGTCGTCGCCGCGGTCCTTTCCCTGTTCGGATCCGTCCTGCTGATGCGCTCGGCAACGGGGGCGCGCAGCGATGCCGCGCGCTACAGGCGGCGCCCGGTCGTCAAGACCGAGGAGTCGGCGGCCGCGATGTCGGAAAGAATGATCTGGGACGCCCTCGACGAGGGCTCTGATCCCACCAAAGACCCACTCAATCCGGACAACAAGGGGCGGTGATGGACGGTGGCGTGGTGGCGACTACCCTTCGTTAAGAATCAAACGGCCGTCATCATGAAGGGAAGCGACACCTATGGGTTCGGCGACCGTGCTCGACTCCATTCTCGAGGGAGTCCGTGCCGACGTTGCTGCCCGTGAGGCGGTTGTCAGTCTGGCGGAGGTCAAGGAGAAGGCCCGGCGGGCACCCAAGCCCCTGGACGTCATGACGGCGTTGCGTGCGCCCGGCATCGGGGTGATCGCCGAGGTGAAGCGGGCAAGCCCGTCACGCGGTGAACTCGCCTCGATCGGCGACCCCGCCAAGCTCGCCCGCGCCTACGAAGACGGCGGTGCGCGGGTGATCAGCGTGCTGACCGAGGGGCGCCGCTTCAATGGGTCACTCGACGATCTGGACGCGGTGCGTGCCGCGGTGTCGATTCCCGTGCTGCGCAAGGACTTCATTATCTGGCCCTACCAGATCCACGAGGCGCGTGCGCACGGTGCCGACCTGCTGCTGCTGATCGTTGCGGCGCTGGAGCAGCCGGTCCTGGTGTCGCTGCTGGAACGCACCGAATCGCTGGGCATGACTGCGCTCGTCGAGGTGCACACCGAGGAGGAAGCGGACCGGGCGTTGCAGGCCGGCGCTTCGTTGATCGGCGTGAACGCCCGCGACCTCAAGACACTGGAGGTCGATCGGGACTGCTTCAGCAGGATCGCGCCGGGACTGCCCAGCAAGGTCATCAGGGTTGCTGAGTCGGGGGTACGGGGTACCGCCGATCTGCTCGCCTACGCCGGTGCGGGCGCCGACGCCGTGCTCGTTGGCGAAGGCCTGGTCACCAGCGGGGATCCCCGCAGCGCCGTCGCTGACTTGGTCACCGCCGGCACGCATCCGTCGTGCCCGAAGCCTTCTCGGTAAATGGCCGAAATGGCCGGGCCTGAACTTCCGCGTGCCAGTGCGGCGGTGGCCGAACCCACCGCACACGACCCCGATGCCCGGGGTCACTTCGGGGTGTATGGGGGCAGGTTGGTTCCCGAGGCGTTGATGGCGGTGATCGAGGAGGTCACCGCCGCGTACGAGAAGGCCCGCGGTGATCAGGCCTTCCTCGATGAGTTGGACCGCCTCCAGCGTCATTACACCGGACGGCCGTCGCCGTTGTATGAGGCCGAGCGGCTGAGCGAACACGCCGGTGGCGCCCGCATCTTCCTCAAGCGAGAAGACCTCAACCACACCGGATCCCACAAGATCAACAATGTGCTGGGCCAGGCTCTGCTGGCCAAACAGATGGGCAAGACCCGGGTGATCGCCGAAACGGGTGCGGGCCAGCACGGGGTGGCCACGGCGACCGCGTGCGCGTTGATGGGTCTCGAGTGCGTCATCTACATGGGTGCGGTCGACACCGCGCGGCAGGCGCTCAACGTCGCCAGGATGCGCCTGCTCGGCGCAACGGTGGTTCCGGTCGAGTCCGGGTCGAAGACCCTGAAAGACGCCATCAACGAGACGTTCCGTGATTGGGTCACCAACGCCGACGACACCTACTACTGCTTCGGCACGGCGGCGGGGCCACACCCCTTCCCGATGATGGTGCGCGACTTCCAGCGGGTCATCGGCCTCGAAGCCCGCGTGCAAATCGTCGATCAGGCGGGCAGGCTTCCCGACGCGGTGGTCGCGTGCGTGGGCGGAGGCTCCAACGCGATCGGCGTATTCCACGCATTCATCGACGATCCCGGTGTGCGCCTCATCGGTTACGAGGCGGCGGGCGACGGCGTCGAAACCGGCCGGCACGCGGCGACCTTCACCGGTGGAACGCCCGGGGCGTTTCAGGGATCCTTCTCGTATCTGCTGCAGGATGAGGACGGTCAGACCGTCGAATCCCATTCCATCTCCGCGGGTTTGGACTATCCAGGTGTCGGTCCGGAGCATGCGCTGCTCAAGGATGTGGGTCGGGCGACCTACGAACCGATCACCGACGGCGAGGCGATGGACGCGCTGTCGTTGTTGAGCCGACTGGAGGGGATCATCCCGGCCATCGAGTCAGCGCATGCCATCGCAGGTGCCATGAAGCTGGGCCCCGAGCTCGGCGCTGGTTCGATCATTCTGGTGAACCTGTCCGGCCGTGGCGACAAGGACGTCGAAACCGCGGCGAAGTGGTTCGGTCTACTCGAGGACGGTGCGGGTTGAGCCGGCTGGCGAGCATGTTCGACACCTGCCGCGGCGAGAACCGGTCCGCGCTGATCGGGTACTTACCCACGGGTTTTCCCGATGTGCAGACCTCGATCGCGGCGATGACCGCGCTCGTCGAGTCGGGTTGCGATCTGGTCGAGGTCGGTATCGCGTACTCCGATCCCGGGATGGACGGACCCACCATCGCCGCGGCCACCGAGGCGGCACTGGCCGGCGGTGTCCGAGTGCGAGACACGCTCACTGCGGTCGAGGCGATCAGCAATGCGGGTGGCCGCGCAGTGGTGATGACCTACTGGAACCTGGTGTTGCGCAAGGGTGTTGACACCTTCGCGCGCGACCTCGCGTCAGCCGGCGGGCTGGGGATGATCACGCCGGATCTGATCCCGGACGAGGCGAACGACTGGTTTGCGGCCTCGGAGGCGCACGACCTGGACAGAATCTTCCTGGTGGCACCGTCATCGACGCCGGAGCGATTGGCCGAGACCGTCCACGCGTCACGGGGTTTCGTCTACGCGGCGTCGACGATGGGGGTCACCGGCGCCCGCGATGCCGTCTCCAACGCCGCACCTGAGCTCGTCACCCGAGTCAAGGCGATCTCGGACATCCCGGTCGGCGTCGGGCTCGGGGTACGGTCTCGCGAACAGGCAGCCGAGATCGGCGCCTACGCCGACGGCGTGATCGTCGGCTCGGCGCTGGTGTCCGCGCTCAAGGACGGCATACCCGCACTGCGGTCCTTGACCGAGGAACTCGCTGGCGGAGTGCGGCAGAGGATCACTGCGTGACAACAACCCTGCTGGCGTACATCCCGAGTCCTTCTCAGGGTGTCTGGCATTTCTTCGGTGTGCCGCTGCGCGCTTATGCGCTGTTCATCATCGTCGGGATCATCGCCGCGCTGGTGCTGGGCGACCGGCGATGGGTGGCCAGGGGAGGCGAACCCGGCGTCATCTACGACGTCGCGCTGTGGGCCGTGCCGTTCGGCCTGATCGGTGGCCGTCTCTACCACGTGATCACCGACTGGCGAACCTACTTCGGTGATGACGGAGCGGGTCTTGCTGCTGCATTTCGGATTTGGGACGGCGGCCTGGGCATCTGGGGGGCCGTCGCGCTCGGAGGCGTCGGCGCGTGGATTGCCTGCCGGCGCCACGGGATTCCGTTGCCGGCGTTCGGCGACGCGATCGCGCCGGGAATCATTTTGGCCCAGGCGATTGGGCGGCTCGGTAACTACTTCAACCAGGAGCTCTACGGTCGGCCGACCGATCTGCCTTGGGGTTTGCAGATCTACGAACGCCGCAATGCCGACGGTGTGCTCGATTCGCTCAACGGGGTGTCGACCGGCCGGCTGATCGAGGTCGTCCACCCCACGTTCTTGTACGAATTGTTGTGGAACCTGCTGATTTTCGCGGTGCTGATACTCGTCGATCGCAGGTTCAAGATCGGGCACGGCCGGCTGTTCGCGATGTACGTCGCGGGGTACTGTCTGGGGCGTTTCTGGATCGAGTTGATGCGCAGCGACGCCGCGACACTGCTGGCCGGCATCCGGGTCAATACCTTCACATCGACGTTCGTTTTCATCGGCGCGGTTGTCTACATCATGGCGGCGCCTAAGGGCCGCGAGGATCCGGCGACGTTGAAGGGCAAGCAAGAGGCTGAACCCGAAGAAGTCGGTGATGTCGAAGACTTCGTCCAAGGGCTGGCTGTCGGTTCGTCGACGACCGGTGTCGTCGCCGCTGCCACGGTTGCGAGCGAGGACGACGAGAAGTCAGTCGTCGAGTCCGCAGACTTGGAAGCTGAGGCAGAAGCGCTGTCTGCGGATATCGAGGAGTCCGAACCCGGTGACGACGAGGTCGAACCCGGAGAGGTGGCTGAAGCGGATTCGGAGACTGAGGCTGGAGGCCTGGGTTCGGTCGAGGGCGACGAAGTGGCTGAGGTTGCCGAGGGTGCGTCGGCCGTCCACGACGCTGTGGTCGACGGAGAGGCCGACGCTGAGGCTCTGGCTGCGGAAGTCGAGGCCGAGGAGGTTACGGACGGGTCCGATAGCGATGCGGACGCCGAAACTCGGGCTGGGGAGTCCGGCGAGTCCGACGAGCCGGTGGCAGCTGACGATACTGATACCGCGGCTGAGGAAGACGACGAGGACGGCTCCGACGAGTCGGTGGCAGACGCCGACGAGTCCACCGACGAGTCCGAAGCCGAGGCTGGTCTGGGATCGGTCGATGGTGATGAGGTAGCCGCAGCCGTCGAGGATGCCCCTGAGGCGCACGAGGTTGTCGTTGAGGGGGAGGCTGACGCCGACGCTCTGGCAGCTGAGGTCGCAGCTGAGGAGTCCGATGACTCGGTGGCAGACGCCGACGAGTCCGAAGCCGAGGCTGGTCTGGGATCGGTTGACGGTGAAGAGGTAGCCGCGGCCGTTGAGGATGCCCCTGAAGCCCACGAAGTCGCCGTCGAGGGTGAGGCTGACGCCGGCGCTCTGGCTGGCGAGGTCGCAGCTGAGGATTCGGCGGCCGAGGTCGTTGAGTCCGCTGACGAGCCTGAGGCTGGTGTGGAGTCGGTCGACGGTGATGAAGTTGCCGACGCGATTGAGGGCGTAGCTGAGGCCGAAGCTCTGGCTGCTCCGGTCGAGGCCGAGGAGTCTGGCGAGGCAGACGCCGGCACCGAAGCCGCTGGTCTTGGTGCAGTTGAGGGTGATGGGATAGCCGCAGCCGTCGACGATGCGTCTGAAGCCCACGAGGTTGCGGTCGAGGGTGGAGCTGAGGCCGAAGCTCTGGCTGGCGAGGTCGAGGCTGAGGTGGCCGACGCGGACGGCTCCGAGGAGTCTGGCGAGTTTGATGAGTCCATCGATAAGTCCGAGCCCGAGGCGGGTGTGGGGTCGGTCGACGGTGGTGAGGTAGCCGAAGCCGTTGAGGATGCCCCTGAAGCCCACGAAGTTGTCATTGAGGGTGAAGCTGACGCCGACGCTCTGGCGGCTGAGGTCGCAGCTGAGGAGTCCGACGAGTCGGCGGCCGAGGTCGATGAGTCCGCTGACGAGCCCGCGACCGAGGCTGGTCTGGGGTCGGTCGATGGTGATGAGGTAGCCGCAACCGTCGAGGTCGCCCCAGAGGCGCACCAGGGTGCGGTCGAGAGTGAGGCTGACGCCGACGCTTTGGCCGCTGAGGTCGCAGCTGAGGAGTCCGACGACTCGGCGGCAGATGCCGATGCTGATGCCGCGACTGACGAAGCCGACGAGCCGGCTGGCGAAGCTGAACCCGAGGTCGACCCGGATGACGAGCTGTTCGCCGCTGAGGGTGCATCGGCGGCGGAGGCTCTTGAAGCCGAGGTTGAGGCAGAGGTTGAGGCAGAGGGTGCGCAGTCGTCGGACGACGCTGAGACTGACGTCGATGAGGCTGACGAGGGCAGTGACTCCGACGAGCCCGAATCCGAACTCATTGACGAACCGGATGCCCAGCTGGTCGCCGCTGAGGGTGCCTCCGTAGCCGAGGCCCTTGCGGAGTCTGAAGCGATCGAGGAATCTGCTCCAAACACTGCTAGCGATTCATCTACTGGCGACGAATCGTCCTATCGCGGAGGTATTTCCGAAGCCAGTGGCCGGGTCCGCCAGTGGCTGCGCCGCCGCCGGAACCGCTGACCAGCACTTTCTAACTCGCAATCGACAGATCCTGAGCGGCTGCCCGAGGTCTTCTCGATTTGTCGGCCCTCCTGAGTAACATCGAACACATGTTCGAGCCGCGGTCTCCGAGGGAGTTGGTGGAGGTGGTTGGGGATGCCCACCGCCGGGAGGCGATGCAGATGGCGCGCAATCTGGACGCGATCGCGGAGTTGTTGGGCCAGCGTGTTGAGGAGGAGATGGCCCGCGACGCGGATATGTCGTCGGTCATCACCGGGTTCGCCCGCACTACCGCTGAGGTGTCGGCGGCGATGAACTTGACCCGCGCCGGTTCCCGTGAGTTGGTGTATGCCGCTGAAACCCTCGATTGTCGGTTGCCGGCGGTGGCGGCGCTGTTGGCGGGCGGGAAGGTGGATTGGCGCACTGTCGACATCATCATTGCGCGTACCGAGTTCGTCGATGAGGACAGGTTCGCCGAGCTCGACGCCCGGCTGGCCGAGCAGGTCGACGGGTGGTGTTGTTACTCGCGGCAGCGGATCATCAACGCCGTCGACTTCTTGATCCAGACCGTGGATCCCGAGGCCGCCAAAAAACGTCGGGTGCGGGCCTTCGACGAGCGTTTCATGACGGTGACCGCCGGGCCTGACGGAACGGCCCGGGTGCGGGGCAGCCTGCCCGCTCGCGCCGGTGCGGCGTTCAATGTGCGGCTCTCGCAGCTGGCGAGGTCGGTGTGCCGCGACGATCCGCGCACCTTCACCCAGCGCCGCGCTGATGCTGTCGAACCGGCGTTGGAGGGGCGGGCCCTGGCGTGTGAGTGCACCAATCCGCGTTGTCCTACCCGTGTCGGTGAGTCTGACGGACAGGTCCTAGGCGAGGATCGGGCGGCTGCGGACGCTGCGCCCGCCGCAGCCACCAAAGCGGACGATCGGACCGAGGACCAGCCTTCGCCTCCCGCCGCAGCAGGCGATCAGCCCGCCGGAACCGCCCCTCCGGACGATCAGCCCGCGCCGGCACTGCCGCCCACCCGCGACGACCAGCACGCGCCGTCTCCGCCGGCATCGCCTCCGGTGCCGCGCGCCAAGCCGGTGATCAATGTGATCGCCACCGCGGCCACCCTGGCCGGGCACAGCGACCAACCCGGGTACTTGCTCGGCTGGGGGGTCATCGACGCCGAGATGGTCCGCGAACTGGCCCGTGACGCGACTCGCCGCATTCTCGCCCAACCCGAGATCAGCGACAGCCAGGCGCTGAGCTACCGGCCTACTACCGCGCTAGACCGCTGGATCCGCTGC
Source organism: Mycolicibacterium sp. CR10 (assembly GCF_005222675.1). Classification (GTDB taxonomy): domain Bacteria; phylum Actinomycetota; class Actinomycetes; order Mycobacteriales; family Mycobacteriaceae; genus Mycobacterium. The sequence continues at coordinate 27,233 of NZ_STGE01000031.1, read as the reverse complement.
CGCGATCTGACGTGTCGCTTCCCCGGGTGCACGGTGCCCGCCGAGCACTGCGACATTGACCACACCGAACCGTTCAACCACGCCAATCCCGCCGCCGGCGGCAAGACCGTTCCGTGGAACATGGCTTGCTATTGCCGAGAACATCACCGCCTCAAAACTTTTCACTGCGGGCCGGGGGGTTGGTGCGACCGGCAGTTCGCCGACGGCACTATTGAATGGACCTCGCCGACCGGGCACGTGTATTGCACGACGCCCGGTGGTGCCGAGTTGTTCCCCGAACTACGCCCCAAACCGCCGCGTTCGGCCAAGGACCGCGAACGCATCGCCGAGGCACGTCAACGGCTGCGTGAGCAACGACCGCACAACGACTACCACCGCCACCGCAACCGGGCGGCCGCCGACGAGATCTACGGCCGCCAATTCCGGAACCGTTTCCGCCGCACCCGGGTCCTGTTCCACGGCTACAGCACGGCCGACAAACCCAGCACCAGCCCCTTCTGCCGCTGGGTCAACGACCCCCTCGAACCCGAAGAACTCCCACCCGACTGGCAACCCCCACCACAAAGCAACTCCGATCCCGACGAACCGCCTCCCTTCTGAGGGGTGCTGAGTCTGGCATGCTGGGGGCATGACCGAGCCCCCGTTCAGTGGCAATGACGGTGGAAATTCGTATCCCCCTCCACCGCAGCAGCCGGGTTACCCGCCCCCGGGGCAGTACCCGCAGCCCGGGCAATATCCGCCGCCTGTGGGTCAATATCCGCCCGCGTACATGGATCCGTCGGCGCCGTACGGCCGCCATCCGATGACCGGTGAACCCTTCTCGGAGAAGTCCAAGGTGGTCGCGGGCCTTCTTCAGCTGCTGGGACTGCTCGGCCTCGTCGGGATCGGGCGCATCTACCTCGGATACACGGGCCTGGGTGTCGCCCAGCTCGTGGTCGGACTGATCACCTGCGGTATCGGTGCCGTCATCTGGGGGATCATCGACGCCGTCCTGATTCTCACCGACAAGGTGCAGGATCCGGAGGGGCGTCCGCTGCGCGATGGAACATAGACCGAGTACGAGGCTGCTCGGCGCGGTAGGAACGGGTGCGGTCCTGCTTGGCGGCCTCGCCTACGTCGGAATCGGAAATCCGCACAGCCCGGACTTTGTCTTCCTGCCCTGTCCGTTCAAGGCCCTGACGGGGTGGAATTGTCCGGCATGCGGTGGGCTCCGCATGACCCACGACCTTCTCCACGGCGATCTCGCTGCGGCGTTCGTCGACAATGCGTTCCTGCTCATCGGCCTGCCGATGCTGCTGGCGTGGGTTCTGGTGCGTCGCAGCCGCGGACGGCCGACGCTGAACACGCCTGCGTTCGTCGTGATCATCGCCGCCGCCGTGACGTGGACCGTCGTACGAAACCTCCCCGGGTTCCCGCTGGTCCCGACCGTTCTCGACGGGTAGCCAACCGGCCGCGCTGATACACTCGCCCGACGGGCCGGTGCAGTCCCTGACCAGGAATTTCAGGACTGCGGAGGCCCATGTCCATGCTGTTCTCGGCATTGCCCGAACCCCAAGGTTTGTACGACCCCGACAACGAGGCAGATTCCTGCGGCGTCGCGATGGTCACCGACATTCAGGGGCGCCGTTCGCATTCGATCGTTTCCGACGGTCTCATCGCGCTGGAGCACCTCGAACATCGCGGGGCCGCCGGAGCCGAACCCAACAGCGGTGACGGTGCGGGAATCCTCATCCAACTGCCCGTCGAGCTGCTCCGTGAGGTCGTCGAGTTCGATCTGCCGGCTCCCGACGCGGAGGGCTGCAACACCTTCGCCGCGGGCATCTGTTACCTGCCTCAAGATCCCGTCGCCAGGTCTAACGCGCGTGAATCCGTCGAAGCCATCGCGGTAGAAGAGGGACTCGAAGTCCTCGGCTGGCGCGAGGTGCCCGTCGATCCGGATGGCGCCGAGGTGGGCGTCACCGCGCTGGGGTGCATGCCCCACATGGCGCAGCTGTTCGTCGCGGTACCCGAACACAAGCTCGGCGGGGTCGATCTCGATCGTCGTGTGTACCCGATGCGCAAACGTGCCGAGCGCACCGGCGTCTACTTCCCGTCGCTGTCCAGCCGCACCATGGTCTACAAGGGCATGCTCACCACAATGCAGCTGCCCCAGTACTTTCCGGACCTGCGCGACGAACGCTGCGTCAGCGCCATCGCGATCGTGCACAGCCGGTTCTCGACGAACACGTTCCCGTCGTGGCCGCTGGCCCACCCGTTCCGCTTCGTGGCTCACAACGGCGAGATCAACACCGTCCGCGGCAACCGCAACCGCATGCACGCTCGTGAAGCGATGCTCGCCAGTGCGCGGATTCCCGGTGATCTGGGCAGACTTTCGCCCATCTGTACGCCGGAGGCGTCCGACTCGGCCTCATTCGACGAGGTTCTGGAGCTCCTGCACCTCGGCGGCCGCACCCTGCCTCACGCCGTATTGATGATGATTCCTGAGGCATGGGAGAACAACGCCTCCATGGATCCCGCCGAGCGGGCGTTCTGGCAGTTCCACGCGTCGCTGATGGAACCGTGGGACGGACCCGCCTGTGTCACGTTCACCGACGGCACACTGGTCGGAGCCGTGCTGGACCGCAACGGATTACGGCCGGGACGGTGGTGGCGCACGATCGACGACAGGATCATCCTGGCCAGCGAGAGCGGCGTGCTCGATGTGCCGTCCGCCGAGATCGTGGCCAAGGGTCGGCTGCAGCCGGGCAAGATGTTCCTCATCGATACGGCAGCGGGCCGGATCGTCTCCGATGACGAGGTGAAAGAGCAACTCGCCGCGGCAGAGCCCTACGGCGAGTGGCTGCACTCCGGTCTGCTCGACCTCAAGACGCTTCCTGACCGCGCCCGAGTTCAGCCCAATCACGAGTCGGTGGTGCGCCGGCAGGTCGCGTTCGGTTACACCGAGGAGGACCTTCGCATCCTGCTCACGCCGATGGCGGCCTCGGGAACCGAGCCTCTGGGATCAATGGGTACCGACACCCCGACCGCTGTCCTGTCACAGCGATCGAAGCTGCTGTACGACTACTTCGTCGAACTCTTTGCGCAGGTGACCAATCCGCCGTTGGACGCCATTCGCGAAGAGGTGGTGACCTCGATGTCGCGTGTCATGGGTCCCGAGCACAACCTGCTGGAACCCACCGCCGCGTCGTGTCGCCAGATCAAACTCGGCTGGCCTGTGCTCGACAACGACGACCTCAACAAGATCGTCCACATCAACGACGACGGCGAGCAGCCCGGCCTGCGAACCGCGGTCCTGCGCGCCCTCTACGACGTCGAACGCGGCGGTGACGGCCTGGCCGACGCACTCGAGGACCTCAGGCTGCGTGCCTGCGAAGCCATCGCCAAAGGCGCTCGGACACTGGTGATCTCAGACCGGGATTCCGACCACACCAAAGCGCCCATTCCCTCGCTGCTCGCCGTGTCTGCCGTGCACCACCATTTGGTGCGCACCAAGGAACGTACGACGGTGGCACTGGTCGTCGAGACAGGCGACGCTCGTGAGGTCCACCACGTCGCCATGCTGATCGGCTTCGGCGCCGCCGCGGTCAACCCGTACCTGGCCTTCGAATCCATCGAGGACCTGATCCGCGAAGGTGAACTCACCGGTATCGAGGCGGCCACCGCGGTCCGCAACTACCTCAAGGCGCTCGGTAAGGGTGTCATGAAGGTAATGAGCAAGATGGGCATCTCCACGGTCGCGTCCTACACCGCGGCGCAGGCCTTCGAAGCGGTCGGGATCAATAAGGACGTCATCGACGAGTACTTCAGCGGCACACCCACCCAGCTCGGCGGCATCGGCCTGGACGTCATCGCCGAAGAGGTCAAGTTGCGCCACCGGCGCGCCTATCCGGAGAACCCCACAGAGCGGGTGCACCGGCGCCTCGAGGTCGGAGGGGAGTACGCATTCCGGCGCGAGGGCGAATTGCACTTGTTCACACCGGAAGTGGTCTTCCTGCTTCAGCATGCGACCCGCACCGGCCGCTACGAGGTGTTCCAGAATTACTCCGACGAGGTGAACCGACTGGCGCGCGAAGGCGGCGCGCTGCGTGGGCTGTTCGGCTTCCGGAAGGACCTGCGTCCCGCGGTGCCCCTGGAGGAGGTCGAGTCCGTCGACTCCATCGTCACCAGGTTCAACACGGGCGCGATGAGCTACGGATCGATCTCGGCCGAAGCCCACGAGACGATGGCAATCGCGATGAACAAGATCGGCGGCCGATCGAATTCCGGGGAAGGCGGCGAAGACGTCGACCGCCTCTACGATCCGAAGCGGCGCAGCGCCGTCAAACAGGTCGCGTCCGGCCGCTTCGGAGTGACCAGCGACTACCTGGTCAACGCCTCCGACATCCAGATCAAGATGGCTCAAGGCGCCAAACCCGGTGAAGGCGGCCAGCTTCCGGGCTACAAGGTGTATCCCAACATCGCCAAAACCCGGCATTCGACCCCCGGCGTCGGGCTCATCTCGCCACCGCCACACCACGACATCTACTCCATCGAGGATCTGGCCCAACTGATCCACGACCTGAAGAACGCCAATTCCGACGCCCGGATTCACGTCAAGTTGGTGAGCTCGGTGGGGGTGGGCACCGTCGCCGCCGGAGTGTCCAAGGCGCACGCCGATGTCGTGCTCATCTCCGGGTACGACGGCGGCACCGGTGCGGCACCGCTGACCAGCCTGAAACACGCTGGGGCGCCGTGGGAGATCGGGCTCGCCGACACCCAGCAGACGTTGGTGCTCAACGGCCTTCGTGACCGGATCACCGTGCAGTGCGACGGCGGCATGCGCACTGCGCGCGACGTGATCGTCGCGGCGCTGCTCGGCGCCGAGGAGTACGGCTTCGCCACCGCGCCGTTGGTGGTGGCGGGCTGCATCATGATGCGCGTGTGTCACCTCGACACCTGCCCGGTGGGAGTCGCGACGCAGAACCCGGAGTTGAGAGCGCGATTCAACGGCAAGCCCGAGTTCGTCGAGAACTTCTTCCAGTTCATCGCCGAGGACATCCGTAAGTACCTGGCTGAGCTCGGTTTCCGCAGCCTCGACGAAGCGGTCGGTCATGCCGAGGTCCTCGACACCGACATGGGTGTCGCGCACTGGAAGAGCAAGGGTCTGGATCTCACCCCGATCTTCGCGGTGCCCACCGACGCCCACGGCGTCGAGCTGACCCAGCGCAGGCGGGTGCGGGACCAGGATCACGGCCTCGATCAGGCACTCGACCAGACCTTGATCCAACTCGCCGAAGGTGCACTCGAGGATGCGCATCCGGTGAGGTTGGAGATTCCGGTGCGCAACGTGAACCGCACGGTGGGAACGTTGCTTGGTAGCGAGGTCACCAGACGCTATGGCGCGCAGGGCCTGCCCGACGACTCCATCCACGTCACGCTCACCGGGTCGGCGGGTCAGTCGATCGGCGCGTTCCTGCCGCCCGGCATCACACTCGAGCTCGTCGGTGACGCCAACGACTATGTGGGCAAAGGGCTTTCCGGTGGCAAGGTGATCGTCAAACCGCAGGAAGATGTGCTGTTCCTGCCGGAGGACAACGTCATCGCAGGCAACACCCTGCTCTACGGCGCGACCGCGGGCGAGGTGTACCTACGCGGGAAAGCAGGGGAGCGTTTTGCCGCCCGTAACTCCGGCGCGCTGGCCGTCGTCGAGGGCGTGGGCGATCACGCCTGCGAGTACATGACCGGCGGGCGGGTGGTGGTGCTCGGCAAGGTGGGCCGCAACATGGCGGCCGGAATGTCGGGCGGCATCGCCTTCGTTCTCGGCCTCGACCCCAAGCGGGTCAACGGGGACATGGTGGAGTTGCAGCGCCTCGAACCCGAGGACCTGGTGTGGCTGCGTGACGTCATCGCGCAGCACGCGCATTACACCGGCAGCACTGTGGCGACCTCGGTGCTGTCCGACTGGCCCAGGCGCAGCGCGCAGTTCACCAAGGTGATGCCGCGCGACTACCAGCGGGTGCTGCAGGCCACCCGAATGGCCAAAGCAGAGGGACGCGACGTCGACGCAGCGATCATGGAGGCGAGCCGTGGCTGATCCACATGGGTTTCTCGAGGTGGCAAGGGTCGAGGCGACCAAGCGTCCCGTCGACGAACGGGTTGGTGACTGGCGCGAGGTCTACGAGCAGCAGGATCCGCACCAGCGGGCCGGCGAGGTCTCCCAACAGGCCCGTCGCTGCATGGACTGCGGGATTCCGTTCTGCCACTCGGGAACCGCCGGCTGCCCGTTGGGCAATCTGATCCCCGAGTGGAATGACCTCGTCCGCCGCGGTCGGTGGGATGCGGCCAGTGACCGACTGCACGCCACCAATAACTTTCCCGAGTTCACCGGACGGTTGTGCCCCGCCCCGTGCGAGGCCGCGTGTGTGCTGTCGATCTCCGAGGAGCAGACCGGCGGCAGCGTGACCATCAAGCGCATCGAGCAGACGATCGTCGACCAGGCCTGGATGGACGGGATCATCGAGGCGCAGCCCGCGGCGATCTCCACCGGCAAGCGTGTCGCGGTGGTCGGCTCGGGTCCCGCGGGACTGGCAGCGGCCCAGCAGCTCACCCGCGCGGGCCACGACGTCACCGTCTACGAGCGTGACGACCGGATCGGCGGGCTGATGCGGTACGGCATCCCCGAGTACAAACTGGAGAAGGGCGTGCTCAATCAGCGCCTGGCTCAGATGCGTGCGGAGGGAACACGTTTCGTCACCGACTGCGAGGTGGGTGTTGACCTTCCCATCGAGCAGCTCCGGGCGCAACACGACGCCGTGGTGCTCGCCGTCGGGGCGCTGCGCGCGCGGGACAACGAGGTGGAGGGGCGCCACCTCAAGGGGGTGCACCTGGCTATGGAGCACCTGGTGCCCGCCAACAAGGAGTGCGAGGGTGACGGGCCGAGCGATGTCAGCGCGGCCGGCAAGCACGTCGTCATCATCGGTGGCGGCGACACCGGAGCGGACTGTCTGGGCACTGCGCACCGGCAAGGCGCCGCGTCGGTGACCCAGCTGGATTACAACCCCGAACCGCCGGAGTTGCGCGACGACTCCCGAACCCCTTGGCCGACATGGCCGATCGTGCTGCGCACCCGGCTCTCACCCGCGCACGCCGAAGGCGGCGACCGCCGCTACCAGGTGGCGGTCCAGCGCTTCCTCGGTGACGGCCAGGGCAACCTGCGCGCGATGGAGATCGCCGAGGTCAAGGTCGAGCGCGACGAATCGGGGCGCCGTCACATCGTCCCGGTCGGGGACTCGCTGGAGATTCCCTGCGACCTGGCCCTGCTGGCGATCGGATTCGACGGCGTCGAGCACATGGCACTGCTCGATGGTCTGGGCGTCGCCCTGAACCGCCGCGGGGCCCTGCCCTGCGGTCAGGACTGGCAGACAGACGCGCCCGGGGTGTTCGTCTGTGGGGATGCGCATCGGGGCGCCTCGCTGATCGTGTGGGCGATCGCGGAGGGGCGTAGCGCCGCCCATGCTGTCGACAGCTACCTGATGGGCGAGTCGGACCTTCCCGCGCCGGTCAGCCCGGGTGCTCTCCCGCTGGCCGTCGTCTGAATCGATTAACGACTATGCTCAAGACCCGTGACTAGACGCGGAAAGATCGTCTGTACGCTCGGCCCCGCCACCGCCTCGGAGGAGGCGATCAGGAAGCTGGTGGAGTCCGGAATGGACGTGGCCAGGCTGAACTTCAGCCACGGCGACTACGCAGACCACGAGGCCAATTACAAGCGAGTGCGGGCTGCCTCCGACGTGACCGGCCATGCCGTCGGCATCCTCGCTGACCTGCAGGGACCCAAGATCCGGCTCGGTCGGTTCGCCGACGGGCCCACCGTATGGGCCAACGGCGAAACGGTGCGGATCACCGTCGAGGACATCGAGGGCACGCACGATCGCGTGTCCACCACCTACAAGCGCCTGGCACAGGACGCCTCGCCCGGCAATCGGGTCCTCGTCGATGACGGGAACGTCGGGCTGGTCGTCGAACACATCGACGGCAACGATGTGGTGTGCTCGGTCACCGAGGGCGGCAAGGTCAGCAACAACAAGGGCATGTCGCTCCCGGGCATGAACGTCTCGGCTCCGGCGCTGTCGGAGAAGGACATCGACGACCTGGAATTCGCACTGCGGCTCGGCGTCGACCTCGTCGCCCTGTCGTTCGTTCGCTCACCGGCCGACGTCGAGCTGGTACACGAGGTCATGGACCGGGTCGGCCGCCGTGTGCCCGTCATCGCCAAACTCGAGAAGCCGGAGGCGATCGACAACCTCGAGGCCATCGTGCTGGCGTTTGACGCGATCATGGTCGCCCGTGGGGATCTGGGTGTGGAGTTGCCACTCGAGGAGGTTCCGCTCGTTCAGAAGCGTGCCATCCAAATGGCAAGGGAGAACGCAAAACCCGTCATCGTCGCCACCCAGATGCTGGAGTCGATGATCGAGAACTCCCGGCCCACCCGCGCGGAGGCGTCCGACGTCGCCAATGCGGTGCTCGACGGTGCCGACGCCGTGATGCTCTCGGGAGAGACCTCGGTGGGCAAGTTCCCGTTCGAGACGGTCAAGACGATGGCCCGCATCATCACGGCCGTCGAGGAGAACTCGGTCACTGCGCCACCGCTGACGCATACGCCCCGCACCAAGCGCGGCGTAATCTCCTACGCCGCACGCGATATCGGCGAGCGGCTCGACGCCAAGGCGCTGGTCGCGTTCACGCAGTCCGGAGACACGGTGCGTCGGCTCGCCCGGCTGCACACGCCGCTGCCGGTTCTCGCCTTCACCTCGTTACCCGAGGTGCGCAGCCAGCTGGCGCTCACCTGGGGAACGGAGACGTTCATCGTTCCCCACATCGAGACCACCGACGGGATGATCCGCCAGGTCGACAAGTCGATGCTGGAACTGGGCCGCTACAAGCGGGGTGACTTGGTGGTCATCGTCGCTGGCGCTCCTCCGGGCACAGTAGGCTCCACGAATCTGATCCATGTCCACCGAATCGGGGAGGACGACGTCTAGCTGCAGGGGGTAGTTCGTGCCGGAGTCCGGGTCACACGCCGACTTCGACGAGTTGCTGGCGATCCTGCACCTGAACCGCCTCGATGCCGACACCTTCACCGGCGTCCACCCCAGCAAGAACCCCGTCCGGACGTTCGGCGGACAGATGATGGCGCAGGCCTTCGTCGCCGCCGGTCGCAGCCTCGACCGGCCACTGCCGCCCAGCGCGTTGTCCGTGCATTTCATCGCCGGCGGCGACCCGGAGCTCGACCTGGAGTTCCACGTCGTACGACTGCGCGACGAACGCCGGTTCGCCAACCGGCGCGTCGACGTCATGCAGAAGGGCCAGCTGCTGACCACCGCGCTGGTGTCCTATCTCGCCGGCGGTCGCGGTCTCGAGCACGGCGACGTCGCTCCGCCGCCGCACGATCCGATGACACTGCCGCCGATCGATGATCTGCTGCGCGGCTATGAGGATGTCGTGCCTCACTTCGCCAACGCGCTGCGGCCCATCGAGTGGCGCTACACCAACGATCCCGCCTGGGTGATGCGTGACAAAGGCGAGCGGCTCGCCCACAACCGGGTCTGGATGAAAGCCCAGGGCGTCATGCCCGATGATCCGGTGCTGCACGGCGCCGCGCTGGTGTACTCGTCGGACACCACAGTGCTCGACTCGATCATCACCACACACGGGTTGTCGTGGGGTTACGACCGGATCTTCGCCGTCAGCGCCAACCACTCAGTGTGGTTTCACCGGCCGTTCCGATTCGACGACTGGGTGTTCTACTCGACGACGTCGCCGGTCGCGGCCGACTCCCGCGGCCTGGGCACCGGCCACTTCTACAACCGGTCCGGCCAGCCGCTGGCCACCGTCGTGCAGGAGGGAATCGTGAAGTACTTCCCGGGACGGCCTACGGCGTCGGGGTGACCGTGATGGAGAACTGGTCCTCGACGCGGTCGGTGAACTCCTTCGCGCAGTCCTGCACGGCCTGCTGATCGTTGCCGGCCCTCGTCACGCAGTCCACGTAGTCGGTGCCGCCGACCTTGTCGAAGCCCCACACCATGATGCCGATCGCCGCGACCGACACGATGATGCTCAGGAAGCCGAGCACGATGCCGGCCATGGCGATACCGCCGTTGGTGGCCTCGCCGCGCTTGGCCCGTCCCCGACCCATGTATCCCAGGATGACTGCGACGACGCCCAGCACGACGCCACCGAACACCGAGAACAGCGAGATGATGGCGACGACGAGCGACGCCACCCCCAGACCGTTCTTCGGCGCCGATTGGACCGGCGGCGGATAGCCGCCCGGTGGTGGCTGATAACCACCCGGCGGCGGCGGATAACCACCCGGCTGTGGCGGGTAGCCGCCCGGGTACGCACCGTACTGAGGGGGAGGCGGCGGTTCGCTCATGCGGGTGAGGCTACTCGTCGAACGACCAGGTTGAGGGCGGGATTGACACCTTCGTCGAACAGCTGCTCGGGCAGGTGGTGGGTGGCGACGACGACGGTGCGCGCCGCGGAGAACATCGCTCCCGGGGTCAGCAGATCGACCAGGATCTGATCGGCATCGGAGGCGTCGAGATGCTCGGTCGGCTCGTCGAGGAGCAGCGTCGGGGCCGTCGACAGCAGCGCCCGGGCCAGCAGCAGTCGCCTGCGCTGGCCGGCCGACACCGCGGCCGCGCCTCCGACGAGGATGGTGGACAGCCCGTCGGGGAGTCCCTTGAGCCACTGTCCCAGCCCGCTTCGCTGCAGTGCCTGCCGGATCTCCTCGTCCGTCGCATCACCGCGGGCCACCAACAGGTTGTCGCGCACGGTGGTGGCGAACAGGTGAGCGTCCTCGGCGAAGAACACTCCGTCGGTCTTCATCAGCAGGGTCGTCTTTCCGCCGCCGCTGGGTCCCACCACCGCGACGCGGGCACCGGGGGACAGCTCCAGAGCCGGAACGTTCGGGCGACGATCGTCGTCGGGTATCTCCAGCGTCTGCAATCGCCGCGCGGCGATGCGCGCTCTGGTCAGCGTGACGGCGGCGCCGGGCAGTGCCGCGGTGGCTTCGAACGCCGACAGCGGCAACAGCATCAGGATCGCGACGGTGGTGGGGGCGACGGTGCCGGACAGCGTGATCCCGGCGATCACAGCGCCGAGCACGCTGATCCCGATCGCTGCCGTCGGCGCCGCAGCCGCCACCGCCGCCGGGGCAGCGGCGCGGTCGACGGCGCGGCCCCATTCGCGTTGTTCGTCACCTGCGGCGGCGATGACGCCGGACAGCCTGCCGCTCACCCGTAGCTCCGGCGCGTGCTCGAGAGCAAGCATGGCGGCCGTGTCCCGCTGCGAATGATGCTCAACTGCAACGCTTTCGGCCGCCGACGCAGCGCGGGCTGCCATCACCGGGGCGAGCACCCCCGCGAGCACCAGGCAGAGGGCCAACACGGCGGCGGCGGCGGGGGAGATGACGGCGATCACCGCAACGGCGGCGACGCCGAGGACCGCGGCGACTGAGATGGGCACGACAGCGCGCACCAGCACGTCGGACAGCTCGTCGACGTTGGAGCCGACCCTGGCCACCAGGTCGCCGCTGTGTCTGCGCATCACCGCGTCCACCGGACCGGTGGCGAGCCGGGTAAAGAGCTGTTCGCGGGCGGTGCCCGCAGCGCGCAGGGCCGTGTCGTGGGAGGCCAACCGTTCGCAGTAGCCCAGCACGCCGCGGGATATGCCCAGCGCCCGCACCGTGACCACCGCGACCGTCAGGTAGAGCACGGGTGGCATCTCCCAGGCCCTGGTGATCAGCCAGGCCGACACCGCGGCCAGCGCGAGCGCGCTACCGAGCGATCCCGCCCCGAACGCGACGGCCATCGCCAACCGCGGTACCCGCGGCCGCAAGAGCTCCCATGTGAACGACTCAGGTCGCGACACCGACGGCCCCCATGTCGAGGACGACGTCACCGATCGCCAGCACCGGCTCCCGATGCCCGACGACGATCACCGTGGCGCCTGCGGCCGCCCGTTCCTCGATGGCGCGGAGCACTCGGAGTTCGGTCGGCCCGTCGAGGTGCGCGGTGGGCTCATCGAACAACAGCACCGGCGCCGCCGAGCCGAGCACCCGGGCGAGTCCGAGACGCTGGCGCTGACCGAGCGACAGGCCGACACCGCCGCGGCCGATCACCGTGTGCAGCCCGTCGGGAAGTTCGGCCAGAACATCGTCGAAGCATGCCGCGCGGCAGGCGGCCGTCACGTCGGGCAGCGGCCCGAAGAGCTCGAGGTTGTCGTGCACGGTGCCGGGGATCAAGACCGGTCGTTGCGCCAGCCACGCCACCTTGGACCACCACTGCTGCAGATCCAGTTCCGCCACGTCAATCCCGTTGATGCGCGCGGAGCTGGCAGCGAGGCCGAGCACCCCCTGCAGCAGCGTGGTCTTGCCGATGCCGTTCGGACCCGTCAGGACCGTCACCCGGCCGGGTTCCGCGTGCAGACCGTCGATGTCCACGGTCAGGGGCTCGTGCACCACCTGGGTGCCGGCCGGAGCCGACGGTGCCGCATCGATGAACCGAAAAGCGGCCTGCACGGCCGTCTTTCCGTCCTGCGCGGAGTGGAACGCGGCGCCGACACGACGGAGGGGCCAGAACACCTCCGGCGCGAGCAGCAGCGCGGTGAGGCCGGCGGTCAGGGTCATCTCGCCGTACACCAGGCGCATCCCGACGCTGACCGCGACCAGCGCCACACCGAGTGTGGCGAGCAGTTCGAGCACCAGCGCGGACAGGAACGCGATCCGCATCGTCGCCATCGCCGAACGGCGATGTGTCGCATTCAACTCGGCGATCCGGGCTGCCGAACCCTGCGCCCGCCCGAGGGCACGCAGCGTGGGCAGTCCCGCTACCAGATCGAGCAACCGTGACTGAAGAGTCGACATCGCGGCCAGTGCCGCCGCGGACCGGTCTGCGGTCGCCAGGCCGATCAGCACCATGAAGAGCGGGATCAGCGGCAGCGCGATCAGCACGATCACCGCCGACTGCCAGTCATACAGCGCGATCACCACAGCGGTGGCCGGCGTCAGGATCGCGGCGATGAACAGCGACGGCAGGTAGGTGGTGAAATACAGCCGCAGCCCGTCCAGCCCCCGGGTCACGACCACCGCGGCCTCATCACGGTGCTGGGCGAGTTCGCGCGGTGGCAACGAGGTGGCTGTCGTCAGCACTTGGTCGGTGAGATCGGCGATCACCGAACTCGCGCCCCGCTGCGCAAGCCTGCCCTGCAGCCACTGGACGAGGACGCGAACGGTCCAGAGTGCCAACAGGATTGCAATCCTGGCGTGGAAGTCGGCTAGCGGTGTGCCCGGCTCCGTGATCACCTGCGCGACGATGTCGGCGAGCACCACAGCGGCGGCGATGGTGCAGGCGGCGATGAGCACGCCGCACACCGTGGTGGCCGCCAGGAACCGACGCATCGCCGCTGAGGCCCGCCACAGTCGCGGGTCGATCGGGGCGCGACTGTTCTCAGTCAGGACGGGCGCCTCGGCAATCCGATGGAAGCAGGAATCCCGTCGGCGCTGATGCGCTTGCGGAACACCCAGTACGTCCAGCCCTGATACATCAGCACCAGGGGCAGCAGGGCCAGCGAGGCCCAGGTCATGATCCGCAGGGTGTACGGGGTCGACGAGCCGTTCTCGACCGTCACGCTCCAGTCGGGATTGAGCGTCGAGGGCAGCAGGTTCGGGTACATCGAGCCGAAGATCAGCACCGCCACTGCGGCGATGACGACCACGGTCGCGGCGAAGGCCCGGCCTTCGCGCGTGTTCTGCCACACGAACGACACGGCGACGAGCAATGCCACCACCGCGACCGCCAGTGCCAGCCAGGTCCACGTCTTGCCGTAGGCGAGTTGGGTCCACAGCCCGAAGCCGCCGGCGAGCACGATCACCGGTATCGACAGCACCCGGCCGAAGCGGAACGCGTCGTCGTGAATGGCGCCCGTCGTCTTCAGCGCGATGAACACCGATCCGTAAAAGGCGAACAACGATGCGGTGGCCAGTCCGCCGAGCAGAGTGTAGGGGCTGAGCACGTCACCGATACCGGGGTGGGCCTGTCCCTCGGCGTCGATCGGCAAGCCGCGCAACAGGATCGCAAAAGCCACCCCCCACAGGATCGCGGGCAGCCATGAACCGAGGGCAATGCCGATATCGGCCCAGCGCCGCCACTGCGGATCGTTGATCTTGCCGCGCCACTCGATCCCGACGATGCGCAGGATCATGCCGAAAAGGATTGCCAGCAAAGGCAGATACAGCGCGGAGAACAACGTTGCGTACCAGTTCGGAAAGGCCGCGAACATCGCGGCTCCCGCGGTGATGAGCCAGACCTCGTTGGCGTCCCACACCGGTCCGATCGTGTTGAGCACGGCGCGGCGGCGATCATCGGGGTCGCCTTCACCGCTCGAGCCCAGCGGCGCCATCAGCATGCCCACGCCGAAGTCGAATCCCTCGAGCACCAGGAACCCGAGGAACAGCACGGCGATCAGGTAGAACCACAGTTCGTGGAGTGCCATCGCGATCTCCTAGTAGGCGAACGACAGCGGTGCGACGTCGTCTTTGTCCGGTGGCGGCGGCGGCGCAGGCTCGGAGTCGTGCTCCAGCGGCCCCTCGGTCACGTAGCGCCGCATCAGGTAGAACCACACCACCGCGAGCGCGCCGTACAGAAGCGTGAACACCCCGAGAGAGAACAGCACCGTCCCGGCGGCATTGTTGGATACGCCGTCCTGCACCAGCATTCGCACCATCGGGTCGCCGGTCGGGTTGGGCACCACCACCCAGGGCTGACGGCCCATCTCGGTGAAGATCCACCCGGCGGAACTCGCCAGGAATGGTGTCGGAATGGTGAGCAGCGCGAACCACCCGTACCACCGCTGATTCGGTATCCGTCCTCTGCGGGTGAGCCACAGGCTCAACATCGCGAAGGCGACGGGGACCACCAACAGCCCGATCATGACGCGGAACGACCAGTACGTGACGAAGAGGTTCGGCCGGTAGTTACCCGGGCCGAACTTCTCCTCGGCCTTGCGCTGGAGGTCTTCGACGCCCTCGAGGGTCACCCCCGAGAACCTGCTTTCGGCCAGGAACGGCAGCACGTAGGGCACCTCGAGCACGCGGGTGATGCCGTCACAGTTGTTGTGCGTGCCGACGGTCAGGATCGAGAAGTTGGGATCGGTCTCGGTGTGACACAACGATTCCGCGGATGCCATCTTCATCGGCTGCTGCTCGAACATCAACTTGCCCTGGACGTCACCGGTGGCCAGCAGACCGACCGCGGCGACCATCGCGACAAGACTGCCGAGAATCGTCGCGGGCCGGTACATCGTCCGTGCCTCGTGCTCCTCGGACCGTCTGTGCGAGCGCACCATCAACCACGCGCTGACCCCGGCGACGAACGCCCCGGCGGTGAGCAGCGAGGCGGTGATCGCGTGCAGGAACGCCCATATCGCGGTGTTGTTGGTCAACAGGGCGCCGAAGTCCACCAGCTCGGCCCGACCCGATTCGGGGTTGAAGATGGCGCCGACCGGGTGCTGCATGAACGAGTTCGCGGCGATGATGAAGTACGCCGAGGCGTTGACGCCGAACGCTACGATCCAGATGCACGCGAGGTGTACCGCGCGGGGCAATCGGTTCCATCCGAAGATCCACAGCCCGATGAACGTGGATTCGAAGAAGAAGGCGATCAGACCCTCGAACGCCAGCGGAGCTCCGAAGATGTCACCGACGAACTTGGAGTACTCGCTCCAGTTCATGCCGAACTGAAACTCCTGCACGATGCCGGTGGCCACGCCGATCGCGAAGTTGATCAGGAAGAGCTTGCCGAAGAACTTGGTGAGCCGGTACCAGGCAGGGTTGCCCGTGACGAACCACACCGTCTGCATCACCGCGATCAGCGGGGCGAGGCCGATGGTCAGCGGTACGAAGATGAAGTGGTAGACGGTGGTGATTCCGAACTGCCACCGCGAAACGTCCACGACGTCCATGCGCCACTCCCAGCTGTACCTGGCCCCGTCAACTCCGCTACCTACGACACAGTGTAGTAGGTAGTTCGGCTGTCGGCGCTAGGGGCTTTCGTCCTTAGTCCGGCGCCGGAGCCGTGACTTTCTGCTCCAATCCGGCGAGGTTCTTGCTCGCATTGCGAATCCCGAACGCCGAGACCACCTCGAAGACGCCGATGACGATCAGCCAGATCCCGACGACCTGCGTCAGGGTGGCCAGTGATGCGAAGGGGAAGGCCAGCATGACCACACCGGCGATCAGGCTGATCACGCCGATGAACATCTCCCAGCCGCGGCCGGGAAGCGTGGGATCGCTGATCGCGGACACCGCCGTGGCCACACCACGGAAGATGAAGCCGACACCGATCCAGATGGCCAGCAGCAGGATCGACTCCTGCAGGCTCCGGAAGCACAGCACAGCGAGGATGAGCGCGGCAGCGCCGCTGAGGAACAGCAACACTCGCCCGCCGGCCGAAACGTGCAGGCTGAACGCGAAGATCACCTGCGAGATACCGGTGATCAACAGGTAGGCGCCGAAGAAGATGGCGGCCACGAAGAGGGTGATGGCCGGCCACGCCAACACCATGGCGCCGAGAATGACTGCCAGAACGCCCGAAAGCAGCGCTGACTTCCAGAGATGCTGCAACATGCTTGGGGGAGCGGCGGTTTCCATGCGCGCAGTGTTGCATACGCGCTCGGCGGCACGCCGGATTTCGCGGTACGGCTGTGATGTCTCCATACGGTCGTTAATGTTCCGTTACCGGCTTTACATTCCCGCTCTCGAAATCGTTCTGACCAGCGTAGATACTGACCAGACTGTCGATAATACACCAGCACAACGTACGAGTGTAAGATAACAGCATGGAATCGAGTTTGCCGGATCTCGCCACCCTCCTGGATTCCTGGCAAATCCAGCTCACGGGGGAGAGGAAATCTCCCGAGACCAAGAAGGCCTACCGCGCTGGGGTACAGGCTTTCCTCGCTTACTGTGCGGATCAAGGCATTACGCCCGAACTGACCAAGCCGAACGTCGTCGGCTGGGTGGCGACGATGGCCGAGCAAGAACCCGCCACCGTGCGATTACGGCTAACGGCGGTGAAGCTCTTCGCTCGTTGGCTTGCGGAAGAGGAACAATTAGATGTCGATTCGGTGTTGACCGTCCGCGCGCCGAAGCTCGACCAGAAAATCGTCGAACACCTCACCGACAACGCGGTGCAAGCGATGCTCACCGCCTGCAACGGCACCGAACTCCGCGACTACCGCGACAAGGCCATGATCGTGCTGTTCACCGAGACGGGTGCCAGAGCCGCCGAGATGCTGGCCCTGACGACCGGCGATGTCTCGCCGGTCGATTGCGTCGCGACGATTCGTAGAGGCAAGGGGGCTAAAGGGCGGCGGGTGAAGTTTTCGCCGCAGTGCGCTGCGGTGCTCGACAAGTACCTCAGGGCACGACGGAAGGCCGGGCACGGTGATGGACCCCTGTGGGTATCGCAGCGCGGACCGCTCTCCTATACGGGGATGAAAGGCGCTCTCGCAGGGCGGGCCGAGCGTGCGGGCGTGACCGGGTTCCATCCGCATCGGCTACGTCATACGTCGGCAGTGCGGTGGCTCAAGGCTGGCGGATCGGAGTCGGGTCTCATGGCGCAGGCGGGATGGCAGTCGCGGAAGCAGATCGACCGGTACATAAGGAGCGCTGCGGAGGAACTGGCCGCGGACGAGTTCGACAGGCTCGATCTGGGTATCGAGAAGTCTTAGAGGTCTCTTATCGTTTGCTTGTTACACGATCAGAACACCACAACGTAATTTGCGGGGTAGGCGTAGAGCGCGACTCCGCTCGGTCAGCAGCAAGTGCGGCCACAAGTGAAAACGGGATTATCCGTCTATGACCACCCACATTGCTGGGTGGTCATTTCTGTTGCCTTACAAAGGAAATCATGCCCCTCACACCCTCCCAGCACGCTGCTAACTCCCGCCTCGGTGCCCACACCTCCTGGGGTCGAACTAAGGACCGTACCGCCCGCACCGCACCGGCACGCGAGGCGTTCTACCGAAAGTTCCTCGCAGAGGCCGAGGGCGACCCGCTTCGCGCGGAGTCGCTGCGCAAGGCCCACTACCAGAGGCTCGCCATCAAGTCGGCACGCGCTCGTCAACGCCGGGGCGCGATGGATCGGACCGGAACTACCCGCCCGGGCGTATGACCGTAGGGTGTGCACGCCCTACTGCCAAAAGTTTGCTGAGTAGGGTGTCTATACCCTACTGACTATCGGACGCTATGAAGGTGTACACACATTCAACTGCACTTATAGGGCGCTCGTATAGACACCAACTCCGGGACAGGCGAGACGTCGGACAGTGGCGAAGGTTGCTGAAACTGCGTACGCTGGTCCCAGGCGGCCCCGACCGGGACCGTCCACCAACACGAGGGAGACGAGCATATGGCGACAACTGTTGAGATCCTGGCGAGGTTCGACCCGAGCGGCATGATCGGCGGCGACCTGCGCACGATTGACGGTCGGCTAGCGACCGACGAGGAACGCGATGAGTTCCGGGAAGCGTTCCGAAGGGCCACCATGGACGACTTCGAAGCGGTCGGGCGGCTGCTGCGTGAGCGCGGCGAATCGATGCTGCGGGCTGCCGCGATGCCGGATCGGATGGGTCGATGAGCGGCATCCGCAGCTTCTCTGGTACCCACGACTGGCACCCAACCGCGCTCGTCGACACTGGCGCCTTGGACTGGGCAGCCGAGAACGTCATCGACGCCATCAATCGCGGACTCTGCCCGCGGTGCTGGGGACCGCTACCGCAACTGCCGGAATACCCTGCCGGGTCACGCATCACGCGGTGCCGCTCCATCCCGATCTGCGGGCCGTGCGGCTCTGATGAGGTGTACGAACCGATGGAACTCGGCTATCTGTCTGGCCCAAATGAATGGCCGCTCGATGACGATGAGATCGCCGAACGGCGATCACGACATGAACCACCGCTCCATCTGTGGGAGCAGTTGCGTGATCTGCCCGAGAAGTGCAACGCGGTCATCGTCCAAGATGCCGAGCGCGGTTGGGTGCTCACGTTCCGGACCGATCGTCCGGGTCGCCCCATCGTTGTGAGTAATCCATGCGATACGGGCGGCTGGGCACAGTACGGGCAGCAGGAGGAACGATGACGATCAGCGATATCGAGACCGCAGGCCGACTGCGCAATCAGATCAGGGCGCTAGCCGTGGAAACCGACGCCCTTAACCCGGAGGCACCACTTGGGCGAACCCTCCAGCAGTTGCAGGAACGCCGCGGGAAGCTCCTGCATGAGGCGACGATCGCCGAACTGCGGGACTGGCACGCGGAGCTGGAGAAGCTATACGCATTCTCCAGAGCGCCTTTTAACGGCCTCTAAAGGCGAACATCCACGGTTTGTGACGGTTTTTCTGAGGCCAATAGCGAGTGAGTAGGGTCTTTGCCGAAATCCGGCTATTCGCCATTGACCAGGCTAAACTGCCTGATACTGCATACGGCCATTGTTTCATTCTGGTAACAATGGCTCCGAATTACCGTTACCCCTTGACAATTGTGCACAAAGCGTGCTTTAATGATTGTAGGGAGAAGTCTACCCTCAGCCCGGCCAGGACCACCGCCCCAGTAGGCCGTGGTCCTTTTTGCTGCCCCGATTCTCGTCGCCATTGGTGTCCCTTGTGCGACCCCCAAACAATTCTGCCCGAAATACCACCTTCCCGGAGGAACACTATGCGCTGCCCGAAAGGCCATGATCCCGACTTCTATCGCAACGGCTTGTGCCGCAGTTGTGACCGCGACTATCAGCAGAAGCACCGGGACCGGCGCAAGACCGGTCTTGCTCTGCTGAAGACGATCGAGAAGCGCGGAATGACCGCGCGCGAGGTCCTGCAGTTCATCGCCAACGCTGATCCGGTGATACTCAAGCACTGGGCAACAATGGACCCGTGGGCATTCGGTGAGCTTACGAGGCAGGTTGAGGAATTAGCTGCTACTCGCGAGGCCGGCCGATGAATACCGACGAGGAACGCCTGGCCGACCTGTATCTCCAGGCAATGCGCGCGGCAAATGATCACTTCTTCCACGGAACGTTATCCGCCGAAGCATTTCAGCTCGTCATGGCGCGAATAACCCTAAATGCTCAGGGCGTGGATAACCCGACTTATGAGCAGTGTGCAGACCGAGTGAAAGAACTTGCGGTCGGCTACAGCTTTCTGAGTCCAGCGCCTAAGTAAGAACGTCAGGGGAACACATGAAGATCAACAACTCAGGCGGAACTCCGATATGGATATCGCCGCGACGGACCGGTGGCGCTGAGATTATCCAAGGCAGTTCCCGGATAAAGCTCCGCGCCGATGAAATGGCGGCACTCAGCAGTGCCTTAAAGCAGATGTCAAGTGATGCCCAAGAGGGCAAGAGGATGACCGAGAATGAACACCAGCTATAAGCGCCCACGAGACATCTTCGATCTCCTGAACCAGATGGACCGGGCAGACCTATCCCTACCTCAACGCGCGGTCCTGATCGCGCAGTATCGCCACGCGGACAAGGACGGGCGGAACTCCTACGCCAGCGAGAAGCGGCTAGCCGAAGATCTCTCTACTACAGAGAGAACTATCCGCAGCAACCGGCAGCGGCTCCGCGAGAAGGGTTGGCTCATCGAGCACTCACGTGGGCGCAACAGCCGCGACGGAGACAAGGCGTCGGTGTACGAGGTCGTCATCCCACTGCATCAGGCCCCGCCGTCTAAGGCGAGACGCAAGGCGAACAACCCAACCGGGAGCAATCAGTACAGGAAGAATTCTTCCTGTAACTCAGAGGAAGAATTAACCAAAAACCCCAGTTCGCGAGAGGAAGAATTCTTCCACCTACCTACATACCTATCCGAGGACCATAGATCCTCGGAAATAGGGCTGGTACAGAGTGATCCGGCTGGGGGGCTGACGCCCCCAGAGGAATGTCCCGCCTGTGTGGGTACCGATACCGACGCCAGTCACCTTTGGGACTGCCCCGTCGCCGTCCGCATTAGGGCGTGGGCGGCGCAGGGATACCCCACCCACTGACCCGTCGCGGGAACCCACAAAAGACAAGGGCCGCCTACAACCTCTGCTACCTCTGCCTGGTGGGTACCTCCCCGGTGAGTGGATTCCGGGCTGGGTTTGCTCACCTATACCTAGATGTCAAAGATGAACCTACTTCCCGAACTCCTTCAACTGCCCGATCACGAACTCCGCGCGCTCGTGGATGCCGTCGCCGCCGCGACCGGAATCCGCGCCTCCCGGTCGTGCCTGATTCAGCGTTTCCAGTCTTCCCGGTACAACCACCCCGGCGTACCGCGAAAGTCGCTCCCTGCTCTGCTGAGCGAAGCGCAATCGCTATCTCTCTCAAAGGACGAATGAACACCTTTATCCACGGCACCGCCACCCTGATCTCCGTTGACGGCAGGGCGTGCACGGTCCGTTGCCCCCACTGCGCGGGTGAGCACACCCACCGCCGCGACTCACTCGGCAGCCGCGAGGTGCTGGCGATCTGCTCCACACCGGACCGCCCTCGCACATACGAACTGCCGCCGCAGAACACCCGGCGAAAGTAAAACGTGGGGTGGTGGGCTTCCTTCCTCCCGCCCCGTAAGCCACCGCGTAGGCCAGTCGGCGATTCTCCTGGCCAAGCCCGCCTGATGTTCCCCCGTCCCTGCCGCAGCCGACGACCTCCTCTCGTCGGCGCGCGGGCGTTTCGGGCGGGCCGCGGTGGCACCCAACACTTTGCTAGACCACACAGCACCGTTGTCCTGCCGACAGATCGGCCGAACAAGCGTTAGCTAGGAACGGACATAACTCAATATGGCAAACGTAACTGTCGACGTCCACACAAGGATCGTGGATCGCGACTTGCGCAAAGCGCAGTACGACGTGTCGCGCTCGTTCCAGAACATGGGCCGCGATGCTGGAAACGTCTTCTCCCAGCAGTGGGCCGCCGGTGCCGAACGCGGTTCCGATCGCGTCGTCAAGGCGATGGACCGCTCCGCGATCGCTGTCGAAAAAGTCCAGAAGGCCGAAGAGCGCTATCAGAAGGCCCTGAAATCGGGAGACATCGAAGAGGTCATCTCAGCGACCCAGCGCCTGGCCCGAGTCCGTAGCGACGCTGCAACGCAGGGCGAGAGGATGGCTAAGGCACAACGCAGCCTCGCCACCTCGGGGATGAACTTCTCCGAGATTGGTGACGGGGCGTCCAGTGCGACAGCGCAACTGTCCACCCTCGGCACCACTCTGGGCAGCCTCGGTAAGGTCGCCGGTCCCGCAGGCATGGCCGCGTTAGTTCCCGCCCTCGGCGGCATCGCTGGCGTCGCCGCAGCGGCTACCGGTGCTATCGCTCTGATCCCCGGTGCCGCCTTCAGTGCCGCCTCCGCGTTCGGCACTCTCAAGCTTGCGACCGCTGGGCTTGACGATGCCTTCACGAGCATGAGCGACCCGGAAAAGTTCGCCGAAAGTCTTAAGGCGTTAGCCCCCTCGGCGCAGCAGTTCGTCTTGTCCATCAAACAGGCCATGCCCGCGCTAACGGAACTCCAGAACGCCACTCAGAACGCCCTATTCGCTGGGATAGGTCCACAGCTCACCCAGTCGATTAACACGCTTCTACCGACTATCCAACGGGCAACAACCGGCATCGCAACGGGGCTTAACTCCGCGCTCAGCGGGGTGATGACGCAGTTGACGAGTCCGGAAGGCTTAGCCGCGCTGGACAGCATCGCCACCAACCTCTCCCAGACATTCCAGAACCTCGCCCCGGCCTTCGCCCCCGTAACGCAGGCCATCCTTGACCTCGTCAACGTGGGAAGTGATTTCCTGCCACAGTTGGCCCAAGGTGCTAGCCAAGCCGCACAAGCATTCTCGTCCTTCATCCAAGAGGCTTCCCGTAGTGGACAACTACAGGAATGGCTAAGCACCGGCCTGGACATCCTCGGGCAGATGGGACCGCTAGCGCTGAACGTCGCTAAAGCGTTCCTGGCGTTAGCCCCGGTGGGTGAGCGGATCATGCCGCTGATCGTGGACTCAACCGCACTCATCGCCGACATCATGCCGGTCATCGCCGAAGTCACGGCGAGCATCTCCCCGCTGTTCCATACGTGGGAAGGCGGAATCCGTGCGGCTGGAGTCGCATTGGGCGCGCTCATGCCGATCCTTTCCGGCATCGGTAGCGCCGTCTCTGCCGTCATGTCTGGCATGGCGTTCCTCTTAGGTGGGGAAGCCCAAGCCCAAGCGGACATGACTATCGCAAGGATCAATGCGGCCTTCGCCCAAGGACCCTTCGGCAGCGGTGGGCCATCACTAGGTGGCGGGGCTAATGCTTCTAGGGAACGTCGCGGACTGGCCCCGGTCTATCCCGCTGGCGCTCCTGGCCCGCTCACTGTGCCGACGCTGCCGGGTGGGCTAGGCAACGGTATCGGTTCTGCCGCTGCCGCAACGAATTACACCTGGGGCAACCCGCCACCAGCCGGCACCGCTGGCTACGGTAGTGGTGGCTATGGCTCGTCGGGTGGTATGTCCTACGGTTACACGAGCGATCAAGCGCTGCTGTCTAGCGTTCCCGCGGGCCGGTACTTGCAAACGCAGGCTGCCGACCTGACACAGGGCATCGGCGACTGTTCAAGCGCCATCGAAGATCTCATCGCGATCATCGACGGCAAGTCCACGGGCGGACGCTCGCTTGCGACCGGTAACGCCGCGGAATGGCTTACCGCGCATGGCTTTGTCCGTGGGTACCAGCCGGGGGCATTCAACGTCGGTTACAACAGCGGCCATATGCAAGCAACGCTGCCCGGTGGAACACCGTTCAACTGGGGCAGCGACTCCGCTGCCGCCCGTCGCGGCATCGGTGGTACCGGTGCACTAGACCCGTCATTCACGGATCACTGGTATCGCCCCGTCGATACCGGCATGGCCGGTTTGTCAGGTGGCCCAATGAGTTCCGCTGCGACACCGGTAAGCGTCCAGTCCTTCAGTGGTGAAGCCACCGGCCAACTCAGCGGAGGTCTCGGCTTGGATGCCGACTTCGGTCTATCTAAGGGCCTGCCCGGTCTCGTGGAGAACTTGGTCAAGGCGATCGGCATGATCGCCACAGCTCCACTGACAGGCCCGCTGAGCGCTATCGCCCAGCAGGGCAACGGTTCTAAGGGGATCATCGGAATGATGGGCGGCCCCAGTAGCCTCGGTGGCGGCGGTGGCGGCATGCCCACCCTCGGCGGATGGTCGCCTGGCCCGTCAATGGGCGGCGGCGGTAGTGGCGGTCTCTTCGGCCTCACCGCCCCGACCTCTCCGCTCGCCCCTGGCATCGCCCCCGGTCTGCCTGGGGCTGGCCCGCTTGGCGGTCCTATGGCGGCACCTCCAGCCGCTGGATACTCCAGCGGCTACGGAACACGAGCCCCCGGTGAGGGCGGCTGGCAACCCGCTGGCGGTGGGTTCTCTGGACTCGGAGGCTTGCCGATGGGAGCGATTCAGGCGGGTATCGCCGCAGCCGGTGCCGCTGGCGCACCCTTCGGCGGACAAGCTGGAGCGGCTGCCGCGCAGATGGGCTTGGAGTTGTTGAACAGGACAGTTGCATTCGGTGGGCAAGCCGCTGGCATCGCCGCCGGTGGACTCCTAGAGACCTTCGGCATGTCCGGCAGTGCCCTTGGCGATCCGTCAAAGTCGTGGATAGGTCGTATCGCTTCCGGGTTTGCCGGTGCGCGACCTGCTGGCTCAATGTCGGCAGGTAACACCGAAACACCGCTTAAGCCGAAGAACCAGCAAGGCCCCGAGGCTGCGAAGCAGGGTGGGCAAGATGGCTTTAAGGGTGGCCCAACGGTCAACATTGAGTCGTTTGTCCAAGCTCCCAACCGCAACGGCCAGCAAGCCGCGCAGGATCTGGCGTTTAAGGCCTACCAGGCAGGTGGACGATGAACCCCATTGCGCTACTTGAAGGTATCGCCGCATGGCTGAACGCGCAGGGACTGGCGCAGTACAACGCCACGACGGGAACGTACTCGAATGACACCGCTCTCCCCGCGGTGTTGTTCTCGTCGGCGGATCATCCGGATACCGCGGTTGTCGTGGAGATCGTTAAGGATTACCGCACCGACTATCGGAATGAGCGCGAGCCGTTCCAGTCAGGGTTCGATGTCCGGTTCAGTTTCCGTGCCGCGGGCAACGACAGTCGTCCGGTAGAGGTGTTGGCACACAACGTCTATGAGGCCATCACAGACCTCTACGAGGTGGCAGGCGACCGCGACCGGTACAACAAACCGCCGTGCGGCGTACTCGACTGGGGCACTGACATCCCGGCGGCCAACGTGACCCTAGTGGAGCGCAAGCCGCCCGAGCTGGCCCCGCGGGGGAAGTACAACGGGGATCGGTTCACGGTCGTGCACACGTACCACGTAGCGGTGCTGTGAGGCCCTGCCTGGATTGTGGGACCCCTGCCGCCGGTTCACGCTGCCGGGGATGTCACCGCAAGCGCCGACAGGCGACGTATGACAGCCCGCAGTACCGCGCGTGGGGCAGGCCTAGCGGCACGTGCCAGCTCTGCATCCTCTGCGATGGCGCACCCGCGACGAGTTGGGACCACGACGACGGCAACCCGATGAATCACGCGCTGACCAATCGGGTGCCGTCGTGCCTGAACTGCAACTCATCCAAAGGAAACACATGAGTTCAACAGCCGACGAGATTCGGCAGGCGATCATTGACGCGATCAATGAGGACAAGAGCCTCCTAGCCGAGCTGGCGTCGATTCCCGGCAAGATTGAAAAGACGGTAGAGCAGTTCACCCCGGTACTAACCGGCGAGACCGTGCGAAGCATCTCGGTCAAGAGCCGCCGATCGGAGCTGAAGAAACTGTCCACTCGGCGCGTGAAGCTCGGTGAGGTCTATTCCGACGACGACCCCGAGCGTGTGGGTGCCATCGAGTACGGGCGCAGCGACGGCGAGCACGGGGAAACCGAAGGCGCGTATATGTTCCAGAAGGCAGCCGCCTACTGGAACGAGCTGGATCTCAGTTGGCGCTAGCCGCTGGCCCTAAGTCGCAGAACCTCAAGCCCTTACCGCCTAAGCGCGCGCCTGTCCCGTGGATAGAGCACGCCACCGGGGAGAAGCTCTACCCCTGGCAGCGGGAGATTCTGCGCGACCTATCGGCCAACAAACGACCCAAGGTTGCCTACGTCCAAGTGCCGAGGAAATCCGGCAAGACACGCCTCGCCGCAGTGCTGGCACTGACCGAGGCTTGTCTCAAAGATCGTCGGCATATCTACGCGATATCCGACAGTGAGCGCAACCTCAACAGCGTTCTGATGCGCGAGCTTCGGGACCTGATCGGCGGCAGCGAGCATCTACGTGACTCGGTCCACATCTTCAAAGACAGGATTGAAGTACCCGAGACTGGCTCATTCATCCAGACTCGGCCGAACAACTTCAAAGCCTCCCAAGGGATTAACCCCCACCTCGTTCTGTTCGATGAGGTCCACCTCCAGCGCGATGACTCGATCTGGTCGGGTATGCAGATGGCGGGCGCGGCACGTATCGATGCCCTGCTGTTCGGCATCACCACACCGGGCTATGACCTGACGAGCATGGCGCATGGCCTGTACCAGGCGGTGAAGGCGGGCGATCCCACCATCTACGGTCGCATCTACGAGGCCGACCCGGCGCTCCCGATCGATGACCGCGACAACTGGAAGCGGGCCAACCCCTGCTACACCCGGCCTGGCTTCGCCGAGGCGCTGGAGTTCGACCGTAACCGCCTACCAGAGCACGAGTTCCGCCGGTTCCGGCTAGGGAACTGGACAGCAACCGAGTCAGCCTGGCTGCCCTACGGCAAGTGGGATTCCCTCGCCGCACCACAGGGGCAGCCGCCTGACGGCACCAGGGTATGGCTCGGGTTCGACGGCTCGTACTCCGGAGACAGCACCGCCCTGGTGGGCATCACCGACGAGGGCCACGTGTTCATCGTCGGGTGCTGGGAGAACC
Organism: Mycolicibacterium sp. CR10; assembly: GCF_005222675.1. GTDB lineage: Bacteria > Actinomycetota > Actinomycetes > Mycobacteriales > Mycobacteriaceae > Mycobacterium. Next base: position 214 of record NZ_STGE01000031.1, on the reverse strand, counting down.
CCGGACGCAAAGGCTGGCGCGTCCCCCGCGACGACGTGGCGCAGACAGTCGCCGAGGCGATGACGCGATGGAACGTGCAAGAGCTGGTAGTGGACCCGCCGTACTGGGGGCGTGAGATCGCCGAGTGGTCAGCACAGTGAGTGTGGTCACCTGACTTGGCCCCACTTTGGTCGTGGTTCTTCACGAATTTTGGCCCCGGCGGGGTGGTGAGCGT